>NZ_JOEZ01000014.1 GCF_000721175.1 Streptomyces anulatus
GACCTCGACGGGGACGGACTCGCCCGTCAGCATCGAGGCGTCCACGGCGGACGAGCCCTCGACCACCGTCCCGTCCGTCGCGATCTTCTCCCCGGGACGGACCAGGAAACGGTCCCCGACCTGCAACGCCGCGGTCGGGATCGTCGTCTCGACGCCGTCGCGCAGGACCGTGACCTCCTTCGCCCCCAGCTCCATCAGCGCCTTCAGCGCCGCCCCGGCCTTCCGCTTCGAACGGGCCTCGAAGTAGCGCCCGGCGAGGATGAACGCCGTCACCCCGGCCGCTGCCTCCAGGTAGATGTTCGCGGCGCCGTCGCTGCGGGCGATGGTCAGCTCGAAGGGGTGCGTCATCCCGACCATGCCCGCGGTCCCGAAGAACAGCGCCCACAACGACCACAGGAACGCCGCCGACGTGCCGACGGAGATCAGCGTGTCCATCGTCGCCGCGCCGTGCTTCGCGTTGGTCCAGGCGGCACGGTGGAACGGCCAGGCGGCGTAGGTGACGACCGGTGCGGCCAGCGTCAGGGAGAGCCACTGCCAGTAGTCGAACTGGAGCGCCGGCACCATCGCCATCGCGATCACCGGGACGGCGAGGAGGACGGCGGTGACCAGGCGCTGGCGCAGGGTGGTGAGCCCGTCGTCCGCGCTCTCCACGCTCCCCGCCTCGGGGCCGGCCGCGCCCGCCGTGCCCGTACCGTTGCCCCCGGGGGATGCGGTGGAGGCGGGTGGAGCGGGCGGCCGGGCGGTGTACCCGGTGGCCTCGACGGTCGCGATCAGGTCGTCGACGGACACGTCGGCGCCCTGGTAGGTGACCTTCGCCTTCTCGGTGGCGTAGTTCACGGTGGCCTCGACGCCGTCCATCCGGTTGAGCTTCTTCTCGATCCGGGCCGCGCACGAGGCGCAGGTCATCCCGCCGATCGCGAGCTCGACCGCGGCGGTGCCGGCGTCGGAGCCGGCGGCGGTGGTGGCGGTGGTGGCGGAATGCACGGACACGGGGTCCTCCCTGAAGCCGTCCGGATACCCCTAGGGGGTATCTGTTTCTCTCCCCATGTATACCCCCCTCCCCTATGAAGTGCAAGGTGTGGCCGAAGGGGCGCGCCACTCGTCTGCGGGGCCGGGTCGCGCGTCGCCGCGTCTGTGGGTTGAGATGGAGGGCTGCGCTGTCCGTCTACCGACCCGTAGGCTGACCATTGGACTAGACCTATAGCTGTGTATCGGAGGAATGGGGACCCATGAGCAACCGTGCAGTCCTGGAGGTGATCGCTCTCGACGCGGAGGACGCGGTCGCCGCCCAGGCCGGTGGTGCAGACCGCCTCGAACTGGTCACCGACATGGCCGCCGACGGTCTGACCCCGTCGCGGGAGACCTTCGCGGCGATCAGGTCCGCCGTGGACATCCCGCTGCGCGTGATGCTCAGGGTGGCGGACGGCTTCGCCGTCGGTGACGTCGATGTACTCGTCGGCAAGGCCCACGAGATGCGGGAGGCGGGGGCCGAGGAGTTCGTGCTCGGTTTCCTCGACGAGGAGGGCCACGCCGACCTCGTCGCCGTCGAGCGGCTCGTCGCCGAGCTGGACGGCTGCCGGTGGACGTTCCACCGGGCGATCGACCGGGCCGCCGACCGCGACGCCGTGCGCAAGCAGCTCGCCGACCTGCCCGGTCTCGACACGTTCCTCACGGCGGGTTCGCCGGACGGGGTGGACGCCGGCATCCCGACGCTCCTGGCCGAGGCGGCGCGCACCGGCGAGCCGGGATACGTGGCGCAGGTCCTGGTCGGCGGCGGCCTCCACCTGCACCACCTGCCCCGGCTGCTGGCCGCGGGGATCGACGCGTTCCACATCGGCGGTGCGGCCCGGCCCCGGGGCTGGTCGGCCCCGGTGGACGCGGCAGCCGTACGGGAGTGGCGCGAGGCGCTGGACGCCTGACACCGACGGCGGGCGGGCTCCGGGAGCCGGAGCCGAGGGAGGGGCGGGAGCCACCGAGGTTCCCGCCCCACCGCACGCCCTTACCGCTCCAGCGCCTCCGGCAACGGCGCCGCGTGCACCACGGTCAGCCCCGACACCGCACGGGTCAGCGCCACGTACAGCCGCCGCAGCCCGGTCCGCTCGTCCGGCTCGCCGTCGACCACGGCCGCCGGTTCGTCGAGCACCACGTAGTCGTACTCCAGGCCCTTGGCGAGCGACGCCGGCACCAGCGTCAGCCGGGACGCGGCGGTCGTCTCCTCACCGGGGGAGAGGTACGCGTGGCCCGCCGCCGTCAGTGCCGCGCCCAGCGCCGGGATCCGGGCGTCGGCGGCGATCAGCCCGATCGACCCCTCGTGGCGCAACGACTCCTCGCAGGCGGAGACGACGGCGGAATCCAGCACCTCCGTGGCGGGCACCTCCCGTACGACCAGCGAGCCGGGCGACTCACGCACCGACTCCACCGCCGCGAGCCCCGGCGAGATCGCGGGCAGCAGCCGGGAGGCGTACGCGATGACCTCGCGCGGCACACGGAAGCCGGCCGTCAGCTCCTCCACCACCGCGTCCGCCTTGCCCAGGTGGAACAGGGCCTCGCTCCAGCTCTCCGTGGACCACGGGGTCGTCCCCTGCGCGAGGTCCCCGAGGACGGTGGCCGAACCGGTCGAGCACCGCCGCCCCACCGCCCGGTACTGCATGGGGGAGAGGTCCTGCGCCTCGTCGAGCACGACATGGCCGAGCGAGTGCGTACGGGCGATCAGGTCACTCGCCTCGTCGATCAGCACGGCGTCCGCCGCCGACCACTTCGCGGACCTCACACTGCGGGCGGGCTTCGCCCACAGGAGCCGCTTCCGCTCGTCCTCGCTCAGCAGGCCCTCCGCGTGCGCGGCCAGGAACTCCGCGTCGGAGAGCAGCCGCAGCACCAGCTTCGCCGGGTCCACGGCGGGCCAGATCGCCTTGACGGCGGCCTTCACGGCAGGGTTGCGGGCGACCGCGTTCTGCACCCGGTCGTCGGGCGCCTCCCCGGCCTCCTCCATCCGTACGAGGACGGCGTGCGCGATCCGCCGCGGCAGCGCCTCGTGCGCGGCCCCGTACCGCATGTCGCGGGCCAGCAGCTCGTCGACCATCTCCTGGATCTCGTACGCGGGCACCCGCCAGCGCCGGGACCCGCGCACCACGACGACGGACTCGGTGGGGGCGGTCACATGGGAGCGGATGGCCCGCCGCAGCACCTCGGCCATGCGGGCGTCGCCCTTGACGACGGCGGTGGCCGCCTCGTCCTCGCCCCGGACCTCGACGCCGCTGCGCACCAGGTCGTCGACGGTGGCCTGCTTCACCTCCAGCTCGCCGAGGGCGGGGAGGACCTGCTCGATGTACTGCAGGAAGGAACGGTTCGGCCCGATGACGAGGGTTCCGGTGCGGGCGAGCCGCTCGCGGTGCGCGTACAGGAGATACGCGACGCGGTGCAGGCCGACGGCGGTCTTTCCGGTGCCGGGCCCGCCCTGCACGCAGACGGTCCCGCCGAGGCCGCTCCGTACGATCTCGTCCTGCTCCGGCTGGATGGTGGCGACGATGTCGCGCATCGGGCCGACGCGCGGCCGCTCGATCTCCGCCTGGAGCAGCCGGCTGGTCTGCTCGGCCTCGGGGCCGTCCGCGCCCGGGTCGGTGAGGTGCTCGTCCTCGTACGCGGTCAGTTCGCCGCTCGTGTAGCCGAAGCGGCGGCGGAGCCCGACGTCCTGGGGGTTCTTCCGGGACGCCTGGTAGTACGGCTGGGAGACCGGCGCACGCCAGTCGATGACCATGGGGTCCCCGGCGGCGTCGTGGACGTGCCGGCGCCCGATGTAGAACCGCTCGCCCGCCGCGCCCTCGGCCAGCTCGCCGCCGACGGCGTGCAGATAGTCGAGGCGGCCGAAGAACAGCGGGGTGTGGGAGAGGTCGGCGAGCGCCTTGATGCGGTCGTCGATCTGGGCCTGGAGCACGGCGGCGTTGACCCAGTTCGCGGTGACATCGCGGATGTCGAGGGCCTGGACGTCCTCACGCATGCCGCGGAGGGCGGCGCGGGACGCGGCGAGATGGGCACGCTCGCGCGCCAGGGGGTCGAGGGTGGAATCGCTCTCTGCTACGTGCGCGGGCACGGTGTTGCCTCCGGCTCTTCAACGCAGGACGGCGGACCGCACGCCGATGCCGGCCGGAGCCGGGGCGGGGCGGTCCGCTCGGAAGGTTGGTTCGCGTGGGTGTCGACCGGTTTCCGTCCGGTCGGCGGCGCTCCCCCGGCTGCCGGCAGCGAAAGGCCGGTACCACGGTGCGGGAGGCGGGCAGACCGGCGATTGTAGCCACAGCGGGCGGCACGGTCGAAACGGAATACGGGCTCCGCCGGAGCCGGTGATGCAAGGGGTACCCGTAGGGGATGCGGGAACCGGGCATGGCACCGCAGGGTTACTCGCCCGCTCACCGGGTTCCGTCTGCGGACCGACGCGCCCGAACGGGTGACGGGAGCACCATGGACACATGAGCACAGCCACCCTGAACCCACGCAGGACCGGCCCCGCGCACGGCGCGACCGCGGCCACCGGTCACCACCGACCCCACCGCGTCGGCGACGCGGTACGCGCCGTGAAGGTGTTCGTGACCACGGCGTTCGGCGTCGTCGTCCTGGGGGAGTACGCGGAAGAGGCGGGCGTCGTCGGCCGGCGCAGCTGAACGCCCGCCCCTTCCGGAGACGTCAGTTGCCGGCGAGCAGCTCGTCCGCGTCGACGATGCGGTACGCGTACCCCTGCTCGGCCAGGAACCGCTGGCGGTGCGCCGCGAAGTCCTGGTCGATGGTGTCGCGGGCGACGACCGAGTAGAACCGGGCCTCGTGCCCGTCGGCCTTCGGCCGCAGGACGCGGCCCAGCCGCTGGGCCTCCTCCTGACGTGACCCGAAGGTCCCGGAGACCTGGATGGCGACGGTCGCCTCGGGCAGGTCGATGGAGAAGTTGGCGACCTTGGAGACGACCAGGACGCTGATCTCGCCCTGGCGGAACGCCTCGAAGAGCTTCTCGCGCTGGGCGTTGCTGGTCTCGCCCTTGATCACGGGGGCGTCCAGGTGCTCACCGAGCTCGTCGAGCTGGTCGATGTACTGGCCGATGACGAGGGTCTGCTCGCCCTGGTGCTTGCGCACCAGCGCCTCGGTCACCTTCCGCTTGGTCGCGGTGGTGGCGCAGAACCGGTACTTCTCCTCCGCCTCGGCGGTCGCGTACGCGAGCCGCTCGGCGTCGGTGAGGTTGACCCGGACCTCGACGCAGTCGGCGGGCGCGATGTAGCCCTGCGCCTCGATCTCCTTCCACGGGGCGTCGAACCGCTTGGGCCCGATGAGCGAGAAGACGTCGGACTCCCGCCCGTCCTCCCGCACCAGCGTCGCGGTGAGACCGAGCCGCCGCCGGGCCTGGAGGTCGGCGGTGAACTTGAAGACGGGCGCGGGCAGCAGGTGGACCTCGTCGTAGACGACGAGCCCCCAGTCACGGGAGTCGAAGAGCTCCAGGTGCGGGTACACGCCCTTCCGCCGGGTGGTCAGCACCTGGTAGGTGGCGATGGTGACCGGCCGGATCTCCTTCTTCGTCCCGCTGTACTCGCCGATCTCCTCCTCGGTCAGCGAGGTCCGCTTCACCAGCTCGTGCTTCCACTGCCGGGCGGAGACGGTGTTGGTGACGAGGATCAGGGTGGTCGCCTTGGCCTCGGCCATGGCACCGGCCCCGACGAGGGTCTTCCCCGCCCCGCAAGGCAGTACGACGACGCCGGACCCGCCGTGCCAGAACCCCTCGACGGCCTGCTTCTGGTACGGCCGCAGCGCCCAGCCGTCCTCGGCCAGCTCGATCGGGTGGGCCTCGCCGTCGACGTACCCCGCGAGGTCTTCGGCGGGCCACCCCAGCTTGAGCAGGGTCTGCTTGACCTGCCCGCGCTCGGAGGGGTGCACGGCCACGGTGTCCGGGTCGATCCGCGCCCCGACCAGCGGCTGCACCTTCTTCGACCGGAGGATCTCCTCCAGCACGGGCCGGTCGGTGCTGGTGAGCACGAGCCCGTGCACGGGGTGCTTGGACAGGGTGAGCCGCCCGTACCGCGCCATCGTCTCGGCGATGTCGACCAGGAGCGCGTGCGGCACGGGGTAGCGGGAGTACTCGACCAGGGCGTCGACGACCTGCTCGGCGTCGTGCCCGGCGGCGCGGGCGTTCCACAGCCCGAGCGGGGTGACCCGGTACGTGTGGATGTGCTCGGGCGCACGCTCCAGCTCCGCGAACGGTGCGATGGCACGACGGCAGGCGTCCGCCAGGTCGTGGTCGACTTCGAGGAGCAGCGTCTTGTCGCTCTGGACGATGAGGGGTCCGGTCACGCGCTTCGGCCCTTTCTGCGGGGTGCGGCCACGGATGCGGCCAAACGTCCAGTGTGCCGCATCGGGGGGCGGGGCGGGGTGGGCGTGTATGGAGGCCGGAACCGGAGGGTGGCAGGGAGGCCGGATGTGGCCAGGGGCGGTGGACCGGTGGCTGGTACAAAGAGGTGGCGTGCCGGCAGGGTGCCGGTACGGGGGAGGTCACGCGTGTCCCAGCCGTACGACGAGCAGCCGCCGACGCCATCGGGGGCCCAGCCGCCGCAGCCCTTCGACGCACCACCGCCTCCGCCGCTGCCCCCGCAGCCGGGGTACGGCCCGCCGCAGCCCGGACAGCCGCAGCCCGGCCCCGGAAGCGGACAGCAGCCGGGTCCCGGAAGCGGACAGCAGCCGGTCGCCGGGAACCCGTACGCGCAGCCGGTCCAGGACGCGCCCCCGCAAGGGTACGGATACGGCGCGCAGCCCACGCCGTACGGGAGCGGCCAGGCGCCCCACGACCCGTACGGGAGCGGCCAGGCGCAACACGATCCGTACGGGAGCGGCCAGGCGCAACACGATCCGTACGGGAGCGGACAGGCGTACGGGAGCGGTCAACCGCCCCACGGCCCGTACGGGACCCCCGGGGCCGGGGGTTTTCCGCCGCCGCAGCCGGGTCCGCCCGCGCCGCGGAAGAGGACGGCGCTCGTCGCGGTCGCCGCTGTGCTGGCCGTGGCGGTGATCGGCGGCGGGGTCTGGTTCGCCGTGGGCCGGGGGAGCGACAGCGGCAGCGACGACGCCAAGTCACCGACGAACGTGGGGACCCCGAGCGCCTCCGGGGCCGACGGGAGCACCGGGGAGAGCCCGGAGGTGACGGATCCGACGACGGACCCGGCCGGTGAACCGTCCGCCTCGCCGCCCGCACGCTCGGACAACCCGTTCGTACCCCAGCCCACCGGTACCGGTCTCCAGGCGGTGTGGAAGATGCCGGACTCCACGATGCTCGGGCTCGGCGAGGCATACACCGACGAGCCCACGAGGATCAACGCGATCTTCAGCATCCGCGACGGGTTGGAGTGCAAGGGCCGCTGGCAGGAGGACGAGAGCGGCGACTTCCTGGAGATGGCTCTGCTGTGCGAGGAGGACGGCGTCCGGGTCAAGAGCAAGGACCGGGTCGGCAACCTGCGGCAGAACGGCGACACGTTGACCGTCACCTGGAAGAAGGGCGCCACGGGGACGGACACCTTCGAGCGGTTCTCGGACATGGATCCCGCCTGACGATCGCGCCGGGTCCGGGTCCGGGTCCGGGTCCAGATCCGGGACCTGGGGCCGCCCAACCCTCAGGTCCCGCGCCGCTGCGGCCCGAAGCGCACCGGTACGCCCGGCGAGTAGAGCACGCTCACCGGATCCCCGACCGGCGCGGGCAGCCCACCGGAGGCCACCAGGTCCTCGTCGCACTCGACCAGCTCCGCCCGGTGCAGGGGCCACCGGGGATGGACGTTGGGCAGATAGGCGGTCCGCCCGAAGAACGAGCTGTGCAGGGCCCAGCGGGCGGTCAGGAAGTGCTCCAGGGGTGTGGGTTCGTCGATCACGTCCCCCGTGCGCAGCACGATCCTGCTCCGCGCACCGCGTGGACCGGGCCACCGTCGGGTGCTCGTGTACGTGAGGGTGTCGCCGGAGCGCCCGATGTCCATCCGGGACCACACGTACGGCAGCCGGAACGCGGCCCGCGCCACGACGACCGGAATCAGGCGCGAGGCGTCGAGGGACCGGAAGACGACGCCGCGCCGACCGCGTTCGTCCACCGAGTACAGCCGGACGTTGGTCTCGGGGAACGTACCCAGGTAAGGAATCCCCGGCAGCCCGAGCCCGCTCACCCGCTGCATCCGGAACGCCACGAGCCCCACGTAGGTCGCCCCGTCGAAGGTGTCCGGCACGGTGCCGCGCGGCAACAGCGGTGCCACGTCCGCCGGATCGACGGCCCAGTGCAGGAACGCCAGATCCAGCCAGGACTGCGTGAGCAGCGGAGGCATCGGCGCGGGGGGCGGCGCGGGCGACACGGGTTCGGGGGCGCGACGGGCGATGGACATGTCCGCAGCATCGCAGACGGGTACGAGGGCTGGGCCGGAACGATGAAGTGCTCGCGAGTTCGAGCCTCAGCCCTCAAAGGCCGGTCACGGCCCTCGGTGAGGTGGCGCAGGCGGAGGGCTGGGTGTGGTGCGAGGGCAGCGCCTCCAGTTCGGCCGGCGCGACGAACCGCACCTCTGTGCTCTCCCCGGAGACGGCCGGCCGCGCCTGTCCACCATCCACATGCGTGGCGAGGCCGTCCTCAGTGGTCGAACGGGGACCGATGACAACCGATGACATCCACCTGCTCCGCGCGCTCTCACCTGGACCGGCGGCCGGCCTGGCACCGTTCTCGCTCGCCACGTCTCGGGAGCCGTTGTGCTCTCAGGCACTGGCCGCAGGGGCTGTGAACCGCACCTCGATGCCCTGATAGAACTGGTGTCCAAGGTGACACCGTCTCGATGCATACCACGGGGGCAGCAACGATGGGATTCGATGAGGAATGGGCCCAACTGCGCGGCGAGGCGGCCGCACGTCAAGACGACCGCATGCGCCTGAACCAACTGTCCCCGGCAGGCGGCGGGGGCGGCGGGTCTGACTTCGGTACGGACTCGACGCAGAAGAGGGCGGCTTCCGGCAAGCTGGCCGGCGAGGTCAGGACCCAGACCGAGAACGCGGGAAAGAAGAGCGACGAGGAGACGGCCGTCGCGATCACCGCCTTCGGGCAGGGGCAGTAGGACATGGGGCTCACGTACAAGAAGATCATGACGACCAGCTACGGCAAGCTCACCGCTGCTGCCAAGGCCTGGGACGACATGGCCGCCGAATTCAAGAAGGCGGAGTCGGCCTACGCGGCCGCCACGGCTACCACGTCGGAGGCGGTCTGATCACCGGGATCCCCATCATCGGCGATATCGCGCAGCGCTCGGTCGACATCGGTGCCAACCAGTGGCTCACCGCGGTCACGAGTGAGAACGGAATGGTGGCGCGGGAAGACCGGTCGACACGAAACGCCGTAGCCATGGACGCACTCGATGCCTTCTTCGACAACTGGCACCAGGAGCAGCCGGGCGCAGCGTCCAATGCCGTGACGGAGGTCGCCAAGAGCGAGGCCCAGCAGAGCTATGCCGCTGGCCGCGGCATCACCATCGACGCGCTCAAGCCGAAGGTCTAGAACAGGAATCCGGCCTGGAAGCAGGATCAAGGCATGAAGAACAAGAAGGCGATCGCCGCCGTCGCGAGCGGCACGGGCCTGTCGGTCCTCGCCGGGCTGTTCCTGTGGTGGGACACGAACGTGTTCGCCGCCACGGAACTGTGCGCGGGAAAGCTGACCGGCGAGCAGGCCGAGTCGCTCCTCGACACCCGGGGCCGTATCTCGGACGTGACGGAAGGCATCAGCGACGACGTGTCGTTCCGCTGCACGGTGAGCCGCACCAGCAGGATCACGGCGGCCGAGGAGCTGGAGATGGTGATGAACACCGCCGTCCACCCACCGGATTTCCCGTTCAGCACGTACACCTGGGACAACTCCTCAAGCAGGTCCTTCCTGTCGGGGGAAGTCACCGGGGCCGTCTCCGGGAGCCGCGGCTGGGTCATGCTGCCCGAAAAGTGCAGGTACAAGGTCCGCGGGGTTCTGGACGGCGGCGTGAAGTTGGCCCCGGTACCCGACAACGCTCAGGTCGTCGAGGTGGAACTGAAAAGGGGAGTCGTGGATCCCCAGAAGCTCACGAGCATGCTCGTGGACGCCGCGCAGAAGGTCGCCGCCGCTGCCGGGTGCACCAACGACACCCCGTTGCAGACCCCCAAGGTGCAGCCGCCCACGAGCCCGGAGGCGATCACGGCCGATTCGATGTGCGGGATCCCCGGACTCCATCTGCCGGGCAGCGCCGTGGCCAAGGGCGATGCCAAGCTCGAAGTGCAGCGCACCAGCGGAGCACCCTCGGACTCCTGGGCCTGCGACCTCTACCAGTCCGGCGGTCAGGACGAACCCCAGTTGTCGTTCGGTTCCAGCTTCGACCCGAACATCGTCAACGAACGTCTCAAGAAAAGCGTCGGTTTCGAGGACCTGCCGGACGGCACGGGTGTGGTGGACGGAAACAGCCGGGCCATCCTGAAGTGCGGAGGCAAGGAGCTCTACCTCGGCGTGCGCTGGGACCATCGCTACCTGAAACCGTTGAACCGCTCGGATCCGTCGGACTCGGCCCCCCGAGACGTTTTCCAGGCCTTCCTCGACGCCACCGGAAAGCAACACGGCTGCCCCTCCGTGAAGCTCCCGTCCGACTGACCGGTCCCCATGGCCGCCCGAGGCCGTTCCCACGTCACTCACAGGCCGGGAAACGCCCTCCTACTGGAGGGCTCCACCACACACGACCGCACACCGAACACGGCACGACGGCAGCTCAACGGTGAGGCCCTGGGCCGGGCGGGGCCCCTGGACGGATGTGGAGCGGCCGGTGGCTCTGCTGAACGCAGCTCGACACAGGTGAGGCCGGGGCGCCCCGCGCCTACCCCTTCCCCTCGTCCGCCAGCTCCGCCACCCCCGTGATCCGGTGCAGCGGGTACGTACGGACCTCGTCGGCCGTGTGGT
The DNA here is from genome assembly GCF_000721175.1 of Streptomyces anulatus. GTDB lineage: Bacteria > Actinomycetota > Actinomycetes > Streptomycetales > Streptomycetaceae > Streptomyces > Streptomyces anulatus_C. The sequence goes on from NZ_JOEZ01000014.1 coordinate 10,943, forward strand.
CGTACGCCGTGACGAAGCCGCCCTCCACGCGGACCGGGGCGATCACCCGCTGGCTGGCCGCGCCGTCCGCGTTGACGTAGCCGATCCAGACGGCCGAGCCCGTCATCGCGGCCGCCTGGACCGTGGCCAGGGTCTCGGCGGGAGTGGTGCGGGGGAGGGAGCCGGAAGGAGTGGTGGTGGACGACGCGTCCTCGGACGTTTCCTTGCGGACCACCGTGGCGGCCGTGTCGCCCGCGCGGATGGCCCGTACCGCGGCTCCGAGCAGCGTGGCGTCCGGGACCGGCGGGCCCTCGGGGACCGGGGCGGGAGGGGTGCGGGGCGGGGTGCGGCGGGCGCCGGCGCGGGTGATCAGGACGTCGCCCTCGGCGGATTCGGCGGCGGGTGCGTAGCCCATGTCGCGCAGGGCCTCGAGGAGGGAGCCGGGGTCGGACTGGGAGGCCAGGACCGTGGGGGCCAGGCGGCGGAGGCGGAGGCCCGTCGAGCGGCGGTCGGCCAGGATCTCGTTGAGGACCGCCTCGTCGTCGCAGCGTACGTACGCGGACGCCGAACCGATCCGCAGGTGACCGTGGCGGCGGGCCACGTCGTCGATCAGATAGCTCAGCGGCTGCGGCACCGGCGTACGGCTGTGCGCGGCCAGGAACGCGTGCAGGTCGGCCGCCGCCTGCCCGGCGTCCAGGGCGCGGCGCACCGAACCGGGCGTGAAGCGGTACACCGTCGCCCCGCCCTTGGACTCCACGTCGGCCAGGACCGAGAGGGTTTCCGCGAGCGGGCGTTCCAGCGGGCCGGGCGCCACCGCCGTCAGGTCGGCCTGGAGCAGGACGTGGTCCAGTGGTTCGGGAATGAGCGGTGCGAGGCGGGCTGCCGCCGCGGCCGGGCCCTCGTCCAATAGGGCGCGGGCCTGTGAGGAGAGCGCGCCCCGGCCCGTGATGCCCAGCAGCTCCGCCTCGTTGAGCGTCCACAGGGCGAGGCGGGAGCGGAGGTCCGTCCCCTCCGTCGAGGCCGAGCCCGGACCGGTGGCCGCAGGGGTCGTTCCGCCGCGCAGCGGGCGCTCCCAGCGCAGCCGTCGCAGCAGCGTCTCGGCGTCCGGGGCGGTGCCCGGCGGGAGTTCGGCGAAAAGGGCCAGGACCCGGCGGCGTACGTCGGGGGCGGCCGAGCGGTCCAGCTCCGGGCCGAGCGCGGACAGGGCCCGGCCCTTGGCGTCCTGGCCGCCGATCAGGCCCGGGGTCCGGGTGGCGGCGAGCCAGGCGGTGGCGAGGTGCGTCCAGCGGTCCTCGGCGGACAGGTCGAGCCACTCGTCGGACGCGGGCGTCGGCGCGTACCGTTCGTCGCTCTCGCCGTCGGTGGCCAGCAGGCCCGCACCGTAGGCCAGTTCGATCCAGAAGGCGGCGACGGTCTCCGACACGTCCAGGGCGTTCGCGGCGCGTTTCAGCTCTCGTACGCTCAGCCCGCCCGCGCGCAGGATCGCGGGGCCGCCGCCGTTCCAGAGCTTCAGCAGCTCCTCGACCGTGGACAGCGCGGTGAACGCCTGGCCCGCCGCCGCTCCGTCCACAGCCTGTGGATCGCGTGCGGCGGCCGCCGCGACGGCCGGGGGGACCGGTTCCGGTACGCGGTGCGCGCGCCCGGCGCGCAGGTGGAGGGCCGCCTCGCGCGGCAGGACCACCGTGCGGGTGGAGACCGGCAGCAGCAGGCCCCGGTCGCGCAGCCACTTCACGGGGGGAGTGGGGTTGGGTGTGACCTCCCCGTACGGCGGGCCCCACACCAGGCGGTCCAGGACCGACAGGGCCTCCACGGGGGCGGTGTCCAGCAGCTCCGCCATCCGCGTGCGGTCCGTGAAGAGGGCCGAGAGCGCCGCCACGGCCGAGACCGGGTCGTGCGTGGCGGGCAGCCCGGTCGCCGCCAGGATCTCCTGGATCCGGCCCGGCGACATGCCCGCAGTCGCCTCGGCGACCGTGGGGCCCAGGCCCGTGGGGGAGGGGTGCTGCGGGGACGGGGCGAGCAGTTCGCGGGCGGTGCGCACCAGCCGCAGCCGGTCGTCCCCGCCCCAGACGATGGCCTGTTCGCGCAGCGTCGCCAGAGCACCCGGCAGGGCGGCGGTGATCGCCGCGTCCGCGTCGTCGCGCTGTTCGCCGTCGTCGAGCCCGTCGCCGGTGAGCAGGGAGAGCAGGGTGTCGTACGGGGCCGGGTCCGGGGCCACCGCCAGCGCCTCGGCGGTCTGCAGCGCGAACCGGTCCAGGTGCTCCAGCGCGCGGACGACGGACGCCCGGGTGCCGGCCCGGGTGGCGAGCTGGGTGATGTCGTTCGGCACCGGGGTGAGGAGGTCGGGGCGGGCACGCAGCAGCCCGGCCAGCGATTCGTCGCCCCGGGCGCGCAGGGCTTCGGCGAGCGTGCGCGGTGGTGTGGTCGTCCCCATCCGTCCCACGGTAGCCGCTGGAGCGCTACCGTCGGGGCAGGGCCGGTAGAGGGGATGCACCGCGTGGGGATCGAGAGCGACCAGCTCGTCTACGACTACCTGAGCCGGGTCGGCGACCTGGCCCAGCAGCAACAGCTGTCGTCGGGCGCCCGGATGCGCCTGGTTTCGACGCTCCGGGGCGAGATCGACCGGCAGCGCGGCACGGCGGGCGCGGACTCCCCGGCGACCGTGCGGCGCATCATCGGCAGGCTGGGCAGCCCGGACGAACTGGTCGCCGCAGCCGCGGAGTCGGCCGACGGCACGGTCCCGCCGCCGTCCGCCCGGACCGGGGCGGGGACCGGCGAGCAGCAGCGGCGATCCCTGCCCCGGCCCCGGAGCGGACTCCTCCGCAAAGAGCCCAGGGAGCCGAAGGAGCCCGAGGCCCGGCCGGGCGGGGACCGGGAGGGCACGGCCCTCGGGAAGCCGAAAGCCGGTTTCGGGCGGGGCGCGTCGCGCCGCGGTCCCGAGGACGCACCTCAGAGCCGTACGGACACCGCCGACGCCGCCGACCCTGCCGCCGTACCCCGCCCCGGACCCGCCCCCGACGACGATGTTCCGGTCCACGCCTGGCCCGACCCCTCCGCCCCGCACATGCTCGGCCAGGACCAGCAGGGCGACGCGGGCGACGCGACCGACTGGTGGCGCCTGGAGCCGGGCCCCTTCGACGAGGGGACCGCCATTCCCGGGTTCTTCGGCGGCATCGAGGCCCCGGAACTGCTCGGGAGGCGGCCCAGGCCCATCGAGAAGGACGAGAAGGAAGGGGAGCACGGGGAGGGCGAGGAGGGCGAGGCCGCCACCGGGGACGCCGCCGGGACCGCCCGCCGCCGCCGAGCCCTGCGCCTCGTGAAGCTCCGCCGCCGCAAGGCCGCAGTGGTCGCCGAGCCCGAAGCCGTCGCCCCCGGCCCCGGCCCCCGCGGCGGCTTCGCGCACCCGCTGCTGCTCCTGGCCGCCGTCCTGCTCGTCGCGGGCGTGGTCACCGGCTCCTGGCTGCCGCTGGCGGGCGGCTGGCTGATCGCGTACAGCTCGCGCACCCTCTCCCGTACGGAGGCGAAGTGGGCGGCGCTCGGCCTGCCGGGCGTGGTGGCGGCCGGGGCCCTCGTGTGGGTGTGGGGGCGGATGGAGGGGCGCTGGGGCGAGCCGATCCGCGAGGGTGCGATGCGGGACGTCCTGCTGGAGGCCTGGCCGGTGGTCGTCCGCGTCGCCGCCGTCGCCTCCGCGCTCTACCTGGTGTGGCGGGCGCGGAGGCGTACGGGGTGAGGGCAGGGCCCTGCTTCCCCGGGCCTGCTTCCCCGGGCCTGCTTCCCCGGGCCCTGCTTCCCCGGGCCCTGTCTCCCCGGGCCTGCTTTCCCGGGTCCTACTTCAGCAGGGTCCTGTGGAGTTCGCCGAGGATCTTGTCGGCCGCCGTGTAGCCGATGCCCTGGATCCACAGCTGGTCGTCGACCGCGAAGACCTTGCCGTTCCTCACCGCGTCCATGTTCTTCCACAGGCCGCTGCCGGTGGTCTCCGTCTCCTTGGACTTCTTCGGGTCGCCGTACGTCGAGTGGAAGACCACGTCCGCGTCCGCGAGGTCGATCTTCTCCGGGCTGACGTCGTAGGAGAAGCCGTCCTTGGCCTTGTCCGTGATGGCCGGGCGGCCCAGGCCCACGTCGGCCAGGATTGGCGCGGCGGCCCGCACGGGCGCTGACGCTGACATGTGAACCCATCGGGACGGACACGGAACATGAGGGAAGGCCGGGCACCGGGCCGGGCCCGATAAGGCTTGGCTAAGTGCGCGCCTCAGTCCAGGCGGCGGCATTTCGGACCCGACGGCGGCTTCGGGGCCGCCACCGGGGCCTCCTCCGGCCGGTCGGCACAATGGCGGGCATGACGACCACGGCCCAGCACCCCGTTCAGCACCCGCGCCGCCACCCCCTGACGGTCGGCTTCGACCTCGACATGACGCTCGTCGACTCCCGCCCCGGCATCGCCGCGGCCTTCCGGGTCCTGTCCGCCGAGAAGGGCGTGCCGATCGACGTGGACCTGGTGGTCAGCCGCCTCGGCCCGCCGCTGGAGACGGAGCTGGCGCACTGGTTCCCGGCCGACGAGGTGCCCGCCGCCGCCGCCCGCTACCGGGAGCTCTACCCCGGCCACGCGATAGCCCCGAGCACGGCCCTCGCCGGGGCACGGGAGTCGGTGGCCGCGGTGCGGGCGCTCGGCGGCCGGGCGATCGTCGTCACGGCGAAGTACGCGGCGCACGCGAAGCTGCACCTGACCCGCCTCGGGATCGAGCCGGACACGGTGGTCGGCGGGCTGTGGGCGGAGGCCAAGGGCGAGGCCCTGCGCGAGCACGGTGCGCAGGTGTACGTCGGCGACCACACCGGCGACGTGCGCGGGGCGCGGGTGGCCGGTGCGCTGTCGGTCGCGGTGACGACAGGCCCGTGCGACGCGACGGAGCTGCGGACGGCGGGCGCGGGCGTGGTGCTGGAGGACCTGACGGGCTTCCCGGTCTGGCTGGCGGCCTTCGAGGCGGACCGGGCGACGGGTACGGCGTAGGCGGGAGCGGCCGTCAGGCGCGGTTCGCGGCCCGTTTCGGCGAGTTCACCCAGGCCGAACGGACGACGCCCGCCCCGGCGATCAGGAACCCGACGCCCATCAGCATGCAGACGGCGTACGCGACCGGAGGGAACGGGTCCGTACCCAGGAACAGTGGGGCGACCGTGACCAGTGTGGCCAGCGCGCCGACGAAAAAGACGATCGCGCCGACCTGAACGAGCCGGTCGCCTGCGCCTGAAGGAGTAGTACTCACGCGACCAGGGTAGTTCCCAGCCCGGAGGAACTCTCCGGCGACGTCTTGTCACCGGCCGTAGGGCCACTAGCCTGGGACCGGGCGGGTCACGGTGACCCGCTGTACTGCTATCCGGAGCCGTATCCCGGCTCTTCCGCACACCGACGAGTACGAGGACGAGGACAGACGTGCCCACCGGCAAAGTCAAGTGGTTCAACAGCGAGAAGGGCTTCGGCTTTCTCTCCCGCGACGACGGCGGCGACGTCTTCGTCCACTCGTCGGTACTGCCTGCCGGAGTCGACGCACTCAAGCCCGGCCAGCGCGTGGAATTCGGCGTGGTCGCGGGCCAGCGCGGCGACCAGGCCCTTTCCGTGGTGGTCCTCGACCCCACCCCGTCCGTCGCGGCCGCCCAGCGCCGCAAGCCGGACGAGCTGGCGTCGATCGTGCAGGACCTGACGACGGTCCTGGAGAACATCACGCCGCAGCTGGAGCGGGGCCGCTACCCCGACAAGGCCGCCGGCGCGAAGATCGCGGGCCTGCTGAGGGCGGTCGCCGACCAGCTCGACGTCTGACCCGGCCGTTCGGGGAGGCTAGGGCGTGTTTCGAAAGTCCCGCCTGCTCGGCGACGCCTGGCACGCACGCTCGCCGCGTTGTCGGGATCACCCCGATACATCCGGTATCGGGGCGACCCTCCGCCTTGCGATCGCAGCCGTCCTCGCCGAGGTCGGCGGTGAACTCGTTCACGTACAGGCCGATGTGCTGGTCCGCGACGGCCGGGTCCATCTCCTGGGCGTGCTCCTGGACGTACGGCCGGGAGACCTCCGGGTGGTCCCAGGCCAGCCGGACCGAGCTGCGGATCGTGTCGGCCAGGCGTCGCAGGGTCTCCTCGCCGAGGGAGCGCTTGGCGATGATCGCGCCGAGGGGGATCGGGAGGCCCGTGGTGTCCTCCCAGTGGCGGCCCATGTCGGCGAGGTTGTGCAGGCCGAAGTTCCGGTACGTGAAGCGGGCCTCGTGGATGACCAGGCCGGCGTCGACCTTGCCGTCCCGTACGGCGGGCATGATCTCGTCGAACGGCATCACGACGACCTCGCCGACGCCGCCCGGGACCAGCTCCGCCGCCCAGAGCCGGAACAGCAGGTACGCCGTCGAGCGCTCGCTCGGCACGGCGACGGTGCGGCCGGTCAGGTCGAGGCCTGGTTCCCTGGTGAGGACCAGCGGCCCGCAGCCCCGGCCCAGCGCCCCGCCGCACGGCAGCAGCGCGTAGTCGTCGAGGACCCACGGCAGAACGGCGTAGGACACCTTCAGGACGTCCAGTTCACCCCGCTCGGCCATGCCGTTGGTGATGTCGATGTCGGCGAAGGTCACGTCCAACGCGGGCGCGCCGGGGACCCTGCCGTGCGCCCAGGCGTCGAAGACGAAGGTGTCGTTGGGGCAGGGCGAGAAGGCGATCTCGATCGGGCCCGGGTTCGCTTCAGTGGTCATGCCGGTTCCAGCCTTCCAGTACGGGGGCCGTCTTCCCGAACGCGTCGGTGAGCGCCGCCAGCGCGTCGCCGATGCGCCAGGCGTCCCGGTCGCGGGGGCCGACGGCGTTGGAGACGGCCCGCAGTTCCAGCACGGGCACACCGGCCCGGGCGGCGGCCTCCGCGACCCCGAAACCCTCCATCGCCTCGGCCAGCGCCCCCGGGTGCGCGGCGAGCAGGCCGGCGGCGCGTTCGGCGGTCCCGGTCACGGTGGAGACGGTGAGGACGGGGCCGGCGGCGGCGCCCGCGGCGGCCGCCACGTCCCGGACGAGCGCGGGCGGCGGGGTGAAGCGGTCCCGGCCGAAGCCGAGCGCGGTGACGGGCAGGAAACCGTCGCGGGTCTCGGCGCCCAGGTCGGCGGCGACGATGCCGCTCGCCACGACCAGCGAGCCGAGCGGGGTCAGCGGGGTGAACGCGCCGCCGATGCCGGCCGAGACGACGAGACCGTACGGGCCGGAGGCCGGTGCGCCCGGCGGGCGTGATTCGGACGCGAGGGCGAAGGCGGTGGCCGCGGCGGCGGCGGCCGGGCCCGCGCCGCCCGCCAGGACGTCGAACGCCCCGCAGCGGTGCACCTCGGCCCCCGGCAGCGCCACGGACTCCGGGGCGCCCCCGAACGCACGCGTGACCGCGTCCCGTTCCACCGGGACAGCGGTCACGACCAGCACACGCACGGGTACAGCCTCAGGGTCGAGGACGGGGGAGGGAGCGAGGGGCGCTCTTCGGGCGGCGGGTCAGTCCTTCTTGAACTCGAACTGCCAGATGCCCGTGAGCTTCTTGCCCTTGGTCTCCACGATGGAGACGTTCGTCTTCTCGGCCGGCTTGCCCGTCTGGCTGGCGAAGAAGGCGTTGCCGGGGATCGTCCGGTAGGTCTTCTCGAACGGCTCCTGCTCGGCCTGCTGGCCGTTGATGAAGAGCGTCCAGCCGTTCTCGGCGATCTCGGGGTCGACGCCGAAGCGGACCTGCTCGTCCATGGAGACCTTGATGGTCTTGTCGGCCTTCTTGTTGAGGCAGCCCTGGATCAGGGACTCCTTGATCGCATCGCCGTCGTTGTAGCAGGCGGCCTCGGTGTTCACCGAGTCACTGCCGACCGTCACGGTGGCGAGCGGCGTCGGCTTGTCGCAGGCGGACAGGACAAGGAGTCCCGCGGACACGGCACCAAGAGCGACGCCGAATCGACGGCCCTTACCGGAGAAGAACGCAACGGTCATGGGCCGAAGGCTATCGGTCGCCTCCGCTCATGCCACGCGGGGGTGCGGCGTGCCGCGCCGCGCGGCCCCCAGGAGGCCCCGTACGGACGTGGCCGCGCCGAGCGCGAGAATGCCCGCGGCGACCGACATGCCGAGCGCCGCGTTGAGCGGCAGGGCGATGCCGATGCCGCCGCCGACCACCCACGCCATCTGGAGCAACGTCTCGGACCGGGCGAACGCGGAGGTGCGGACCTCCTCGGGCACGTCCCGCTGGATCATCGCGTCGAGCGACAGCTTGGAGAGGGCCTGGGTGAAGCCGGCGACCGCGCCCAGCGCGGCGACCAGCACGGTGGAGAAGAACACCGCGGCGAGCACCGCCATGCTCAGCGCGAGCCCGAGCACCGTCGCGATGATCACCTCGGGCCCGCGCGCCCGGAGCCAGGACCCCACTGCCGTACCGCAGGCGTTGCCGACGCCCGCCGCCACGCCGACGATGCCGAGCGAGACCGCCGCGCTCTGCCCGGCCAGCGGGTGCTCGCGCAGCAGGAACGCCAGGAAGAAGATGAGGAAGCCGGAGAGGGCCCGGTGCGCGGCGTTGGCCTGGAGCCCGTGCAGGACGGACGGGCCGACGGACCGCAGGCCCGGTGGCCGCTCCTTGGCCGGTTTCCCCCCGTTGCCGCGCCTGCGGAGGTCGGCCCGGGTGCTGCCGTTGCCGGCGGCGGGGCGCGGGACGTCCTCCTCGTGGTGCGGGACGATCAGCCGCGCCCGGCGCTCCCCCTTCGCGGAGTCGACCTTGTGCGGCAGGGTGAAGGCCAGGAAGGTGCCCGCGACGAAGATCGCGCAGGCGCCGTAGAGCGGCCAGGCGGAGCCGACGGTCTGGAGGCCGGCCCCGATCGGGGCCGCCACGCCGGTGGCCAGCAGCCCGGCCAGGGTGACCCGGGAATTGGCCTTCACCAGGGAGAAGTTCGGTGGCAGCAGGCGTGGCACGACGGCGCTGCGCACCACGCCGTACGCCTTCGAGGAGACCAGGACGCCCAGTGCGGCCGGATACAGCTCCAGACCCCCCGTGGCGACAGCGCCCGACATGGTGATCGCCAGCAGCGCACGGGCCAGCATCGCGCCCGCCATCGCGGCGCGGCGGCCGTGCGGCAGGCGGTCCAGGAGCGGGCCGATCACCGGGGCGAGCAGGGTGAAGGGGGCCATGGTGATGGCGAGGTAGAGGGCCACCCGGCCCCGTGCCTCGTCCGTCGGCACCGAGAAGAAGACCGTGGAGGCGAGCGCGACCGTGATCATGACGTCGCCCGCGCCGTTCACCGCGTGCAGCTCGATGAGTTTGCCGAGGCCGGATTCCCCCGCGCCGTGGGCGTGCGTCGCCTTGCGGATACCGCGCGCCGCGCCGGTGAACGGGGCGCGCAGGGCATGGCCCGTCGCCCGTCCCACCCTGCGGAGCGGGCCGGGACCGTCGTGCGACCTGGCGGCAGTCACCCCGTCATAGTGCCCCAACCCTGGCCGGTATGAACGGGGATCGGCCGCGGACGCGCGTGTGACGCCCTGTCGGACGAGCGCGCCGGAACCGTCCGGGGCCTGCCGCCACCGCCGTCCGATCGGCATCGGCGCGGTAAACCCGCGGGAACGGATACGGCACGTTTGGGACGGGCAGGTGGGCGCAGAGCGGCGGAGAGGGTAGCGTGCGTAACGCGCCACCGGCGGTTGTTCTTGGCCGCGCGCCTCTCGGCGATCCCGCAGAATGGGTGGCAGAAGGCGCGCCCGAGGCAGGCACAACGGGTGTGGACGTCGACGCGGCCCTCAGGTCCGCTCCGCCCGCACTTGTCTGGCCGAAACGGCAATCGTGCAGCAGCTGGCGCGCTCGTGAGACTGGCGTATGGAGAGAAGCGAAGACCTGTGAGTGCTGCGACGACGACGCGAAGCCGTACGGCCCGTACCCCCGTTCCCGACCGCCTGTGTGCCCAGGCGGTGGACCTCGCCCGCGCGGCCGCCGAGGAGGCCGCCGCGCCCGGTGTGGTCGGTGAGCACATCGGCGTGGTCTCCGAGGGGGACCGGGTCGTCACCCACTACTTCGAGGCCAAGGAGCCGGGCTACCGGGGCTGGCGCTGGGCGGTGACGGTGGCGCGGGCCTCCCGCGCGAAGAACGTCACCCTGGACGAGACGGTGCTGCTGCCGGGCGCCGACGCACTCCTGGCGCCGGAGTGGGTGCCGTGGAGCGAGCGGCTGCGCCCCGGCGACATGGGCCCCGGCGACCTGCTGCCCACCGAGGCGGAGGACCTGCGCCTGGAGCCCGGCTGGACCGGCGAGGACGAGCCGCCGCCGAACTCCGTGGTCTCCGATGAGCTGGCGGAGCTGGTCGACTCGGAGGACGCCGAGCTGACCGACCGGCCGGTGGCCGCGACCAGCCGTGGGTCCATCGCCGCGGTCGCGGAGGAGCTCGGTACGCGCCGGGCGCGGGTGCTGTCGCGGTACGGGCTGTACACGGCGGCCGACCGCTGGGACGAGGCGTTCGGCCCGAAGACGCCGATGGCCCAGGCGGCCCCGGCGACGTGCGTCAGCTGCGCGTTCCTGATCCCGATGGCGGGCTCGCTGAAGCAGGCCTTCGGGGTGTGCGCGAACGAGTTCGGTCCGGCGGACGGCCATGTGGTGTCGCTGGCGTACGGCTGCGGCGGGCACTCGGAGGCCGCGGTGATGCCGGTGCCGCCGAAGCCTGCGCCGCATGCGATGGACACGATGCGGGTGGACGCGTATTCGCTGCGGCCCGAGCGGGACGGGGGCTCCGTGCCGGACGAGGCGGACGGGGCTTCGGAGGACCTGGGCCACTCGTAGGGCGACCGCTGGGACGGCCGGTCGCCGTGGGTGCGGGCGGGCTGGGACGGCCGGGCTCGCCGGTACGGCCGAGGCTGCTCGCACGGTACCTTCGGGCGCACACTGGGCCGCACAGGCATACGCGGTCTCCCACCCAGCGGACGGAGTCGAGAGCGTGAGCATGAAAGCGACCGAGGGGGCCGATCCGTTCGGGACGGCACGGCTGCGGCGCGGCGTGCTCGACGCCTGGGGGTCCGGGCCCGCCCGGTTCCGGGAGGACGCCAACGCCGAGGAGGACCTCGCGCTCGGCGGCTACCGCGACCGCCTCGTCGTCGAGCTGGCCCAGAACGCCGCCGACGCCGCCGCCCGCGCCGGCACCCCCGGCCGGCTCCGCCTCACCCTGCACCCCGCCGCCCCCGGCGACCCGGACGGCCGCTGCGTGCTGGCCGCCGCGAACACCGGCGCGCCGCTCGACGCCACCGGCGTGGAGTCCCTGAGCACCCTGCGGGCCTCCGCCAAGCGCGAGGGCCACGAGTCCGCGGTGGGCCGCTTCGGCGTCGGGTTCGCCGCCGTCCTCGCGGTCAGCGACGAGCCGGCGGTGCTCGGCCGCCACGGCGGTGTGCGCTGGTCCCTGGCCGAGGCGCGCGAGCTGGCCCGGGCGGCGGCCGTCGGCTCCCCCGGCCTCGGGGACGAGCTGCGCCGCCGCGACGGACACGTACCGCTGCTGCGGCTGCCGCTCCCCGCCGAGGGCTCCGCGCCCCAGGGGTACGACACCGTCGTCGTGCTGCCGCTGCGCGACGGCACGGCCGAGGACCTGGTGGCCCGGCTGCTGGCCGCCGTGGACGACGCGCTGCTGCTCACGCTGCCCGGCCTGGACGAGGTCGTCATCGAGACCCCGGACGGGACGCGGACCCTGAGCCGTTCGGTGCACGGCCCGTACACGCACATCGACGACTCCGCGCGGGGACGGGGCCGCTGGCGCACCGTCTTCCACCACGGCCCCGTCGAGCCCGCCCTGCTCGCCGACCGGCCGGTCGAGGAGCGGCTGCGTCCGCACTGGTCGGTGACCTGGGCGGTCCCGGTCGACGAGTCGGGCGCCCCGCTCCACCCCCGTACGGCACCGGTCGTGCACGCGCCGACGCCCACCGACGAACCGCTCGGCATCCCCGCCCTGCTCATCGCCTCCCTCCCGCTGGACACCGCCCGCAGGCACCCCGCGCCGGGGCCGCTGACCGACTTCCTGGTGGAGCGGGCGGCCGACGCGTACGCGGAGCTGCTGGGCGCCTGGCGGCCGGTGTCGACCGGGACCATCGACCTGGTGCCGGGCCAGCTCGGCAAGGGCGCGCTGGACGGTTCGCTGCGCGGCGCGATCCTCGCCCGGCTGCCGCGCGTCGCGTTCCTGGAGCCCGCCGCGCCCCGGGATCCCGAGGCCGAGCAGAGCTGGGCGGACGACTGGGACCGTGACGACGCCTCCGAAGACCCCGCCCCGGACACCGCCGCCCTGCGGCCCGTGGAGGCCGAGGTCGTCGAGGGTGTCGGGGCCGAGACCGTACGGGTGCTCGCCGAGGTGCTGCCCTGTCTGCTGCCCGCCGGTCTGGAGCGCCGCACCGAACTGCGCACCCTCGGGGTCGCCCGCGTCCCGCTGACCGAGGCCATCGACCGGCTGGCCGGTCTGGAGCGCGACCCCGCCTGGTGGCACCGGCTCTACGACAGCCTCGCGGGCACCGATCCCGACCGGCTCACCGGCCTCCCGGTCCCGCTCGCGGGCGACCCGGACGACGAGCGGGCGGGCCGCCCGCCGCGCACCGCGATCGGCCCCCGCCAGATCCTGCTGCCGCTTCCGGACGGGCTCACCGGCCCCGTCCTCGCCCGGCTCTCCCGGCTCGGGCTGAAGGTCGCCCACCCGGACGCCGCGCACCCGCTGCTGGAGAAGCTCGGGGCCCTGCCCGCCACGCCGCGGGCCGTGCTGACGACTCCTCAGGTGCGGGCGGCCGTCGCCGGTTCGCTGGACGCGGGGGAGATCTGGGACGAGGACGCGCTCGACGGCGACGAGCTGGCCGAGACCGTGCTCACCCTCGTCCGCGACGCCGAGCTGACCCCCGGCGACGAGCCGTGGCTCGGGGCGCTCGCCCTCCCCGACGAGGACGGCGAACCGGCCCCCGCCGGTGAACTGGTCCTCCCCGGAAGCCCGTTCGCACAGGTCATGCGGGAAGGGGAACTCGCGTTCGCCGACCAGGAGTTGGCCGACCGCTGGGGCGAGGCGCCGCTCACCGCCTGCGGGGTGCTCGCCACCTTCGCCCTCGTACGGGCCACCGACGTCGTCCTGGACCCGGACGAACTGGAGCCCCGCGACAGCGACTTCGCCGAACCCGACGACGCCGGACTGCTGGACGCCGTCGACGTCTGGTGCGAGGACCTCCTCGACCAGCTGCCCGAGACCCCCGTGCCGCCCGTCGCCACCGAGATCGTCGCCGTACGGGACCTCGACCTGGTCGACGACGACGCCTGGCCGCAGGCGCTCGCCATGCTGGCCCGGCCGCCGCTGCGCGACGCGCTGACACAGCCGGTGCGGGTGCTGCTGCCGGACGGGACGACGCAGTCCGTGCGCCCGTACACCGCATGGTGGCTGCGCGACCACCCCGTGCTGGACGGCCGCCGCCCGGCCGGACTGCGCGCGGCGGGCGGCGACCCCCGGCTGGCCGGGCTGTACGACGCGGTGGACGCGACCGGCTTCGACGACACCCAGGTGCTGCGGGCCCTCGGGGTGCGCACCTCGGTGGCCGCGCTCCTGGACGAGCCGGGCGGTGCGGCCGAGCTGCTGGGCCGGCTCGCCGACGAGGACCGCCCCGTCACCCCCGTGCAGCTGCACGCGCTCTACACGGCCCTCGCCGATCTGGAACCGGACCAGGTGACGTTGCCGGACGAACTGCGCGCGGTGGTGGACGGGGAGGTGGCGGTGGTCGACGCGGCGGACGCCGTGATCGCGGACGCCCCCGATGTGCTGCCGCTGACGGAGGGCCTGCCCCTGCTGCCCGTAGCGCCTTCCCGGGCCGCCGAGTTGGCCGACCTGCTCCAGGTGCGGCGGCTCGGCGAGACGATCGAGGCGGGCGTGACGAGTGAGGGCGAGGAGCACCGCGTACCGGAGTCGGTCCGCGTCCTGCTCGGCCCCGGCGCCCCGGACACGTACGTCGAGCACCCCGAACTCCGCGCGGGCGGCGTCGAACTGGACTGGCGCCGCACTCCGGACGGGGTCGTCCACGCCGCCACCCTGGAGGGCGTGGCGGCGGGTCTCGCCTGGGCGGCGGGCCAGTGGCCCCGGCGCTTCGAGGTCGCGGCCCTGCTGGAGGACCCGTCGCGTACGGAGGAGCTGGCGCGGGACCGCTGGTTCGACTGAGGGCCGGTGGGGGCTGGGGCACGCCGTGAGTCAGGGGCTTCACATAAAAGTCACAGAGTCGCACAACCGTTCACCGGGCTCGGCTGTCTGTTCCAGTGAGCCAAGAGGCTCATGGACCAGACGGGTCCCGCCGGGCTGACGACACCAACGCGCCCCGGGACCCCTTCTCCACTTGGGGACACATGCGTATCCGTGCCACCGTGGCCGCCGTTTCCGGCGCCCTGGCCCTTTCCGCTCTCGCAGTACCGGCCGCGCAGGCCGAAGACGACCGTTCGTGGTCGGTGCCCCGCCCGTTCTCGGCCTCCCAGCCCTCGAAGGCGGAGTCCGGCAAGGCGAAAAGCTCGTTCGGTGCCACCGCGCAGGGCGGCTCGGCGCTGATCACCCACGCCGTCCTCAACGGCGGCAAGCCCGCCGTGGCGGGTACCAAGACGCCGCAGACCTACAGCGTGTCGATCACCGCCACCGACGACTCCGGTATCACGGACGTCTACGCCTACGTCTGGAAGGGCACGTCCGTCGACGACCCGGACAGCATCGGCATCAGCCAGAACGAGGACGTGAACGACTGCAAGGCGGTCAACGCGACCACCCTCACCTGCAAGATGACCGTCACCTTCGACCCGGCGATGCTGTACAACTCGGACGCCGGCTCCTGGAAGATCGGCGCGGCCGCCCTCGCCAACGACGGCGAGGTCGTCGAGAACCACACGGCCGGCAAGACATCGCTCCAGCGCTTCTCCAAGCTGACCGTGAACGCCGCCCCGGAGCCGGTGAAGAAGGGCGGCACCCTCACCGTGACCGGCAAGCTCACGCGCGCCAACTGGGACACCGGCACGTACAAGGGCTACACCAACCAGCCGGTGAAGCTCCAGTTCAGGAAGAAGGGCGCCACGAGCTACACGACGGTCAAGACCGTCACGACGAGCTCCACCGGCACCCTGAAGACCACCGTCAAGGCCTCGGTCGACGGCTACTGGCGTTACAGCTTCGCCGGTACGTCCACCACCCCGGCCGTCTCGGCCGCCGGCGACTTCGTCGACGTGAAGTAGCAGCAGCCGGACAGCCGGAAGCCCCCGGGAGGATGACCATCCTCCCGGGGGCTTCCCCGTTTCCCGGGTCCTACGCCCCGAAGCGCCGCCCCACCCAGCGCCAGGTGAACTCCAGCAGGGCGGCCGCCGCCACCGCGATGCCGACCGCCGTCCACGGCATCGGCGCGCCCACCAGCCTCAGCGCGAAGAAGTCCTGGAGCCACGGCACCACGAGCACGATCAGGAAACCGAGCCCCATCGCCGCCACCAGGCCGATGCGCCACCAGGTGTACGGGCGGGCGATGATCGCCAGGACCCACATGGAGACCAGGAACAGCGTCAGCGTCGCCGCGCTCGTCTCGGCCTCCAGCGCGCCCTCGCCGCTGTAGTAGTGCCGCGCCACCAGGTACGTCGCGAAGGTGGCCGCCGCCGCGATGGCGCCCGAGGGGATCGCGTACCGCATCACCCGGCGTACGAAGTGGGGCTGGGCCCGCTCCTTGTTGGGCGCGAGCGCCAGGAAGAACGCGGGGACGCCGATGGTCAGTGTCGACAGCAGGGTCAGATGCCTCGGCAGGAACGGGTACTCCACCTGGAAGCACACCACCAGGATCGCCAGCAGCACCGAGTAGACCGTCTTGGTCAGGAAGAGCGTGGCGACCCGGGTGATGTTGCCGATCACCCGGCGGCCCTCGGCGACCACCGACGGCAGCGTCGCGAAGCTGTTGTTCAGCAGCACGATCTGCGCCACCGCGCGCGTCGCCTCCGAGCCCGAGCCCATCGAGACGCCGATGTCCGCGTCCTTGAGGGCGAGGACGTCGTTCACGCCGTCGCCGGTCATCGCGACCGTGTGGCCGCGTGACTGGAGGGCGGCCACCATGTCCCGCTTCTGCTGCGGGGTGACCCGCCCGAAGACCGCGTTGCGCTCCATGGCCGTGGCCATCTCGTCCGGGTCGGCGGGCAGCCGGCGGGCGTCCAGCGTGTTCTCCGCGCCCGCGAGGCCCAGCTTTCCGGCGACCGCGCCGACCGAGACCGCGTTGTCGCCGGAGATGACCTTGGTGGCCACGTTCTGGTCGGCGAAGTAGGCGAGCGTGTCGCCCGCGTCAGGACGCAGCCGCTGCTCCAGGACCACCAGCGCGGTGGGGGCGGCTCCGGCGGCCGCGCCGGGCGCGTCCAGCTCACCCTGCGCACGGGCCAGCAGCAGCACCCGCAGACCCTGTTCGTTGAGGTGCTCGATCTCGGTGAGAGTCGCGTCGTCCTCGGACAGCAGGACGTCGGGGGCCCCGAGCAGCCAGGCGGAGGCCGTCCCGTCGGCCTCCTCGAACGCCGCCCCGCTGTACTTGCGCGCCGACGAGAACGGCATCGCGTCGGTGACCGTCCAGGCGGCTGCCCCGTCACCCGCCGGATACGCGTCGATGATGGCCTGGAGGCTGGCGTTGGGCCGGGGGTCCGAGGCGCCCAGCGTCCGCAGCACCTGCTGGACGTGCGCCTCGTCGCTCCCGTTCAGCGGCCGGACCTCCGTGACGTCCATGCCGCCCTCGGTGAGGGTGCCCGTCTTGTCCAGGCAGACCACGTCGACCCGGGCGAGGCCCTCGATGGCGGGCAGCTCCTGCACCAGGCACTGCTTGCGGCCCAGGCGCACGACGCCGATGGCGAAGGCGACGGAGGTCAGCAGGACCAGGCCCTCGGGGATCATCGGGACGATGCCGCCCACGGTCCGGGCGACGGAGTCCTTGAAGTTGTTGTCCTTCACGACGAGCTGGCTGATGATCAGCCCGATCGCCGTCGGCACCATCATCCACGTGACGTACTTCAGGATCGTGCTGATGCCGCTGCGCAGCTCCGAGTGGACGAGCGTGAAGCGCAACGCCTCCTCGGCGAGCTGCGCGGCGTACGCCTCGCGGCCCACCTTGGTCGTGGTGAACGCGCCGCCGCCCGCGACGACGAAGCTGCCGGACATCACCGGGTCGCCCGCCCGCTTGATCACCGGGTCGGCCTCCCCGGTGAGCAGCGACTCGTCGATCTCCAGGCTGTCGGCCTCGGCGACCGTGCCGTCCACGACCACCTTGTCCCCGGGGCCCAGTTCGACCAGGTCGCCGAGGACGATCTCGGAGGTGGAGATCTCGGCGGCGACCCCGTCGCGCCGCACGGTCGGTTTGGCCTCGCCGATCACCGCGAGGCTGTCCAGGGTCTTCTTGGCCCGCCACTCCTGGATGATGCCGATGCCGGTGTTGGCGACGATCACGAAGCCGAAGAGACTGTCCTGGATCGGCGCGACGACCAGCATGATCACCCAGAGCACGCCGATGATCAGGTTGAACCGGGTGAAGACGTTGGCCCGCACGATCTCGGTGACCGAGCGCGAGGACCGTACGGGTACGTCGTTGACCTCGCCGCGCGCGACCCGTTCGGCGACCTCGGCGGTGCTCAGGCCGTCCGGTCGGTGGGCCGGTGGCGGTGGCTCCATGGGGTGCACGGGATCGAGTTCCGCCCCCGCGTCGATCATGGCCGGCCGGGAGGGTCCGGGGGTCTGCTCCCCGGAGGAATCGAGTGCCCGCTGCGTCATGCGTCCGACGTTACGGGCGTGCGCGCCGAAGCAGCCACCGGAGGGTCGAAGATCCGACCAGGGGAGGACGAAGTCGGTCCTGTGGTCGTACGGAAACGGGCCGGCGGCTCAGCGGCCGAAACGTTTCGGGCCGGCGGCTCAGCGGCCGAGGGCGTCGTCCGCCGCCTCGGCCCCGACGGCGTCCTTGGCCTCGGCCCGGGCCGCGTGCCGCTTGAGGGCGGCGTCGCGCCCGCGGACGTACCAGATCCCGATCAGGCCCAGTCCGGCGCCGGCCAGCGGCGTCCAGACCCACCAGGTGTGGCCGCGGTCGGCGAACCAGTCGTAGAAGGGGAGCTGGGCGAGGAAGAGGACGAGCCAGAGGATCGTGCCGCCGACGACGGTGGAGACGACGGGGCCCTCCAGGGGTTCCGGCGCCTCGTGCTTCGGTGTCCACTTCTCCATGGACTCAGTGTATGGGGCCCCGTGCGGGCTGTTCGATCGGCGGTGGCGGGCCGCTCGATCGGCGGGTGGCGGTCCGGTGGGGCAGGGGTCTACGCGCGGAGATAGCGATCTTCGCCTGATGTATTCATACTGAATCTGCTTTGGGATGGCTCGAATTGTTCGTCTGAACATCCAATTTCGATCACCTTGGTCCCTCTGCTCCACCCCGCGCCTTACCTCCCTACGTACGACTGAGGTCACCCATGCCCCCCTCGGCCACCGCTCCGGTCGACTCCCCGCCCCCCTCGGCTCCGCGGCCCCAGGGCAGCCTGGACCGGTTCTTCAGGATCTCCGAGCGGGGGTCGACCGTCGCCCGCGAGTTCCGTGGCGGGTTCGCCACGTTCTTCGCGATGGCGTACATCATCGTGCTCAACCCGATCATCCTGGGCAGCGCGAAGGACATGTACGGCAACCAGCTCGACAACGGGCAGCTCGTCACCGCCACCGTGCTGTCCGCCGCGTTCTCCACGCTGCTGATGGGCGTCATCGGCAATGTGCCGATCGCGCTCGCCGCCGGCCTCGGCGTCAACACCGTCGTCGCGCTCCAGCTCGCCCCCCGCATGAGCTGGCCGGACGCGATGGGCATGGTCGTCCTCGCGGGCATCGTGGTGATGCTGCTGGTCGCCACCGGGCTGCGGGAACGGGTGATGAACGCCGTGCCCAAGTCGCTCCGCAAGGGCATCGCGATCGGTATCGGCCTCTTCATCCTGCTGATCGGCCTCGTCGACTCGGGTTTCGTCTCGCGCATCCCGGACGCCGCCCACACCACCGTGCCGCTCCAGCTGGGCGGTGACGGCCACCTCACCGGCTGGCCGATCCTCGTCTTCGTCCTGGGCGCACTGCTCACGCTCGCGCTGATCGTGCGCAAGGTGCCCGGCGCGATCCTGATCTCGATCGTCGCCATGACGGCCCTCGCCCTGGTCATCGACGCGGTGGCCGGTCTGCCCGACGGGGCGTGGGGTCTGACGGCGCCGTCGTGGCCGGGCAACCCGGTCTCCGCGCCGGACTTCGGTCTGCTCGGCGAGGTCAGCCTGTTCGGCGGGTTCGGGAAGGTCGGGCTGCTGACCGGCGTCCTCTTCGTCTTCACCGTGCTGCTGTCCTGCTTCTTCGACGCGATGGGCACCATTCTGGGCGTCGGCGACGAGGCGAAGCTGATGGACCAGGACGGCAACTTCCCCGGCATCAACAAGGTGCTGTTCGTGGACGGCATCGCGGTCGCCGCGGGCGGTGCGAGCTCCTCCTCCGCCACCACGTGCTTCGTGGAGTCCACCGCGGGCGTCGGCGAGGGGGCCCGCACCGGACTGGCGAGCGTGGTGACCGGTCTGCTCTTCTCGGTGGCGCTGTTCCTCACGCCGCTGGCGACCATGGTCCCCTCGCAGGCGGCCACTCCCGCGCTGCTGGCGGTCGGCTTCCTGATCATCGCGGGCTCGGTGCGGGACATCGACTGGAGCGACTACACGCTCGCGGTCCCGGCGTTCCTCGCGATGGTGATGATGCCGTTCACGTACTCGATCACCAACGGCATCGGCATCGGCTTCGTCGCCTTCTCCGTGCTGCGCCTGGCGGCCGGCCGCGGCCGTGAGGTGCCGGTGCCCATGTACGTCGTCTCGGCGGTGTTCGTCTTCTACTACGCGATGCCGGCGCTCGGTCTCACGTGATCGGTGGCGTCACGCTCCTCCTGGAGTCGCCGTAGAACTTCTCCGTCTCCTCGACGGCCGCCTTGAAGCGCTCGTCGAAGTCGTCGCGAACGAGCGTCCGGACCACGTAGTCCTGGACGCTCATTCCGCGTTTCGCGGCGTGCTGCCGGAGCCGGTCGAGCAGCTCACCGTCTATCCGCAGGCTGAGCACTGTCGATCCCATGTCCAGCAGGGTCGCCGCCCCGGAGCGCTCCGTGCGTCACTTTCCGCTTCCAACTCACTCGTTCGGGTGATCAGTTTCTCGCGCGTGTACCACCCGGGTGGTATTTAGTTTGGGTAATGAGTTACGCTAACAAACATGCCTGACCTGATCCACGACGGCGACAGTGCCGCCGCCGTGAGCTCCCTCCGCTCCGCCGTGATGCTGCTGGGCCGACGTCTGAAGCACCAGCGTGTCGACGAGTCGCTGAGCCCCACCGAGATGTCGGTGCTCGG
This sequence comes from Streptomyces anulatus, assembly GCF_000721175.1. GTDB lineage: Bacteria > Actinomycetota > Actinomycetes > Streptomycetales > Streptomycetaceae > Streptomyces > Streptomyces anulatus_C. The sequence continues at coordinate 31,274 of NZ_JOEZ01000014.1, forward strand.
CACCCTTGCCCGTTGCGGCTCGGCCACCCCCGGTGAGCTGGCCCGCAAGGAGCATGTGCAGCCCCCGTCGATGACCCGCATCATCGCGCTGCTGGAGGCGAAGGGGCTGGTCAGGCTGGAACCGCACCCCGATGACCGTCGGCAGAAGAGGGTCAGCCAGACCGAGCGGGCCGAGGCCATGCTCGCGGAGAGCCGCACCAAGCGGAACGCCTGGCTGTCCCACCTCGCCGAGGGCCTGGACGAGGACGAGTGGGAGACGCTCCGGGCCGCCGCGCCCGTGTTGGAGAAGCTCGCCCACCTGTGACCCCACGGGCGCGTCGACGGTGACCCGCCGCCGGACCGGAAGCACGTCATCCGGACCGGCCGGGATCACCGCCGGAGCGCCCGTCGTCACGTCCTCGTCGGACCGCACGCCGCAGACGCCGAGGAGGCGAACCCTTTTGAGTACGGGATCCGGAGCAGACTCCGCCCCCGCACCGACTTCCACCCACGAGAGCAAGACCGGCGGGACCTTCTCGTCGCTGAAGATCCGTAACTACCGCCTGTTCGCCACGGGCGCCGTGATCTCCAACACCGGTACCTGGATGTCCCGCATCACGCAGGACTGGCTCGTGCTGAGCCTGACGGGTTCCGCCACCGCCGTGGGCATCACCACGGCCCTGCAGTTCCTTCCGATGCTGCTCTTCGGCCTGTACGGCGGCGTCATCGCCGACCGCCTCCCGAAGCGGCAGATCCTGCTCGTCAGCCAGGCCATGCTCGGCCTGTGCGGCATCGCGCTGGCCGCCCTGACCCTGGCCGGTGTCGTGGAGGTCTGGCACGTCTACCTCGTCGCCTTCCTCCTCGGCATGGTGACCGTCGTCGACAACCCGGCCCGCCAGTCGTTCGTCTCCGAGATGGTCGGCCCCGCGCAGCTCCGCAACGCGGTCAGCCTGAACTCGGCGAACTTCCAGTCCGCCCGGCTCATCGGACCGGCCGTCGCGGGCGTCCTGATCACCACGGTCGGCAGCGGCTGGGCGTTCCTGCTCAACGGCCTGTCCTTCCTGGCCCCGCTCATCGGTCTGCTGATGATGCGCGGGGACGAGATGCACGCCTCGGTGACCGTGCCCCGCGCCAAGGGGCAGCTCCGCGAGGGCCTGCGTTACGTACGGGGGCGCCCCGAGCTGATCTGGCCGATCGTCCTGGTCGGCTTCGTCGGCACGTTCGGCTTCAACTTCCCGATCTGGCTGACCGTCTACGCCGACGAGATCTTCGACGGCGGCGCGGGCATGTACTCGTTCTTCAACATCCTGATGGCGGCCGGTTCGCTGGCCGGCGCACTGCTCTCGGCCCGCCGCCGCTCCACCCGGCTGCGGATGCTGGTGGCGGCGGGCACGGCGTTCGGACTGCTGGAGATCGCCGCCTCGCTGTCCCCGTGGGTCTGGCTGTTCTCGATCCTGCTGGTCCCGATCGGCATGCTCGGCCTGACGACGAACATCACCGCGAACACGAGCGTCCAGATGGCCGCCGACCCGGAGATGCGGGGCCGGGTGATGAGCCTGTACATGATGGTCTTCGCCGGGGGTACGCCGGTGGGAGCCCCGATCGTCGGCTGGATCAGCGACACGTACGGCGCCCGCACCGGCTTCGCGGCCGGCGGCGCGATCTCGGTGGTCGCCGCCCTGGGCGTCGGCTTCGCCCTCGCCCGCGTCGGCGGCCTCCGCCTGAAGGTCGACCTCCGCCCGGGCCGCCCGCACGTCCGCTTCGTCCCGCGCGAGCGGCTGGCGACGGCGGCCTGACCCGCACGAAGAACGCCCTCCTCCCGGACCGGGAGGAGGGCGTTCTTCGTGTGCCCCGGGCGGGGTCAGTCGCGGGGGAAGGCGTCGGTCTTCAGGACCAGGTCCACGGAGGTCCCGGTCAGGTCGACGTCGATGCCGAAGTCGACGACGAGCTTCTTGTGGTAGCCGCCGTCCTTCGGCTCCGAGTGGAGGTAGCAGCGGCCGGTGTACGGGTCGACGATGAGATAGACGGGTACACCGGCCGCTGCGTAGGCGTCCTTCTTGGGCCCGTAGTCGGCTGCGGCCGTCCCCTTGGAAATGACCTCGCCCACGAACTCGACGTGCTCGGGCAGCCAGCGGCCACGGCTGTCCTTGCGAGCCTGGTCGAAGAGCTTCACCACGTCCGGGGCGAATCCGTTGCCCTCGCCGAAGTCGATGCGTACGTCCGAGAGCGCGCCCACGTCCATCCCGAACCTGTCCTCCAGGGCACGCACGATCCGGCGGATGATCTTCCAGTGCGTGTCCCGCTGCGGCGACATGTGGACGGTCCCCTCGACGATCTCGATCTTGAATCCCTCGGGGGTGGGCTCAAGCCACTCGAACATCTCGTCCAGAGTGAACTCATCGCTGGTGTCGGCCATGTCGATCCTGTCGGTGTCTACGACGGTCATCGTGCCGCTCCTCCCCGCTGCCGCACGGGCGTGCGGGCAGCCGCGTAGTCCAACGATAGGCCCGGCCTCCCGGACACGCCCGGACCTGCCAGACTCGTGCGCATGAACAGCCGCGATCCCGGTCGTCCGCCCACCCAGCGCCTCTTCGCCGCCGTCCTCCCGCCGGCCGGGGCGGTAGCCGGACTCCGTACGGCTGTCGCACCGCTCCACAGCCTGCCCGGCGCGCGGGACCTGCGCTGGACGGGCCCCGAGGGCTGGCACTACACGCTGGCGTTCTACGGCGAGGTGCCGGAGGACGTACGGCCGGAGCTGGAGGCGCGCCTGGAGCGGGCCGCGCACCGCACCGACCCCTTCGCGCTCCGGGTTCACGGCGCGGGGCACTTCGGCGGGCGGGCGCTGTGGGCCGGGGCGGCGGGCGGGCTCGACACGCTGCGGCTGCTCGCCGAGCGCGCCGACGCCGCCGCCCGGCGGGCCGGGCTGCCGATGGAGGAGCACCACCGCTTCACCGCGCACCTCACGCTGGCCCGGAGCCGGGGCGAGGCGGACCTGAGGCCGTTCGCCGCGGCGCTGGCGGGGTTCGAGGGGGAGCGCTGGGAGGCCGGGGAGCTGAGTCTCCAACGGAGCAACCCGCCGGTGTCCGGGGTGGCGGGGGAGCAGCCGCGCTACGAGACGGTGCGGGCCTGGCCGCTGGGACGGTGAGCGGAGCCGTTACGCTCGAAGGGTGGACCCGAAGACCAGAAACCGCATCATGGCGGCCGTGCTCGTGCTGATGTTCGTCGTCGTCGCCGTGGGGGCCGCCCTCGGCGGCTGAGAGCCTGTCGGGCGGCCGCGCCTGGCACGCACGCTTCCGGCGTTGCCGAGATGTCCTGGTAGCTCCGCTACGAGGACCTCTCGGCGCCTTGGAATCGCACGCACCGGGCCGCGTCCGCTTTTTCGATCGAAGGCCACCCGACAGGCTCTGAGACCGGCGGGCCGCCGGTCGGCGAGACGTGTCGGCCGGCGGCCCCGGCGCGTCCCGGACTCATGCTTGCCTGGAGTGGACTCGAAGGAGTTGGCTTGGGGGTCATGAAGTACACACAGCTCGGACGTACGGGACTCAAGGTCAGCCGGCTCGTTCTCGGGACGATGAACTTCGGCCCGCAGACCAACGAGTCGGACAGTCACGCGATCATGGACTCCGCGCTCGGCGCGGGTCTGAACTTCTTCGACACGGCCAACGTCTACGGCTGGGGCGAGAACAAGGGGCGCACCGAGGAGATCCTCGGCACCTGGTTCGCCCAGGGCGGCGGCCGGCGCGACAAGGTGGTCCTGGCCACCAAGATGTACGGGAACATGGGCGCCGACGGTGAGGCCTGGCCGAACCACGACAAGCTCTCCGCCGTGAACATCCGGCGGGCGGTGGACGCCTCGCTCAAGCGCCTCCAGACCGACCACATCGATCTGTACCAGTTCCACCACGTCGACCGGAACACGCCCTTCGACGAGATCTGGCAGGCGATCGACGTGCTGGTCCAGCAGGGCAAGATCCTCTACGCCGGTTCGTCGAACTTCCCCGGCTACAAGATCGCCCAGGCCAATGAGCAGGCGGCCCGCCGCGGTTCGCTCGGCCTGGTCAGCGAGCAGTGCATCTACAACCTCGCCGAGCGCCGCGCCGAGATGGAGGTCATCCCGGCCGCGCAGGAGTACGGCCTCGGGGTCATCCCCTGGTCGCCGCTGCACGGCGGCCTGCTGGGCGGCGTGATCAGGAAGACGACCGAGGGCGGCCGCCGCGCCTCGGGCCGCGCGGCCGACGCCCTGGCCGACCCCGCCACCCGCGCCCAGCTCCAGGCGTACGAGGACCTGCTCGACAAGCACGGCCTGGAGCCCGGCGAGGCGGCCCTGGCCTGGCTGCTGACCCGCCCCGGGGTCACGGGCCCGATCGTCGGCCCGCGCACCGCCGACCAGCTGGACAGCGCGCTGCGCGCCCTGGAACTGGATCTCCCCGAGGCCGTGCTCACGGGCCTCGACGAGATCTTCCCGGGCCCGGGGCCTTCGCCGGAGGCGTTCGCCTGGTAGGGACGTGAGCGCGGAGAGAACGGGGGGCCTCCCGTCGCGGTGACGGGAGGCCCCCGGTGCTTTCGGCCCGTCCGTCAGCTGAGGGCCTGGAAGTCCAGCCAGCCGCTGGTTCCGACGGCTACGCCCTTGCCGGAGATGCTGGGGTAGACGTAGAGCTTGTCGTCGCCGCCGGTGGCGAAGACATCGGCCTTGCCGTCCGAGCCCGCGTCGGGGAAAGCGGTGATCAGCGGGCGGTGGGTGCGGGACCAGCCGGTTCCGATGACGGTTGAGGCGGGACCGCTGCCCAGGCCCTGGCCCGCCGGGCCGGTGCCTTCGTAGAGGCGGAGCTCCCCGCCGGTCTTGTGCCGTGCGAGGAGATCGACCCGCCCGTTGCCGGTGCGGTCACCCGGCGCCGCCAGGTCGTAGTACGACCAGGAGCCGTCGCCGATCAGGACGGGCGCCTGCGAGTCGTCGAGGTAGAACGACGCGGAACCGAATTACAGCCACAGGAAGTTGCCCTCCTTCACCAGGAGGTCGGGGTATCCGGGGACGTCCGCGGTGCCGTCGCCGTCGGTGTCCAGGGGGCCGTCCACGTCACCGACGGCGAGGATCTGGTCGGCGTTCGCCCAGTGGTTGTTGGCGTCGTCGAAGACGGCGAGTTCCTGACGGTCGTACTGGCAGGCGCGGGAGTGCCCGTCGGCCTGCTCGTCGCGTGCCGAGCAGCCCCAGCCGGCCCCGTTGTTCGGGTAGAGCTGGAGGGTCCTGCCCTCCTCCCCGGGAATGGCCGCGACGAGGTCCTCGTACCCGTCACCGGTCCAGTCCCCGCGGTGGCTGATGCTCGCTCCGGCGAAGTCGCTGTTGCTCGCCATGACGCCGGTTCCGACGTAGCCGTTGCCCTGGCCGGGGTAGAGCCACAGCTCGCCGCTGCCGCGCACGCCGTAGAGGTCGGCGTTGCCGTCCCCGTTGAGGTCGCCGGCCTTGTCGGGGATGGAGAGACCGTTGGCGTAGAAGAGGTAGGCGGCTCGGTCGGAGCGGTTCTGGGCCGCGTCGAGGCTGCGGACGTAGAGCCGCTGCGACCCGGCCGAGGGCGGTGTCAGGACGAGCTTGGCGTCGATCCGGCCGTCACCGTCGAGGTCGGCGCTGGGGGCGACCGTGCGGACGGTGCGGTCCCAGTCGGTCCAGTACTCGTAGGACTTCACGTCGTTGACGCCGCCGTTGCCGAGGATGAACGTACCGGCGGTACGGGCCTTCCCGGTCGCCGCCGGCCAGCCGTCGGAACCGTCGGGGAACTCCGCGGAACTGATGCTGGGCGGCGTGCTGGGCCGTGTCGGGTCGAAGGTGAAGCCGCAGATGGTGGTCGGTACCCAGGCGGATTTCGCGGTCGAGTCGAGCGTCTGGACCTTCCAGCCGAAGTTGCCGCCCGCCGCCGCCAGATGCGCCTGCAGTGTCGTCTTGGGCACCTTCACCTTCGCGACGGTGCCGGACGTGGCGGACACGATCTGGTTGAAAATCTCGGTGCCGCCGGACAGTTGGTTGGCCCGCCAGAGGCGGAACTGGGCCCGGACCGTTCCGCCGTCGGCGTCGGAGACCTTCGCGGTCAGGGTGACGTCGGTGTTCCCGATCGTCGTGTACGGGGCCACCGTGTCGCATCCACCCGAACTGGGGATGGTGTCCAGGCTGTTCGGCGCATTGGGCACCGTGTTGTACACCGTGGAGAGCTTGGCCGAATTGGCGTCGAACTTCTTCCACCCGAAGACGTTGTTCTCATCGCTGTCGGGTGCCTGCATCCCGAAGGTCAGGGTGTTCCACTTGTTGGCGATGCCGTCCTTCGCCGCCGCTGTCACGTCGAAGGCGAGATCACCCGCGGGGCAGTTCGAGCCCCAGCCGAGCGACTCGTTGACCGTGTCCAGCTTCTTGCGCCGCTCGGGCCGGTTGTTCCAGGTGGTGGACGCGGAGATCGCGCTGGTCGCCCAGAGCTCGACGGGCTTGTTCGTGCACGACCAGGACCAGGTGTTCTTGATCCGGAAGGTGGAGGACGAAACGATCTTCTTGGTGGACCACAGGTTGGACGAGTTCATGCGGAAGTAGGAACGGGCCAGGCCGTTGGTCTCGTTCTCGTACCCGACGCGGGCGGTCGTGGTGCCCTTGGCGCCGTTCCAGTTGGCCCCGTTGAAGTAGGAGCTGTTCGGGTTCCGCTTGTAGGCGATCGTCCAGGAGTGGCGGGAGCCGGAGACGGCCGGGTCCAGTAGGACCGGGTACCGCGTGTCCTTGCCCGTCAGAAGGTTTTGGTCCGGGGTGAGGCGCAGCTTCCCGTCCGTGACCGCGAGCCCCATGTTCGCCTGCTGCGCACCGTATCCGGGCTCGAACTCATCGGCGGGCGGCGGCGGTCCGGTGGGAGCGCTGCGGGCCGAGAGGGCAGCGGTCGGCGCCGCGGCGGTGCTGCTGTCCCACATCATGGGGGAGGGCGCGGTGAAGACCGTCTCGCCCGCCGGGTTGACCGCCGTGAAGTTGCCGTGGGCGTCCGTGCTCGCCTTCAGGCCGTCTGTCTCCAGGCCGAAATGGACCTGCCCGAGTGCCGGATCCGCGGCGGCTTCGGGGGTCTTGACGACCAGGAGACTGGTGAATCCCGCGGGGTTCGCCTTGACCTTGAGGTCGACGTCGGTGAGGACGTTGCCGTAGGTCACGGTGTCGCCGTCGACCTCGGGTTCGGGCAGTGCGTCGGGCCAGGTCCAGGACATGCTGCGGCCGTCGCGTATCACCGTCGCCAGGGGCCCTTCGCCGCCGCCGGACAGGCGGACGTCCACTTCGGTGGCTTTCGGCGACAGGGAGCCGTCCGGGCGTGACTTCAGCGTGGTGTCGATCGAGACGAGTCTGCCGTCCTGGCGTACGAACTGCGGTAGCGCGTAGGTGTCCTGGGTGAAAGTCCCGTCCGCGTTGGCGAACACCTGAGTCGTCTCGGTGCGCTGACTGAGGACTTCCGCCGGCCGGCCGGTTTCCGCGGCCTCGGCCTGTGCCGCGGCCTCGGGGTCCGGCTTCTGCCCCGCCGAGATCGTGGCGCCGTCGGGCTCCGCGGCGGAGGCGTCGGGCAGTTGCTGGGGCACGCCGAGCGTCATGAGTGCGGCGAGGGCCGCAACGCCCGTGATTCCCCCCTTTGTTCTCCATCTGGCCTTGCGTCGCAATAGTTCCATTGAAGAAGTCCCCTCCCGGATCAGTTCGAGTCGCACCCTAGAACGTGAGGGAAGCGTGATGAAAGTGGCTCCCCTGTGACGTTGTCGCAGCTCCTGCGGCCTGCGGTCTTTATTTCGCCATCTTTGTTTCATATGCCAATGAATTGCGCATGTTTTCTTTCGGTGTGGGTGAGGGTGCGTCAAGTCGTTACCCCATCCCTGTGCTGATGCTGCGAAAATCCTGCTAACTTCCGTGCTCAGCTATGGCCTTTGAGTAATAGGTGGGGAGTTCTGCGCATGGTTTCGGGTGGGGGCGTCAGCAGGGGACGTTTGAGAAGACGGGCGCAACCGGTGGCGGCCACGCTGGCCGCGCTCATGTTCGCCGGACTGTTGGGGGCGCCGATCGCGGCAGCCGCCGAACTCGACCTGCTGAGGCTGCAGAAGCCTGACCCGGTCAAGACCGGCGAGGTCGAGAGGCGGGGGCCGGCGAAGCCCGACCGGACCGCGCGGCATCCATGGAAGAAGCCCGACGTCACCTGGCCCGAGGCCGGCACAGCGACGTCCTCCCTGCGCGAGACCGGCGCGCGGGTGAAAGCCGGCTCACTGCCCGTCAGCGTGAGCCGTTCCGCACCCGGGGCGGAGAAGTCGTCCAAGGCCCCCTCGCGGAGATCCGCCTCCGAAGCGCCTGGGAAGCCCGGTCCGCGGAAGGTCCAGGTCCAGGTCCTCGACCGCGCCACCACCGAGTCGTTGGGCGTCGAAGGCATCGTGCTGGCCCTCCGTCCCGCGGAAGGCACCGAAGGCACGGTGGACGTCAAGGTCGACTACGCGGACTTCCGGCACGCCTACGGCGGCGACTGGGCCTCCCGGCTCACGCTGAAGACGCTTCCGGCCTGTGCGCTGAACACCCCGGGCAAGAAGGGCTGCGCCACCGGCACGCCCCTTCCCACCACCAACGACGTGAAGGCCGGCTCGATCGAGGCGGCCGTCGATCTGCCCGCCGCCACCGAGGCCACCGCCTCCCGAGCCGCGACCGCCGACCCGGTAGCGCCGAAGGCAGGCGCGCGTGCCGTCTCCGGCGGCACCGTGCTGCTGGCCGCGACCGCCACCGCGGGGGGCCCGTCGGGCAGCTTCAAGGCCACATCCCTCTCCCCCTCCGCGTCCTGGTCCGCGGGCGGCTCCAACGGCGCGTTCTCCTGGACGTACCCGATCTCCGCACCGGCCGTCGCGGGCAGCGCGGTCCCGGACCTGAAGCTCGGCTACTCCTCGCAGTCGGTCGACGGCCGCACCGCCTCGACGAACAACCAGGCCAACGCCATCGGCGACGGCTGGTCCATGGAGCCGGGCTACATCGAGCGGCAGTACGTCTCCTGCACCGACGACACCAAGAACAGCACCACCACGGCCAAGGTCGGCGACCTCTGCTGGAAGAAGGACAACGCCGTCATCAACCTGGGCGGCCGGTCCAACACCCTGATCAAGGACTCCACCACGGGGAAATGGCACCTGGAGAACGACGACGGCACCAAGGCCGAGAAGCTGGCCAGCACCGCACGGGCCAACGGCGACAACGACGGTGAGCACTGGCGGGTGACGACCCCGGACGGTACGCGCTACTACTTCGGCTACAACCGCCCGTCCGGCTGGGCCGCCGGCAAGGACGAGACCAACTCCACCTGGACGGTACCGGTCTACGGCAACCAGCCGGACGAGCCCTGCTACGCGGCGGCGTTCAAGGACGCCTGGTGCCAGCAGGCCTGGCGCTGGAACCTGGACGCGGTCATCGACCCGCACGGCGACGCCATGACGTACTACTGGGACGAGGAGACCAACTACTACGGCCGCAACGTCAACCCCAGCACGGGTGCGTCCACCGCGACCCCGTACATCCGCGGCGGCTCCCTGAAGCGCATCGAGTACGGCCTGCGGAGCAACAACTTCTACGCCCAGCCTGCCGCCAAGATCGACTTCACGAACAGCGAGCGCTGCCTGAGCGACTGCGGCACCTTCGACAAGGCGCACGCGAAGAACTGGCCCGACGTCCCCTTCGACCGCTACTGCGCCTCGGGCACGGAGTGCAAGGACCGCTACTCGCCGTCCTTCTGGAGCCGGACGCGCCTGACGAAGATCGACACGTCGGTCCTCGTCGGCACCGCCTTCAAGCCCGTGGACACCTGGGCCTTCACCCATCAGTTCCCCGCGACGGGCGACGGCAGCTCCCCCGCACTGTGGCTGGCATCGATCACGCGCACCGGGCACGGCGGAACCGGCGCGGTCACGCTCCCCGCCGTGACCTTCATGGGCAAGACCATGCCGAACCGGGTGGAGGGCGCCACCACGGGCGGCGATCCGGACCCGGTGCCGCCGCTCTGGCGCTACCGCGTCTACGGCATCAACACCGAGACCGGCGGAACGATCGGCATCACCTACTCCGGGGCCGACTGCAAGGCCGGCAGCGTGCCCACCCCGGCCTCGAACACCCGGCGCTGCTACCCGGTGAAGTGGTCGCCCCCGGACGCGCCGGCGGCGAACTACGAGCCGTACCTCGACTGGTTCCACACCTACGTCGTCACCCAGGTCCTGGAGACCGACCGGACCGGCGGGGCCCCCGCCAAGCAGACCGACTACACGTACCTGGACGGCATGGGCTGGACCAAGTCCAAGGACGACGAGTTCACCGACGCCAAACACCTCACCTACGGCGACCGCAAGGGGTACGGCCGCGTCCAGGTGCGCAGCGGCGTCGCACCCGACCAGCGGACTCTCAAGGAGTACCGCTACTTCCGGGGCATCGACGGGGCCGCGGTCAAGGACCACGAAGGCGTCTCCGTCACCGACAGGGAAGCCTTCGCCGGGATGACCCGTGAAGAGGCCACGTACAACGGGGACGGCGGCAAGCTCGAAACCACCACCAGCCACGTACCGTGGCGGTCGGCCGCGACGGCCACGGAAACCCGTGCCGAAGGGCTGCCCACCCGCTACGCGTACGCCACGGCCGGCAAGAGCGAGCAGACCCGCACCGCCGTCGGCACGGGCTGGCGCACCACGCGCACCGAGCGCACCTTCGACGCACTGGGCCAGACCCTGACGGAGTCCTCGCTCGGGGACACGGCGAAGACGGGCGACGAGCAGTGCACCACCACCACGTACGCCCGCAACGCGTCGCTCAACATCCTCACCACGGTCTCCGAGACGAAGACGGTGGCCAAGGCCTGCGGCACCACGCCGTCCCTCCCCGCGGACCTGATCTCGTCCGCGCGGCACTTCTACGACGGTGCGACGAGCCTGTCCACCCCGCCGGTCAGGGGTGACGTGACCCGGCTGGACGAGCAGGACGCCAAGGGCACGGGACACCTCACGACCGCCACCCACACCTACGACCAGCACGGCCGCGAGGAGACCTCGACGGACGCGCTGGGGGCCACCACGCGGACCGCCTACACCCCGGCCACGCTCAAGGCGCCGACGACGGTCGCCGTGACCAACGCCAAGGACCACGTGGTCACGACCACTCTCGACCCGGTCCGGGGAGCCGTCACCGCGACGGTGGACGCGAACGGCAAGCGCACCGACGCCGTCCACGACGGTCTCGGCCGCGTCCTGAAGGTATGGGAGCCGGGCTGGCCCAAGGCCGCCCACGAGGACAAGCCCTCGACGGAGTACGGCTACGTCATCTCCAGGACCGAGGCGAACGCTGTCATCACCAAGACGCTGAAGCAGAACCGCGCCTACCGCACCACCTACGCGCTCTACGACGGCCTGCTGCGCGAGCGGCAGACGCAGGCCCCGGCCACCGGCACGCAGGACCGGATCATGACCGAGACCCACTACGACACCCGTGGCTGGGCCTGGCAGACGTACGCCCCCTACTACGCGAAGGGCGCGCCGTCGGCGAAGCTGGCCTCCGCCGCGGTGAACACCGTGCCGGCGGCGGTGCAGAACCACTTCGACGGGCTCGGCCGGGTCACGGACGCTCTGTCGGTGAAGTTCGGCGACGAGCAGTGGCGCAGCAAGACGGTGTACGAGGGCGACCGCACGACCGTCATCCCCCCGAAGGGCGGAACGGCCACCACCACGGTGACCGACGCGCGCGGGCGCACGACCGAGCTTCTGCGGTACACGAACGCCCAGCGCACGGCGTCCCAGAAGACGACGTATACGTACGGGAAGTACAGCGAGCCGAGCACGGTCACGGACCCCGACGGCAACGTCTGGAGCCAAACGTTCGACAGCCGGGGCCAGAAGACCAGGAGCGACGACCCGGACAAGGGCGTCACGGACACGACGTACGACAACCTCGGACAGCCGGTCACCACGACCGACGAACGCGGGGTCACGCTCACCACGGAGTACGACGTGCTGGGCCGCAGGACCGAGGTCAAGCAGGGCGGCACGACGCTGTCGAAGTGGACCTACGACACGCTCGCCAAGGGGCAGCTGACCAGCAGCACGCGTTACGCCGGAGGGGCCGCGTACACCACGGCGACCGACGGCTTCAACGACCGCTACCAGCCGACGTCCACGACCACCACGGTTCCTTCCGCGGCCGGCGGCCTGGCGGGCACGTTCACCTGGACGTACGGGTACAAGCCGGAGACCGGGGCGCTGCTCTGGACGCTCAACCCGGCCGTGGGCGACATCCCGGCCGAGCGGGTCGTGACCAACTACAACAGCGACGACCAGCCGTTCCGCACCAGCGGTCAGCGCGGTGCTCTCGTCGCCAACACGCAGTACGACGTCTTCTCCCGGCCGGTACGCCTGGAGTACAGCGCCACTCTCGACCAGAAGGCGTACCAGACCAAGGTCTACGACGAGCACACCGGACAGGTCATCCGGCAGACGACCGACCGGGACGTCGCCCCCCAGCGCGTCGACGACACGACGTACGCCTACGACCCGGCGGGCAACGTCACCGGCGTGACCAGCGTCAGCGGCCAGGACGCACAGGCATCCACCGACACCCAGTGCTTCACCAACGACCCGCTGGGACGGCTGACCGAGGCGTGGACGGCCAAGACCGACTGCGCGGCGGCCCCCTCGGCCTCCACGGTCGGCGGCCCGGACGCGTACTGGCTCAGCTACGGCTACGACAAGCTCGGCAACCGCACGAAGCAGACCGAGCACGCCACCTCGGCCGGGACGACGGACGCCGTCACCGACTACACCCAGCCGGCCCCCGGCGGCGACCGGCCGCACGCGGTGCAGCAGGCCTCCGTCACCGGCGGCCCGCACAACGGGCGTACGAGCACCTTCGAGTACGACAAGACCGGCAACACGACCAAGCGCACCATCGGCTCGACGGTCCAGTCCCTGACCTGGGACGCCGAGGGACACCTGGCGACCCTCACCGAGGGCGGCAAGCAGACCGGCTACACCTACGACGCCGACGGCAACCGCATCATCGCGAAGAACGGCGACGGGTCCAGCACCCTCACGCTCCCGAACGGTGATCAGCTGAACCTCGCGGCGAACGGCACGAAGACCGCGACCCGCTACTACACGCACAACGGCGACACGGTCGCGGTGCGCAACGGGAACGCCATCGCTTACCTGATCAACGACCATCAGGGCACGGCGATGACGGCCATCGCGGTCGGCACGCTCGCCCTGACCCGCAGGAAGCAGCTGCCGTTCGGCGGCCTGCGATCCGAGCAGTCGGCGGCGTTCGGCAACCGCGGCTTCGTCGGCGGGACGAACGACCCCACGGGCCTCACACACCTCGGCGCCCGCGAGTACGACCCGGTCCTGGGACGCTTCCTCTCCGTCGACCCGGTCATCGACTTCGACGACCCGGCGCAGATGAACGCCTACAGCTACGCCCACAACAGCCCGCTCACCAGGTCCGATCCGACGGGCCTGCGCCCGGACGGCCCGGTGGGCGGCAACTCGTACAACGACGAGCGGTGGGCCAACGAGCGGGGCATGACGGCCGGCTACACGAAGAAGAGCGGCAAGTGGGTGTGGAAGCAGACGCCCAAGAAGGACACCGTTTCTCAACGGCGGTACAGCAACTACCGTGCGAACCCTGCCCATTACATGATCGACGACAGCCACGCACGCAAGTACGCGGCTGCCGCCAAGGCGCAGGCGAAGAAGGCTGCTGAGGCCCGGGCCAGGGCTGCGGCGGCGCAGCAGCGCAAGGAGGACGGCATCTTCGGCAGCATCATGAAGGGCAACTGGAACAACGCGGCCACCAACCTGAAGGAATCCGGTCCAGTGCGTTGGGTGGCCGAAAACGCAGACACGATCAAGACGGTCGTGGGGGCTGCCGCGCTGACTGTCTGCGTTGTGGCATCCGCCGGCGTCTGTCTGGCCGCGGGCGGTGTGGTGATCCTTGCCGGAATCGCGGTCGACGGCGCGTCGGGTGCCGAGATGGACGGCGCGTACTGGAAGGGCACGGCAATTACAGCAGGCATCACACTGGCAGGCGGAGTCGCTGGCAGGTGGGCTTCGGGTGGAGGGAAGTGGGCCTCGGGCGGCTGGTTGAAGTCTCCCAAGGTCGTCACCAGAGGGCCGAGGCATGCGGCTGGACGTCCACGCCACGCCGCCCGGACGGACGTGGGCCCCACGGCAAACGCCTACATGCAGAACGGGTTTCTCGCTGGAATGGGTTGTGGCGCTCCCTCCGCGAGCAGCATTAATGCGGGTTATTGCCCGTGAGGTCTTCGTGGACGAAAGTCCCGGGAGTCTTCGTGAGGCGTCGGGGAGACGGCTCCATCCACCTGCGAAGGAAGGGGACGGTGGTATTCGGGTGGGCTGCGATTCTCTCCCTCTGTCCTGTGCTCGTCCTGTTCGGCCTCGCGGACGTGGAGAAGTACGGGTTCCGTGGTGTAGGCGTCCTCTGGGTGACTGGATTTGTTTCTGCGATGATTATTCGTGGAACTATCAGACCGCGGGTCATTCTCGAACCGGATGGGTCCATCAGGAACATAGGGCCATTCCTTGAGATGGTTGCATCCAGAGATGAAGGCCTGTCGGTCACGTGTGAAAGCAACGGGTTGGTGATCGTGTGTGCGGATGGTGAGCAGGGTGCTTGGTCATTCTCGCAAAGCCTTTTGGGTGGAAGGTCGGCTCGAAACGCGCGCAAGTTTATCGGTACGTGGCTGAAAGAAGAGCGGAAATGCTCTTCCGGGCGTGCGGTCGCAGGCAGGAGAGGGAGGGTGCACGTCGGGCTCGTCGATGTGTTCCTGCTCGTGGCGCCCTTGGCCGCTCCCGTACTCATGAAGCTCTGACCTGCTTCTTCTGGCGGCCCGTCGGTTAGCCGGCGGGCCGCCCGCGCGTGTCCCTCACCCCGCGAAGCCGTCCAGCGCCGCCAGCACCGCCCGCCGGGTCTCCGTGCCGCCCATGTGGCCCGCGTTGTCGATGATCGTCAGCTCGGCGTCCGGCCAGACGCGGTTCAGTTCCCAGGCGGTGGTCAGGGGGCCGGCGAGGTCGAAGCGGCCGTGGATCAGGGCGGCCGGGATGCCGGTCAGGCGGTGGGCGCGGGCCAGGAGCTGCCCCTCCTCCAGCCAGGCTCCGTGGGCGAAGTAGTGGGAGCAGATCCGGACGAGCGCCTGCTGGGCGTGGTCCGGGGAGCTGCTGTACGGGGGCGGGCCCTCGATCGCCTCCATCGAGATGACCGCGTCCTCCCAGGCGCACCAGTCGGCCGTCGCCCTCTCCCGCACGGCGGCGTCCTCGCTCTCCATGCGGCGGGCGTACGCCGCGACCAGCTCGCTCGGGTCGCTCACCTCGGGAACGCCCGCGCGGAAGGCGTCCCAGGCCTCGGGGAAGAGCTGGCCGGCGCCCCGGTAGAGCCAGTCGATCTCGCTGCGGCGGGTCGTCGTCACCGAGGGGATGACCGCCTCCGTGACCCGCTCCGGGTGCTCCTGGGCGTACGCCAGGATCAGGGTCGATCCCCAGGAACCCCCGTACAGCAGCCAGTTGTCGATGTTCAGGTGTTCCCGCAGGCGCTCCATGTCGGCGATCAGGTGGGCTGTGGTGTTGTGCGACATGTCCGTGGCGGGGTCGCTCGCGTGCGGTGTCGAGCGGCCGCAGCCCCGCTGGTCGAAGAGGACCACCCGGTAGCGGTCCGGGTCGAAGTACTGGCGGGAGCGGGGCGTGCGGCCGGCGCCGGGGCCGCCGTGCACGACCAGGGCCGGCTTGCCGTCCGGGTTGCCGCACACCTCCCAGTACACGAGGTTGCCGTCGCCGACGTCCAGCATGCCGCTGTCGTACGGTTCGATCGGCGGGTACAGGTCGTTCGGTTCGCGGTGCACGGCGTTTCGTTCCCCTCGGCACGGCAGACGGGTGGGCGGTGGGCCACGTTACGCCGATGCGATCGTCGGAGGAGTCCCGTACGGTCCTGCCCATGCCCGTACGCATCGATCTGACCCTGGACTGCGCCGACGCCCGACTACTGGCCGGCTTCTGGAAGTCGGCCCTGGGCTATGTGGACCTGCCCCCGCCGCCGCCATATGCGACCCGGGAGGAGTGGCTCGCCCAGTTCGACCTGCCGGAGGGCGAGACGGTGGACGACGGGGCCTGGCTCTGCGACCCCGAAGGCGTCGGCCCGCACCTCGCCATCCTCAAGGTCCCCGAGCCGAAGACCGCGAAGAACCGGCTGCACATCGACGTGCGGGTCGCGGGCCACGGCACACCCGCCGAGCGGTGGGACCGCGTCCGGGCGGAGGCCGCGCGGCTCGTGGCGGCCGGCGGATCCGTGCTGGAGGAGGTCGACGGGCACCATGTGGTGATGGCCGACCCGGAGGGGAACGAGTTCTGCGTGGCGGCGGCCGGCGCGCCCACCCCGGACGCCGCGTAGCCTGGATGCCGTGAACGCCGCTCCCCGGATCCTCGCCGTCCTCGACGAACTGCTCGCCTCCGCCGAGCCCGGCGAGCGCGGCGCGCTCTGGCATCTGGCCGAGCCGGGGCGGGAGCTGGACGCCAACCTGGTGCGCCTGCCGCCGGGCGCCGAGGTCGGTGAGCATCAGGAGGACGTGCTCGATGTGCTCCTCGTCGTGCTGGAGGGCGGGGGGAGCGTCAGGACGGCGGGGGGCGGACCGGTCCTGGAGCTGGGGCCCAGCGCCGTCCTCTGGCTGCCCCGCACGTCACGGCGTGCGCTGGCCGCCGGGCCGGACGGGCTCGTGTACCTCACCGTCCACCGCCGACGCCCCGGCCTCGCGATCAAGCCGCCGGGCGGGGCGTACGAGGGTGGCGAGGGGCCCTGCATGCTGGACCGGGTCTGCCCGGAGTGCGGGCGACTGTCGCAGGACCCCGCGCCGGTCTTCTGCAGCCGGTGCGGGGAGCGGTTCCCCGAGCGGTGAGCCGTGGCGCTGAGCCGGGTCGGGGAGTGGTGATCAGGTCTCACAACCCCTTGCACTCCGTCAGGTCCGGGCGGCCGGGCGGGTTCTTGTCGCCCACGAGGCCCGACAGGTTCTCCTTGTACATGTCCTCCCAGATCCTGCCGTCCAGGATCGTCCGGAGCGCCGCGCACACCTCGCCCTTCAGGATCGGGGTCTCCGGCCGCATCGCCACGCCGTAGCCCTCCGCGCCCTGGATGTTCTCCAGCCGCCGCACCTTGCCCGGGTTGGCCTCGACGTACCCGGCGAGAATGATGTCGTCCGAGGCCACCGCGTACACGTCGGACTTCGGGTCCAGCAGCTTGTCCAGGCAGTCCTGGTAGGTGTTGGGCTGCGACTTCGCCATGGTGAAGCCCTGCTTCGGCAGCGCCTGCTCGTACGTCGACTCCCGTGCCGTGCACACCTCCACGCCCAGGTCCGCCAGGTCGCTGGAGTCGTTGATCGTGTACTTGCTCGACTTCTCCCGGACCAGGAAGACGCGGCTCGCCTCGTAGTACGGGCCCGCGAAGTCGACGCTGTAGCCGCCGGGCGAGGCCGTCTTGCGGTCGTCGGTGATGCTGTACGAGGCGATGACCAGGTCCACCTGCTTGGTCTTCAGCGCGGTGCTCCGGTAGTCCGTGGCGACCGTGGTGAAGGCGACCTCGCCCTTGCCGTAGCCCATGCTCTCGGCGATCGCGTAGGCCAGGTCGATGTCGTAGCCCTTGTACGTACGCGTCTCCTCGTCGAACTTGCTCAGCCCGGGCTGGTCGTCCTTGACACCGATCTCCAGGGTGGGGTGCGTGTCCTTCCACCGCTCCTTGCTGCCGCTGCCGGCCGGGCCCTCGCCCTGGCCCCGCACCGAGCCCGCCCGGTCGCCGTCCTTGCCGTCGCCCTGCGAGACCAGCCAGCCCGCACCGGCCAGCAGAGCCAGGCACACCACCGCCGCGGCCACCTTCCGGCCCCGGCGCCGGGAGCGCTGTCCGCTCGCCGCCGGAGGCACGGGCGCCACAGGCGCCGGAGGAGGCGGCACGACCGGACCGGGCGCGGCCGTCGAGGGGTTCGGTGTGGACACCGCCGTCCGCGGGTGCGTCGCCGATGCGGCCCGGGCCGCGTTCGGTGCGGCGGGGTCGCCGAGCACCTCGCGGAGCATCGCCTCCGCCGTGGCCGCGTCCAGCCGCTCCCGGGGGTCCGTGATCAACAGCCCCTGGATGACCGGGGCGAGGGGCCCGGCGTACCGGAGGGCCGGATCGGGCGACTGCCGGATGTTCTCCTGGACCTCCCAGACCTCGTGCCCGGCGAAGGGCACGTGGCCCTCGACCATCTCGTACAGCGTGACCCCCAGCGCCCACAGGTCGGAGGCCGGTGTGGGGCCCGGGGAGGCGGGGGCGAAGAGCTCGGGCGCCAGGTAGGAGGGGGTGCCGATGACGCTGCCGGTCCGGGTCACCCGGTCCGCGCCCTCGAAGGTGGCGATGCCGAAGTCCACCAGGATCGCGAGGCCGTCGTCCCGGACGAGGACGTTGCCCGGTTTCACGTCGCGGTGGACGACCGAGGCCGTGTGGACCGCCCGCAGGCCCTGGAGGATCTGGAGGCCGATGGTGGCGGCCCTCGGCACGGCGAGGACGTGTTCGCTGCTCAGCAGGTCGCCCAGGGACCTCGCTTCGAGCAGCTTCATCACGATCCAGACCTGGTCGTCGGTCTCGACCTGGTCGTGGACCGTCACCACGTTCTGGTGCTCGATCTTCGCGATGGCCTCCGCCTCGCGCCGGGCCCGCTGCAGCGCCGCCGTCTGGGTGGCCGCGGTCATGGCGTTCCGGTCGAGCAGGCCCTTGACGGCGACGAACCGGCGCAGCCGCCGGTCGTGGGCCCTCCAGACCTCGCCCATCCCGCCGCTGCCGATCGGCTCCAGCAGCTCGTAGCGGCCGTCGATCACGGTGCGGGGGACGTCGTCCGCCCGGCGGTCGGCGGAACGCCCGTCATGCCCGTCGCCCGCTCTGCCGACCCTGTCTTCGTCGTGCATACGACCCCCTGTGCACTACATGGACCACGCCAGATTAGACGCTCCGTCATGCGCGGACATCCTGGAGTGACGTGCCGGCTCGCGCTCCGGCGACCGGCGGTGCGGGCGGGGGCCAGGGCCTGTCCGACGATTCCCGTCCATCGTCGGACAGGCCCTGGCTAGGAAGCCGCGCCGCCGTTGCTCTTCAGCAACTGGCCGTTGACCCACTGCCCTTCGGGCGAGCACAGGAAGTCCACCAGGTGGGCGGTGTCCTGCGGGGTGCCGAGGCGGCCGAGCGGGGTGCCCCCGACCAGGGCCTCCCGCAGGTCTTCGGTCATCCAGCCGGTGCCCACCGGGCCGGGGTTGACGACGTTCGCCGTCACCCCGAGGTGGGCCAGCTCGTGCGCGGCGGCCAGCGTGATGCGGTCCAGGGCGCCCTTGCTCGCGCCGTAGGGGAGGTTGCCCACGGTGTGGTCACTGGTGAGCGCGACGATCCGGCCCGTCGCGGTGCCGGGTGCGCTGCGGAAGCGCAGCCCGTACTCGCGGATCAGCAGCCAGCTGGCCCGCGAGTTCACCGCGAAGTGCCGGTCGAACGCCTCCACGGTGGTGTCCAGCAGCCCCGAGTCCACCGACTCCGCGTGCGAGAGGACGAGCGCGGTCACCGGTCCGCCGAGGCGCTGCTCCGCCTCGTCGAAGACGCGCGTCGGCGCGTCGGGGCCGGACAGGTCCGCCTCGATCGCCGCCGTGCGGGCACCGGCCTCCGCCAGCTCCTTCGCGATGGACTCGGCGGCCCCCGGCTCGGCGCCCCAGTCCATGCGGCGGTCGTACGGCGTCCAGTAGGTGAAGGCGACGTCCCAGCCGGAGGCCGCCAGCCGACGCGCGATGCCCGCGCCGATGCCGATGCTGCGGCCGACGCCGGTGATCAGGGCGATGGGGCGGGTCGTGCCGGGGGTGGGCGAAGGCTGTCCGGTGGTCGTCACGCGGTGATCCTTCGTGACCCGTACGCGTACGTCAATGGCCTTTCCGGTCACGCGGACGGCACCCGTGCGCCCGCGCTGACCTGCGGTGACCCGTCTTCCTGGTGGGCTGACGCGATCTTCGTGTCTCCCCGTGGCGGGGGCCGCTCCCAGCGTGGACAGCGGAAACCGCGACGAACGCCGCATGTCGCGATGCGGTCGGGATGATCGGGAGCCACACCCGCCGGCCTCCGGCTCCGGTCACAGGCGGCGGTAGGTGCGGCCGCCGCGCCGGGGGAGGGCCGCCGGGTCGTCCGGACCGGTTCGTGTGGCCTTCAGCGCGAGGTGGAGTTCGGCGCGCACGGTGGCGTCGGCGAGGTTCTGCCCGAGGTGGTCGGCGCACTGGCTGAGCCAGATCGCCAGGGTGGTGCGGTGGACGTGCAGTTCGGCCGCCGCGGGGGCGGTTCGGGCGTGGTGGCGCAGCCAGCAGGTCAGGGCGATCCGCAGGTGCGGCTCCAGTCCGCCGACCAGGCCGCTCGCCCAGGCCCGGGCCGCCTCGGTGTCCAGGAGGCCGTCGGGCAGGCTCTCCAGCCGGGCCGGCCCGGACGGTGCGGGGGTGCTGCCGCTGCCGTCGTCGGGGGCGGGGGCGGGGGCCGGGGCGCGGAGGGCGAGCAGCAGATGCGCCTGCACGGTGGCGTCCTCCAGGTCCGCGCCGAGCAGCCGGGAGAGGTCGCGTATCCGGGCCCGTACCGTGCCGGCGGACAGGCCGAGCGCGGTGGCGGCGCGGGGTTTGCTGCCGGTACGGAGCCACACCAGGAGCAGGTGCTGGTGCGCCGGGGTCAGCGGACGCAACACGGATCCCGCCCACCGGGTGTACGGGACGGCCGGCAGGAGGGGCGCGAGCCGGGAGGTGCCGACGGCGTCGGCGGGCACGATGCGGCGGGCGGGGGTGGCGCTGTGCCGTGCGGCGGCGGCGTCGCTGTGGGCGGTGGTCATCTCGGCCAGGGGCAGCGGTCCGGCCATGCCCGCGAGCAGCCGGTGCCGTTCGCTCACCCGGGAGACCAGGCGCAGGATCCGCCCGTCGTCACCGCCGTGGTGGAGCTCGGCGACGACGAGCTCGTCGTCCAGCCGGCCCATCAGGGTGCAGGCGTCGGTGTGCGGGGCGAGGGAGGGGCGTGCCGCCCGCCAGAGGACCTCGTGGGCGGCGGGGACGTCGTCGCCGGTGAGCCGGTAGACGGTGACATGGGTGAGCCTGCTTCCGCCCAGCGTCTCGGTGACGGTGGTGGTGTGGCCGGCCAGCAGCAGCCGGACGAGGGTGGTGTGCAGCCGCATCTGCTCGCCCCGCAGCTCCACCGCCCGCTGCCCGCGCACCTCCAGGAGAGCCGCGGTGGTCGTGGCGACGTGGCCGGTGTGCTCCGGGGGCACGGTGGGCGCCGGGGCCAGGACGAGGACGGCCCCGGCCGCCGGGAGCTGGACGCTGTGCGGGTGGTCCTGCGGGGCGGCGGCCGCGTGTACGCCGTCGGCGGCCGCGGCGGCGGGGGTGCTGTAGACGGCCCCGGCGATCGGGTCGGCGAGCACCGCCCACCCCTGGACCAGGGACGCGGCCTCGGCGATCAGATGCGCGCCGGAGCGGGTCGCCGCCCGCAGCAGCCGGCCCGCCGGGTCCTGCCCGTCCCGGGCGCCGCACGGGCCGGCGGCATCGCGGTCGGTCGTGCCTGTGGTGCTCATGCGGTCGTGCCTGTGGTGCTCATGCGCAAGCCTCTGCGGGCCGTGCGCGCCGCGCAGGGGAACTCCCCTGCGCGGCGCGGCGGTTGCGGACGTGGTCAGGGCATGTCCGGCGGATCGGGGCTGGACACGGCTCAGGGGATGCGGGCTACCGCACCCCACCCGGCCCGGGCCGTGGTGGTGCCGGTGTTCGCGTCGGGCCGCCAGTTCGGCCAGGACACCATGCCCGGCTCCACCATCTCCAGCCCGTCGAAGAACGCGATCGTGGTCTCCGGCTCCCGGAAGATGTACGGAATCGCGCCGCTCGCGTTGTACTCGTCCTGGACGGCGCGGTGGGCGTCGTCGGACGCGGTGGAGTGGCTGAGCGAGAGGTAGCTGCCCGAGGGCAGGCGCTCCACCAGCCGCCGCACCAGGGACAGCGCGTCGTCCCAGTCCACGATGTGCCCCAGGACGTCACTGATCACGAGGGCGACGGGCTGCGTCAGGTCCAGGGTCCTGGCCGCCCCGGTGAGCACGGTCTCGGTGTCGCGCATGTCCGCCTCGACGTAGGCGGTCGCGCCCTCGGGGGCGCTGGTCAGCAGCGCGTGGACGTGCAGGAGCACCAGGGGGTCGTGGTCGACGTAGACGATCCGGGACTCCGGGGCGATCCGCTGGGCGACCTCGTGCGTGTTGTTCGCGGTCGGCAGCCCCGCGCCGACGTCAAGGAACTGCCGTATTCCGGCGTCCCGGGCGAGATGGGTGACCGTACGGCGCAGGAAGTCCCGGGACTCCTTCGCGAACGTCTCGATCAGCGGGTACTTCTCCCGGTAGGCGTCGCCCGCCGCACGGTCCGCGGGGAAGTTGTCCTTGCCGCCGAGCCAGTAGTTCCAGACACGTGCGGAGTGCGCGACGCTCGTGTCGATCTGCGCGGGCAGTTCAGGCCCATTTCCGGTCGTACTCATCCTGTAACACCTCTCCGGTTCGGGCCGGCCGCATCGCCATCACGCACGACACGTCCAGCATTCCCTGATACGTCTGTACGGGGTGGGGGCTGTCCCACACCTCCGCGGTTCCGGGCAGCCCGCCCTCCCGCACCACATGGTCCGCGATCTCCCGGATCTCCACCCGGTACAGGGTCAGCGCCGGGACACCGGTCAGCGGGTGGGGCGGCGCGTACTCCGGGTGCAGCTGCACCGTCACATCGCCTCGCTCCGCGACCTGTTGGAGCGTCATGACCTGCTCGCGCATCACCTCGTCGCCGCCCACCCGGCAGCGCAGCGCGGTGACGGGCAGCACCGCCCAGAGCCGGGTCTGCTGCTCCTGGAGCCGCTTCTGACGCTCGACCAGGAGGTCCGCCCGGCGCTGCCGCGAGGCCGCGTCCCGGTCGGGGCACATGATCTCGTCCACGGCCATGGCGTACGCCGGGGTACGCAGCAGCAGCGGCACCAGCGCCGGGTGCCAGGTGCGTACGACGCTCGCCGCGGACTCCACGCTCATCAGGTCCATCAGCCAGGGGGCCATCGCGTCCCGCCACGGATGCCACCAGCCGGGCATGTTCGCGGCGTTCAGCCGGCCCATGATGTCGTCGGCCTCCGTCGCGCCCGCCCCGTAGACGTCGAGGAGGGCGGACACCTGCCCCACGTCGAGGGAGGTCTGCGCCTGCTCCAGCCGCCGCAGCGTCGTGGGATGCCATCCGAGCCGGGTGGCGGCCTGCGGGACGGACAGGCCGGCGCCCTCGCGCAGGTTACGCAGGCGGGCCACCAGGACCAGGTGCTGTGCCGTCCGCCCCGACCTCTCGCGCGCCACGACTCCCCCTCCCCCGTTTCCGGCCCTGTGCCCGGCCCCTGTTCCGGCTCGATCTATCCGACATTCCGCGCAGTCTGCGCACAGTGCACACAGCGCACCTTGCGACGGTCGCACGGCGCTCCCAAGGTAAGCATGTCCGACCCCATCGCACGCCAACTCGGTCAGACCGGACCGATCTTGCCCCTTCCCCTCCCTGCCGCCTTCCCCGCCCCCCCGCCCCAGCCGTTCCGTGCACTGCCGTTCCACGCACCGTCGTTCCGGCGGCCCGTTCTCTGGAGCCCACCCCATGAACCACGTGACCCACCTGACCCGCCCGAACCTCCGGTCCGTCGTCACCGCCCCGAGGACCGCCCCGGCCCCGGCCCGCCCTCTCGACCTGCGTGTCCGCGCCCAGCGGATCCAGATCGACGAACTCGTCGTCGACGACCCCCGTCAGGTGCTCGCCCACGCCGGACAGGCGGTTCTCGACGACCCCGACGCGGCCGCTCTGCTCGGGCTCAGCCCGGCGGGCCCGCTGCCGCTCCCGGCGGCTGCCGCGCTCCTGTGCGCGCTCTACGACACGGACGTCCTCACCGCCATGGGGCTGCGCCTCACCCGTCACACCACCCGCGTCTCCGCCTCCGACCAGCAGACGGAGCCCGTATCCCTGGTGCGCTCCACCACCCCGGACCAGGAGGACTGATGTCCCGGCCGCCCCATGCGAGGCCGAGCATCTCCCAGGAGCTGTCCCGTAACCGATCTCTGAGTTGGCAGGGGCAAAGCTGCCGGGCTACCCGCTCGTCCGGGCACCGATGAGTGCCTTCCCTGCAGCACAGCGTCTCGTGGAGGGCCACTACGGTGGCCCGCATGACCAACACCGAATACTGGACCTCGGCACCGGACCGGACCGTGCGCGGCTCGATGGGTCTGTGTCATCTGACCGTGTTCCAGCCCCCGTTCACCGTCGACGCGCGCAGTCTGCCGCCCCAGGACCCGGCGCGGGCCCGTGCTTTCGCCGGGTCGTCCGAGGGGATCGAGGAGGTTCTGGAGGACCTCGGGCCGCGCTCGGTTCTGACGCCGTTGCCGTCGTCGGTGCGCGCCGATCTGGACGTCGTCCACGCCGCCGCGTGGGGCGGCATGCTGAGCCTCGTCAGTCCCGCGTTCGCGACGGACGGCAACGACGAGCCGTTGAGGTCGGCGGCCACGGAGCTGCGCGAGCGGTTCCCCGATGCGCGGATCGTGGGCCGGGTCGCCTACCGGGGCGGCATGGAGCACACGGAGGACGTCGTGTGGCTGCCGGACGGCGCGATGTTCCACGCCTCCGGCTGGCCCGATGACGAGCCGTTCGTCGTCAGCGGCGACCCGCACGCGGTGATCGTCTCACTGGAGTTGAAGGGGTGGCAGCTCGACAACGTCGGCGTCGACCTGCGCGAGCCCGCGAACGAGATCGAATGGGCGCGGCTCGCGGGATTGGCGTTGGGGCCGTCGGACCCGTGGGGGTGGGAGGAGATGGAAGCGACGGCATTTCGGGTGAGGCATTCCGAGGATGCGGTGCGGAATATGGAGGGCTTGTACTTTGTGTGAACCGGCGTGCGCCGTAGTGAGGTTGACGCCTTCCAACACGCCCTGAAACTCCTCCTCTCGCGGGTGTCGGGGGCCCTATGGTGGTCGGGCGGCGCGTACATGTCACGGGGGTCTGGCGTGCCGCCTCAACCCCTCAAGGCCCCACGAGAGGGAAGACGAAGCCTTGAACCACACGCTCCGAATACCGTCCAGGTGGCGGTTCGCCGCCCGCTTCACCGCTGCTTTCGGCCTCGCCGCCGCTGTCACCGTGACCGGTCTGCCCGCCATCGAGACCGCCCAGGCGGCCGGCCCGCCCGTCACGGCGAAGCTGAAGCCCGGCTCGGGGAAGCGCTGCGACACCAGGAACGGAATGCCTCCCGCCGCGAAGACTCCGGCGGACTCCGGGTTCCCCGACAACCTCACCGGCCCGATCTACAAGGACCGCGCCCTCCCGAAGAACTTCGAGTTCGACCTTCCCGGCCAGGCGTACGACGGGCTGAACGCCCCGACGGCCGCCGAGAAGAAGAAGGCCCAGTCCCAGGTCCCCGGGAACCCGGAGAAGAACGTCGCCGCCTGGAAGAAGATCGCCGACGCCTCGGGGAAGCCCGCCGACCGTGCGATGGAGATCTACGCCCGGTATCTCGCGAACAAAGAGGGCCTGAGCTTCAAGCACTGGTTCGACAAGCGGTACATCCGCAACCAGGTCAACAACCACAAGGGATCCGGCTTCGAGCGGCAACTGGTCCGCGACTACAAGCTGGTCGGCCCGGACTGGCTGTGCGAGGTCACCGTCGAACTGTTCGACCAGAACGGTGAGAAGGTCGGCGAACGCCGGTACGACGCCTACAACAAGGCGAAGAAGGAGTTCAACGAGTTCAAGTCGAACTCGAAGCTGACGGCGAAGCAGCTCGCGAACGACCGCGTCGTCGCCAGGTCGATGCCGGACCACACCTTCCGCTACACCGGCGCGAAGAAGTTCACCGCGGGCCAGGCCAAGCACATCGCCGACCTGGAGCGCGACGTACGGAACATGCGCGGCGGTAAGACCGGCCAGGTCCGGGGAAACCAGCGGATGTACAACCCGGTGCCCAGGACCACCCCGATCCGCGGCTACTCCGACCACCAGCGCTGGTTCGCCCCCGCCTGCCAGACCGGCCCCCGCACGATGGCGGCCGGCGCCAACACGTGCGGCACCCGGGGCCCCGCCAACGAGCGAGCCCTGTCCTCCGGCAAGACCCTGGAAGAAGCGAAGCGCTTCCAGCGGGACGCCAACCGTCTCGACCCGCGCGGCACCCTTCCCAGGGGCGGTCCGGGCGGCGTCGACTTCACCACCCTCGAACTCCGTTACGTCGGCGGGCTCGGCAAGGGCAAGGGCATGACGTACTCGATGAAGTCCGACCAGATGCCGGACCCGGACAACACCCCCGGCTTCGGCGGTGAGGTCCGGATGCAGCTCTCCTCCGACGCCCTGTTCACCTGGCTGGCGCTCACCCCGGAGAAGTTCTGGGTGAACCTGAACCCGGACCAGCCCGACAAGGTCATGGACGCGAAGTTCGGCAAGACCGACGCCGGCCGCGTACTCCTGGAGGCCGACCTGGAGATGAAGCACGACTTCAGCGAGGCCGTGAACCCCGACAAGCACCCCGGGGCCAAGCGGTACTGGGACACCGCGCCGCGCCGGAACGGCATGCCGTGCTTCCCGGGCGTACGGATGTGGATCGAGCCGAAGCCCGCCCAGGTCCGTGAGGAGGACGGCGGGATCTACATCCTCGACGCGCCACTCAAGGTCAGCACCCAGTGGCTCGACGTGGACTACACCGTCCCCGGCTCCACCGAGTGCACGGACCTCTCCGACGCGGAGAAGAAGGCGATCGAGCAGTCCATCGCCACGAACGTGATGCCGCTCGTCGAGGAGCGCGTCAACACCGACCGCGACTACGCCGACCTGCGGGCCGTGTACACCGCCCGCGTCGCCGCCGAGTACATCCGCCAGCAGGACGCCAAGAAGCCCACGGACTTCCGCTCCATCATCAACAGCAACGACGTGACCGCGTGGCCGCTGCGCGACCCCAACCAGGACTGGACCCGCGAGCAGGTCTGGAACCGTTACATGGACTCGATCAAGAAGGGGATCGAGTGGTTCGAGCTGAAGTACGGCGGCAAGGTCTACAACCAGGGAGTCGGCGGCGTCGACTTCTCCAAGCAGCCGAAGCGGAACATCCCCGAGGCCCAGTTCCACGCGCAGAACCGGGACCTCGACAACACCGTCGCCAACTCCCGCAAGTCCGACGACGCTTCCTACCGTGACCTCGACACGGTGTACCTCGGAGCGGGCCCCGCGGACGAGGGGAGCGGCGAGGACCCGGGCGGCGACCCCACCCCGACCCCCAGGCCGACCCCGTCGGACACCGGCAAGCCGACCGACCCGCCGTCCTCCCCGGCCCCGGACCCCACCACCCCCGGTGACAACGGCACCCCGACCCCGCCCGGCAACAAGCCGGACCCCGGCGGCGACCTCGCAGACACCGGCAGCAGCGCCCCCGTCGGCCTCATCGCGGGCATCGCCGCCGCACTCGCGGTGGCCGGCGGAACGCTGATGTGGTGGATGCGCCGACGCCGTAGGACCGTCCAGGAGTAGCCGGACGGACGGGCAGGCGGAACGCACGCACAGGGAAGGGCTCCACCCGCGCCTCGGGTGGAGCCCTTCGCGCTGCCGTACCGGTGTCGCTGTCGGCAGTCCCGGAGGATGTGCTTCATGACGCCACCCAGTCGCAGACGCGGTTCGAGGAGCCCGTCCGCGCATCTGCTCATGCGGGCCCTGCGCATGCAAACACAAATGCCAGACCAGCATGGTTGTCCAGCCATTTCCTTGGCTGGAACCTGTTCCCGATCGCGTACGTATGCATGACCTGCGTTAGTCTCACGAGGCGCAGAAACGGAATGCAGGCAGACGGGGGAAGTGCCGTGTCCTATTCGGAGCGCTGGCAGGAGCTGTTCGGACCGACCGGTGATGAGCCCGTGATGAGGCTCGCCTCGGCGTCCAGCGACCCCGGGGCCGGTCCTGGCGGAACAGGGAACCTCAAGCACAGCAAGGGTCCTTGGACCAGCGCTTCCGGCACCGCCGGCGATCTGCGGACCAGGACGGAGACGAGCCGCTCGGTGCTCGGACGCGGCCACGAGGGCATCGAGGCGGGAGCCGCCGGCCTCAGCTCCGTCACCGCCCTCAAGGGCGTGCTGAAGTCCTGGGAGGAACGCCTTCAGGCGGTGCGGGACGAGTGCGAGCAGCTCAAGGGCACCCTGCGGACAGTCGCCGGCGAGATGGGGGAGACGGAGACCGCGATCAAGACGTCCTTCAAGGGGGTCCGTGTCCCTGGCAAGGAGGATGAGAAGCGATGACCGGAACTCTCACTTGGCAGCAGCTGCGCGACCTCAAGACCTCCGAGTTCACGCAGGCCGGCGACAAGTGGCACGAGGTCTCCGGCCGTTCGGCCTCCGACCGGGCACGAGTGGACCGCGCGATGTCCGCGAAGCTCCGGGAGACCGAGGAGAGCGATACAGCGGAAGCGGCCCTCGGTAGGCTTCGGCGCCTCAGCCGCAACTTCCAGTACGTTCACACCGAGTGCGGGCTCGTCCGTACGGCGCTCAACGGGCTTGCCGGTGATCTCGCCGATCCGCAGCGCCAGTTGAAGCAGGCACTCGAGGACGCCGCCTCCCTGAACTTCACCGTCCACGAGGACGGTTCCGTCAGCTACCCGGCCGCCGAGGTCGAGGATGCCACCGGGGCGAAGCGGGATGCGTTAGGCGGCAAGGCCCAGGGCGGTTCCCACCTCCCGCTGGATCCGCCGGGCCTCGGCTCACCAGGGCAGCAGCCGCTCCACCCCGGCTACTCGCGCTTCAAGCCGATGAACCCGAACGTGGAGAAGGCGCAGGACGTGGCCGACCGTATTGCCCGGGCCGTACGGTCCGCGCGGGAGATCGACGCCCGGTATGCGAAGACCCTCAACGGTCTGAGGGCGGAGAAAGGCCTCGATGTCACCGCGGCCACGCTGAAGGACGTCGCCCGGGACACCGCCGACGTCCGCTCCACCGCGGGCATGCACCTCGCTGATGGCATCCCGCAGGACAAGGATCCCGCCGAGCGCAAGAAGTGGTGGGACGGCCTGACCGACGAACAGCGGCAGGAGTACCTGAAGGTCGCACCGGACCTGATCGGAGTCCTTGACGGCATTCCGGCAGTAGTCCGCGACGAGGCGAACCGGAACTACCTGCCGGTCCTCATCGACGAGGTGGCGCGGCAGGGCGGCGACGAGGCGAAGACCAAGCTCGACGCCCTCCGCATGATCCAGGGGAAGCTGAACGAGTCGACTCACCCGCCCATGTTCCTTCTGGGCATCGGGGACGAGGGCAACGGACGCGCGATCGTCTCGTACGGCAACCCCGACGCCTCCAAGCACGTTGCGGCGTACGTCCCCGGATTCGGCACCAAGCTCGACGACGAGTTCGTCAAGGAAACGATGGGGCGGGCCCAGGACACGGCCATCGGTGCCCAGGGTGTGGATCCGTCCAGTGCCTCGATCATCTGGCTGGGCTACGACGCCCCGCAGAGCGCGGACGTGATGTCGAAGGGCGATGCGCAACGGGGCGCCCCGGCGTACAACGAGTTCATGGCAGGCCTTTCGGCCACGAACGCGGACGAGGACCCGCACGTGACGGCGATCGGGCATTCCTACGGCTCACTCACCGTGGGCACGGCTGCCAAGGTGTCCGGTGGGATTCCGGGCGTCGATGACGTGATCCTGCTCGGCAGCCCCGGCGTGGACGCGCAGAAGGCGACGGAACTCGGCGTGGGCAAGGAGCATGTGTTCGTCGGTGCCGCCGACAACGACCCGGTCACCCACCTGCCCTCGAAGGACGAGTCGGCGCTCGGCTGGGTGATGGGAGGCCCGGAGGGGATCAGGGTGGGACGTGACCTCTTCGACATCGGCAACGACGATGTGTACTTCGGCAAGGACCCGGCGAGTGAGGCATTCGGGGCACAGCGCTTCCAAGTCGACGACGGGCCCAGGATGGTCCGCGATATCGGGTTGTTCGACGCCCACTCCCAGTACTTCACTCCCACGAAGGATCAGGAATCCGCGCGCAACATCGCCAAGATCGTCGGGGGAAGTCCGGAGCTCATCGTGAGGGAGAAGCATCGATGAGGCGTATCACGCGGACCATTCGCCTGACCTGTGCGGTGACCGTGGCCGGCGCGCTGTTCGCCGGGTGCGGGCTGTCGGGCGACACCAAGGACGGACGAGGAGCAGTGGCGGGCATGGACATGCAGGGGGCGGCGGAGCGCGCCGACGCGATGCTCTACGCGACCGTCGGAGAGATCAAGCCGGAGATCGAATGGGTCCACTACACGACGACGACCGGCAGCTGCGATGTGACGCGCTACTGGACCGTGATGACGGTCATCTCCGAACAGCGCCGCGGCAACTTCCTCGGTGTGGTCGAGCGTTTCTGGAAGGCGAGCGGCTATCGGATCAAGATGGTGAATCCGAGCAAGGACATGCCTGAAATCATCGCTACGTCCCCGGACGGCTTCGGCATCATGGTCAGCTTCGGCTACAAGGGGCAGGCGTCCTTCGAGGTCACCAGCCCTTGTGTGGGCGAGTCGAAGGTGGCCCCGCCCACGAAGGTGGCCACCGGCCGCACGTACGAAGGTAGGCCCCCCGCCCCCAACGTCCGCTCCGACTTCTGGTCTGCCGAGACTCCGGTACAGGGCCCCGCACCCTCACCCTGACCGAGAGTGGGCCGATGGGCCCACGGCTGCACAGGATCGACAGTCGGGAGCTCTGGTCGTGCTCAGGGGGTGGCCAGCTCCAGGAAGGACGTCCAGGTCTCGGGGAAGTCGGCGAGTACGGGGCGGTGAGGTCCTTGGAATCGCGGACGGGGACGGTCCGCCCCCGACTGGCGGAACGTGCGGCTGCCGGGTGCCTCAGGCGCCCCACAGCCAGGAGCCGTACTCCGCCGATGCGACGAGTTCGCCCAGGCCGAAGGCGAACGGGACAGGCACCAGCAGGAAGGCGCCGGCGCGGACCAGGGCCGGTCCGGCGATGGCGACCGCGTCATGCGGAGCGCTTGTCGTGAGGAAGTCGGTCGACGACGGGCCCAGGATGGTGCTTGAGGCCGGTCGGTTCGAGGCCCACTCCCAGTACTTCGATCCGGAGAAGGATCAGGAGTCGGCGGAAAACATCGCCAACATCGTCGGCGGACGTCCTGAGAACATCGTGAGGGAGAAGCATCGATGAGGCGCATCACGCGGACCATTCGCCTGACCTGTGCGGTGGTTGTGGCCGGCGTGATGGTCGCCGGGTGCGGGCTGTTGGGCGGTGCCGGGAACGGAAGAGAGACAGTGGCGGGCATGGACATGCAGGGAGCGGCAGAGCGCGCCGACGCGATGCTTTACGCGACGGTCGGGGTAATCAAGCCGGAGGTCGAGTGGGTCCACCGCGCGACGACGACCGGCAGCTGCGACGTATCGCGCTACTGGACCGTTATGACGGTCATCTCCGAACAGCGCCGCGGCAACTTCCTCGGCGTGGTCGAGCGTTTCTGGAAAGCGAGCGACTACCGGATCAAGATGGTGAATCCGAGCAAAGAGATGCCTACGATCATCGCTACGTCCCCGGACGGCTTCGGCATCAGAGTCAAGTTCGGCTACAAGGGGCAGGCGTTCTTCGAAGTCACGAGCCCCTGTGTGGACGAGTCGAAGGTGGCCCCGCCCACGAAGGTGGCCAACGGCCGCACGTACGAGGGCGAGATCCCTACACCTAACGTCCGCTCCGACTTCTGGTCTGCCGAGACTGCGGTACAGGGCCCCTCACCCTCACCCTGACCGAGAGTGGGCTGATGGGCCCCCGGCTGCACGGGATCGACCGTCGGGCGCCCCGGCGTTGCTCAGGCTGCGGCGAAGTCTACGAAGGATGTCCAGGTGGTGGGGGAGACGGCGAGTGGCGGGACGCTGAGGTCCTTGGAGTCGCGGATGTGGACGGTGTGGGGGCAGGTGGCGACCTCTACGCAGTTGCCGCCCTGGTCGCCGCTGTAGGTGGACTTGGACCAGGTGAGTGCGACCTCTACGCAGTCGCCGCCCTGGCTGCCGCTGTAGCTGGACTTGAACCAGTGGAGATCGGTGCTCATAGTTCCTCTGCCATCTTCTCGATCGTTTCCAGGGTCCTCTCCGGAGTGTATGCCTGGGCCCGCAGAACGCCGTACCTCCCGAACAGGTTGCCAAGGTCCGGCTGTTCGGTGATGAAGAAGCTTCCGCCTTGACCTTCGATGTATGCCAACTGCCGTCGCTCGGCGGTCTCCAGCAAGACGAAGGGACCGTTGAGGCCTGCGTGGTCCTCCCGGTCAGGCGACATCAGCTGAATTCTTACGTGTCGCAGCCTGGCTACTTCGGCCAGGTGGTGCAGCTGAGCCTTGAGGATGCGTCGGCTACCGATCGGACGTGTGAGTGCGCTCAACTCCAGTACGAAGCTGATATCGGGGAGTGGCTTGCGGCCCAGCAGCGTCTGGCGAGCCAGCCGCGCGGCTACCTTTTCCTCGATCTCATCGTCGTCGTAGGTCGGGTGGGCGCTGGCGAACACTGCCCGCGCATAGGCCTCGGTCTGGAGCAGCCCCGGCGTCACGTGGGTTTCGTATTCGTGACGGGCGAAGGCCCCTGTTTCCTCCTCCGCGAAGGGCGTGAACCAGTCCGGCAGCGGGCTGCCCTTCCTCGGTTTCGGCGCGGCGACGATCAGTGCACCCTGTGCACCCAGCACCTCGTCCGCCCGCTGTACGAACACGCCCTTCGGTGGCCGAGCACCCCGTTCCACCATCGCCACCTGGGACTTGGAGTAACCGATCCGCTTGCCCAACTGCTCCTGGGACAGTCCGGTTCGCTCACGGAAGTGCCTGAGCAGCAGCCCGAACATCTCGGCGGTGCTTTCGGGCTGATCACTGGAGTGCACGGGCTCACCTCGTATGTACACCGCTGTCCACAGCTTGCCTGTGACCCTGGTCACGGTACGTGTCTGCCGCAACGCTGAGCGCATGGAACTTCGAAATTCACCGGATCCGGTGCCGTCCTGGATCCCCGCCGCCGGCCACGCCCTCCGTCACGTCGGCATTCACTTCGACGCCGTCCGCGCCATCGGGCTGCTCGGTGAGGAAATCGCCTACGAGGTCATGCAGTTCACCGACTTCCGGGCCGGGCCCATCGTCCGCTCCGGCATCGGCGAGCGCAGCATGTACTTCCTGCTCGCGCCCGGGACCGCCGCCGGGCACCGGTGGCCTCCCGGGGTGGAGGCGATGAGCCGGACCGCGCGGGGGGACGCGTTCGTCGGGGTACCGGCATTGAACGGGGGGACCTGGCCGCTGGACTGGCGGTCGCGGCCCACGCCCCAGGATCCGTTCGTGGACGGCCGGTTGCTGCACGAGATGGCCTGGCTGCGGGCGGGGTGCGCCGTGAGGGAGTGAGCGGTCACCGCTCGGTGTACCGAAACCCGAACCCCCAGCCCGGCATACCTGTTGTGAGCGGGGCGACTGTCAGACCTGTCTGGGAGGCTCCGGGTGTGGAGATGACACTGCAACTGACGATTGACTGCTCCGATCCGCAGAAGATGGTGGCCTTCTGGGCCGAGGCCCTGGGGTACGTGCCCGAGCCCCCGCCGGGCGGGCACGCCACGTGGCGTGCTCACTGGGCGTCGATGGGGGTGCCCGAGGAAGAGTTGCCGGCCGGGGCGGGGGATGTCGCGGAGTCGATCATCGATCCTGCGGGACGAGGGCCGAGGGTGTGGTTCCAGGAGGTTCCGGAGCCGAAGGCCGCCAAGAACCGGTGGCATTTCGACCTGAAGGTCGGTGGGGGCCGTGGCGTCCCACTGGACGTCCGCACACAGCGGGTCACGGCTACGGTGGAACGGCTGGTCGCTGCTGGTGCCACCGTGCTGCGGATCAAGGATGAGCCGGACATGGAGCTCTACGCCGCCGCCATGCAGGATCCCGAGGGCAACGAATTCGACGTCATCTGAGGGCCGTTGCGACGGTCCTGGTCGTGGCACTCGTTCACGGCTTCGACCAGTACCGTCGCTTCGTAGCCCACTCATCCGGCATCCGGCTGGAAGGGCGGCCCTCTTCCTTCGCGGTACGGTGCTGACATGTCTCGATCAGTCGAAACCGGATCAGTCCTGTCTCCCGTCACCGCGGACGACGTCGGCCTGGCCGTGCGGCTCGCCGTGGGCGTCCTTCGGGACGCGCCCGCGGAGGGGTGGGACGGTAAGGCCGGTTCGCTGGAGTGGGACTGCTGGGAGACCGTCGAGCACATCGCCAACGACCTGTTCTACTACGCCGGGCAGCTGGGTCCGCAGAGCCCGCCGCTGGACACCCATGTGCCTTTCGCGTTGCGACACAAGAGGCCGGACGGACCCGCGTACTTCCTCTTCGCGGACCGTGATGCGGGTCCGGCCGGCCTGCTGCAGGTGCTGGAGACGTGCGGCGCGCTGCTGGTCGCCATGGTGCGTACGACGCCGTCCGGGGTCCGCGCCCACCACACCGCCGGGGTGTCGGACCCCGAAGGCTTCGCGGCGTTGGCGTTGCAGGAGACGCTGGTACACATGCACGATGTGGCGGAAGGCTTCGGGCTCGCCTGGACCCCGCCCTCCGACCTCTGCTCGCGGGTGCTCGCCCGTCTGTTTCCCGAGGCTCCGGGCGGCGCGGATCCCTGGCTCACCCTCTTGTGGGCCACCGGCCGAGCCGAACTGCCGGGACACCCTCGTCTCACCATGTGGCGCTCGAACAGCACACCGCACTAGCTGTATTGCCCTGTGAGGTTCGGTCCTCGCGGCTGGCTGTGGGCCCCGCGAGTCGTGGTACACCACGTGCGGGCCGTGTCACCGTGAGCGGCAACGCGCTGAAGCAGCGGACCTGTTGGCCCGCGCCGAGGCCGACCCCGTGCCTCCGCGGCCACCCTGGCGGGTGAGCTTTGCCGCCGAGGCCCACGCGAACGAGGTCGCTTCCGGTTACGGGACCCGGGCCACGGCCACGTAGATGCCGCTGTGCTCCTGCGTGGGCGCGGGGGTGCCGTTGAACCACTCCGGGGCCATCACCAGGCCGGGGGCGGCGATCTCCAGACCCTCGAAGAACCGCGCGAACTCCTCGCGGCTGCGCAGGGCCAGTTGGATGCCGCCCTTCCTGTACTCGTCCTCGCTCCGCTGCCCGACCTCCTCGTTCACGTCGGCCGCGCCGTGGGACAGCACGACGTAACTGCCGGGGGCCATGGCGTCCGTGAACGTACGGATGATGCCGATCGGGTCCTCGGAGTCGGGGAGGAAGTGGAGGAGGCCGAGGAGCGACAGGGCGATCGGGCGGTCGAAGTCGAGGGTCTCGCGGGCCGCGTCGAGGATGATCGCGGGCTCGCGGACGTCGGCGTGCACGTAGTCCGTCACGCCCTCCGGCCGGCTGATCAGCAGCGCCTCCGCGTGGCGCAGGACGATGGGGTCGTTGTCGCAGTAGACGACCCGGGCGGAGGGGCGGATCTCCTGGGCCACCTGGTGCAGGTTCGGCTCGGTGGGGATGCCCGTTCCGATGTCCAGGAACTGCGTCACGCCCTCGCCCGCCAGCCAGGCCGTCGCGCGGTTCATGAACGCCCGCTGCTGGCGTGCGCCGATCTTCGCATCGGCGGGCAGGAGTTCGGCCATCTCCTGGTCCACCGGGTAGTTGTCCTTGCCGCCGAGCAGCGCGTCGTAGACCCGGGCCGAGTGGGGCTTGCTGGTGTCGATCGGGGGGTGCGGAGCCTGTGCCGTCATACCGAACTCCAGATACACGTGGTGTGGACCAGTCAGTCGACGCAGTCTGCCACAACGCCTACGAGGTTCCGGCGGATACCCAGTGCCCCACCAGGTCGGCGTAGAGCGGGCTCTCGCGCAGGAGTTGGCCGTGTGTGCCGACGGCCGTGCGGTCGCCGTCGAGCACCAGGACGCGCGGGGCGCGCAGCGCGGAGCTGATGCGGTGCGCCACCACGACAAGGGTGGTGCCCCGCTCCGCGAACGCCCGCTCGGCCCGTTCCTCGGCCGACGGGTCGAGGTGGCAGCACGCCTCGTCCAGCAGCACGATCGACGCCTGAGACGCATAGGCGCGGGTCAGGGCCACGAGCTGCCGTTCACCGGAGGACAGCGGCGGCCCGTCCAGCCCGACGGACGCGTCCAGGCCGCCGAGCCGGTCCACCAGGGCCCGCGCGCCGACGGCCGTCGCCGACGCGAGGAGATCGGCGTCCCGCGCCTCCGGGTGCAGATAGCGCAGGTTGTCCCGCACGGTCCCGGTGAACACGTACGCCTCCTGGGGGATCAGCGTCACCGCCCGGTGGAGCCAGGCGCGGTCGACGTCCGCCGCCGGTACGCCGCCCAGGGTCAGCCGTCCGCTGTCCGGCCGGGCCATGCCCGCCAGCAGCGTGGTCAGGGTCGACTTCCCCGCACCGCTCGGCCCGACGACCGTCAGATGCGATCCGGCCGGGATGTCGAGGGAGAGCCCGTCGATCACGGGCACCGCCCCCAGCCCGTACGCGTAGCCGACGTCCACCAGGGACAGGTCCGGCGAGCGCGGGGTCCGCGCGGGAAGATCCTGGCCGGAACTCCCGGGCGTCCGGTGCTCCGTGGTGGGCGTCGACCGGCTCAACCGGCGCAGGACGGTCGCCAACTGCACTCCCCACGATCCGAGTACGGCGACGAGTGAACGCAGGGCCGGGGCCACTCCGCTCACCAGGTAGCTGGTCGCGCCCAGCAGTTCGCCCACCGACAGCGCTCCGCGGTCCAGGAGCCGCGGGGCTGTCAACAGCAGTACCAGCAGTGGGAGATGGCTGCCCAGTGCCACCAGCAAGGTGTTGGCCGACGCGGTCCGGGCGACCGCCCTGCACGCGTCCCGGTGTTCGGTGATCCGGGCGGACAGATCGCCGGCCACCCGGTCCCGGGCGCCGCACGCGACGACGTCCCGGATGCCGTCGAACGCCTCGCCCGCCGCCGCCGTCAGGGCCTCCTCCGAACGCAGTTGGCGGCGCTGGCGGCGGGCGAGGACGCGGAGCCGGGGGACGCAGAGGAGCAGGGTGAGCAGGACCGGGGGCAGAGTGAGGGCCGCAACCGGGGCGGACAGCGCGGCCAGGCCCACGAACGCCATCACCAAGGAGACGCCCAACTGGCGGGCCGAGCGCAGCAGAGCGGACACCAGCGCCCGTACGGTCTCGACCTGGACCGTCAGCCGGGCCACGCCCGAGCCCGCCGTGTCCCGCGCCCCCGCCGCCGCCCGGTGTACGGCTCCGGCGGCCACCGCCGTCACCAGGTCGTCCCGCAGCGGTTCCACGAGCCGCCCCAGCCACGGCGTCAACGTGCGCGTCATCAGGGCGCGGAAGACCATCGCGGCCCCGAGCAGACCGATCCAGAAGAAGCCTTCGGCGGGTCGTCCCGCGAGGAAGCCCCGGTCCAGGGCGGCGGCCACCAGCAGCCCGGAGGCGAGCGCCGGAACCGCCTCCAGCAGCGACCATCCCGTCACCGCCACCGCCGCCCCGCGGTGCTGCCGCAGGAACCCGGCGAACATCCGCCGGTCGATGGGGCGTGGGGCTGCATCGCTCATACCGACTCCTGGGCGTGCGGGTTCGCGTGCGGGTGCGTGCCGTGGTCCGCCTCGGCCTCGGCCGTGCCCCGCGCGTCCGGGTCCGCCTCGGCGCCGGGGCCGGAGCGCGTGTCGCGGTCCGGGGCGGTTCCCGGGCCGGTGTCGACCGCGAACAGGGCTCGATAGTCGTCGAGTTGCCACAGCTCGGCGTGCGAGCCCACGGCTCGGATCCTGCCGTCCTCCAGCCAGGCCACCAGGTCGGCCCGAGCGGCGGTCGACACCCGGTGGGCGATCAGCACCCGGGTGCGGTCCGACCAGGCCGCGGCGAGCGCGGAGTCGACCCGCGCCTCCGTGGCGGTGTCCAGGCTCGACAGCGCGTCGTCGAGCACGATCACCGCCGGGTCGTGGACCAGCGCCCGAGCCAGTCCGAGGCGTTGGACCTCCCCGCCGGAGAGCGGGGCGTCCGGCAGCGGAGTGTCGTAGCCGCGCGGCAGGCGGGTGATGAAGTCGTCCGCCCTGGCGGCCAAGGCGGCCGCCACCACATCCTCGTGCGAGGCGTCCGGGCGGGCGAAGGCGATCATCCCGGCCACCGTCGTCCCCAGCAGCGCGGGCCGCTCGAAGGCGTAGCCGACGGCGCCGCGCAGGGCCTGCGGAGTCAGCTCCCGCAGCGGTACGCCGTCGATGGCGACCGTGCCCGTCTCGGGTTCCCGCAACCGCCCGATCAGCGCCGCCAGGGTGCTCTTGCCCGCCCCGGACCGGCCGACCACCGCGAGCGCCGTGCCCGCCGGGACGGTGAGGTCCACGGCGTCGAGGACGAGCCGGGAGCCCGAGCGTACGGTCACCCCCGACAGGGTCACCGTGCCCTGGGCGGCCACCGGGCGGGGCCGCGTTCCGGGGGCCGGGGCCGACTGGTCGACGACCTCGGCGACCCGACGCGCACCGGCGGCCGACATGCCGAGCGCGAAGAGGGCGTCGAGCTGGTCCAGCGCGGCCATCGCGAGCGCCGTGTACCCGACGACCGCGGCGAGCTGGCCCGCGCTGATGTCGCCGTTGAGCAGGGCGAGGCCTCCGGCGCAGAGCACCAGCACCTCCACGGCCGGGATCAGCAGGCCCACCTGCCAACCGGCGTCCCGCTGCAGCGCCCAGACGCGGTGACCGGTGCGGGACAGTTCCGGGAGGGGTTCCAGGACCCGGCGCGTCTCGGCCGCCGCCGTGCCGCTCGCGCCGATGGTCCGGGCCCCGCCGAGCGCTTCCAGCAGCAGGGCGGAGATCCTGCCCTGGGTCTCCTGGTACTGGAGGAAGAGCCCCGAGCCGCGGTTCATGAACATCCGCGCGATGAGCACCAAGGGCGGCACGCCCAGCGAGAAGCAGAGCCCGATCCGCCAGTCCAGCAGCCACAGCGCGACCACGCCGCCGAGCGAGGTCAGCACCGCCGCCGAGGCCGTGACCAGGGTGACCCCGGCCGCGCCCGCCTGCGCGCACCCCGCGGAGAGACGTCCCGCGAGGTCCCCGGCGGGGAAGTCCGCCGTACCCGGGACCCCCGCGTCCAGCGCGCGTCGGGCCAGGGACCCGCGGAGGGTGGCCACCGTGCCGGAGCCGTACCCCCCGTTGGCCAGGGTCTGGAGGGCCCCGGTGGCCACGACGAGGGCGAGGAGCGACGCGCAGACGAGTACGGGACCGGCGGCGGGCCGCCGGGCGACGACCGCGTCCAGGGCCCGCGCCATGGCCCAGGGGAACGCCAGCGTGCCGGCCGACCCCAGGACCGCGGTGGCGGAGGCGAGGACGAACCAGCCACGCGTCCGGGCGGTCGCGTCCCACACCAGTCGCTGCGGAGACGTCATCGCGCTCCTTCCGGCCCTCCGTGGCATCCGCCGGGTCGGACGGGCACGGGTTGCGGTGAGTGGGGCGTACGGGGAGTGGATGGGGTGCGTACGGGAGACACGGCGTGCGCCGGGCGGGCCCAGGACGGGCCCGCCCGGCGCACGGCTGCTACTGCTGCTCGATGCTGGTGATGCTGCAGGTCCAGGTACACGTCCGGGTGCAGCCGGCCAGGGCGACGGACTCCTCGCCCTCCAGGGTCTGCAGCTCGTCGACGTCGACGGTCATGGCGTTGTCGATCATGGTGTTGTCCTTTCGTCGTGACTGATGTGCCCGAACACCGCCGAGGGCCGGCGATGTCGCACGGCCGCGTCGGCGACCGTGAGCTCAGAGGGTGCGAGGGTGCGGCGGCGGCCCGGGAATCCGGCCGTCAGGAAGCTCACCAGCCGGTCGGTGAGTTCCGCGCCGCCCCGCTCCTGGAGCGGGTGGTGGCCTGCTCCCGCGATGACGAGGCAGTCGTGGGGTGCGCGCTCCGGGCCGTCCGCTCCGGCCAGCGACCGGTGCAGCCGACGCGTCTCGTCCACCGGCACGACGGGGTCGTCGCAGCCGTGCAGGGCGAGCAGCGGTACGCGGATGCGGTGGGCCAGCCGCTCGACGTCCCGGGGACCGAGGTCGTCCTTTGGCGGTTCGCCCAGGCCGTGCCGGTCGATCAGCGCGTGCACCGCGGGCGACGACCGCTCGCGCAGTCCGCGCGCGGACAGGAACGGGGCGATCACCGCGCAGCGCGCCCAGGCGTACGGGTCGGCGCACACGGCCAGCAGGGCGAGGAAGCCCCCGTAACTGGTGCCGAGAAGAACGGGTGGTTCGGCGTCCGGCGGGCGCTGCTCCGTGAGCGTACGGACCAGGAAGCGGATGTCCGCGAGGTCGGGCACGCCCCACGCACCGTGGATCGCCTCCGCGTGGGCCCGGCCGTAGCCGGTGCTGCCGCGCTGGTTGGGGGCGACCACCGCCGCCCCGGCTTCCGACAGGCGTGCGAGCACCGGGTCGAAGCCGAGCGTCCAGTGGTCCTCCGGGCCTCCGTGCAGCGCGACGACGACGGTGGGTGCGGTGCGCCATTCGCCCAGGTGGATGGCCTCGAACCGCCCCGACGGGGTGGCGAACCATTCGGTCGCGGCATGCGAGGTCCCAGGGACGTCAGGGACGTCAGGGGTGCCAGGGGTAGGGGACGCGGCGTCGGACGAGGGGCGGTGCGTGGCCGTGTCCGGGACGGTGACCAGGTCGGCGGGCCGGTCCGGGGCCGCGTACACGACGCGCAGCCCGCCCGCGCTCCAGCCGGCGACCGGATGGAACGCGCCCGGCGGCAGCGCGGCGGGCCGGGGCCGGTCCGCCGCCACGTCGTACAGGAAGAGGCGGGCCCGCGCGCCCCGGGAGACCCGCAGCGCCACCCGCTCGCCCGCCGGGTCGGCGGCCAGCGGAAGGACCGCGCCGTCCAGGGAGTTGAGCCGGTCCGGGAAGTCGAGCCGGGCCCGGTCGCCGAGGGTGGCGATCCGCAGCCGCCCGTCGCCGGGGTCGCTCGCCGTCAGCAGCAGCCCCGAGGCGGGCGCCGAGAGCAGCAGCCGGTGGATGCGGCCGCCCGCCGGCGACGCCAGCGCGTGCCACCTCCCGTCCCGCAGATCGAGGGAGACGGGGCGGCAGCCTTCCGGCCCTTCGAGGTCCGTGGCATAGCGGCAGCCCGTCCCGTCCAGCGGCAGGAGGGCGGTGACCCGGCCCGGCAGGGTCACGGGGTCGCCCAGCCGCAGGGGTGCGGGCCGGACCCGCCAGACCCGGGTGCGGCCGTCGTGAGCGGTCTCCACCGCCAGCGCGAGCGTGCCGCGCGGGCCGCCGGACACCAGGCGCAGGCCCCGCGCCTCGACGGCCAGGGACTCGGCGGGCAGAGGCCCGGCGGTCGCGTGGTGGGACAGCAGGAGCAGATGACGGCCGGAGCCCGCCGCGCCGCGCAGCCACAGCAGTCCGCCGTCCTCGGTCGGCAGCACCTGGGTGGCGGTGGTCTCCGCCGGGAGGCCCTCCCGGTAATGGGGCGCGTCACCGGCGTAC
Source organism: Streptomyces anulatus (assembly GCF_000721175.1). Lineage (GTDB taxonomy): Bacteria > Actinomycetota > Actinomycetes > Streptomycetales > Streptomycetaceae > Streptomyces > Streptomyces anulatus_C. The sequence continues at coordinate 72,751 of NZ_JOEZ01000014.1, forward strand.
GGGGGTTTCGTGCCGTCGAGGTCCCACCACCCCGGGGCCAAGCCGCCGTCCGCCGAGCCCACCAGACAGGCGGCGAACCGGGACCGAGCCGAAAAGCGGAAGCTGATGCGTTCCGGCCGCCGGTTCATCGCACACCCACCGCGGTGCCCGGGTGTTGTCCGGCGGGTGCGAACAGCTCCGGGGCGTCCGGCATCCAGAGCCGGGCGCCGCCGTCGCGCAGGCGCAGCAGCATGCCCACCGTTCCGGCGAGGCCCGTCTGGTACCCGCCGGTGACCGCCTCGAGCGACTCGTCGGGCACCACCAGGAGGCCGTCGCGCCGTACGGCACGGGTGCGGATGCACGCGGCCAACTCCCCCGCCTGGTGGCGGTATCGGGGGTCGTCGAGCGCGGCGGACATGTCGAGCAGGAACTCCGCGTTCCCGGCGAGCCCGTGACAGGCCGCGGGGGAGGAGAGCCACATGGCCTCCCGTACCCCGGCCGCCGCGAGCACGGCCGCCTCCCGGTGGCGTTCGTCGCCGGACTCCGCCCAGAGCCGGATCAGGAACGTGCCGATGCCCGAGGAGCCGCTGCACCAGTGCGTCTGCCCCACCGGCCCGTCGGCGTCCCGGTCCCCGGCCGGCCAGACCGCCCGGCCGTTCCCCACCCGGGCCAGCTTCACCAGGGTGTCGCCCGCCGCGCGGGCCGCCCGGACGAGGTCCGCGCGATCCACGGCCACTCCGGCGGCCAGCAGGAACGCGCCGATGCCCGCGATGCCGTGGGCGAACCCGTAGTGGCGGGCCCCGGCGAGGTTCGAGTCGAAGGCGGCCGGAACGGGCCAGATCACGCCGGCGGAGTGCTCCTCGGCGGCCGCGAGGATCGCCTCGGCGCACTCGACCGCCCGGTCGCGGAAGACCGGGTCACCGGTCCGGTGCCAGAAGTGCAGTTGGGCCATTCCGGCTCCGGCCGCCCCGTGGCAGATGTCCCGGTTGGGCCAGTCGACGGGGACCGCGCGCGCCAGCGCGGACGCTTCGGCGGCGACGCTGTCGTCGCCCAGCAGCAGCGCCGCGTCGAGCAGCGCCCAGGCGGTGCCGGAGCGGCCGAAGTACAGCCCGGGCAGGAGCGTTCCGTCGGCCGTCCGGCCGGCGGAGAGATCGGCGAGACGCCGCCGCGTCCACTCCGTCAGCTCCGCCACCCCCTGCCGGACGTCGGGGCCCGCGCCCGCCGCCGCGGCCCGGGTGAGCACGGCGAGGACCCCGGCCGAGCCGTACTGGACGTTCAGCGGGTCGGTGGTCGCGCCGAACGCGCTGACGTCCCAGAGGTGCCCGCCGCTGCCGGGACGGGTGCGGAGCAGGTACGCGATGCCGTCGGCGATCAGCCGCTCGCGCTCCTCGTCCAAGAGGCCCGGAACGCCGCTCATGCCGGTGGCGTCCACGACCGTGCCGCGTGCCCCTCCGGTCTCTTCGCCGGCGGACCGGCGGCCGGTTCCGGACAGGCCCGCGAGAGCCTTCCGCACCCGGGGCAGCTCCCAACGTCCCTCAGGGAGAGGGGCGCAGAGGGCGAGGAGCAGGGGCAGGAGCGGCGCCGCCCAGGAGTGGTCGGCGACCGCCAGAGTGATCAGCGCGTCCGTGCGGTCACCGACCGGGCGGTCGTCGGGTACCAGGAGCATGTCGACACCCGTCGCCAGGTGCAGCAGGACCGCACCGAGGCCGTAGAGATCGCCCGCGTACCTGGGGGCCGTGAAGTCGTAGTCCCGCAGCGAGGACACCTCGGGGCCGACGTAGCCGGGGGTGTACCCGCGGCGGACCGGGACGCCCTCGGGGGCCACGTACTCGACGTCGATCAGTCGCACCCGGCCTTCCGGGCCGACCATGAGGTTGTTCGGCGAGAGGTCGCGCAGCACATGGCCGGTGCCGTGGACGGCCGCCACGATGTCGACGATCTGCCGGCTCAGGGCCAGGAACTCCGCGAGGTCCCGCACCGGGCGCTCCACCAGCCGGTCGCGCAGCGTCCGCCCCGGCACGAACTCCTGGGCCAGGAACAGGTTGCCGCCCTGGGCGAACAACTCGATCCCGGCCGGGGTGAAGCCCAGCGGGGCCAGCCTCTCCAGCATCTCGGCCTCATGGCGCAGGGTGTCCTGGAGGTCGGTGCCGTCCATGCGCACGCCCACGTGCGCCCGCGCCTCCTTCACCACGACCTGCCGGCCGGTGGTCTCGTCGGTCGCGAGATACACCCCGCCCTTGTAGGCGTGCCGGATCGCCTTGGCGACCACGTAACGGCCGTTGAGGCGAACGGACTTCCTCGCAGGTCTTCTCGCGGGTTCCTTCGCCGGTTCCCTCGTCGTCTTCTTCGCCTCGCCCGGCTCCTGCGACGGGCTCGGCGCGGTCCCCGGGGAAGGCGTCCTCTCCGGGAAGGCCGGCGGCGCCCACGAGGGGGTGGTCACCCAGGCCTCACGCCGGTCCTTCTCCAGGCCCCCGCCGGGGTTCCGCAGCCGTACGTCCGTGTCCCCGTCGTTCGTCGTCGTCCGCACCCCGCCGAAGACCCCGTAGCGGTAGTGGACGAGGCTGCCCCGGGCGTACGGCTGGTCCGACAGGATGCGCGGTCCGGCCAGTCCCAGCGTGGCCGCGTGCAGCCGTCGGGCCAGTCGGCGGAACAGCTCCGGGTCGTCGGGGTAGACCGTGATGAACTTGCCGCCGCCCCCGCGGTCGGCGCGCCCGCCCGTCAGCAGAGCGACCCGGTCCAGGGCTCCGGCGAACTTGAACGAGGCCCGTTCCTCGACCAGCACGTCGGCCGCCACCGCCAGGACCAGGGCCGCGGACAGCGGTGTGGCCGACAGGTGCAGCTTCCAGCCCTGCTCGCCGCTCCGGTGGCCGCGCGGCCGGACCGAGCACCAGAACTCCCCCTGCTCGACCGCCCATCGCGTCGCGCCGCGCCGGTGCAGCACCCCCTCGACGATGCCGGGCAGCAGGCCGGTGTCCAGCGCGAAGAAGCTGCCGTTGTCGTGTTCGTCGCGATCAGTGCTCACGGGCGATCCTTCCGTGCCGGCGCGGTGCAGAGCGATGCGGTGCAGTGCGATGCGGGGCGGGGCAGTGCGGGGCGGTGCGGGGCCGTGCGGTGCGGTGTGGATCGGGACTGTCCGGGCGGCGCCGGCGCTCGTGGGCGGGAGAGCGGTGCCGACGGGGAGTGAAGGACCGTCATATGACTTTCAGCCACGGCGAATCGAAAGATCTGCCGAGTTGTCCGGGAATCGCGGACCGTCCTCGGCCAGCTGTGCCTATCGTGGCCGCGAGCGATCCCCTGATCGCCACGGGTGACGTTAGCGGTGTGCCGAGGGGCCGGTGCACCACCCGTTCTGGGGGGTTGCGATCAAGGGGGGCCGTCGGATCGACAGAACGGAAACCGGGCTTCACCGGGCCCGGAAGACGATGGTCATCGCCACCGCGCTCTATCGCGGCAGCCACCTGGTCGCGGGAGGCGCCGTGGTCGCCCAGCACCAGCGCGACCGCCTGTTCCCGTGGCTGGCGCTGGTCGCCGCGATCGCGTTCACCGCTCTGATCTGGTTCATGGCGGCCCGGCACCGGCGGCTCGTTCCGTGGGCCGTGGGGCTCGACGTCCTGGTGACCGGCTGCCTGCTGCCCTTCGGCGCGTACGCGTGGGGAGGGGCCCGCGCCCAGGAGTCGATCGCCTGGGTCATGCTCCTGGGCGGTTCGGCGTCGGCCATGGCCGCCGTCGCCTTCGGAGCGCGGCTCCTCGTCGTCGCCGTGGCGCTCCTGGTGGCCACGCATCTCGCCGGGTACCTCATGGTCGAGGCGGACGCCGCCGTGACCGGCGCCCATCTCAACGCCCTGGTCTTCTCCGCCGTCGTCTCCTGGGTGCTCACCTGGTACCTCTGCCGACAGGGCGAGCAGGTCGACGAGGCCAACCGGCGGACGCTGGCCGCGGAGGCGCAGCGGGCGAGGTTCGCGGAGCGCGTCGCCCATCACAACGCCCTGCACGACACCGTCCTCGCCACGCTGACGGCCATCGCCCGCGGTGGTGTCGACGCCAACACCTCAGTGATGCGGGAGCGTTGTGCGCGGGAGGCCGCGTACCTCAGGAGGCTCGTGGAGCAGGCGGACGACCGTGAGTCCGCCTCCGGGGTACGGGCCGCGCTGGAGGAATCCGTACGCGCTGCCGAAGCGCTCGGGCTGCGGGTGACCGCCCGCTACCACGAGCCGCCCGCCGTCCCCGGCGAGATAGCGCTGGCCATGGCGCGGGCGGCGACCGAGGCCCTCAACAACGTCCGGTGCCACGCCGGTACGGGGCACGCCTACCTGACCGCCGCCGGCGACTCCGGTCGGCTGATCGTCACCGTGGTCGACCGAGGCCGGGGCTTCGGCACCGGATCCGCCGGACCAAGGAGATCTGCCGCACCGGAGGGGTCGGGCGGATCGGAGGGGTCGGGCGGTTCCGCCCGGCCGGTCACCGGCGGGATCGGGCTCGACCGTTGCGTGTACGCCCGGATGCGCGGCGTGGGCGGCCGGGCGTTCGTGGACAGCGCCCCCGGCGAGGGCGTGCGCGTGGAGCTGAGATGGCCGGGGTGATCACCGTCGCCGTGGTCGACGACGACCGGATGCTGCGCGACGGCATCCGGTCGTGGTTCGCGGGAGTCGAGGAGTTACGCCTCGTCGCGTGCGCCGCGACCGTCGACGAACTGCTCGCAGGCCCCTGGGAGCCGCCGGACGTCGTCCTGCTGGACCTCATGCTGCGGGACGACCGGCCGCCCGCCGACAACATCCGCCGCCTGCGGGCGGCCGGCAGCCGGGTGTTGATGATCAGCGTGGTGGCGGACCGCGACCGGATCGTCTCGGCCATCTCGGACGGGGCCGACGGCTTCCTCACGAAGGACCACGAGCTGTCCGTACTCGTCGAAGCCGTCGTTGAGATCGCGGCCGGGCGCACCGCCCACTCCCCGGAGCTGGCCTTCGCGCTCGCCTATGACCGTGGCTCCACCCGCCCCCGGCTCTCCCCCCAGGAACGCGAGGTGCTGGTGGGGTACGCCTCCGGGCTCACGCTGAAGGCGACCGCCCGCAGGGCCGGGATCACGGTGAACACGGCGAAGTACTACCTGGACCGGGTGAAGGCCAAGTACCAGGAGGCGGGCCGGCCCACCTACACCAAGATCGACCTGGCGACCCGGGTCCGTGAGGACGGCTGGCGTTGACCCGTACGCGTGCGGCATCCGAAGATCGCTGGTGTGAACCGCCCTCCTGACCTGCCTCCGCCCTCGTCTTCGCCCTCACCCTCAGGCGAACCGCCTCGTACGGACGGGCCGCCCTCGCCCTGGGCCCCGCCGCAGTCCTCGGCCCAACCGCCACGCCCGCCCGAACCAGGGCAGCAGTCCTGGCAGCAGGGCTGGGACAGACCCCAGGAGTGGAGCCGTCCGCCGACCGGGCCGGTGCGGGCGCCCTCGGGCTCCCGCTACGACGAGCAGGGGTGCAACGGCCAGGGCGGCCGGTTCGGCTGGCTGGGCGAGCTGTCCGCCGTCGTGGCGCTGGTCGTGGTGGGCGTACTGGTCGTCAGCATCGTCGGGTTCGTCGTCGCGGAACTGCTGGACGCGGGGCCCGCCTCGGCGGACAGCGACCTCTTCTTCGAGGACCCGGTCGCGGACCTCGTCGTACAGCTCCTCGGCATCGCGATCGGCATACCCATCGTCCTGGGGGGCGCCCGGCTGCTGGGCCGGCGGCCCGCCGGGACCGTCTCCTCCGTCGTCGGGCGGCTGCGGTGGGGCTGGCTCTGGCGGTGCGCCGCCGTGGGGTTCCCGCTCATGGTCGTGCAGATCGGCCTGCTGATCGCGTGGACGTGGAACGACGAGCCGCTCGGGGAGTCGGGGAGCGGCTTCCCGGGGTGGCCCGTCTTCCTGCTGAGCCTGGCCGTGGTGCTGGCGCTCGTCCCGTTCCAGGCCGCCGCCGAGGAGTACGTCTTCCGGGGCTGGCTGGTCCAGGTGATCGGCCGGGTCGTACGTTCGCCCTGGCCCGCGATCGTGATCGCTTCCCTGCTGTTCGCCCTGGCCCACGGGTTCGGTGAACTCTCCGGGTTCCTCCTGCTGCTGTACTCGGCGCTGTGGTGGGGCTGGCTCGTGATCCGTACCGGCGGTCTCGAAGCCGTGATCGTCATGCACGTCGCGAACAACCTGCTGGCCTTCGGCCTGGCGGCCGGCTTCGGTGAACTGGCCAGCACGGAGACCGCGGCCGACGCGCCCTGGCAGGCCATGGCGATCGAGCTCGTCTTCGCCCCGCTGTACTGCCTGACCATGGCCCGGATCGCGGACCGCCGCGGGGTCGAGCGGGTGAGCCCCTGACCCCTGCCCCCGCGGCGGCCTTCGCTTCACGCCGCGTTCAGCGCCACCGTGCGCGGAGTTCCTCCGGAGGCCAGGACGGCACACTGCCCGGGGGTCAGAACGGCACGGTCAGCTGCGCCCGGACGTGCGCCCGCAGCACCCCCGCCATGTCCGTCCCGCAGTCGCTGATCAGCCACTGGATCTGGAGCCCGTCCATCAGCGCGATGAGCTGCTGCGCGGCGGCCGACGGATCGACGTCCTCCCGGAGTTCGCCCGCCTCCCGGGCCTGGCGGTAGGCCCGTTCGGTGTTGGCGACCGAGGTGCGGTAGCGGTCCTCGAAGTACCCGTGCGCGGGATGGCCGGGCGATGTGGCCTCCGCCGCGACCACCGAGAACAGCTCGACGATCCCGCGCCGCTTCGCGTTCAGCTCCGCGAGGTCGGTCAGCCGGCGCAGATGGCCGACGCCCCGCGTCGCGCCCAGGGACAGCCACTCGTCGTCCACGTCGTCGCGCCGCTGGAGCACGGCGAGGAGCAGTGCCTCCTTCGTCGGGAAGTGGTGCAGGAGGCCCGGATGGGAGATGCCGCAGCGGGTGGCGATCACCCGGAGCGACGCGCCCCGGTAGCCGGCCTCGCCGAACAGGGTCATCGCCTGGTCGAGGATCTCGGTCCGCTTGGCCCGGCCCTTGGCGTAACCGCGCCCCGGCCCGGAGATCACGCGCCGTCACCCGCTGTCGTCCGCATCGGACACCTCTCTCGCTCCACTGCCACGGCCCGGATTCTCACGGACCGCATCCCGGATCCCTCAATACTTACCAAGCGGTCGGGATTGAGCGTACGGTACTGCGAGTGCCGTCGTGGCCGTGGCGAAAGGAACTCCTGTGGGCCCCAGACCGCCGTACCTCGACCCCGAGCTGCCCGTGGCGGAGCGGGTCGCCGACCTCCTGGGTCGCATGACGCTGCCCGAGAAGGTCGGCCAGATGCTCCAGCTCAACGCCAAGGAGGGGGTGCGGCACCTCGTCGAGGACCTGCACGCCGGCTCGATCCTGCACGCCTCACCGGAGCGGGTGCGCGAGGCCGCCGTGCTCACCGGCAGGACCCGGCTGCGCATCCCGCTGCTCGTCGCGGAGGACTGCATCCACGGGCACTCCTTCTGGGAGGGGGCCACGATCTACCCGACGCAGCTCGGGATGGCCGCCACCTGGGACCCGGAGCTGGTGGAGCGGATCGCGCGGGCGACGGCGGTCGAGGTCGCGGCGACCGGGGTGCACTGGACGTTCTCGCCGGTCCTCTGCATCACCCGGGACCTGCGCTGGGGCCGGGTGAGCGAGACGTTCGGCGAAGACCCGCACCTGATCGGCGAGCTGGCGTCCGCGATGGTGCGCGGCTATCAGGGCGACGGCCTCGACGACCCGACCGCGATCCTGGCCTGTGCCAAGCACTTCGCCGGGTATTCGGAGACCCAGGGCGGCCGGGACGCCAGCGAGGCCGACATCTCACGGCGCAAGCTGCGCTCCTGGTTCCTGCCGCCGTTCGAGCGGGTCGCCAAGGAGGGCTGCCGGACCTTCATGCTCGGCTACCAGTCGATGGACGGCGTGCCGGTCACCGTGAACGGCTGGCTGCTCGACGAGGTGCTGCGCGGCGAGTGGGGCTACACCGGGACCCTGGTCACCGACTGGGACAACGTCGGCCGCATGGTGTGGGAGCAGAAGGTCCACGCCGACTACGCGCAGGCGTCGGCGGCGGCGGTCCGTGCGGGCAACGACGTGGTGATGGCCACGCCGGACTTCTTCCAGGGGGCCCAGGAGGCCGTCGCCCAGGGTGAGGTGACGGAGGCGGAGATCGACGCCGCCGTACGCCGCATCCTGACGCTCAAGTTCGAGCTGGGCCTCTTCGAGAACCCGCGCCACCCCGACGCCGACCGGCAGGCCGAGGTCATCGGCAGTGGGGCGCACGCCGCGCTGAACCTGGAGGCGGCCCGCCGCTCACTGGTCCTCCTGACGAACGACGGCACGCTGCCGTTCGCGGGCGGCCTGACGGCCGACGACGAGGGCCGGGGCCGGTCCGCCGCCGCCGACCGCCCCCGTACGGTGGCCGTCGTCGGCCCCAACGCCGATGACGCCCAGACCCAGTTGGGCGACTGGGCGGGCTCCTCCGGGCAGGCCGACTGGCTGCCGGAGGGCCAGCCGCGCGCCATGATCCGTACGGTTCTCGACGGCTTCCGCGACCACGTGCCCGCCGACTGGACCGTCGCGTACGCGCCGGGAGCGCGGATCCTCGACGTGGGCCCGGACCCGGAAGGGGCGTTCTTCCCGGACGGTCAGCCCCGCCCGGAGGCCGTCGTCCCGGCGGCCCCCGACGCACGGCTGATCGCGGACGCGGTCGCGGCGGCCGAGGCCGCCGACCACGTGGTGGCCGTCGTCGGCGACCGGATCGAACTGGTCGGCGAGGGCAGGTCCACCGCGACGCTCGAACTCGTCGGCGGCCAGGTCGCGTTGCTGGACGCCCTCGCGGCCACGGGCAAGCCGCTCGTCGTCGTGGTCATCAGCTCCAAGCCGCTGGTGCTGCCGCCGTCCGCACTGGGCGCGGCGGCGATCGTGTACGCCGCCAACCCGGGCATGCTCGGCGGCCGGGCCATCGCGGAGCTGCTCCTCGGGCTGATCGAGCCGACCGGCCGGCTGCCGCTGTCCTTCGCCCGGCACGCGGGCCAGCAGCCGACGTACTACAACCAGGTGCGCGGCCAGCACGGCTCGCGCTACGCGGACCTCACCCAGCGCCCGGCGTTCGTGTTCGGCGAGGGGCTGAGCTACTCGACGGTCACCTACACGGACCTGGAGGTGCTGACGGCGGTGGTCGACGAGTCGGAGACCGTACGGGCTCGGGTCACGGTGACCAACACGGGGGCGCGGTCCGCGCTGGAGACGGTCCAGGTGTACGTGAGCGACACGGTGACGTCGGTGACCTGGGCGGAGAAGGAGCTCAAGGCCTACCGCCAGGTGGAGCTGGCCCCCGGGCAGTCGCGCGAGGTCCTCGTCGGGCTTCCGGCGGCCGCCTGCACGCTCGTGGACGCGGAAGGCCGCCGTGTCGTGGAGCCGGGCCGCTTCGAACTGCTGGTCGGCCCGTCGTCCCGGGACGAGGCGCTGCTGCGGGGGGAGTTCACGGTCAAGGGGTGAGCCCGGGACCGTGACGGCTCCGCCGCCGGTGGGCAGGAGGGCGACGCCCGCCCCCACCGGCGGAACCCACCACACCCCGCGCCCGGTGAACGGGGCGCATCCGGGGCGCGCTGAGAAGAAGCGTTTCCGCGTGCGGGTATTCGCCCGTACGGGTGTGGCGCGGCCGTCCGGACGGCGGTGGGGCGAGCACAATGGGGCCGCGGTTCGTGCAGAGGCGCGCAGGCCCCTCTCCCGCACCTTGCGCTCAAGGAGGACCGGTGGCGGAGAGCTGGACGGTTCAGCGAACGGGGCCGGGGGATGTTGCGCGCACGCAGGCGCGGGAACAACTTCTGGAAGCTGCGAGGGAGTTGTACGGCGTCAACGGATACCGGGCCACCGCCGAGCACGATGTGTGCGAGGCGGCCGGCGTGCCGGTCGAGGTGCTGCGTCAGGAGTACGGCTCCCGGGAGGGGCTGCTCATCGCCCTCCACAACCGGGTCACGACGACCGGACTGCGGGCGGCGGAGAGCGCCCTGCTGAGCGAGGGCATCGAGGAGTGCTCGATCGCGGAGCGGGTCCGGCTGCTCTTCGACGCCTATGTGGAGGCCGTCACCCGCGATCCGCGCGAGGCCCGTGTGACGTTCGTCGAAGTGCTGGGGGTGAGCGCCGTGGTGGACGAGCACTGCAAGCTCTGGCGGGCGCTGTGGACGGAGTTCCTGACGGGCGAGGCCGAGCGGGCGGTGGAGCGCGGCGAGGCGGAGGACCGGGACCACCGGGTCGACGTGATGGTGATGGTCGGCACCGTCCACGAACTGATGGCCCACCACGCCCGCCGCTGCCGCCGGGCCCGCCCCGGCGAGGTCTCGGGCGAGCTGACCCAGCTGGCGCTGTCGATGCTGGGGTCGCGGTCGCAGGAGTGAGGATGCGGAACGCTTCCACCGGCTGACAGGCCGGCCGCATGTGGTGGGGGAGCCGCCTTCGGAGCTGGTCAGCCCGACGCCGCCGCGGTGACCGGTCCGCCCGCCGGAACCGGCCGCCCGGCGTACGGACCGCCCAGCCCCCACGCCTGGTGCATCGTGTCGGCGAAGGCCGCGGCGAGGAGGTGTTCGCCGGTCGGGCCGGGGTGCGTGCCGTCGTACGTGTCCGTGTGGATGTCGTACGCCGTGGGGCGCGAGGCCAGCAGGAGCGGGGAGGACGCGGTGTCGAGGCCAGCGACGGCCTTGGCGAGGAGTTCGTTGAAGTGTGCGCAGGAGGCGGCGAAGGGGGCGTCCGTCTCGGCCCGGATGTTCGGTATCACCGGGAGCAGCACCATGCGGACGTGCGGGTTCGCCGTGCGCGCCGCCATGACGAACGCGCGGGCGTTGGCCGCTGTCTGTTCGGCGTCCGTGTAGAACCCGAGGTCTATCAGGCCGAGCGACACCAGCAGGACGTCCGCCTCCGTCTCGCGCACCGTGTCCGCGATCACCGGGGCCATGTGCAGATAGCCCTCGCCCCAGCCGGACAGGTGCCGGCGGGCGGCGGGCGGGAAGGACGGGTCGGCGTACGTGTGGGAGAGCGGGGCGTTCGCCTCGGTGTCGTACAGCGTCGAGCGTGGGCCGACGATCTCGTACGGGAGGCCGGGGAACGCCTCCAGGTGCTGCCACATCCGGTAGCGCCAGGTGAAGTCGCCGGCGCGGCCGATGGTCATGGAATCGCCGACGAAGAGGAAACGCATGGCGTCATCATGGCCGATCACGGCTCCGGCCTGCGACGTGACGATGGACACTTGGGCCATGCGTTCGTATCCGACCGGCCCGGCAGGCCGCGCCGCCGCCACACTCGCCGCCGCCCTCGCCGTCGCCCTGCCGATGTTCGCCGGGTCCGGTCCGGCCGTGGCCGACGACGGGCGGCCCGACCGTGACTTCACGATCGAGGACCCCCGCATCACCGAGTCCAGCGGCCTGGCCGCCAGCCGCGCCCACCCCGGCGTCTACTGGACGCACAACGACAGCGACGACGGCCCCTACGTCTTCGCCGTCGACTCCCGTACCGGGAAGACCCTCGCGACCATCACCATGAGCGGGGTGGGGGAGCCGCGGGACGTCGAGGGCATCTCCATCGGGCCGGACGGCGACATCTACGTCGGTGACATCGGGGACAACCTGGACGGCACCTGGAGTCATGTCTGGATCTACCGCTTCCCCGAGCCGAAGACGCTGCGCGACGCCACGGTCACGGCCGTCCAGTACGACGTGAAGTACGCCGACGGGGCCCGCAACGCCGAGGCGCTGATGGTCCACCCGAAGACCGGCCGCGTCTACATCGCCTCCAAGAACGAGGACGGCGGCGGTCTCTACGAGGGCCCCGCGAAGCTGACCGCCGGCTCCGCGAACGTGTTCCGGCGGGTGGACGAGGTGCCGTGGGTGACGGACGGGGCCTTCTCACCCGACGGGACCCGGCTGGTGCTGCGCTCGTACTTCAGCGCCCGCGAGTACGCCTTCGAGAAGGGCCGCCTCGGTGCGGACCGGTCGGTCGGCGCCCCGTTCCAGCGGCAGGCGGAGTCCGTGACGTACACGGCGGACGGCTCGGCACTGATGTTCGGCTCGGAGGGGGCGCGCAGCGATGTCGTCCGGGTGGAGGTGGCGGGCGGGCCGGGGAGCGGTTCGGGGTCCGGTGCGGATTCCGGGTCCGGGTCCGGGTCCGGCGATGGGTCCGGGGCTCCCGCGAAGGGCGGCGACGAGGCCGGGGGCGGTGACGGCAACGTGGCCCTCGGGGCCGCCGTCCTCGTCGGGGCGGCGGCCCTCTGGCTCGCGCTGAAGCGGCGGCGCGGGCAGGGGTAGGGGCAGGGGATCCGGCGCTCCGCGCTCAGGTGTCCTCCGTCACCGGCCACACCTCGTAGTGCAGCGTCTTGTCCCGCTTCAGCCGGTGCACCAGCGGGACGAGCACGCCCTGCACGGCCGGGTACTTCCGCGACATCATCCGTGCCGCGTGCGTGTTCTCCTTCGTGCCCGGCCGCAGCAGCCGTGCGTACGCCCTGATCTGCGGTCCGGTGGGTCTGCCCCGGACCGTGCAGGGGGCGATCTCCACCTGCGGGTGGTTGCGCATCCGCTCGACCTTCCAGGCGGAGGAGAACGTGCGGATGAACGCGTGATCGCCCTCGACGGCGATGTTGACCGGTGTGCCGACGGGGGTCCCGTCCTGCCGGTGGGTGCTCAGCAGGACGGTGTACTGCTTCACGAAAGGAGCGAGCTCCGGGCTGGCGTCCATATATCCATTGGGGCACGGGCCGGGGGCGCTGTCATTTCCGCGCCGCTGTCCGCGCCGCTGTCCGCGCCGCTGTCCGCGCCGTCGCCCTGCCTGGCGTTCAGCCTGCCGCTCGGTCGGCCGTCCGCTCCGCGACCAGGGCCTCGAAGCCGGCGATCAGCCGTTGCAGCCCGAACTCGAAGTGGTCGAAGTCGGCGCTGAAGGTGTCCTCCGACATGCCCGCCATCATCGGGTACGCGCCGCTGAGCATGGCCCGCTCCAGGTAGGGGCGCTGGCTGTCCCAGAACTCCTCGTTGCTCAGCCCGGTCTGCGCCACCGCCTCCGCCGCGTCCCCCTGGGTACGGGCGAGACCCTCCACGAAGCTGTTGACCGTGATGATCACGCCGATCAGCTCGGCGTCGCGCAGCCCCATGGACCGCAGCGCGGTGAGGGAGAGCTCCAGACCGCGCAGGGCGCTGGGGCCGAGCACCGTACGGGCCTGGTTGATCTTCAGCAGCCAGGGGTGGCGGCGCAGGTTGTCCCGGTAGGTCCGGGCCATGGTGCTGACCGCCATCCGCCAGTCGTCGGGTACGTCGTGGGCGGAGGCGGCGGGGTGTTCGGGCTCGGCGGACAGCGGCTCGCCCAGCACCCGGTCGAGCATCAGGTCCAAAAGTTCGGCCTTGCCGGGGACGTACCGGTAGAGCGACATCGTGCCCGTGCCGAGCTCGGTGGAGAGCCGGCGCATGGAGAGGGCGGCCAGCCCTTCCGCGTCCGCGACATCGATGGCGGCCGTGACGATCCGTTCCAGCGTCAGGCCCGGTTTGGGGCCGCGGCTGGGGCGCTCCCCGGTGCCCCACAGGAGCTCCAGGCTGCGCGCGATGTCGCCGCTCCCGGTGGCCGTGCCGTCCGTCGCCGCTGTCGATCCGTCTTTCGCCATGAGGTCAGCGTAGTGCGCCGGAACAGGCTTGGGTACACCGTACCCGCATGAGAGTACGGTGTACCCAGTGTGGGGTACGGTGTACTCAGTCAACGTCCGGGCAGTCGCAGAGAACAGGGGGTTGTGCCATGGGCACGCCTAAAACCGCGTCCGGGTACGCGGTGCTCGCCGAGGGGGTCGTGAAGCGCTACCGGGGGCGGGGGAAGGGCGCGACGGAGAAGCGGGCGCTCGACGGATTCGACCTCGCCGTCCGCCCCGGCACCGTCCACGGCCTGCTCGGCCCGAACGGAGCGGGCAAGACCACCGCCGTGCGGGTCCTCGCCACACTCCTGCGGTACGACGCGGGCCGGGCCGAGGTCGCCGGGCTCGACGTGGCCCGCGAACCCCGCCGGGTACGGAGCCGGATCGGGCTCACCGGCCAGTACGCGGCCGTCGACGAGGGCCTCACCGGGCGGCAGAACCTGGAGATGTTCGGTCGGCTCTTCCACCTCGGCAACCGCCGGGCCCGGCAGCGCGCCGGGGAGCTGCTGGAACGGTTCGACCTGGTCGAGGCGGCCGACAAGGGCGCCAAGGAGTACAGCGGCGGCATGCGGCGGCGGCTCGACCTCGCCTCCTCGATGATCCTTTTCCCCGACGTGCTCTTCCTGGACGAGCCGACGACCGGGCTCGACCCGCGCGGCCGGGGCGAGGTCTGGGACGCGGTCCGGGCCCTGGTGGCAGGCGGTACGACGGTGCTGCTGACCACGCAGTACCTCGACGAGGCGGACAGGCTGGCCTCGCACATCACCGTCATCGACCGGGGGCGGGCCATCGCCGACGACACCCCGGACGCGCTGAAGAACCGGGTCGGCGGCGACCGGATCGAGGTCGTCGCCGCCGACACGGAGGACCTCGCGGCGGTCGCGAGGACCGTCGACCGGGTGGCCGGCGGCGGGCTCGTCGTCACCGACGCCTCCGCCCGCCGGGTGCACGCCCAGGTCGCCGACCGGGTGGCCGCGCTCACCGAGGTGGCCCGGAGCCTCCAGGACGACGGGATCGCGGTCGAGGACATCGGGCTGCGCCGGCCGAGCCTGGACGACGTGTTCCTGCGCCTGACGGGACACGGCGCGGAACACGGCACGGCCCACGGCACCGGGAACCGCGACGCACGAGAGGTGGCGGCGGCATGACCACGCTCGAACAGAAGCCCGGGGTGACCGGCGGGGGCCGCGAACACGGCCTCACCTACTGGGCGGTCTCCGACTGCTGGAACATCACCCGTCGCACCCTCACCCACTACCAGCGCCACCCCTCCGCCGTCGTCTGGCAGCTCGGCTTCCCGATCCTCTCCGTCCTGCTGTACGGATACGTCTTCGGCAGCGCGATGAAGGTGCCCGGGGGCGGGGACTACCGGGAGTTCCTTATGCCCGGCATGTTCGCCATGACCATGGCCATGGGCTTCATGAACACCGCCGTGGCCGTCGTCACCGACGCTGCCAAGGGGGTCGTCGACCGCTTCCGGTCCATGCCGATGGCCCCCTCCGCCTTCGCCTCCGGGCGCGGGGCGGCCGACCTGGTGGTGGCCGCCGCCGAGCTGACCATCCTGGCCGTCACGGCGCTGCTGATCGGCTGGCGCGCGGACGGCGGGGCGGTAGCGGCCCTCGGGGCGTTCGGGCTGCTCCTGCTGCTGCGGTTCAGCCTGATCTGGGTGGGCGTCTGGCTCGGCATGCTGGTCCCCACCCCGGAGGCGGCGGGCGGGCTGTACGCGGTGGCCTTCCCCGTCACGATGATCTCCAGCACCTTCGTGGCCCCGTCCCTGATGCCCGGCTGGCTGGGCACGGTCGCGGCCTGGAACCCGATCTCCTCGACCGCGACGGCCACCCGCGAACTGTTCGGCAACCCGGTGGCGGGCGGCGGTACCTGGGTGGAGGAGCACGCCCTGCTGATGGCGGTGGTGTGGCCGCTCGTGATCACGCTGGTGTTCCTGCCGCTGGCGGTCCGGCGGTTCCAGCGTCTGAGCCGGTGAGGGCCTGAGAAGGGCGGGGGACGGGGCGGAAAGGGGCGCGTAGGGTCGGGCCGTGTCCACCGTCGCGCCCCTGTCCTTCACCACCGCCCGCCTCGACGCACTCCCTCTCGATCCGGCGTACGCCGAGGAGATGGCGGCCGTCCTCGCGGACCCGGCGCTGTACGTGTTCACCGGGGGCGGCCCGCCGGACCCGGCCGCGCTGCGGTCCCGGTACGAGCGCCAGTGCACCGGCTCGCCGGACCCGGGAGAGCTGTGGTGGAACTGGGTGCTCCGGATCCGCGCGGACGGGAGCCTCGCCGGATACGTCCAGGCGACCGTACGGGGGCCCCGGGCGGAGATCGCCTGGGTGGTCGGGACGCCGTGGCAGGGCCGGGGCTACGCGAGCGAGGCGGCGAAGGGCCTCGCGGCGCACCTGGTCGCAGCCGGAGGCGTCCGGGAGCTCGTCGCCCACGTCCACCCCGACCACGCCGCGTCCGAGGCGGTGGCCGCGGCGGCGGGCCTCCGGCCGACCGGGGAGTGGGAGGACGGCGAGAGGCGATGGGCCGCGAGCGCGACGTTCCCCCCGATGCCGTAAGGCGCCAGAAACGTGAGGCCTACGAGATGTCCAGCCGATCGTGCCGGGTTCGCGATGCCCGGTGCGGCATACCAGGACCTGCTGTACCAGTCGCGCAGCAAGGTCAGCGACTGAACGGCCGGGCATGGCCTTGACGGAGTCAGGTCTGAGCAACGGAACGGGGAAGAAGTCCTACGCGCCCTCGACGCTCAGGGGCGCGTTCGAGTGGGGCGCTCGTCGTCCTCTCGAAGTCGGACGACGGCAGGCGCGACACCTCTCGTGCGCGCCTGCCGCACTGCGGTCCCTCAGTCCTGCGGTGCGACGCGGATACGGTTCCCGTCAGGATCGGCTGCGAGGAAGGTCAGCCCGAACCCCGCATCATGAGGCTCGCGCAGGATCGTGATCCCCTTGGACTTCCACTGATCAAAGATTGCGTTGAGCTCGTCGGGGCCACCGTCGATGGCCAGGCAGACCTCACCGGTGCGCGGGACGTCCGGTGACAGATCCTCGAACTGGCCGGACCACAGAGCGAGGTCAGCGCCCGGCCCGAGGTCGAAGGCGATGTATCCCGGAGTCTCGAACGAGGGGCTCATGCCGAGGAGGTCGCCGTAGAAACGAGCTGCGGCGGAAGCGTCGTTCACGTAGACGATGGACACGACGGATGTGCTCATGGTTTTCCTTCTCACAGGTCGTAGGTGTGCATCCGCCAGCATGACCGGGATATGCGCCGCATCGTGTCGCAATTCCTGAAAAAATTGGTGGGTGACCCCAGATCGCTTCTTCGCCCTGATGATGCTCCTCGAATCGAGGGATGCCGTGACCACACAGGAACTTGCCTCAGCGCTCGGGGTGTCCCTTCGAACCATCACCCGAGACCTGAACTGGCTCCGCGACGCCGGTCTGCCGGTGACCGCGCACCGGGGCCGCCTCGGAGGCGTGACCATGCTGCCCGGGTCCGGGCTCGACCTCACGCGACTCACACCGGGCGAGCGTGATCATCTGTCGCTCACCGGGCTGGATGAGAAGCAACGTGCGGAACTCGACGCATCGGCCGAAAGCCGCCGCGCGCTCTCCAAGATCGTCGCTGCACAGCCACGTCGAGTTCATGAGCTCCTGCCGCTCACCGACGTAGTGCACGTGGACAGCCGTCCCTGGCGTCAGGCACTGGCTTCCGGTGCGACTCCGGCCTTGCTGATCGGCGCGGTGCGGCGAGGCCGCCGGCTACGGATCGAGTACGGCAGCCCACGCGAGTCGTGCCCACGCGACCTGGTCGTGGATCCCTACGGGCTGTTCGCCAAGGCCGGCATCTGGTACCTCATCGCCGACTGTGCCCGGGTGCCACGGATGTACCGACTCGAACGGATCACGACGTGGAAGGAAGTCGACCAGCCACGACGGATCCGCGAGAGCCAGACCCTGGCCACCGTCGCTGCCGCGCTCATCGATCGGTGGGAACACAACCACGCGACAGAGGTCAGCGCCACCATCGACCGGACCCAGATCGAGCGAGCGCAACGGATCTTCGGCCTACGACTCGTCCGGGACGACCATGAAGAATCCGCCACCGGCCACAAGGTGACGATCCGCTTCCTGCATCTGGAGGACGTGCGAGCACTACTGCCGTTCGGGAACGCCGTCACTGTGCACGGCCCCGCCGAAGCCAGGGCTCACCTCCGCGACCTCGCCACCGATCTCGCCCACCACTATGCGCCGTCACCGACGTCCTGACCCGCGCCGCCTAGGGTGGTGGCAATGACCACTCCCGACCCGTCGCCCGACTTCCTGAACACCACCCGGGCCTCGTACGACGCCATGGCCCCCGCCTACGTCGAGTTCGTCCGCGGTGAGTTGGCGGCCAAGCCGCTGGAGCGTGCCCTGTTGAGCACGTTCGCGGAACTGGCGGCGGCGGGCGGCGGCGGCCTCCCGGTGGCCGATGTCGGCTGTGGAACGGGCCGGGTGACCGCACATCTGCACGAACTGGGCCTGGGGCTCGACGTGTTCGGGATCGACCTCGCCCTGCAGATGGTCGCCGTGGCGCGGGAGGAACACCCGGGTCTGCGCTTCGAGGAGGGGTCCATGCTCGGCCTCGGGCTCCCGGACGCCTCGTTGGGCGGCCTGCTCGCCTGGTACTCGACGATCCACGTCCCGGACGAGGAACTGCCGCGTGCCTTCGCGGAGTTCCACCGCGTACTGGCCCCGGGGGCCCACGTGCAGCTGGGCTTCCAGGTCGGGGACGAGGCGCAGCGGCTGACGGAGGCGTGGGGCATGGAGATCTCGCTCGACTTCCACCGACGGCAGCCGGAGAAGATCGCCGGGCTGCTGCGGGAGGCGGGCCTGGACGTCCGGTCCGTGGTGTGGCGGGAGCGGGAGACGGACGGGCCGTTCCCGGAGCGGGCGCCACAGGGGTTCGTCCTCGCGCGGAGGCCGTCCGCGGTCTGACCGCCCCGGCTGTCGTCCCATCTCGGGCTGACCCCGGCTGTCGCCCGATCCCGCCCGCCGCCGGTCCCGCCCGACGCCTGTCCCGCCCGCCGCTTGTCCCGCCCGGCCCTGCCCGCTGTCCGGCCCGGGCGGGGTGTCGCACCACCGGCTCACCCAGGATGCGGAACGCCCCATAGTGACCAGACTGGTCACTATGGCAGACCAACGTTCAGCGCCCGCCGAACGCTCCTCCCCGGGGACCCGGAAGAAGTCCCCGGCCAGGAAGGGGCCCGAGCACGCAGCCCGCGCCGCCTGTCAGAGCCTGGTAGCGCTGATCAGTCACCCGGCCGAGGGCGTCTCCGCGATCCGACGCTCCGACGACGACGGCTGGTGCGTCGTCGTGGACGTCCTCGAAGTGCCGCGCATCCCGGACACGACCAGTCTCCTCGCCTCGTACGAGGTGCGGCTCGACGGGTCCTGCGAACTCGTGGAGTACACGCGGGTCCGCCGCTACCGGCGCGGTGCCGCCGACGAGTGACCCGACTTCGTCCGACAGCTGGAAGGACCCCCCATGACGACCACGACCTACGTCGACGGCGCCGCTCCATGCCCGCCCCGCGCCGGCACGCTCTACGACGTGCTGGAGCTCATTCTCGACCGGGGCATGGTGATCGACGTGTTCGTCCGTGTCTCCCTGGTCGGCATCGAGATCCTCAAGATCGACGCGCGCATCGTCGTGGCGAGCGTCGACACCTACCTGCGCTTCGCCGAGGCGTGCAACCGTCTTGACCTCGAACGTGACTCCGGCAGCACCACCGTCCCCGAGCTGCTCGGCGGCTCCGCCGCCCGGTCCATGGGCAAGCGGAAGGTGCGCAAGACGGTGGAATCGGTCGGCGACACCGTACGCAAGGCGGTCGGGGCCGGCGGGTCCGACGACGACGAGTACGAGGAGGAAGAGGCGGAGGAACGGCCGGCGCGCCCGAAGAAGCGCCGCGCCCCCGCCCGCAGCAGTGGCAGCGGTGGCACGAGCCGTCGCCGCAAGGCTGAGGCCTGAGGTGCGCGCGGACGGCCCGGACACGGGCACGGCCGACGGACCGGGGCTGTACGTGTACGCGGTCGTCCGGGCCGGAACGCCGCTGCCCCGGAAGTCCGGGGGCGTCGGCAGCCCGCCCGCCCCGCTGCGGACGGTCGCCGTGGGCCCGGCGGCCGCGGTCGTCAGCGCCGCCCCCGCACAGTTGCGGGCCCGGCGGCGCGATCTGCTGGCCCACCAGGAGCTCCTGACGCGCCTGGCGGGGAGCGGGCCCGTGCTGCCGATGCGTTTCGGCATGGTCGCACCGGACGAGGACGCGCTGCGCGCCCAGCTGGCCGCGGCGGAGCCGGGCCACCTCGCCGCCCTGGACCGGGTCGCCGGGCACATCGAGATGAACGTCAAGGCCTTGCCGGCCCCCGACTCCCTGGCCGCACTGGTGGCGGGGGACGCAACCGTACGGCGGCTGCGCGACGAAACCCGCAGGCGGCCCGGGTACGAGGCCAATGTGCGCCTGGGTGAAGCCGTCGCGTCCGCCCTGGCGCGCCGGGCGGGCGAGGCGGGACGGCGGGTGCTGCGCGATCTGGCCCCGATGGCCCGGGCGACGGCCGGGGGCCCCGAGGTTCCCGGCTGCGCGCTCAACGTGTCCTTCCTCGTGGCGCAGGCCGACAGCGACCGGTTCCGTGCGACCGCCGAGCGTTTCGCGGCGGCCCACCGCGACCACGTCGAGCTCCGCGTCGCGGGCCCGCTGCCCTGCTACAGCTTCGTCGGCGCCGCCAACGAGAGCCCGCGCGCACCGGTCGGCGGAGGCTGACGATGGGGTTGATCTCAGGAGCGCTGCTGCTCCCCCTCGCGCCCGCCCGGGGCGTGGTGTGGGTCGCGGAGCGGTTGCAGGACGCCGCCGAGCGCGAACTCTACGACCCCGGGGTGATCCGCGCGCAGCTGGCGGCACTCAACCAGGAGCTCGACGAGGGGCACATCGGGCTGGATGAGTTCGAGGCGCAGGAGGAGAGGCTGCTCGACCGGCTGTACGCCGTGCAGACCTGCCGGACACCGACGACAGAAGGTGACAGACATGGATGACCAGGCAAAGGTGGCGCTCGCAGCCGCCGTAGTGGGTGGATACGTGCTGGGCCGGACGAAGAAGGGCCGGCTGGCGCTGAGCGTCGCGACCTATGTGGCGGGGCGCCGGTTCGGACTCGAACCCCGCCAGCTGGCGGCCGAAGGGATGCGCAGGCTCGGTGAGGTACCGCAAGTCGCCGAGTTGCAGGAACAGTTGCGGGGCGAGGTCCTCGAAGCGGGGCGCCAAGCGGTGACGGCCGCAGCCAACCGCTCCCTTGCCTCCCTGGCGGACGCCATCGGCGACCGGACGGCCCGGCTCACGGCGGCACCGGACGACGAGGCGGACGAAGAGGGCGAGGGCGAGGAAGAGGGCGAGGAAGAGCCGGAAGGCGAGGAAGAGGAAGAGGAAGAGCCGGAAGGCGAGGAAGAGGAAGAGGAAGAACCGGAAGGCGAGGAAGAGGAAGAGGAGTACGAGGACGAGGAGGAGCCTGAGGAGGAGCCTGAGGAGGACGAGGAGGAGCCTGAGGAGGACGAGGAGGAGCCTGAGGAGGAGCCTGAGGAGGACGAGGAGGAGCCTGAGGAGGACGAGGAAGAGCCTGAGGAAGAAGAGGAGGAGGCCCCGCCGCAACCGTCCAAGGCGAGGAAGTCCCGCGCCAGGAAGGCGGCCCCCGCCAGGAAGCGGGCCGAGAATAAGGCCGCTCCGGCCAAGAAGGCCCCGGCGAAGAAGTCCGCTCCCGCGAAGAAGTCCGCTCCCGCGAAGAAGGCCCCGGCCAAGAAGGCCGCTCCTGCGAAGAAGTCCGCCCCGGCCAAGAAGTCGGCAGCGAAGAAGTCGGCAGCGAAGAAGTCCGCCCCGGCCAAGAAGTCGGCAGCGAAGAAGTCGGCAGCGAAGAAGTCCGCCCCGCCCAAGAAGTCTGCCGCCAAGAAGTCTGCCGCGAAGAAGACAGCGACGTCGAAGCAGTCAGCATCCAAGCGCGCCGACCGCCGGAGGTAGTCAGCCATGGCAAAGACGGACAAGGACGAATCCGAGGCTCCGGCGGAGTCGGGTGTCGACCGCATCAAAGAAGAACTGTCGAAATTCGCCAGCGCTCAGGTCCAGACGCTCGCCGAGAAGGCGGGCGACAAACTCAAGGACCTCACAGGCCAGTTGACCGACTCTGCCGAGAGCGGCTCGCTGCCCGCCATCGGTTCTCGTGTGCTCCAGGGCGAATCCCCGGTGAAGGCGTTCGTCTCGGAGAAGGCCAAGGGGGCCAAGGACGCGGTGATGGACAAGGCGAAGAGCGCGTTCGGCGGCGGTGGTGGCAAGGGCAAGCGCAAGGCCGGCGGCGGCAAGTTCATGAACATCATCGAGGTGATCGACGTCGGCGTGCCGCTGCGTACCGCCTACGACGCCTGGACGCAGTACGACGAGTTCAGCGGCTTCATGAAGGGCGTCCAGAGCGTCTCCAAGGGCGAGGACGAAGAGAGTGACTGGAAGGTCAAGGTCGGCCCCTCCTCCCGCAGCTTCAAGGCCACGGTGCAGGAACAGGTGCCGGACGACCGGATCGTCTGGACCTCCGAAGGCGCCAAAGGCAGCACGCGCGGAGCTATCAGCTTCCACGAGCTGGCCTCGAACCTGACCCGGATCGTGCTGGTGATGGAGTACTACCCGTCCGGGTTCTTCGAGAAGACGGGCAACCTCTGGCGCGCCCAGGGCCGCCGCGTACGGCTGGACTTCAAGCACTTCCAGCGGCACGTGTCCCTCACCGAAGAAGAGCCCGAGGGATGGCGCGGCGAGATCCGCGACGGCGAGGTCGTGGTCAGCCACGAGGAGGCCGTCGAGCGCGAGGAGGAGGAAGAGGCCGAGGACGGGGAGGACGAGGACCAGGAGAACGGCGAAGAGGAGCCCGAGGAGGAAGACGAGGAAGGCGAAGAAGAGGACTACGACGACGAGGAAGAGGAGCCGGAGGAGGACGAGGGAGAAGAGCTGGAGGAGGACGAGGAAGAGGAGCCGGAGGAGGACGAGGAAGAAGAGCCGGAGGAAGACGAGGACGAGGAGGAAGACGAGGAAGACGAGGACGACGAGGAAGACGAGGAGCCGGAGGAGCCGCCCGCTCCGAAGCGCGCGAGCCGCAGGCGTCGGTCGGAGGCCTCGCGGTGACCGACCTCGACTTCCGCCAGGGAGGGCCGCCGGCCAACGGCCCCCAGACCACCAACCTGGCCGACATCCTCGAACGCGTCCTGGACAAGGGCATCGTCATCGCCGGGGACATCAAGATCGACCTCCTCGACATCGAACTCCTCACCATCCGGCTCCGCCTCTTCGTGGCATCCGTCGACACCGCGAAGAAGGCGGGCATCGACTGGTGGGAGACCGATCCGGCCCTCAGCTCCCGAGCCTCGCGCAACGCCCTGGAGGACGAGAACCGCCGACTGCGGGATCGCCTCCAGGCCCTCGAACCGGCGACGGACGAGGACCGCGACCCGGGCCCGGACCGAAGCGCCGAGAGAAACGACAGGAACGACAGGAAGGAGACCGGGCAGAGATGACGCATCGCGCCCACCGGGACCAGGCTCCTGACACCGGTGTCACGTACGTGTTCGCCGTCTGTCGGGGCACCCGTGCCACGCGCACGGCCGATGTCAGCGGCCTGGTCGGCATGCCCGGCGGTGCGGCCGTCCGGCTGCTGCCCTCCGGGCCGCTGACCGCTGTGGTCCAGACCGTCCCGGCCGCCGACTTCACGGACGAGGTCTGGCAGTCGCGACTCTCCGTCCCGCGTGAGATCGAGCGGTACGCGCGGGCCCACCACGAGGTCGTGTCCGCCGCGGCCGCTCACGGGCCCGCCGTACCGCTGCCTCTCGCCACGCTCTACCACGACGACGACCGGGCCCGTCGCGCTCTCGATGAGGAGGCGCACCGCTTCCACAGGGTGCTGAAGCGCATCGCGCACCACGCCGAGTGGGGTGTGAAGGTGTACGAGCCCGCGACCGTCCCCGAGGAAAGGGAACCCGTCACCGCCGGAGGTGGCGGGCGCGAGGCTCCCGCCGCCGGCGCCGGGCTCGCCTACCTGAACCGCAGACGCGGGGTCCAGGAGCGCCGCGAGCGGCGCCGCGAACGGGCCCTGTCCGTCGCGGAATCCGTGGACGCCGAACTCCGTGAGCTGGCTGCCGCGTCGCGCCGCCTCCGTACGCACGGAGCCGTACCGGGAGGTGACGGCCGGGTGCACGTGCTCAACGCGACGTACCTCGTGGCCGAGCACCGGTCGGAAGAACTGGACGTGCTGGTGAGGAGATTGGGCGAGCGGACCGGCGCGCGGATCGAGCTGACCGGCCCCTGGGTGCCGTACTCCTTCGTCGGGGAGGTGTAGCCGTGGCGGCGGATCGCGCGGTGGTGCCCTGGGACAGCGCGGAGCCCTTGAGCGGGCCCATCGGGGTGCCGCTGGTGGACCTGCTGGACCGTGTTCTGGCGACCGGTGTCGTCGTCAGCGGGGACCTGGTGATCGCCATCGCCGACGTGCCTCTGGTGCGGGTGTCGCTGCACGCGCTGCTGTCGTCGGTCAGCGAGCGGGTTCCGGCGCCCTGGGCCGACGGGGGGCCGTTGTGACGGGATCGGTTCCCACCCCGGGTACACGGGTCGATCTGGACTCCGAGCAGATGGGGCGGGACCTGGTGGCCCTGGTCCTCACCGTGGTGGAGCTGCTAAGGCAGTTGATGGAGCGTCAGGCCATCCGCCGGGTCGAGCAGGGTGACCTCAGCGACGAGCAGGTCGAGGAGATCGGGACCACGCTCATGCTGCTCGACCAGCGGATGAAGGAGCTCTGCGACCAGCACGGTGTGCGGCCCGAGGATCTCAATCTGGACCTCGGACCGCTGGGGACGCTGCTGCCCCGCGACTGAGGCCCGGTACCCCGAATGGCAGATGGCCGCGAGGGGGCGGAGAGTGGATGAGGGGGCCCGCACGGGTTGGGAGGAGCACCCGTGGCAACCAACCACTCTCTGTGAGGCGGACATGGTCGACATCGAACCTCGGAACGGAAGCCCGGCGACGAGCGGCGGGAGTCAGAAGAGCGGCGTGCGCGGCAGGACCACCATTGCCGACGGTGTCGTGGCCACCATCGCGGCCATCGCCATCCGCGAGACCGGCGGCGTTCATTCGGTGGGCAAGGGCGCGTCGAAGGCGCTGGGCGCCGTGACGGGCAGGATGCCCGGGTCCTCGGGCAGCGGACGGACCGTGAAGGTCGAGGTGGGCGAGAAGCAGACGGCGATCGACGTCGACGTCGAGGTGGAGTACGGCGTTCCGATCCGTGAGCTGGCCGACCGGATCCGTACGAACGTCGTCGAGGCCGTGGAGACGATGACCGGACTGGAGGTCGTCGAGATCAACATCAACGTCTTCGACGTGCACGTCCCGGACGAGGACGACGAGGAAGAGGACGGCTCGGACGGCGGCGGTTCCGGAACAGGGCGTTCCCGCGTGCTGTGAGCCCGACAGGGCCGGTTGTCAGTGGTGGCTGTGAGGATGGGGAGACCAACGCGGAACACCGCGGAGACTGAGGGGGACCCCATGGGCGCCTGGGACATCGGCCACTTCGACAACGACACCGCGGCCGACTTCGGCGGACGGGTCGACGACGCGGAGCCGGGGAAGAAGGCGGACGTGCTCCGGGACGTCCTGACCGCCGTCGCGGACACCGGGCCGGAGGACTACGTGGACGGCGGCGAGGAGGCGGTGGCCGCAGCCGCATTGGTCGCCGCCCAGTGCCCCGGCGGTGAGCCCGTCACCACCGCGTACGGCCCGAAGGAGCCCCTGCCGCCGCTCCCCGCCGACCTGCGCCCGCTGGCCGTCCGCGCCCTGGACCGCCTCACCGCGAAGAACGCCGAGCCGCTGGACCTGTGGGCGGAGGCCGGTGCGGACCAGGAGTGGCTGGCGGGTATAGCGGCCCTGCGCACGGTGCTGGTGGCGGCGTCGGGGGAGTAGCGTCGCGTCCTCAGCGCTTCGGGCTGCCCGCGCGCACGATCTCCTCGACGTCCAGGGAGACTTCGGCGCCGATCGAGGCGGGCAGGGGGGCCTCCTGACCGGGGGCGTAGACCTCGTGGCGGTCGTAGCCGCCGGGCAGCGGATCGGTCAGGACGTGGACGCGGCCGTGCTTGCGGTCGACGATCACGTACACCGGGATCTTGGCCTGGGCGTAGGCGGTGACCTTGTTGCGGAGGTCGTTCTGGTAGTTCCCGGAGGTGACCTCCAGGACCAGCCGGAAGCAGGCGGGGTCGTAGGAGTTGTTCTCGGCCACGTGCTCGTCGAAGTCGGCGTCGACGATCGCCAGGTCGGGGATCGCGAAGTCCTGGGGGCCGCTGGGTAGCCAGAGGCCGACGGCCTGGAGGACTCTCGACTCCTCGCCGTGCAGGCCGGCGGCGAGGAAGGGGACCATGAGTGTGGTCAGGGCGTCGGCGTGCGGGCCGTCCGGGGGTGGTGCCACGGTGATGACGCCTCCGATGATCTCGACGCGATGCCCCGGAAGCTGCTCCATGAGACGGTTGGCCGTTTCGAGCAGCGTTTCCGGCTCATCGTCACAGGGGTGCTCGACTGCTGCTGCAGACATTGCGGGCCTCCCGGCATGGGCGCTGGTGTCGAGGCCATCATCGTAGGGCGGGACAGCCCGGTACCGCGCTTCTGGCATATGCCACCCGGTCGAGCGAAGCAGAGACGGCCCGGCACACCGCGTGGGTGCCGGGCCGTCTCCGTACGGTCGGGATCCGGGAAGCTACAGCTTCTCGATCACGTAGTCGATGCACGCCGTCAGCGCCTGCACGTCCGCCGGGTCGATCGCCGGGAACATCGCCACGCGCAGCTGGTTGCGGCCGAGCTTGCGGTACGGCTCGGTGTCCACGATGCCGTTGGCGCGCAGCACCTTGGCGACGGCCGCCGCGTCGATCTCGTCCGCGAAGTCGATCGTGCCGATGACCTGCGAGCGCTTCGCCGGGTCCGTGACGAACGGGGTCGCGTACTTGGACTCGTCGGCCCAGCCGTAGAGGTGGCCGGAGGACGCGGCGGTGCGGCCCGTCGTGAAGTCCAGGCCACCCTGGGTGTTCATCCACTTCAGCTGCTCGTTCAGCAGGAAGAGCGTGGACAGCGCCGGGGTGTTGTACGTCTGGTTCTTCAGCGAGTTGTCGATCGCCGTCGGCAGCGAGAAGAACTCCGGGACGTGCCGGCCCGAGGCGTGGATCCGGGCGGCGCGCTCCAGGGCGGCCGGGGAGAACACGCCGATCCACAGGCCGCCGTCGGAGGCGAAGGACTTCTGCGGGGCGAAGTAGTAGACGTCGCTCTCGGTGATGCCGACCGGCAGGCCGCCCGCACCGGAGGTGGCGTCCACCAGGACGAGGGCGCCCTCGTCGGCGCCCGCGACGCGCTTGACCGGGGCCGCGACACCGGTGGAGGTCTCGTTGTGGGTGAAGGCGTAGACGTCGACGCCCGCCTCGGCCTCCGGGTCCGGGTGGGTGCCCGGGTCGGAGGCGATGACGGTGGGGTCGGACAGCCAGGGCGCGAGCTTCGCGGCCTTGGCGAACTTCGAGGAGAACTCGCCGAAGCTCAGGTGCTGGGACTTCGACTCGATCAGACCGTGCGTCGCGATGTCCCAGAAGGCGGTGGATCCGCCGTTGCCCAGGATGACCTCGTAACCCTCGGGGAGGGACAAGAGACTGCGCACGCCGTCCCGTACCTCGCCGACCAGGTTCTTGACCGGGGCCTGGCGGTGGGACGTACCGAGGAGAGAGGTGCCGGTGGCGGCCAGCGCGTCGAGCGCCTCCGTCCGCACCTTGGAAGGACCGGCGCCGAAGCGTCCGTCTGCGGGCTTGATGTCAGCGGGAATCTGGATGTCGGCCACGGGACGGAGCGTAGTCCCTCGGTGGCACGGCTCAGCAACCGTGTCCGTCCGATGAGACGCCCGATCCGGCCCGTGGACCCCCGCGACAGGGAACTCCTACGCGCCGTGGCCGGACGGGCAGCCCAGTTCCACCGGCAGCTCGTACAGGTCGTTCTGCGTCACGATCGGCTTGTTGCGCAGCTCGGCGGCGGGGACCGCCAGCTCCAGTTCCGGGAACCGCTCGTAGAGGGCGGGGAGTGCGATGCCCGCCTCCAGGCGGGACAGTGCCGCACCGGGGCAGACGTGCGGGCCGTGGCCGAAGGCGATGTGGCGGTTCGGGGTGCGGGAGGCGTCGAACTCGCCTGCCGTCGGGCCGTGACTCTCCTCGTCCCGGCCCAGCGCACCGAACGAGATGATCAGGCCCTCGCCCTTCGGGAGGATCCTGTCGCCGACCTCGATGTCCTCCGTCGCGAAGCGGATGAGGACGTGCGAGGTCGGGGTGTTCCAGCGCAGCGTCTCCTCGATCACGCCGTCCCACCCGATCTCCCCGTTCAGCACCTTCTCGCGCTGCTCGGGGTGGGTCTGGAGCGCCTCGACCACGTTGACGATCAGACTGATGGTGGTCTCATGTCCGGCGGCGATGATCAGCTGCAGCGTGTTGACGATCTCCTCGTCGGTGAGGTGGTCACCGTTCTCGGAGGCCGCGATCAGCGCGCTGGTGAGGTCGTCGCCCGGGTTCGCCCGCTTGGAGTCGACGATCTTCGTGAAGAGGGCCGCGAGGTCCGCCATCATCTGCGGGACCTCCTCCGGCGGCGTCTGCGTCGAGAAGAACTTCTCGAACAGTTCCTTCAGCCGGGGGTGGTCCGCCGCGTCCACGCCCATCAGCTCGCTGATGACGTTCATGGGCAGCGGATAGGCGAACTCGGCCTTCAGGTCCACCGGCTGCCCGGCCGGGAGGGCCGCCAGCTTCTCCAGGCTCGCGTTCGTCAGCGCCTCGATCCCGGCGCGCAGCCGCTCCACCCGCTTCACCGTGAGCGCCTGCGCCACCAGCGTTCGGAGACGGCGGTGGTCCGCCCCGTCGACCGTCAGCATCGAGCGGCCCGGGTTGGCCAGGCCGATCAGCGGCCAGTCCATCGGTATCTCGCCGCGCTGCCAGGCGCCCCAGACGTTGATGTCCTTGACCACCCGGCTGTCGGTGAGCAGCGCGCGGGCCTCGGCGTGGCGGGTGACCGCGTAGACGTGCACCCCGCCCGGCAGTTCCACCTCCGCCAGCGGACCGGCGGCCCGCAGCGCGGCGCTCTCGCCGTCGAGGTCGGTGACGAACGGGTCGAGCGCGATGCGGGTCATGCGGGGCCTCCGAAGTGTCCGGGTCTTCCGACCGCGGGCGTGGGCGTGAAGGTCACCGGCAGGTCCGTGAGACCGCGCAGCCACGGTGACGGGCGGCGGGTGAGCTGCTCGGCGGGGACGGCGAGGTCCACGTCGGGCAGCCGGTCGAGCAGGACCTCGATGCCGGTACGGGCGATGACCTCGGCGGTCTCCTGGGCCGGGAACGGGCAGCGGTGCTCGCCGTGGCCGAAGGAGAGGAAGGCGTTGTTGCCGCCGGTCAGCGCCGAGGCGTGGGTCCGTACCTGCGGGTCGCCGTTGGCGGCGGCGATCCCCAGGATCAGCAGGTCCCCGGCGCGGATGTGGCGGCCGCCGATGTGGGTGTCGCGGGTGGCCCAGCGGCCGGCCACGTTCTGCGACGGGGTGTCCTCCCAGAGGACCTCGTTCATCGCCTCGGCGACGCTGTGCCGGCCGCCCGAGAGCGAGGCGGCGAACCGGTCGTCGGTGAGCATCAGGCGCAGCGAGTTGCCCATCCAGTCGGCGGTCGGCTGGTGACCGGCCGCCATCATCACCATGAGGTCCTGGGCGACCTCCTCGTCGGTGAAGCCGCCGGTGTCCGCGAGCATCCGGCTGGCGACGTCGTCGCCCGGCTCCCGGTGCTTGTCGGCCAGCAGCTGGAACATCGACATCCCCAGGTGCTGCTGTCCGGCGAGCGCCCGCTCCCGGCCGTCGATCATGTCGTTGATCGCGTCGACCAGCGGGTGGGCCTTCTCGTCGGAGAAGCCGTAGATCCTGGCCAGCACGAGGGCGGGGAGCAGTTTGGCGTACTCCGCGATGATGTCGACCGAGCCCTTGGTGCAGAACCGGTCGATCAGCTCGTCCGCGAACTCCTCCGCGTACCGCTTCAGGGAGAACGGGTCGACGCCCTCCAGCGCGTTGCTGATCATCATGGCGCGGACGCTGTGGCGCTCGCCGACCGTGTAGAGGATCGAGGGCTGCTTGCGCCCGATCATCGGCAGCAGCGGCCAGTCGTCGGGGATGCGGTCCCACTGGTTCCACAGGTCGGAGTCCCGGCTGAAGAGGGCCGGGTCGCCGGTGACCTGGTGCAGTTCGCGGTAGCCGAGGACGAGCCAGGCGGGCACGTCGCCGTCCAGCACGACCGGGGCGATCGCCCCGTGGTCGCGCCGCATGTCCCGGTAGAGCTGGACGGGGTCGCTCTGGAAGCGGGGCCCGGACAGGGGGACGGACCCGCCGGTCACGGGACAGCCGGAGGCAGTGGTCACGGGGCGGGCTCCGGGGTCGGGCCGGCCGCCGCCAGGGCCGCCTCGGGGGCGCGGAGGCGGGCGGCGGAGAGCGCGGCGAGGTGCTCGACGAGCGTGATGAGCACGTACTTGCTGGAGGAGCGGTCGCGGGCGTCGCACTCCACCAGCGGCACGTCCTCCGAGAGGTCCAGGGCCTCCCGGATCTGCTGCTCGCTGTGGAGCGGGCCGCCGAAGTCGTTGCACGCCACGATGAACGGCGTGCCGTGGTGCTCCAGGCGGTCGATGGCGTACCAGGAGTCGGCGAGCCGCCGGGTGTCGACGAGGACGACCGCGCCGAGCGTGCCGGAGAACAGCCGGTCCCACAGGAACCAGAAGCGCTCCTGTCCGGGGGCGCCGAAGAGGTACAGCACGGAGCGTTCGTCGAGCGTGATCCGGCCGAAGTCGAACGCCACCGTGGTGGACGTCTTGGCCTGGACGCCGTCGAGGTGGTCGACGGCCTCGCCCGCGCGGGTCATGGTCTCCTCCGTGTTGAGCGGACGGATCTCGCTCACGGATCGGACCATGGTGGTCTTGCCGACCCCGAAGCCGCCGACGACAACGATCTTGAGTCCGTTGTCGGCCGTCGAGCTCAGGGCGGCGCGGTCAGAGGTTGCGGAGTCCAACGAGCACCTGTTCCAGGATGTCGGGGTCGGGGAGCCGGTCCGCGACACGGGCTGTACGGGGGTGGCGAGCGCTGATCCGGCTGGTGTCGAGCAGGTCGCACAGCATGATGCGGACGATGCTGACCGGCAGGTTCAGGGTCGCGGCGATCTCGACGACGGCGGTGGGGCCCTGGCACATCCGCAGGATCGCGACGTGCTCGGACTGCATCCCGGGGGCCGGGTCGCACTCGGCGACGACGAGCGTCACCAGGTCGAAGGCGGCGGAGTCGGAACGGCTGCGTCCTCCGGTGAGGGTGTACAGCCGGTCCGGATCGTCGTCGCGGCCCGGTCGGGGGCGGGGCGCCGTCGTCATACGGCCGGAACCTCCGCGGGGGTGCGCGGCGGTGCGACGAGGTGTTCACCGAGCTGCTCGACGAGCTCGCTCATGTTGTGCCCGACGAGGCCCACGTCGGAGTCCTCGTCGGCGACGACGGCCAGGTGGGCCCCGGCCCCCGCCTCGACGATGAACAGCACGCCGCCGTAGAACTCGGCCATCGCGGACCGTACGCCGCCGGTGCCGTCCCCGAACTCGATGGACGCGCCGTGCGACAGGCTCTGGATCCCGGCGGAGATCGCGGCCAGCTGGTCGGCCTGGTCGACGGAGAGCTCGGGGGTCCGGCACAGCTTGAGGCCGTCGCGGGACAGGACGAGGGCGTGGCGGGTACCGGGGGTGCGGTCGAGCAGCCCCTCCAGCAGCCAGTTGAGCTTCTCGTCGGTGGTCGCGGTCATCGGGTGTTGCCTTCCGGGTGCGTGGAGTTGGCCCGTACCGCCTTGCTGAAGGTGCTGAAGCGCGCTGCCTGGACCTTCGGGTCGGTGGTACGGGCCCGGGGGGTTTCGGCTCCGCCGGGGGTGGCGTTGCCGGTACGGGACTCGGCGGCGGCCAGCGTGCGGCCGCGGCGGCGCTTGGGCAGGCCGCTCTCGCCGAACGCGGGCACGGCGCCGGTGGACTCGGACTCCGAATCCACGAAAGCGCCCGAGGACTCCGACTCCGCCACCGGAGTCGGGGGCGTGGAGGCGTCGTCCGCGGTGAGGGACCGGGCCGCGGGGGCGGCGTCGGCGGTGTCCGCTCCGGCGGCCGAGGCGTGCGAGGGCTCCGGCTCGGCGGGGGCGGCCGGCGCGTGGGCCTGGGCCGGGACCGTCGCCGTCGGGGTCACCGGGCTCGGTGCGGTCGCCCGGGAGATGAGGTCCTGGGGGAGCATCATCAGCGCGCCGGTGCCACCGCGGGCGGACGGCCGGAAGGAGACGGTCAGCCCGTGCTTGCGGGCCAGCCGGCCGACGACGGCGAGCCCGAGGCGGGTGCCGGAGAGGTTGGTGAGGTCCTGGTTCTCGGCGGAGACCGCCTTCTCGGCGCGGCGCAACTGCACCTCGCTCATGACGAGCCCGCTGTCCTCGACGGTGATGACGATGCCCGCCGGGACCTCCTCCACGTACACATGGACCTCGGCGGTGGGCGGCGAGAAGTTGGCCGCGTTGTCGAGGAGCTCGGCGAGTGCGTGCATGACGCCCTCGGCCGCGTGACCGGCGATGGCGACATCGCTGGTGGAGTGCAGGCGGACCCGCTGGTAGCTGCCGATCCGGCCCATCGCGCCGCGCAGGATCGACTCCATGACGATCGGCTTGGCCCAGCGCCGGCCGGAGCGGGCCCCGGTCAGCACGGCGATGGAGTCGGCGAGGCGGCCCGCCTGGGCGGTGCGGTGGTCCAGGTGGAGCAGGTCCCCGAGCACGGACTCGTCGGAGTGCCGGTGCTCCATCTCGCGGAGGTCGGCCAGCATGCTGGTGGCCAGGGCCTGCATCCGCCCGGCCGCGTTGGCGCAGGCGGCGACGGCCGCGGAGCGCTCGGTCTCGGCACGGGTGGCGCGGGCGGTCAGCCGGTCGACGGTGATGCCGAGGCGGGCCTGCTCGGCGGCGGCCTCCGCGGCGATCCGCTCGTTCTCGGCGCGGGCCTCGGCGGCGACCCGGGCGGTCTCGGCGGAGGCGGCGCCCTTGATCCTGGCCGTCTCCGCGGTGAAGCGCTGAGCCTCGACGGCGGAGGCGGAGACCAGGCGCGAGGTCTCGGAGGTGAACCGCTGGGCGTCGGCGGCCCGCAGGGCGCGCAGTGTCCGCGCGGTCCCCAGGGTGTGGACGGTGACGGCCACGCAGACGCTCAGCAGCACGGCGGCTGCGCCCGCGCCCCAGGCCAGCGGGGTCCGTACCGCATCGGGGGCCGCGGCGACGCCCCACAGGGTCAGCGTGCCGGTTGCGGCTGCCGAGATCAGCAGGGCGAGTGCGGTGGGCCGGTGTGAGGGGCGCAATCGGAGTCCTCGGTGGCGGACGGTGCGGGACGGTATGGGGCGTACGACCCGGGCGAAGCTGACCAGTCGAATTCAGGACAGTTCGTCACGGGTATGGGCGATCGTGCACAACTGGAGCTGATAATTCCTGCGCAAGTCTTGGTCACTATAGGAGACTTGACGGTCTGTTTGGGAAGATCTTGTGGGCTTTTTTGTGAGGCTTGCGTGCTTTGGTCCGCCCGCATCCCAAGTGTTCCCCTGTGTCGACGGCATGCTGAAGCCATGGCCGAACAGCATCGACCGCATAGCGAAACCCCGTCGGCGACTCCCCCGGCGGCTCCCCCGGCTTTCGTCGCGGCGCTCCGCTCCGCCGTACGCGGCGCGAGCGACTTCGGGGCCGCCGCCCGGGCGCTGACCACCATGGACGCCTCCAACTACCGCCGCGTCCCGCTTGGTGTGCTCGCCCCGCGCGACGCCGACGACATCGCCGCCGCCCTGGCCGTCTGCCGGGAGCACGGGGTCCCGGTGGTGGCGCGCGGCGGCGGCACGTCCATCGCCGGGCAGGCCACCGGCACCGGCCTCGTCCTCGATCTCACCCGCCATCTGCGCACGATCCTCGACCTGGACCCCGCCGCCCGCACCGCCGTCGTCCAGCCCGGTGTGATCCTGGACGACCTGCGAGCCGCCGCCGCACCCCACGGCCTGACCTTCGGCCCCGACCCCTCCACCCACAGCCGCTGCACCCTCGGCGGGATGATCGGCAACAACTCCTGCGGCGCGCACTCGGTGGCCTGGGGCACGACGGCGGACAACGTGCGGAAGCTGTCGGTGGTGCGGTACGGGGGCGAGGCGCTGCGTCTGGAGCAGGGAGGGGCCGAAGGCCCCGAGGGCGTCCCGGCGCTGATCGCCTCTCACCTCGCCCTCCTCCGCACCGGCTACCCGGACCTCCCGCGCCGCATCTCCGGGTACGCGCTCGACGCCCTGCTCCCCGAACACCCCGGCGGCCCCGACCCGGTCCGCGCGTTCTGCGGCAGCGAGGGCACCCTCGGCGTCGTCACCGAGGCCACCGTGCGGCTGGTCGAGGCCCCGCGCGCCCGCGCCCTGGCCGTCCTCGGGTACGCCGACGAGACCGCCGCCGCCGACGCCGCCCCGGGCCTCCTCCCGTACCGCCCGCTCACCGTCGAGGGCATGGCCGCCGACCTCGTACGGGAGTCCGCCGGGCTGCCGCGCGGGGCCGCCTGGCTGTTCGTCGAGACCGGCGGCGACACCCCGGCCGAGGCACGCGCGCACGCCGAACGCATCCTGCGGGCGGCCGACGCCACCGACGGCACCGTCGTCACCGACCCGGCCGGGCAGCGGGCCCTGTGGCGGATCCGCGAGGACGCCGCCGGGACCGCGACCCGGATGCGGGACGGCAGTGAGGCCTGGCCCGGCTGGGAGGACTGCGCGGTGCCGCCCGCCCGGCTCGGCGCCTACCTCCGCGACTTCCGGGCCCTGCTCGCCGGACACGGACTGCGCGGCACCCCGTACGGCCACTTCGGCGACGGCTGCATCCACGTCCGCATCGACTTCGACCTGGTCGGCGCGGACGGCGTGGCCCGCTTCCGCCGGTTCTCCGAGGAGACCGCCGACCTCGTCGTCGCGCACGGCGGCTCCCTCAGCGGCGAGCACGGCGACGGCCAGGCGCGCGCGGAGCTGCTGCCCCGGATGTACGGGGACGAACTCGTGGCCCTCTTCGGCCGGTTCAAGGACCTGTGGGACCCGGACGGCGGCCTGAACCCGGGCATCCTCGCCCGCCCCGCCCGCCTCGACACGAACCTCCGCTTCGCCGTCCTCCCGAAACGCCCGGTCGACGTGGAGTTCGGCTACCCGCGGGACGGCGGGGACTTCGCGGGCGCGGTCCGGCGCTGCGTCGGCGTCGCCAAGTGCCGCACGACGGAGGTGAGCGGCGCGGGCGTCATGTGCCCGTCCTTCCGGGCGACCGGCGAGGAGGCCCACTCGACCCGGGGGCGGGCCCGGCTGCTGCACGAGATGCTCGCGGGCGAGGTCGTCACCGACGGCTGGCGGAGTACGGAGGTACGGGACGCGCTCGACCTCTGCCTCTCCTGCAAGGGGTGCCGCGGCGACTGCCCGGTCGGCGTCGACATGGCCACGTACAAGGCGGAGTTCCTGCACCACCACTACCGGGGCCGCCTCCGCCCCGCCGCCCACTACGCGATGGGCCGCCTCCCGCGGTGGCTGCGCCTGGCCGCGCCCTTCGCCCGCCCCCTCAACGCCCTGGCCCGGCTGCGCCCCCTCGCCGCCCTCGTGAAACGGCTGGCGGGCATCGCGCCCGAGCGGACGATCCCGGCACTGGCGACTCAGACCTACAGCCGGTGGCTGCGCCGGAGGCAGGGCGGCGGGACGCACATCCTCTCCACCGACCGGGTGGTGGCCCTCTGGGCGGACACCTTCACCGAGCACCTCTCCCCGCAGGTGGGACGGGCGGCGGTCCGGGTCCTGGAGGAGGCGACGGGTCGTACGGTGCTGCCGGCCCCGCGCGGGGTGTGCTGCGGCCTCACGTACGTATCGACGGGCCAGCTCGACGCGGCCCGCCGCGTGATGCGCCGCACCCTGGACCGCCTCCGCCTCTTCCCCGGCCGGCCGCTCGTCGTCCTCGAACCGAGCTGCGCCGCGACGCTCCGCACCGACCTGCCCGAACTCCTCCCCGACGACCCGCGCGCCGCCGAGCTGGCCTCGTCCGTGCGGACGTTCGCCCAGTACCTGGAGGAGTACGCCCCCGACTGGACCCCGCCCCGCCTGGACCGCCCGGCCGCCGGCCAGACCCACTGCCACCAGCACGCGGTGCTCGGCGACGCGGCGGAACGGCGACTGCGCGCACGCATGGGCCTGACCGGCGAACTCAGCGGCGGCTGCTGCGGGCTCGCCGGGAACTTCGGTTTCGAGAGGGGCCACTGGGAGGTGTCCGTCGCCTGTGCGGAGGAGCGGCTGCTCCCCGCCGTACGGGGAGCGGCACCCGGGACGGAACTCCTCGCGGACGGCTTCTCCTGCCGCACCCAGCTCGACCAGCTCGCCGGACGCCGGGCCCGGCACCTCGCCGAGGTGATCGCGGAAGGGCTGGAGGCGTCGCCCCCGGATCCGGCCGGTCGCGGCCTCAGTGGACCGGACCCCGCGCGATGATCTCGCGGGCCAGGGCCGCCAGCTGGGGGAGTGCGGGGTGGCCGGGGGCGTCGCGGCGGGCGAGGAGGACCGGGACGCCCGGGGCGTCGTCGAGCGGGACGTAGGCGACCCCCGCGTGCGGGTGCAGGGTCGCGGTCGATGCGGTGGACACCCCGCTGCCGCGTCCGGCGGCGATGGCGGTGAGCCAGTCGTCGGTGTTCCCGACGGTGAGGGTGGCGGCCGGGCGGGCGTGCGCCGGCCACAGGTCGACGGTGGTGGTGCCGGACACGGTGTTCAGGACGACGGGGCCGTCCGTGAGATCGGCGAGGGCGAGCGACGCCCGCCCCGCGAGCGGCCCGTCCGCGGTCACCGCCGCCACCCGGACCTCGGTGTACAGCACCTCGGCGACGAGCCCCGGCGCGTCCACGGGCCCCCGCAGCAGCGCCGCGTCGACCTCGCCCCGGGTCAGGCCGGCGGTGCGGTCGTCGATCCGGAGCAGTTCCAGCGGGGTCCCCGGGTGGCGCTCCTGCCAGGTCCGCAGCAGCGGCGTGGTGTACGGCCCGAACGCGGACCAGGCGTGCCCGAGCCGCAGCGGCCAGGTGCGCAGCCGCCCGGAGTCGAGGGCCTCGTCGAAGGCGGCGACGGCGGCGGCCGCCTTGTCGCGGAAGGCGACGCCGTCGGGGGTCAGGGCCAGGTGGTGGGTGGAACGGTCGACGAGCCGGACCCCCAGGTGCTGCTCCAGCGCCGCGAGGGTGCGGGAAACGGCGGGCTGGGTCAGCCGGAGCCGGGCGGCGGCGCGCGTGATGTTGAGCTCGTCGGCGACGGCGAGGAAGGCCCGTAGATGCCGGAGTTCCACGGGGCGGCCGGTGGAGGGTCCCTCGTTCATGCGTGGGAAGCATAACGAGAGCTTGATCGGCATTTCACGGAACGCGCGGGCGTCCCTACGGTGAAGGGAAACCGTTGGCCGAATAGTGCGGCTTCTCGTACTGTCCAGTCCATTACAGTGTACTGAGCCGTCCCGCCTCTGTTTCCCCGGAAGGTCCCCCGTGAACGACCAGCGCAGCGCCGCCGAACCGGCCGCCGCAGCCGTCGCCGTACCCGAAGCGGTGACGGCACTCGAAGGCGCCGGGCGGACCGGGGCCGGGCGCCGGGCGGCGCTGACGCCGATCGTGCTGGTGGTCGCCGGCGGCCTGTCGGTCCAGTTCGGCTCGGCCGTCGCGGCGCTCCTGATGCCGAAGGCGGGCGCGCTGGGCGTCGTCACCCTGCGGCTGACGGCCGCCGCGCTGGTCCTGCTGCTGATCTGCCGGCCGAAGCTGCGCGGCCACTCGCGGGCCGACTGGGGCACGGTGCTCGCCTTCGGCGTCGCGATGGGTGGCATGAACACGCTCTTCTACCAGGCGCTGGACCGGATCCCGCTCGGCATCGCCGTGACCCTGGAGGTGCTCGGCCCGCTCACCCTCTCGGTGTTCGCCTCCCGCCGTCTGATCAACGTGGTGTGGGCGGGCCTCGCCCTCGTCGGCGTCGTCCTGCTGGGCGGCGGCGGCTTCGACCGCCTCGACCCGGTCGGCGCGGCGTACGCCCTGGGGGCCGGGGCGATGTGGGCGGCGTACATCGTGTTCAGCGCCCGCACCGGCCGCCGCTTCCCGCAGGCGGACGGGCTGGCGCTGGCGATGGTGGTCGCCGCTGTCCTCTCGCTGCCCCTGGGCGTCATCGAGTCCGGGGGGAGGCTCACGGTCCCGTCCGTCATGGCGCTCGGCGCGGCCGTGGCCCTCCTGAGCTCGGTCCTCCCGTACACCCTGGAGCTGATGGCCCTGCGTCGGATGCCCGCGCCCACGTTCGCCGTGATGATGAGCCTGGAGCCGGCCATCGCCGCCGGCGCGGGCTTCCTGATCCTGGACCAGGCCCTCTCCACGACGGACGCCCTCGCCATCGCGCTCGTCATCGGGGCCAGCATCGGCGCGGTGCGCAGCCGGTCGGGCCGCCGTGAGACGTGAGCCGAGGCGAGGGGACGCGGCGGGGCGACGCGGCCGGACCTCAGCCGTCGGCGGGCAGGATCCGGAAGGCGTCCAGTCCGGGAGTCAGGGGTGACATTGCCCGGAAGTCGCGCTGGTCCAAGGTGAAGATGCGGTCCGTCCGGTAGCGGTCGGCGAGGACCACTCCGACCGCGTCGGCCAGGTCGAGCCGCAGGCCTTCGTACTTCTGACGGACTTCCTGGGCGGTACGCAGGTCCGCGAGCCTGAGTTCGGCGAGGCGGTACTGCCCGTCGTCCATGCGGGAGTTCAGCGCCTCCATCACCTGCATGGCCGCCGGGAAACCCAGGTCGCGATGGACCAGGTGGTCCAGTTCGGTGACGACCAGAGGGGAGATGGCGAGCCTCTCGTCCTCCAGGATCCTGGCCGCCTTCGAGTGCTCCGCCTGTGCGGCGTCGAAAGCGGCGTAGAGGGCTGAGGTGTCCGCGACGATGATCAACGACGTGCGGTCCGTTCCTTGATGTGCTCGTACACCGAGTCGTCCATCTCGTCAGGTGTGAGGGAGCGTCCGCTGTCGAAGACGGGCAGTTCCCGGGTGCGCTTCGGCCGCTCCGCGCTGTCCAGCAGTAGGGCGATGCTCCGCCGGATGAGCTCGGCCTTGCTGACGCCGGTCGCGGAGGACTCGGCATCCAGTCGCACTTCCAGTTCTTCCGGAAGGTACACGGTCGTCTTTATCATGCTGCCCAGTTTACCACCCTGCCCTACGTAGGGCAGGGTGGTGCTGCGGAGGCCCGGACTATCAGGGGACTGCCAGATGCGCGCATGCACGGCCTCCGCCAGGGGCAGGGCGACGTGCGGTGCGTCGGCGGCCGCGGAGCGGTCGTCGGGGAAGGCGTGGCACGCGCCTTCGGCGTCGTGGCGGAGCTCCAGGACCAGCTGGTCCGCGTCGGACCTGACGGTCGCCGGGCGCGTTCTCGACGGGGCCAGCACGACGGAGCGGATGGCGCGGGCGGCCACGGGCGGCGAGTGACCATGGGCGGCGCGTGACCGGCGGGGGTGGGGTGGTGTTGTGAGCGCCACCCGGCCCCGCCTGCCGGGCAGAAAATCATGCAAGCGTGCTTGATTGTTTCATGGAGCGCTGCCATGCTCCTGGGCACCACACCCGGTCCCGAGGGGAGCGCACGTGTCCGCTGTCGTAGCCGTGATCGACGATCTGCGCGAAGAGAGCGAAGAACTCGACGCCCTGGTCGGGCCGTTGGGCGGACCGGCCTGGCGTGGCCCGACCCCCGCCGAGCGGTGGACCGTCGCCCACCAGATCGCCCACCTCAGCTGGACCGACGAGGTCGCGCTGCTCGCCGCCACCGAGCCGGACCGGTTCGGGGACGAGGTGGCCAAGGCCCTGGCCGCCCCCGACTCCTTCGTCGACGAGGCGGCCGACGCCCTGGTCGCCGCCCATGCCCCGGACGCCCTGCTCGCCCGGTGGCGGGAGGGGCGGCAACGGCTCGACAAGGTCCTGCGGGACGCCCCCGCCGGCACCCGGATCCCCTGGTACGGGCCGCCGATGAGCGTCGCGTCCATGGCGACCGCCCGGCTCATGGAGACCTGGGCGCACGGCCAGGACATCGCCGACGCCCTCGGGGTGACCCGGGCCCCCACCACCCGCCTCCGGCACGTGGCGCGGATCGGGGTACGGGCCCGGGACTACGCCTACGCGGTGCGCGGGATCACCCCGCCCGAGGAGGAGTTCCGCGTCGAACTCCACACCCCGGACGGCGAGATGACCGCGTACGGCCCGGAGGAAGCCGCCCAGCGGATCACCGGGCCGCTCCTCGACTTCTGCCTCCTGGTCACCCGGCGCGCCCACCGGTCGGACCTCGCGGTCACCGCCGAGGGGCGCGCCGCCGACGAGTGGCTCTCCATCGCCCAGGCCTTCGCCGGGCCTCCCGGACCGGGCCGCCCGCCCCGTGCGGAGCAGGGCGACCACCGATGAGCGCACCCGCCCCCGGGCCCGCGCCCCTCCGCATCGGCAACGCCTCCGGCTTCTACGGCGACCGCTTCGACGCCCTGCGCGAGATGCTCACCGGCGGCCCCCTCGACGTCCTCACCGGCGACTACCTCGCCGAGCTGACCATGCTCATCCTCGGCCGCAGCCGCCTCAAGGACCCGCGGAAGGGCTACGCCACCACGTTCCTGCGCCAGTTGGAGGAGGGGCTCGGCCTCGCCCACGAGCGTGGTGTGAAGATCGTCGCCAACGCGGGCGGCCTCAACCCGGCCGGACTCGCCGATGCCGTGAAGATGTTGGCGGCCAAGGCCGGTGTCCCGGTCCGCGTCGCGCACGTCGAGGGCGACAGCCTGCCCGTCCCGGACGGGTTCCTCACCGCCAACGCCTACCTCGGCGGCTCCGGGATCGCCGCCTGTCTGCGGGCCGGCGCCGATGTCGTCGTCACCGGCCGGGTCACCGACGCGGCCCTGGTCACCGGACCGGCCGCCGCCCACTTCGGCTGGGGCCCGGACGACCTGGACGCGCTCGCGGGGGCCGTCGTCGCCGGGCACGTACTGGAATGCGGTACGCAGGCGACCGGCGGGAACTACGCGTTCTTCGGCGAGTACGCCGCCGACCGCCTCCGCCGCCCCGGCTTCCCGCTCGCCGAGATCCACGCCGACGGGTCCTGTGTCATCACCAAGCACGACGGTACGGGGGGCGTCGTCGACCTCGGCACCGTCACCGCCCAACTCCTCTACGAGACCGGCGGAGCCCGGTACGCGGGCCCCGACGTCACCGCCCGCCTCGACACCGTGACGCTGACCCCGGACGGACCGGACCGGGTCCGGATCGCCGGTGTGCGCGGCGAGGCCCCGCCGCCCACCCTCAAGGCCGGGCTCACCCGGCTCGGCGGCTGGCGCAACGAGGTCGTGTTCGTCCTCACCGGCCTCGACATCGAGGCCAAGGCGGACCTGGTGAAGGACCAGCTCGCCGACGCCCTGGAGCGGGGCGGCGGGCGGCCGCCCGCCGAGGTGCGCTGGGAGCTGGCCCGCACCGAGCACCCGGACGCCGACACCGAGGAGCGGGCCAGCGCCCTGCTCCGGCTCGTCGTCCGCGACAGGGACGCCGACGCGGTCGGCCGGACCGTCTCCGGGGCCGCCGTGGAACTGGCCCTCGGCAGCTACCCCGGCTTCCACGTCACCGCCCCGCCCGGAAAGGGCGCGCCCTACGGGGTGTTCGAGGCGATCCACGTACCGGCGGGCGATGTCGAGCACAC
The DNA here is from genome assembly GCF_000721175.1 of Streptomyces anulatus. Taxonomy (GTDB): domain Bacteria; phylum Actinomycetota; class Actinomycetes; order Streptomycetales; family Streptomycetaceae; genus Streptomyces; species Streptomyces anulatus_C. The sequence goes on from NZ_JOEZ01000014.1 coordinate 114,200, forward strand.
CGCCGTGCTGCCGGACGGAAGCCGCGCCCTCATCGAACCGCCGTCCCTCACCCAGGAGTTGGCCGAGGTCGAGCAACCGCCGCTGCCGGTTCCCTACCCCTCCGCCGCCACCCGACGCGCCCCGCTCGGCCTCATCGCGGGTGCTCGCAGCGGCGACAAGGGCGGCGACGCCAACGTCGGCGTCTGGGTGCGCGGCGACGACGCCTGGCGATGGCTGGCGCACGAGCTGACCGTCGAACGCCTGAAGGAACTCCTGCCGGAAGCCGCCTCGTTGACCGTCGTGCGCCATGTCCTGCCCCGCCTCCGCGCCCTGAACTTCACCGTCCACGGCCTCCTGGGCGAGGGCGTCGCCGCCCAGGCCCGGTTCGACCCGCAGGCCAAGGCGCTGGGGGAGTGGCTGCGGTCCCGGTGGCTGCCCATCCCCGTACCGCTGCTGGAAGGCGTCCCCCTCCCGGAGGTGACCGCATGACCGTCCTGCCCACCGGGCTCGACACCAACAGCCCCGACTACGAGGCGAACCGGGCCACCATGCTGGCCAAGCTCGCCGAACTGGAGGCCGAACACGCCAAGGCGCTCGCGGGCGGCGGCGAGAAGTACGTGGCCCGGCACCGGGGGCGGGGCAAGCTCCCGGCGCGGGAGCGGATCGAGCTGCTCGTCGACCCCGACACCCCGTTCCTGGAGCTGTCGCCGCTGGCCGCCTGGGGCAGCGACTACGCCGTGGGGGCCTCGCTCGTCACCGGGATCGGGGTGGTGGAGGGCGTCGAGTGCCTGATCACCGCCAACGACCCGACCGTACGCGGCGGGGCCTCGAACCCGTGGACGCTGAAGAAGGCCCTGCGCGCCAACGAGATCGCCTTCGCCAACCGGCTGCCCTGCATCAGCCTGGTGGAGTCGGGCGGGGCCGATCTGCCGTCCCAGAAGGAGATCTTCATCCCGGGCGGGGCCCTCTTCCGGGACATCACGCGGCTCTCCGCCGCCGGAATCCCCACCGTGGCCGTCGTGTTCGGCAACTCCACCGCCGGAGGCGCGTACGTCCCGGGCATGTCCGACCACACCGTGATGATCAAGGAGCGGTCCAAGGTCTTCCTCGGCGGCCCGCCCCTGGTGAAGATGGCCACCGGCGAGGAGAGCGACGACGAGTCCCTCGGCGGGGCCGAGATGCACGCCCGCACCTCCGGGCTCGCCGACCACTTCGCCGTCGACGAGCAGGACGCGGTCCGCCAGGCCCGGCGCATCGTCGCCCGCCTCAACTGGCGGAAGGCGCACGCCGATCCGGGACCCGCCCAGCCGCCGAAGTACGACGAGGACGAGCTGCTCGGCATCGTGCCGGGCGACCTGAAGGTCCCCTTCGACCCGCGCGAGGTCATCGCCCGGCTGGTCGACGGCTCGGACTTCGACGCGTTCAAGCCGCTGTACGGGGCGAGCCTGGTCACGGGGTGGGCGCGGCTGCACGGCTACCCGGTCGGGATCCTCGCCAACGCGCAGGGCGTGCTGTTCAGCGAGGAGTCGCAGAAGGCGGCCCAGTTCATCCAGCTCGCCAACCAGCGGGACATCCCGCTGCTCTTCCTCCACAACACCACCGGCTACATGGTCGGCAAGGAGTACGAGCAGGGCGGCATCATCAAGCACGGCGCGATGATGATCAACGCGGTCGCCAACTCGAAGGTCCCGCATCTGTCGGTCCTGATGGGCGCGTCCTACGGGGCCGGCCACTACGGCATGTGCGGACGCGCCTACGACCCGCGCTTCCTCTTCGCCTGGCCGAGCAGCAAGTCCGCCGTCATGGGCCCGCAGCAGCTCGCCGGGGTCCTCTCCATCGTCGCCCGCGCCTCCGCCGCCGCGAAGGGGCAGCCGTACGACGACGAGGCGGACGCCGGGCTGCGCGCCATGGTGGAGCAGCAGATCGAGTCGGAGTCGCTGCCGATGTTCCTGTCCGGGCGGCTGTACGACGACGGGGTCATCGACCCGCGCGACACCCGGACCGTCCTCGGGATGTGCCTGTCCGCGATCCACACCGCACCGGTCGAGGGAGCCCGTGGCGGCTTCGGCGTCTTCCGGATGTGACCCGCACGTGAGGCCCAAGAGGAACCTTCCGGATGTGACCCGCACATGAGGAGAGACGTGATCCACTCCCTGCTCGTCGCCAACCGGGGCGAGATCGCCTGCCGGATCTTCCGCACCTGCCGTGACCTGGGCATCACCACGGTCGCCGTGTACTCCGACGCGGACGCCGACGCCCTGCACGTACGGGAGGCGGACCTCGCCGTACGCCTGCCGGGCGCGGCCCCCGCCGACACCTATCTGCGCGGCGACCTCGTCGTGGCCGCCGCGCTGGCCGCCGGGGCGGACGCCGTGCACCCCGGGTACGGCTTCCTCTCCGAGAACGCCGCCTTCGCCGCCGCCGTGCAGGACGCGGGTCTGGTGTGGGTGGGCCCGCCGGTGAAGGCCATCGAGCTGATGGCGTCCAAGACCCGGGCCAAGGAGCTGATGGCCGGGGCGGGGGTCCCGCTGCTGGCCCCCGTGGACCCGGCCGCAGCGACCCCCGACGACCTGCCGCTGCTGCTGAAGGCGGCGTCCGGCGGCGGCGGGCGCGGGATGCGGATCGTCCGCGAACTCAAGGCGCTTCCGGCCGAGTTGCTGGCAGCCGCCGCCGAGGCCGCGTCAGCCTTCGGGGACGGTGAGGTCTTCGCCGAGCCGTACGTGGAGCGCGGCCGGCACGTCGAGGTCCAGGTCATGGCGGACGAGCACGACACCGTGTGGGCGCTCGGGACCCGCGACTGCTCGCTCCAGCGCCGCCACCAGAAGGTCATCGAGGAGGCCCCCGCCCCCGGCCTGGACGAGGCCCTGCGCACCCGGCTCCACGAGGCGGCGGTGGCGGCGGCCCGTGCCGTGGGCTACCGGGGTGCGGGGACCGTGGAGTTCCTGGTCTCCGCCGAGGACCGGCCGTACTTCCTGGAGATGAACACCCGCCTCCAGGTCGAACACCCGGTGACGGAAGCCGTGTTCGGCCTCGACCTGGTCGCCCTGCAACTGCGCGTGGCGGAGGGCGAGCCGCTGGACCCCGCACCCCCACGGCCGTCCGGCCACGCGGTCGAGGCCCGGCTCTACGCCGAGGACCCCGCGCGCGACTGGCAGCCGCAGACCGGGGCCCTGCACGCACTGGAGGTCCCGGACGCACCGGGCCTGCGCCTGGACACCGGGTACACCGGCGGCGACACCATCGGCGTGCACTACGACCCGATGCTCGCCAAGGTCATCGCCCACGCCCCGACCCGCGCCGGGGCCGTCCGGCTGCTGGCCCGCGCGCTGGAGCGGGCCCGGATCCACGGCCCGGTCACCAACCGCGAGCTGCTCGTACGGTCCCTGCGCCACCCGGACTTCGCGGCGGCGCGCCTGGACACCGGGTTCTACGACCGGCACCTGGCGGACCTGACCGCCCCAGAGGCCGGCCGGGACCCGGCCCGGGCCGCCCTCGCCGCCGCCCTGGCGGAATGCGTACGCGCCACCACCGCCGGCGGCCCCGCCCCGACCCGCTTCGGGGCCTGGCGCAACGTGCCCTCGGGGCCGCAGCTCAAGCGCTACCGCAGCGAACCCGACGGGACCGAGCACGAGGTCGCCCACCGCGCGGCGCGCACCGGCACCCCGGAACCGTACGCCGCCCCCGGCATCCGGGTCCTGGCCGCCGCCCCCGACCACGTCACCCTCGAAGTCGACGGCGTGAGGCGGCACTTCGCGGTCACCGCCGACCGCGACGGCGACCGGGTGTACGTGGACACCGCCGCCGCCTCGTACACCTTCACCACGCTGCCCCGCTTCACCGACCCCGCCGCCCACACCGCGCCGGGTTCCCTGCTCGCCCCGATGCCCGGGACCGTCGTCCGCCTCGCGGAGGGCCTGGCCGCCGGGGCCGTCGTCGAGGCCGGGCAGCCGCTGATCTGGTTGGAGGCGATGAAGATGGAGCACCGCATCCTCGCCCCCGCCACCGGCACCCTCACCGCCCTGCACGCCGCCCCCGGCCACCAGGTCGAGGTCGGCGCGCTGCTCGCCGTGGTCCAGGAGGACCTGGGCGCCATCCCCGTACCGGAGGAGACCGCATGAGCACCGCCCGCACCGTCGGCACCGTCCTCGAAACCGAAGAGCACCAGGCGCTGCGCGCCGCCGTGGCCGCCCTCGGGAAACGGTACGGGCGCGACTACATGACCTCCGTCATCCGCGAGGGCTCCCACACCCACGAGCTGTGGGCGGAGGCCGCCAAGCTCGGCTACCTCGGGGTGAACCTCCCCGAGGAGTACGGCGGCGGAGGCGGCGGCATGGCCGAACTCTCCATCATCCTCGAAGAACTGGGCGCGGCAGGTTCCCCGCTCCTCATGCTGATCGTGTCGCCCGCTATCTGCGGCACGGTCATCGCCCGCTTCGGCACGGACGAGCAGAAGCGGAGGTGGCTGCCGGGCCTCGCCGACGGAAGCCTCACCATGGCCTTCGGTATCACCGAACCGGACGCCGGATCCAACTCCCACCGCATCACCACCACCGCCCGCCGCGACGGCACGGGGCGGGACGCGGACTGGCTGCTCACCGGCCGGAAGGTCTTCGTCTCCGGCGTCGACATAGCCGACGCGACACTGATCGTCGGCCGCACCGAGGACGCCCGCTCGGGGCAGCTGAAGCCCTGCCTCTTCATCGTCCCGCGCGACGCCGAAGGGTTCGGCCGGAACCAGATCGACATGGAACTCCACTCCCCCGAGAAGCAGTTCGAACTCGTCCTGGACGATGTGCGGCTCCCGGCCGACGCGCTGGTCGGCGACGAGGACGCGGGCCTCCTCCAGCTCTTCGCGGGACTCAACCCCGAGCGGATCATGACGGCCGCGTTCGGCATCGGGATGGGCCGGTTCGCGCTCGGCAAGGCCGTGGAGTACGCCCGTACCCGGCAGGTGTGGAAGGCCCCCATCGGCTCCCACCAGGCCATCGCCCACCCGCTGGCCGCCGCGCACATCGACCTGGAGCTGTCGCGCCTGATGATGCAGAAAGCGGCCCGGCTCTACGACGACGGCGACGACATCGGGGCGGGCGAGGCGGCGAACATGGCGAAGTACGCGGCGGGCGAGGCGTGCGTGAAGGCGGTCGACCAGGCCGTGCACACCCTTGGCGGCAACGGCCTGACCCGTGAGTACGGACTCGCGTCCCTGATCACCGCGTCCCGGGTGGCCCGCATAGCCCCGGTCAGCCGGGAGATGATCCTGAACTACGTCTCGCACCAGTCGCTGGGCCTGCCGAAGTCGTACTGAGCCGGAGGAGCCGTACGGACGGAGCCCGCCGAAACCGTTCGGAGCGTGCCGAGTCGTACGGGAGCCCGCCGAAACCGTTCCGGAGCGTGCCGAAACCGTTCGGAGCCGGCTGCGCCGTACTGAGCGTGCCGAGCCGTTCGGAGCCTGCCGAAACCGTTCGGAGCCTTTCCGGATCCACTTCCGTCCGGCCTCTCCCCATCCCTCCCCCACAGGGGTGATCCTGACCCTTCACACCCGCACGGCGTCCCGCGTCTCCGTCCAGGCGGCGCGGGAAGCCGCGACGACAGGGGACCGCCATGGTGTTCCGCAGCGAGTACGCAGATGTACCGGCCCTCGACACGCCCATCCACGACGCGGTCCTCGGCGAGGCCGCCGGGTTCTCCGACACCGTCGCCCTGATCGACGGGACGGACGGCACCTCCCTCACGTACGCCCAGCTCGACGGCTTCCACCGGCGCATCGCCGCCGCGCTCGCCGAGGCGGGGCTCAGGAAGGGCGACGTCCTCGCCCTGCACAGCCCGAACACCATCGCCTACCCGGCGGTCTTCTACGGGGCCACCCGCGCCGGGGCCGCCGTCACCACGGTCCACCCGCTGGCCACGCCCGAGGAGTTCGCCAAGCAGCTCGCCGACAGCGGGGCGAAGTGGATCGTGACGGTCTCCCCGCTGCTGGCGACCGCCCGCCGGGCGGCCGAACTCACCGGCGGCGTCAGGGAGATCTACGTCTGCGACCAGGCGGAGGGCCACACCTCCATCCTGGACATGCTGTCCTCCGCCGCCCCCGAACCGGAGATCGACATCGACCCCGGCGAGGACGTCGCGGCGCTCCCGTACAGCTCCGGCACGACGGGCACGCCCAAGGGCGTGATGCTCACGCACCGCTCGATCGCGACCAACCTGGAGCAGCTGAGACCGTTCATCCCCATGGGCGAGGGCGACCGGATCCTGGCGGTCCTCCCCTTCTTCCACATCTACGGCCTGACGGCGCTGATGAACGCGCCGCTGCGCTGCGGCTCGACGGTGGTCGTCCTGCCCCGCTTCGACCTGGCGCAGTTCCTGGAAGCCGTCCAGACGCACCGCATCACCGGCCTGTACGTGGCCCCGCCGATCGTGCTGGCCCTGGCGAAGCACCCGCTGGTGGGGGAGTACGACCTCTCCTCGCTCCGGTACATCGTCAGCGCCGCCGCCCCGCTGGACGCCGACCTGGCCGCCGCCTGTTCGGCCCGCCTGGGGCTGCCGGCGGTGCGGCAGGCGTACGGGATGACGGAGCTGTCGCCCGGTACGCACGTGGTGCCGCTCTCCGTCGAGCAGCCGCCGGCCGGCACGGTCGGCAAGCTGCTGCCGAACACCGAGATGCGGATCGTCTCCCTGGAGGACCCGGCGAAGGACGCGGAGCCGGGAGCGGACGGCGAGATCCTCATCCGGGGCCCGCAGGTGATGAAGGGCTACCTGGGCCGCCCCGACGCCACCGCCGACATGATCGACGCGGACGGCTGGGTGCACACGGGCGACGTCGGCCGGGCGGACGCGGACGGCTGGCTGTTCGTCGTCGACCGGGTCAAGGAGCTGATCAAGTACAAGGGCTACCAGGTGGCCCCCGCCGAGCTGGAGGCCCTGCTCCTGACCCACGAGCAGGTGGCGGACGCGGCGGTGATCGGGGTGTACGACGCCGAGGGCAACGAGGTCCCGAAGGCGTTCCTGGTCCGGGGCCCGGCGGCGGACGGCCTGACCACGGACGACGTGATGGCGTACGTCGCCGAGCGGGTCTCCCCGTACAAGAAGGTGCGGCAGGCCGAGTTCGTCGACGCGGTGCCCCGGGCGGCATCGGGCAAGATCCTCCGGCGCGAGCTGCGCGACCGCGAGAAGACGGACTGACGGATTCATGGATTGATGGATTGTTCGGAGGAGAAGTGACCCTGATCGGACGAACGACGGACCGGGGCGTGGCGACGCTGACCCTGGACTCCCCGGCCAACCGCAACGCGCTCTCGGCGGCGCTCGTCGGCGAACTGCGGGAAGCCCTGGCGGAGTGCGCGGCGGACGACACCGTGCGGGCGGTGGTGCTGGCCCACACGGGGTCGACGTTCTGCGCGGGGGCGGACCTGACGGCGCCGCCGGACCCGGAGGCGTTCGTGGGCCTGATGCGGGAGATCGTGGAGCTGCCGAAACCGGTGGTGGCCCGGGTGACGGGCCATGTCCGGGCGGGGGGTCTGGGCCTGCTGGCGGCGTGCGACATCGCGGTGGCCGGCGAGGCGTCGTCCTTCGCCCTCACGGAGTCCCGCCTGGGCCTGGCTCCCGCGGTCATCTCCCTCACCCTGCTGCCGCGCCTGGACCGCACGGCGGCGAACCGCTACTACCTCACGGGGGAGCGGTTCGACGCCGCGGAGGCGGCCAGGATCTCGCTGGTGACGGAGGCCGCCGAGGACGTGGACAAGGCGCTCGAACCGGTCCTGGACGGTCTGCGCCGGGCCTCGCCGCAGGGGCTGGCCGCATCGAAGGAGCTGGTCACGGCTACGGTGCTGAGGAGCTTCGACCAGTACGCCGAAGACCTCATCGCCCGATCCGCCGCGTTGTTCGCCTCCGACGAGGCGAGGGAGGGGATGACGGCCTTCCTCGAACGACGGGACCCGGCATGGGTGCGGTGACCTCCTCTTCCACCTCCAAGGCCGCTCACGCGCCGAAGCAGGACCGCAGCCGGGCGACCCGGCAGCGGCTCCTGGAGGCGGCGGTGGCCTGCCTGGCCGAACACGGCTGGGCGGGCTCCACCGTCTCCGTCGTCGCCGAGCGCGCCGGCGTCTCGCGCGGCGCGGCCCAGCACCACTTCCCGACCCGCGAGGACCTGTTCACGGGCGCGGTGGAGTACGTCGCCGAGGAACGCTCCGCCGCCCTGCGCACGCTCCCCGTCCAGGGCCGCGCCGAGGTGGTCGCGGCCCTCGTCGACCTCTACACCGGCCCCCTGTTCCGGGCCGCGCTCCAGCTCTGGGTGGCCGCCTCCAACGAGCCCCAGCTCCGCCCGCGCGTCACGGAGCTGGAGGCGCGGGTGGGCCGTGAGACCCACCGCATCGCGGTCGGACTCCTGGGCGCGGACGAGTCCCGCCCCGGGGCCCGCGAAACGGTCCAGGGCCTTCTCGACATGGCCCGCGGCCTGGGCCTCGCCAACCTCCTCACCGACGACACCGCCCGGCGGGCGCGGGTGGTGTCGCAGTGGGCGGCGCTGGTGGAGGAGGGACTGGGGTGAGCCTCAGCGGTACCGGATCACGTGCAGCGTGTGGACTCCGGCGGGATCGAAGGACACGGGCTCCTCGGAGGAGCCGTCGAGGAGCAGCACGCCGTCCGCCGTGGTGAGCCCGTTGACGAGCCACCCCACGGCCTCACGTCCCCGGCCGTCCGTGCGGCGGATCCAGATCAGGGCCCGTGAGCCGGTCGGGAAGGACGACAGTTCGTCGACTGCCGAGGACCAGACCTTGTGGTCCGACGTCGACAGGACGGGCCCGAGCTGGGCGAGGGTCGACTCGAACCAGTCGGCACGGCCGGGTGGGGGCGGCGGAGGGAACGTCCCGGTGCCGGGGCGTCCGCCGGCGTCCCAGTGGGCCAGCCAGTTCCAGGGGTCCGCATTCGGCAGACCGAACGGTTCGGCGGCGTCCTTGGGGACGACCAGCGTCGCGTCGAGCATGGTGTCCTGCCAGCGCCCGCTCTCCTGATGACGTCGCGTGTCGCAGGAGAAGACCCAGCCCCGCCGGGTTTCGTCGCCTGTGGTCGGACCGACCAGTTCTGCCTTACCTCCGTACGTGTTCTCCAACCACAGCCGTGCCTTGGTGACCGCCGCCTCGAAGTCGTGAGCCTCCTGCTCCCAGGGCGGGCGGGGAACCCTCAACGCCTCCGGCAGGGCCCTGAGGAGAACCAACTCGCGCACACCGTCGGTGTCCAACCGGGCGAGGGACGACGTCAGGCTGTCGAAGATGACGACCTGCCCCTGGTGGTTGTGCGCGTAGACCAGATTGCCCGTCGCTTCCGGCCCGCCGATCTCGCGGCGCACCCACACCAGGCCACGGCTGTCGGGCCCGTGCTCCGCGACCGCCTTCACGATCTCGTCCCAGCTGTTCACGCTCACGCGCTCGAACTCCGGGAAGTAGCGGCGGGTCAGCCTGCTCCACCAGCCGGGTGCCTCGTCCGAGGGCTGCCAGGCGAGCGCTGTGGAAGGACCCTTGCTGATCGCCGAGTGCAGTGCCACGACAGCGCCGCGGGCGTTGATCCTGCGCCCCTGGTTCTGGACCCGGGCGACGCCCGCCTCGTACGACGCGGCGGGCTCCAGGTCCGCGAGGGGCGCGCTCGGCGCGGGATGGAAGGGGGAGCTGCCGTCCTTGAGCACGACGAGGGAGGACGCCAGCATCGGGGTTCGCGGAAACCCGGGCTGCTGCACGGTCCGGCACGCCATGAGCCAGGCCGAGGCCGACTCGGCCACCGGGTGCGGTGCCGCCAGTTCCGCGAGCCCGCCGTAGGTAGAGGCGAGCCAGGCAGCGGCCTGCTGGTCGGGGCGGAGCATGCTACTGCCCTTTCTTCGGCGGCCAGTTGCCGGAGGCTTGGAGGGTCATGTATTCCTCTGTTGGCGGGAACGTGGGGGCGAAGTGGGCAGCGGACCGGTCGTGCGGAACGACGATCACGGCGGAGAACGGGGCCTGAGTGAAATCCCCTGTTTCGATGTGCTCCTTGAAGTCGAAGCAAACCGTCCAGCCGTAGGTGAACTCGATGGCTGTATCCGGGCGCATCACGATGGAATCCGCACGGTCCGGGTAAGCGACCTTTTGCAGGAACTCGGCGGCGCTGAGCACGGCTTCGTCTTTGGATACCATTTAGGGAACTCCATTGCGATAAGGGATGTGTCCGATGGACGAGACGTTTTTCTCCAGAATTCCCAGAGTTCCGCTCTGGCCATCGAGGAAGACGACGCCGTGCGGTGTGTTCACGGCGTTAAAAATATGGGCGGTGTTGTTGGGGCGGCTGATGTAGACAGCGCTTCTTGAGCCTTCCCCGCGGGCTTGGAGATCGCGGATGATGTCATCATAACTATTGACGAAGTCGTAGTGTCCCTTAGGCCTGTCCTTCAGGCCAAGCTGTTCCGGAGGGATGTGGTCGCCGCCCAGCTTGGGGGCCGCACCGACCTCGATGCCGTCCATGCGGCGATCTACGGTGACCGTATTGTGACTGCAGTTCATCGTGTATCCGTGGTGCCCGGTGTTGTTCACATCCTTGAGCCAGGGATACTCGGAATCCAGGAACTCCTGAGCACGCTTCGGATCGACCGAATCGTAGTGAATCGCCTTCTCTTTCACAGATTCGGTGCCGCGCGCCAAATCGCTCCACTTGGACGGTGCGGGGCCCGGAACGTTGTCTGCGTACTTCAGCCCGAGGCGGGTTCCGCCGCGGACGAGGCCTGCCCCCTTCGTGCCGACGAGCTCGGGGAGGAGGCGGCCGACGAACTCGGATGGATCCTTCTTGAACCCGTCCACCGCGGCCTGGACGACCCGTTCCGGGTGCGCAGCGGTGGACACCAGCCCGGACAGCGTCATGCTGACGTTCTGGGCGTATGCGGCGGGGTGGGTGAGGTTGTAGGGGTCGAGCGGGTTGAGCCCACGGGCGAAGTTGACGATTCCGGCGGCGCCCTTGAGGGCGCCACCGGCGACGTGGGTCAGCTCGGTGTTCACCGCGTGGTAGCCGTCGGTGAGGTTGTCGCCGAGCCGGTCCAGCGGCGGGGGCTCGGCAGGAGCGTGCGCCAGTGCTTCCTTGACCTTGCTCCGGGCCTCCGCGGCAGCCGAGTTCCGCTGCCGACGTGCCTCGGCCAGCTTCTCCCGCGCCGCCTCGATGTCGGCTCTGCCGGGATCCTTGAAGGGCTCCGGCACCGGACCGGGATCCTGGTCGGCTTTGATTTTCGCGTTGTACGCGTCGATGCGCAGGTTGTACGCCTCCACTGCCTGCTCGGAGGCGAGCTTGCCCTCCTTGTAGAGGACGACAGCCTCTTTGGCCTGTTCCTGAGCCCACTTGACGGTGTCGGCGTACGCGGCCAGAGCGTTTCCAGCGGTCTCGCAAGCGTCCGACGCATAGAGCCACTTCTTGGGCTGCATCTCGAACTTCTTGCGGAAGGCGTCACCTGCCGCGCCTCTCCAGTGCGCGGAGTCGAGACTGCGCATGCCCTGACCGACCTTGTCGAAGGCGGCCTGGAAGTCCTTGAGGTGCTTGGCGCTTTCGGAGATCTTGCCGGAATTGCCGTGGACGAGCTCATTGGCGTCCTCGGTCTGGCCGAGCTGCTGCTCACCGGGGGTGGCCCCGAGGTCGGACGCGACGCCGTCCCCCCAGTCCTGGACGGCATCGGCGGCGCCGTGCAAACCCACGTGGTCCAGGCCGTCGCCGACCTTGTTCGTCCCCCAGTCGACGCCTTCTCCGACGATCTTCTTTCCCGCGTCGAAGCCGTCCTCAAGTGCGCCGAGGCCGTCGTTGATTCCGTCCTTGACACCGCCGCCGAGGTCCTTGAGGTCGCCGCCGATATCGTCGAGGACGCCCATCAGCCCACGCCCCGCTGCTGCTGTGCGGCCTCGGCGCGTTCCTCGGCAGAGGGGCCGAACGTGTTGTCCAGCATGCGGTCGTACTCGGCGTCTGAGATACCCAGCCCATTCCGCAGGTTCTCGGGGTTGAGCCCCATCGGTCCGATGGTCCGGGAGGTCATCACGTCCCGCCCGGCATCCTTCCAGCCCTGCTCGATGCTCTCCCCGGCCCGCTCCCACGACTCCCGGCTGTAGTCGACCCCACCGTAGGCGCCCGAGGTGGCGATGTCCTTCCAACCCTGCTGGGTGACCTCGTCCTCCGAGGCGTACGGGTTGCCGATGGCCGCGTTCGTGACGACCTTGAAGGTGCCCTCGATGTACTGCTCGTTCTCGTAGAACGAGCCGGCGGACAGGCCCGTGGCGGCCGCGATGCCGTTGCCTTCGCTAATCAGGGAGCGGACGCCCCACTCCCATCGCTCGCAGAACGATGAGAACTCCTGCGTGAGTCCTTCATTGCCCAATTCCAGTCCGGAGAGCTCGATTTCGCCGAATCCGCGCCCTCTTCCGGCTTGGCCGACCATGCCCAGCTCTTTCAACTCGCCGAGCGCGTCCGTCAGTCCCTTGGCTATCAGGTTCAGGCCCTGGGTCCTGAGGTCGTCGCCTCCCCCGTTCACGTGATCCCTCTACCCTTCTGTGTAGGCGTCGATCGTGGCCTCATCGGGCACGATTCCCTTGACCGGCGGGAGCACCAGACCCTCCGCCCCGTCCGCGCAGTCCAGCGCCACCCCGCACGGCATGCCGGCCGCTGGAACCGCCACGTCCAGCAACCGTGCGCCGAGGACGGTCTGGTAGCTCCACTCGCTGCGGAACATCCCGCGGGCCTGCGCGTAACGGGCGAGTGCCTGTTGATCAGAGAAGGCGAGGATGAAGCGAATGCCGTTCATGTCGGCAGTCAGAAAGCCGCCTTCGGCGTCGGGTGACTGACTTCTTCCCAAAGGCACCAGGACAGGTGTGGTGCGGAAATTCTCCAGAAGCGCCATGAACTCAAGCCGTCTGCTGGTGACCAGTGGATCCTCGCCCGGGGTGTCTCTCGCCGTGGTCGCCGTACGCGGTGGCGTCGGAGTCCCCGGCCGCGGACCGGACGAGTCGGCGGGAGGGCTGACCGGCCGGCCCCCCGAAGCGTCGGCTCGCCTGCCACCCGCAGGCATATCGGCATAATCCGCCAGCCTCGGCCTCCGAACGCCACCTTGCGGCTGCGCGCCGTCCTGGGCCTCGTAGTCAGACATGGCGCACATCATCACATCTGCAATTTGGTCGGCACAACGTGCGTCTGCTCCCGCCCCTTTCGCAGCCGCAGCCGCAGGCTCCTGGCGGACGGCTCGAACCGCTCGGGCCGGCCGGACGCGACCGACCGCCGACACGTCTGTGCTTCCGCGCTTCTGCTGAGCCGCACGGGCCGGGGACGGGCGTGGCCTGGTAGCAGTACGTGCCCGTCGATCGTCGACAAGGCTCTCGTACGTGAGGTGCACCAGCCCGGGCGCCAGCACCGCTCCGGTCACGCTGGAGGGCTCGTGACGCGGGCTTTCCCTGTACCTGCCCTCCAGGTAGGGGGCGGCGAACACCTTCTCGTGACCCCGCGCGGTGGGGTCCATCAGCTGCACTGCACCGGCGGTCGTCGCGCCTGCCTCCGCGTTCACGTCCGTTGTCCGTCCGCTCATGCGGCCATTCCGGCCGAAGGGCAGGGGCTTCCGGCGGGCGTGCCTGGCGGGGCCCGCGCGGACCTTCCGGTGTACGGGAGTTGGCCCGGGGATGAGGAGTCGGCGGCGAACGGCCGCCCGGCCGTCCGATCGGGCGTGGGCCGCCGTTCCGCTGGCTACGTTGACGCTGTGCGGAGGCAGGAGCGGTCAGGGAGCGACGGCGCGGGAGCGGGCGCACGGGGCGGGTTCGAGGTGGCCGAGCAGGCCCGCCGGGCGCAGCGTCCGGCCGCTCCGGGTGTCTCCGGCGGTGGCCCCGGCGGGCTGCTGACCATGCAGCGGACGCTGGGGAACGAGGCCACCACGCGGGCGCTGCGGCGCGGGAAGCGGCCCCTCGCCCCGCCCCCGGTCATCGACGAGCGCGCCGAGCAGGGGCTCGTGCTGCCGCCGTACCTGATGGACCTGGAAGCGGGCGGGCTGTCCACGGCGTACGGGCTGACCGGGCAGGAGTTCGTGCGCAACGCGGTCGCGGCCGTCGTGGGCCACGGCGACGGCACGGTGGCCGGCATCGCCGCCGAACTGGCCGGGCGGCCCGAGTCGTTCTTCGGCCGGGGCCGCGCGTTCGCGGTGGCGGGCGCGGGGGCCGGTGACGGCTTCGACGTCACGGTCGGCATCGCGCCCGCCACCGACGACCGGCCGCCCACGTTCCACCCGGCCGCCGCCCTGTCCACGGCCGCGCCGGACCCGGGCGGCGCGCCGCTCGCCGCGGTGGACGACGCCGAGGGCAAGGACACCAAGGTCGACGTCCAGCACAACAGCGGTGCCACCGCGAGCACGACGGCGGGCAACTCCAGCAGCACGGGCGTGGGCGGTACGGCGTTCGCGCTCGCCCCCGTCGCGCCGGGACTGTGGCTGGGCGGCGCGGTGACGGGGAGCGTCCAGCCCTGGCAGTCCTCGCGGGACTCCCGCACCCAGCGCGGCGTGGCCGAACCCCGGGTCCTGCGCAGCGACCAGGGCTCGGTGGAGGTGCCGCGCCGGGTGGTGTACGTCGTACGGGTCCGGCGGCAGACGGGCGGCGACGAACAGGTCTACCGGGGGTCGGGAACGCTCACCCAGCGCGTCCCCACCGAACATCTCATCCCGGCCGGGACCGGCGCACCGGCCCGCCCCGGGCCGGTGGACGACGGCCTCGCCCGGCGGGTCGCGCTGGCGGACTCGCTGGCCCCGGTCGCCGTCTTTGACCCGGCCGCGCCGCACCAGGGCGGCGGCGGGCTGTTCGACGCGGTCGCCTCCGTCCTGCACCCCTCGCTGACCGCACCCGGCGCACCCGGACGCTCCCGGCTGTACGAGGCGACGGCCACCCCGACCGTGCTGGAGGACCTGCCCCGGCTGCTGGGCAGCGGCGTCACCGGGGACGATCTGTACTCCAAGGACGGCAGCAGCGCGGGCAGTTACCGCATGCGCGCCGCCGTCACCGGGCTGTCCCCCGCCTGGGCCACCGGCAGGACCCAGCTCCGTACCCACCAGCAGGCCCAGCACACCACGTCCGAGGCGGCGGGCAAGGGGCGCGCCGTCGCGGGCGGTGCCGGCCCGGCGATCGGGGTCGGGGCCGCGGCCAACGCGGCCGTGGTGCGGGCCACCGCGATGCCGGTCGCCGCCGCACGCAAGGCCCGGTTCAGCGTGAACGAGCAGACCGTCTCCAGCCGGCAGGGCGCGGAGGTGCGGGGAGAGAAGGTGCTGTACCGAGGGACCGTCCAGCTGACCGTGGAGGGCACCGGTCCCCGGTCGGCGGGGATGATCCTGCGCCCGGAGACCCGGGTCGCCACCCACACGATGCAGGTCTGGGTCGGACTGCGGGCGGACGAGGCACAGGAGTTGGGGCTGCCGCTGCCGCCGGGGGTGACGGCGGGCGAGTTCATCAGGAGACCGGAGCCGGGAGCGCGGGCGGAGACGTCGGACGAACGTCACCTTCCGTTCGGTGCGATGGGGTCGAGCGTCACGCTCGGCCGGCTCGACACCGCGCCCATGCTGAAGGCCGTACAGGAGCTGTTCGCCACCGACCCCCGCCTGGCCGGCTATCTGCCCGCCTTCGGCGCCACCGCGCCCACGGCGGGCGGCAGCCGGGAGGAGGCCGAGGCGCGGCGCGCCAACCACCGGGAGCTGATGGCCGCCCTCTCCGAGACCAACCTACGGGTGAACAAGGACCAGTTGCTGTCCACCGGCATCCGGGTGCGGCTGCGCCGCAAGACCGCGATGCACTCCCACGACGTTCAGATACGGGTCCACGGCGACCTGGGCGAGGCGACCCACCTCGGCGACATCGACGACTGGCTGGTACGCAGCCACGCCGGTGTCGCCGCGAACGTACAGAGCGGGCGCAGCAGTTCACGGTCGATCGGCGGCATGGTGCTGGCCCAGGCCCGGCTGGTGCCGGGCGTCCTCACCGGCTCGGCCCGCTACGAGCGGAACAGCTCCGGCGCCCGCCGCAACCAGGGCGGCCCCACCACCCGTACCGACGTCCTCACCAACGGATCCGAGAAGGCCAGCGCGTTCGGGGCGGCGCTGCGCCTGAACGTGGACGTCACCATGACCTCCCGGCAGCGCAAGCTGGCCCGCGCCGTGACCCCGGGCGGCCCCGGCCGGGACGCGCCGGAGGCCAGGCTGCTGTCCGGGCTGCGCCTGGAGGAGCAGGACGTACGGCTGCTGACGCCGTCCGAGTTCACCGTGGGCACGGAGGAGAAGGAGCTGCTGGACGCGGGCGGCGGACAGGCCCCCGGCCCGGAGCGGCCCGTGGCGGCGGCGGGCATCGGCGACCTGGCCGCGCTCGCCCCGGCCCCGGCCACCGGGCAGCTCGTACGGGACTGGCAGCTGGTGGAGACCGTCGGCGACGGGCAGCCGGTCCGCGACCTCGCCCTGACCCTGCTGTCCCGGGCCGCCGCCCGCGGCGAGGCGGGCCGTCAGGATCCGGCGCTGGCCACGGAGGGTCTGGCGCCCCGGCTGGCGGTCGAGGAGCGCTTCAGCCCGCAGGCGATCACGGCCGCGCTGCGGCAGGCCGCGTCCTCCGGCTGGGTGGTGAAGAACCTGCGCCACCCGCGCCGACTGGCCGCGCTGAACGGCGCGGTGGGCACCCGGCTGGCGCTGGCGGCCCCGCAGTTGGTGCACGAGGCGGCCGGCCCCGGCACCGAGACGTTCGTCATGGGCGGCCACCAGGCCGGCGGACAACAGGGCAGCGGCACGGCGAGCACGGTGCAGGCCGGGGCGACGGGCGTGCAGAACGGCGCGGAGTGGCGGGTCGGCGAGGGCCTGTCGGGGTTCAGGACGACGAGCACGGGCGACAGCGAGGCCGCCACCGTGTCGGGGACCGTGGAGCGCAACGCCCACACACCGAAGAAGGCCCCGCTGTATCTCGTCCGGTGCGATCTGCTCGTCACGATGGTCGCGGAGGTCAAGGTCACGGGTGGCGGCCCGTACGTGGCGAACGCGGCACGGACCCTGCCCGGCGCGGCGGCGGTGTGGCTGACGGCGGAGCAGCTGCGGGCGGCGGGGGTGGAACTGCCGGAGTCGGCGCGAAAGGCACTGAAGACGGGGGAGAGGCGGACGGCGGCGGGGACAGGGACAGCGACGGGGACGGGAGCAACGAGGGGCGGGGAGCAGGCGGAGTCATCGGCGTCGGGCGCGGCACGGGCACCGGAGATGACGCCGGCCGCGGCTGCCACGAGCGGCGGTCGGACCCGGTCGCGACCGGGCCTCGCCCGCGATCTGCCGCTCGGCTTCGGCATGATCGAGGACCTGCCGGACTTCGTGCCCCTGCTGGAGCGGCTGCGCGGCACCCTCGCTCGCACCGGGCAGCAGGACGTGGCCGACGACCTGCTGCCGCGCCGGCAGCTGCGGGACCGCAACGACAACGTGCAGCGCCTGCTGCGGGTCCTGGACCGGGACGGTTCCGCCGGACTGCTGGGGAGCGCCATGGACGGCGGGGTCACCGTGGAGCTGCTGGACGGCCGCAGGACGCCGTACTGGGCGGTGTTCAAGGTCGACCGCGTCGGCGAGGCGGCCCGGGAGGGGGAGGCGGACGACGGCCGGGACATGGAGTACATCACCTCGGCGGTCGCCCAGCAGGCCACGTCGCACGACGAGGGTGTGACCACCGGAGTGGAGGGCATCCTCGCGGCCTCCGGCAAACCGGACGGCGGGGCGGGCCCGGTCAAGAGCGCCGGCGGGGCGGGCGGGCTCGGCGTCTCCTCCGGTTCCGGACGCCGCAGGGGGGAAGCCGCACGCGGCCAGCTGGGGATGAAGACGGTCGCGGAGGCGAAGACGGCCCGGTCGGCGAAGGTGCGGGTGCCGGTCGTCGCCACCCTCGAACTCCACCGCGGAGACCGTCGGCTGGCGTTCGCCGCCACCGGCCGTACGTCACTGGTCCACCGCATCCTGGAGAGCGACCTCACCGCCCTGCGCCGGGTGACCGCCCCGCGCCGCGCCCCCGCACGCGGCGGGCCGCCCAGCCCGGCCGGCGACCCGGCCGGGCTGGGCTCCTGGCGGTCTGACGGGGTTCCGCTGCCGATGGAGGCGCAGGTGAACGGCTTCCAGGGAGCGCCGCGCGTACGGGAGCTGGTGAACGCGGCGGTGCGTGCGGCGGGCGGCGGCGACCGGTTCCGCCAGAAGGGACAGGCCGCCGCCTACACCCTGGGCGAGGCGGTCTCCACCGAGTGGCTGATCGCGGCCCTGCCGCTGCTCACCAACGCCGGGGCGGAGCTGCCGCCGGTGCACGCGAGCGGGGCGGCGGGCCAGGACCTCCAGGCCTCGGTGCACGCGCGACTGCGGGCGGGGAGGGTCCTGGGCGCCGGGGACAAGATGACGTTCGAGACGGTCGCCCAGAGCCACCTCGGGGCGCCCCGTCCCACCCAGAGCGACGGCCAGAGCTCGGCCGAACAGGGCAGAGCGGCACGCGGCCTGCTGGGAGCGGGCGTCCTGAACGCCGACGAGTTCCGGCTGAACCAGCTGATGGGCAACGCGGGCGGCGCGGCCTCGGCGAGCGGCGCGGCTGCGCACGGCGCGGGCTCGATGCCCCTGCACAAGCCGAAGTTCTCGTCGGTGCTGGTGCAGTTCACCCTGGACGTCAGGGTGGTGGCCCGGGTGACCGACCGGGTGCGCGCATCCCGTACGGCGGTGGCGGAGCGCGAACTGACGCTGCCCCGCCCGGTGGTCGTCCGCATGCCGCTGCCGACGGCCACCCGCCTCCTGGCCGCCCACCCGGCCGCCCTCACCGACCCGCGTGACCACCTGGGTCTGCACGCGTCGGCCGCGCCGCCGCTGACGGGGCCCTGAACTCAGGGAGTGTTGCGCCCCTGGGAGGCGCTGCCGTCGTAGACGTGGTCCGGGGTGGCGATCCGAGTCACCGCGCGGGCGAGCAGCGTGGACGGCTCCTGGCCCCCGCTGAGGGAGTCCGTGTTGATCATGAGGACCATGGTGGCCTTCTGCGCGGGCAGGTAGACGGTCACGGTCTCGTACCCCGGCAGGGAACCGTTGTGCCCGATCCACCCGTTGGCATCGAAGATGCCCAGACCGTAGCTGAGCCCCGGGAACCCGGTCGGCAGGGTCTTGAGTCGCTGCGCCTGGGTCTCGGGGCTCAGCAGCTCCCCGGTGGCGACGATCCTGGCCCAGCGGCGCAGGTCGTGCAGATCGGAGATCATCGCCCCGGCGGCCCACGCCCAGCTGGGGTTCCAGTCCGTGGAGTCCTCGGTCTCGCCGCTCAGCGTCTGGTCGGTGTAGCCGTGGGCGTGCGGCTCGGGGAACTCCGCCCCGGTCGGGAAGAGCGTGTTGTGCAGGTGGGCGGGGCGCAGCACCCGCTCGTGGATGACGCGGTCGAGGCTCTGGCCGGTGACCTTCTCGATCACCAGGCCGAGCAGGACGAGGTTGGAGTTGGAGTACTGGAACTGCGCTCCCGGCTTGAAGGTGTTCTTGTGCTTCATGCCGTACGCGAGCAGACCGCGCGGGGTGAACGAGCGGTACGGGTCGCTCAGCAGGTCGTGCACGAAGTCCGCGTCGGCGGTGTACGGGAACAGGCCGCTGCGCATCCCGGCGAGCCGACGGAGCGTGATCCGGTCGCCGTTGCGCACGCCGGGGACGTAGGCGGAGATCGGGTCGTCCAGCTTGACGCGCTTGTCGTCGACGAGTTGGAGCAGCGCGGTGACGGTGAACGTCTTGGTCTCACTGCCGATCCGGATACGGGTGTCGGCGGACATCGGCTCACCGGTGACCGTGTTGCCGACGCCGCTCGCGTGGACGTAGCAGCCCTTCCCCGGCATCCACAGCCCGACGACGGCACCGGGAATGCCGGCCTGCTCGCGGACGTCCTCGATGGTCCTGTCCAGTTCGGCGGTCAGCGCGGGATCGAGACCGCCGGGCGGACAGCGGTCGCGGCCGTGGCGATCGTGTCTGCCGTCCTGACCGCGCTGATCGTGCTGGTCAAGGGTTGCGGCGTGGACCGCCGGGGCGGGAGCCATGGCCATCGGGGCCAGGACGGACGCCGCGAGCAGCATCGCGGCGAACGGACGTCGGGCGGGGGAGCGCCGCATGTGGGGGTGCCTCTTCCGGGCTGGGGCGGGGGAGCGGAACGGACGGCAACGACACCATCCGCCCCCCGGGGCTCCGCACCGCATCCCGGCCGCGCCCCGACAAGTCCACTCGTTCGGAGCCGCGCGGACTCAGGAGCGCGGCCGGGCACACTGGTGCAGCCCCCGGGAGTGGGTGGGGGCCGGCCGCCGCTCCAGGGACTTGATCGTTCGATCGCGACACGGGTCGGCCCGTGCTGCGCCCGTCTCGGCGGGGAACATATGACGCAATATTGTTTGATCGGTTCTTGAGTGTGGGGCACGAATTTCCGAATAAGCACTTCTTCAGTGCAGCAAAGCGTTTTTCGCCGTACAGGGCCGGCGCATAGCCGTGTATGACTTGTCGGAATTTCCTACAGTCTTGAATAAGTACTCGAAAAAAGGCCCGGCTCGCCACCATTCATCCAGGTTTAATAGCCACCGCTGTGCGTAATGTGCTGCCGACAACACGAGGGCTTCCGGGAAACCGTGAACGGCTCGGAAGTCGCCGCCTCGCACAGAAAATCGGTTTCTGATGAAGCTCAGAACTCCTGATCTCGGAGTACGGCGCATTTTCTCGTCCTGGCTCTCCGCCGCTCTCACCGCGACGGTCGCCGCAGCCATGGTGGCCGCGACGACATCCCCGGCGGTAGCCATCGCCACGCCCGTGCCGCTCGGAACGGCGGACAGCTTCGCGGTGCTGGCAGGGGAGTCGGTCACCAACACCGGACCCACCGTGATCAACGGTGACGTCGGTGTCAGCCCGGGAACGGCTATCAGCGGATTTCCGCCGGGGCTCGTGAACGGCGTCCAGCACTCGGCGGACGCCGTCGCTCTCCAGGCCAAGTCCGACCTGGTCGTGGCGTACAACAACGCGGCGGGCCAGGCCACGGATTCCGCGCTGCCGCCGGACGCCGGGGGCCTGACGCTGGTGCCCGGCGTCTACACGGCCTCCTCGACGCTGGGTCTCACCGGCACGCTCACCCTCGACGCCGAGGGCGACCCCAACGCCGTGTGGGTCTTCCAGGTCGGCTCGGGTCTGACCACGGCGTCCGCCAGTCGCGTCAACCTCATCAACGGCGCCCAGCCGTGCAACGTCTTCTGGCAGATCGGAAGTTCGGCCACGCTCGGTACGGACTCGACCTTCATCGGCAACATCCTGGCCCTGACCTCGATCAGTGTGACCACCGGCGCGACCATCGAGGGCCGGGCGCTGGCCCGTAACGGCTCGGTCACCCTGGACAACAACCGCATCACCCGGTCCACCTGCTCCGGCGGAACCACGTCCGGCACCACTACGGGCACGACCACCGGAACCACGACGGGCACGACGACCGGGACCACCACGGGCACCACCACCGGCACGACGGGCGGCGTGCTGGGCGGGGTACTCGGCGGCGTCGTGACCGGCGGCACCACCGGCGGGACCGGCGGGGTGCTGGGGGGCGTGCTCGGCGGCGTCGTGACCGGCGGCACCACGGGTGGCACTCCGGGCGGCTCGACCACCACCGGGACCACCACCGGGACCACCACGGGGAACACCGTCGGCAACACCTCCGGGAACATCGCCGGCAACACCACGGGCGGCGGCAAGGGCGGCGTCATCGGTGGCGGAAAGGGCGGCGGCACCGGCGGCCACAGCGGCGGCAAGGGCGGCGGCACCGGCGGCCACTCGGGCGGCCACGACAGCGGCGGCTACGGCTACGGCCACGGGCGTCCCGGCGACCACGGCCCCGGCCCCGGCGAGGAGCACGGCGGCTACGGCGACAAGCCCGAGGGCCCCGGCCACCACGAGGGCTGACCGGGGGCGCGGAACGCGCGCTGCCGGATGACCGGCGTGCGGCGGGGCATGTCCTTCCTGCCCCGCCGCACGCTTCCACGAGACGGACGACGAGAAGAAGAGGGCGGGGCACGGTGCTGGGTGGAGCCGCAACGGAACATGAGCGCACTCGGGTGCGCAGTCGGGCAGGCAATCGGGTACGCAGAGGAGTCCTCAACACCGCCGTGGCGCTCTGCCTGACCACGGCCCTGACCCACATCGGTCTGGTCTTCCTGCACGTGGCCCCGTCGAATGCGGTGTCGCAGCGCTTCAACTCCCAGGTGGACGCCTGGATCTACCCGCTCTTCGAGCAGAACTGGCGGCTGTTCGCCCCCGACCCGGACTCCGTCAACCGGCAGATCTCCGCGCGGACAGCGCACACGGCCCCGGACGGATCCGTCCAGGTCAGCCGCTGGACCGACCTGACCGCCGTGGACTCCTCCGCCATCGAGCACAACGCCTTCCCGAGCCACACCTCGCAGAACATGTTGCGCCGGTCCTGGACGTCATACGTCGAACTCCACGGCGGCGACGACGTTCCGCGCTCGGACCGGGCCGTGATGATGCAGCGCTACCTGCGCAACATCGCCGCCGACCGCATGGCCGAACGGGACGGCAAGCCGTTCGAGAACATCCAGCTCCGCGTCGTCACCCTGCCCGTGGCCGCTCCGGGCAGCACGGACCGTGACCGCCGTGCCGCCGCCGCGAAGAACGC
The DNA here is from genome assembly GCF_000721175.1 of Streptomyces anulatus. Taxonomy (GTDB): domain Bacteria; phylum Actinomycetota; class Actinomycetes; order Streptomycetales; family Streptomycetaceae; genus Streptomyces; species Streptomyces anulatus_C. Next base: position 136,838 of record NZ_JOEZ01000014.1, read on the forward strand.
CGAGACACGGCTCCTGCCCTGGTGGAAGGTGACCTCCGATGCCTGAGCCGACCACCGGCCCGACCCGCCCGCCCGAGTCGGCCATCACCCCGACCCGCCCACTGGTACGGGTCACAGGCGCGGCACGCCACGCGTGGGCGCTGCTGACAGACCGCCCCCTCTCCCTCTACGCCGTATCGGTCCTGCGCATCGGATACGGCCTGCTCTATCTGGTCTTCCTGCTGCGCGAGTTCCCCCACCGCGACGCGATCTGGGGCCCCGGCTCCCCGTGGACACCGGACCTGGCCCGGCAGCTCTTCGACCAGACCGGGTGGGTCAGCGTGCTGACCCTCTCCGACAGCCGCCTCTACTTCGAACTCTGTTACGGGGCCGCGCTCGTCGTCAGCGTCCTGTTCCTGCTGGGCTGGCGGACCCGCGCGGTCTCCGTGCTCTTCGCCGTCGTGGTGGCCTCGTTCCACGCAAGGTCGATCTTCATGACGGACGGCGGCGACAACCTCGTCCTGCTGATGGCGCTCTACCTCGTCCTCACGGCGTCCGGCCGCCGCTGGTCCCTGGACGCCAGGAGGGCCCGCCGCACCCCCGCCGGCCGACGACGCCTGCCCGCGCTTCCGCCCCAACTCGGCGAAGCACGCGCCACCTTGGTCACGACAGTGCACAACTGCGGGCTCCTCTTGATCGGCGTCCAGGTCTGCTTCCTCTACGGGGCCGCCGGCCTCTACAAGGTCCAGGGCGGCACCTGGGGAGCCGGAACCGCGCTGCACTACGTCCTCAACCTCGACCTCTTCCAGCCGTGGCCCGCGCTCTCGCACTGGGCGGACGAGCAGGTACTCGCCATCGCGGTCGTCGGCTACCTGACCGTGCTCCTCCAGGTCGCCTTCCCGTTCGTGCTGTTCGGCAGGCTCAAGTACCCGGTCCTGACGATGCTGCTCGGGATGCACATCGGCATCGCGGTGCTCATGGGTCTGCCGCTGTTCTCCGGCGCGATGATCATCGCCGACGCGGTGTTCCTGCCCGACCGCTTCTGGGTCGCGGCCGGGAGGCTGGCCCGGCGGGCTCTCGGACGTACGGAAGAGGCGCAGCCCGAACCGGCGGGGGCACCGGAAGTCTCCGGGGCGCTGGATGACGCGGGGACGCCACGAGGCGCGGTGCCGCAGCAGGGCAGCCCCGTGTCACCCGTGCGCGACCGTCCTTAGAGCGCGGGACCGTACCCCCGTCGGCCTGCGGTCCGCCGTCCGCCCGCAGGCCGGCGATCCGCCGGGTGGACGCTCTCGGTCGACGGCGACGAACCGGTGCCCTCCGTGGGCGATCCACCGCGCCGGAGCGGCGTGGGCCACCGCCGGTACGAACGCCGGGCCGAGCACTTCATGGCGTTCACATCAGCCGCACCCGGACCTGGCACGCCCGCCTCGCCGTCACGTGCACAGGGCGGTATCGAGGAGCGCGTCGGCATGGCCGGGGCCCTGCTCGGTGGGCGCCCGGTTGGCGGTGACGGCGATCGCAGCGGCGCGGCCGTCATCGGTGGCTGCGGGGCGCGTGGCGTAGCCGGGGATGTCGCCGCCGTGCCCCCACATCAGGCCGCCGCAGCTCAGCGGCGTACTGGTCAGCCCCAGCCCGAACCGGACGCCGGAATCCGCGAAGTCACTGTCGGCTATCTCGACGGTGGTGCGCATCTGGGCGAGCTGTGCGGGTGCGAGGAGCTTGCCGCCGAGCAGGGCGTTGAGGAAGCGGTTCAGGTCGCCGGGGGTGGAGACCAGCTGTCCGGCGGCCCATCCCCAGGAGGGGTCGAGCTCCGTGACGTCCTCCAGCGGCGCCCCGGGCTTCGCCGCGAAGTAGCCCTTGGGGTGGGCTTTCCGTATGCGCTCCTCGCCCACGCCGGGGAAGTAGGTGTGGCGCAGTCCGATGCGGTCGATGACCCGGTGGGTGATCTGCTCGGCCAGCGGGCGGCGGGTGACCTTCTCGATGATCAGGCCGGCCAGTATGTAGTTGGTGTTGCTGTACATCCAGCTGGTCCCGGGAGCGAAGTCCGCCTTGTGCGCGAACGCCACGTCGAGCAGGGCGCGGGGCTGGACGTAGGTGTGGCGGCCCTCCCCGGCGAGGTTCTCGTCGGTCATGTGGTCGGTGTAGTTGGGCAGTCCGCTGGTGTGCTGCAGCAACTGGCGCACGGTGATGTGGCGGCCGTCGATGCCCTCGCCCCGCACCAGGTTCGGCAGGTAGTCCTCCACCGGGTCGTCGAGAGCGACCTTGCCTTCACCGACCAGCTGGAGGACGACCGTGGCGACGAAGGTCTTGGTGTTGCTCCCGGCCCGTACCTGCCCGTCGACCGGTACCTTCGCTCCGGTCCTCAGGTCCGCGACGCCGGACGTGTAGTGCCGGGTACGGCCGTCACGGCCGACGGTGGCGGCCAGAGCGGCGGGGTACCTGTCGTCGTGGACCAGGCGGTCCAGCCCCCGCTGTACGACGCCACCCGGGCCGCGGCCCTGAGGCGCCGCGGACGCGGGCAGCGTGCCGGCCACGGCCAGGGCGGCAGCCATCACGGCCGCCATCGCGATGCCTCGCCGCCGTCCTCTGCCTGCTGACGGCGACACGGCACGAACACGCCGGACCTGATGCGGACGATCGGTCATGGAGAACCCTCCTGGTGCAACCGCTGGATGCTTCGGAAATCCCGATGCGTCCAGCCTGCGGGCTCAAGATCGATCCATCGATCCGGGCAGCGGGCCCATGCACGGTAGGGCTACCCCCCCTCGTCGGCGGGCCCGTTCACGACGAAGGCCCGGGCAAGGTCCACAGCCGCGGAGCACCGTCATACCGGTTCTCCGCGGAGCTCCCCTGCTTCGAAGGGGGGCGGGGCAGGTCGGTTCACCGCCGCGGAGAAGGCGGGCCCCGACGGGCGCGCCGGGGTGCGGTATCAGCGCCGACCTGTCGCCACGCGTTGATCACCTGTGCGCAGGTCACCGGCCGGAGCCGACGCTCTCTCCGGCACCCCGGCCACCCCGGCCCCGCCGCGACCACGAACAGCCCCGTCGTGGGGTCCGGCCGGATCAGGCACTGCGGTTCAGCCCTGCCACCGGCACAACGCGGCGCGATCGATGTACCTGCCTAAGGGGCCTTGAGCATGTCGCGGAGGGCGGCGACGTACGCCCCGATGCCGGGGGCGGCGTCGGCCGGTGCCTCGGTGGGGCGGGGCGGGGTCGTCCCCCCGGTCCCGGGCCGGTGGTCGGCGCGGCAGGGGCGGCAGAGCCCGTCGGGGAGGGCCTCGGGGCGGCCGGGGGCGCCGCACTCGGTGCACTCCACCAGGACGCGGCGGGCGGGGGCCACGCGTGAAGTCCGCTCGGCTGGCAGCCGGGGCGGGATCTTGTCGGCGAGGCGGCGGCCGACGAAGCGGACCGGGATGTCGACGCGGGCGGGGAGCCCCGCGGTGAGGGCAGAGATCAGGTACTCGGCGTCGACGCCCCGGGCGAACCATTCGGCCGCCTGAGCCTCCAGCGCGGCGCAGTCGTCGGCGGACAACGCCAGGCGGTGGTCCCGGCGGCCGAGTCGGGCCAGGGCGAGGTAGGCGGGGGAGTGGGGTGCTGGCGGAGCCGTGCCCTGGTCCAAGTCGGGCGCGGAGGCGGCGCGGTGTTCCGGTACGGAGACGGCGGCCGAGGACTCTGCGGGCCCCGCGTGCTCCGGGCCGGCGTCCGCGTGTGGGGGTTCAGGCATCTCCCGGGCGGCTTCTCCGCGAGGAGCCTCCGGCCGTGCGGGCGGCGGCGGGTCCTCGGCCGGGGCCCAGGGAGGCGGGGGCGCTGTCGCGGGGGCCGGGGTGTCCGGTGCGGAGCTGACGGTCCGGAGAGCCTTC
>NZ_JOEZ01000015.1 GCF_000721175.1 Streptomyces anulatus
GATCCACGGTTGACTACCCACACCTCACGAACGGCCGAATCATCGCACTGGTCACGGCCTACCAGGCCGTTGCAACAAGATCGTGTTACGAGCTCTAAGGGCCTGGCTCGGAGAAGTCATCCACGGTGTGTGCTCTGCGGCGGCTGCTGGAGACGTTGCGAGGTAGGGACTCAAGCCCCTGCACCGGCTGTGGGGCATGACGAGCCGAGTGCCGGGACAGCCGCCGTCGGCGATTGTCGTGGCCGTCCCGACGGCGGCTCTCCCGGCACCGGCACCCCTGCTCCCGGAGAGCCGGACAACCGTCGGCCCCACTGCCCCGGACGGCGTGCTCGTCGCGGCGACCCGGCGCGGCACGGTAGTGCTCGACCTGCCGTCGAGCTCCTGATCATTCGACGGTGACGACGAGTGGTCAAGGGCGTTGAGCGGGATCGAACTGGACCGCCGGTGCGCGACCCCGGCCCGGCATCCGGCTCGGCTATGGTGCGCTGGGATCGTGGTGCGGGACGAGAGGGAGTGCGCGTGAACACGGTGGGGGTCGCGGAGGGTGCGGGCGGGATGCGGCGCCGCCTGGGCGTGCTCGACGCGGTGGTGATCGGCCTGGGATCGATGATCGGGGCCGGGATCTTCGTGGCGCTGGGCCCGGCGGCGGAGGCCGCCGGCTCGGGACTGCTGCTCGCCCTGGCCCTGGCCGCGGTCGTGGCCTACTGCAACGCTACGTCCTCGGCGAGGCTGGCCGCCCGCTATCCCCGGTCCGGCGGCACCTATGTCTACGGCCGCGAACGACTGGGCGACTTCTGGGGCTACGTGGCCGGCTGGGCGTTCGTCGTGGGCAAGACCGCCTCCTGCGCGGCCATGGCTCTCACGGTCGGCGCATACCTGTGGCCCGGTCAGGAACGCGCGGTGGCGGTGGCCGCCGTGGTGGCGCTGACCGCGGTGAACTACGCCGGGGTGCAGAAGTCCGCGCGGCTCACCCGGGTCATCGTCGCGGTGGTCCTGGCCGTGCTCGCCGCCGTGACCATCGCCGCCCTGACCTCGTCCGGTGCGGAGGCGGGGCGGGTGCGTATCGGCTCGGACGCCGACGCCGGAGGGGTCATCCGGTCCGCGGGTCTGCTGTTCTTCGCCTTCGCCGGGTACGCCCGCATCGCCACCCTCGGCGAGGAGGTCCGCGATCCCGCCCGTACCATTCCGCGCGCCATCCCGATCGCGCTCGGCATCACCCTCGCCGTCTACGCCCTCGTCGCCGGCGCCGCCCTGGCGGTACTGGGCCCGGGCGGCCTGGCGGACGCGACCGCACCGCTGACGGACGCCGCACGCGCCTCGGGGGCCGGGTGGCTCGTCCCCGTCGTCCGCGTGGGCGCCGCCGTCGCCGCCCTCGGTTCCCTGCTCGCGCTGATCCTCGGCGTCTCCCGCACCACCCTGGCCATGGCCCGCGACCATCACCTGCCGCACGCCCTGGCCGCCGTCCACCCCCGCTTCGGTGTCCCGCACCGCGCCGAACTCGCCGTCGGCGCTCTCGTCGCCGTGCTCGCCGCGACCACCGACGTACGCGGAGCGATCGGGTTCTCCTCCTTCGGTGTGCTGGCGTACTACGCCGTCGCCAACGCCTCCGCCTTGACCCTCACTCCCGGCGAAGGGCGACCGAACCGCCTCGTCCCCGTCATCGGCCTGACCGGCTGCGTGGTCCTCGCCTTCGCCCTGCCCCTCAGCGCCGTGATCTCCGGCGCCGCGGTTCTCGTCCTCGGAGCCGCTGTCTTCGGCCTCCGAAAGGCGGCTGTGAGCCGTTCGCCCCGCTGATCCCATCGAGCCTTGTACCCCTACGAGGTACAAGGCTGTGGGGTGGGTCGCCTCCCACGGACCGGCTGACCCCTGGCCGCCCTGGTTCGACATGTGTCAACATAGACGCATGCCGAATGCGAAGGTGCTGCCGCTGATCGAGCCCGCCGACGGCCAGGGCGTGGTGCCGTGCTGCCCGCCACTGACCGAGCGCCCGATGACCGCCGACGAGGCGCAGAGGGCCGCCCGGATGTTCAAGGCTCTCGGCGACCCGGTGCGCCTGCGGCTGTTCTCCGCCGTGGCCTCGCACGAGGGTGGCGAGGCTTGCGTGTGCGACATCTCCGATGTCGGCGTCTCCCAGCCCACCGTGTCCCACCACTTGAAGAAGTTGAAGGAGGCCGGCCTCCTGACGTCCGAGCGGCGCGGCACCTGGGTCTACTACCGGGTCGAACCTTCGGTGCTCGCCGGGATGGGCCGGCTGCTGACGCTGCGCGCGGCCGCCTGACCGCCAGGACGACGGGACGGGGCGGGCGGCGATGAGCGGGTGAGCGGGGTGGGAGCGGTGAGTGGGGTGTCGAGCGTCGTGGTCGTGCCGCTGACGTCGGTCCACGCCGAGCAGGTGCTGGCGATCTACCAGGCGGGTATCGACGAGGGCGACGCCACCTTCGAGACCGGCCCGCCCGACTGGGAGGGCTTCGACGCCACGAAGCTGCCCGGCCACCGCTTCGTCGCCCTCGGCGGGGACGGTGCGGTGCTGGGCTGGGTGGCGGCGAGCAGGGTCTCGGACCGGTGCGCGTACGCGGGTGTCGTCGAGCACTCCGTCTACGTCGACCCCACCGCGCGCGGCCGCGGGATCGCTTCCGCCCTGCTGAAGGCGCTGGTCGACTCCACCGAGCGGGCCGGGATCTGGACCATCCAGTCAGGGATCTTCCCGGAGAACGCCGCCAGCCTCACCGTTCACGAGCGGGCCGGTTTCCGGGTCATCGGCGTCCGGGAGCGGATCGGACGTCAGCACGGCGTGTGGCGCGACGTCGTTCTCGTCGAGCGCCGGAGCCCCGCCATCACGTGACGGCCGGTTCACCCGCGCTGCCTCGCGTACGGGATCGCCGGCCGGTCGCGCCGCGTCACGGGGCCGCCGTCACGGGGCCGTCATCACCGCATCGAGCGCGAACGTGCGTCGCCAGGCGAGCGCGACGTGCACGAGTCCGATCAGCAACGGCACTTCGATGAGCGGGCCCACGACTCCGGACAGAGCCTGTCCGGAGGTGACGCCGAAGGCGGCGACTGGAGCTGCTGCGGAAGGAACCAGGACGTCTCCTGCCTCCTTCCGCCGGTGGTGGTCGGAGGTCGCCGGCCACGGGCGCGCTGACGGCCCTGTTCCCGGCGAGCGGTCCGGGGCGCGACCTGCCGGCCCTGATGGGCGACGTGCAGCCCAGCTTTCCCCGGTGGTCGCTCGGGTGGCCATGGAGGCAGTGGCGGGCGGTCGCGGGCGTGTGCGGTCGGTCGGCGGGGCCGGGGCCCCGGCTTCAGGGCAGCCTCGGCCAGGGGGTCGGTGGTGGGCCGTACGCCTCCGCCAACGCGTTCCGGACGGTTTGGCGCCCCGCCTGGCGGAACGCGCGGGGATGGGTGTCCACCTCGTGCACCTTGATGGACCGCAGGACGACCGCGACGGCCACCGTGGTGCCGGGATCCAGGGCCGCCAGCTCCTCGCGTACGCCGGCGCCGAAGGCCTCGTGCAGCTCGGCCACCTCGGCGGCCGACCAGCCCGGCACCGTACTCGTGTCCGCCGTCTCGAACTGCACCCCCTCCACCCAGGGCTCGAAGTCCGCCACCGCCAGGGCGAAGGAGGACGGACAGCCTGCCTGACGGGCGTACACGGCCTTGACGGCGTGCAGGGGTCGGGGAGGGAAGGTCCGGGTCTCGGTGGTCATGCGCCCACGGTAGCGACGCCCCGGCGGCCTCCTCACGTGATTCTCGCGGGGAGGCCGTCCGTTCAGGCGTTCCGGCGCAGCTCCAGGGTGCAGCACTTCACGCTGCCGCCCGCCTTGAGGACTTCCGAGAGGTCCACACCGACCGGGTTGAAGCCGCGCTCGCGCAACTGCCCGGCCAGCTCCGTCGCGTTCTGCGGCAGGACCACGTTGTACCCGTCCGACGTGGCGCTGGATCGTGTCGACGGTTTGCCCGAGGTTCAGGCAGACCTCGCGCAGCCGCTCCCACTGGGCGATGGCCACCGGAGTTTCGACGGGCGTTGATGCGGATGTCCTCTTCGGCGCGCTTGTGGAAGAAGCTGGCCTTCGACCGGTCCTGGCGGGTGAACTCGGTCTGCCCGGAGGCGATCAGGCCGAGAGCCTCGATCGTGACAGGCGCGATCAGGTCGACCGTCCGGTGGAACAGGTCGGTTGCGGTGTCCGTCGGTCCGACCGTCACCGCCCGCTGGACGACGATGTCGCCGGCGTCCAGCTCCTCGTCCATCAGGTGGGCTGTGACGCCCACTTCCGGCTCGCCGTTGATGAGCGCCCAGATCAGCGGCGAGAAACCCGCGTAGGCGGGCAGCAGCGAGTCGTGGATGTTGAGCGTGCCGTGTTGCGGCAGGTCGTAGATCTCCGGCGGCATCCACGTCCGCCGCCGAATGGGTGACCGTCGTGTCGTGCGAGAGCCTGCCGGGCTGCCCACGCCCCCCAGCAGCCCTCCGCGCTTGACTGCGTGACCGCGGGATCGACTGGATGCCCTTCGCCGGGGAGCTGATCCGCGTCGATCTCGCCTGCGGCGTCGGCGCGGACGGGCGCCGGCGCGGCTGGTACGCCGTCCGGGTCGGCGCCGACGCGTTGCGTGTCCTGGGCCTGCACCCCGATCAGTCCACCGCAGCGATCGCCGGCCGCCCTCCTCCACCTCGCTGGTGGCACGCGGCGGCCGAGCGCAACGCCGACCGGCATGTCCCGGGCTGACGGCTCGTCCACCCACACCGGCTGTCAACGCGGTCCGCAGCAGGACGCTTTGAGTGACTCGGGCCGTTCGGCTTGGGACCTCCCGGGTCCGGGCAACAGAACAATATGCAGCCCTTTTCGTGTTATTTGGGGCGAATGGGGACATCGGCCCGTAGGTTGGGGAGAAACGCCACCCGGGTGGCGTCCTGTGTCCCCCGACCCACCGCCGGCCGGGACCGGGCTGCCGCCGTTCCACCGGCCGCCCGGCGTCCCGCGCCGCGGGTCATGAACGAGGAAAGGCAGGGCAGGTGAACGTGCTGGGGATCATCGCCTCCGGTGTGGCCGCGCTGTTCATCACGGTCGCACTCGCCAAGGGTGCCCGCCGCGCGGCGTTCCGCCCCCACGTCCCGGACGAACCGGCCGGGCGTGCGCCACGGGTCAGGGCGCTGCGCGGGACCGGCGGCCCGGCAGCCGTGCTCGGCGTCGGCGCGGCGGCCGGCGGGGCCCTGTGGCTCGGCGCGGCGGACGACTCGGCGGGCTCCGTCGCGGGGCTGCTCGCCGGGGCCGGGACCGTGGCCGCCCTTGGTCTCGTCCATGACCTGAAGCCCCTGTGGGGAGGCCTCCGCCTCGCCGTGCAGACGGCCGCCGCGGTCCTCGTCGTCTGCCTCGCCGGACTGTCACCGGCGGCGGGCGTCCTGGCCGTGCTCTGGATCGTCCTCGTCACCAACGCGTTCGCCCTGCTCGACCACACCGACGGGCTGTTGACCGCCGTCGGCGTGGTCACCGCCGCCGGGCTGCTCGCCTGCGCCGCCGTCGACGGCAGCACCGCCCTCGCCCTGCTTCCGGCCACCCTGGCGGCGGGCCTCGCCGGTTTCCTGCTCCACAACTGGCATCCCGCCCGCCTTCGGCTCGGCGCGTCCGGCGCCCAGTTCACCGGATTCGCGCTGGCGGCGTCCGGCGCGCTGATCCACGTGGCCGCCCCGCCTGGCCGCGCCGCGTGGGCGGCGCTGCCGGCCATGGCGACGGTGGCCCTCGCCGACACCGCCCTGGTCCTGATCTCCCGCCGCCGCGCCGCGCGTTCCCTGCTGCGCGACACGGACGACCACATCGCGCACCGCCTGCGCCGGCTCCGCGTCACCGTGCCGGGCACGGCGATCCTGCCGGCCCTCTGGGCGGGCGTGTCCGTGACGACCGGGACGCTGGTGTACGCGGAGCTGCTGCACCCCGCGCTCCTCCTCCTGCCGCTGGCCGGGACGGCGGCCGCCGTGTCCGCCCTGCTGAGGATCCCGGTGTACGTACCGTCCCGCACGGCCCCGCCCCGTACCGCCCTCCGGCGTACGACGGCGCACGCCACCGGCACCGCGATCCCCACGGCCGCATCCGCACAGGGCGGTACGGCCCCCGAATCCGCACCGGGCGGTACGGGCTCCGCTCCCGGGAAGGGCGCGTCCGGCGGCACCGCCAGGACCGCGGCGGGGCGCCCCACGGTGCCGCCACCGCCCACCGGTCGCCCCGCGGCCGAAGCCGCGGTCGCCGCCGAGCGAAGCTGACGCCGCCCGGCCCCTGCTCACCTCCGCAGCCGCCCGAGTGTGGCGCGGGCCGCGGTGCGCGCGTACGGGGCGACCATCAGATACGGCGCCCACGGCCAGGTGTGCCGCAGGCAGTACACCCACCACTGGCGGGGCGGCAGCTCCCGCACGGAGGTCACCCGCCGCAGCGCCTCCCGGACGCCGATCCCCGGCTCCCGGGAGGCGGGACCGGCCGGTCCGCCCACGCACTCGCCGGCGTGCCCCGGGGCGACGAACGCGCTCACGCCGGCCCGCCGCGCGCGGCAGCCGTGGTCGTAGTCGCCCATCCGGTGCCGGAAGACCTTGTCGGGGTCCCCGACGAGGTCGTACACGGCACGGGAGAACAGGACCACCCGACCGTCGTACGTGTCGCAGGGCTCGGGCCGGTGCTCGCCGGGTTCGACGAGCGCCAGGGACCTGCCCCGCCGCCCGGAGTACACCGTGTCCCCGTACGCGTTCCGCACCGCGCCGACGACGACCGCGGCGGACCCGGCCGCTTCCGCCGTGCGCAACAGCGTCACCAGGGCGTCCGGGAAGAGTTCGACCCCGTCGTCGAGCCACAGCTGATGCGTCCACGGATGACTCGGACCGCCCGGTGCCACGCCGAGCGGGCCGCCGCCCCCGCCGCCGCTGCGGCTGTTCCGGCTCGCGATGCGCAGCGCCTGGTTGCGGGGGACGTCCGCGCCCACCGACATGACCTCCACCGCCGGATGCCGCAGCCGGACCGCCTCCGGCGTACCGTCGGTGCTGCCGGCGTCCACGAGGTGCACGCCGACCGTCGCCCCGGTGGGGAGCCCGCGCTGCTCCTCAAGGGCGCGCAGCGCGGACAGCGTCCGCGCGCGGCGGTCGTGACTCGTCATCAGCACGGCCAGGTGTACGGAGTGCACGGCGGGCTCCTCAGCTCCTGAATGTCACCATTCATGCATAAAAGCTGATATTCCGCATAGGCTGGGCGGGTGAGTGCCGAACCGACCGCCAACCCGCAACTTCATCGCCCTCGACTACACGACCGTCGGCGACGCACTCGGTGCGGTGAACGAACTCCCGCCGTGAGGAGGCCGGCTGACGGCACACGCCCGGCCGACGGGCCCGCCGTCCGAAACCCCCGAGGAACCGCGAGGGGAGCGTGAGAGGCTACGTTCCCAGCGGCTCCCCACCGTGCGGACGGAGCCGGACCACTGCCGACAGATCGGGAACCAGCGCCCATGACCCCTCCGAGCGACCCCGCACCGCACGGTGCCCCCGCCGCCGTGCCCGCCCCCGGCGACGGGCACCGACAGCAGGGCGCGGGCCGTCTGCTGGCCGTGAGCGACCTGCACGCGGCGGTGACCGACAACCGGCCCCTCGTGGAGTCCCTGCACCCGACGTCCGACGCGGACTGGCTGATCGTCGCGGGCGACGTCGCGGAGCAGCCCGACGACATCCGGTGGGCGCTCGGACTCCTCGCGGAACGCTTCGCCCACGTGATCTGGACCCCCGGCAACCACGAGCTGTGGACCCTGAACAAGGACCCGGTCCAACTGCGCGGCCAGGCACGCTACGACCACCTCGTCGAGCTGTGCCGGGACCTCGGGGTGACGACCCCGGAAGACCCCTTCCCGCTCTGGCCGGGCCCGGACGGACCGGTGGCGATCGCGCCGCTCTTCCTCCTGTACGACTACACCTTCCGCGCCCCTGGAACGCACACGAAGGAGGAGTCGCTCGCCGTGGCGCACGAGTCCGGCATCGTCTGCAACGACGAATACCTCCTGCACCCGGACCCCTATCCGACCCGGGACGACTGGTGCCGCGCCCGGGTCGCCACGACCGGACGCCGGCTCGCGGAGCACGACCCCGGGATACCCCTCGTCCTCGCCGGGCACTGGCCGCTCGTCCGGGAACCCACGTCGGTGATGTGGTACCCGGAGTTCGCCCAGTGGTGCGGCACCGAACTGACCGCCGACTGGCACCGCCGCTTCAACGTCACCGCCGTGGTCTACGGCCACCTCCACATCCCCCGTACGACCTGGTACGACGGGGTGCGCTTCGAGGAGGTCTCCATCGGCTACCCCAGGGAGTGGCGCGAGAGGGGGCACCCGCGAGGCCTGCTGCGGCAGATCCTCCCGTACGAGGGCGAACCCGCCCCACCGGCCCGGACCGACGCCGAACCGACCGCGCAGCGGCGCACCCCCGGAGGCACCTCGTGATCGGGCGGCTGCTCCCCGCCGACGTCTCCTGCGCGGCCACCCGCGCCGAGAGCGTCCCGGACGGAACCCTCTTCCCGGAGGAGGAGGCGCTGATCGCCAAGAGCGTGGCCAAACGCAGGAACGATTTCGCGACGGCCCGCGCCTGCGCCCGGCGGGCCATGGCCGGACTCGGCCTGCCGCCTGTGGCGGTGCTCCACGGACACCGCGGAAGACCGCTGTGGCCCGAGGGAATCGTCGGCAGCCTCACCCACTGCGCCGGGTACCGGGCGGCTGCGCTGGCCCGTGCGGAGGACGTCCTGTCGCTGGGCATCGACGCCGAGCCGCACGCCCCGCTCCCCACCGGTGTACGGGAGTTGGTGACGCTGCCCGCCGAACGCGAGCGGATCGGTCCGCCCCTGCCGGAAGGCACGGACGCCATCCACTGGGACCGGGTGCTGTTCAGCGCCAAGGAGAGCGTATTCAAGACCTGGTATCCGGTCACCGGCATCGAACTCGACTTCATCCAGGCCGACCTGACGTTCCATTGGACGAACGATCTGGACAGCCCGGACAGCCCGGACAGCCCGGACAGCCCGGACGGCGGTGACGGTCTTCGGGGCCGTACCACCGCCGATGGCGCGTTCACCGCCCGTCTGCTGCTCACCGACCCGGCGCTGCCGACGACGCTGCACGGGCTGTGGCGGGTCGAGGACGGAATCGTCGCCACGGCCGTGCTGGTCCGGCCCGACTGGCGGGACAGAGAAGCGCTGTGACGTTCGGAGGGCCGGGGGAGCGACGGGTGTGACCGTCACCTGCCCGGGCAAGCGGCGCATCGTGCCGCTCAGCCGGCCGGGGGAGCGGTCAGGGGGCGACCCAGTCCCACGTTCCACCGGCCCGACCGCCCACTGAGTTCGGTCAGCGTCAGCGGGGCGACGTCCAGCCGCCAGAACGCCTCGGCCGGCAGCCGTAGGCCATGGACGACCGCCGCCCGGACGACGGCGGCCTCGGCCACCGCCAGGAAGCTCGTGCCGGGTGCGTCCGGTCCGCCGAGGGAGTCCAGCCACCCGCCGACCCTTCCGATCAGGTCGTGCAGCGACTCGCCGCCGTGCGGAGCCGCCGAGGGGTCGCCGAGCCAGGCGGTCACCCGCTCGGGCTCAGCGGCGGCCACATCGTCGAGGCGGCGGCCGGCCCAGCGCGCCAGGTTCCAGCCGGCCAGGGCCGGTTCGGCCCGTGCCGCCAGGCCGAGCGCCGCGGTGGTCTCGCGGCACCGCTCGGAGGGTCCGCTCAGTGCGAGCACGGCTCCCGGCACCGCGCCGGCCGCCGCCCGCGCGCGCTCCCGGCCGGACCGGTCCAGCGGAGCGTCGCCGTCGAAGCGGGCCTCCCGCAGCGCCGCGTTCATCGCCGGTGGGATCAGCATCACCCGTACTGTCATGTTCCTGCTTCCTTCACCATGGGCCCCAAAGCCCTGTCGCCCCAGGGGATCCGTGCTCAGCGGCTCCGCAGATTGCACCATGGCGGTGCCCGCGTACAGGCGGTATGGTCACGTCGACCATGACGAGGGTGTGACGGAAGTCCGGTGAGAATCCGGCACGGTCGCGCCACTGTGTCCCCGCATCCGTGCGGGGAAGTCAGACCCGGCACCTTCGTCTCAGGCACCACGACAGGGACGCGTGTTCCCACAGGAGGTACTGCCATGGCACAGTCCGCCGTTCCCGCATCCGGGACATCCGTGATCACTCCGATCTCGGCGAAGGCCATTGCCCCGTGGGCGGTCTTCTTCGGCATTCTCATGCTCGTACTGCTGTACTTCGTCGGCGCCGAACAGGGCGCCACCGCGCTCATCTCGGGCGAAGGCGTCCACGAGTGGGTTCACGACGGCCGTCACCTGCTCGGCTTCCCCTGCCACTGAGTCACCTGCGGAACCAGGGAATCAGCGGACAAGGGAAGCCAGAGAAATCAGGAAACCATCGTGAACTCCATATCTGTCAGAGCTCTGCTCGTGCGCGGCATGCTCGCGGGCCTGATCGCGGGCGCGCTCGCGCTCGCCGTCGCCTACTTCCTCGGTGAGTCCCAGGTCGACGCGGCCATCGCCCTCGAAGAGACCCACAGTCACGACCACGGCGGCGGCGAGGAGTTGGTCAGCCGCACCCTGCAGGCGACCGGCGGACTCGCCACCGGCGTCCTGGTCTTCGGCGTCGCCGTGGGCGGGATCGCCGCCCTGGTGTTCTGCTACGCGCTGGGCCGCATCGGCGACTTCGGCCCCCGGGCCACGGCGGCGCTGATCGCGGGCGCCGCCCTGCTCACGGTCTATGTCGTGCCGTTCCTGAAGTACCCGGCGAACCCGCCCGCCGTCGGCGATCCCGACACCATCGGCAAGCGCACCGCCCTGTTCTTCCTGATGGTAGCCCTCAGCGTGCTCATGGCCGTCGCCACCGTCATCATCGGCCGCCGGCTCGCTCCTCGCCTGGGCAACTGGAACGCGACCATCGCGGCCGTCGCCGGCTTCGTCCTGCTGACCGGCCTCGCCTACGCCTTCCTGCCCTCCTTCGACGAGGTGGGCAAGGACTTCCCGGCCGGTCTGCTGTGGGAGTTCCGGCTCTCGACGCTCGCGGTCCAGGCGACGCTGTGGAGTGTCTTCGGCCTCGTCTTCGGCCATCTCACCGAACGGCTCCTGACGCCCGCCGTGCGTGCCACGACGCCCCGTACCGCGAGTGCGGTGAACTGAGCGGACCGCACGCAACGGGCCGCCGCCCTGTTCCTGGACGGAAAGGACGAGGAGACCATCGCGCGGACGGCCGGTCCCCAGCCGCCGCTGGAGCGGCTGGGGACCCCGCAGGACATGGCCGAGGTGGTCGCCCCTCTCGCCGGTCCGCTGGGGCAACGGGCAGGTGCTGCGGGCCGACGGCGGCATCGTCAAAGCGTCGCCGTGCCGCTTGATGGTGAAGGTGGGCGCTCCGGCCCTCCACCCCCACTTCGGTGACAAGGAAGGGCTGCTGTCGGCGGTCGTCGACCACGGCTTCGAGCAGTACCTGGTGACGGAGAGGGAGCGCGGTGAGACGACGGACGCCGTGGAGGTCCTGCGCCGGGGTTGGGACAGCCACGTCGCCTTCGCCCTCGACAACCGCACCTCTACCGGCTGATGAACTCACCGGCGATGCGCACACCTCCCGTGGCGGCGCTGGAGTCCCACCGGACCCCCGTCACCGAAACCCCGGAGAGCCGGCCGAGGCCGCCACCACCAGCCGGATGAGCGCGGCCGATCGCGCCCGGCGTGATGCGGCACTCCTGGATCCGTGCATCCTCCAACCTCTTCATCCTGGAGATCCCATTGTCCGATGCCCGTATCGGCGGGTGAAGGAGACCGGGCCGCGCCGAAGGGTGCGGGCCCGGCAGGTGGTGCGGCGCTTCAGGAGTGCGAGGCTCCGGGGCCGAAGTCACCCGTGAGGGCGGCGGCCATCCGCAGGTGCGGCGTCGCGTCGGCGATCCGCCCCTGGCGCTCCAGCGTCCGGCCCAGCATGAGGCGCGCGTAGCTCTCCACCGGGTCGAGCTCCAGAATGACCCGCAGCTCCTCCTCCGCCTTGCCCAGCCGGGCGGAGTGGTAGTAGGAGCGGGCCAGCAGCAGCCGCGGCGCGACCTGCTCGGGTACCTCCTCGACGAGTCCGCCCAGGATCCGCGCGGCCGTCAGGTACTCCTTGGCCTCGAAGAACATCTGCGCCCGGTCCCACCGGTCGGCGGCGGTGCCGAACTCGTAGTAGGTCTCGGTCTCGCTCACGTGTCCTCCTTCGTATGGTGCGGCCCGCCTCCGGACCGCCCCGCCGTACGTTCAGCCATCACAACAACCCGCAATGGTTGAGCATTCCACTAAAATTCTGGCGTGGGACCCGCTGCTCCGCGCCCTCGCGGGAATAGGTTGAGCGCCATGAGCAATCTCGATAGCCAGGCCACTCCCTCCGTCTGCGGAGGGCGCGGCTTCGTCGTCGCCGAGCCCGTCCGTGAGCTTCTCGCCCCCCGCCGCGTTCAGCTCGGCGAGGGCACCGAGGTCCGCCGTCTGCTGCCCAATCTCGGCCGGCGCATGGTGGGCGCCTGGGCCTTCGTGGATCACTACGGACCCGATGACATCGCCGACGAGCCCGGAATGCAGGTCCCGCCGCATCCCCACATGGGCCTCCAGACCGTCAGCTGGCTCCACGACGGGGAGGTCCTCCACCGGGACAGCCTCGGCAGCCTGCAGACGGTACGCCCCCGTGAGCTGGGCCTGATGACCTCGGGCCGCGCCATCAGCCACTCCGAGGAGAGCCCGAAGGAACACGCCCGGCTGCTGCACGGAGCGCAGCTCTGGGTGGCGCTCCCGGAAGCGCACCGCAAGGTGGAGCCGCACTTCCAGCATCACACGGACCTGCCCGTCGTCACCGCCCCCGGCCTCGCCGCCACCGTCATCCTGGGCGAACTGGACGGGACGGCCTCGCCGGGCACCGCGTACACCCCGATCGTCGGCGCCGACGTGACCCTGACCGGGGGCGCTGAGGCCCGCCTGCCCCTGGACCCCGACTTCGAGTACGCGGTCCTGTCCATGTCCGGCGAGGCCGAGGTCGACGGCGTCCCCGTACTGCCCGGCTCGATGCTCTACCTCGGCTGTGGCCGCACCGAACTGCCGCTGCGTGCCGTCTCCGACGCCGGACTGATGCTCCTGGGCGGCGAGCCGTTCGAGGAGGAGCTCGTGATGTTCTGGAACTGGATCGGACGGTCCCACGAGGAGATCGCCCAGGCCCGTGAGGACTGGATGAACGGCGCCCGGTTCGGTGAGGTGAAGGGCTACGACGGTCCTCCGCTTCCGGCCCCGGAGCTGCCTTCGATGCCGCTGAAGGCGCGAGGGAGGGTGCGTTGAGCTGGGGTTATCGCCCGAACTGACCTCAGGCTGGCTGGCTTCGGACGGGTTCCGTTTCTGGGCGACTCGCAGCTGCTCACTTGGCCCTTGGCATGCGCTGCGGATCTTGGGTTCGAGTCCCATGTGGAGCAGGGTGTGGTGAGACGTCCGGCGGAACGAGTGCTGACGCGATGCTGACTTCGCTGACGAATGGTCAGCTACCTGTTGGCGGTCCGCGCCATGTCGTCGCGCCTGGAGTGAGTCGGCTCAGGCTCCGCCCGCAAGGAGGTCCCGTGCATGGAGCAGGGGCGTGGCGTCTGTCGCGTCGCGCGTGATGGGCAACGATCGAATCCGCGTCCACGCTGATCCAGCGAATTGTGGGCAGTCGACAAAGAGAGACCTCTCAGCTTCGAGTTCGCGGCGGGACCGCGTCTGAGACGCCATCCGCCTATCAGTGACGGGGCTGGTCTGGTCGAACAGGGTTCCTGATCGGGTGATCGTGCGAGGGCCGCCGCATGACAGCAGGGCCTCTTGGTAGTTCGGGGGTGCGAACCGGACCGATCACCAGGAGGCCCTGTTGCCGCAGTCTTTCGCGCTCACCGCTCCGCGCAGGAGCGTCGGCACGGCCGTACGGTCACCGGGCACGGCCCCCACCGCATTCCGGACAGGCGCCACCGTTCCGGCCGGCCGCGCCCTGGGCCCGCGGCGTGGCCCCGGCGGCATCGAGGGCCACGAGGGCAGCGGGTGCGGTGAGCAGGCGGGACCTTCGAAACACGCCCTGGGGGCATGGAGCGGTCCGGCCGTGACCTGGCTGCCCAGCATGGGCGACAGGGCCCGGACCGAGGCGGCCTGCAGGAGCGGCGCGAGGGAGGGCGTCGCTGGTCGCGCGTGTGCCTGCCGGGGTCACAGCCGCATGACGATCAGGGCGGTGTCGTCGGTGAGGCCGGCTGGGGGGATCAGGTCGGCCAGGAGTGCGTCGCCGAGTGTGTCGGGGTCGGTGGTGCGGCGGTGCCGGGTCAGGGAGTCGGCGAGGCGTGCGAGGCCGGTGTCGATGTCCTCGTGGCGGCGTTCGACGAGCCCGTCGGTGTAGAGGAGGAGGACGCAGTCGTCGGTGAACGCGGTCTGGGCCTGGGGGCGGGGGAGGTGTTCGGGGCGGGCGCCGAGCGGCGGGTCGGTGGCCTGGTCGAGGAAGGTGACGGTGCCGTCGGGGTGACACAGGGCGGGCGGGAGGTGGCCGGCGCTGCTGTAGGTGAGGGTGCGGGTGTTCCAGTCGATGAAGACGGATGCGGCGGTGGTGGACTCGGCGCCTTCGACGGAGCGGGCGTACAGGCCGAGGACGTCCAGGGCCTGGGCGGGGCCGGTTGCGACGCGGGAGGCCGCGGACAGGGCGCTGCGGAGCTGGCCCATGACACCGGCGGCGCGCAGGCCGTGGCCGACCACATCGCCGACCGCGACAGCGCTCCGGCCGCTGCCGGGCAGGTCGACGAGGTCGTACCAGTCGCCGCACACGTTCAGCGCGCCCATGGCGGGCCGGTAGCGTACGGCGGCGCGGTGATGGCCGAGCGACCGGGGCGCGGGCAGCATCGCCTCCTGCAGGTGGATGGCGACCTCGCGTTCGCGGGCGTGGGCCTTGCGGAGGCGTTCGTTGACCTCCTGCAGTTCGCGGGCGCGGGTGTAGAGATCGGCTTCCAGGACCCGCGCGCGGTCCCCCTCCGGCCGGCCGCCCCGGGCGCGGATGAGTTCGGTGACTTCTTCGACCCGGTGCAGCAGCAGGGCCACGCTGCCGTCGGGGGCGAGGACGGGGACGTTGACCGGACTCCAGTACCGCTCCTGCCACACTCCGGGCCGGTCGGGGTCTTCCACGTCGTAGCGTTGCAAGGCCATCGTGTCGGGCTCCCCGCTCGCCGCTACCCGGCGTAGCGAGGCGTACAGGTTACGCATGCCGGACGCGGCGGCGTCGCCGGGGTTGTCGGGGAAGACGTCGAACAGGAAGCGGCCGATGAGCTGACTGCGGGTCCGCCCGGACAGCGACAAGAACGCCCCGTTGACGTCCACGTACACCAGGTCCGGCGTCAGCAGCGCCACGCCGGCGGGAAGGGCCTGGAAGACGGCCTCGTAGTCGATGCCGGGTCCGTTCACGGTTCCGCCTGCCGCACGCCTGCGGTTCTCGCCGGTTATGGGTGCTTCCATGATGGCACGCGGGCGGGCCGCAAGCCCGCCGTGGTGCGCCGGTGTGGACCGTTCGGCCCCCTTGCCGGGGACCATCGCCTCGCGGCCCTGCCTGTGCGGCGCAGCGGACGCAGATTGGCATGGACGACCTCGGCGCGCCCTTCCCCGTCGTGCTGGGCCGCGGCGGGTGCACAGCGCGGAGAGTCTCCTCGCTGCCTATCGCGGTGCCGTCGAACGGTCCGGCGAGATCATCGAGCGCTGTGACGACTTGGGCCGGCCCTGTGCTCGGGCGGCAGGTGAAGCGGGCGCCGTGCGATCGATGCGGTGGGTGCTGGTGCACATGATCGAAGAGACGGCTCGCCATGCGGGCCACGCCGACATCCTCCGCGAGCAGGCCGACGGTTCCATCGGCAGGTGACGCACCGCTTCGCCTCGAAGTCAGGTGCTCCGCGAACGGTGGGCGCACCCGGACCGCAGCACCGGTGCGCCGCGCGTTCGGCTCCTGGCCGGCCGCCCGGCCGCCCATGAACTGCGGCCCCCGTGCCCCACGGCTACGCTCAAAAAATGGAAGACAGCGGAGCCGGCTCCGGGCCGCCGCCGAACGGTGCCGAGGACGGCCAGGACCCTGTGCCACAGGCCCGGCTCGCCGCCCTGGTGGAGGAGTGGTCCGCCGCGATCGTCTCGAACGACGTGACGCGGATCGGGGCCTTCATGGCGGACGAGTGGGTCATCGTCTCCGAGTCCGGCATCACGGACCGGGCCACGTTCCTCGGCTACGTCGAGTCCGGCGACCTGACCCACTCGGCGATGTGCGCCATCAGCACGCCGAGGGTCCGTGTCCACGGGGACAGCGCCACGACCACCGCACGGATCACGAACACGGCCCACTACGACGGCCGCCGCTTCGACGCCGACGAATGGGTCACGGACGTCTTCCTGCGGCGCGACGGCCGCTGGCTGTGCGTGCTCACCCACATCACGCCCGCCGCCCAGCCGGACGACGCCTCCGCCGCATGAGCCGGGCGACCGGACCCACCCGCCCGAAGAGGCGACTCGGCTACCCGGCCGCCGCGGCCGTCTTCGCCATCGGCATGGCGGGCACCACGCTGCCCACACCCCTCTACCGCCTCTACCGGGAAGAGCTCGGCTTCTCCGAGCTGATGGTGACGGTGGTGTTCGCCGTCTACGCCCTCGGCGTGATCGCCACCCTGCTGCTCGCCGGGAACGTCTCCGACGAGGCGGGGCGGCGGCCCGTCCTCCTGGCCGCCCTGGGCTTCTCGTCGGCCAGCGCCCTCTGCTTCATCTTCGAGGGCGCGCTGCCCGCCCTGTTCGCCGGCCGTCTCCTCTCCGGGTTCGCCGCCGGACTGCTGAGCGGCGCGGCGACGGTCACGGTGATGGAGCTGGCCCCGCCGGGGCGCGCGGCCAGGGCCGGGCTGGCCGCGACCGCCGCGAACATGGGCGGCCTGGGGTGCGGCCCGCTCCTGTCGGGACTGCTCGCCGAATACGCCCCCTGGCCCCTGCGGCTCCCCTTCGTCGTGCACCTGGCACTGATCGCCGTCGCCGCCGCCTTGACCTGCCTGCTGCCCGAGACGGTCACCTTCCGCGTCCGCGGTTTCCGGCTGCGGCCGCAAGGGCTCGCCGTCCCGCCCGAAATGCGCGGCGTGTTCGCCGCCTCGGCGCTGGCCGCCTTCGCCGGGTTTTCCCTGCTGGGTCTTTTCACCGCGGTCGCCCCCGCGTTCGTGGCCGAGACGCTCGACGTCCACAACCTGGCGCTGACCGGACTCGTCGTCTTCTCCGTCTTCCTCGCCTCGACGGCCGGGCAGGCGCTCATGGGGCGGGTCGGCGAGCGCCTGGCCCTGCCGGGCGGCTGTTTCGTCCTGGTCGGCGGACTCGTGCTGGTGGGCGCGTCGTTGCTGTTCGCCGCACTGCCGCTGCTCGTGGCCGGTGCGCTCTGCGGCGGCCTCGGCCAGGGGCTGGCGTTCCGCGGCGCGGTGGCGGCGATCAGCGCTGCGGCGCCGCCCGAGCACCGGGCCGCGACCGTGTCCGCCTTCTTCGTCATCGCCTACCTGGGCATCTCCCTGCCCGTCGTCGGCGTCGGCGCCCTCACCGTGGGCATCGGACTCAGGAACGCCGGACTGACCTTCTCCGGCTGTGTGCTGGCACTGGCCCTGGGCGTCGGCCTGTACCTGACGCGGAAGCCGCCCGCGTCCCGCTGACGTACGTGCCCCCTCGTCCACGTCCGCGAGAACCCCTGCCGGCCCTGCCGGTCACGGTGCGAGACCGGCTCCGTGGACACAGCGACGCGCTTCCGGCAGACGGTCATCGCCTGGGCCGCGGGCGCCCGGGCCACACCGGCGCCCGCCGAGGCCGGGGCCGCCCGCGACCTCGCGGCCGGCCTGGGCCTGCACACCGTGGTGCTCGTCGAGGGCGTCAGCGACCGGGCGGCGGTCGAGGCCCTGGCCGAACGCCAGGGGCGCACCCTGACCGCCGAAGGCGTGGTGGTCGTACCGCTCGGGGGCACCACCAGCATCACCCGCTTCCTGCGCCTGCTGGGACCCGACGGCCTTGACGTCCGGCCCGCCGGTCCGTGCGACGCGGCGGAGCAACGGTTCTTCCGCCAGGGCCTGGAGCGGACCGGCTTCGGCACCGCCCGCGCCCCCGACGACCTGGAGACGCTGGGCTTCCTCACCCGCCACGCCGACCTGGAGGACGAGCTGATCCACGTCGCGCACGCTGAGCCCGGCCGGTGCGGTCCGGCTCTGCGCGAGCAGGGTGACGCGGCGGGCGAAGTCGGAGCGCGACAGGGCGAGGGCGTCGACGGGCCCGGCGTCCCCGGCCCCGGCCGCCACGGTCACGGGTGCCGGTACGGGCCTCGTGCAGCCGGGCCACGGCCCGCAACAGGGTGGACTTCCCGCTGCCGTTCGGCCCGATGAGCGCCGTGACGCGACCGCGTGGGAGCACGAGGTCGGCCCCGTGCACGACGTCGGTGCGGTCGTACGCGACCGTCATGTCACGGGCGTCGAGACCGGCTTCACCGGCCGCGCCGGACACGGCCGCACCGGGCCCGGCACCGGCGGTCGCGGCGGGGGCACCGGCAGCGGGCGCGGAGCGCCGACGCGGCGGTGGGTCTCCTCGGTCGAGGGCAGGAACGATCACGAATGTGAGGTTAGCCTAGCCTAGCTTTGCCCGGTCAAGGGGGATCCGGAATTCCGTCCTCCGTGTGATCCGTGAAACGGCTCGACGATCGGCCGGCATTCGCGCCGAGAGGGCGGCCGAGTGGGGGCGACCCGGGCCGGGGGTCCCGGATGGCGGTCCTTTCCGGCCGAAGCGGCGGTTTGGCGCATCGAGGTGTTTCGGCATATTTGCAGGTCAGATGGTTGTTTCGGATTGAACCGCCGAAGCCTGTCCATATGCTGGACGGCCTGCGCGAGGTGCCTGAGCTGCCCGAATGACCATTCGGTCGGTTCGGGTGTTCGTCTGCGGCTGGAAGCTGGCCGTCGATGTGCGCTTACTTTCCGCATGCGTAAGACTCCTGACCGCAATCAGGCACCCGACCGAGGAGTTTTCACCGATGCGACGCAACCCTCACGCCATCTTCGCAACCGTCACCGCGAGCGCCCTTCTGCTCGGCGGCTTCGCGACCGCCACCGCGCAGGCTGCGCCGGCGAAGGCGGAGAGCCTCTACGCGCCTTCCGCGCTCGTCCTCACCGTCGCCCGTGGCGAGGACCCGCTGACCGCCACCGTGGAGCGGGCCGTCACCCTCGCCTGCGCCCCCACCGCCGAGGGGACGCACCCTGCTCCCGCCGCGGCATGCGAGGAACTGGCCGCTGTCCAGGGGAAGTTCTCCGAACTGACCGCCGGCCCGTCGAACCGGACCTGTACCCGCCAGTGGGACCCGGTCGTGGTGACCGCCCACGGTGTCTGGCAGGGCAAGCCGGTCCGGTTCAGCGCCACGTACGGCAACGCATGCGAGATGGCGGGCAGCATGAACGACAACGCCGTGTTCGCCTTCTGATCCATCTGGTTCACCGGGGCGTGCCGACGCCGGGGTGACGGAAATCCACACCGTCCCCGCCCGACCGGTTCCGGCGTCCCGCCCCACCCGGCGTGCCCCGCACGCGCCCCGTCCACGACGACCGGGAGCAGGTGGTCGCCCCAGCCGTTTCCGCCGCGGCCGGCAGCGACCCGCCCCGGTCGGTTCGTCACCAGGCCCGCCTGATACCGGGCCCGTCCTTCGCCAACCGGAGGACTCCTGCGTCACCCGGGTCCCCGGATGGCGCAGCGAGATCAGGAAGGCGACGGCCAGCGCGACGGCCATCCCGTAGAGCGGTTCACCGCGCCCATGCGTCCATGTTCTCCGGGCTGCCACCGTGTTGCGTCCCGAGCGGCGGGCGCGTCCCCGCCGCAGGGGCGACGTCGCGCTACTTGCCCGCGGCCGGTCCGGCGTACGGGAGCAGGGCCATCTCGCGGGCGTTCTTGACGGCCGCGGCCACCTGGCGCTGCTGCTGGGCGCTGATCCGGGTGACGCGCCGGCTGCGGATCTTCCCCCGGTCGGAGATGAACCTCCGCAGCAGATCGGTGTCCTTGTAGTCGATGTACGTGATCCTGGCGGCGTCCAGGGGGTTCGGCCGGCTCTTGAGCGGCTTGCGGGGGTCCGGCTGACGTGCCATGAGGCTTCCTCGTGTTCGGTGGGTTACGGGCTACGGGTTACGGAGGGCTACGGGTTGCGGTTTACGGGGTTACGGGGGCGGGCGCGGCGCTACGGGCCGGGTCAGTGGACCGGGTCGAGGAGCTCGTCGAACGCGGCGGGCAGGTTCTTCCACGCCTCCCGGCCGGAGCCGTACTCCTCGTCCGTGAGCAGGCAGGAGTCCAGCAGCCCGGTCAGGCCGTCGCGGTCGAGGCCGGGGGAGACGAAGACCAGGTGCTGGCAGCAGTCGCCGTGCTCGGGATGCCAGTCCAGCGCGGCGGCCGCCCGCCGGTAGGGCGGCACCATGGACCAGGCGGCGTCCGGGAGCGAGGCGAGCCAGGGGCCGGTGTTCTCCACGCAGAGGGCGCCGCCCGCCGCGTCCCAGGAGAGCAGGGTGTCGGGCCGGTCCGCGAGCCAGAACCTGCCCCGGCTGCGGGCCGCCGCGCAGCTCAGGTCCTCCAGGGCGTCCAGGAGGCGCTCGGGGTGGAAGGGCCGGTGCCGCCGCCAGACGAGCGTGCCCACCCCGGCCTCCTCCGCCTCCTGCGGCAGCAGCGCGCAGGCCGGGTGCTGGCCCGCGGCCGCCGCCTCCACGTCGAATCCGGCGAACGCGAGCCGTGCCAACTCGGCTGATCCGGTTATTGCCTGACGAGCCGTCGGGTGGAGCTGGCGGATCAGCGCGCGGTCCTCGTCGTCGGCCGCCGGGCTCGGCGACACGGCGAGGACGGGTGCGTACTCCACCTGCCGGGCCCAGGTGTCGCCGATGGTCCGCCGGTCGGCCGGCGCCGCCGCGAGACCGGCCTCGGCCAGATCGTCGCCGTTGGAGAGGCAGGGCAGGACGAGGGTCGGGTCGACCGCCGCGAACACGTTCGTCACCTCGGCGGCGTCGGTGTGCGCGGCGATCACCTCGGCCATGGACTTCGGCTCGACGGAGTCCCAGAGCTCCAGGGCGGCGAGGCGGGTCACCCCGTCCTCCGCGAGCCGTTCGAGTTCGGGGACGAGGTCCTCGCGCAGCGCGCAGCAGGCGCATTCGTTCACCAGCGGTGCTTCGCTGGAGGCCAGCTCGCCGCCGGCGTCCCGCAGGGATCGGCGGACCGTCCCACCGGTGGCCGTCGACAGGTCGTAGTGGAGCGCGACGCTGTGCGGAACATCCCGCAGTAGCCCTTCCACCACGTCGTGGCGCGCCTCGGAATGCAGGCCGCAGACGATGACGACGGGCAGTCTGGTGCGGTGCCCGCTCACCGGGTTTCACCGCGCCCGTAGCGGCGCTCGAAGCGCTCCACGCGTCCGGCGGTGTCCAGGACGCGGGCGGTGCCGGTGTAGAAGGGGTGGCTCGCGGAGGAGATCTCCACGTCGACCACCGGGTAGGTGTTGCCGTCCTCCCAGGCGACGGTGCGGTCGCTGGTCATGGTCGAACGGGTCAGGAACGCGAAGTCGGCGGCCTTGTCGCGGAAGACGACGGGGCCGTACGAGGGGTGGATTCCGGGCTTCATGGCGGTGTCCTCGGGGGTTGGGCTTCAGGGGTGTGCGGGTCGTGGGCCGGGAGTGGTGCGGTGGGCCTCAGCGCTCCTCGCGGAAGTCGACATGGCGGCGGGCGACCGGGTCGTACTTGCGCAGCACCATCCGGTCGGGGTCGTTCCGCCGGTTCTTGCGGGTGACGTAGGTGTAGCCGGTCCCCGCGGTGGAGCGGAGCTTGATGACCGGGCGTACTTCGTTGCGAGCCATGGGCGCTACTATATGGCAATGGTTTCCATTTTCAATAATGGATGCGTCGAAGGAGAGGCAGGTAACTTTCATGTCCGCCCATTGCCAACTGACCGGCTCGAAGCCGGGATTCGGCAACAACATCTCCCACTCGCACCGTCGGACGTCCCGCCGGTTCGACCCGAATGTCCAGCGCAAGCGCTACTGGCTGCCCGGTGAGGGGCGCTACGTGCGCCTCACGCTGAGTGCCCGGGCGATCAAGACCGTCGACAGCATCGGCATCGAGGCCGCGGTCGCGCGCATCCGTGCGCGGGGAGGGAAGGTCTGATGGCGAAGAAGAGCAAGATCGCGCGGAACGACAGGCGCCGGGAGATCGTCGAGCGCTATGCGGCCCGCAGGGCGGAGCTCAAGGAGATCATCCGCCGGCCCGGTACTCCGGAGCGCGAACGCGTCGCCGCTGTCGAGGAGTTGCGGCGCCAGCCGCGCGACGCCAGTGCCACGCGGGTCCGCAACCGGGACAGCGTCGACGGCAGGCCCCGAGGGTATCTGCGCCGGTTCGGCCTCTCCCGGGTCCGGATGCGTGAGCAGGCCCACGCGGGCTTCCTGCCAGGGGTGACCAAGTCCTCCTGGTGAAGGCTGTCCGGCCGTCAGGGGCGGGTGGTGGTACGGCGGTCCCGCTGCGCCACCACCCGCGACGTCGCTCTCAGCGGCCGACGGGATCGGCGTGCGCTCCGTCCCCGGGCGTGACGAGCGTGAGGTGACCGCCGTCGTCCAGGGGTGTCGGGACGGTCAGGGTCGTGAGCAGGTCCGTCCGGTCCGCGTCGAAGACATGGACCTCGCCATGGCCTCCCCGGCTGACCGCGACCAGGCCCCCGCCGGGGGAGGCGGCGACGGCCCGCCGCTGGACGCCGTCCCAGGGAGTCCCGCCGCGGCGGGGTGCACCGGACATGGCGGGCAGCGGTAGCCGTGCGCCGGCCTCCGGGCGGGATCCGGGGGCCGAGGGCGCGGTGAGGAGGATGAGCTCGTCGCCGTCCGGGTGGACCCGGGTGTACGCGATGTGGCGTGCGGTCACCGCGAGCCGGAACACCAGCCCGGGGCCCAGCTCCAGCCGGCCCGTGACGCCTGTGTCGAGGTGGTGCCACCACGCGTCGTTGGACCAGTCCGGCCACTGCCCGGGGTCACCTGATCCGCCGCGCACGCAGGACCAGAGCATGCGCCGCACGGGGTCGAGCCGCAGGTAGTAGCCGCGCCCGCCGAAACGCCCGTCGGCGGACCAGGACAAGGGCGCCTCAGGCACGAGGCCGTCCCCCTTCCGCCGTGCGCGGTGCACCCCGGAGCCCGCGGCGGCGAACACCCGCCCGGTGAGCGGGTCGTGGGCGTCACCGTGCCCGTCGTCGTCCGGCAGGGCCATCCGCCGGACCGGGTCCGCCGGCGGACAGGCGGGAGCCGAACGCATCAGGTCGCGGTGCCGGTGGACCAGTAGTTCGCCCGGCTCCCGGTGGCGCAGCACCACGAGCGGGGACGGTCCGCCGAGGACCGTGACCCCTGGCTCGCCGGTGCGCCCCCGTACGCGTACGGCGACGGCGCCGTCCGGCGCGTCGAGGTCGACGGCCGTCAGAAGTCCGGTCCAGGCCTCCTCGTTGCAGCCGAGGCCGGTGGTCACCGCCAGGTACCGCCCACCGGGATCCGCCGCCAGATGTTCGGCGGGTACCGCGACCGGTATCCGCCGCCGGACCAGCGGCCGGCCCGCTCCGGGGCCGTAGGGGTCGAGGACCAGCAGCTCACCCGCCCGGTCGTCCACGAAGGCGGTGAGGTCGCCCGGCAGGGCGAGGAACCCCGCGTGCTCGGCGAGGTGCCGGTGCTTCAGCTCCGCCCGCTTTGTGCCGTCCGGGAGGTCCAGCAGGCTGATCCGCCCCGCGACGTGGTCGGCGACCAGGAGGCGCGGCGGCGCGTGGGGTGAGGGATGGGGGGTGGGGGCGTGCGGCATGGCGAACTCCTGCAATCGGTAGGGGACCCCGCTGTTTTAATGGAAATGATAATCATGTGTAAGGTTTCGGCTTGTGGCGGGGATCGTTCCCGGGGCTCCGCCGCCTTCGCTGCCGCATCCCCGGGACCGCACAGGAACGTTGAGGGACCGTCGATGCCACGAACCGCGCTGAGAGTTCGCCGCTGGGCCGCGATCGCCGTACTGGGAGGCCTGCTGGCCGGCTGCGGAACCGAGGAGACCGGCACCGGAGAGCCGGCCGCCGCTCCGGGGAACGGGGCCGGATCCCGTACGACCACAGAGGTGCGGCCCATCGAGGCCGCCCCCCGGATCACCGACGCCAAGGGCGTCACGGTCTCCCTGCCGAAGCCCCCGGAGAAGATCGTCTGCCTGGTCGCCCTCTGCGACGACATCCTCGTCGAGCTGGGCATGACCCCCACCGCCACCAACTCCCAGGTGCTGGCGCACCCGAAGTTCCTGGGCGAGGAGCAGGCGGCGAAGATACCGGTCGTGCCCGGCGGCTTCCTCAGCCCCGAGGTCGAGGCGATCCTGTCCCACCGCCCCGACCTGGTGATCGGCCTGGACGACACCCACGGCAAGCTGGCCCCCGCACTGAAGGGCGCCACCACGTTCTGGCCGGTCCAGCCCGGATCCTGGCAGGACAGCGTCGGCTACCTGCGGGACCTCGCCGCGCTCACCGGCCGCACCGGACAGGGCGAGAAGGCGGAGAAGGCCTTCCGTACCCGCCTGGCACAGGCGGAGAAGACGAAGAGTGACAAGACCGCGCTGATCGTCTACGGCAGCGACGAGAACTTCGGCGTGGCCACCCCGGAGACCGATGTGGCCGCCGGACTGTTCCCGAAGATCTCCCACTACCCCTGGAAGAGCCGGGGCGTCGAAGGCAGTTACAGCCTGGAGGAGATCCTCGCCCGGGATGTCGACGTCCTGTTCGTGGAGACTCTCTCCTTCGGTGCGCCGGACGGCAAGCTCTCCGACAAACTGGCCGAGAACCCGCTCTGGTCACGGATCCCGGCCGTGAAGAACGGCAAGGTCATCGAGGTCGACTCCGAGGTGTGGGCCAAGGGGCGCGGCACCCGGTCCCTGGGCGTCGTCCTCGACGAGGCGACGGCCGCACTGCGGTGAGGCGTCCGCCCGTGGCACCGCTCTGCCTGGGCGCGGCGGCCCTGGCGAGCGCGGTCTGCGCGCTCAGCCTCGGCACGCCGTACGTCCCGCCCGCCAGGCTCCCGGCCACGCTGGGGGCCGACGGGCTCGCGGGGCTCGTCGTCACCGAACTACGACTGCCCCGCTTGGTGTTGGCGCTGCTCGCCGGCGCCTGCCTGGGCGCGGCGGGCCTGGTCCTCCAGGAGGCCCTGCGCAACCCGCTGGCCGTGCCGGAGATGCTGGGGGTCTCCTCCGGGGCCGCCCTGGGCGTCGCCGCGCCTCTGGTCCTGGCCCTCGCCGTCCCTCTCGGACTGCAGCCGTTCCTCGCCCTGGCCGGGGCGGCGCTCGGCGGTCTGCTCACCCTGGTCGCCGCCGGATTCGGGCGGAGTCCCTCGGCCGTCCTGCTGACCGGAGCCGCCGTCGCCGCCGCGCTCCAGGCGGGGCTGCTGGTGCTCATGGTCATGGCCGACCAGCTCGACCTCCAGCTCATCTACCGCTATCTGCTGGGCAGTCTGTCCGCCCGCACCTGGGACGACGTCAGCGGTCTGCTGCCCTGGCTCGCCGTGGCCGTCCCCGCGCTGGTGCTGTGCGTGCCGGTGCTCGGTGTGCTGCGGCTGGGCGACGACGACGCCCGTGCCCTGGGCGTACGGGTCGAGCGGGCGCGGGTGGCCGCGCTGGGCATCGCCGTCGTCCTCATCGCCCCCGTCGTCGCGGTCTGCGGGCCGGTGGCCTGGGTCGGCTTCCTCGCCCCGCACCTCGCCCGCCGTCTTCGCCCGGACGGCGGTGCGGCCGGGTGGCTCGTCCGGTCCGCCGTGTGCGGCGCGGTCGTCGTGCTGTGCGCCGATCAGCCGGCCCGGCTGGCACTCGCCCCGGTCGAGACGCCCGTCGGCGCCTGGACCGCCCTGGTCGGGGTGCCGGTCGGGGTCGTGCTGCTGAAGCGGGGGAGGCGGCCCGCCCGGGACCGGGGGCCCGTGGCCCTGTCCGTACCGGGGGGTCCGTCAAACGTCCCGGTTCCCGTCCTGCGGAAGGCGGAACGATGACGCTCATCGACACCGTGCCCGGACGGGCCGGCCGTGCCCGCCTCGCTCTGCGCGCACCGGGTGTCCGGCTGGGCGGCCTGGCGCTGCTCGTCGCCGTGGTGGCCTGCGCCGATCTGTTCGCCGGCCGGGGCGTCACGCCCGAAGGCGTACGGGCCGTGCTGCTCGGGAGCGGCGACGACCCCACCGCCGAGCACATCGTGCTCCAACTGCGCTTGCCCCGGCTGCTGGTGGCGCTGGTCGCCGGGGCCTGCCTCGGAGTGGCCGGGCTCGTGCTCCAGTCGGCCCTGCGCAACCCGCTGGCCGGACCCGAGGTCACCGGCGTCACCCCCGGTGCGGTGCTAGGCGCGGTGACCGCGACCGGTCTCGGCCTGGCGGGCTGGGAATCCCCCACGGCCGTGGTCGTGGCGGCCTGCCTCGGCGGCTTCGCCGGAGCGGGGCTGCTGTGGCTGCTCACCGGGCGGGACCGGGGCGACCCGGAACAGACCGCCGTCTACGGGGTCCTCGTGTCGGCGGTGCTCGCCGGCCTCACCGCCGTCGTCCTCCTGGTGGCCCCTGGCGAACTCGGCAGCGTCGTCCAGTGGTTGATCGGCTCCACCGAGGGCCGGGTCTGGCAGCACTGGAATCTCCTCTGGCCGTGGGCCGCCTTCTGGGGCGCGGCGGCCTGGCTGCTCGCCGGGCCGCTGACCCTGTTGCGCTGCGGCGACGAACAGGCCGCCGCCGCGGGTCTGGCCACCGGCCGGGGCCGGGGCGCGGCGCTCGTGTGCGCGGTGGCGCTGACGGCCGGCGCCGTCTCGGCGGTGGGCGCGCTCGGTTTCGTAGGGCTGCTGGTGCCCCATCTGGCGCTGGCCGTCTTCGGCGCCGACCTGCGCGTCACGCTCCCGGGCGCCGCGCTGTTCGGCGCGGCGGTGGTGTGCGGGGCGGACGCCGCCGCCCAAGTGCTGTCCCGGCTGCTGGCCACCGCGTTCGACGCGGACCGGCTGACCCTCCCGGTGGGCGCCCTGACCACCTTCGTGGGGGCGGGACTGCTGATGGTCGTCGCGCGGAGGCGGGCGGACGAGCGATGACGGGGCGAGAGACAGAGGTGCCACGTCGACAGGAGTGGAGGCGGCAGTGGGAGTGGGAGAGAGCGGATGAGGAGGGTGGCATGGCGAAAGAACTGACCGGACCGGTGGACGTGAGCCCGGGGAAGGCGATCGGCCCTGATACGGAGCCGGATCCGAACTCGGGCGCGGTTCCGGGGGCGGAGTCCGGCCCGGATGTCGTCCGGGCGGAGGGGCTGGCCTTCGGCTACCCCGGGCGCATGGTTCTGCGCGGGGTGGACCTGAGGATCCGCGCCGGCGAACTGGTCGCCCTGATCGGTCTGAACGGATGTGGCAAGAGCACCTTCCTCAAGCTCGCAGCCGGACTGCTCACCCCGAGTGGCGGGCGGGTTCTGCTCGAAGGTGACGACGTGGCGCGGCTGCCCCGCCGCACTGCCGCCCGACGCGTCGCCCTGCTCCATCAATCGGCGCCTTCAGTACCAGGATTGACGGTACGTCAACTGGTACGTCAAGGGCGCTATGCCGCCCGGGGGCCGCTCGGGATGCTGCGGGAGGGTGATGACGAGGTGACGTCCCGGGCGCTCGCGGACGTCGGTGTCACCGCCTGGGCCGACCGGCCGGTGGACGCCCTGTCCGGGGGCGAACGCCAACGGGTCAGGCTGGCCATGGCGCTGGCCCAGGACGCCCGCGTGCTCTTCCTCGACGAGCCGACCACGTATCTCGATCTGCGGCACCAACTGGAGGTGCTCCAGACGGTCGTACGGCTGCGCGCGGAGCGCCGGCTGACGGTGGTGATGGTGCTGCACGACCTCAACCACGCCGCCCGGTTCGCCGACCGGATCGTCGCGCTGCGCGAGGGCCGCGTCGCCGCCGACGGGCCCCCGGCCGAGGTGGTCACCCGGCAGCTGCTGGCCGAAGTCCTCGGCGTGGACGGCCGGGTGGGGATCGACAGCGAGGGTGGCTGGCCCGTCTGTTACCCAGATCACCCTCTCGATCCGCTCCAGCTATTGCGGAATGAAAATCATATTCATTAGTGTCTGTGCTGCGGCACGCACGATCGCCGCGACACACACCCATCCGATCCGACCGAATGGAGACGTCAACTCATGGAGCAGAACAAGGTGTTCAGCCCGATCGCCGACCAGGGCCAGCTCGCCCACCTGTCCGCCACCCACTCGAACGCCCTCGTCGAGAACCCCTTCGACGACGCCGTCGAGGCCGACACCGCGGCCGAGAAGTGAGCGAAGCCTGCCGCTGACGGCAGGTCTCCCCGGTACCGCGGGGGCGGGCCCGCCCGGTCACATCCCGGGCGGGTCCGCCCCGTTCAGTCCTCGAACAACCCGTCCCCCGTCCTCGCATCCCGCATTCCCGCACCGGAGGATTCCGTGACCCGCAGTCGACTCGCTCCCGGCACCGGGATCGTCACCGTCCCCGGTGCCGGCCCCGTGCTCCGGACCTCCGGAGGGGAGTTCCTGCGTATCGACACCGGCGGTGTCGACGGCGAAGCCCTGGTGCGCCGGCTGGCGGGGGAGGGGGCGCCGGGCGAAGACCCGCACGCCACCGGACTCGCCCGGCTCGTCGAGGCGTTCGAGGCCGGTGGACACGCGGTGTCCGCCCCGCCCCGGGCTCCGCTCGCCGGCCGTACCGTCCACGTCCTCGGCGACCCCGTGCTCACCGGCCCGGTGGCGCGCTGCGCCGGGGCGGAAGGGGCCAAGGTGCACCTGACGACCCCGGACCGCGTGGCGGAGCTCGCCCGGGCGACCCCGGACCACCGCACCGAAGGGCGCGTCGCCGTGGTGTGGTGCCTCGACTCACCCGTGCCCGAAGGGCTCTGGGACACGGCGGACCGGCTGCCCGGGCGAGGCGTCGCCTGGCTGCGCTGCCACCGTGAGGGCGCGCACAGCTGGACCGAACCCCTTGCGGCGGCCCCGGGCGACGTCACCTCGCGGCACGTCCGACTGCGCAGGCTCGCGGCCACCGCCGCCCATCGCGAACTCGCCGCGTACTGGGCCGGACACCGCACCCCCGACACCGGACCGCACCCCACCGAGGCTTCCGCAGCTCTGATCGCCGCACTCCTCACCGCCGATCTGATCGCCTGGGCCGAAGCCGAAGCCGAAGCCGAAGCCGAAGCCGAAGCCGAAGCCGAAGCCGGAGTGGCGGTCGCAGTCGCACCGGGCGGGGCTGCCGGCCTCCCGGCACGTCGCCGGCTTCGCCGGATCGACCTGCGCGACCTCACGGTCACCGAGCACCCCGTGCTCCCGGTCCCGGAGGTTGCGCCTCTGCCCGCCCCGACGCAGGGCGGGACGCGCCCCGGGACCGGCACCGCGAAGACGCGCCCGTGAACGCCCGTACCGTGCACGTCCCCACGCCCGACGGCACCCCGCTCGCCACCGACGTATGCCTCCCGGACGGGTCTCGGCCGCGTCCCGCCGTCGTGATCAGGACCCCCTACGGGCGCGACGCCCACCGCGCCGAGCTGCGCGCCTGGGCGGCGAACGGATTCGCCGCCCTCGCCCAGGACGTACGTGGCCGCCACGGCTCACCGGGGGAGTGGCACCCCTACCGTGGACACGAGAGGGCGGACGGCACGGCCACCGTCGCCTGGGTGCGCGCACAGGCGTGGAGCAACGGAGAGGTCGTCGCCGCAGGTGCCTCATACGCCGCGCACTGCGCCCTCGTCACCGCACTCGCCGCCCCCGACGAGGTCCTCCGCGACAAGATTCCCGACGACGCCCACCGCGACGGAGTCCCCGACGCCGTCATCGCCGCCGTCCCCGCGCTCGGGCTCACCGAGACGGCGCGCGAGCCCGGGGGCCCGGAGCGGCTGTGGGCCCGGGCCGGCTGGTGGGCGGCCCACGGCGACCGCCGCGACTCCGACCCGGACGCCCTGGCCCGCGTCCTGACGGATGACCCCCGGCTGCTCGAACACCTCCCGGTCGCCCGTCTGGGGGAGCGGCTGGCCGGGGCCCTCGGGCGCGAACTGCCGTCCTGGCGTGGGCTCTGGGCCGACCGAGGGCGAGGTCGGCTCGTCGAGCTCGGTGCCACCTCCCGCCTTCCGCTGCTCGCCGTCGGCGGCACCCGAGACCCCTTCGCCGAGGACACCGTGGCCCTGTGGCACGGCTGGGGCGGTCCGGCCCGTCTGCTGCTCGGCCCCTGGGGCCACCGCCTCACCGCCGACCCGGCCGCACCGGCCCGAGCGCGCGTCAACCTCGGTGCGCTGTACGTACGGTGGGCCCGCGCCGCGCTCGCCGGCCGCCTGGAGCCGACGCGGCACGGGGTCATCGCCCTCGGCGACAGCGGCCGCTGGCACAGCACGCGGGTGCGGAGCACCCCTCGAGCCGCGATCACCGGCCACGCCCGCGTCCCCGTCCCGCCCCCGGCCGCCGAACCGGCCCACACCGTTGCCTGGCCCTTCGGCTCGCCCACCGGTCTACGGCTGCTCCACGGAGCCGAGTTCGGTGCCGACCCGGACCAGCCCGTGCGCTCGGACGACCTCACCGT
Source organism: Streptomyces anulatus (assembly GCF_000721175.1). Lineage (GTDB taxonomy): Bacteria > Actinomycetota > Actinomycetes > Streptomycetales > Streptomycetaceae > Streptomyces > Streptomyces anulatus_C. Next base: position 30,581 of record NZ_JOEZ01000015.1, read on the forward strand.
CCCGGCCGGCGGCGGCCTCGCCGACCGCTGTCTGCTCCTCTCGCCGCCGCTGCCGCGCCCGCTCGACCTGGCGGGAGCCGCCGTCGCCCGGATCAACGTCACGGCCGACACGCCCTGCGCCGACTGGGCCGTACGCCTGACCGCGCTCGACCCGTCCGGCCGTGCGGATCCGCTCGCCTTCGGCATCGTCCGGCGCACCGGCCCGCCCGGCGAAGCCGCGGACATCACCGTGCCGCTCGGCACGCTGGGCCGTCGGCTGGCCGCCGGGACCCGGCTGCGGGCCGAGATCGCCGGGCACCACTTCCCCGCCCACGCCCGTAACCCGCACACCGGCGAGGACCCGGTCACCTCCACCCGGCTCGCCCCGTCCCGCCGCACCGTGAACCCCCGGGGCAGCGCCCTCCACCTGCCCGTCGTCGCCCGACGCCGCTACGTCGAGCCCGTACCGGAGATATGCCGTTGACCAGCGCCCTGCCCCTCGAAGCCCTCGTCGATCCCGTCAGCGGGATCATCCGGGCCGTCGCGCCCGTCGAGCACCCCACCGGCGCGCCGCCCCGCTACACCGCGATGACCGCGGACGTCGCCGACGCCCGCCGCCTCGGCGCCTGGCCCGCCGACCGGGTCTCGCTCGGCACCACGTTCGGCGACCCCCGGGGCGCGTGGATCGCCGCGGTGGCCGAGGCCGTCGAGCGCTACTGCGGCAACCGCCTACCGCCGCCCGGCCACCCCCAGGAGCCCCGGCGGGCCACCGCCGCCGAACTGACCGCCGAGGGCCACCGCTTCTACGGGCCCGGCGCTCTGCCGACGTACGCCGCCTGGCAGTACGACCGCCCGGGGTTCCCGTACGCCGAACTCACTCCCGACACACCGGTGCTGTGGACCCGGGCGGTCGAGAGCGGGGAACCCTGCTGGGCCCCCGTCGCGCTGACCCACCTCAACTGGCGTCAGGGCGAACTGCGTTCACTGCCCCGAACCCACCACCTCAACTACGCGGGCATCGCCACCGGGCAGGGCCTCGACGACGCCGTGGAGCGCGGGCTCCTCGAAGTCGTCGAGCGCGACGCGCTGGAACTGTGGTGGCACCTGGACGGGCCCACCCGGGGCATCGACCTGGCAAGCGTTCCCGGCCTCACCGAGGATCTGGCCGGCTGCGGGCTGGGCGTGCACATCGTGGAGATGCCCTCCGAGTTCGCCCCCTGCGTGGCGGCCCTCGTGCACGATCCCGGGCGCGGCATCTACGCGGCGGGGTTCGCCTGCCGGTACGACCCGGCGGAGGCGGCCCGCAAGGCGGTGCTGGAAGCTGTGCACACCTGGGTGTTCACACAGGGCGCAGTGGACGCCGACGGCTGGGTGTACCGGGCTGTCGAAGCCGGGATGCTGGCCCGCGGCCTCTACCTCGACCACCGCGCCGACCGGCGCTACCTCGACGACTGCGGGCCCGAGTTCGCCGCCGTCCGCGACCTCGGCGCCCATGTCCAGGTCTGGCTGGACGACCGGATGGCCCCGCTCACCCGCCGCTTCACCGAACCCGCCCTCGGTACGGTCCCGGTCGCCGCGATCGCCCCGGGCAGCCGTGCCGCGCTCGATGCTGCGCTCGCCGCCGGAGGGCACCGGGTGATCACCGCGGACCTCACCACGGAGGACGTCGCCGAGACCACGCTGCGCGTCGCCCGTGTCCTGGTCTCGGGCCTGATCCCCAATTCGCCCGCTGCCTTCGGCTACTTCGGCTGCCCGCGCTTCGCGGCGGCGGCGCTCTCCCGGGGCTGGCGCACCCAACCACCCTCCGCCCCGGAGGACTTCACCCTCGCCCCGCCACCGCACATGTGAAGGAGCGCACCGCCATGCCCGAAACCCCGGACCGAGCCGTTGCGCCCGCACGTGGGGTGCGCGCCGTGCTGCCGGCCACGCCCGTTTCCGTGCGCGCGGTGCCGCCGGACGCGCCTGCCGACGGTGCGCGTGCCGCACGGCCCACCCCGCCCACCGCGTCCGCCTCCGGGGCGCCCGACGGGCCACGTGCCGACGTCGCCGGACCCGCTCCCGCGTCGCCGGACGCGCCCTCTTCCGCCCATTCCCCGGGGCCGGTTCCCGGCGGCGGCGTCGCTCCCGTGGCCCGCCCTGAGCGCCCCGCGCCGGCCTTCCTGCGCCAGGCGCTCGCGGACGCCCGGTCGCCGCGGCTTCCTGACCCTTCCCCGTGCGTTCCGGAGCGCCCGTTCCCCTGGGGTGGTCCTGGGCTGCAGTTGTCCGGGAGCGGGTTCGGGGCAGGGCCAGGTTTCGGGGCCGTGATCGACCTGGACCGCGTGCTGCGGCTGTCCCTGGCCGCGCCCACCGGCACCCCGGGCCGGTTGCGACCGGTTCCCTCGGCGGGCGCCCTCCACCCGGTGCGCGCCCACCTGCTGCTCGGGCCGGGCTGTTCGTTGCCGCCCGGGCGCTACAGCTACGACCCGCGCACCCACCGCGCCCATCCGCGCGGCCCGGCCCCCGCCGACGTACCCCCGGGCGCCCTCGTCGTCCTCACCGCGGCCGCGTCCCGCACCGTCGCCCACTATGGTCACCGGGCCTGGCCGCTGCTGCTGCTGGACACGGGGCACGCCGCCGCCGCCCTGGCGCTGGCCGGGCCCCCGGCCGTCGACGTCCGGGTCTCCCTCGACGCGGACGGCGCCCTGCTGTCCGCCGCCGCCGGACTGCCCCGTGCCCCGGACTGGCAGGACGTCTGGCCCGGCACCGAGCCGGAACTGCCGCTCGCCGCAGTCCGGTTGACGCCCCCGGGCGGGCCCGTGGGCGCCGACGGGCTGCTGAGCGCCTGGGCCGCCCTGCCCCGTGCCGGAGCCCCGGCGCCGCGACCCGGCGCCGAGACCGCTCCGCCCCGCGAACTCGCCGCAGCACGACACCTGTTGCATCGCATCGCAGGAGCCCCCGAGCTGCCCGGCGGCACCTGGCACCCGGCCCCGCGCCCGGGAGCGGTGACCGACGGCGTCCTGGAGGCGCGCCGGAGCGCCCCGCCCGACGAGCTGCACCATCCGCCCGGCCACGACGCGCTCGCCCGGATCCTGGCCACCGTGCGGACAGCACGGCCCGCCGGACCCGCCTGGACCGCGGCGGTCGGCGGCACCGTCCCGGCCCTGTACGCGGCGGGGCCCGGCTGCCGGGGCCTCGGCATCCGCGCCTCCGGCGACGCGCGTCCCACCCTCGCCCGCTGGGCCGCACGCCAGCAGTGGATCGGCACCGCGGGTGCGGTGCTCCTCGCCCACGGCTGTCCCGAGGACGCCCCGTCGGCCGCTGTTCGCAGCAGCCACCTCGTCGCCGGATACGCGGTCGGTACGGCCCAGACGGAGGCCACCGCACTGGGCCTGCGCGCACGGCCCATCGGATCCTGGCAGCAGGCCGACCTGGGCGCGGCTCTCGGCGACGCCCCCGGGCGCGACTGGATCGTGCACGGCCTGGCACTGGGCGGCTCCCCGGCCCCCGGGGGCGCACCGGAACCCGCCTCACCTCCGTAACCCGGAAGCGGCCCGACGACCAGCACGCAACGACCGACACCGGCACGCAACGACGGCCACGGCACCCCACGACCGACACCGGCACCCACGACCGGCCCCGACACCCAGCACCCGGCACCCAAGAACCGGCACCCCGCACCCGACACCCGACCCCGTCGCCCCCGACGGCCCCGCCCGGCGAGGAAGTACGCCCATGATGCTCCACCCCGAACTCCTGCGCGCCGCGAGCACCGCGCGCCGCCCGCTCGGCCTCGCCACCGCACTGCTCGCGGCGGTCACCGCCACCCACCTCGCCCAGGCCGTCCTGCTCGCCCTCGTGCTCTCCCGGATCGCCCGGGGCGGGACGGCCACCCTCGCCCCGCTGCTCACGGCCGTCATCGCCGTCGTCCTGGTCCGCGCCGCCCTCGGCCGCGCCCAGCGCCTGACCGCCGTCACGGCGGGGGCCGCCGTACGGGTACGGCTCCGCGACACCCTCCTTCGGCGGCTCGGCGCGCTCGGGCCCACCGCGATCACCGGTGCGCGGGCCGGAGCCGTGCGCGCCACGCTGGTGGACGGCGTCGAGGGCGTCGACGCGTACGTCTCGCGCTATCTGCCCCAAGCACTCATCACCTGTGCCGTCCCTCCACTGCTGCTCGTCGCCGTCGCGCTCGTCGAGCCGTACGCGGCCCTCGCGCTGGGCCCCGCCCTGCTGCTCGCCCTCTTCGGTCCGCGCTGGTGGGACCGGCTGCTCGCCCGGCGCGGCAAGGAGCACTGGGACTCCTACGAAGCCCTCGCCGCCGACTACCTGGAGGCCCTCCAGGGGATGCCGACCCTGCGCACCACCGGTGCCGTGGGCCGCGTACGGGAACGGCTGGAGCGGCGGTCGGCCGCGCTGCACCGGACCACCGTCGCCAAACTCCGGGTCTCGCTCGTCGACACCGGCCTCACCGACCTGGCCGTCCAGGGCGGTACCGTCGCCGCCGTACTCGTGGCGTGCTCCTCGGCCGCCACCGGCCGAACCGCCGCCACCGGTACGTACCTCCTGCTTCTCCTCGCCTCCGAATGCTTCCGCCCCGTCCGCGACCTCTCCCGCGAGTGGCACGCCGGCTACCTCGGGGTCTCCGCGGCCGACGGGATCGCCGCACTGCGCACCGCCGAACCCGCCGTGCCGGACCGTGGGAACAAGGTCGCGGCCTGGGGCGACGCACCCGAAATCCGTTGCGAGGACGTGCACTTCACCCACCAGGGGAGTGGCCGGCCCGCGCTCGACGGCGTCAGCTTCACCGCCGCCCCCGGGCGCACCACCGCCGTCGTCGGTCCGTCAGGGGCCGGGAAGTCGACCCTGCTGAGCCTGCTGCTGCGGCAACGGGACCCGGACCGGGGCCGCCTCACCGTGGCCGGGACGGACACCGCCGCGTACACCCTCGCCTCGCTGCGCCGGGGCATCGCCGTGGTCTCGCAGGAGACCTACCTCTTCCACGGCACGATCGCGGAGAACCTGCGCATCGCCCGCCCGGCGGCCACGGACGAACAACTCCGCGCCGCCGCCCGCACCGCCGGGATCGACCAGGAGATCGCCCGGCTGCCGGACGGTTACGCCACCCTCGTCGGTGAACGCGGTGCCACCCTCTCCGGTGGTCAGCGCCAACGGCTCGCCCTCGCCCGGGCGTTGCTGGCCGACGCCCCGGTCCTGATCCTGGACGAGGCGACCAGCGCGGTCGACGAACGCGGGCAGGCGCGCATCGTGCGGGAACTGACGGCCGCCGGCCGCGGCCGTACCTGCATCGTCGTCGCCCACCGGCTCGACGCCGTACGCCACGCCGACCACATCGTCGTCCTCGACGCGGGCCGTGTGGCCGCCGCGGGCGACCACACCACCCTGCTCGCGGGGGGCGGCGTCTACGCCTCGCTCGTCGCGGCCGGGCGTACCGCACAGGAGGAGCACGCCGCATGACCCCGACCCCGACCCCAGTCACCGGCCCGGCCGGTCCCGCCCGTCCTCCCCTGCCCGGCCCCTCCGTCACCGCGACCGCCGACGACGCCGCCACCGGCGCCCTGCGCTCCCTCCTCCCGGTCCTCGGCGCGCACCGCACCACGGTGCTGCGCACCTGCCTGGCCGCCCTCGTCGACCAGGCGGCCCTGGTCGCCCTGGTCACCCTCGCCGCGTACACGGTGGGCACGGCCGTCACCGAGCACCGCCCGCCCACCCCCGTGACCGTCGCCGTCCTGGCCGGGCTCGTCCTGCTCCGGGCCCTCGCCACCTGGCGGGAGATGGACCTCTCGCACGACCTCGCCTACCGGGTCCTCGCCGAACTCCGCGTCCGGGTCTTCGACGGTCTGGCCCGCAGCGCCCCCGCCCGGATCGCGGGCCGGCGCAGCGGCGACCTCGCGGCCACCGCGCTCGGGGACGTCGAGGCACTGGAGTTCTTCTACGCCCACGCCATCGCCCAACTCCTGGCATCCGGAGTGGTGTTCGCGGTGTCCGCCACCGTGCTGGCGGCCCTCGGACCCTGGCTGCTGCTCGCCGTCGTGCCCGCCGCGCTGCTCCTGATCTGGTCGCCGCTGTTCGAAGCGCGCGGGCGGGCCGAGCGCGGGGCGACGACCCGGAGGGCGCTCGCCGAGGTGTCGTCCGAGACCGTGGAGAGCGTCGACGGGCTGCGCGAACTCCTGATGGCGGGGGCACTGAACCGCCGGCGGGCCCGGCTCCGGTCCGCCGGACGCCGGCTCGCCCGCGCCCAGCGCGCCGAACAGTCCTGGGAGACCGGTGCGGCCGCGGCCCGAGACCTGCTGGTCGTCGCCGCCGTCATCGGGGTGGTGGCGTCCGCCGCCCACGCCGCGTCCGCCGGACGTCTGGACGGGGCGTGGGCCCCGGCCGCCATGGCCCTCGCCCTGGGCGCCCTCGCCCCGGTCGCCGAATCGGCGGCCGCACTCGGCCGGGCGGGCGGCCTGCGCGCCGCCGCGGCACGGGTCCGGGCCGCCGTGCACGCCCCCGCGGGAGCACCCGCGCCGACCGCCCCGCGCCCCGTACCGGCGGGACCGCTGGGGCTACGGCTGCGCGGCGTACGGTTCGGCTACGGGGGAGAGGCCGTTCTGGACGGCGTCGACCTGACCGTCCGGCCTGGCGAGACCGTGGCCCTCGTCGGAGCGTCCGGGGCGGGCAAGTCGACCTGCGCCCACCTTCTGGCGCGGTACTGGGACCCGGAGGCCGGCGCCGTGGAGCTCGTGCCCCCCGACCCGGCGCACCCCGTCGACCTGCGGGACCTCACCGAGGAGGAGCTGCGCGCCACCGTGTCCGTGGTCGGGCAGGAGGCCCCGCTCTTCCACGGCACCCTCGCCGAGAACCTCCGCCTGGGCGCTCCGGACGCCACGGCGGACGAGGTCGGCGCGGTGGCCCGGATCTGCGGCGTCGACCTCGTCGCCGACGCCCTGCCCGACGGGCTGGACACCGCCGTCGGCGAGCGAGGGGCGACTCTGTCCGGTGGCCAGCGCGCCCGGGTCGCCCTGGCCCGAGGGCTGCTGAGCGGCCCGCGCGTGCTCGTCCTGGACGAGACGACGGCCCATCTGGACCACCGCGGCGACGCGGAACTGGCCCGGGCGCTCTCGGCCGACCCCGCCACCCGGACGACCCTGGTGATCGCCCACCGCCCGGCCACCGTCCGCAGGGCCGACCGGATCGCGGTCCTGGACGGTGGGCGCATCGTCGAGGAGGGCACCTGGGACGAGCTGATCCGGGCCGGCGGACCGCTGACCCGCCTCTTCGCCCGCGAGGAGGCGTCGGCCCACTCCTAGCGGGTGTCGGCCCGCTCCAGGCGGGGGTGTCGGCCTGCTCCTGGGGAGGGGGCTCCTGGGCGTTGTCGATCAGGGCCGGTCAGGGGAGATGCTGCTCCGCCCAGATGATCTTCCCCCGGGAGGTGTAGCGCGTGCCCCACCGATGGGCGAGCTGCGCGACGAGGAACAGCCCGCGTCCTCCCTCGTCCGTCGTCCTGGCGTGCCGCAGCCGCGGCGAGGTGTTGCTGGTGTCGGACACCTCACAGGTCAGCGCCGACTGGAACAGCAGCCGCAGCCGGACCGGCCCCGAGGCGTACCGGATCGCGTTGGTCACCAGCTCGCTGACGATCAGCTCCGTCGTCATCGACAGCTCCGCCAGCCCCCACGCCTCCAGCTGGCGGGAGACCCTGGCCCGGGTCTCGCCGACCGCCGCCGGGTCCACGGGCACGTCCCAGGAGACCAGGTGCTCGGGGCTCAGGACGTGCGTCCGGGCGAGGAGCAGGGCGATGTCGTCCGGCTGCGGAACGGGCAGCAGCTCCTTGACCACCGCCGGACACAGGTCCTCCAGCGGCAGCCCGCCCCGGGACACCGCCCGGCCCAGCCGGACCATTCCGCTCTCCACGTCCTTGTCGGTCCCCTCGATGAGCCCGTCGGTGTAGAGACCGAGGAGGCTCCCTTCGGGCAGCTCGATCTCCAGGGACTCGAAGGGCAGCCCGCCGAGCCCCAGGGGCGGCCCGGAGGGCAGGTCGGGGAAGGTGACCGCCCCGTCCGGTGTGACGACCACCGGCGGCGGATGGCCGGCCCGCGCCATGGTGCAACTGCCGTTCGCCGGATCGTAGACGGCGTACAGGCAGGTGGCCCCCACCACCGTCGTACCGCCCCGCTCCGCCGGGCCAGCCGCCGGCTCCTCCTCGCTGAGCCGCAGGACGAGATCGTCCAGGCGGGCCAGCAGCTCGTCCGGAGGGAGGTCCATGTCGGCCAGCGTCTGTACGGCGGTGCGCAGCCGGCCCATGGTCGCGGCGGCCCCGATGCCGTGCCCGACGACATCGCCGATGACCAGACCGACCCGGGCGCCGGACAGCGGGATCACATCGAACCAGTCCCCGCCGACCCCGTCCTTCGCGTCCGCCGGAAGGTACGACGACGCCACGTCCAGCGCCGTCCCGCCACGCAGCGTGTGCGGCAGCAGGCTCCGCTGGAGCACCAGCGCCGCGTTGTGCTCCCGGGTGTAGCGGCGGGCGTTGTCCACCGCCACGGCAGCACGCGCCACCAGCTCCCGGGCGGGCGCCACGTCGTCCTCGTCGAACGGCACCGGATTCTGCGACCGCATGAAGGTGGTCAGCCCCAGCACGGTGTCGCGCGCCCGCATCGGTACGGAGATCATCGAATGCAGCCCGAACTCCCGGATCCGGTCGGCCCGCGCCGGCTGCTCCCCCGCCCACCCGTTGCCGTCCGGGTCGAGGACCGGCAGCAGGACCGGGGCGCCGTCGAGGAGGAAGCGCGTGTCGTGCGGCGGCACGAAGTCGACCGTCTCCCCGACCCGTACGACTCCCTCCGGGCAGCCCTCCCGCACCGAGCTCATGCCCGCCCGGCGCATGGCCGGCCGCTCGCCCTCGGCCGCCGCCCCCGGCCGGTCGCCGCCGAGCGGGGTCTCCAGCAGGTCGACGAAGACGAAGTCCGCGAACCGGGGCACCGCGAAATCGGCGAGCTCCTGCGCCGTGCGCTGTACGTCCAAGGTGCTGCCGATACTCGATCCGGCCTCGTTCACCAACGAGAGGAGTCGGCGCGCGTTCCACCGGTCGGTGACGTCGAGGACCAGGTACCCGATGCCGATCCGCCGGTCCTGGGCGTCGGCCAGCGGGAAGAACGAGCTCGCGTACGCCCGTCGGCGGTGCGGATCGGCCCAGCTCCAGCCCAGGTACTCGAAGTCCGTGATCGCCTCGCCGGTCGACAGGACCTGCCGCATCAGCCGCTCGATGGGTGTCGCCAGCGCTCCGGGCAGCACATCGCCCGGCCGGCGTCCCAGCCGCTGCTCCCGGGGGACGCCGCCGAACCGCTCCAGGGTGTCGTTCAGCCAGAGATAGCGCAGGTCGGGGTCGAGCACCGCCATCCCGGCGGGCGACCGGGTCAGGAAGTCGTCGAGCACGGACCCGCTCATCGTCCAGTGCGGGGTGAGCTCCCGCCCGGACACCAGGAAGCCCTCCCGCCCGGCGATCTGGAACGAGGCGGTGGCCCGCACGTCGATGTCCAGCGACCGGCCGTCCCGGCTCCGCAGGGGGAGAAGCCCGCTCCACCCCGACCCGGCCCGGCAGCGGGCGGCCACCGCGGCGGTCCGCGAGGTGTCCGGGGGGCCCGTCAGCAGCAGCGCGGCGGAGCGGCCCACCACCTCGGCCGCCGGATACCCGAGCAGCGCCTCGGCCCCACGGGTCCAGGCGATGACCGTGCCGTCCCCGGCGATCACCGCCGCCGCGTCGTCGGCCATGCGCGTCCTTCCCCGCCCGTCCCCGGAGGACAGCGGGCCGGGCTCCGCCGGGGAGCCCTCATCGGCGGATGCCATTGCACCTCACCACCCTCTGTAGGTTTCCATGGTCGCGCGTCGCCCCGGAGTGCGCCCGCCGCGCCCGGTGTGTGCGGTCCGGGCGGGGGCTGTCCCTCGTTCGGCGGCGTGACGGAGCGGGCGGTGCCCGCGTTGGTGGTGGTGACAAGCGGTTGCTCGTCCCCCTGCCCCCGCGCTGGACCCGTGTGGGTGGACGGCTCCGGCCCCGACAGGAGGGCCGGAGTCGTTTCCATGCCCGAGGTCAGTAGCGGAAGCAGATCTCGCGCTCCTTGAGCCAAGGGCCCAGCCAGTCGCCGAACGGCACGGTGACGCACCACCCGCGGGTGGGCGGCGCCCCGGTCTCCGGCGGCGCGGGCGCGGGCGCGGGAGCCGCCGGGGACGGCGGGACCGACGGGACCGACGGAACCGACGGAACCGACGGGACCGACGGGGACGGGGCCGGATCCGTGGGCGTGGGTGTGGGTGTGGGCGTGGGGCCGGATCCGGGCTCGGCGGGCGCGGCCATCTCCGTCAGCATCGTCCGGAACACCTTCGACGACCGCGGATTGCTCTTGCACTGCCAGACGCCGTGCGGGCAGTAGTCACTGATCGTCTGGTAGAGCGGCTCGTGCCGGGCGATCCACTCCAGCATCCGCCGCATGTACTCCGGGTTGTCGCCGTTGCGGAAGAGCCCCCACTCCGGGAACGAGATGGGCTTGCCGTGCTCCGCGGCGAAGTCGACGTGCTTCTGGAGCCCGTACGGGTCGGTGATCTGGTCGTCGAAGGTCTCGCCGGGGGGCTGGTCGTAGGAGTCCATCCCGATGATGTCGACGACGTCGTCGCCCGGGTAGCACTCGGTCCACGGCACCGCGTCCCGCCCCCGGCTCGGCGTGAAGTCGAAGCGGAACTCCTGACCGGGCACCGCGCGCATCGCCGTGACGATCCGCTCCCAGTACGCCTTCCAGGACGCGGGATCGGGTCCGCACCGATGGGTGTACGTGGTGCCGTTCATCTCCCAGCCGAGCACGATCACGGTGTCCGGGACGCCCAGCCCCACCAGGCGCTGCGCGAGCCGCGTGAAGTGCTGGTCGTAGTCCCCGGCCGCGCCCTTCCGGAGCAGGGTGCGGACCTCGTCGTCCGGGACCCGCTCCTCGTTGCGCTCCAGCATCGGCACGTTCAGGACGAACATCCGGTCCTGGTCCGCCTGTCTCCAGTCCGCCCACGCGTCGAGGAAAGCGGGTGCGCCCTCGATGTTCACCCACAGATCGCCCGGGAGATACGTATGCCCCACCCGCAGCTCCGCCCCGCCCAGCCAGCGCGAGAACTCGGCCATCCTGCTGACCCCGGCGGGCCCGTAGTCCAGATACGCGCCGTGCGCCGTGCCGCTCCCGGACCCCGGCGGGCCGGGGGCGGCACCGTCGACGGAATCGGCGCCCGGCGGCGACTGGCCCGCGATGCCGCCACCGGCCAGGAGGCTGAGAGCAGCCGCCGCGATGCACGAAACGATGAGACGGCGCTTTGCCGGCATTACTCCTCCTGGCTGCGGTGAATTTCGGCCGGTTCGGCCTGATAGAGAGAGTTTCATCATCATGCAACGGCGGCATGCGCAGGGGGCCATTTATCGTATTCGGCGTTGCAGGTGTGCTGTTCAGGTGAATGTGGGGCCGAACGTGAACGGCAGCGAACCGACCCGGTTGTCGAAATTCGAATCGACCAGTTCCGGATCTCCCAGATTCCGCATGACGGGCCTTCGGTCGATCAGTTCCCGGAACAGCGCTGTCATTTCGAGGCGGGCCAGATGAGCTCCCAGACAGTGATGCGGGCCCCCGCCGCCATACCCCAGATGGGGATTGGGCGACCGGGTGATGTCGAAGCGATCCGGATGGGTGAAAACCGTCTCGTCGCGATTGGCCGACGCGTAGACGAGGGCGACTTTCTCGCCCGGAACGAACGTACGGCCGCCGAGTTCGCATGCAGTGGTGACGGTCCTGCGGAACTGGATGATCGGCGTGGAATGCCGGACGATCTCGTCGACGGCGCCGCCGATGTACCGGTCGAAGTCGGACCGCAGCAGCTCCCGCTGCTCCGGATGCCGGTCGATCAGGAACAGCCCGTGCGCGATGGCGTTACGGGTCGTCTCCACCCCGGCCACCAGCAGCAGCGAGAAGAAGGCCCCCAGTTGCCGCCCGGACAGTGCCTCGCCGTCGACGTCCGCCCGCACGAGCGCCGAGACCAGGTCGTCCTCGGGGTGCCGGCGGCGCTCCCGGGCGAGGCGCCCCATGACCCACTGCATCCGGGCCAGGGACGCCAGCCCCCGGCCGGGAATCCGCAGCCGGGCCCGGCCCCGGCGCTCGACGCCGACGTGCTCCGAGGCGTGGTCGATCTGCTCCGCGATCCGCGCCCGGTACGCCTGCGGGATGCCCATCAGGTCGCAGATCACCTCCAGCGGCAGGCGTGAGGCCGCCGACGGCATGAAGTCCCCGGGCCGCTCGGAGATCAGCTCGTCCACCAGCCGCCCGGCGAGCCGGCCGACGTTCTCCTCGACGTCCGCCAGCAGCCGCGGGGTGAACCGCCGCGAGATGATCCGGCGCAGCGCCGCGTGCTCGGGCCCGTCCATGTTGACCATCGAGTTCCCGAACAGCGCCTTCGCCCAGCCGGCCGGCTCCGGGGTGGTGACCCCCGGGGCGCTCGCGAACACCTTGGGCGTGCGGCTCGCGGTCCGCACGTCGGCATGGCGCACCAGGGCGTGGAACGGCTTGCCGGAGGTGCGCGCGGTACCGGGCCGTGGAGTGAACAGGACCGGCGCGTCCAGCTCCCGCAGCAGGGCGAACGCCCGGAGCCTCTCGGGGCGCGGCAACCGCCAGAACGCCGGGTCGGCCAGATCGACGTCCGCCGCGCGCAGTACACGGTCCCCGGACAGCTGGTACGGAACGGTCATGCCCATCACCTCCACGGTTCGCCCGGCCATGTTCCGGTCCACCGGCCGTAGGAGGCCGCCCGACGCGGCCCGTAGCGCCTGATGGCCCCGCGCCCTCACGCGTTTGACCCAACGTGACCGCCGCGAGTGGGCCGTACGCCGCACGCACGAGAACTGTTTCGCCATCGCCTCGTTGTCAACATCGCCATCAGAGGCAACTCGGACGAGTTAACGAGTCGAGTCAACGAGAGGCAGGCAGTCATCTCATGAGCCCCACCCCCGCGAAACCGGGCGGCACCCGCGTTCCCTCCCGCCGGATCGTCCTGCGCGGAGCCTTCACCGCAGCCGTGGTCACGGGCACCGCAGGCGCCCTGATCCCGCTGCTCGACCGTGAGCAGGCCACCGCGGCCCGGCCCGCGCCGGCGCCCGAGGCGCCCGGAGCAGGCCCCGGAGCCACGACGGAAGAGTTCGCCGAGATGTACCGGGGCCGGGAGATCCGGGGGACGGCGACCGCCGTCGTCCCCGCCGCGGCCTCGGACGACGACCGCGTGCTGGTCGCCGCCGAACCCGGCACCGAGATCCGCATCGACGGCAGGCCGCTGCACGTCATGAGGCGGGCGGACGGCACCTATCTGAGCGACGTTCGGCACTACGAGTCGTACCCGACGCTGCTGGAGACGGCCCGTGCCGCCGTCGACGAGCTCGGCGCCGCCGGACTCGCGCACCCCGCCACACACCGCATGTGAACCAGGAGGACCAGCACCGGTGTACACCCGCAAGAACCAGCGCGACCTCACGCGCACCGAAAAGCGCCGACTCGTCGACGCGATCCTGAAACTGAAGCGCTCGGGCCGCTACGACGACTTCGTCGTCATGCACCGGGAGTACTACGTCATGGACACCGAGAGGCGGCCGCGTCCGGCGCACATGACGTCCTCGTTCTTCCCCTGGCACCGCCAGTACCTGCTGGAGTTCGAGAAGGCGCTCCAGGGCGTCGACGCGGGCGTCAGCGTCCCCTACTGGGACTGGACCCGGGACAACAAGCCGACCTCATCCCTGTGGGCGGAGGACTTCCTCGGCGGCAACGGCAGGCCCGGCGACCGCCAGGTCACCACCGGAGCGTTCGCCTACGACGCGGGCAACTGGAGCGTGGGCAGGGGCGTCACCGACGAGCACTACCTCACCCGCAACTTCGGCAGGCCCGGCGGAAACCCGGTCTCCCTCCCCACCGGGAACGACGTGGCACGGGCGCTCAAGGACCCCGTCTACGACACGCAGCCCTGGAACAGCATCAGCACCGAGGGCTTCCGCAACCGCATCGAGGGATGGGGGATCCGGGGTGTGCGCACGGTGGGCCTCCACAACCAGGTCCACCAGTGGGTCGGGGGTCCGATGGCGGGCGCGGCCTCCCCCGAGGACCCGGTGTTCTGGCTCCACCACTCCTTCATCGACCTGCTGTGGGACCGGTGGCGCAAGGCCCACCCGAAGTCCGCCTACCTACCGGGCCGCAAGCCCGCCTCGCCCGGACCGGACCGTGACTACGTCTTCGGCATCGACGAGGCGATGCCCCCGTGGGGAGTGACCCCGAGGAAACTCCTCGACCACAGCAAGACCTACCGCTACGCCTGAGCCCGGACGAAGGAAGGGCCGGCTCCCTCCGCGAGGAGGGAGCCGGCCCTTCCGGAACTACGGGGGATCAGCGGCCGTAGCCGTAGTCGCCCTTGTCGTGGTGACCGCCGTCGGCGTTGACGCAGGTGTTGCCGAAGGCCGGGTTCAGCAGACCGCCCACGTTGATCGTGTTGCCGCAGAGGTTCACCGGCACGTGCACGGGGAGCTGGGCCACATTGCCCGAGCCGACGCCGGGGGAGGCGGCCGCGAGGCCCTGCGCGCCGGCGTCCGCGGACGCCATGCCGGCGCCGCCGGCGATCAGGGCGCCGGTGCCCGCCATGACCGCGGCGACCTTCGTCATACGAGACATTCAGAACTCCTTGTAAAGAAGGGGGTGTGCTGCGGACGCGAGGCCCGCACCCCCTGTCAACGCGGGAGACGCCGGATGGTAACGGAACACCTCATAGGTGATATCTCCGACGCCCCTGCCCGGCGTACGCCCGGCGCGTCAGCGCCCGATCACCGGAAGCCCCGTCAGCCGCTCGCGCCAGTCACGCGCCGCCGGGAACCGGGCCTTCACGGTCTCCACCGCCCGCTCCCGCACCGCCACCTGCGACTCGCGCAGCCGCAGCAGCGGTTCGAGCCCCGGGCGGGCCAGCAGCAGCCGCTGGTTGACCACGGGCACCGGCCCCCAGTGGTTCTTGTAGCTCTCCGCACCGCGCAGCAGGCTCAGCACCTCGCGCCCGGCGTCCGAGGCCTGCTGGGCGACCTCGCGCAGCAGCATCGTCGACACATCCACCTTCCGCTCGCGCAGCGCCGGATCCGCGCCGTACAGATAGCCGCCCGTCAGATGCCCGGACTGCAACGACAGGTTGGACGCCACCACCTCGCCGTTCAGCCGGAACTCGGTCATGGCCGCGGTGCCGTCCGCCACCATCCGCCCCACCGACCGGATCAGATGGTCCGAGAACCGCGCCCGCAGATGCTCGGGATTGACCCCCCGGCCCTCCCACTGCCGCTCGTGCAGCCGCAGCAGCGTGCCGACCGCCGCCGGCACCCCGTCCCGCGGGATCCGGTGCGCCTCGACGCCCAGCGCGTCGACCTTGCGCAGCTTCGAGCGCAGCCGCTGCCCCCGCGAGCCCGTCAGCCGGGCCACGAGGTCGGCCAGCGGCTCGGCCGGAAGCTCCATGCACGTCGAGTCCGTGAGCCGGCTCCTGGCTCCCGGCCACCGCCCGAACAGCAACTGCGCGGACGCGTCCGGCCGGACCTCCCGCAGGTCCACCACGGTGTGCCGGGCAGCCCGGTCCAGACCGCGCCCCAGCGCCCCCACCGCGTACCCGGCCTCCTCCTCGTCCAGGAGGATGTCGAAGAAGTCGGAGATGGCCCCGCCCATCGGGACGAGCAGCGGCATCGGACGGTGCACCAGCATCAGCGGGGCCGCCCCGATCAGCCGCCCCGACCGGCGGACCAGCAGCACCCGCAGCCGGCCCTCCTGCCCGTACGAGATCCACCACGAGTGCAGCCACGCGTGGCTCTGGAACGGGGTGGCGGTGGCGCAGCGGCGGTGCAGCGCGTCCCACTCCCCGGCCAGCGCGCCGAACTCCCGGAAGTCCCGGCACAGGGTCACGGCGAGGCTGCCCGCCCGGTGCGCCGTCATCGGACGAGCTCCCGCTCGTCCTGGGCGACGCTGCCGCCCCCGGCCGTCGGGCCGGGCACCTGCGCCGAGACGCTCCAGCCGGCCCGGCGCGGCCGCACCAGCAGCACGAGACCGCCCAGCAGACCGCCCGCCGCCGCCCCCACGGCGCTACCCAGCGGCACCGACGGTGAGACCGGCCGGTCCGGCGTCATCGCATGGGTGAACTTGATCAGCTTCACCCCGGTGTCCTCGGAGACGTGGCCGCTGCTCACGACGACGGCCTCGATGACCGCGTTCGCGATGTCGGCCGCCCGGTGCCGGTCCTCGGACGTGCCCGTCACCGCGATCATCGGCGAGTCGGGCGAGGTCTCCGACCGGACGTGGGACCGCAGTTCGCGCAACGGCTCGCCGGCCGCGCCCTGGGCGTACGAGAGCGTCGCGTCGCTCGTCGTCAGCCGCCCGTACGACTGGGCGTACCCCAGTGCCGCCGAGGGGTCCGTCTCCCCTTCGGCGACCGCCATCGCATAGCTCGTGGCCTCGTACTGCGGCGCGGCGAGCGCACCGTACGAGAGTCCGGACGCGGTGCCGATCAGCACACAGACGGGCAGCGGCCACCAGTGCGGAAGCCGGGTGAGGGCGGTGCGCAGCCGACGGACGACGACATGTCGCTGCTGCTCGGGTGACTCGGTCATGAAAGGGCTCTCCGGTTCGGTGGGGCGGTGTCGAGGGCGTACGCGTACACATCCATCAGGCGCTCGCTGCTGCGCCTGATGTCGTAATGGCCGACGGCCCGGGGCGGCGGCTGCCGGTCCCCGCGGGCCTGTATCCGCTGCCGCAGCCGGGCCGTCAGCTCCTCGGGGCTCCCGGCGATCCGGGTGGCCCCCGGGGCGTGGGCTGCGGGCAGGTCGTCGATGGCCGGGCAGGCGTCGTGGAGCACGGGCAGTCCGGCGGCGAGCGCCTCCACGGCGGCGAGGCCGAAGGACTCCTCTCGCGACGTGGAGACGAAGGCGTCCAGGGCGCTGAGCAGCGCCGGCACACCCGGGACCGGGCCGTCCCCGTCCTCGTCGCACTCCCCGAGGAACCGGATCCGGTCCACCGCACCGAGCCGCAGGGACAGCGCCCGCAGAGCCCCCGCCTCCGGTCCGTCCCCGGCCAGCAGCAGCCGCGCCTCGGGCAGGGCGGCGACCGCGCGGATCAGCACGTCGAACCGCTTGCCCGGCACCAGCCGCCCGACCCCGCCGACGACGAACGCCTCCTCGGGAATGCCCAGGGCCGCCCGGACGGACGCCCGCCGCTCCCCGTCGAAGCGGAACCGGTCCGCGTCGATCCCGTTGGGCACCAGCCGGATCCGGTCGGCGGGCACCCCCCAGTCCCGCAGCCGGCCGGCCACGGTGGAGGAGACGGCGACGGTCGCCGAGCCGAGGCGTTCGGTGGAGAGGTAGAGGGCACGGATGCCCCGGGTGAGCGGGCGGCCCTCGATCTCGGCGCGCCCCAGGGAGTGTTCGGTCGCGACGGTGGCCCGGGCCCCGGCGAGCCGGGCCGCGATCCTGCCGTACACACAGGCCCGGTACAGATGGGTATGGACCAGGTCGTAGCGGCCGTCCCGGATCAGCCGGGCCAGCCTTCCGACGGCCGACAGGTCCCGGTTGCCGCGCATCCCGAGATGGGTCACCCGGATCCCGTCGGACCGCAGCTCCTCGGCCACCGCCCCCGGGTTGGTGAGCGTCACGACGTCGCACTCCACCGGCAGATGACGCAGCAGCAGCCGCAGCTGGCGCTCGGCGCCGCCGACCCCGAGCCCGGTGATGACGTGCAGCGCCCTCACCGCGGGCCGCCCGTCCGCACCGGCCCGGCGACCCGCGAGCCCGTACCGGGCGCCGCCACCTGCCGCAGCCCGTGCCGCAGATCCTTCGCCCACAGCCGCACCCCCCGGTCCGCCTGGCTGATGTGGGTGCGGGGCAGGGCGAACCGGCTGAGCAGCGGGCCGGGAGCCAGCGCGCACGCGTAGCCGTAACCGGCCGTACGCGCGGCCTCCGTGACCCGGCGGTCGAGGATCCCGTACGGATAGCAGAAGCCCTCCGGGAGCGTGCCGGTGAGATCGCCGATCAGTTCCCGGCTGTGGACGGCCTCCCGGCGCAGCTCCTCGTCCGGCAGCGCCGTCAGGTCCTGGTGGTACAGGCCGTGCGAGCCGACCTCCATGCCCGCGGCGGCGACCCGCAGGACGTCCTCGTGGGTGAGCAGCGGCTTGCGCGGACCCAGCGGGTCCCACGCGTTGACCCCGCCCGGCCGTCCCGGCAGCACGAAGACCGTCGCCCGGAAGCCGTGCTTGCGCAGCACCGGCAGTGCCTCGCCGAGGAAGTCCGCGTACCCGTCGTCGAAGGTCAGCCCGACCAGCCCGCGCCGCCCCGCCGCCCCCGCGCGCAGCAGCTCGGACACCCCCACCCCCGTCAGCCGCCGGCTGCGCAGCCAGGACAGCTGCTCGTCGAGGCGCTCGGGGGAGACGGTGATGCCGTACGGATCGTCGCTCGGGTCCGTCACCGAGTGGTACGTGAGGATCCATGGCTGACGGCGGGTGTGCGGGCGGAGCCGGGACGAGGGAGCGTCGGCGCAGTGTGCCGAGGATTCAGCGGCCATCAAGGAACCTCCGTCGGGTGAGTGCCAGCAGGGATACGACCTCGGGCGAACGCAGGGCGAGCCCGGTCAGGAAGAACACGGAGGGGACGAGGAGACACCCGGCGGCGAGACTCAGCAACGCGTCGGGCACCAGGGGAGCACACGCCCAGCCGGCCACGCCCGCCGCCAGCGACGCCCCGGTGAGCCGGCCCAGCGACAGCGCGACGGCCCGAGTCCGGATCGGCACCACCCGGGGGCCGAGGCCCATGAGGAGCAGCAGCGCCGTCGTGCTGATCCCGATCGCGTTGGCGGTCGCGATGCCGTTCACGCCGAAGCGGTACGTCAGCGCGTACCCGGCCCCCATGGTGACCAGCAGCCCGGTGCCCATGGCGAACGCCGGGAACCAGGTGGGCCGCCCGGACGAGAAGAACGGCCGGCTCAGCGCGCCGACCAGACAGTGCCCCAGCAGCCCCAGCGCGTACACCCGCATCACCTGGGCGGTGGAGTCGGTGTCCGAGACGTCGAACGCGCCGCGCTGGAAGAGCACCTCGATGATCCGGGGCGCGTAGCCGAGGACGACCGCCGTGCCGAGCAGCACCACCATCCCGGCCAGCGCCAGGTCCCGCTCGACCCGCCGCCGGGCCTTCTCCCGGTCCCCGGCGGCCATGGCCTGCGCGACCACCGGGAAGGTCACCGTGCAGATCATCAGCGACAGCACCATCGGCATCTGTGCGACCTTCTGCGCGTAGTTCAGATGCGAGATCGCGCCCGCCGGCAGCGTGGAAGCGAGGAAGCGCTCCACCAGCACCTGGGACTGACGGCTCACCACGAACAGGACCACCGGGGCCAGGACCGCGAACCCCAGCAGCGGAGCGGTCCGCGCGGCCCGCCGCTTCCGTCGCCCGAGCCTCGGCAGCCGGGGCCGCCCGGGCGGCACCAGCCGCAGGAACAGGGGCAGCTGGGTCAGGATCATCAGTACGCTGCCGACCGCGACCCCCACCGCCGCGGCCCGTACCCCCCACGCCGCGTGCAGGGCCAGCGTCATCCCGATGATGCCGAGGTTGTACGCGACATAGACCCCGGCCGGCGGCAGGAAGCTGCGGTGCGCGCGCAGCGCGGCGCTGAAGTAGCCGGTGATCCCGAAGGTGAGGACGGTGACCGCGGTCAGCCGGGTGCAGTCCACCGCGAGCCGCGGATCGGCGAGGCCGGGGGCCAGCATGCCCACGAACCACGGGGCGCCCGCGATCAGCAGGGCCGCGCCGCCGGAGAGCAGGAGGAACAGGCGGGGGAGCGTGGCCGCCACCAGATCCCGTACGGGGTCGGGACCGGGTCCCCCCTCGCCCGCCGCGCGTCGGGTCAGGGCAAGGCTGAAGGCCGGGACGAGGAGGAGCGCCATCCCGTCCTCGATCAGCAGCGTCGCCGCCATCTCGGGCACGGTCCAGGCGATGAGGAACGCGTCGCTGGCGTCGCTCGCCCCGAAGTACCGGGCGATGGCCTGGTCCCGCACCAGACCGAGGACGGCCCCCAGCACGGTCAGCACCGCTGTCCCCGCCGCCGCGCGGGCGAGGAAGGACCCGAGCCGGGGCGCCTCGCCGCTGTCCGTCTCCGGCGCGGTGCCGGGGGCGACTGGTCCCTCGGGCCCCGCCCCAGGCGCCGGGAGCAGCGTCGGGACGGGTGCCGTGTCCGCCGGGCGCGGCTCGGCCTCCGTCCCCGTACCGGTGTCGCTCATGCGGCGCTCACCCGGTCCGGCTCGGCCAGTGCCCACCAGGCGGCCAGCCCCAGGATGACGCCGCTCAGCACCGTGGTGGGCCCGCCGATGTCCGCGTACAGGAAGTTGACGCTCTGCCAGGTCATCAGGGCCACCGCCGCCAGGCCGCAGTCCAGGGCCGTGTGTCCGCGCGAGCGGGCGACGCGCAGTCTGCGGATCGCGCCGACCAGGATCGCCGCCCAGCTGCCCACCAGCGCGGTCAGGCCGATGAGGCCCTGCTCGCTGAGGACGAGGAGATACATGTTGTGCGGTGACAGGAGCGCCTGCCGGCGGAACTCCTGGCCCGCCCCGGCGGTGTCGCTGCCGGAGGAGAGCCCGATCGAGGCGTGTCCGTCACGGTGGACGGGGAAGCCCTTGAGGCCGACCCCGGCGGCCGGCTGCTCGCGCCACATCGCGCCCGCCGCGCTCCACATCGCGTAGCGGTCGCCGACCGACCGGTCCGGGGTGCTGGTCACCCGGGTCACGCTGGCGGCCCGGTCCGCGATCATCTCGGAGCCGATGCCGAACCCGCCGACCACCACCAACCCGGCCGCGCCCAGCACGGCCAGTGACGTCAGCGCCTGCCGCCGCCCGGTCAGCGCCAGGGCGACGAGCACCGCGGCGGCCGTGGCGATCCACACGCCCCGGCTGAACGACAGCGTCAGGGGCACGATCAGCGCGACGCCGAGGACGGCGGCTGCCGGCCGCAGCCAGGCCGGGGCGTCGCCGGGCGTGCGCAGGGCGCAGGCCGCGGCGACGAGCAGTCCGTAGGCGACGACGGTCGCCATCCCCATGACGTCACTGGGCCCGAAGGTGCCGACCGCCCGGATGTCCTCGCCCATGTAGGAGGCGCCGGTCCCCGTGACGTACTGATGGACGCCCGTGATGCCCTGGACCACCGCCAGGAGCACGAGCGAGCCGGCGACGATCCGGAACCCGTGCGCGTCCCGGAGGAGCAGACACACGGCGATCGGTACGAGGACGAAGACCTGGAGATAGCGCACGAGCCCCGGCAGGGCCGCCGCCGGGTCCGCCGCCGTGACCGTGGCCACCGTGAAGCCCACGGCGGGCAGCCCCAGCACCAGCGCGGCGGCGGCGCTCAGCGGGCGCCGGCGCAGATACAGCAGCCGTCCCACGCACACGAGCACCGCGAGGCCCGAGGCCAGGTCGGCCGGTCCGACCGCCGGACCGCCGCCCCCGCCCGAGAGCCCGTGGGGCAGGGCGGGCAGGGCGGGCAGCAGGACGGTGGCGACCAGCGGCAGCAGCGGCCAACGGCTGCGCCAACCGCCCCACGAGGGACGGGAGACGGTGCGGGGCCCGGCTGACGGCGTCGGCGCGGGCGGAGTCAGGACGGCGGCCATGATCAGCTGCCTCCGAGCCGGAACAGGGAGCCCGCGGTCCGCGCCAGCACGCACGCGTCCTGCCACAGCGACCAGGTCTCGATGTAGTTGTTGTCGAAGCGGGCCCGCTCCTCGATCGAGGTGTCACCCCGCAACCCGTTCACCTGGGCCAGACCCGTGATGCCGACCGGCATCCGGTGGCGGGCCTGATAGCCGGGATAGGCGCGGCTGAACTGCGCCACGAAGAAGGGGCGTTCGGGGCGGGGTCCGACCATGCTCATGTCGCCGCGCAGGACGTTCCACAGCTGCGGCAGCTCATCGAGGGAGGTCCGGCGCAGCACACGGCCGACCCGGCTCATCCGCCCGTCGGATGCGACGTTCCAGCGGGTGGCCGACTCCTGGACGTCGGCGGGCCGCAGCGTGCGGAACTTCAGCAGGACGAAAGGACGTCCATGGCGGCCGACGCGCTCCTGCCGGAAGATCACGCCCGGTCCGTCGGAGAGCCGCACGGCCAGGGCGCAGGCCGCCATCACCGGGGCCGCCAGCAGCAGTCCGGCCGTGGCCAGGACGGCGTCCATCGCCCGCTTCACCCCGTGGCCGAGAGGATGGTTCGCCACGTCGTGCAGGGGCTGGGCGGTGAAGCCCCACAGGTGATCGGGGCGGCCTCCCACCGGGGGGCCCGCGACGGCTCCGGGCCCGGTGACCAGCCACACCCGGCAGCCGTGTCCGGTGAGCAGGGTGAAGAGAGCGGCCCCGTCCGGGGTGGCCTCGGGCGGCGCAGTGAACACCGCGTGCCGCACGCTGTTCTGCACGACGGCCCGCCCCACCTCCTGGAGCGAGCCCAGGACCGGGAGCGGCCTGGTGTCGGAACCCGTCGTCTGCTTCTCGTCCCCGGCCGCGGGGGCGGCGACCAGACCGACCGGCCGCAGCCCGTACGCGGGATGGTCGTACAGTGCCGCCGTCACCTGACGGGCCGGCGGCCCCTGGCCCACGACCAGCGTGGACAGCGGGCGGCGGGCGGCGGACCGCCGCCGCGCCCGGTACACGGCCGCGCGTCCCGCGCAGGTCAGCGCGGTCTGCACGCCCGCCCCGTACGCGAGCACCGCCCAGTCGATCGCCTGCTGCGGGGCCCAGGCGTCCAGCACCTCCATGGTCACGTACCACTGGAGAAGGGCGAGACCGAGGAGCGCGGGCAGTTCGGAGAGGACCGAGGAGGACAAACGCATCCGGTACAGGCCGCGTCGGGCGAAGAGCAGCACCTGCGCCACCGCCTGGACGGCCACCAGCGGCCACGGCCACGAGACCGGGACGACCAGGGCGAACGTCACCGCCGGGGCCAGGGCGTCCGCGCACAGGAGCGGTGCGGGACGGCCGTACCGGACGGCCCGGCGCTCGCCGGGCTGCGCCTGCGCACCGCCACCGCTTCTTCGCGGCGGATGAACGGTGTGAGCCTGTACGGCTGTGGCCTGGCCGGCGCCGGGAACCGGTGCACTCTCCATCGTCATCGCTCGGTGCGCTTCCTCGTCGTGGGGCCGGACATGCCGACAAGTTCCTGGTAGAGACCGGCAACCGCCCCCGCGGTCCGTCGGACGTCGAAGGCCGCCCGGGTGTGGCGCAGGGCCCGGCGGGACACCGCCTCGCGCAGTTCCGGGTCGGTGAGCAGCGCGGTCAGCGCCGCGGCCAGTGCCGCCGGGTCCTCCGGCGGCACCAGACAGTGGTCCTCGTGGCCGGGCGGCAGGCTCTCCCGCGCCCCGCTCACGTCGGTCATCACGACGGCGCGGCCGCAGGCCATCGCCTCCAGCGGGGCCAGGGCCATGCCTTCCCAGCGGGAGGGCAGCACGAGGACGTCCGCCGCGTGGATCCACGGCCGTACGTCCTCGCAGGCACCGGTGAACAGCACGCTGGACGGGGCCGATTCCTCCAGTCCGCCCCGGTCCGGCCCGTCGCCCACCAGGGCCAGCCGGGCCCCGGCCACCGGCATCCGGCGCCAGGCCCGCAGCAGGACGTCCTGCCCCTTCTGCCGGGTCAGCCGGCCGACGCAGACGACCAGCGGAGCGTCCCGGTCGACACCGTCCAGCAGGGGCAGCGAGGCGCGGGCCTCCGCCCGGTCCGCGTGGCCGCCGGGACGGAAGCGGTCGAGGTCGATGCCGTTGTGGATGACCGACCAGCGGGCCGCGATGCCCGCCTCCTGTCCGGTACGGCGTTCGGACTCGCTGACGCACAGGATGTGATCGGCCCAGCGCGCGCCGAACCGCTCCCAGCCGAGCGCGAGTTCCGCGGTGCGCCCGCCGACGGCCTCGAACGACCAGGCGTGCGGCTGGAACACGGTGGGGACCCGGCCGCGCACCGCGATCCGGCCCGCCAGCCCTGCCTTGGCGCTGTGGGCGTGCACCACGTGCGGGCGGCTCGCGCGGACGATCCGGCGCGCGGCGGCGACCTCACCGGCCAGCCGGGGCCCGGGGGCACGGGTGACGGACCAGTCGTGGACCTCGGCGCCCGCTGCCGCAGCCCCGAGGGCCAGCGGACTGCCGGGCGGACAGGCCACCACGGGGCGCAGCCCGGACCCGGCCTGGGCCCTGACGAGATCGGTGACGACCCGGGCCACTCCGCCGTCCACGGGCTGAACCAAATGAAGGACCGTCAATTGTCTTTCTTCAGTACGACGCATGTGCAGCACGCACGGCTCTCTTCGCTCAATCCGGTGAGTAAAGCCGAAGTGCACTTTGGCAGATATGTGGCGAAATCGTGCGCGTGACTCGCTCATACGACCACAGGGGGATTACGCCTGTCGGGGGGCCGTTCGAGTGGTCGCGCAACAGGCCGGCGCATGGCCGCGAGCCCTTTTCGGGCAAGTGGCGAAAGGGCCTGTGGAGGGCTGCCGCACGGAATGGCGGCGGCGCTCCGTACGGATCCCGCCGGTCATACCGTCACCTTTTTGCGGCGTACCTCGCACCGCCGATCGCCGCACCGGATGGCGTCACCATCTACCGGCCGATCACGCCGTTCCCGCGGTGCTGAAAGTGACGTTCGTGGCCCGCGCCACGAGCTCCACCTCGTCGCCCAGCGCCCATTCCGCGACCCGCGACGCCATCGCCGCAGGGACCACGTCACTGATGTCCGGCGCGGCCGGAATGTCGTACGTGGCGTGGGCGTCGTGCGGCAGGACGACCCGGTAGCCCAGCTCCAGGGCCCGGCGGGCGGTGGCCAGCACACACATCTCCGACATCACCCCGCACACGGCGAGCGACCGGACGCCCGCCGCCGTCAGCTCGGCCTCCAGCGACGTCCCCTCGAAACCGTCGTCCTCGCTCTTGCGGATCACGGTCTCGGCCGGGCCGGTGCGCACGGGCAGGTGCAGCTCCCATCCGGGCGTCCCCGGCTCGTCGGGCTCCCCGGCCGGGCCGTCGTTCTGCAGATGCACGACGAGCGCCCCGGCCTCCCGGGCCCGCCCGACCAGATCCGTCACCCGGTCCAGCAGCCGGGGCGCGTCGGGCACGGCGGCGTCACCCGCGACGAACGCCGACTGGACGTCGATGACGAGCAGCGCCGGGACGGGGGCGGGGAGGGCGGTCATACCGGGGGAGTCCTTACGTCGTCACAGGCGCGGATACGCGGGCGAACGCCCTGGGGGGAGCGCCTCGCGGAGCCCATCGTGCCCGAGGACGGATCGGGGCCGCCCGCCGTTTTCCGGCGGGCGGCCCCGGGTCAGCCGGTGCGGTCCACGAGGTACGGGACCAGCGTCAGCAGATCCGCGCGCGCCTCCTCGGCCAGCGGCACCCGGTCCAGACAGGCGCGGGCCGCGGCCAGGTGCTCCTGCGCCTCGGCGATCGTGGCCCGCCGCCCGCCGGCCTCGTCGATCAGCTCGGCCGCACGGCGCGCCGCCAGGTCGTCGACCGGTCCGGCGGAGGCGAGCAGCGCATCGAGCCGCCGGGCCGCCGGGTGGTCGGCGGACAGGGCCGCGAGCACCGGGTACGTCTTCTTGAGCCGGCGCAGATCGCTGTGCACCGGTTTGCCGGTCACCTGCGGATCGCCCCAGATCCCGAGCAGGTCGTCCACCGCCTGGAACGCCACTCCCACATGCCGCCCCGCCAGGTCCAGCGCCTCGACGGTGCCCGCCGGGGCGCCCGCCAGCACGGCGCCCAGGGCGGCCGCGCAACCGAGCAGGGAGCCCGTCTTGAGGGTCGCCATCGACCGGTACTCGTGCGGCAGGACCGCCCCGGGCCCGGTCCACGGCCGGGACTCGAACAGCAGGTCCTGCGCCTGACCGTGCACCAGATCGCCCAGCGCGCCCGCCAGTTGCCGCACCGCCGCGGGGCCACCCGGCCCCGGAGCCTCCGCCAGCGTGGAGACGGCCAGCGCGAACAGGGCGTCCCCCGCGAGGACCGCCGGGCCGGTGCCGTACGCCTTCCAGAGCGTCGGCCGGCGGCGACGGGTCTCGTCCCCGTCCATGATGTCGTCGTGGATCAGCGAGAAGGTGTGGATCAGCTCGACGGCGACGGCGCCGGGCACCGCCTCCGCCCCGCTGCCGCCCGCGGCCTCCGCGCCGAGCACCGCGAGCGCCTGGCGGACGCCCTTGCCCTGCGATCCGGGCACCGGCTCGCCGCCGGTCCCGCTCCAGCCGAGCGAGAAGGCCGCCGTCTCCGCGTGCCAGGGGTGCAGCCGTCCGACCGACCGCACCAGGGCCGGGCGCACGAGCTCGCGGCACCGGTCCAGTATCTGCGGCGCACTCGCCCGTCGGGTCGTGGAGAGCGTCATCGGCGCTCGTCCCCCCCGGCCGCCACGGCCTGTTCCACGCCGAGTTCGGCGTACGCCTTCTCGACCATCTCCCGGGCGTTCAGCAGTCCGATCCGGCTGAGTCTGCCACGCAGTTCGTCCAGCTCGGCGGCGGTCTCGTCGCGGTCCCGGCCGAGCCTGGCCCGCGCCTTGACCAGTCCGAGCGAGGACAGCGCCTCGCCCCGGGGCTCGTCCATCGCGCGGAACTCGCCGAGCGCCTGCTCGTAGACCGCGCGGGCCTCCTCGTACCGTCCGGCCCGGAACAGCACATTGGCCCGCATCTTGTGGTTGTACGCCAGGGCGCTGGACAGCTTCATCTCACGGCAGGTGACCTCGGCCTCCGAGAGCAGGCCGAGTGCCCGCCCGGTCGCCCCGTCCCGGAGGGAAACGATGTCGGCGATGCCGCGCAGCGCCCAGGCCCGGCCCCGCCGGTCGTCAGCGTCGCCCGCCAGGACGGCCGCCTCCTCGAACATCTCCAGCGCCGTGTCCAGCGAACCGGTGTTGCGGTGGATCTGCGCGATGCCCTCCAGCGCCCAGACGGTGTGCCGGGCCTCGCCCCGGGCGCGGGCCTCGGCCAGCAGTTGTTCGTGCAGCGTCGCGACGGTGGCGTAGTCGCCCTGGATCCGTCCGGTCTCGGCGAGGCCGGCCAGGGAGTAGCCGCGGGCGACCACGTCGCCGCCCTGCTTCCCCAGCTCGGCGGCGAGGCCCAGCAGCCGGAACGCGAGCCGCAGCGCGCCGCGCTGCCGCGCCAGCGTGCCGCCGCTCCACAGCGCCCAGGCCATCGCCCCGGTGTTCCCGGCCGACCGCGCGGCCCGGTAGCTGGCCTTCCAGGCCCGGTCGGCCTCCGCCACCTGCCCGAGCCTGCGGTGCGCCTCGGCCACGGCGAGGCCCGAACGCGCCACCTCCTCCTGCGATCCGGAGAGCTCGGCCTGCCTCAGGTGGCGTACTCCCTCGGCGAGTACGTCGGTGAGGGAGGCGTTCACCGACATCTTGGTGAGAGCTCCCTGGTACTCGGGCGCCAGTGCCTTGGTCTGCATGGGTGCCTTCCGCGCGCTGCCGGGCCCGCACCGGGGCGACTATTCCCTCTGTGTATACACGGAGGGAATAGTCGCCCCGGTCGTACCGGCCCGGATCATGTGGGGGTTGGACGCCGCTCGTCACACGCGGCGAACCGTCCTGTCATGGATCAAGACGGCAGCAGGGCATGGAGGGTTGCTCGCACGGCCCAGGACGTTCCGCTTTCGCTTCCGATCGCGCTCCCGCGTCCGCACGTGTGCCGAAAGCTCCTGTTCGCGCTGTACGGGTACGTGTGCGGTGACTCGTGCGCGTCGGGCGGCTGCCGGCGGCTCGTGCAGGCCGAACGAGGAACCCTGGTCGTCACGGCAGAACCGCGAGCGCCCGAACCGGGCGGCCGACTCCTCGTCGTCGGCCCTGAGGCACTCCTCGTCCACCGTGCCGCCGAGCTCACGGACCTTGGACACGGCAGCGCCCAGGCCGTCGACCCGGAAGAACACGTACGGCCCGGCGCCAAGGTCGCCGCCGTGCCCACCGCCCGGAGTCCCGGGGGCCGTGATCGCGAAGCCGCCGCCGTCCGAGGGGCCGGGCTCGAAGGTCCAGCCGAACAGTCCGCCGTAGTGCTTGGATGAGTGCTCAACCCCTGTGAGCCCGGACGCCACCAGAGCGGTGAGCACTCGCTCAAACACCCCGAACGGCCGCCCCTGACCTGCGACGGCACTGCTGTCGCGCTCGAATGAACAGGTGATGGCGCCTCCGGACGACTGCCTCGCCCGCAACGAGTGGATCTGCGGCGCCTATCTCTCCAGCCGCCGCGAGATCCTCGTGGAGGCGGTGCTCCAGCATCTCCAGCTGACGGCCGCCGCGGTGGCCGTCGCCGTGGTGCTCGCCGTCCCGCCTGCCCTGGCGGCCCGCCGGTGGCGCTGGGCGGCCGGGCCGGTGCTCGGCCTGACGACGATCCTGTACACGATCCCGTCGCTGGCGATGTTCTCGCTCCTGCTGCCGCTGTACGGACTCTCCGCCGCGCTGGTGATCGCGGGGCTCGTCCTCTACTCCCTGACGCTGCTCGTCCGCAACATCCTGGCCGGGCTCCGGGCCGTCCCCGAGGAGACCCGGCAGGCCGCCCGCGGCATGGGGTACGGCCCGCTGCGCCTGGTGCTCGCCGTGGAACTCCCGCTCGCCCTGCCCGCGGCGATGGCCGGGCTGCGCATCGCCACCGTCTCCGCGGTCTCCCTGGTCACCGTCGGGGCGGTCGTCGGCCACGGCGGACTCGGCAACCTCATCTACTCCGGCATGAACACGTACTTCAAGGCCCAGGTGCTCACCGCCTCCGTCCTGTGCGTCGTCATCGCCGTCGCCGCCGACCTGCTGCTCCTGGGAGCGGGCCGCCTGCTGACGCCCTGGACCCGGAGGCGGGCATGAACACGCTCCGGAACGGGAGGTGGCCGTGAACACGCTTTCGGACACCTGGTCCTGGCTCACCACCGCCGCCCACTGGTCCGGCCCCGACGGCGTCTGGAACCGGCTCGGCGAACACCTCTTCCTCACCGTCGTCTGCCTGCTCATCAGCTGCCTGATCGCGCTGCCCGTCGCCCTCGTCCTCGGCCACCTCGGCAAGGGCGGCGCGCTCGCCGTCAACCTCTCCAACATCGGCCGGGCCGTGCCCACCTTCGCCGTGCTGGTCCTGCTGCTGCTCACACCGATCGGGACGTACGGCCAGTGGTCGACGATCATCGCGCTCGTGCTGTTCGCCGTGCCGCCGCTCCTCACCAACGCCTACGTCGGCATGCGCGAGGTCGACCGGGACGTCGTCCGGGCCGCCCGGGGCATGGGCATGACCGGCCGCCAGATGCTGCTGGGCGTGGAACTGCCGCTCGCGCTCCCGCTGATCCTCACCGGCGTGCGCATCGCCGCCGTGCAGCTCGTCGCCACCGCCACCCTCGCCGCGCTGGCCGGCGGCGGGGGCCTGGGCCGGATCATCACCGCGGGCTTCAACCTCGCCGCCACCCCGCAGGTGGTGGCCGGAGCGATCCTCGTGGCGGTCTTCGCCCTCCTCGTCGAAGGCCTCTTCGAGGCAGGGCAGCGCCTCGCGCCCCGGCGCGGACCGGAGACCGCGTGAACCGCGCCCGCCGGAGCCTCGTCGCGCTGCTGCTCCTCGCCGCCACCGCCTGCACCACGGGCCCCAGCCTGGAGAACCAGGGCGAGGTGACCGCACCGCCCGGCGACAGCAGGGAACTCACCGTCGGCTCGGCCGGATTCACCGAGAGCGACCTGCTCGCCCAGATGTACGCCCTGCTCCTGGAGAACGCCGGATACTCCGCCGGCATCATCTCCGTCACCAACCGGGAGATCTACGAACCCGCCCTGGAGAACGGCCAGATCGACGTCGTCGCGGAATACGCGGCGACCTTCGCCGACTGGCTGAACGCCAAGGCCGACGGCGCCGACGCGGCCCCCGTCGGATCGCCCGACCTCGCCGCCACCATGAAGGCGCTCCGGGCGCTGGCCGCCCCGCGCGGGCTGACCGTGCTCGACCCGGGCCGGGCCGTTGACCAGAACGCCTTCGCGGTCACCGCCGCGTACGCGAAGAAGCACGGCCTGAAGACCCTCAGCGACGTCGGCGCCGCGAAGCTTCCCGTACGGCTGGCGGCGGGCGACGAATGCGTCCAGCGGCCCTACTGCGCCCCCGGCCTGCGCGAGACGTACGGCATCGACATCGTCGCCGTCGACCCGAAGGGCGTCGGCACCACCCAGGCGAAGCAGGCGGTGCAGAACGGTCAGGACCAGATGGTGCTGACCACCACGACCGACGCCACGCTGGACCAGTTCGGCCTGGTCCTGCTGGAGGACGACGAGAACCTCCAGAACGCGGACCACGTGGTCCCCGTCGTCAACCGCGCCCGCGCCGGGAGCACCGGGGTGCGCGACGCCCTCGACCGGCTCAACACCGTACTGACCACCACCGACCTGGCATCGATGAACGAACAGGTCGACAGCTGGCGCAGGCTGCCCGAGGACGTCGCGCGCACCTACCTGGAGTCGAAGAAGCTCCTCCCGAAGGACTGAGAGGTCCCCGACCTCAGGAGGCGGTCGCGGCCGGCGCCGCCGGGGGCCAGGGAACATCGGCCAGGAGCGGCAGGATCTGCTCCTCCTCGTAGTCGAGGTGGGCCGTCAGCTCCTCGGTCATCCGGGTCAGTTCGGCGCGGAAGCGGTCCGGCTCCGCGATGGCGACATCGGCCAGCAGGGCGGCGAGCGCCGACTGGAGCTCCCCGATGCGGTGGTGCTCCTCCCGCAGCCGGTCGAAGACGTCCATCAGGTGGGGGTGGTAGCCCTCCATCGTGGGGAACATATGGCTGTCCTCGGCCGTGTGATGGAACTCCAGCGCCTGGCAGAACGCCAGGCAGCGCTGCCGGATCTGCAGCCCGAGAGGTGCCGCGGGCACTTCCCCGGCCCCCTGGTGGGCGGCCCGCGCGGCGAAGTGCGCCTCGGTCTCCGCGTGTACGTGGAGCAGTTGGGCGCGCAGCCAGGTGTGCACCTCCACGAGCTTGCCGGCGAGGGAGGTGATCGCGGGGGACGTCACATCGGGATCGGGGAGTTCGAGGACCACGACCGGCAGCACCCGGTCGGTCGTGTCCTGGTACTCCGCGTAGCCGGGCGCTTCGGCCACCACCCGGGCGAAGAGTTCGTCGCGCCGCTTTCCCTCGGCCGGCACGGCGAGGGTCTGGAACTCCTCGGCCCCCAGCTCGACCCGGACGGTGGGATGGGCGAGGAGATTGCGGTACCAGTCGGGGTCGAGCGGTGCGCCGAGGCTGGAGGCGACGACGAGGAGCCGACGGCCGTCGCGTACGTATCCGAGCGGCGTGGTGTGCGGCTTCCCCGAGCGGGCGCCGGTGGTGGTGAGCAGGAGGAGATCGGAGCCCTCGAAGGGGCCGCCGACCTTCCCCGCGTCGGCGCGGAACTCGGTGATGACGGACTGCTGAAAGGCATGGGGCATGGAGGTCTGGGTCTCCTGGAAGGAATGCGGGCATACGAGGGCCCGGCGTCGCGGAGTGCCCGCGGCGGAGTGTTCAGGGGCGGTGATGCTCAGAGGCAGGGGGCGATGAGTGAGCTCATGACGTCAATCCCTGGAAGAAGGTGCTGGCTTGACCGCCGGCCGGCCCAGATCTCTTTGGCCGACGTCACGCTGCACGTGTCCCATCACAACCCGGGCGGTACAGGTCTGTCAACGTGCGTCTGTCAACGTGCATCTGACAACGCGAGGACGGGCAACGCGGAAAACGCGTTGCCCGTCCTCGGGAAGCCTGCGACGCTTCCGGTCATGCCCACCACGCCTCTCGAAGAGAGTCTCCCGCCGCTGTCGCGGACCCCTCGTACGCACCCGGTGGAGTCGCTCTTCTCGCACGGGCGCCTGGTCGCGATCCCACGCAAGGAAGCCCGGCGGGAACAGCTGCTCGTGCACCTCGCCGACACGCTGTTCGAGCGGGAGCGCTCCTACACCGAGCGCGAGGTGAACGAGGCGCTGCTCACCGTCCACGAGGACTGCTCCGCGCTGCGCCGCTATCTGGTCGTCGCAGGGCTGTTGGTCCGGCCCCGGGACGGCAGCAGCTACCACCGCGGTCGCTGATCGGGGACGGAGACGGTCACGCCGCTGTCGAGCGTGACGGTGGTGGCGGTGGACCTGGGACGGCCTTCCGGTGGAGCGGTGTACGGGTAGCGGTGCGCGTCGCCGCCGGAGTCTTCGGCGTACGACGGTTACTGAGCGTGAACAATGACTGCGCACGCGGGTCATGTGTAACGCGGGCAAGGGGGGGCGGGTCGTCCCCTACGCGTCCGCCACGGAGTCGAACTCCACCTCCTCGCGGCCCACCCCCTGGGCGTCGGCGTCCACCGACCGGCGCAGCGCCTCGTGCAGCTTCGCCGGCGTGAGGACCCCGAGGAACCGGGTCCCGTCCAGCACCGCCACCCACCCCGCGTCGTGCTGGAGCATCTCGCTGAACGCCTGCTTCAGCGGGGCGCCCACCGGGACCCACGCGTCCATCCGGCGGGCCAGACCCTCCACCGTCGCCCCTTCCCCGGCCGACCGCAGCGCGTCCGCCGACACCCAGCCGTGCAGCTCGCCCCCGCCGTTCAGCACCACCGCCCACCGGGCCCCCGCCGCAACCAGCCGGGCCGCCACCTCCCGGGCGGGCTCCTCCAGCAGGGCCACCGGCGGCTCCTCCAGGTCCTCCGGCTCGATAGCGGTGACCGACAGCCGCTTCAGCCCCCGGTCGGAGCCCACGAACCGGGCCACGTACGGGGTCGCCGGGGTGCCGAGCACGGCGGCCGGGGTGTCGAACTGCTCGATGCTCCCCGCCCCGTACACCGCGATCCGGTCGCCCATCCGCACCGCCTCCTCGATGTCGTGCGTCACCAGGAGGACCGTCTTGCGCACCCGCTGCTGGAGGGCCAGGAACTCGTGTCGCAGCCGCTCCCGCACCACCGGGTCCACCGCCCCGAACGGCTCGTCCATCAGCAGCACCGGCGGATCCGCCGCGAGCGCCCGCGCCACGCCCACCCGCTGGCGCTGGCCGCCGGAGAGCTGCGCCGGATAGCGCGATCCGTACGTCTTCGGGTCCAGGCCCACCAGGTCCAGCAGCTCCGCCGCCCGCTCCCGGGCCCGTGCGCGCTTCCAGCCGACCAGCGCCGGCACGGTCGCGGTGTTGTCCAGGACGGTTCGGTGCGGGAAGAGGCCCACCTGCTGGATCACGTAGCCGATCCGGCGGCGCAGCTTCACCGGATCGATCCCGGCGACGTCCTCACCGCCCACCAGGATCCGGCCCGAGGTCGGCTCGATCAGCCGGTTCACCATCATCATCGTGGTCGTCTTGCCGCAGCCGGAAGGCCCCACCAGGGTCACCAGCTCGCCCTCCGCCACCTCGAAGGACAGCCCGTCGACCGCCGTCGTCCCGTCCGGATAGACCTTGCCGACCTCTTCGAACCGGATCATGCCTGCACGGTAGGAGTGACCCGGCCGCCGCGCACACGGGCCGGGACCGTCCGGGGCACGGGCCCCTCGGCCGTTCGCGGGGAGGGCATGTGCTGAACTGGCCCTTTCGCCCGGATCAGCCCGCACCCCGGATTCAGGAGTTCCCCGTGAGCAGTTACCGGCAGCCCGGCGTCGTCCTCACCGACCGGCGCTTCACCGTGCCCCTCGACCACAGCGACCCCGGCGGCGAGCAGATCGAGGTCTACGGCCGGGAAGCGGTCGCCGCTTCCCGGGCCGGTGAGGAACTGCCCTGGCTGGTCTACCTGGAGGGCGGCCCCGGCTTCGGCGCGCGCCGCTTCGTCGGCACCGAGGCCTGGCTCGGCCGGGCCCTGCGCGACCACCGGGTGCTCCTCCTCGACCAGCGCGGGACCGGACTCTCCACCCCGGCCAACCGGCAGACCCTCCCGGTGCGCGGCGGCCCGCGCGAGCAGGCCGACTACCTCGCCCACTTCCGTTCCGACTCCATCGTCCGCGACTGCGAACTGATCCGGCCGCAGCTCACCGGCGGAGCGCCCTGGACGGTCCTGGGCCAGTCCTTCGGCGGCTTCTGCGCCGTCCGCTATCTGTCCTCGGCGCCCGAGGGCCTCGCGGCGGTCCTCATCACCGGCGGACTGCCCTCGCTGGACGCGCACGCGGACGACGTCTACCGGGCCGCGTACCCGCGCATCGAACGGAAGGTCGCCGCTCACTACGCCCGCTACCCCCAGGACGTCGAGCGTGCCCGCGCCATCGCCGCGTACCTCGCCGAACACCGGCCCGAGAGCGCCGGGCACCGGCTGACGCCCGAGGGCTTCCAGTCCCTCGGCATCATGCTCGGCTCCGGCAGCGGCAGCCACCAGCTCCACTACCTGCTGGAGAACGCCTTCGTCCGCACCCCGCACGGCACCGAACTCTCCGACGCCTTCCAGGAAGCGATGCGCACCGCCGCCTCCTTTGCCGGACACCCGCTGTACGCCCTGCTGCACGAGGCCATCTACGGGCAGGGCGAGCGCGCCACGGCCTGGGCCGCGACACGCGTACGGGCCGAGTTCCCGCAGTTCGACGCGGCGGCGGCACTGGCGGGCGACGGCCCCGTCCTCTTCACGGGCGAGACCATCCACCCCTGGCACTTCGACGTCGACCCGGCGCTGCGCCCACTGCGCGAGACCGCCGAACTGCTCGCCCGGCGCACCGACTGGCCCGTGCTCTACGACCCCGAGCGGCTCGCCGCCAACGAGGTCCCGGTCGCGGCGGCCGTCTACCACGACGACATGTACGTCGACACCGAGGACTCGCTGCGCACGGCGGCGGCGATCCGGGGGCTGCGGACCTGGGTGACGAACGAGTACGAGCACGACGGGCTGCGCGCCGGCGGTCCCCGGGTCCTGGACCGGCTGCTGGCGCTGGTGCGCGACGAGGCCTGACCGGCCGGGTCCGTGCGCCCGCCCCGGGGCCGGCACCGGTCTCCGCGCCCGCCCCGGGGCCGGCCGGTCGCGGGCCGGCCGGCCCCGCCGGATCAGCGCTGCAGCTCCTCCAGCGTGGCGTGCAGGTCGCCGGTGGCCCGCGGGGCCCGGTTGTACGGCAGCTTCGAGAGGGCCGCGGCCATCCCGCAGGTGTTGCTGACCGCCGAGTACACCAGGCCCGTGCCGATGCCCGCCGACAGCCAGCGCGCCGCCGGGAAGCGGATACCCGCCACGAGCCCCGCCACCACGAGCGAGCCCGCCGCGAGCCGTACCTGACGCTCCATGGGCCAGGTGGTGCGCGCACCCTCGGGCCGGTCCAGGCCCCGGCCGTCGCCCTCCCACGCCGACGTCCCACCGGTCAGCGTCACAGCCTCGATGTCCGCGCCCGCGAGGATCTCGCAGGCCCGCGTGGACCGGACCCCGGAAGCGCACACCACCAGCAGGGAACCGCGGGCGGAGGCGGACTTGAGCGCGGGCAGCGCGGCCGGCAGCTTGTCGAGCGGGATGTTCAGGGCGCCGGGGACGTGCCCGGCGGCGTACTCGCCCGGAGCCCGTACGTCGATGACGGTGAACTCCTCCAGACGGGCTGCGGCCTGGGCGGGGGAGAGGGATGCGGGGCTGGGCACGGGCGGGTTTCCTTTCGTTCGCCGGGGCGGCGGGTGGGAGGAGGTCCCTTCCACCCGACTCGGACAGGCCGGGTCGGGCCGCGTTCGCGGCGGTCGCCACCGGGCTCCAGCCTCGCATGCCGGGGGCGGCCGACGGGCCCCGGCCGGTCAAGCCCCGCGCTTCGGCCGCTATGACCGTACGCGGACAGCCTGCCGCCATGACTGTACGTGGGTAGCCTGCCGGTATGACGTCGCAGCGACTCGAACCCATGCCCGTCGACTGGCAGCGCGCCCTGGCCGTGGTCGCCCACCCCGACGACCTGGAGTACGGGGCGGCCGCCGCCGTGGCCGAGTGGACCGACGGCGGCCGCGAGGTCGTCTACCTCCTCGCCAGCCGCGGCGAGGCCGGGATCGACACCCTGCCGCCCGAGGAGTGCGCCCCGGTGCGCGAGCGGGAGCAGCGGGCGAGCGCCGCCGTCGTCGGCGTGCGGACCGTGGAGTTCCTGGACCACCGCGACGGGGTGATCGAGTACGGCACCGGGCTGCGCCGCGACATCGCCGCGGCCATCCGCCGCCACCGCCCAGAGCTGGTGGTCACCCTCAACCACCGGGACACCTGGGGCCAGGTCGCCTGGAACACCCCCGACCACCGCGCGGTCGGGCGCGCCACGCTGGACGCCGTCGCCGACGCGGGCAACCGCTGGATCTTCCCGGAACTCGGCGAGCGGGGGCTCCAGCCGTGGGACGGGGTGCGCTGGACCGCGGTGGCGGGCAGCGACCGGCCCACCCACGCGGTCGATGCGACGGCCGGTCTCGAACGCTCCGTCCGGTCGCTGCTGGAACACCGCACGTACATCGAGGCGCTGACCCAGGAGGATCCGGAGCGGTACTGCCGGACCTTCCTGACGGGCATGGTGGAGGCCGCCGCCGAGCAGTTCGGCGGCCGGCCGGCGGTCGCCTTCGAGGTCTTCGCTCACTGACCGTATTGACAAACCGGCTTGCCGATTCTGCAATGGCCGCATGAAGGAACACGACCGGGACGACCCGGAACTGGAGACCGTCCTCTCCGGGGTCGGCCCCCGCCTGCGCCGACTGCGCAAGGACCGCGGAGTCACCCTCGCCGCACTCTCGGCCGCCACCGGCATCTCCGTCTCCACGCTCTCCCGGCTGGAGTCCGGCGGCCGTCGCCCCAGCCTCGAACTGATGCTGCCGATCGCCCGCGCCCACGAGGTGCCGCTCGACGACCTCGTGGGCGCCACGCCGGTCGGCGATCCCCGGGTGCGGGCCAAGCCGATCGTGCAGCACGGCCGTACCATGCTGCCGCTGACCGCCAGGCCGGGCGGCCTCCAGGCCTACAAACTGATCCAGGAGCCCGGCAGCGGCGGCCCGCAGGAGCAGCGCACCCACGAGGGGTACGAGTGGCTGTTCGTGCTCTCCGGAAAGCTGCGGCTGCTGCTCGCCGAACACGATCTGGTGCTGGAGCCGGGGGAGGCCGCCGAGTTCGACACCCGGCTGCCGCACTGGTTCGGCCCGGCCGAGGACGAGACGGTGGAGTTCCTCAGCCTGTTCGGCCCGCAGGGCGAGCGCATGCACGTGAGGGCGAAGCCGAAGCGCGGCTGAGGCCCATGGGGTGCGGGCCGGGTGTTCCCAGATCGGCAAGCGACCGCTTAGTATGCGGCGCAGCAGTGGTAGCGCGAGCAGTGGTCGCGAGCAGTGGAATGCCGACCGCGGCAGCGGTTGACGCCGACAGTGTTGTGGAGGCCCCTCATGCAGGCATGGCGAGTGCACCGGAACGGCGAGCCGGGCGAGGTGATGCGGCTGGAGGAGACGGACCGGCCCACGCCCGGCGACGGGCAGGTGCTCGTCGAGGTCCGCGCGGCGAACGTCAACTTCCCCGACGCCCTGCTCTGCCGCGGCCAGTACCAGGTGCGGCCGCCGCTGCCGTTCACCCCGGGCGTCGAGGTGTGCGGCACGACCGAGGACGGCCGGCGGGTCCTCGCCACCCCGGCCCTGCCGCACGGCGGTTTCGCCGACCACGTCGTCGCGGACGAGGCGGCCCTGCTGCCCGCCCCCGACGCACTGGACGACGCCGAAGCCGCCGCTCTCCACATCGGCTACCAGACGGGCTGGTTCGGCCTGCACCGCCGCGCCCGCCTCCAGCCCGGCGAGACCCTCCTCGTCCACGCGGCGGCCGGCGGCGTCGGCAGCGCGGCCGTCCAGCTCGGCAGGGCGGCGGGCGCGAAGGTCATCGGCGTCGTCGGCGGCCCGGAGAAGGCCGCCGTCGCCCGGGAGCTCGGCTGCGACCTGGTCGTCGACCGGCGGAGCGAGGACATCGTCGCCGCCGTGAAGGAAGCCACCGGGGGGCGCGGCGCGGACGTCGTCTACGACCCGGTCGGCGGCGACGCGTACGCCAAGTCCGTCAAGTGCATCGCCTTCGAGGGGCGCATCCTCGTCGTCGGCTTCGCCAGCGGCGTCATCCCCACCCCGGGTCTCAACCACGCCCTGGTGAAGAACTACTCCGTCGTCGGACTGCACTGGGGCCTCTACAACACCAAGGACCCGGCGGCCGTCCGCGCCTGCCACGACGAGCTGACCGAGCTGGCCGAGCAAGGCATCGTCAAACCCCTGGTCAGTGAGCGTGTCGCGATGGCCGGGGCGGCCGACGCCGTCCAGCGCGTCGCCGACGGCACCAGCACCGGCCGCATCGTCGTCCTGCCCGGAGGCGCCCGATGAGCCCCGCAGTCGACGCCGCCGAGGTCCGCCGCCGCACCCGCGAGCTGCTCGCCGCGCACCCGCCCGCCACCACCGGCCGCACCGAGTTCCTCAAGGCCCGCTTCGACGCCGGCCTCGCCTGGGTCCACTACCCGGTGGGCCTCGGCGGACTCGACGCGCCCCGCTCCCTCCAGCAGGCCGTCGACGCCGAACTCGCCGCCGCCGACGCGCCCGACAACGACCCGCGCCGCATCGGCATCGGCCTCGGCATGGCCGCGCCCACCGTCCTCGGCTTCGGCACCGACGAGCAGAAGCAGCGCTTCCTGCGCCCGCTGTGGGTGGGTGAGGAGGTCTGGTGCCAGCTGTTCAGCGAACCCGGTGCCGGATCCGACCTCGCGGCCCTCGCCACCCGGGCCGTCCAGGACGAGGCCGGAGACTGGATCGTCGACGGCCAGAAGGTCTGGACGTCCAGCGCCCACCTGGCCCGTTGGGCGATCCTCATCGCCCGCACCGACCCGGACCTGCCCAAGCACCGGGGCATCAGCTACTTCATCTGCGACATGACCGACCCCGGCGTCGAGGTCCGGCCGCTGCGCCAGATCACCGGGGAGGCCGAGTTCAACGAGGTCTTCCTCACCGGCGTCCGCATTCCCGACAGTCATCGCCTCGGCCCCGTCGGCGAGGGCTGGAAGGTCGCCCAGACCACGCTGATGAACGAGCGCGTCTCCATCGGCGGCTCCCGCATCCCGCGCGAGGGCGGCATGATCGGCCCGGTCTCGACGACCTGGCGCGAACGCCCCGGACTGCGCACCCCCGACACCCACCAGCGCCTGTTGGCTCTCTGGGTGGAGGCCGAGGTCGCCCGGCTCACCGGCGAGCGGCTGCGCCAGCAGCTCGTCGCCGGACAGCCCGGCCCCGAGGGCTCGGGCATGAAGCTCGCCTTCGCCCGGCTCAACCAGGAGATCAGCGGCCTGGAAGTCGAACTGCTCGGCGACGAAGGCCTGTTGTACGGCGACTGGACCATGAGCCGTCCCGAGCTGGTCGACTTCACCGGACGGGACGCCGGCTACCGCTATCTGCGCTCCAAGGGCAACTCCATCGAGGGCGGCACCAGCGAGGTCCTGCTGAACATCGTGGCCGAGCGCGTCCTCGGCCTGCCCTCCGAACCCCGCAACGACAAGGACGTCGCCTGGAAGGACCTGAGCCGATGACCGCGCCCACCCAGCCCCCCGCCACCCCCGACCTGCTCTACTCGCGGGACGAGGAGGACCTGCGCTCCGCCGTACGCGCCCTCCTCGCCGACCGGGCCGACGCGCCGACGGTGATCGCCGCGACCGAGTCCGACACGCCGTACGACCCGCGGCTGTGGGCCTCGCTCGCCGGCGGCATCGGCGCGGCCGGACTCCTCGTGCCGGAGAAGCTCGGCGGCCAGGGGGCGTCCCACCGCGAGGCCGCCGTGGTCCTGGAGGAGCTGGGCCGCAGCGTCGCCCCCGCCCCGTACCTGACCAGCTCCGTCGTGGCCACCGAGACCCTGCTCGCGCTGGGCGGGGAGGACGGACCGGCCGCCGCGCTCCTGCGCGAGCTGGCCTCGGGCGAGCGTACGGCCGTGCTCGCCGTGCCCTTCGCGACCCCGCCCGCCGGGGCCGACGCGGCCCTCACGTCGCTGGACGGGACCGTGCGCGGCGTCGCCGACGCGGCGGTGGCCGACGTGCTGCTGGTGCCGACCGCCGAGGGCCTGTACGCGGTCGAGGCCTCGGGCCCCGGCGTCACCGTGGACGCGCTCGTCCCGCTCGACCTGACTCGCCCGCTCGCCGCCGTCACCCTGACCGGGGCGGCCGGGACCCTGCTCGCCGACGCGGAGGCGAGCGACGGCGCCGTACGGCGCGGACTGCTCGCCGGAGCCGGACTGCTCGCCTCCGAACAGCTCGGCCTCGCCGAGTGGTGCCTGACCGAGGCCGTGCGGTACACCCGCGAACGCCACCAGTTCAACCGGCCGGTCGGCTCGTTCCAGTCGCTCAAGCACCGGATGGCGCAGCTCTGGCTGGAGGTGGTATCGGCCCGCGCCGCCGCCCGGAACGCCGCCGACGCGCTGGCCACCGACAGCCCCGACGCCCCGCTCGCGGTCGCGGTGGCCCAGGCGTACTGCTCGGGCGTCGCGGTCCACGCCGCCGAGGAGTGCGTCCAGCTGCACGGCGGGATCGGCATGACCTGGGAACACCCCGCGCACCTGTATCTGAAGCGCGCCAAGGCCGACTCGATCGCGTACGGCACGGCGGGCAGCCATCGTCAGGCCGTCGCGGAGCTGGCGGAGCTGCCGGCCCCGTAGCGCTCGATCGCCTTCGTTCGCACCGGTCCGCTCGTCCATTCCGGTGGTGTGCGCGTGCCGGGCGATCCGTTCCGCCCCGGTGGGCGTTTGTCCGTGGGGCGCGCGTGCGCTCGGGGGCACGACGGACAAGGGTGTGAGGCAGGCGATGACGGACATGGATCGCAGGAGCGTACTGCAGCTGACCTCGGCGGCGACCATCGCCGGGGGACTGGTCGTGGGGGCGGGCGGGGCCGCCCACGCGGCGCGAAAGGCGGCCCGCCGGGTCGTCCTGACCGGCAGGCGCACGGGCGCGAACATCCCGGACGTCCTCACGGCCGGCGTCCCGTACTTCGTCCGGTACGACCTGTCGGACGCGCAGGGCGACAGCGTGGGCACCGAGAACGCGCACTGCCTGCCTGTCGCCGTGGGTCTGGACGGCTCGTTCGTCCTGGCGACGCTGGTCCTGAGCCTCGACGACGGCCTGATCACGGCTGCCACGGCCTTCCAGCGGCCGCTTCCCGCCGTGACCGAGTCCCCGGTGAACGCCCAGCCGTGGTCCCACGTCTTCGCGATCACCGGAGGGACCGCAGCCTATGCAGGCGCGGCCGGCTCGATCACGATCGACCACCGGACGAGGGACGAGGACGTGCTCACCATCGACCTGGCCGACGCTTCACTGTAGGCGGGCGGGGCCGGACCCCTGAGAGGCCATCCCCTGCCGTACCGGCCCCGGTGCACTCGTCTCGCCTGTCGAGGCGGGGTGTACCGGGGTCCTTTACGTGCTGTTTAATTGCACACTGCTCGCAATAACAGCCGATCTTCAACAGGGATGTGCAGAGTATGACGGCCCGATCGATACGGGTGGCGGTCGCCGCCACGCTGGCGACCGCCCTGTCCCTGACCGCGGCAGCCTGCTCGAACCCGGACAGCGCAAAGAGCGGCTCCGGGACCGGAACCACCTCGGCGGTCGTCGCCATCGCCTACGAGCCCGACAGCCTGAGCCCGCTGCTCGGCTACGGCAAGGACGGCAACTCCAAGATCTTCGACGGACTGCTCGCCCTGGACGCGGACATGAAGCTCCGCCCCGCCCTCGCCGCCGAGCTCCCCGAGGTCAGCGACGACGGCCTGACGTACACGTACAAGCTGCGCACGGGCGTGAAGTTCAGCGACGGAAAGGCGTTCGGCGCCAAGGACGTCGTCTTCACCTACCGCACCATCCTCGACGAGAGGACCAACAACGCCTCCCGCACCGAGCTGGACGCCGTCGAGGACGTCACGGCGAAGGGCGAGGACACGGTCGTCTTCACCCTCAAGTACCCCTACGCGCCCTTCGCCCAGCGAACCGTCCTGCCCATCGCCCCCGAGCACATCGCGGGCAGGCAGGACGTCAACACCGGCGCCTTCACCACCCGCCCCATCGGCACCGGGCCCTACGTCCTCACCAAGTGGTCCAAGGGCGAGAAACTCAGCTTCACCGCCAACCCCCACTACTGGGGCGGCGAACCCGAGGTGAAGAAGTTCACCATGGCGATCATCAAGGACGACGACGTGCGCGCCACCCGGCTGCGCTCCGGCGACCTCGACGGCGCGATCCTGCCGCCCAACCTCGCCAAGGGCTTCGCGGACGACCAGGGCAAGAAGACGTACGCCGCCACCACCTACGACTACCGCACGGTGACCCTCCCGACCCACAACAAGGTCGCCGGCGACACCGCCGTACGCCGCGCCCTCGACATCGCGGTCGACCGCGAGACCATGGTCGACGCCATCCTCAACGGCGCGGGCAAGCCCGCCTACGGGCCCGTCCCCACCGACAGCGAGTGGTTCACCCAGGGCACCGAGCGCCCCCACGACCTCGCCGCCGCGAAGAAGATCCTGGACGAGGCCGGATGGAAGCCCGGCAAGGACGGCGTCCGGGTCAAGGACGGCCTGCGGGCCGCCTTCCCGCTCTGGTACCTCAGCGGCGACAAGCTCCGCCAGGAGCACGCCCTCGCCTACGCCTCCGACGCCAAGAAGGCGGGCATCGACATCCGCACCGAGGCCGGTACCTGGGAGGTCATCCAGCCCCGGATGAAGCACGACGCCGTCCTCGCGGGCGGCGGCTCTCCCGCCGACCCGGACTTCGACCAGTACACCCTGCTGAAGTCCTCCCTCGCGGGCGACGGCTTCAACAACATGGCCTGGTACGACGACGAGGCCGTGGACACCGCGATCGAGTCGGGCCGCAGGAGTGGTGACAAGGCCGAGCGCAAGAAGGCGTACGACACCGTCCAGCGCGAGCTGGTGAAGAACCCGGGCTACACCTTCCTCACCCACATCGACCACCTCTACGTCGTCGACGACCGCTTCGGCTCCCTCACCACCCAGGTCGAGCCGCACGACCACGGGCTGGCCTCCGGCCCCTGGTGGAACGTCGAGAAGTGGAAGACCGGGAGCGCGGGCAAGTGACCCACCG
Organism: Streptomyces anulatus; assembly: GCF_000721175.1. Classification (GTDB taxonomy): domain Bacteria; phylum Actinomycetota; class Actinomycetes; order Streptomycetales; family Streptomycetaceae; genus Streptomyces; species Streptomyces anulatus_C. The sequence goes on from NZ_JOEZ01000015.1 coordinate 73,553, forward strand.
CCTCCCCTGGGGGCCGATGGCGCGGATGGCGGGACGGCGGGCCCTGTTCGCCGTCCCCGTCCTCGGCGTCGTCACCTTCGGCGTCTTCGCCGTCGCCGCGGCGTCCCCCTTCGACCCGGTCAAGGCCTACGCGGGCACCGCCGGACTCACCGCATCGCAGGAGAACCTCGACCAGCTGCGGGCCAACCTCGGCGTCGACCAGCCGCTCGTCGCCCGTTGGTGGGACTGGCTGACCTCCGCGTTCCAGGGCGATCTCGGCGACTCCAGCGTGATGCGCCAGCCGGTCGCCGACGTCATCGCGGAACGCATGGGCTGGTCCGTCCTGCTCGCCGCCACGGCCTTCCTCGTCGCGATCCTGCTCGGCACCGGCCTCGGCGTCCTCGCCGCCCGCAGGCCCGGCGGCTGGCTCGACCGGTGCGTCAGCTCCGCCGCGTACACGCTGGAAGCCGCCCCCGCCTTCTGGCTCGGGCTGCTCGCCATCTGGTTCTTCGCCCTGAAGCTGGACGTCCTCCCGGCCGGCGGACTCACCGACGCCGCCAGCGACGTCGTCACCTTCGGCCAGGTCGCCTCGCACCTGGTGCTTCCCGCGGCGGTCCTCGGCATCTCCCAGCTGCCGTGGTTCTTCCTGTACGTACGCCAAGGCGTCGCCGACGCCCTCGCCGAGGACCCGGTCCGCGGCGCCCGCGCCCGAGGGCTCAGCGAGCGCACCGTGCTCCTCGGCCACGCCCTGCGGTCCGGGATGCTGCCGATGCTCACCCTGATCGGCTCCCGCGTCCCCGAACTCATCACCGGGGCGCTGCTCGTCGAGACGGTCTTCAGCTGGCCCGGCATCGCCGCCGCCACCGTCCAGGCCGCGACCTCGGTGGACTTCTCCCTGCTCGCCGCGCTCACGGTGCTCGCCACCGCCGCCGTCCTGCTCGGCAACCTGCTCTCCGACCTCCTCTACGGACTCGCCGACCCCCGGGTGGCCTTCGATGGCTGAGACCACGCTCGCCCTCCCCGGCCGCACCACCCGCCGCGTCCGGATCGTCACCTCGGCCACGATCGTCGTCACCGTCGCGCTCGCCGTCCTCGTCGTGCCGCCGCTGGCCCAGCTCGACCAGCAGGCCGTCGACCTGGCCAACAAACTCGACCCGCCGTCCTGGGCCCACCCGTTCGGCACCGACGACGTCGGGCGCGACCTCCTGCTGCGCTGCGTCTACGGCCTGCGCGTCTCGCTGCTCGTCGGCCTCGTCGCCGCCCTCACCGCCACCGTCATCGGTACCGCGATCGGCGCGCTCGCCGGGGCGTTCGGCGGCTGGACGGACCGGGTCGTGATGCGGGTCGTCGACGCCCTGTCCTCCGTGCCGCACCTGCTGCTCGGCATCTTCATCGTCGCGATGTTCCGGCCCGGCGTCTGGCCGGTGATCGTCTCGGTCGCCCTGACGCACTGGCTGTCCACCGCCCGGATCGTCCGCTCGGAGGTGCTCTCGCTGCGCTCGCGCCCCTTCATCGACGCGGCCGTCTCCGGCGGCGCCTCCCGCACCCGGGTCATCGTGCGGCACCTGCTGCCCGGTGTGCTCCCACAGGCGGGTCTGGCGGCGGTGCTGATGGTGCCGCACGCGATGTGGCACGAGTCCGCGCTCTCCTTCCTCGGGCTCGGGCTCCCGGCCCATCAGGCGAGCCTCGGTAACCTCGTCCAGTCCGCGCGCGGTTCGCTGCTCGCGGGGGACTGGTGGCCGACGCTCTTCCCCGGCCTCTTCCTGATCATCCCGACCCTCGCACTCGCGGGGCTCGCCGGAGCCTGGCGCGACCGGATCAACCCGCGCCGGAAATCGGAGCTGATGCTGTGACCGACGCCCGCGAGAACACCGGTGTGCCCGTCCTCGATGTCCGAGACCTCTCCGTCCGCTTCCGGATGCGCGGTGGCCGGGACATCGCCGCCGTCACCGACGCCCGCTTCTCCGTCGCACCGGGGGAGTGCCTGGCCCTGGTCGGCGAGAGCGGCTGCGGCAAGTCCGTCCTGGCCTCCGCCCTGCTCGGACTGCTGCCCGCCAACGCGACCACCACCGGCAGCGCGGTGCTCGGCGGGGACACGGACCTGCTCACCGCCGACGAGCGCACCCTCGCCCGCACGGTACGGGGACGGCGCATCGGCCTCGTACCGCAGAGCCCCGCCGCCCACCTCACCCCCGTGCGCACCGTCCGGTCCCAGCTGGAGGAGAGCCTGCGCGAGCTGACCGGGGTGCGGGGGAGCGTCCTGCGCGAGGCCGCTGTGGTGGCGGCGGCCCGCGCCTCGTTCCCCGACGGCCACCTCGACCGCTACCCGCACGAGCTGTCCGGCGGCCTCGCCCAGCGCGCCGCGACCGCCCTCGCCCTGATCGGCGACGCCCCGCTGCTGCTCGCCGACGAACCGACCACCGGACTCGACCGGGACCTCGTCGAGCGGACGGTGGACGAACTGCGCCGGCACACCGACGAGGGCCGGGCGCTGCTGATCATCACCCACGACCTGGCCGCCGCCGAACGCATCGCCGACCGGGTCGCCGTCATGTACGCCGGCCGGATCGTCGAGATCGCCGGCGCCCCGCGCTTCTTCGGCGCACCCGGCCCCCGCCACCCGTACGCCAAGGGCCTGCTGGACGCCCTGCCCGAGCGGGACTTCGCCCCGATCCCCGGGATGCCGCCGGAGCTGGGTGCGCTGCCCGACGGCTGTGCCTTCGCCGCCCGCTGCGCGTACGCCGACGCCCGCTGCACCGGCGAACGGCCGGCCTTCGCTGCGGACCTGGCCTGCCACCACGCGCTGACCGGCCGGACGCACCCCCTCAAGGAGGCCGCCGATGCTTGAGCTGACCCGGATCACCGCCGGATACGACCGCCGCGACCCCGTCGTCCGCGATGTCTCCCTGCACGTCGCGGCGGGCGAGGCGGTCGGGCTGCTGGGCCCCAGCGGCTGCGGCAAGTCCACCCTGGCCAGGGTCGCCGCCCTCCTGCACCGCCCGGACGCCGGCACCATGACCCTGGACGGCACGGTGATACGCGGCTGGCGGCACCGGGCCCCGCGCGAGCAGCGCACCGCGGTCGGCGTCGTCTTCCAGCAGCCCCGGCTCTCCGCCGACCCCCGGCTCAGCCTGCGCGAACTGATCGCCCAGCCGCTGCGGTCCACCGGGCGCCGCCGGGAGGTCCCCGGGCGGGTGGCGGAGCTGGCCCAACTGGTCGGCCTCTCCGAGGAACTGCTGGAACGCCGCCCGCACGCGGTGAGTGACGGCCAGCTCCAGCGCGCCTGTCTGGCACGGGCCCTGGTGCTGGAGCCCCGGCTCCTGATCTGCGACGAGATGACCGCGATGCTCGACGCGTCCACGACGGCGGCTCTGGTCGCCGTGGTCGAGCGCTACCGCTCCGAGTCCGGGGCCGCCCTGCTGGCCGTCGGCCACGACCGGGTGCTGCTGGAGCGCTGGTGCGACCGTACGGTGCGCTGGGGCGAGCGGAACGCCGGACCCGCGGAACGCGAACGCGTCGCGGCGGGCTGAGCACCTCACGCGCACCGGGAGCGCCCCCGCGAGCGGAGGCGGCGAACAGCGGATGCGGCGCGGTCGACCGGAAGGCGACGCTCGCGCCAACTCTTGGCAGGTACCTGCCCAAATGGGCCGGTGCGACTCCATACTCGACGCGACCGTCCACCCCGCCCGTCCGCCGCTCAGGGAGTCCCCATGGCCCACCTCACCCGCCGCCGCGCGCTCACGGTCGCCCTCGCCACCGCCGCCGTGGGCATCGCCGTCCCCACCGCGACGGCGGTCGCCGCGCCCGCCCGCCCGCGCGGCCCGCGTCCGTTACGCCACGCCCACGCGCACAACGACTACCTGCACCCCCGGCCGCTGCTCGACGCGCTCGCGCACGGGTTCACCAGCGTCGAGGCGGACGTCTTCCTCGTCGACGGCGACCTGCTCGTCGCCCACGAGCCCGCGGAGCTCGACCCCACCCGCACCCTCGCCTCGCTCTACCTGGACCCGCTCGCCGCTCTGGTCCGCGCCGGGCACGGCGGCGTCCACCCGCACCACCGCGCCCCACTGCAGCTCCTCATCGACATCAAGGCCGACGGGGTCGCCGCCTACCAGGAGCTGGACCGGCAACTGCGCCGCCACCGCCACATCCTCACCCGCTACAGCCACGGCCGCGTCCACCCGGGGGCGGTCACCCCGGTGATCTCCGGCGACCGCGCCGCCCGCGCCCCCATGGAGGCGCAGCGCACCCGTTACGCGTTCTACGACGGCCGCCTCGACGACCTCGGCACCGCGGCCCCCGCCTCGTTCGCCCCGCTCGTCAGCGCCAACTGGACCCAGAGCTTCGGCTGGCTCGGCGCGGGACCCTTCCCCCGGGCCGAGCGCGACCGGCTCCGCACCCTCGTCTCCGCCGCCCACCGGGAGGGCCGCCGTATCCGCTTCTGGGCCACGCCCGACCTGCCGGGACCCGAACGCGAGGCCGTCTGGTCCGAACTGCTCGCCGCCGGGGTCGACCACCTCAACACCGACGACCTGGCCGGACTCGAACACTTCCTCCGCGCTCGCGGGAACGGTGCCCCGACCCCGTAACACCTCCCGGTCCGGAAGTACCCGTTCGGCGGACAAGCGAGTGCACCGAACAGCCCCTCCGCTGCGCCACACTGGCGGCCGAAAGCCGCAAATCCGGCGCGGCGGAGGAGGTTGGCCATGGCCATTTCGATCTCACTGGTGCTGCTTCTGACGATCCTGGCGGTGATCTTCCTCCGCAACGGAGGACTGAAGGTCTCGCACGCGCTGGTCTGCGCCCTGCTGGGCTTCCTCATGGCCAGTACGAGCATGGCGCCGACCATCCACGACGGTATCGTCGCCACCGCCGACCTGGTCAGCGGCCTCCACCCCTGACCCCGGCCCCGGCGGCCGGTCCGCGGCGCCCCCGGACATACCGCACAATGGGCAGATGTCTTTTCCGCCCTCCGGACGGCACTCGGGCGCCGCCCACCACGAGTACTGCAACACCGGCCTCTGCTGCCGGTGCCAGATGCGGACCTGGACGACGAAGGCGGGCAACGAGCGGCTCTGCGGGCCGTGCGCGGCCTGCTGCCAGGCCTGCGGCCGGGCGCCCGCGCCCCACCTGGACGGGCTCGACGGAGGGCTGTGCGCCGAATGCCGCGGCCTGTGCGGACGCTGCCACGCCCCGAAACGGCCCGACGGAACCTGTTCCTGCGACCGCTGGCGGGAGAGCGCCAAGAGCAACCCGCGCGGCTATGTCCTCCAGGCGCTGCCGCAACAGCTCCTCCAGGCGCTCGGCGGCCGGGTCCCGAGCACCGTCCACGACCTGATCCACCAGGAACTGGCGAACCGCAGCGCCAGTCTCCTCCGTGAACGCATCGAACGCCGCTGGAACCTGCGCTGGGCCCACGCCCTCAACGAGAAGGACGAGGACGGCCGCCGCCGCTGGAGCGCCCAGGACATCGCCGAGCAGCTGTTGATGCCCGGCTCGTGCTCCGACCCGCAGTGCGAGGACGGTTACCACGTCACCACCGACACCCCGTGCACCCACTGCCGGCAGCCGCTGCACCGCTTCGTCACCTCGGTCGCCGACCACACCGCGACCCCGGAGCACGCCCACGCCGCGGCGGCCCGCATCCGCCGGGCGATGCTGGAGAACCGCTCGCGCAAGAAGCTTCCGCCACGCGGATAGGACGCGGCCCCGGTGTGGCCCGGCCCTCCACGTCCACGATCAGTGCGGTGTGGGGCCACACCGCGTACTGGCTCGGCTGCGGCGCTGCGACAACCGGGCGCAAGCCAACTCGACCGGACGTTGCGACCGGGTCGCACGCCCTATGCTCGCGCCCATGGAGCAACGGGAAGTCGTGAAGCGCGTGATCGGCATCCTCACAGAGGCGCGCGAAATGCAGCGTCTGCTGGAGGCGGACCTCGAACGGGAAGATCTGGACGCGGGAGCGGGCGCCGTCACCGCCCTGCTGAACGAGACGATGCCCCACATCGCCATCCCCGACGACTTCTCCGTCGAGGAAGTGGTCACCGTCGTCGGGCGCGAGGTCGGCGGTGCGGTCGAACAGCTCGTGAGCGCCTTCACCCTCGCTTTCACGATGCTGGCCCAGGTCCACGACTCCGGGCAGACCGACGTGTCATCGGCCGACGTCCTCCAGGACCTCGCGCTGCGGGTCGAGGGCGGCGGAGCGGACGAGGACGAGGATCCGCTCCTGTGACCCACTGCGTTCTGCCCCGCGGGTATGCATAGTGGAGGGAGGAGCGCGTATCTCCCTCGCGGCATGGAGGCAGCTGTGGGAAAGAGCACCGACATAGCCCGCGCCAAGGCGCGGAGGCTCAAAGGCATGATCAAGGAATCGGACGGCATCGCCCTCGAGGACGAGCGGCTGAAGGCCGAGGGCAGGAAGGAACAGGCCGAGGCCCGCCGCGAGGAGGCCCTGGCGCGCGCGTCGCGGGCAGCCTCCGACCGCTGAGAGAAGCGAGGCGCCCGTGCCGACACGTACGGCACGGGCGTCTTCGCGAGTCCGCGCGGTCCGCTCGGGGTGCCTGTGCGGTTCGCCCGGCCTTCCGGGGCCGCTCCCGGCGGGGCTCACTCCTTCCGGCGCGCGGCCTCCCGGACCCTCTCGACGATCTCGCGGTCCAGGGCCGCCCTGACCAGCGCCGCGGCGAACGTGGCCCGGTCCCGGTCGCGTGCCACATCGGCCAGCTTGCCGGGGGAGGTGGGCAGACCGAGCCGCTCGGCCCCCTGCAGGGCCTTGGCGCCGGCCCAGAACCCGGTCTCCGGCCAGATCGCCTGCACCTCGCGTACGAAGATGTCGGCCCCGGCCGGTCCGATCCCCCGGACGCGTCGGAGCCCCGCCCGCAACACCTCTCCGTCGCCGTCCGCCTCCGCGCGCAGTCGCCGCAGGTCGCCCTTCCAGACATCGAGGACGAGACGCGCGCCCTCCCCGAGCTGGGTGGAGGTCCGCTCGTCGTAGCGGCGGTAGCCGCCCTCGCCCAACGCGTCCACGCGCTGCTGCCAGGTCGCCTCCACCATCCGGCGCGGGGTCCGCATGCCGTGCGCGAACAGCGCCCGTGCGGCGGCCACGGCGACCGAGGCGCGGATCCGGGCGCTCAGCAGGTGGCTCAGCACCAGGAGCTGGTAGAGCGGTTGCGGAGTGTCGCGCAGCCGGATCCCCGCCTCCGCCGCATACGTCCGCCCGCACTCCTCCAGCAGCGCGTCGGTGATCCGGCGCGCCGATGCGAAGACCCCGCCACTCATCCGTAACCGAAGATCCGGGCGAGGAAGAATCCGGCGACCACGAGAGCTCCGATCACGATCAGGGCGCTCCAGACGCCGGGGTGCTCCCACAGCCCTCCGTCCGCGCGTTCCTCGTGGGCCTCGCTGATGGAGCCCTCGGCCGGCGGTGTCTCTCCTGGGGGATTCGACGAAGCAGCCATGCCTCCAGGGTCTCTCCGACCGCGCCTCCGCGCACGCCGTCCGCCGTGCCGCCAGGTACGGGGCCGTACGGCGGAGCCCGGGCTGCGGGAGCGCTGCGGGGAGGCGATTCGGGGCACCTTCAGGGAATGCCCCGAGTCTCCGCCCCCGTCGTCAAGCTCGTGCAGCGCACCACCGAACCCGCCGGGGTGCAGACGCTGCGCTCGACGGCGGCCGCCGTCATCGCCTACTCCGTGGCCGTCTGGGCGCTGCCCGAACCGGCCCCGCTGACCGCGCCCCTCACCGCGCTCCTGGTCGTCCAGGTGACTCTCTACGCGACGCTCACCACGGGCGTCCGCAGGGTGAACTCGGTCGTCGTCGGCGTCCTCATCGCCATCGCCTTCAGCTCCCTGGTCGGGCTGAGCTGGTGGAGCCTCGGCCTCACGATCTTCACCTCGCTGATGATCGGGCGGCTGGTACGGGTCAACGAGTTCGTGCCCGAGGTGGCGATCAGCGCGATGCTGGTCCTCGGCGTCTCGCAGGTCGCCGACACCGCCTGGGACCGGGTGTGGGAGACGCTGATCGGCGCCGTCGTGGGACTCCTGTTCAACCTGCTCCTCGCCCCGCCCGTCTGGGTCGGCTCGGCCGGCTCCTCCATCGAATCGCTGGCCGCCCGGATGGGCGCGATGCTGCGCAGCATGGGCGAAGAGGTGGAGGGGAACTACCCCGTGTCCCGGGCCGCCGCCCGGCTGCACGAGGCCCGCAAGCTCGACCACGACATCGTGGAGGTCGACGCCTCGCTGCGGCAGGCGGAGGAGAGTCTCACCCTCAACCCCAGGGTGAGGCAGGGGCTGCTCCACCGGGTCGTCCTGCGCACCGGGCTCGACACGCTGGAGATCTGCGCCGTCGTCCTGCGCGTCCTGTCCCGTACCCTCACCGACCTGGCGAAGGCCCGTACCGAGGAGTCGCTGTTCCCGGCCGACGTGACGGAACTGCTCCAGGAACTCTTCGGCCACCTCGCCGAGGCGATCGAGAGCTTCGCCGTCCTGGTCACGACGCAGCTCGCCGCCGACGCGGAGGCGGCGGAGGACGGGCTCGCCGACGCGCTCGTCCGCAGCCGCGCGACCCGCGACCGGGTGGCCGACCTGCTGCTGGAGGACGTCCAGGAGCACCCGCGCCAGTGGCAGCTGCACGGGGCGCTCCTCGCCGAGATCGACCGGGTGCTGGCCGAACTCGACATCGAGGAGCGCACCGAACGCCTCGGCGATGAGCTGGGCCGCCGCTCGGCGGAGGCGCACGCGCGCCACCCCCGGCTGCGCGCACTCCTGCGGCGCCTGGGCAGGCAGCCCGCCTGACCGGTCGCGCATCCCGGGGTCCGGACCCCGGTCGTGCGGGATGCGGAGGCGGCCGGTCACTGGTTCCCTGGGGTCAGGGCGTGTCCGGCGGATCAGGGTCGGACAGGCCGCGGCGTCCGGTGCGGTGCATCGCAAGGCGCAGGAACGCCTTGGAGCCCGTCGTCACCTTCCCGGCCGACGGGCGACGACGGGATCTTGACGACAGGCCCCCGGGGCGTGTTCGCTGGACACGCCCTGGAGGTCCCCAGCGTCCAAGGAGTGGTGATGAGCGGTTCGGACGAACCCGCCGACCTGGCTCGGCAGATGCGTGAGAAGGCCCAGCAGCTCGCCGAGGCCGCGGAGCGCGCGAGCGACCCGCACGAGCGCGAGCGGCTGGAGAAGAAGTCCCGGACGATCCGGGACCGGAGCGAACAGCAGAGCGCCATGGCGGCCGGGGACGTCTACCCCGAGAAGTAGCCCCGGCCAGGCCGACGCCCGCCTCCGAAGGACACGCAGACCTCCGGGGGCGGTCGGGCGCGGGTCAGCCGGCCCACTCCAGGAGCCGTTCCGCGCTCCAGGTCGTCACCACCCGGTCCGCCGGGACCCCGCACTCCTCGGCGCGGGCGCAACCCGACCGCTGCCAGTCGAGCTGCCCCGGGGCATGCGCGTCCGTGTCGATCGCGAAGAGGGCCCCCGCCGCGACGGCCGTGCGCAGCAGCCGCCGTGGCGGATCCCGCCGCTCCGGCCGGCAGTTGATCTCCACCGCAGTCCCCGCCGCGGCGCAGGCCGCGAAGACCCGGTCCGCGTCGAACCGCGACTCCGGCCGGCCCCGCCCGGCCAGCAGACGCCCCGTGCAGTGGCCGAGCACATTCGCCCGCGGATGGCGCACCGCCGCCTCCAGGCGCCGCGTCATCGGTTCCGGGTCCATGCGCAGCTTCGAGTGGACGGAGACCACCACCACGTCGAGGCGCTCCAGCAGCTCGTCCTCCTGGTCGAGCGAACCGTCCGGCAGGATGTCGCACTCGATCCCCGTCAGCAGCCGGAACGGAGCCCACTCCTCGTTGAGCCGCGCCACCACAGTGAGCTGCTCCCGCAGCCGTTCCGGCGACAGGCCGCGTGCCACCGTCAGCCGGGGCGAATGATCGGTGAGGACGGCCCACGCGTGCCCCAGCTCCGCGGCGGTCCGGCCCATCTCCTCGATCGGGCTGCCCCCGTCCGACCAGTCCGAGTGCAGATGGCAGTCGCCCGTCAGCCGGGCGTGGAGCTCCTGGCCTCCCTCGACGGAGGGCTCGGCCGCGGCCTCCTTCTCCAGCCGGTCCAGATACCCGGGCGTCCTTCCGGCCAGAGTCTCGCGGATCACCTCGGCCGTGCGGGGTCCGATCCCGGCGACCTGCTCCAGGGACTTCGCGGCCACCCGCTCGGCGGCCTCCCCGGCGGCCATCGCGTCCACGGCGGCGGCGGCCGTACGGAAGGCCTTCACCCGATAGGTGGCGGCCTGCGAGCGTTCCAGCAGGAAGGCGATCCGCCGCAGGGCGGTGACGGGGTCCATCGGCACCTCCACCGGGTACGTCCGCGGCCGGCACCGGTTCCGCCGCGCGTGTCACCAGCATGGGCGCATCCGTCCCCGCACGCCTCCGCGACGCGGGTCGCCCTCGTCAGGACCCGGCTTTCCCGGAGTCCGTCACGGACGGCCGGCCCGGTACGCCAGGGAGTGCCCGAGGAAGGGTCCGTGTGCACCACCGGGATCGCCCCGGCGGCCGGCACCCGCCACCGGGACTTCCCGTGAACGTCGAGGAGGGCGCGCACGTCTACAGCATCGACACGTCCTACCCGGAGATCGGCTCCACGGGCATCGGGCTCTACTCCGTGGGCCGCGACGGCCGGACGGTGACCGCCGTCGAGTGGGGACAGCTCGGCGATCTCGACGGCGCACCGCTGGAGGGGTTCAAGAAGACGACCCGCACCGCCGTCGCCAAGCTCCACCGACACCGGCACTCCGCGTGCGGCCGGCGGGGCGGCCGGACGCCGGAGGTGCGGGGTACCCCGGATCGGGAGCATGCTGGCTGTGTGACCCGGCACGATACGCCCCGGCATCCCCTGCCCGCCGGAAACGGGACCGCGGCCGGGGGATACGACGGTGCCCGAGCACCCGACGAGCTGTCCCTCGTCCTGGCGCAGGCTCTCGTCAGTGCCGTCGAGTCGACCGACGGCTACGCGGGCGGCGTCTACCTGCGCAGTCGGACGCCCGGACTGCTGCGGCTCGCGATGCTCGCCGGACTGCCGGGCCCGCTGTTCCGGCCCTGGTGGCGGATGCATGTGAACCGGCCCTTCCCGGTCTCCGAGGCCTACCGCTCGGGAAGGCCCGTGCTGCTCTCCGACGCGGAGGAGTCCATGCGCCGGTTCCCGCAGCTGATGGCCGGGCTGCCGTTCCCGTTCGGTTCGCTGTGGGTGCCGATCACCGGACCCCGGGGAAGCATGGGCGTGCTGGCGGTCCTGCGGGCCTCGACACCGGGCCGGCCCATCGCTCCCGCCGACGGCGAACGGCTGCACCGCCTCGGGCAACGGCTCGGCGGCGCGCTCACCGATCTGGAGCGGCGGGGGATCGACTGCGGATGGGAGACCGAGCCGGTCCCCGTGCAACTGCCCGCCGCCACCGCTCCCCCGGTGCGGGTCTGCCACTTCGACTGGGACCTGCACTCCGGGCAGGTCGCCGCCGACGAACTCTGCGCGATCCTCGGCTTCGCGCCCGCCGACTTCCCGGGCACCATCGACGCGATCGCCGAACGGCTGGTCCCGGAGGACGTGTACGGGCTGTGGGCGCTGGCCCGGCAGACGGTGGAGTCGGCCGAGCCGGTGGTCCGCCGGATGCGGCTGCGCGGCCCCGACGGCCGGTCCCATCTGCTGGAGCTGTCCGGCCGCTGGACCCACCCGGACGGCGATGCGTCGGCCGGTCATCTCAGTGGCTTCCTGGTCGACCTCGGTGCGGGGCCCGTCGTGCCGGAGGCCGCGGACCGGCTGCCCCGGGGCATTCTCTCGCTGGACCGGCTCGGCCGGATCACGTACGCCAACCGCCTCGCCGAGGAGTTGCTCGGCCACTCCCGCGCGGAGCTGATCGGCCATGTCGTGTGGCAGGCGCTGCCATGGTTCGGGCACGAGGCCTACGAGGACCACTACCGGGCGGCCCTGATCGCCGACGAGCCCGTCCATTTCCTCGCCCGGCGCCCGCCCTCGCGCTGGCTGTCGGTGTCCCTGTACCCGGACCACTACGGGGTGAGCGTCGTCCTCCAGGCGACCGACCAGCCGGCCTACGCCCCCGGCTCCGTCACCTCACCGGGACTGGGCATCGGCTCGACCGCCGACCGTTCCTCCGCGCTGTACCGGCCGGTGGCCCTCGCCATCGCACTGACCGAGGCGGTCACGGCCCGCCAGGTCTCCGCGGTGGTCACGGAGGAGCTGCTGCCGGCGTTCGGCGGCCGTCAGCTCGCCATCTACCTGCTGAACGAGCGTCATCTCGAGCTGGCCTGGGAGACGGGATTCCCGAAGGGGTTCCTCGACCGCTTCGACGGGGTCGGGCTCGACGTCAGCATCCCCGGGGTGGAGACCCTGACCACCGGCCGGCCGATCTTCTTCGAGTCCATGCAGCGCCTCGCCGAGGCCTACCCGGGCATCCCGATCGACGCGGACGTCGGGGCGCGGGCGTTCCTGCCGCTGATCGCCTCGGGGCGGCCCGTCGGCTCCTGCATCCTCGGCTTCGACCGGCCGCGCGGCTTCAGCCCGGAGGAGCGTACGGTACTGACGGCCCTGGCCGGCCTCATCGCCCAGGCCCTGCAGCGCGCCCAGCGCTACGACAGCGAGTCGGCCCTCGCCCGCGGACTCCAGGGCGCCCTGCTGCCGCACCGGCTGCCGGAGATCGACGGCGTGGACACGCTGGGCCGCTACCTCTCCGGCACCCAGGGCATGGACGTGGGCGGCGACTGGTACGACGTCATCGAGACCGGCCACGAACTCGCCCTGATCATCGGCGACGTACAGGGCCACGGTGTCTCCGCCGCCGCGACCATGGGGCAACTGCGCAGTGCGGTAAGGGCGTTCGCGCTGAGCAACCACGATCCGCAGGAGGTGATGAGCGGGACGAACCGGCTGCTCATCGACCTCGATCCGGGGCAGTTCGCGAGCTGCTGCTACATCGCCCTCGACCCGGTGACCGGTGTGGCCCGTGCCGTACGGGCGGGGCATCCGCAGCCCGTGCTGCGGCAGCCCGACGGCCGGACGGAGGTCCTGGACCTGCCCGGCGGCATCGTGCTCGGGATCGACGGGCACGCGACCTACCCGGTCACGGAGATGCGGCTCGAACCGGGGGCGATGCTCGCCCTGTTCACGGACGGGCTGATCGAGCGCCCCGGCACGGACATCGACGAGGGGATCGAGCGGCTGCGCGCCACCGTCGAACGCATCGGCGCGGTCCCCCTGGCCGATACGGCCGACCACGTCATCGGAGAGGCGAGGGCGGCCATCGACCGCCCCGACGACATCGCGCTCCTGCTGGCCGCCCGGTGGGCGAAGGCCCCGAAGGTCCGGCGGCCCGCGACGTCCCGTGCGCCCGGCCCCGACCTGTGGCGCACGTTCAGGGGGCCGGGCCCGGGCCGCTCGGCGGCAGCCCGGGACAGCCCTTAGAGAGGGCTTCGTCGATCAGGCGTCGGTGGGGTGCTCGGCCGGCACGTAGGCGCCGGAGGCCTCCAGCATGACCTCGCGCTCCACGACCTTGATCCGCTCACGGCCCTGGGCGGCACCGAGCGCCTGCTCGTGGGCGTCCAGCTTGTGCCAGCCCTCCCAGGTCGTGTAGCGGACCCCGCGGTCCGCCAGGAAGGCCTCGACGGCCTCCGGGGCGGGCGTGGCCGGCTCGGCCAGCCGGCCGGCGGCGCGGTCCTCCAGAACGCAGGCGACCGTCTCGTTGGCGTCGCCCTTGGTGTGCCCGATCAGGCCGATCGGACCGCGCTTGATCCAGCCCGTGACGTAGACCGAGGCCATGTGCTCGTCCCCGGCGATGACGCGGCCCGCCTCGTGCGGAACGGTGCCGGAGACCACGTCGAAGGGCAGCTTGGGCAGTTCCTCCGAGTAGTAGCCGACGGCGCGGTAGACGCTCTGCATGTCCCAGTCGGTGAACTGACCGGTGCCCCGGACGTTGCCGGTGCCGTCCAGCTCGGTGCGCTCGGTGCGCAGCGCCACGACCTTGCCGTCCTCACCGAGGATCTCGACCGGGGACTCGAAGAAGTGCAGGAACAGCTTGTGCGGGTGGTCGCCGACGTCACGGATCGCCCAGTTCTCCAGGGTCTGCGCGACCATGTTGGCCTGCTTGTTCTCCCGGCGGGTCGCGATGGAGCCCTCGTCGTACTCGATGTCCTCGGGGTTGACGATGACCTCGATGTTGGGGGAGTGGTCCAGCTCCCGCAGCTCCATCGGGCTGAACTTGGCCTGCGCCGGGCCACGCCGCCCGAACACATGCACCTCCAGCGCCTTGTTCTCCTTGAGGCCCTGGTACACGTTGTCCGGGATCTCGGTGGGCAGCAGCTCGTCCGCCGTCTTGGCCAGGACACGGGCCACGTCCAGGGCCACGTTCCCGACGCCGAGGACGGCGACCTTCTCCGCGGTGAGCGGCCAGGTGCGCGGGACCTCGGGGTGCCCGTCGTACCAGGAGACGAACTCGGCAGCGCCGTAGGAGCCGTCCAGCTGGATGCCGGGGATGTCGAGCGCCCGGTCGGCCTCGGCGCCGGTGGAGAATATCACCGCGTCGTAGAACGACCGCAGGTCGTCCAGGCCGATGTCGTGCGGGTAGCTGACGTTCCCGAAGAGCCGGATCTGGGGCTTGTCCAGCACCTGGTGCAGGGCCTTGACGATGCCCTTGATGCGCGGGTGGTCGGGGGCCACGCCGTAACGGATCAGACCGAAGGGCGCGGGCATGCGCTCGAACAGGTCGATCGAGACCCCCGGGTCCTGGCAGACCTCGGATTTGAGCAGCGCGTCCGCAGCATAGATACCGGCAGGGCCGGCTCCGACAATGGCGACGCGGACGGGGCGTGTCATGGCGTGGTGATCCTTCGGGGCGGGCGAACGCGGGCAGGTAGAGCGTACGTCGGAGGTAAGGGTCGGCTTACCACTCTCCACCCCACACCGTAAGCGATCGCCCCGCGCGCCCCTCGACCGGCCTCGTCCAGGGTGTCTGATTGGTCCGTTTTGCTATGCCTATATGGTCGATTTGGCTCTTTTGGTCCACCTATCCGTAAAGGGATTAGTGGGCCTTTTGCTGTATTTGCCTGGGCCTGTTTTCGCCATCGCCGCGAGCGAGTGGTGAGCATCACGTCCGAGGGTGCGGACGCAGAAGTGGATCCATCGGTTCCCTTCTGTGCGAAGAAAGTTGACGCCGCGACGGCGCGGCCCGATCCGGGAACTCCACCATTCGATCTTGCGCGGAAAAGGGAATTCGGAATGCGGGGCTTGTTCTGCTCGGTGTTTCTCGCCTACGGTCACCGTCAATCCGGATGGAACGCCGAATCCTGCCGCCGTCCGGGAATCCGAAACCCACTCACGTACGGCAGGAGCGGGGGACCCAGGTAAGTCGCCGAACCGTAACCGGAACGGCTTGGGGTGAAGTCGCACGACCGTGCGGCCAGACATCTCCCGTCTGAACCCGACAGCTCACCTCGCAGGCGCCGGAGAGGAAATCCCCCATGCCCGCACAGGGTAAGCACCGCCGTCCCCAGTCCAACTCGCTGCGCCGCGGCATCGCCGCCGTGACCACCGGTGGAGCCGTTCTCGCCCTCCCGGTGATCGGCGCCACCAGCGCCTTCGCGGCCCCCGCCCCAACGGCGCCGCAGCAGGCCGTGGCCCCCGCCGCGCTGTCCGCACCGGCGAATTCCGCCGTGAAGGCCGCGCCCGCCCAGCATTCCGTGGTGGCCGGCGAAACGCTTTCCAAGATCGCCCGTGAGCATTCCGTGAGCGGCGGCTGGAAGAAGCTGTACGAAGGCAACCGGAAGATCGTCGGAGAGAACCCCGACCTTATTCACCCGGGTATCAAGCTGACGCTCGGAAACAAGGCCGCAGCCCCGTCGGACGCCAAGGCCTCCAAGGCTTCCGCTTCCGCCGCGCGCGGTGCCGCGGCGGACCGCGCCGACCGTTCTGAGCGCACCGAAGTCGCCCCGGTGGCGAAGGCCGCTCCGGCCGCCGGGAAGGCCGTCGCGTACACCAACGACCTCGACGGCTGGATCAAGGAGTCGCTCGCGGTCATGGCCGAGCACGGCATCCCCGGCACCTACGAGGGCATCCACCGCAACATCATGCGCGAGTCCTCGGGCAACCCGGCCGCGATCAACAACTGGGACTCCAACGCGGTCAAGGGCACCCCCTCCAAGGGCCTGCTCCAGGTCATCGACCCGACCTTCCAGGCCTACCACGTGCCCGGCACCTCGACCGACAGCTACGACCCGGTCGCCAACATCACGGCCGCGTGCAACTACGCCGCGGACCGCTACGGCTCGATCGACAACGTCTTCGGCGCCTACTGATCATCCGCGCCCGAGCCGAAGGGGCCCCGGACCGCACGGCCATGGTCCGGGGCCCCTTCGGCATGCCGGGCGGTACCGGGAAGTTACCCCCAGGTTTCTAATGACTTACCACGCGATCGACAGTAGAACCTGTTGCACTCTGTCGAGAGTGAGGGATGTCACATGAGTGACGCTACCATGCAGGACGACGAGTCCAAGGGCGTCTCGCGTCGAAGATTCATCGCAGGAACAGGTTCTCTTCTGGGGGTCGCGGCGTTTGCCGGGACCACCGCACCCTCGTGGGCGAGCGTGCGTGCGGCGGCGGCGCCGATCGGCTCCGGGGCGCACGTACCGGTCCTGGTCATCGGCACCGGATACGGCGGCTCCGTGGCCGCCCTCCGGATCGCCCGGTCCGGTGTCGACGTCCACATGGTCGAGATGGGCATGGCCTGGGACACCCCGGGCGCGGACGGCAAGATCTTCGCCAACACCACCAAGCCGGACGACCGCTCCTTCTGGCTGCGGACCCGGACCAAGCAGCCGCTGAGCAACTTCCTCGGCTTCCCCATCGACAAGGACGTCAACCGCTGCACCGGCATCCTGGACGCCGAGGAGTTCGCCGGCATCACGGTCTACCAGGGCCGCGGCGTCGGCGGCGGGTCGCTGGTCAACGGCGGCATGGCCGTCACCCCGCGCCGGGAGAACTTCGGCGCCATCCTCCCGACGGTGAACGCCGAGGAGATGTACAGCACCTACTACCCGCGCGCCAACAGCGGGCTGGGCGTCACCACCATCGATCCCGCCTGGTTCGACACCGTCGACTGCTACCAGTACGCCCGGGTCGGCCGAAAGCACGCCCAGCGCTCCGGCTTCCCGTTCCTCTTCGTGCCCGCCGTCTACGACTGGGACTACATGAAGCAGGAGGCGGCCGGGACCGTCCCCAAGTCGGCCCTGGACGCGGAGATCCTCTACGGCAACAACTACGGCAAGAAATCGCTCCAGAAGACCTACATCGACCGGATCAAGGCCACCGGCCGGGTCACCATCTCCCCGCTCCACAAGGTCACCACGGTCACCCCGGCCCCCGGCGGCGGCTACACCGTGCTCATCGACCAGCTGGACACCGGCGGCCGGACCACCGTCACCAAGACCGTCACGGCGGACAAGGTGTTCTTCGCCGCGGGCAGCGTCGGCACCAGCAAGCTGCTCGTCGGCCTCAAGGCCACCGGCGCCCTGCCTCTCCTCAACGACGAGGTCGGCAAGGGCTGGGGCGACAACGGCAACGTCATGTGCGGCCGGGCCAACCACCTCTGGGACCCGACGGGGAAGGTCCAGTCGTCCATCCCCACCGGCGGCATCGACAACTGGGACGCCGGCGGAGCGTTCGCCGAAGTCGCTCCGCTGCCCACCGGGATCGAGACGTGGGCCTCGTTCTACCTGTCGATCACCAAGAACCCCAACCGGGCCCGGTTCACCTGGAACGCGGCGGCGGGGAAGGCGGAGCTGAACTGGCAGACGGCGTGGAAGCAGCCGTCCATCGACGCGGCGAAGACCATCTTCGACAAGATCAACCAGAAGGAGGGGACGATCTACCGCACGGACCTCTTCGGTGTGTACAAGATCTGGGGCGACCACCTCACCTACCACCCGCTGGGCGGCGCGGTACTGGACAAGGCCACCGACAACTACGGCCGGCTGCACGGCTACCCGGGTCTGTACGTCATCGACGGCGCCCTGATCCCCGGCAACACCAGCGTGAACCCGTTCGTCACCATCACCGCGCTCGCCGAGCGCAACATCGAACGGATCATCGCGACCGATCTGTAGACGGCCCACGAAAGAGCCCGGGGCCGGGAGTGCCAACCCGGCGGCCCCGGACTCCGTCCGTGGGTGCCCGCCCGTCACCCGTGACCGGGCAGAACGCACACCGCGTCGATCCCCAGCACGTGATTGAGCCGCCCGAACGCCAGCCACGAGCCGATGCTCATCGTCAGCTCCACGATCTCCGCCTGGCTGTAGTGCGCGGTCATCCGCTTCCAGAAGGCGTCGTCCAGACCGTGATGGTCGAGCGTGTACCGCTCGGCGTACTCCGCCGCGAGCCGGGTCCGCGCGTCGAAGGCGTCCGTCGTACGCCACCGGGTCACCGCTTCCGCGAACTCCTCCTCGACCTTCGTCCCGTCCCGCTCGGTCCGCCAGTCCAGGCAGAACAGGCACCCGTTGATCTGCGCCACCCGCAGCCTGGCGGCCTCGAACTCCCGCAGCCCCAGCGTCGTGTGCTCGTACACGGACATCGAGAACGTGGCGGCGGCCATGCCGATGCCGGGGACCATCTCCCCCCATACGTAACCGATGGGCTCCTGTCCCTCCGGAATATCGATGATCATGCCGGTCTCCTTCCCAGCCTGCCGACCGCAGGCCGCAGCGGGACGTCGAGTGCGTCGTACAGGCCCGGCTCCGCGTCCACCAGCCAGTCGATCGCCGAGACGAGCCGCCCCACCGCGGTGGCGTTCCCGCCCGCGGACCGGTTCCCGTCCTCGTCGGAGGCCTCGACCGTCACCTCGATACGGGGACGGCCCTCGATCACCACCCGGTGCGCGCCCACCCCGTCGGGCGGGGACGGCCAGTCCGGGGCGCACGAGCGATGGATCCGGGTGATGTGCTCGATGACGATGCGGGGCTCGCCGCCCACGATGCCCTGCACCTCGAAGCGCACGGCGCCCTGGGTGCCCGCCGCGAACGCGCCCATCGTGCGGGTGGGCACCTCCTTCTCCAGCGCCCGGCGGTCCAGGGTCTCGCGGATATCGTCGAGCTCGACGCCCAGCGCCCGCGCCATGAGACGTATCTGACCGCCCCACACCATCGTCGGAACACTCTCGGCCAGCATCGGCGGCTCGTAGTCCATCGGGTGTCCCATGCCGATCAGATGGCGTACCGAATCCTCCTGCTCGTACGTGGAGTAGTCGAAGATCTCCTGGCAGCGGATCACGTCCACCTCGGTGCCGAGACCGCTGACGAGCAGGGGCAGGACGTCATTGCCCCAGCCGGGGTCGACGCCCGAGACGAAGAGGGAGCCGCCGCCCTCGGCGACGGCGGCCAGGAGCGGGTCCCGCAGCTCCGGCGGGGCGTTGCGCTGGTCGTAGAGCGGATAGAGGGAGGGCGTGACGACCACCGCGCCGGCCCGGATCGCCCGGCCGATGTCGGCCAGGGCGTCGTCGGGGCGGATGTCGCCGGACGCCGCGTAGGCCACCGCCCGGGGGCCGGCGGCCAGGACGGCGGCGATGTCGTCGGTGGCCGCGACCCCGAGCGTGCGCCCGAGACCGCCGAGTTCCCCGGCGTCGCGGCCGACCTTGGCGGGATCGTGCACGAGGACGGCGGTGAGTGTCAGTGCCGGATGGGCCTCGACGGCGCGGATCGCCGCGCGGCCGACGTTGCCGGTACCCCAGACAACCGTGGGAATCATGCGCGGAGGGTAGCCCCGGGACCCTGCACTTCCCAGAGCCGTGACGGCACCGAATCAGCTGGTGCGCAGGGGCGTTCCCGGACCGGCGACGAACCGCCGGCCGGGACGTGAAAGGGGCGTACTGCTGCCGGCGGCGCCCGTTCAGACCGCGGCCGCGCCCCGGACCAGCAGCAGCGCCAGATCCACCGCCGCCACGGCCACCGCTCCGGCCAGCGCGGCCTTGCGCCACCGGCGGCCGAGCGCCGGGCCCGCGAACGCCGCCGCACCGGCCAGCAGGAGCGCCGCCGCACCCCCGGCGTCCACCGGTCCGGGCGGTCCGAACGCCAGCACCGCCGTGGCGCCCAGCAGCGGCAGCGGCAGCAGCAGCCGGGTCCCGCGGTCGCCCAGCCGGTGCGGCAGGCCCCGGATCCCGGCCGCCCGGTCCGCCGCGATGTCCGGGAGCGTGTCGGCCAGATGCGCCGCGAACCCGAGCAGGGCCCCGGCCGTCACCGTCCACCACCGGGGCCACGGTCCGCCGGGCATGGAGAGCGCGGCGGCTGCCGGCAGGGCGGCGAATCCGGCCACGTACGGCAGCCAGGACAGGGCGGTCGCCTTGAGCCGCAGGTTGTAGAGCCAGGCGGCCGTGACCGCGGCGAGGTGCACCGTACCGGCGAGGGCCCCGCAGGCCAGCGAGAGCGGTACGCACAGGGCGAGCGCGATCGCCGCCGCGGCCCACACCGCGCCCGGCCCGACCGTGCCGTCGGCCGCGGGCTTTCCTCGGCGGCCGGCGCGGGCGTCACGCCGTGCGTCGTACGCGTCGTTGCACCAGCCCACCGAGAGCTGGCCGGTCAGAACCGCCACCGTGACCAGCGCGCAGCGGGGGCCGCCGAGACCGGAGCCGAGAGCGAGGGCGCAGGCGAGCGCGGTCACCGCGAGCGCCGGCCCCGGGTGGCACGCGAGCGCGAGCCCCACGACCCGGCCCCGTCGCCCCGCCCCGGCCGGCTGCGCCCCCGCGGCCCCCGCTCCGACCGGGCTCACCCTGTCCGTGGCGTCCATCGGGCGATCGTAGGGGCCTGGTGCCCTGTCAATGCGGCGACCGGGCGGGTCTTTTGCGCCGATTCATCACTCTTTGTGGGCAGGATGGGGTCATGACGCCACCGAAGCAGGAGGCAGGATGACCCGCATCGCCGCGGTTCACGGGGCTCTGCCGCCCCACCGCCACACCCAACGCGAGGTCACCGACATGGTGGCCCGCACCTGCCTGCCGCCCGACGCCGACCGCCGTGTCCTGGACCGGCTCCACGAGAACGCCCGCGTCCGCACCCGGCACACCGTGCTGCCCCTGGACGCCTACCGCGGCCTCGACGGCTTCGGCGCCTCCAACGACGTGTTCATCCGCTCCGCCGTCGACCTCGGCGGCCAGGCCGTACGCGGCGCGCTGCGGGCGGCGGGGCTGCGGCCCAGCGACGTCGACCTGCTGATGTTCACCTCCGTCACCGGCATCGCCGCCCCCTCCGTCGACGCCCGCCTCGTGGCCCGCCTCGGGATGCGGTCGGACGTCAAACGGCTGCCCGTCTTCGGTCTCGGCTGCGTCGCCGGAGCCGCCGGGACGGCCCGGCTGCACGACTACCTCCTCGGCCACCCCGACGACGTGGCCGTGCTCCTGTCGGTCGAGCTCTGCTCCCTCACCTTCCAGCGCCACGACTCCTCGCCCGCCAACCTGGTGGCGACCGCGCTGTTCGGCGACGGAGCGGCCGCCGTGGTCGCCCTCGGCGGCCGCCGGGCCGTCGCCGGGCCCGAGCTCGTGGCCAGCCGCAGCCGGATGTACCCGGACACCGAGCACGTCATGGGCTGGGACATCGGCTCCACCGGCTTCTCCGTGGTCCTCGACCCGGCGGTGCCCGACGTCGTCCGCCGCTATCTCGCGGACGACGTACGGGAGTTCCTCGACGAGCACGGCCTCAAACCGAAGGACGTCGCCCACTGGGTGTGCCACCCGGGCGGACCCAAGGTGCTGGAGACCGTCATCGAGGTCCTCGATCTGCCCGACGGCGCGCTCGACGTCACCTGGCGCTCGCTGGCCGACGTCGGCAACCTGTCCTCGTCCTCGGTCCTGCACGTCCTGCGGGACACCATCGAACAGCGCAGGCCGGAGCCGGGCACCCCCGGGCTGCTGCTGGCCATGGGCCCGGGATTCTGCTGCGAACTGGTGCTGCTGCGCTGGTAGGCCGGAGGGACCCGGCGGCCCGCCACCCGTGCCCCCCGCGCCCGAACCCGACCGTGAACGGGAGCCCGCATGACCTGGTACACCCTCCTGGTGCTGGCCGTCGCCGCCGAGCGCCTCGCCGAACTCGTCGTGGCCCGCCGCAACACCCGCTGGAGCCTCGCCCGGGGCGGCGCCGAGTCGGGCCGCGGGCACTATCCGGCGATGGTCGCCCTGCACACCGTGCTCCTGGTGGGCTGCCTGGCGGAGGTCCGGCTCGCCGAACGCCCCTTCCTGCCCGTCCTCGGCTGGACGATGGTCGCTGCCGTCGTGGCCGCGCAGGCGCTGCGCTGGTGGTGCATCCGCGCGCTCGGCCCCCGCTGGAACACCCGCGTCATCATCGTCCCCGGCCTGCCCCGCGTCATCGGCGGCCCCTACCGGTGGATGGCCCACCCCAATTACGTCGCCGTCGCCGCGGAAGGCCTCGCGCTGCCCCTGGTCCACGGGGCGTGGGTGACCGCCCTCGTGTTCACCGTGCTCAACGCCGCGCTCATGGCCGTACGGATCCGGTGCGAGGACCGGGCACTGGCCCGTCTCCCGGCCGTGGACGCGACGGCGTGATCGACGTCCTGGTCGCCGGCGGCGGACCGGCCGGACTGGCCGCGGCGATCCGGGCCGCGTCGGCGGGCATGGAGGCGGTGGTCGTCGAGCCGCGCACCGCCCCCGTCGACAAGGCGTGCGGCGAGGGCATCATGCCCGGAGGCGTCGCGGCCCTGCGCGACCTCGGCGTCCGGGTCACCGGCCATGAACTGCGCGGCATCCGCTACACCGACGGCCGGCGCAGCGCGGAGGCGGCCTTCCGGGGCGGCCCCGGCGCGGGCGTCCGCCGCACCGAACTCCACACCGCCCTGCACGAGCGGGCCGCCGCCCTCGGCGTGCGCGTCGTCGCCGGAAAGGTGGGGGAGATCCACCAGGACGAGCACACCGTCACCGCCGCCGGACTCACCGCGCGCTGGCTCATCGCCGCCGACGGGCTCCACTCGCCGCTGCGCCGCGCCCTGGGCCTCGACCGGCCCGTACCCGGGCCCGGCCGCTACGGTCTGCGCCGCCACTACCCGCTCGCCCCGTGGACGGACCACGTCGAGGTGCACTGGTCCCGGCACGGCGAGGCGTACGTGACCCCGGTCGGCGAGCACCTGGTGGGGGTGGCCGTCCTGAGCCGCGACCGCCGCTCCTACGACCAGCACCTGGCCGCCTTCCCGGCCCTCGCGGCCCGGCTCGCGGCCGCCCCCGGGGCCACCCCCGTACGCGGGGCCGGTCCGCTGCGTCAGCGGGCACTGGGCCGGCGGGCCGGGCGCGTCCTGCTCGTCGGCGACGCCGCGGGCTACGTGGATGCCCTGACCGGGGAGGGCATCGCCCTCGCGGTGGCCACCGCGACGGCCGCGGTCGACTGCCTGACCACCGGTCGGCCCGAGGACTACCCCCGCCGGTGGGCCCAGGTCACACGACGCTACCGCCTGCTCACCGCGGCTCTGCTGGGAGCCGCCGGCCACCCGTCCTCGGGGCGGCTGATCGTCGCCGCGGCCCACCGGGCGCCCGCCGTCTTCCGTATCGCGGTCCACGCGCTCCAGTGAAGCGAAGGGCCCGCGCGGGCCTCCGACGGCCCGATTGGCGAGGCTCCGGGTTCCGTCATAACGTCGGGTGAACGCGGGCGTTCATCCGACCGACGCAGGGACCGGCCGCCCCACGCGGAACTGTCAGACACTCCCTGGGGTTCACTGCCCTCGGCACGAGAGACGAACTGCACTATGACGGGCTCCCACGTGACCCCCGCGGATGCGGCAAGGACCACTGACCGGCACCGGAGCGGACTGGCGCTGCTGGTCATCGCCTCCTGCCAGCTGATGGTGGTGCTCGACGTCACCATCGTCAACATCGCGCTTCCGCACATGCAGAAGGACCTGGGGTTCTCCACCGAGAACCTCTCCTGGGTGGTCAACGCCTACACCCTGACCTTCGGCGGACTGCTGCTGCTCGGCGGACGCCTCGGTGACATCCTCGGCCGCCGCCGGGTCTTCGTCTTCGGCGTGCTCCTCTTCGTCTTCGCCTCGCTGCTCGGCGGACTGTCCCAGGAGGGCTGGCAGTTGCTGGCCGCCCGCTCCCTCCAGGGTGTCGGCGGCGCCATCGCCTCGCCCACCGCCCTGTCGCTGATCACCACCACCTTCCGCGAGGGCCCCGAACGCAACCGCGCGTTCGGGGTGTTCGCCGCCGTCTCGGCGGGCGGCAGCGCCATCGGACTGCTCGCGGGCGGGATGCTGGTGGAGTGGCTCGACTGGCGCTGGGTGCTGTTCGTCAACATCCCCATCGGCCTGCTGATCGCCGTCGCGACCCCCCGCTACATCCCCGAGTCCGAACGCCGTCCGGGCCACTTCGACATCGTCGGCGCCCTGACGTCGACGGTCGGCATGGTGCTGCTCGTCTACGGCTTCATCCGCGCCTCCGAGGACGGCTGGACCGATCCGCTCACCCTCGGCTCGTTCGCGGCCGCCGTGGTGCTCCTCACGGTGTTCATCATGGTCGAACGCGGCTCGAGACAGCCCATCACACCGCTGTGGATGTTCCGCGACCGCAACCGCGCCGGGACCTACGCGATGATGCTCAGCCTCGCCGCGGCGATGTTCGGGATGTTCTTCTTCCTGACCCTCTTCGTGCAGAACGTCCTCGACTTCAGCCCGTTGCGGGCCGGCCTCGCCTTCCTGCCGGTGAGCGCCGTCATCGCGGTCAGCGCGGGCCTGGCCTCCCAGCTGCTGCCCAGGTGGGGCCCCAAACCCTTCATGGTGGTGGGCGCGCTCCTGGCCGCCGTCGGCCTCGGCTGGCTGACGCTGACCGATGTCCACAGCTCCTACCTCGGCTCGATCCTCGGCCCGATGCTGGTGTTCGGCTTCGGCATGGGCATGCAGTTCGTCTCGCTGACCCTGATGGCGGTGTCGGGCGTCGCTCCGAAGGAGGCGGGTGCCGCCTCCGGCATCCTCAACGCCACCCAGCAGGTCGGCGGCTCCCTGGGGCTGTCGATCCTGGTCACGACGTTCGGCACGGCCAGCCGCAACGAGGCGACCGACCAGGTGCCGCGATTCCTCCAGGAGGGCACACCCGCCCAGCTCCTGGAGTTCCGCAGGACCGGCGAACTGCCACCGCCCTGGGGCGACGAGGTCCTCACCTCCGGCGTCTCCAGTGCCTTCGTCGTCGCCGCCTGCTTCGCCGTGTTCGCCGCCCTGGTCGCCCTGTTCGTCATCCAGGTCCGGCCCGCCGACCTGGCCCGCCTCCAGGGCGGTGCGACGCCGCTCACCGGGGAAGCGGAAGCGGCCGCATCGGGGACGGGTGACGGTGCAGCGGAGGAGTCACGGCCCGACCGGCACACGCCACGGCCCGACCTGGACGAACCACGGCACGACCCGGACGAACCATCGTCCGGCCCGGACACCGACCGACCCGCGAAAGGGCGCTGACCCATGGACTGGACCCTCGAAGTGATCGTGCTTCCCGTGACCGACGTCGACCGGGCCCGGGACTTCTACCGGGACAAGCTCGGCTTCCACGTCGACATCGACGCCGAAGTGATGGAGGGCGCCCGCGTCGTCCAGCTGACGCCGCCCGGATCCGGCTGCTCGATCGCCCTCACCGACGGACTGCCCAACCCGACCGGAACCCCGCAGCCGGGCACGTACCACGGCCTCCAGCTCTGCGTCACCGACATCACCGCCGCGCACGCCGAACTCGTCGGCCGGGGCGTCGAGGTCTCCGAGCCTCAGCGGTACACCCCCGAGGACGGGGCGACCTTCATGTACTTCACCGACCCGGACGGCAACGGCTGGGCGGTACAGGAGTACCGCCGCCGGGAGACCGAACCCCTGTACAAGGTCCTCGCCGACCTGGCCGGGAGCGACGCGGGGGACACGGTGGGGTGAACCGGATGCGGAGGTGGATCGCGCCGCGTCCGGTCCACCAGAATGCTCCCCGTATCGAGTGCAGAGATCCATCAGCGCAAGGGAGCGGCATCCAATGGCCGGCAACGCAGACATGGTGGCCTTCGTCCGGGCCCGGCTCGCCGACGAGGAAGACGTCGCACTGGCCGCCGGCGGGGACCGATGGCGGTGCCCGGCCGACGTGCCGGGCGAGGTCCACGACCGCACCGGCGGGGTGGCGTTCACGGTGCGGGGCCGGGGCTTCGACGAGCACATCGCCCTCCAGAACCCCGCGCGGACCCTGGAGCGCATCGAGACGAACCGCGTCATGGTCGGCGAGTACGTCGAGGTGGCCGACCTGGACACCGACCGCCCGGCGGAGGACTTCCGCTCCGGCCGCGCGGTGGGCCTGGGCTTCGCCGTGAGGCAACTCGCCGCCGAGTACGCGGGCCACCCCGACTACCAGGCACGCTGGCTGCCCCGGTTCATCCAGTAGCACCCGGCGCACCCGGGCCTCTCCCACATGCGCGGAATCCCGCAAGTGCCGGCGCAACGAGTCCAGTTGATCGATAGGATCTCCCCATCGGCCTACCCGGGGGAGCTGCGCGCGTGCCCGACGTCTGGGAGAACACCCGATCACGGTGGGAGAGCGTCCGGCACGCGGTGGACGGCGGCGGCCAGGGGGCCGGGCCGGGCGTGGCCACCCTGAACGGACGGCTCGGCCTCTCGGTCAACCCCATCGCCGTCACCGGCGAGGCGGGGGCGGGCAAGACCGTCCTGTACGACGCGCTGATACAGTCGATCCGCACGGGCGACAGCGACAGCTCCCGCAGCCCCGACATCGAGAAGCACGCCACGGTCCTGCGCTCCGGCAACCGCCGCACCCGGGCCGCCGTCACCGTCATCCCGGGGCAGCTGTCCACCCAGCGCCAACAGGCCCTGCAGGACACGATGCGGGGCGAGGCCTCCCCGCACGGCATCGTCCACGTCGTCTGCTGGGGGCACAACAGGATCTGGCAGCGCGCCTCCCAGCGCGACGTCCAGGAGGCGCTCGCCGCCGACGGCACCGTCGACCGGGAAGCCGTACGGAACTGGCACCGCCGCAAGGAGGCGGCCGACTTCCGTCTCCTGGTCGAGGCGATCATCGACGGGCAGCTGGCCAAGCGGCTGCGCCGGCTGATCGTCGCGGTGTCCAAGAGCGATCTGTACTGGGACCGGCTCGACGAGGCGCGCGACCACTACATCCCCGGGCGGGCCCGCCGCGAGTCCCCGTTCGCCGCCCTCGTGCGGGACCTGGAGAGCGAGACGTCGCTGCGCCTGTCCGTCCTCCCGATGGCCTCCCGGCTCATCCGTCACCAGTTCCTTCCGGGGCTGCCCGTGCGGACCTCCCAGCTGGACGACGCGCAGATCGGCGCGCTGCGCACCCACTTCGGCCAGGAACTCCAGTCGTTCATCACGCAGCGGAACGGGGACTGACATGGCCGCGATCGACGGCGGAGCGGCGTTCCTGCGGACGCTGGCGGCGGCGGAACGGCGACTGGCCGGCGTCCAGGCCCTGAGCGCCCGGCGGCGCCGGGTCCGCCGGCCCCGGATCGCGTCGGCCTCCCTCGCGGTGCTGATCCCGGCGGTGCTGGCACTCGCCGCCGCCACGGGCGACGGCCCCGGGGGCGTGCTCGTCGTGGCCGGCCTGACCGTGGCGGCGCTCTCGCTCGCGGCCTGCGTCGCCCTCCTGCTGCGGATCGAACGGCCGCTGAACCGGCGGTTAGCGGAGGAGCAACACACCATGGTCGAAGAGGTGAACCGGATGCGGGAGCTGTTCACCCATGTCGCCGAGCGGGACCGGTGGGAGGAACGGCTGAAGAGGTCGGTCCGTGAACGCCTCTCCCGCTTCCCCGTGGACAGGGGGTCGTTCCGGTGATCCGGCGACTGACCGTCTTCTTCGGCCTGGTGGCATTCCCCGCCGCCCTGCTCACTTCGGCCGGATACGTCCTGGCCACCCGGGAGCCGGGGCCGTACCAACGGGCGTTCGAGGACCAGTGGGACGCCATCGCGGCCGGGTTCGCCGTCACCGCGTGCGGGGTGCCGGCCGTGGCCCACGGGTTCCGGCTGTGCTTCAGCGTGCTCGGCGGCTTCCAGCCCGACAACGTGCGGCGGGGCACGCTGGCCCTGATCGCCGGGCTGCTCGTCTGCGGTGTGGGAGCGCTGACGCTCTGGCGGCTGCTGGCGCCCTGAAGGGGTGCGCGGCGCGCCGGGAACCCGTAACTTACTCGGAAGTAAGTCCCGTCGCCGAAGGAGAAGCATGTCCCGACAGACGCGTTCCGCAGTCCTGCTCGCCGGGCTGATGGGCGGAGCGGGGGTGCTCCACTTCGCCGCCCCGAAGGTCTTCGACGGCACCGTGCCCCGGATCCTGCCCGGAGAGCCCCGTACCTGGACGTATGTCAGCGGAGTGGTCGAACTCGCCCTGGCCGCGGGCCTCGCCCACCCCCGGACCAGGGTGGCCGCCGCCCGGGCGACCGCGGGCTTCCTCGTCGGAGTGTTTCCGGCCAATGTGCAGATGGCCGTCGACTGGCGTCACCGGCCCCGGCCGCAGCGGGTCGCGGCCTACGCCCGGCTGCCCCTCCAACTGCCGCTTGTCCTGTGGGCGCGCGGTGTCGCCCGGGGCGCCGACGGCCCCTGAACGGACGGTAGTCGGTGTGGTACGAGCCGGTGACGACGAAGGTGATCCACAGCAAAATGGCGTTGCTCTCTGGTGAGGAGTGATCCCGCCGTGTAGCGTCGCCGGAAGATGTCGTGGTTCGCAGTACCTGCCCGCGCCTGGCGCGGGCGTTTTGCTGTGCAGTGCCTGAGAACCAGGGCGATCACCTCCGGGTCCGCGCGGTGCGGATCCGTTCACTGCTGAGAGGTACGGGCATGGCCAGCGGAACCGTCAAGTGGTTCAACTCGGAAAAGGGCTTCGGCTTCATCGCGCAGGACGGCGGCGGTCCCGACGTCTTCGCGCACTACTCCAACATCAACTCCACCGGCTTCCGTGAGCTCCAGGAGGGCCAGGCGGTGACCTTCGACATCACCCAGGGCCAGAAGGGCCCGCAGGCGGAGAACATCACCACCGCCTGATCCGGGTTGACCGACCCCGGAGCCCCGGAGCGCACCCGCTCCGGGGCTCCGGGGCGTTCCGGGCCGCAGGTCGGCGGAGGGTATCGCCCTCATCCGACCGGGCGGCGGACGGCGGGGTGGCGATGTCCTCCAGGGGCCGCTGCTCGGCGGCCACCGCGAAGAAGACCGCGACCGCGCCCGCCGCCACCATCAGGGTGGCCCCCACGCGGAAGGCGATGACGGCGTCGGCGACCACGCCGCTCCCGGTGAGACCGGCGAACAGCGGCGGCCCGGAGATTCCGCCGGCCGCGGCCCCGATCGCGTAGAGAGACGCGATCGGCATGGGTCCGGTGAGCCGGCCGAAGAACGGGGCGCCCAGACCGGCCCCCCGCCACGTACGGCGTCGGCGCGGATACCCGGAGATCAAACCGGACGGACAGCGGGTGGCACGGCGGGCCGCGCGGGCGACGGCGCGTCTCCCGTCGAGCGCAGGTCCGGTTGGAGCGGTGCGGACCGGGTACGCGGTGGCTCTCGAACCGAACGTCCTGGAAGCTTCCGGGCGAGGATGGAGGGCGACTCATGCTGAAGGCCATCGCAGATGTGCTCCGGTCCGTCGGAGGAGCTGTTGCCACCGTGGTCACGCTCCCCTTCCGGGCCCTGGCCAGGCTGTTCGGGGGCGCGTCGAGCAGTGCGCGCGGACGCCACTGAGCACGCACGCCATGCCGGTGCCCCGGCCCCTTCCCAGGGCCGGGGCACCGGCATGTCGTGCGTGAAGGGCGGTCCGCGCTAGCCCGTCGACTCGTCCGGGGCCGGGTGCTCGTCGGGGTGCGCGCCCGCGTTGCGTGGCGCCTTCCGGCCGGCGCCGGCCTCGTCCAGCTCGGGCTGTCCGCCCTCGCGGGCCACCCGGTCCGGCACCGGTATGTCGAGAGCGTCCTCACCCTCCTGGGTCTGCTGGTCCGGCATGTCGGCCGGTACGGGGGGCGGGCTGCCGGAAGCCCCGGTGTAGGCGGTGCCTTCCGGCCTGCGGTCGGTCATGAGAGCTTCCTTTCGTACTGCCCCGGAGCGACCGGGGGCTGGTGGTGCGCTCTGCTGGGTACCCGCTGCCGGGCGAAGCAGTCACCGGCGCGGTGAGGCTCCGGACACCTGGCCCGGCCTCCCGCGCCACCACGCTGCGGAAGAAGATGCGGGGCCCGCGGCGCCCGGCCATATTGGGAGCTCCGGGCACCGGTCCGGAGCGCGTCGCACGGTACGGAGCGGCGGACTCCGCGCCCCTGGTGTGTGGCTCGCCCACGTGCGGGTACCCGGGGTGTTGCCCCACCCGGGCGGCGAGACGTCACCCGGCGAATCCGGCGAAAGGATGGCCCGCATGCTGATGGCCCACCCCACGGTACTGCGCAACCTGATCGAGCAGTACGAGGTTCTCCGCGTGCTGCACGCGGAGAACGGCGGCGAGGAGGCCCGGCAGCGCATGGACGACGTGGCGTACACGCTGTGCGTGTCGACCGGCACGGGTGATGTCGACAGCGCGCTGGTCGCCGCCCGTCACCGGCTGCCCGGAGCCCGGCCCGAGGACGACTCCGTCCTCTCCGCCTGACCGCCGCCGATCGTCGAACAGGGAGCGCTGTGGCCCGCACGGTGGGTGTCGAGGAAGAACTGCTGCTGGTCGACACGGCGAGCGGAGAGCCACGGGCTCTGTCCTCGGCGGTGCTGGCGATCGCCGAGAAGGACGCGGCCGGAGAGTCGGCCTTCGAGCCGGAACTGCACCGCCAGCAACTGGAGTTCTCCACGCGGCCGTACGCGGACCTGGGTGAACTCGCCGCCTCGGTCCACCAGTGGCGCGCCGAGGCGGTACGGCACGCCGCCGAAGCCGGGGCCGCGGTGGCGGCCCTGGGCACCTCACCGCTCCCGGTCAGCCCGACGATCGGCACGGGGGAGCGGTACCGGTGGATGGCGGAGCGCTACGGGCTCACCGCCCAGGAGCAGCTGACCTGCGGCTGCCACGTCCATGTCTCGGTGGACTCGGACGAGGAGGGCGTCGCCGTGCTCGACCGGGTGCGCTGCTGGCTGCCCGTCCTGCTCGCCCTGAGCGCCAACTCCCCGTTCTGGCAGGGGCAGGACAGCCAGTACAGCAGCTACCGCAGCCGGGTGTGGGGGCGGTGGCCGTCGGCCGGACCGGTGGACGTCCACGGCTCCGCGGAGGCGTACCACGCCCAGGTGCGGTCCCTGGTCGGCACCGGGGTGCTCCGGGACGAGGGGATGGTCTACTTCGACGCGCGCCTCTCGCACCGCTACCCCACAGTGGAGGTCAGGATCGCGGACGTCTGCCTGGACCCGGCCGACACCGTGCTGCTGGCCACTCTGGCACGAGGGCTGGTGGAGACGGCCGCACGGGAGTGGCGGGCCGGGAAGCCACCCCCGGGCACCAGCACCTCCCTGCTCCGCGTGGCCTCCTGGCAGGCGGGCCGGTCGGGCCTGGAGGACCGGCTGATCCACCCCCGCACCCTGCGGCCGGAGCCCGCCCCCGACGTCCTGCGGGCCCTGCTGGCCCATGTGCGGGAAGCCCTGGAGGACAGCGGCGACCTGGAAGCCGCGGAGCAGGCCCTGGCCGCCGTGGACCGGCGCGGGAACGGGGCACGGATCCAGCGCGAGATCCTGGCGCGGACCGGGAGCCTGCGCGACACCGTCGCCGAATGCGTCCGGATCACGGCCGGGCGCGCCCCCGTGGGCCGTGCCGACGACACGACCGTATGAACGACACCGGAGGAACGGAGCAGTCCATGTCCACCACCGCTCTCGACGACCGCAGGATCCTGGCCATCGTCACCAACTACGGGGTCGAGCAGGACGAACTCGTCGTCCCCGTGAAGCATCTGAGTGGGCACGGGGCGCAGGTCAGCGTCGCGGCGCTCTCCACCGACGACATCCGCACCCTCGTCGGCGACCGGGATCCCGGCGAGACCGTGCGGCCCGACCTCACGCTCGACGACGTCGACCCCGCCGCGTACGACCTCCTGTTGGTCCCGGGCGGCACGCTGAACGCCGACTCGCTGCGCCTGGAGGAGGCCACCACCCGGATCGTCAGCTCGTTCACCGCTTCCGGCCGGCCGGTGGCCGCGATCTGCCACGGGCCGTGGGCGCTGGTCGAGGGCGGCTACGTCCGGGGCAAGACGCTGACCTCGTACGCCTCGCTGCGGACCGACATCACCAACGCGGGCGGCACCTGGGTCGACAAGCCGGTGGTCCGCGACGACGCCGAGGGTTGGTCGCTCATCACCTCACGTAACCCCGGCGACCTGGACGACTTCCTCGGCGAGATCGACGCCGTGCTCGCCGAGACCGGAGCCGTGCCCTAAGGAGTGCTCTGCCCGGTCAGGGCGCCGACGGCGGCGGACGTCGCCCTCGCGATCAGAGTGTTGTCGAACGCGGCGTCCGCGTCCTCACGGTTGGAGAGCACCGCCAGCACCAGCGGCGCCGCACCGGGCGGCCACACCACGGCGATGTCGTTGCGCGTCCCGTAGGTACTGCCCGCCCCGGTCTTGTCGCCCACGGTCCACCCCTGCGGGACCCCGGCCCGGATCAGCTCGCCGCCGGTGGTGTTGTCCCGGAGCCACCGGGTGAGCCGGGCCCGCTCGGGCTTGCCGAGGGCATCGCCCAGGACGAACGCCCGCAGGTCCTCGGCCAGGGCCCGGGGCGTACTGGTGTCGCGGGTGGCGCCGGGAGACCACTCGTTGAGTTCGGTCTCCCGCCGCTCCATCCGGGTCACGTCGTCCCCCAGCTCCGCGAGCACGGCCTGCAGCTTCCGCGGCCCGCCGACCGCGTCGAACAGCAGATTGCCCGCGGTGTTGTCGCTGTGGCGCACAGCGGCGTCGCACAGATCGCCCAGGCTCATCCCGGTGGCCACGTGCTTCTCGGTGACGGGGGAGTGCTCGACCAGATCCTCACGGCGGTACCTCACGACCCGCTCCAGCCCGCCCATCCCGTGCTCGCGCAGCACCGCCCCCGCCGCCAGCGCCTTGAACGTGGAGGCGTACGCGAACCGCTCCCCGTCACGGTGGGCGACCGTGCGCCCGGTCCCGGTGTCGACGGCGTACACACCGAGCCGCGCCGCGTACTCCTTCTCCAGTGCCGAGAAGGCGCGCCCGGCGTCCCGTTCCGCAGCCGAGGGCGATCCGCCCGCCTTTCCGGCGGGCGACGGCGCGGGCGGACCGGACTCCGTGCCACAGGCCGCGAGCGGCACGGTCACGAGGGCGCCGCCCAGCAGGCGGAGGACGGAACGCCGGGCGTGGGGGTCGGGTAGTCGGCTCATCCGGCCATGCTAGGGCCGGCGCGGCCTCACATGATCCGAACCAGCCACCCGCGTGCCGCGTCCCGCCCCCGGCAGGTGTGCGCGGGCAACAGGGCCATACCGCCCTTACCGGCCGGGGCGTGCTCGGGGTATCCAGGAAACAGGCTGCCGGCCGGAGATCCTGAAACGGGCCGATCCGAGGAGGGCGCATCATGGGCGCGGCCGCCGGTGACACGGTCCTGGTCGGCGGGCGGATCGGCGTCCGTGGCGTCGCCGTCATGAGCGTGCGTGAAGAGCTGGAGTTCGCGTCGAGCTCCGGAGCGACACCGCGTCACCGGCCCGGCTCGCCGCCTGCCGGAGCCTCCACGTCCTGCGCGACCCGACGCGGGGCGGCCCGGCCGCCTCCCGCCTCGAAGGCCTCCCACCGATGCGCGTACCCCTCGCGCAGCGGCCCGCCGACCGCCTCCAGCAACTTGGTGGCCGCAGCGGCCAACGGCACCGGATCGGCCCGCTCCGCCACGGCCAGGTGGCCGTCCAGCAGGGCCTTGCCCCGTACCGGATCCGCGGCCAGCAGCCGACGGGGCAGCCACTTGCCGATCCCCGTCCAGGCACCGCGATGGGCGGTGACGAGTGCGGCGGCCTCCCGCAGCACATGGTCGGAGAGGACGAGCTGCTCATGACGGCTCGTCGGTGAGGTGTCGACGAGGTCGTCCAGGTAGCAGGTGAGCACGTAGCGGCCGTGGCGCCACTGGTCCGCCGTCAGCGGCGGTGGCCCCAGGGCGACGATCTCCTCGGCCAGCCGGCACGTGTCGGCCACATGCCCCGACGGGTCGGCAAGCGTCACGCCCTGGGCGTAGACGAAGACGACGGTCGCCCGCCGCCGGGCCCTGTCCCACGCGAAGAAGCCGGGCACGTCGCCCACGGCGTTGAGGAAGAGCTCCACCTGGCGGCCCTCGTGGCGCACCACGCGGCGGCCGCTTCCGGCGGAGTCCGGCAGGAGCACACCGATGTCGAGGTCGCTGTTCGCCGTGGCCCGGCCCTGCGCGGCCGACCCGCCGAGAACGGCCCCGAGCGCCTCGGGGTACAGCTCACGCACCAGGCGGCCGGCCTGGGCCGACGCGGCTTCGGGATCACCGGGTTCACTCATGGGCATGCATGGTGCCAGGCCGCAGGGGTGTACGCCACGGCCCGGCACGGTGTCCTGGTACGACGCTCGGCCCGGCGGTCAGTCCAGCGTCTGGGTCAGCTCACTGCGCGTCGACGTGTGCACGACCCGGGCGTGCGCCCCGTTGACCAGAGGGAGGTACGGCGGCACATGGCCGCACTCGACATCGGCGACGATCGGCACGTCCAGCGACGAGAGCGCGTCCGTCACGGCCTGATGCTGGGTGAGCGAGCTCGTGTCGGGGGCCGAGGTCCGGCCGACGAGTACGGCGTTGGCCGCGTCGAAGAATCCGGCCAGCCGCATCCCGTGCAGATGGCGGCAGATGGCGAACGCGTCGTCGCCGCCGGCCTCCACGTACACGAGAAGCCCCTCCGGGGCATGCGCCCTGGCGAAGGCGGAGGCGTCGAGGTACGGCGTGCCCGCGAGGTTGCTCAGCATCTCGATGCAGCCCCCGACGAGCCGACCCTCGACGTCCACGTCGCCGCTGCCGTCCAGCCGGGTCCACCGGCCCGGGGTGTCGAGCGTGAAGGTGCGGACGTCCGGGTGCTCCGCGTAGTCGTCCCACCCCGTGGCCCGGTGCCGTTCCGGCGGAATCTGGGTGAAGCGGTGGCCCGGCGGCGCGGCGACGACGTCGAGCCAGGACACCAGCCCCTCCGGCACCCGGTAGGGGGTGTCCAGGAGGTTGTTCCCGTGCACGGTCGCCGTTCCCGTGAGGAGGGTCAGCGGGGTCATGACGGTCGACATGTCCGAGTAGCCCACCACCCAGGTCGGTTCGGCCGCACGCAGCCGGTCCCAGTCGAGCAGGGGCAGCAGGTCGATGGCGGTCTCCCCGCCCCACGGCGGCACCACGGCCCTGATGCCGGGGTCCGTCAGCATCGCCGTCAACTCGGCCGCCCGGTCGGCCGCGGGTGCGCTGACATGCCCGGAGCCGTCCATGCACCGGCCGGTCACGACCTCGTAGCCTCGCGCCTCCACATCGCGCACCGCCACGGCGAGCCGCTCGCGCAGCTCCTCGGGTACGCCGCTGGACGGGGAGGTGATCCCGACACGGTCACCGGGCAGCAAGGGGCGAGGATATCGAACGGTCATCCGCCGGATTCTGGCACAGCGGCCGGACGCGTGGCCGAGGCCTTCTCGAACCGCTGTCCGTGCAAGGTTAGGCTGGCCTAAGCCAAAATCGGTTCTCTCGTCCCGGCGGGCGAGGCGCCCAGGCCGACCACGCGTACGAAGGGGCAGTGTCCATGACGATCCACCGAGCCGTCGTCGCCCGAGTGCGGCCGCTCACCGCGACCATGACCCGCGTCACCCTCCACGGGGAAGGCCTGGCGGCCTTCAGGACCACCGGGGTCGGTGACGAGTACGTCCGGCTCTTCCTTCCGCACGGCCCGGACCGCACCGACGTCTCCCTGCCCCGGACGACCGAGCAGGGCGGGTGGGAGACCCCCGAGGGGCAGCCCGTCGCGCCGATGCGCACGTACACGATCCGCGCGGTGCGCCCGGAGGCCGGCGAGGTCGACATCGACTTCGTGCTCCACGAGGGCGGAGTGGCGTCCGGCTGGGCCGCCGAGGCGCGGCCCGGGGATGCCGTGGGCGTCAACGACCCGACCGGGCTCTACAGCCCCCCGGCCGATCTCACCTGGCAGGTGCTGGTCGCCGACCAGACCGGTCTGCCCGCCGCCGCCCGCCTGCTGGAGAGCACCCCGGACCAGGTCAGGACCCGGGTGGTCCTGGAGGCGCCCGACCCCTCCGCCGTGCTGCCCCTGCGGGAGCTGCCCGACTCCAAAATGACCTGGACCTACGGCGGAAACGGTCACGGTCCGAGCCGGCTGGCCGACCTGGTGGCCGCCGCGGTCCCGCCCGGCACGGATCTCGAGGGCGGTTACGTGTGGGTCGCGGGGGAGACCAACGCCCTGCGTTCGGTGCGCCGTTACCTCCGGCGCGAGCTGGGGCTCCCGGCGGAGCGCTTCAAGGTCGTCGGCTACTGGATACCGAACTCCGACACCTGGTCCGAGCGGTACGAGGCGCTGCCCGACTCCGTGCGCTCCGAGCTGGAGGCACTCTGGGACAACCCGGCGGCCGGCGACTCCGAGGACCTCACCATCCGCTACGAGGCCCGGCTGAGCGATCTCGGGCTCTGACCTGGGCCCGGCTCCCGGGGCTCCGGGCCGGGAGGGGATCGCGCGACGGTCCCTCCCGACCCGCACACCTCACCTGCCCCACCGGCCTCCTGGGGCGACGCGATTGGCCGCCGGAGCCATCGACCGGCTCCGGCAAGAGAACCCTCGCCAAGCTCATCACCGGCATCTGCACCCCCGACGGCGGCACTGTCCGCTGCTCGCCCGCAACTGAGCCCCGGTCAGGAGCGGCCCCACAACTTCCCGTTGCGGACCGCCGATCGCCGGGACACCACCTAGGCTGCGACTCCGAGCCGGCCCGACCCAGGAGCGCACACACCCATGCACGACCCCCTTCGCGAACTCCCCTTCCCCGACGCCCTCCGCCCCGACGCGTCCCCCGCGCCGCATCCCCTGCTCGCCCCGGTGGCCGGGTACCTCGGCACCTGGCGGGGCACCGGCCGCGGCGGGTACCCGACGCTGGAGGCGGACTTCACGTACGCGCAGGAAGTCACCTTCAGCCACGACGGACGGCCCTTCCTCGCGTACGAGGCACGGGCCTGGCTGCTCGACGCCGACGGGCGCCCCCTGCGGCCCTCCGCCCGGGAGAGCGGGTGGTGGCGCCTGCAGCCGGACGGGCGGGTGGAGGCACTGATCACCCAGCCCACCGGCATCGCGGAGATCTCGGTCGGCCACGCCCGCGACGGCGCCGTCGACCTCGACACCGAGCGGGTGTCCCTCGCCCCCACGGCGAAGGAGGTCGACGCCACCCGGCGCCGCTACACCCTGACGGATCCGGACACGCTCACCTTCGTCCACGATCTCGCCGCGATCGGACGGCCGCTCCAGCACCACCTCTCGGCGCGGCTCCGCCGAGAGGCCCCTGGCCAGGGGATTCAGGGTCGGCCGTTGCCGGAGCGTGACCAGAACGGTGCATAGAGGCCGTAGCGGGGGGCAGGTGGACGAAAAGCCAGCGAACAGGAGCGCCTCCCCGATGTCCCTTCCCTCGTACCCGGATTCCTCGTACCCGGGTCAGCCCACCGTCGGTCACGACCCCTACGCCGCCCAGGGGCCCGCACAGAAGAACGGATTCGCGGTCGCCGCGCTCGTTCTCGGCCTCATCGCCTGCCTGTTCTTCTGGACCGTGGTGGGCGGGCTGCTCCTCGGCCTGCTCGCCGTCGTCTTCGGCATCATCGCCGCGCTCCGCACCCGCCAGGGCCGCGCGCCGCGCCGGGTGATGGCGATAGTCGGCGCCGCGTTCGGCGCGCTCGGGCTCATCGGATCCGTGATCGTCCTCGTGCTGGTCGTCTCCGTCCTCGACTCCGCGGAGTTCAAGAACTTCGAGGACTGCATGAACCGTGCCAGTGGCCAGGCGGCCGAGAGTCGGTGCACGGAGGACTTCATCGACGGGATCGGCAACTGACCGATCCCGGGGGACCTGCCCCTCAAGGTCCGAAGGCGTACGCTCGGCTCATGGTGCACGTACTGGGCAGCAGGATTCTGCTGCACCCCACCGATCCCGAGCGTTCCCGCGCCTTCTACGGCGAGGCCCTGGGCCTCGCCGTCTACCGGGAGTTCGGTACGGGCCCCGAGCGCGGCACGGTCTACTTCCTCGGCGGCGGGTTCCTGGAAGTCTCCGGACGGGGCGAGGAGCCGGCCTCCTCGGCCGTGCGGATCTGGCTCCAGGTCGACGACGCCGAGGCCGCCCACGACGAACTGCGGGCGAAGGGCGTGACCGTGCTGCGACCGCCGAAGCGTGAACCCTGGGGACTGGTCGAGATGTGGATCGAGGACCCCGACGGCGTGCGGATCGCCGTCGTCGAGGTGCCCGAGGACCATCCGTTGCGCTACCGGCCCTGAGCGACGGACCCG
Organism: Streptomyces anulatus; assembly: GCF_000721175.1. Classification (GTDB taxonomy): domain Bacteria; phylum Actinomycetota; class Actinomycetes; order Streptomycetales; family Streptomycetaceae; genus Streptomyces; species Streptomyces anulatus_C. Next base: position 111,968 of record NZ_JOEZ01000015.1, read on the forward strand.
TCCGTCAACGGCCGTAACCCCCGGGCCACGAACGTGTCGAGTCCCCCCCCCGCGGCCGTCCCGCGGGCCGCGGCACGGTGCCGGTGCCCCGCCCGACGCCCCGCGCCTCGAACCGATCCGGGCCGCCGTCGAGGACGGCCGGCGCGCCGGAACCTGACCGGAGATCTCCGCACACCTGTCCACCTCCGCTCGGTGCGCACCGCTGGTTGCGTGCACACCGGGTGTTTGCCACGGTGTCCCTGGGCAGACGTCCCGGTGATCTCCGGGCCGCACCGCCCGGTGACCGTCCGCAACGGAAGCACACGGCAGAGAGAAGGAGGGGTCCATGTCCTCGAAGCGACGTCGCAAGAAGAAGGCCCGCCGTAAGAACGGCGCGAACCACGGCAAGCGTCCGCAGAGCTGAGCCGACGCCGCGGCCCCACCGGGCGGAGGAGCCTGGTGGGGCCGGGCGGTTTCCGTGGGCCGGGGGAGGGCCGTAAGGAACTCGGGTCCCGATGGTGATGCCCGATGGGCGCCGGGTTCACACCCCAAGCGGGGCCGTGGGTTCCGTTCCCGCCCGGGCGCAGACCGACGCGGCCGTCCCGGCCGCGTACTCCAGCATGGCCTTGGTCCGCCCGGCGGACAGCGCCGGATCCCAGCCGGCCTCCACCCCGAGCCAGGTCAGCATCCCCGCCATGAACGCGTCGCCCGCGCCGATGGTGTTCACCACCCGCACCGGCAGGGCGGGGACGGAGACCGCCGGGGCGTCAGGGACGTAGGCGGTGGCGCCATGCGCCCCTCGGGTCATCACCACCAGCCGTCCCTGTCCGGCGAGCCTGCGGCAGCTCGCCTCCGGGGCCGCGCCGGGCCACAGCCGCACCAGATCCTCGTCGCTCGCCTTCACGACGTGCGCGAGAGAGCACAGCTCGCGCAACCGGTCCAGGCTCCGTACGGGATCGAGCGCCCGGTCCTCGCGCACGTTGGGATCCACCGCGAGCAGCCCGCGGCGAGCGGCCGCCCGCGCGGTGGCGGCCACGATGCCGACCGCCGGCTCCACCACCGCGGCGAGCCCGCCCACGTACACCGCGCCGAAGCGCGCCGCCTCCGCCGTGCGGTCCGGCAGCCGGAAGGTCGCCGTGTCCCCGAGGTGGAAGTGGTACGTGTTCCCGTGATCGCCCGGGTCGGCCACCGCGAGCGCCGTGGGCAGCGCCGACCGGGCACTCAGCGAGAGGTCGACGCCCGCACCGGTCAGCCACTCCTCGATGCGGCCTGCGAAGGCGTCGTCGCCGAGCCCGCCCACGAAGGACGGCCGCCCGCCGAGCCGGGCCAGACCCACCGCGACGTTCGCGGGCGCGCCGCCCGGCTGGGCCGACAGGGCCCCGGCGTCACCGCCGGCCGGCACCAGATCCACCAGCGCCTCGCCCAGCACCAGAACGGCGCCGGGGTCCGGAGCGGCGCCCGGGGCCACGGCCACGGACTCGCTCACGGCTCCACCACGATCTTGCGGCCGATCCCCGCCTGGAAGCGCTCGATCGCCCGCGGGTACTGCTCCAGCGGCAGCCGGTCACTGATGAACACCGACGCGTCCAGCACCCCGCTCGCGAAGAGCGCGGCGGCCCGCTCGTAACTGTGCAGCACCGCCATCGAACCGGTGATGGTGATCTCCTGGTTGTAGATCCGGTACGGCTCGATCACGGCGGTCGTGGCGTAGTCGGAGACCCCGAACTGGAGGAACGTGCCGCCCTTGGCGACCCTACCCAGACCGTCCTGGATCGCCCCGGCGTTGCCCGTGGCGTCGATGACCACGTCCCAGCCGCCCGGACGGTCCAGCTCATCGGCGCGGGCCGCCGCGCCCGTGCAGCCGAGCGTCGTCGCGGTGGCCAGCCGCTGGGCGTTGACGTCCAGCACGTCCACCGACGCGGCGCCGGTGCGCTTGGCCAGCTCCAGCATCATCAGCCCCATGGTTCCGGACCCGTAGATCAGCACCTGGGCCCCGAGATTGCCGTTGAGCACGTCGTAGCCGCGCACCGCGCAGGACAGCGGCTCGATCAGTGCCGCGTCCCGCACGTCGATGTGCTCCGGCAGGCGTACGCAGTTGGCGACGGGCGCCACCGCGAACTCGGCCGCGCCCCCGGGGACGGTGACGCCGATCGCCGCCCAGTTGTCACAGAGGTTGCCCCGGCCCGAACGGCAGTAGCGGCACTCGTGGCAGTGCAGCGAGGGGTCCACGGCCACCTTGTCGCCGATGGACAGTTCGGTGACGTCCGCACCGAGCCCGACGATCTCCCCGGCGAACTCATGGCCCGGGACGATCGGCAGGGTCGGGGCGAACTCGCCCTGGAGGATGTGGAGATCGGTGCCGCACAGGCCGCACGACGCCACCTTGACGACCACGTCGCGAGGGCCGGGCGTGGGGTCCGGGACGGTGGTCACGGAGACCTTGCCGGGGGCTTCGACGATGGCTGCCCTCATTTGACTGCTCCCAGGGAGAGGCCCTGGACGAGTTTGTCCTGGGCGGCGTAGCCGGCGACGAGCACCGGCAGGGACACGACCACCGACGCCGCGCACAGCTGGGCGAGGAAGAGGCCCTGACTGGTGACGAAGGTGGTCAGATGGACGGGTGCGGTCCCGGCGACCACGCCGGTCAGCACCCGGGCGAACAACAGCTCGTTCCAGCTGAAGATGAAGCAGATCAGGGCGGTAGCGGCGATACCGGGACCGGCGACCGGGGCGACGACCCGGCGCAGCACCGTCGGCAGCCGGGCCCCGTCGACCTGCGCCGCCTCGATGATGGAGACGGGGACGTCCGCGAGGAAGGACTGCATCATCCACACCGCGATCGGCAGGTTCATCGAGGTGTAGAGCAGGACCAGCAGCCAGATGTTGTCCAGCAGCCCCGTGTTCTTCGCGAACAGGTACACCGGCAGCAGCCCGGCGACCACCGGCAGCATCTTCGTGGACAGGAAGAAGAACATCACGTCCGTCCACTTGCGCACCCGCCGGATGGACAGCGCGTACGCGGCCGGAAGCGCGAGCAGCAGCACCAGCACGGTCGAGAAGAACGAGGCCGCCAGCGAGTTGACCAGCGGCGGCCACGGCGTCGGGCCGCCTCCGCCGCCGAAGAACGTGCGGTAGCCGTCGAGGGTCAGCGCGGCGGCGAGCGAGGGCGGGTTGGTCGCCGCGTCGGCCTCCGCGTGGAAGGACGTCAGCACCATCCACAGGGCGGGCAGACAGAAACCGATCCCCACGACCCAGGCGACCACGCCCAGGGTGGCCGAGCGCCGACGGGCCCTACGCGTGGCGGCGTTGTGCGTGGGAGCGTTGACGGAAGCAGATGTCGCGGTCGAGGCGCTCATGCGCGGCCCGCCTCCTCACGGAAGAGCGACGAGACCACCCGGAGTGCGAAGGTGGCGATGATGATCGTGCCGATCACCACGACCACGCCCGCGGCGGACGCCAGCCCGTACTCATGGGCCCGGTAGAAGGTCTCGTAGACGGTGTACGGGAGATTGGCGGTGCCGAGACCGCCGGAGGTGATGGTGAACACCGCGTCGAAGTTCTGCACGATGTACACCGACCCGAGCAGGATGCCGAGTTCGAGGTAGCGGCGCAGATGCGGCAGGGTCAGATGGCGGAACATCTGCCAGGGCCCGGCCCCGTCCAGGCGCGCGGCCTCCATGATCTCGGCCGGCCGGCTCTGCAGCCCGGCCAGCAGTATCAGCATCATGAACGGCGTCCACTGCCACACGAGCGACGCCTCGATGGCGATCAGCGGCATCTCGGAGGTCCACTCGGGCTGTGCGACGGACTCGATGCCCAGCAGCTCGCCGAACCAGGTGAGGGCCCCGTTGAACAGTCCGTACTCGGGGTTGTAGAGCGCGTGCTTCCACAGCAGCGCGGCGGAGACCGGCACCAGCAGGAACGGGGTGATCAGCAGGGTGCGCACGAACCCCCGGCCGAAGAAGGCGCGGTCCAGGAGCAGGGCGAGGACGAGCCCCAGCACGACGCTGACGATCACGACGGACGCGGTCAGGACGACGGTCGTCACGACCGATTCGCGCAACGCCTCGTCGGTGAAGACCGAGGCGTAGTTGGAAAGGCCGGTGAAGTGGCGCTTCTCCGGCTTGAGGGAGTTCCAGTCGAAGAGTGAGATCACCAGGGTCGCCACGAAGGGCAGTTGGGTGACGGCGATCAGGAAGATCAGCGCCGGCAGCAGGGGAGCGCGGGTCGCCCACGCACGCCGCCGGTTGCCGCCGCCCGCCTTCCGCGCCGGGACCGGTGGGGACGTGGTCTCTCTGGTTGCGGTGACGGTCATCGGTACTCCTCCGCGACCTTCTCGGCCAGCTTCTGGGAGGCGGCGAGCGCGGCGTCCACCGACTGGCGGCCCGCGATGGCGGCGCTGATCTCCTGCGCCACCCGGGTGCCCAGATCGGTGAACTCCGGTACGCCGACGAACTGGATGCCCGCCGTCGGGCGGGGCTGGGTGCCCGGGTTCTTCGGGTCGGCCTCGGAGATGGCCCGCTCGGTGACGTCGGCGAACGCCCCCGCCTCCGCCCGGTAGGCGGGGTTGGCGTAGGTGGAAGCCCGTTTGCCCGCCGGGACGTTGGACCAGCCGCTGGTGGCGCCGACGAGCTCCTCGTACTCCTTGCCGGAGGCCCAGGACACGAACTTCCAGGCGTCGTCGGCCTTCTTGGACGCCTTCTGCAGGCCCCAGGCCCAGGTGTAGAGCCAGCCGGAGCTCCTGGTCCGCTCCACCGGGGCGGGGACGTAACCGATCTTCCCCTTCACCGGGGAGCCCTTCGCCTCCAGTGACCCGGCGCCCGCGGTGGCGTCGTACCACATGGCGGTCTTGCCCTGCGTCATGTTGTTCAGGCACTCGGCGTACCCGGACTGCGGGGCGCCGAGCTCACCGTGCTCGCGCACGAGGTCGACGTAGAACTTCGTCGCCTTCCTGAACTCCGGTGCGGTCAGCCGCGGTTCCCAGTCCTCGGTGAACCAGGTGCCGCCCATCGTGTTGACGACCGTGGTCAGCGGGGCGATGACCTCGCCCCAGCCGGGCAGCCCGCGCAGGCAGATGCCCTTCATCCCGCGCTCCGACCCGTCCGTCCGCTCGGCGAGCTTCGCCACCTGCTCCCAGGTCGGCTTCTCGGGCATGGTGAGGCCCTGCTCCTCGAAGACGTCCTTGCGGTACATGAGGAAGGACGACTCCCCGTAGAAGGGCTGGGCGTAGAGCTTGCCGTCCTCGGCGGTGAGCGAGTCCTGGAGCGGTTGAAGGATGTCCTCCTGGTCGAAGGCGGTATCGGCCTTCGCGTAGTCGTCGAGCGGGTGGAGCCAGCCGTTCTTCGCGAAGAACGGCAGCTCGAAGTTGCTGATGGTGGCGACGTCGTACTGACCGGCCTGGTTGGAGAAGTCCTGGCTGATCTTGTCCCGTACGTCGTTCTCGGGCAGCACCGTGAAGTGGACCTTGATACCGGTCTTCTTCGTGAAGTGCTGCGCGGTCAGCTTCTGCAGTTCGACCATCTGCGGGTTGTTCACCATCAGCACGTTGAGCGCGTCGCCGCCGCCGAAGGCGGTCCCGCCCGCTCCGGCGCAGCCGGTGGCGAGCAGGGCCAGGGCGGCGGTCACGGCGCAGGCCCGGCCACGCATACGTGGTCGGTGGCGGCGTCCTGGATGAGGCATGGGGGCTCCTGATCAGTCGTAGCGACTCGGTGATCGGGTCGTTGCGGGCATGGCGAGCCAGGCCCCGGCGGTGGGGGTGGAGCGGGTGCGGGAGCCTTGTGGATGGCGGTACGGGCGGTGGGCCGGTCAGACCCGGATGACCTGGGGCCCCAGGAGGGAATAGCGCTGGGCCTCGGCCGAGGGGAGCCCGGCGTCGGTGACGATGGCTTCGAAGTCGCCGACCCCGGCGAACCGGCAGAAGCTCACCGCCCCGAACTTGCTGTGGATCCCGGCGAAGATCCGGCGCCGCGAACTGCGCAGCGCCTGTGCCTTCACCTCGGCGACGGCGGGGTCCGGGGTGGTGAGGCCGTACTCGCGGGAGATGCCGTTGGCCCCGAGATACGCGAGGTCGATGACGAAGTCCGCGAGCATCCGGGAGGCCCAGTGGTCGACGGTCGCCATCGTCGAGCCGCGCACCCGGCCGCCCAGCAGCAGCACCGAGGTCTTCTCCACCCCGGCGAGGGAGGTGGCGACGGCCAGGGAAGCGGTGACCACGGTCAGCGGCCGGTCCTGGGGAAGCGCCTCGGCGACGAGCTGCGGGGTGAAGCCCTCGTCGACGAAGACCGTCTCGGCGTCGCCGAGCAGATCGGCGGCGGCGGCCGCGATCCGCGACTTCTGCGGAACGTTACGGGTGGTGCGGACGGCGAGCGTGGTCTCGAAGCCGGCCGACTCCACCGGGTAGGCGCCGCCGTGGGTCCGGCGGACGAGTCCGTGCTCCTCCAGCACGTGCAGATCGCGGCGGACGGTCTCCTTGGCCACCTTGAACAGGTCCGCGAGGGCGTTCACCCCGACCGACCCCTCCCGCCGGGCCGTCTCCAGAATTCCCCGACGGCGTTCCTCGGTGTCCACGGCGCACTTCCCTGGTCGCTGCTGGGCCCGTTGCGGGCGGAGCCCGCTTCCGTTCGGGCTCATGTGTCGTTTGTACAAGCAGTCGCAGGGGCACGACCAGCCGCTTCACCAGATCCCCTCAGCCCGTTCGTGCCCGTTTTCCTGGGTGCGACCGCGCTGGTCACGCCCAGGACGGCCGCCGATCCGGTCGCCCGGCCCGCCCGCTTTCCCGTGATCACCGCCCGAGTGGCGCCCGAAGTGCGGAGTGCCCGCCTCCGCGGTGCCGAAAGGGGGCACGGGAAGGCCAAGGCAAGGGGCACAGGAGGGCCGGGGACGGTCACAGGCAAGTGAGGGGCGCCGACAGGCAAGGGGGGAGGGCCGCGGACGCGCTCGTGGACGCGCCCGGGTCCTGGCCCTGTCCCTGGTCCTGGTCCTGGTCCTGGTCCTGGTCCGTCAGAGTTTGTCGCCGAAAGCCCCGGCCAGCTCACGCCATGCGGCACGCGGCAGCCCGGCGCCGCCCTCCTCGGCGGTGAGTACCTGCAACGCCACGTGGTCCGCCCCGGCGTCGAGGTACTCCTGTGTCCTGCGCCTCACCTGCTCGGCGTCGCCCAGCGCGAAGAGGGCGTCGAGCAGACGGACGCTCCCGCCGCCCTCGAAGTCGCCCTCAGCGAACCCCAGGCGCACCAGATTGTCGGTGTAGTTGGGCAGTTGGAGGTACATCCCCAGCATCGTCCGTGCGGTGGTGCGGGCCCGGTCGAGGTCGGTGTCCAGCACCACGGTCAGCTCCGGGGCGAGCAGCGCGTCGGGGCCGAGCGCCTCGCGGGCCTCCGCGGTGTGCTCGGTGGTGACGAGGTAGGGGTGCGCGCCCAGCGACCGGCCGGCCGCGAGCTTCAGCATCTTCGGCCCGAGCGCCGCCAGGACCCGGTGTCCGGAGCCCACGGACGCTTCGGCGGCGTCGAGTGCGTCGAGGTAGGCCACCATCGCGCTGTACGGCTTCGCGTACTGCGGCACCATCGGCCCGTGGCTGACGCCGAGACCGAGGACGAAGCGCCGGCGCGCGACCGGATCGATCGCCGCGATCCCGGCCGCGACCTCCTCGGCCGTGTGGTTCCAGATGCTCAGGATGCCGGTGGCCACGGTGACCGAGCGAGTGGCGGTCAGGACGGCGGCGGCGTCCTGGGGCGTCGGACTGCCCCCGATCCAGACGGTGCCGTACCCCAGCCCTTCGAGCTCGGCGAGCGCCTCCGCGATCGCCGCCCTGCCCGCGTCGTCCACCCGTGACGCGTGCAGGGCGCTGCTCCAGATCCCCACGCGTCCGAAGTTCCTGCCCGTCCCGGAAGTCTCAGAAGTCATGGTGTGATCAACAACGGTCCGGTCCACCTATTCCTGGCCCGACGGGATTCACCTGTCCGGGCGTGCTCAGTCCTCCGGGACGTCCTTGATGAACACGACTCCGTCGATACGCGCCAGGTGCGCCGGGTCGAGCGGGGCGTAGCCGAAGTACGGGGACGCACGCTGTACGGGGCCCGTGGCGCCGACGGCGGCGGCCAGCTCGGAGGCGTCCACCAGGGAAGGCTCGTCCGGGAGCGCGTACAGGATTCCTTCGACGGTGTCCGGCGGCGGAATGTCGACCCCTTGGTGCCGCATCGTGCCGAAGGCGGTGGCCAGGAAGCCGTACTCCTCGCCGAGGCGGGCGTGCACGATGGAGCCCGCGCTCCACCACTCCAGCGGGAGGCCGCCCATCCGCATCGAGCTGATGTCCCGCTGGAGATGGCCGTTGTGGGCGTGCACCAGGACCGGCCCCCGTTCGGCGAGCGCGAGGAGGTTGCCGGCCATCATCTGATCCCGCAGGCCCGTCAGCCGTGCCAGACGGCTCGGTGAGGTGTCGGCCATCCAGTAGTGGTACCGCAGCAGGCCCGAGGCGGCCCGCGCGTGCAGGAGCGCCCGGTCGAACGCGTCCCGCGAGGTCTCCGCGATCAGGTGCGGCGCCCACGCGTCGAGGAGCGCCCCCAGATCATCGGCGAGCAGTCGCAGTTCCCCGGCCTCGGCCGACCGCCCGAAGGACGCGGACGGATCCAGCATCGCCGCGGGGTCGGTCCACCGGTCGCAGGCGCCGAGCAGGCGGTCGAGCGTCTCGGCCGTGCAGGGGAGCAGGCCCGGGTCCACGTGGTCCGCGAGGCAGTGGTGCAGCGAGGTGAGGGTCTCCCGGGGACTCGCGGCGTACGCCATCTCCAGCGGGCCGTCGAAACCGGCGAAGCGGACCCGGTCGGACGCGGGCCGGCCGTCGTTGAACGCGCGCATCCAGCGCACCAGTTCACGGTTGGCCGCGGACGCCCCGAGACCGTGGCTGAACCCCCGCTCCAGCACCTCGTCGAGGGTGCCCGCGCCGGTCGTGACGTAGTCGTCCACCAGCAGTCCCGCCACGCAGTCGCTCTCGATGGTGATCGTCCGGTAGCCCTCCCGCTCGACGAGCTGCCGGAAGAGCGCGTTGCGCAGGCGGAGCGGGGCGTCCACCCCGTGGGTGGGCTCGCCCAGGGTCAGCATCCGGGGCGGGGAGGGGAACAGCCTCATGATGGAGTCCGCCTCGACGGCATGGGCGATGTCCTTGATGTCGTTGGCCATGGCTTCAACCGTATCGCTGAACCCACGGTTGAGACTTTGCCGCTGTACCGTGGGGGCTCATGCGGCATAACCCTCAAACAGCCGACCGCCTCCGGCCCGTCGACCTGGCTCGCCGGCACGGACTGTCGACGCAGGCCGTCAGGAACTACGAGGCGGCGGGCATCCTCCCGGCCGCCGGGCGTACCCCTCATGGCTACCGCACCTACACACCGCTGCACGCGCATGCCCTCGACGCGTTCCTCTCTCTGGTCCCCGGCCATGGGCACGGGACCGCGACGGCGATCATGCGGGCGGTGAACCGTGACGAGCCGGAGGAGGCGTTCCGCCTCATCGACGAGAGCCATGCCCAGCTCCTGGAGGACCGGCGGACGCTGCACGCCGTCGAGAAGGCCCTCCGCGACCTTCGACCCGGCGGCGCCGCGCCCGCAGCCGACGACGTCTCGGGCCCCGGAGACATGTTCGTGGGATCGCTGGCGGGAAAGCTGGGCATCCGGCCCGCCACACTCCGGAAATGGGAGCGCGCCGGGCTCGTGGCCCCGCGCCGCGACCCGCGAACCGGGTACCGGGTGTACAACGGGGCCGACGTACGGGACGCCGGCCTGGCCCACCAGCTCAGGCGGGGCGGCTACCGGCTGGACCGGATCGCACCGCTGATCGCCCAGGTCCGGGCGGCCGGCGGCGTGGAGCCGCTGGCGGCCGTCCTGTGCGACTGGCACGCCCGGCTGGCCGCCCGCGGGCGCGCGATGCTGGCCGGGGCCGCCGGGCTGGACGCCTACCTCGGTGATCGTGACGGACCGGGACGGCCGTCGGGCGCGCACCGCCCGGCGGCGACGTGAGCGGAACGGTCAGGCGGGCAGCCGCCCCAGCAGGGCCGCGAAGTCCGTGCCCGCGGGAAGCGTGCCGAAAGCCGGCCCCCGGTCCCCGGCGAGGCGGGACGCGCAGAACGCTTCGGCCACCGCCTCCGGTGCGTGGGGCACCAGGAGGGAGCCCTGGAGCACGAGCGCGGCCCGTTCGATGACCAGGCGGGCCCGGAGCTGGGCGTCCTCCGGGCGGGCCGGCTCGGCCCGCAGCTCCCGCCACGCCGCGTCGAGGCGCGCGTCCGCCCCGGCCGCCGCCTCGATCTCGGTGTGGAAGGCATCCAGGGAATCGGGTTCACGCGTCAACGCCCGCAGCATGCCGAGGGCGTTGACATTGCCCTAGGCGTGTTTCGGAAGTCCCGCCTGCTCGGCGACGCCTGGCACGCACGCTCGCCGCGTTGTCGGGATCACCCCGATACATCCAGTATCGGGGCGACCCTCCGCCTTGCGATCCCCACACCGGGCCCGTGCTCCCCGGTCGTGCGGGCGTCGAAGATCTCCTTCGCCATGCTGCGCCAGAACGTCTCGGCGCCCGCGACGTCGACGTTGGTGTGCAGGTACACGCAGTCGTAGCCGGGCGTCCCGGCGGCGAAGGCGCAGGCCCGGTCCACGAGGGTGCGAGCCAGACCGTGCCGCCGGTGATCCGGGTGTACGTAGACCCGGACGAGCTGGGCGGTGGTGCCCGAGGGGTAGCGCTCGGCGAGCCACCGAGGGTGCGGCGGATAGGCCGGCCCCGCCGAGCGGACACCCGTCGTGGCGACGACCTCCCCGTTGTGCAGGGCGACCAGCAGCACATGGCGCGGGTCGTCCAGATAGGTGCTCTCGATGTCGATGACGTCCTGGTGCCACGCGGGTACGTAGCCGTAGCCGAAGTCCCGGTAGAAGGTGTCGAGCATGACCCGGCGGGCGCCTTCGGCGTCGGCCGAGGTCGCGGGGCGCACGGTGTAGGGGTGCGAGGGACGGTGCATGGGCTCTCCTGTGAACGGCTGCGGTGGTGCGAGGGCGCGTCGGCTCCTGTCGCCTGACGCGGGGTGGAACGAGGAAGCCCCGGTCCGCTAGGTGACAATGAAAACGATTATCGATAGTGTCCAGCTGGGTCAAGCGGCGACACGGTCGCCCTGACCGCCCGATGCCTCAACCGCGCTGTGTGTAAGGGGAGAACGTGGCTCATCTGCTGATGGTCGAGAGCTGGGTCGGATCCATGAGCAGACTGCTGCCACGGGCCGTGCGCGAGGCCGGTCACGAGTTCACCTTCCTCACCCGTGACCTCCACCACTACCTGCGCTCCGCCCCCGAGGGCACGGCGCACCCGCTCCTCGCGGCCCGCCATGTGCTCACCACGGAGACCAACGGCACCGACGCGCTGCTGTCCTTCGTCGAGCAGGCCCACGCGGCGCTGCGCTTCGACGGCGTGATCACCTCGTGCGACTACTACCTCCCGACAGCCGCCCGGATCGCCGGGCTGCTGGGGCTGCCCGGCCCCACGCCCGAGGCGGTCGGGAACGCGTGCCGCAAGGACGCGACCCGCCGCATCCTGGCCGGGGCCGGCGTGCCGGGACCGCGCTTCGCGGTGTGCGCGGAGTGGGCCGAAGTCGCCGCCGAGGCCCGCGACATCGGCTACCCGCTGGTGCTCAAGCCCGTGGACCTGTGCGCCGGGATGTTCGTCCGCCGTGTCGACGACGAGGCCGCCCTGGCGCACGCCTACCGCGCGCTCGCCGCCTTCCCCGTCAACGCCCGCGGGCAGCGCCGCGCTCCCGTGGTGCTGATCGAGGAGCTCCTCGACGGTCCGGAGGTCAGCGTCGAGACGGTGTCGTCCGGCGGGTCCGTGCACATCATCGGCGCCACCGACAAGAGCGTCGGCGGCGCACCCGCGTTCATCGAGACCGGACACATGTTCCCGGCAACCCTGGACGCCGCGGACACCGCGGCCGCGGAGGAGACCGCGCGTCAGGCACTCGGGGCACTCGGCCTGGACGAGGTCGTCGCCCACACCGAGATCAAGCTGACGGCCGCCGGACCACGCCTGGTCGAGGTCAACCCCCGGCCGGCCGGCAACCGCATCACCGAGCTCGTCCGGCACGTGACCGGCATCGACCTCGCCGCCGCCTGCGTGGACGTGGCCCTCGGCCGCGAGCCGGACCTGCGCCGCCGCGCCACCGGACTGACCAGCGCGGCGATCGGCTTCCTGGTGCCGGACCAGGACGGAGTTCTGGAGACCGTCGACGGCGCGGACGTGGTCCGCGCGGCGGAGGGCCTGCTCGAACTCCAGCTCGCCGACCCCGGCAAGGCCGTCAGGGCCGCGGGCAGCAACAACGAATACCTTGGCCACGTCATGGCCGGAGACGCCCGGGGCCCGGGCGCCCGCGCGAGCGTCGAAGCCCTCCTCACGCAGTTGCGCCCCCGGGTGGTGACCCGATGACCGCCCTCACCGGCGCAGGCCCCCTGGCCACCTCGTACGACGACCTCGAAGAGCGCGTCCTGGCCGGCCTCCTCGGCCCCGACCCGCGCACCCGGCGGATCTCGGTGGCCTTCACCACCCGGCAGGCGGTCCGGCACGAAGGCCGCGGTTCCGGCTACCGCAACGAAGTGCTCAGCCTGCGCCTCGGCGAAGCGGTGGGCTCCTGTGCCGTCGAGCCCGGAGCGCTGCCCGACGGCGCCGTCGAGGACTGCGTCGGCGCGGACGTCGCCGGCCTGCTGGCACACGAACTTTCGCCGGTCCGCGTCGCCGCGCTCGACGCCTACCTCATGCACACGCTGCCGCACACCCCCGCCCACGGCGCACAGCCCTGCCGACTGCCCGCAGGTACGTCCCTGGAGAAGTCCCGGGCGCGCGCCGAGGCCGTGGTCGAGCTGATCGACGCCGCGCCCGGAGCAACCGTGCTCGTGGTCGGCGTGGTCAACTCGCTGCTGGAGGCCCTGCGGTCGCGCGGACTCGGGTACATCCCCTGCGACCTCAAGGGCGGCACGACCGAATGGGGCGAGCCCGTACGCACCGACGCCCTCGCGGAACTGGAGCGCTGCGACGCGGTCCTCGCCTCCGGCATGGTCCTCGGCAACGGCAGCTTCGAGCCGCTGCGGCAGCGGGCCCAGCACCACGGCACGCCCCTGGTGATGTTCGCGCAGACCGGCAGCGCGGTCCTGCCCCGCCTGATCGGCTCCGGAGTCAGCGCCGTGTGCGCGGAGCCGTACCCCTTCTTCTGGCTGGACGGCGGCCCGGGGACCATCCACCGCTACGGGAGCACCCTGTGACCACGGCAGTCCTCGCAACCGCAGCGACCACGGGCAACCGAACCGTGGCGACTACGGGCAACCGGGAACTCCTCGACCTGGTCGGCCGGACCCCGCTCGCCCATGTCACCGCCGACCTGCCGTGCCCGCAGCCCGGCTTCTGGGCCAAACTCGAAGGGCTCGGCGTCGGCGGCATGAAGGCACGGGCCGCCGTCTCCATGCTGCTGGGCGCCGAGAAGCGCGGCGAACTGCGCCCGGGCGCACCCGTGGTGGAGTCCACCTCCGGGACGCTCGGCATCGGACTGGCCTTCGCCGGGCAGGCCCTCGGCCACCCGGTCGTGCTGGTCGGCGACATCGAACTGGAGCCCTCGATGCGGCAGCTGCTGCGCGCCCACGGGGTCCGCCTGGAGCTCGTCGACCGTCCGGCGGCCGAGGGCGGCTGGCAGGCCGCCCGGCTGGCCCGGCTGCGCGAACTGCTGACGCGGCTCCCGGACGCCTACTGGCCCGACCAGTACAACAACCCCGACAACACGGCCGGTTACGCCTCCCTCGCGGCCGAACTGGTCGACCGGCTCGACCACCTCGACGTGCTGGTGTGCAGCGTCGGAACCGGCGGCCACAGCGCCGGGATCATCGGCCCACTGCGCCGCCACTGGCCCCGCCTGCGGCTCATCGGCGTGGACGCCACCGGCTCGACCATCTTCGGCCAGCCCGCCCGCGCCCGGCTGATGCGGGGCCTGGGCAGCAGCATCCACCCGCGCAACGTCGCCTACGACGCCTTCGACGAGGTCCACTGGGTCGGCCCGGCCGAGGCCGCCGATGCGTGCCGACGGCTGGCCCGCTCCTCCTTCGTCAGCGGAGGCTGGAGCACCGGGGCCGTCGCCCTCGTCGCCGCCTGGGCCGCCCGCGTCCACCCGGGCGCGGTGGTCGCCACGGTCTTCCCCGACGGGCCGCACCGCTACCTCGGCAGCGTGTTCGACGACGACTTCGCCGCCACCCACGGCATCGACCCGGCCTCCGCCGCCACGAGCCCCGTCGAGATACCGCACCCCAGGGCCGTGGAGGCCACCGGCTGGGCGCGGTGCGGCACGGTCACCGATCCGGTCGCCGCGCCCCCGGAAGAGAACCGTTGAAGGCCGCTCAGCGCACAGTGCGCCTCGAACTCACCGAGCCGCTGCGCATATCCCGCTCCACCATGGCGGCCCGCGAGGCCGTCTGGCTGACCATCGAGCACGAGGGCCTGCGCGGTCACGGAGAGGCCGTCACCAGCGTGTACTACGGCCTGGACGCCGAGACCCTCGGGCGGCTGCTGCACGCGGAGTCCCCGTGGCTGGCCCGCTTCGCCGACCCCGAGACCGCCCTGGAGGCCCTCCGGGCCGGCACCGAGAGGACCGCCGCCCCGCCGGCCGTGACGGCAGCCGTCGAGGCGGCGCTGCTCGACCTCGCCGGCAAGCGCGCGGGCGTCCCCGTACACCGGCTCCTGCGCCCCCACGGAACACCGCCCTCCGCCGCGACCGCCCGCACCATCGGCATCACCACACCGGAGCGGGCCGAAGACCGGGCGGGACGCCTCGTACGGGACGGATTCTCGATCCTGAAGCTCAAGGCCGGCGCACCGGACCCGGCCGAGGACCTGGCCCGCGTACGGGCCGTCCGTGCCGCCGCCCCCCACACCCGGCTGCTGCTGGACCCCAACGGCGCGTGGACCGTCCAGGAGTCCGAGCGACTGCTGCCGCTCTACGCCGAACTGGGCGTCGAGGCCGTCGAGCAGCCCCTGCCCCCCGGTGACCCCGAGGCGCTGGCACAACTGGCGGAGCGCTCACCGCTGCCCGTCATCGCTGACGAGGACGCGGTCGGCTTCGAGGACGCCCGCCGTCTCGCCGGACGCGTCCAGGGAATCAACGTCAAACTCGCCAAGTGCGGCGGTGTCGCCGCCGCCCTCCGCATCGCCGACCTGATCGCCGGCACCGGAACCGAGCTGATGCTCGGCTGCCTGACCGCCAGCACCCTCGGCATCGCCCCCGCCGTCCACCTCGCCGACCGCGCCCGCTGGGTCGACCTCGACGGACATCTGCTGCTCGCCGCCGATCCGTGGACGGGCATCGGCGGCGCCGACGGCACGGTACGCGCCGGCCGCGGCCCGGGCCTCGGGGTGCGCCGGAGCGGCGCCGACGAGGCTCCGGCATGAAGACGTGGCACGAGATACGCGGCTTCCCGCTCGCGATACGGCTCCTCCTGGTCAACCAACTGGGCGTCAACACCGGCTTCTACCTGCTGATCCCGTACCTCGCCCTGCACATGAGCGAGAACCTCGGGATGTCGTCGGCCGTCGTCGGCATCGTGCTCGGCGTGCGCAACCTCAGCCAGCAAGGGCTGTTCCTCATCGGCGGAACGGCATCCGACCGGCTCGGAGCGCGCGGCGTCATCATCACCGGATGCGCCCTGCGCACCGTCGGCTTCGGACTGTTCGCGCTCGGCGACGGACTGCCCGTGCTCCTCGCCGCTTCGGTGCTCAGCGGCCTGGCCGGGGCGCTCTTCAACCCGGCCGTACGGGCCTACCTCACCCTGGAGGCAGGGGAGCGCAGGGCCGAGGCGTTCGCCCTGTTCAACATCTTCGCCACCACCGGCGCCCTGATCGGGCCGCTGCTCGGCAGCGCCCTGCTGCTGGTCGACTTCCGCGCCTCGGCGCTCACGGCGGCAGGGATCTTCGCGGTGCTCACCGTCGCCCAGGCCCTGGTGCTCCCGGCCCGGCACGTAGCACCGACCGGGAACAGCGTGATGGCCGACTGGCGGGAGGTGATCGGCAACCGGGGCTTCCTCGCCTTCGCCCTGGCCATGGTCGGCATGTTCACCCTGGAGAACCAGCTGTACCTGCTGCTGCCCGACGGGGCCCGGCGGGCGACCGGCTGGGAAGGCGCGGCCGGACTCGTCTTCCTCGTCGGCACCCTCGCCCACCTCGGTCTTCAGCTGCGCATCACCCGCACGCTGAAGAAACGGGGGAGCAGGGGGCGCTGGATCAGCGCCGGACTCGGGCTGATGGCCCTCTCGTTCGTACCGCCGATGGCCGTAGCGGGACTCGGCACGCCCCCCGACGGCCTCGCGGAGACAGCCTGGCGCGCCCTGCCCGTCCTGGTCGGTGCCGTACTGCTCCACCTGGGCGTGATGACGGCCCAGCCGTTCGTGATGGAACTGATCCCCGGCTTCGGCCGGTCGGAACTCACCGGCACCTACTTCGGCCTCTTCTACGTGGTCTCCGGCATCGCCGCCGCCGTCGGCAACGCCCTCCTCGGCTGGGCCATGGACGCGGGCGAGCGCGCGGACCAGCCGTGGCTGCCGTGGGCGTGCTGCCTGGCCATCGGCCTCACCTCCGCCGCCGGCGTCGCCCGGCTGCACCGTCGCCGGGCTCTTCCCGCCCGCCCCGCACCGGCCTCCGCACCGGCCTCCGCACCCGCACCGGCCTCCGCGCCCGCGGCAGCACGAGGAGCGCGCCACCGATGACCGCCACCACGAACCTCCTCACCGACAACCCCGCACTGTACGAGGCCCGCTTCCCGGACCCCGGACGCATAGCCGGGCGCTGGACCGAGGACTGCCTCCGCCGGTACGGGGCCCCCGGCCTCCGCGTCCTGGACATCGGCTGCGGCACCGGCCGCGACGCCGCGCACCTGCACCGCTCCGGCCGAGCGGTCACCGGCGCCGACCTGTCCGACGCGATGCTGGCGTACGCCCGCGTCCAGCACCCCGGCCCCCACTACGTCCGGGCCGACCTGCACGGATTCGATGCGGGGAAGTGTGCCTTCGACGCGGTGGTGTGCCTGGACAGCGCACTGTTGTACTGCCACACGAACGACCAGCTCGACGGCTTCCTGGCGTCCTGCCGCCGGTCACTGGCGCCCGGCGGACTGCTCGTCGCCGAGATGCGCAACGGGGCCTTCTTCCTGGGCCGTACGGACCTCCTCGACACTCCGGCCGTCAACGGATTCACCTGGCAGGGCACCGCCTACCGCTCCACCACCACCCTGTCCGTGGACAGAACCGCCCAACTGCTGCGCCGCTCACGGGTGTGGACGGCCGACGACGGCTCTCCGCCGGCCGAGCAGCGCTCCGCATGGCGCCTGCTCTTCCCCCAGGAGCTGCGCCACGTCCTCGCGGCCCACGGCTTCGAGGTGCTCGCCCTGCACGACGGGCCGGGCCCGCGAACCGAACCGCCCTGGCAGGAGGGCGACCTGCCCACGGGGACGGCCGACGGCGACCGGCTGCACCTGGTCGCCCGTCTCACCCCCGCCTCCCGCCCCTGAGCACCCCACGTGTCCATCCACCCATGCGCCGCAGCAAGGAACACCGCCATGAACGAAGCCGCCAGGAACGAAACCCCGGTGAACGAAGCCGCAAGGAACGAAGTCCCCGTGAACGAGGCCCCCGTGAACGACCCACTCCTCCCCGGCCTGCGCCGCCGGGGCCTGCTCGCCGCCGCCGGTGGCGCCGTCGGCCTCGGGGCCCTCGCCCTCGCAGGCTGCTCAGGCGCCGGGCCGGCCGCCGGCAAGGCCGGGGGAGACGGCAAGCCCCGGCGCGGCGGACGGCTGCGCGCCGCGTTCGCCGGCGGCGGCGCGAGCGAGACGCTCGACCCGCACCTCGCCAACCTCTTCGCCGACGTGGCCCGCGCCAAGGCCCTCTTCGACAAACTCGCCGACCACGGCCCCGACCTGTCCGCCCGGCCGCGGCTGGCCGACGCGTGGGAGCCCAACGCCGGCCTGGACCGCTGGAAGGTCACACTGCGCGAAGCCCGCTTCCACGACGGCAGGCCGGTCACCGCCCAGGACGTTCTGTACAGCTACCGGCGCATCACCGACCCGAAGAAGGCCTTCCGCGCCAAGGCCTCCCTGGAGCCCATCGACCTCGAAGCCAGCCGCGCACCGGACGACCGGACCGTCGAGTTCGTCCTCAAGCGCCCGACCGCCGAATTCCCCAATGTGCTCGCCGCGTTCGGCGCGTACATCGTGCCGGAGGGCGAGCAGGACTTCGACCGGAGTCCCGTCGGCAGCGGCCCCTTCCGCTTCGTCTCCTTCGCCCCGGGGAAATCCGCCGTCTACAAGCGCAACGAGGACCACTGGGACGGCGCCCCCTACCTGGACGAGCTGGAGTTCGTCGTCGCCAACGAGGAGTCCGCCCGCGTCAACGCCCTCCTCGGCGGCCAGGTCGAGTACGCACACGAACTCAATCCGGCCACGGCCCGCGCCCATGAGGGCAAGGGACAGATCGAGATCATCCGGCTCCGCAACAGCGCCATGCAGTCGTTCGCGATGAAGACCGACCGGCCGCCCTTCGACGACCGGCGGGTACGGGAGGCGTTCTTCCTGATCGCCGACCGCGGGGAACTGGTCGACGGCGCCCTGTCCGGCGCCGGAGAGATCGGCAACGACCTGTTCGGCAAGGGCTACGAGTACTACGCCGCGAGCCTGCCCCAGCGCGAACAGGACCTCGACCGGGCCAAGGCGCTCCTCAAGGAGGCCGGGGCCGAGGGCCTCGAAGTCACCCTCGACACCTCGCCCGTCGCGGCCGGATTCACCGAGGCCGCCACCATCTTCCGCGACCAGGCCGCCAGGGCGGGCGTCACCATCACCGTCAGGACCGGCAGCAAGGACAGCTACTGGAAGGACATCCTCGACTCCGGCACCATCTGCTCCTACCGCTCCGGCGCCATGCCCATCGAGGCCCACATCTCCCAGCGCCTGCTCACCGGCTCCACCACCAACGCCACCGGGTGGCGCCACAAGGACTTCGACGCCCTGTACCAGCAGGCGCAGTCCACCAGGGACAAGGCCGCCCGCACCGCCGTGTACGAGCGCATGCAGCGCCGCCTGCACGCCGAAGGCGGCTTCCTGATCTGGGGCTTCGCCGACTGGATCCTCGGCACCGCCCGCAACGTCCGGGGCGTCGAGACCAAGGCCCCGGCCAACTCCCTCGACTGGGCGCGCTTCGACAAGGTATGGCTCACGTGAGCGGACCACGGACCTGGCTCGCCAGGCGGCTGCTCCTCGGCGTGGCGCAGACGGCGGCCGTCGTGCTGCTCGTCTTCGCCCTCACCGAGGCGCTGCCGGGCGACGCGGCCGTCGCCCTCGCCGGCGACCAGCCGGACCCGGAGCGCATCGCCGCCATCCGCGAGGCGATGGATCTCGACCGGCCCGCCCACGAACGCCTGGCCGCGTGGGCCGCCGGGCTGGCGCACGGAGACTTCGGCACCTCCCTTGCCTCCGGACGGCCCGTCAGCACGTACATCACGGACGGCTTCGGACCGACCCTGCTGCTCGCCGCCCTGACGGTCGTGCTCCTGGTCCCGGTAGGCGTCGGCCTCGGGGTTCTCACCGCCCGCCACGAGGGCGGGCCCGTGGACCGTCTGGTCAGCTCGGTGACGCTCGGCGTGTACGCCGTGCCGGAGTTCGCCCTCGGTGTGCTGCTGGTGACCGTCTTCGCGCTGCGCCTGGGCTGGCTCCCGCCGACCGCCGTCGGATACGGCACCGACCTCCTCGCCCACCCGGCCGCCCTGGTGCTGCCGGTGCTCGTGCTGCTCTCCCGCCCGGTGTGCTCCCTGGCCCGCCTCGTACGGGCCGGCATGATCGACGCGCTGGACTCGCCGTACGCCGCACACGCCCGCCGCTACGGCATCCCCGGCTTCCGGATCCGATACGGGCACGCCCTGCCCAACGCCCTGGCGCCCGCCACCCAGCAACTGGCGCGGACCGTCGACTGGCTGCTGTGCGGTGTCATCGTCGTGGAAGCGCTGTACGTGATCCCCGGGCTCGGCACCGTCCTGATGAACGCCGTCGCGGAACGCGACGTGCCCGTGGTCCAGGGACTCGCCGTCGTCTTCGGCGTCGCCACGGTCGTGCTCAACCTCGGCGCCGACCTGGTCTCGCGCCGCCTCGCCCCCCGCTCGGAGGTGGCCGCGTGAAGTCCCGTTACGCACTCGGCGCCGTCGTCGTCGGGATCCCCCTCGCCATGGCCCTCCTGGGACCGATGTTCGCAGGGGGGCCCGGGCCTCGCGCCGCCTCGTTCACCCTCGGCGACGGGCACTGGCTCGGCACCGACTTCGTCGGCCGGGACGTCTGGCGCCAGGTTCTGCTCGGAGGGCGCTCGGTGGTGCTCGTGGCGCTGGCCGCGACCGCCCTGGCCTACCTCGTGGCGTTTCCCGTCGGGCTCCTCAGCGCGCTCACCCACCGCACCTGGCTCGAAGAACTGCTGATGCGGCCCCTCGACGTCCTGCTCGCCGTGCCGTCGCTGCTGATGATCCTGCTCGCCGCCGCCGTCTTCGCACCGGGCGCCGTCGGGCTCACCCTGCTGGTGGCCCTCGTCAACATCCCCGACGCCGCCAGGATCGTACGGGCCGCGGCGGGGGAGGCCGCGTCGCGCCCGGCGGTCGAAGCACTGCGCATGCAGGGGGAGACCTGGTGGCGCACGGCCGTCGGCTACGTCGGCAGGTCCCTCACGCGTACGCTCGCCGCCGATGCGGGCGTACGGCTGACCGGTGTGCTGTACCTCGTCGCCACCGCGGCGTTCCTCGGCGTCGGCGTCGAGCCGGACGCGGCCGACTGGGCGGTGATGGTGGACCGCAACCGCACCGGACTGTACGTCCAGCCCTGGGCCGTGGTCGTGCCCGCCCTGCTCATCATCGCCCTCACCATGGGGACCAACCTGCTCGTCGACGCAGGACTCAAGAAGAGGAAACGGACGTGAACCCCGTGAACGCGGTCGCGGAGATCGACAACCTGCGGGTGATCGTCGGCGACCGGGCGATCGTCGACGGAGTGAACCTCCGCGTGCTCCCCGGCCGGATCACCGCCCTCGTGGGCGCGTCCGGCAGCGGCAAGACGACCACAGGTCTGGCGCTGCTCGGGGAGTATCCGGCCGGTGCACGCGTGAGCGGTGACGTACGCGTGCCGGACGGTTTGGTCGGCTACGTCCCGCAGCAGCCGGGCGCCGTACTCAACCCCGCACGCCGCGTCGGCGCCCTGCTGCGGGACATCGCCCGCACACAGGTACGCCACCTGCCGCGGCGGGACCGCCGGGCCGCAGTCCGCGCGCGGGTCCTGCGGGCCCTGGCACTGGCCCAGCTCCCCGAGGCCACGGCGATGCTGCGCCGCTTTCCCCACCAGCTGTCGGGCGGCCAGCAGCAACGCGTCGTCCTCGCGCAGGCGCTGCTGCTCGGCGCCAAGGTGGTGGTGGCCGACGAGCCGACCACCGGTCAGGACGCGCTGACCAAGCGGGGCATCGTCGACCAGCTCGCCGCCGTCTCCCGGGAAGGCATCGGCGTCGTCCTGCTCAGTCATGACCTGGACGTCGTGCGCGCACTCGCCGACGAGGTTCTGGTCCTGCGGGACGGGCACGTGGTGGAGTCCGGGCCGGCCGAACGCCTGTGGCTCGCACCACGCCACCCCTGGACGGCCGAACTCCTGGCGTCCGGGGCTCCGACCGCCCGCATCGAGCCTGCCTCCGAGGGCGCCGAGGTCCTCCGCGTCGGCCGGCTGACGGCCCGCCACGGCCGGACCGCGGTGCTCCGACTGCCCGAACTCTCCCTCCACGCCGGGCAATGTCTCGCAGTCGTCGGCCGCTCGGGCAGCGGAAAGACCACCCTGGCCCGCTGCCTGGCCGGCCTGCACCGGAATCACGACGGCGTGATCCACCTCGACGGCACCCCTCTGCCGCGCAGCCTGAGGGACCGCACGCGTCGACAACTCGCGGCAGTCCAGTACGTCTTCCAGGACGCCGGGGCGTCCTTCGACGAACACCGCCCGGTGCTGCACCAGGTGGCACGGACGGCGGTGCGGCTACGGGGGATGACCGAGACCGACGCCCTGGCCGAAGCCCGGTCCACTCTCCTCGGCCTAGGCCTCGCCGACGACCTCGTACACCGTCGCCCGGGCCACCTGTCCGGCGGCGAACTCCAGCGCGCCGCACTGGCCCGCGCCCTGCTGGCCCGCCCGCGCGTGCTGATCTGCGACGAGATCACCTCCGGCCTCGACACGGTCACCCGCCGGGCCATCCTCGACACGCTCGCCGGGCGGGTACGCGAGCGGGGCGACCTGTCCCTGGTGCTGATCACCCACGACCTCACCACGGCCGCACTGGCCACCCACATCGCCGTACTGGAGGCCGGCGCCCTCGTCGAGGAGGCGCCGTCACGGCAGCTGCTCACCGCTCCGCGGCACCCCCTCGGCATCCGGCCGACGGAGGTCCCGGCCACGGATTGAACGCCCAGGCGGGCCCGGTCCGGTGTGGTGACTTCCGGTCAGCGGCGGCCGGCGGCAAGGACGAGGAGGAACTGGCCGCCCCCCGGCTCGATGTCCGCGGTCACCGGCAGCTCCGGTACCAGTCGGGAGAACCGGTCCACCAGCCAGTCCGCCGCTTCCTGGGCGTCCTGCCTGGTCGGACAACGGCCCACCATCTCACGGCCCCCCTTGCGCTCCAGCCGGGAGGCAACAGCGATCAGCGGCGCGGGTTCGACCACGTACGGGCGGTCCGGCCAGGCGATGACCACCTTGACCGCACCCTTGCGAGAGTTGCACCCTCGGTGTGCGAGCCGCTCGGCCACCTTGGCCTTCCGGTCGGCGGTCCGGCTGTCGACACTGGGCCCCTGCAGGTCGTTCACCGACTTGTCGGGGTCGACCGGTTCGTCGCACACCCAGCATCGCCAGCCATCGCGCTCGGCCACATCATGGAGAAGGCTCATCCGAGCAAACTAGCCGCCTCACCGTCACCCTGTGCACGCGGGTCGGTTCCACCTCCTCTCCTCGCTGCTCACCGAAGACGGCACGGGCAGTCTCGTCGCCACGCTCCGCACACGACTCGGGGCGTCGTCTCCTCGCGACCGGCCGGACACCGTCGCCGTCGTCGGCGATACCGCCCGGCCCCGTCGCCGCACTCGGCCATGAGGAAGCCTCGCTTCGGCGACAGCCCGCCGCAGCGCTCGTAGGATGGGCCTATCGCCGCGGCACCGCGAAGGTCGGCCCTGCCACCGCGGCGAGCCGGGCACGGCTCACCGATCACCACATAAGTGGTTGCGGAGTTTCGTGAGTCCGGGGCGGCTCCGAGGAGGACTGCCGCGACGGTGGACGCCACGTCGGAACCGGAGTCGCAGCCCGCGCCGCCTTCGGAATCGCGCAGCGGATTCCGCGTAGCGCAGGCAGTCACGGCCGGTGTGGACCTCTGGGCCCGTTCCGCCCGCACCCGGCTCGGTCGACAGCGCGGCCTCGCCGGGTTCACCTGCCGGTGATGCTCCACGTGCCATCGCTGTCCGCGGCGGCCTCGCCGAGGGCGGCCCAGGCGGCGTCGTCGATCTTGAAGGCGTCCTGGAGGTAGGCGGAGATCGCGTCGGCGACGAGGGCGACGCGGGCGGGGTCCTCGTCGGTGGTCTCGGCGGCCATCTCGCCGGCGAGGCCGCCCAGGGTGTGCTCGCCGTCTCGGCCGGCGCGCTGATCGCCGCGACCGGAACCGGTGACACCCTCACCCCGTTCGCCGCCGAACACCTTCCGTTCATGAGGCCGGACTACTCCACCATGACCACCCCTGCCCTCGTCGTCGCGGGCGGCAGGGACCGGTCCCAGCTCTCCACCCGGGGACCGGAGTGGTTCACCGACGCCTACCACCTCAGCCCGTCCCCGAAGAGCCTGCTCACCATCGCCGAGGGCGCGGGTCGTCCCATGTGATGCCGTTGCGGCGGGAGTCCAGGTGGGTGGGTTGTACGACGACGAATCCGGCGGCTGCCCACCGGTCGACGAGGGGCTCGTATCCGTCCAGGGACCATGCGTTGCCGTGGGAGAACACGATGACAGGAAGGTTCTGGCCCGACAGCGGGGCGGTGACCTTCACCTGGAGGTCGACGCCGCGGCCGGGCGCGGGAACGGTGATGGGCTTGACCGCGACGATCCGCTGGTCGAGGTGGCTGGAAGACATGGGGAACCTGCGCTTTCTCCCTGGGACCGCTCTGCCATACTTTGGCGGAGCGTCGTTCCGCCAATTTAGCGGAACAATGTTCCGCGAGTAAAGGGAGGGTCTCGTGCCGGAACCGGCCGGAGTACGCCAAGCACAGGCGCAGCGCACCCGAAGCGGCGTGCTGGCGGCCGCATCGGCGGTCTTCGTGGACCAGGGCGTCCAAGCCCCCATCCGTGACATCGCCGAACGCGCCGGCGTCGGCGTCGGCACGATCTACCGGAACTTCCCGACACGGGCGGACCTCGTCACCGCCGTCTACCGGCACCAGATCGACACCTGCACGGCACTAGCGCCCCGGCTCCTGGAGGAGTCGGCCTCCCCGTTCACCGCCCTGACCCGCTGGGTGGACGCGTTCGTGGAGTTCCTGGTGACCAAGCACGGTCTCGGTGCCGCCCTGGGGTCCGGTGATCCGGGGCTGGAGAACCTCCACGCCCTCATGCTCGACACCCTGGTCCCGGCCTGCGCAACGCTGCTCGACGCCTGCGCCGCCGCCGGCGAACTCCGCCCCGGCATCACCGCCTACACACTCATGCGCGCCATCGGAAACCTCTGCATCACCGGCCCCGACTACGACCGGACCGAGGCCGAGCGCATGGTCGCGACCCTCCTCGCCGGCTGCCGTCGCACGGCATGACGACAGGACCCGGCCGCCTGCTGCGCGACAACGCTCTCTGCCCGCGAAGTGGAGGCGTGACGCCCCCACCACGTGACGGCCGGAGGTCACAGCCGTCCGGTGCGGTGCCGGCCGGGCGAGCGCCGCCGGCCTGCGGCCGGGCTGGTGGGGGAGCTGACGGCTGCCGAGTACGCCGAGCAGGGGAAAGCGCCCGCCGTCAGCAGGGTGCCGAGCAGGAAGCCGAGTGGCGAGGCGCCGCCCACCCGGCCTGCTCGAACGTGCCGGTGAACTCGGGGAACACCCCGAACCCGTCAGCCGTGGTCCGCGAACACCTTCGCCCCGACGACGGTGACCTCCAGACCGTCCGGCCACGCGCAGGGCTTCTGGAACAGCAGATCCGTGCTCGGTCCGCCGTCCCCGCCGCTACCACTCCTCCTTCGGAACAGCGCCCCAGCCGAGGAGAAGGGCTGCCGCGGCAGCAGTGCGGGAACGCATCAGCAGCTCTCATCGAACTTCACCGCGGTGAACTCGACCGGTTGCCCCTTCAAGCCCGCCCCGGGGGGCGGCGACTGGGTACACACCTTCCAGTTGCTTTCCACCAGAACCATCCGACCCTCCGCCGCGTCGGTGACGGTGATGGACGTACCGGAGTCCAAGGCGCCGCGCGCCGCCTTCACGGACTCCCCGACGAAGTCCGGCATCTTCCCGCCCACCGCTTCAGGCGCCTTCGCGTCGCTGGCGGGGCAGGCCTCCTTCAGCTTCACCGCGCCGAAATCCAAAGTGGTGTCAGTGGGGGCCGTCTTGCCCGCCTGGACGTTCTGGGAGCAGACCTTCCAGTTACGGTCGAGCGCCTGGAACCTGTCCCGGCCGGTGCTGTCGTGTGACTTCAGCGAGTAGAAGCCCTTCGCCTGCGCTGCGTCCTGCGCGGACTGGAGGCCCATGCCGACGAAGTCGGGCACCTTTCGCTGCTCCTGCTTCTCCTCGGCGGCCTGCTTCGACTTCTCAGTCTTCGCCGGCTTGTCGTCGGCCTTGTCTTCCGCCGGCTTCTCGGGTTGGGCGGTCACCGTCTTCGTCACGATGGGGGCCGGCTTGCCGCTGGTGGTGGTCTCGGTACCGCCGCTTCCCGCGGCGCCGACCACGATGCCGGCGACGAACAGGCCGACGCCGACAGGGATCACTATCCGCTTCTGCGCCCACTTCGGTCCGGCGGGCTTCGACGGTTCGGGTGCGAAAGGCTGCTGCCCCCAGTCGGGGTGCTGATATGACATGTGTTCCCCTTGTGTGGCACGTGGAGGCATGAACGTATCGGCGCGCATGCGACCGAAGGAGCCACTTGTTCCGCTGGTGACGGAGTTGTGACCAAGGGGCGGGGGAAAGGTGTGCTGGGTCGCGGGCCCGTCGGGGGGACGGCGACCTCAGCCTTGGGCGTGACGGCCTGATGGGTCAGCAGACCAGCCTCCTGCCGCAGAAGTTGTCCGACCTCGCCGCGGTAGGGGGCGGAAGTTCCGGGCTTGGTTCTGTACGACTTGGTCACCCCTCCGGTCTCGTACGCGCGGGAGGGGCTCCCAGGCCGAGCTCGGGCGTACCACGACCGGGCCCGCACCGCGTGTGCTTGATGTGGCCACCGGCACCGGGCCCGCCGCCCTCGCCGCTGCCCGCGCCGGAGCCTCGGCTGCGGGCCTGGACCGCGAGCTCCCTACTGCAGACGGCCGGGGAACGCGCCCGGCGGGCGGGGCTCGCCGCGACGGCACGCTTCGTTGTGGGGGACGCGGCGGGGCTGCGGTTCCTGGCCGGTGCCTTCGACGCCACGCGCTGCGAGGGGAGACCCCGCAAACTCCTGGTCACCTTCGAGGACCCGGAAATCCGCACGTCACGGGCATTGTTGCGCTGAACATCGTTGTTCGCGCGCAGCGTTCCAGACAGGACTCGTTCCGAAATAGGAGTCGTAGAGTTCCTGAACGTCGAGGAGGCTCTCTGGCGGTACCTTGCCGTAGCGGATGCGCTCGAGGTGGCGGAAGTACTCGAAGCGCTCCACCCCGGGCGTGATGATGACCAGCATGTTCGCGATCTCGCCGGGGGCGGCGGCGAAGGCATGCTGTGTACCGGGTGGTACGACGACAACGTCTCCGCGCTCCGCGGTGACCACGTGATCGCCGGACAGGAGCTGGGCGGTGCCATCGAGGACGTAGAACATCTCGGCGGACCTGCGGTGGTGGTGAGGACGGGCGCCGTTGGCACCCCTGCCGAGGGTGACACGCATGCTGGAGAGCGCCCCGCCCGTGGCGGAGCTGTCGACGAGCAACTGGTTGGTCACCGGGCCGCCCTCGCCTGTCAATTCGGCGTCAGCAGATCGCACGACGACGGTTCCGTCGAAGTCGGGAATGTGGAGAGACATTTTTGCTCCTGCAATATCTGATCCTGCGGAAAGGCAGGAACTACCGGGCAGGCAGGGGAGAGTGGCGCGCCCTGATCGGGAAGCGCGCCGTCAGCCAGCGGCCGCACGCTGTCAGCCGAGTACCGCTACGGCCTCGATCTCGATCTTCAGCTCGGGGCCGACCAGACGGTTGACGCCGATATGGCTGCGTGCCGGCCTGTGTGCGCCGAAGAACTCCGCGTAGACCTGGTTGACCTCGTTCTGGGCGTCCATGTCGGTGTTGAAAATGGTGATCTTGACGATGTCCTGGAGGTTGCCGCCGGCCGCCTTCAACGCGATGAGCAGGTTCTCCAGGCAGGCCCGGGTCTGCTCCGCGATTCCCTCGGGCACGGAGAGCTCGGCCTCGTCGTGGGGGTGCTGATGTACGAGCGGATAGGCGGTGGCGCCCGAAAGCCACACAGTGTCGCCGCGCGTGACGACCGCCGGGGCGAACGGCATGGCGTCTGCCCCGGTGTCCTCGCGCAGCTGTGCGGCCCATGCCAAGGAATCGGGTGTGATGAATTGCTTCACGGTGACTCCAAATTTGTATGATGACTGATGACTGACAGCAGGTGATCAGGATACTGTGGGGCTGGAAGATTGCAACCGGCGAAGGAACCCCCATGCGAATGATCGGCCGCAGGTCCTCGGTCGACGAGGTGGTAGGCCAGCTCAACGAAGCTCTGACGCAAGGCACTTGGGTGATCGGGGACCGGCTGCCGACCGAGCAGCGGCTCACCGAGGAGCTGGGAGTGAGTCGTACCGTGGTCCGAGAGGCGGTACGGGCCCTGGTGCACCTGGGCGTACTGGAGACCCGGCAGGGGGCCGGTACCTACGTGGTCTCCACCACCGACCCGGCCCCCATGCTGCGACGGTTCGGGACTGCCGACGTACGCGAAGTGTTCGAGGTCCAGCTCGGCTTCGACGTTCAGGCGGCCCAGCTCGCCGCCATGCGCCGCACCGAAGTCGACCTGCGGCGGCTGCGCAGCCTGCTCGCTGCCCGAAATCACGCCACTGCGCCGGAGGACTTCGCCCGTGCCGACGCGGACTTCCACCTGGCCGTGGTGGAAGCAGCGGGGAACAGCGTGCTGCTGGAGTGCTACCGCTTCTTCGTCGGCCGACTCCATGACAGCCTGCACGCGCTGCGTAGCCAGGACGTGATCCAGGAGAGCGGCGCCGAACCCCACGACGCACTGATGGCGGCGATCGAGGCCGGAGATGAAGCCGCTGCCGCCGCCGCGGCTGCGGCGGCGATCCGGCCGAGCCTCGACGCGCTCACCGAGCGGTCCCGAGTTTCGTAGCGTCCGGTTTCTATGGTTTCAGGCGGTGTCCGTGATGTGCCTGGGGGTTGGTAGCGCCGTGCCTCGAATTCCTCGGGCGGGAGGTGGCAGACAACTGCCCCATGTTTTTTGCCCTACGGGCGGCCACGAACACCTGGAGTCCTGGTGAAGACCGTCCTGGGTGGCGAACGGGGTGTCCGCGGCACCGGACTCACCGACCAGGACGGTCGAAATCGCCGGTCCCGGGCAACCCGCGATCTCGTACGGAGCCGCATGGCGTGGAGTGCGGGACGGACGTAGCGTAGATGGGGGCGAGGTACTGCATGCGGGGCTCTGCATGCATCATTCCGACTTGCCGGGAGGTAGCGGCATGTCACGGAGTATCCGCAACACCATAGGACTCATCTTGGCAGTCGTCGGCGCTGCCGCGGCGCTCTGGGCGCCATTTCGCAGTTGGTACAACGGTCGGGCCGGACACGACTTCCGAGTCTGGGAACTCTTCACCGGAGCCGGCGTGACGGACTCGGGCGCGGGACTGTTCGCGTCCATGTTCCTGCCTCTCCTGGTCGGCGCGGTCCTCGCGGTTCTCGGAGTGGTGTTCCGATCGCGACTGCTGGTCCTCACCGCCGGAATCATCACCCTCGGGTTCGCCATCCTCTGGATGGTGCGACAAGGGCAGGCTGAGGGCAGTCTGACGGTCACCGGCGACAGCGACGGGCTCGGCAGCGGAGTGGGGCTCGCTCTGCTCGGTGGTCTCCTCATGCTGATCGGCGCGGCCGTGATGGGTGGTCGTGAGCGCAGGGCCGTGCGCAAGGCGCGTCACGGGCAGGACCAGCAGGAGCGGAGCGCGTCGGACCACGAGGAACGGGAGAGCCGCGGCGCCGAGGGCGAGCGCTCGTACGGCATGGCCGCCCGGGACCAGGAGGCACGGGACGTGACCGGCGCCGGTCCCGACCGCCAGACCGCATCGGGAGAGGGCGGTCCACCGCAGCGCATGGTCCGGCGGCCGGAGCAGCAGGCGTCGGCACCGCGAGGTCGGCCGGTCCCGGCCAGGGACTCGGACAGCGGTGATCGAGGGCGCGAGGGTTCCGACCGTACGCAGTACGAGCAGAACGATGGGGCCGACGGTTCCCCCGATCCGAAGAAGGGCCGCTCGGGCGGGTCGGACGGGTCGCGGTGGTGACAGGCCCCGCAGGCGCCCAAGAGAGCCGACGAATCCGGCTCGGCCACCACGGTCCCCTTGTCGGCACGGCAGTCATGTGAGCCGGTGGCAGAAGTATCCGTACCGCGGGCGGCAGTTCCTCCTGCTGTCCACAATCGGTTGAACAGACATCAGTGCGTGCGAGCTCTGGAAATCTCGCACGCAGCCGCGCCGGCACCCCAGCCCCCGGTGCGCGCCGCCCGATCATTTTCGGGGGCCACGCCCGTGCGACCGTTCGCGCAGGAGACGGCAGACCTGCTCGGCGACATGGCGGGTGGACTCCGCGATGAGGACGGACAGGATGGGGCCGAAGGCTGGCACCTCAGGGCCACCCGTCTCATGGTGTCGCTCCAGAACGTGGGCGACGCCCGCCGCTGGGCGATGGAGGGATCACGACGGCTGGGAACGCGGGAGGGGTGGGAGAGCCGCCGGGCCCATCCCGCCACCGGGCCGCGGCTGTTCGGGGGATGTACGGCGGCGGTATGGGTGTCCGGGAGGGCACGGCGGCCTCGGAAGGAGCCTCGCACACGCCGTCTCGTGCGGGCATCCGTAGAGATCCTCAACCTGGTACGGAACCGGGCGGCACCGCGCCCGCGCAGACGTCTCTCCTGAGGAGGAGTCACCGCCGTTCAGCCGGTTACTGCCAAGGGCAGTGAGGCTTGCGGGGCGTTGCCGTCCTTGCGAGCCGGTCCGGCGCCCAGTCGAGCATTTCGGACGCCGAGAGGTGGTCGGCAGACGCGATCCGCTCGGACCCGAGGTCGGCTCCGCAGCGCCGTCGGAGACGACGTGACCCGGCCCAGCGAGTCAAGGGTGTGGGTGGCAACCTCGCGGATGTGGCCACCCACCCCGCCGACTGTCGGTCGTCGGCGCTCGCCGACCCGGTCCGAGAGGGGTGCCCTTCATTCGGTGACGCGGACCGCGAGCGCGGGGCGGATGGCGGCCGCGCGGCGTGCCGGCCCGATCGTGGCCAGGAGCGACGCGGTGAACGTGGCTGCCGCCAGGCCGCAGATGCTGGTCCATTCGACAGGGAAGCCTCCTTCGAGGCCCTCGAATGCGGCGCTGTTGCTGTACATCAGCCAGGTGGTGAGCACGCCCAGCAGCGATCCGAGGACGATTCCCTCTACGGCGATGAAGGAGCTCTCCCACAGGAAGGACCGCTGGACCGTCCGTGCCCGGAAGCCGAGGGCCCGCAGAATTCCGATGGTGCGGCGGCGTTCGCGTACGGCTCGGACCATGACGACGCCGAGGCCGATGATGCCCACCCCGAGGCCCAGCGCGAGGTAGCCCTGCATGAGGCGGAAGAAGGCGGTGCTGGAGTCGAACTGCTGGCGGATGTCCGACTCTATGGGTGTGGCGACCAGGCTGGACGAGAGCTGCTCGCCCTGCAGTCGGGTCGCCAGGGCGTCGGGGGAGGTTCCGGGGCTGGTTCTCACCAGCGCGGAGGCGCTCTGGGCCTGGGCACCGAAGAGCTCGCGCGTCGCCTGCTCGCTCATCACCACGGGGTAGGTGGTCGAACTGGCGCCGGTACCCGGGTAGAAGACCAACCCGTTGCTGAGTACACCGGCGATGACCTTCTGTTCGCTGCGGCCCGTGCGGGGGTCGGTCAGGGTGAGGGTGTCGCCGGGGTCGTAGTAGTCGCCGGCCGGTCCGCCGGTGCTGCCGAAGAGGCCGTCGAGCACGATGTAGCGGGGATCGGAGGCGAGGGCTTGCCACACGGCGGTGTCGTTGGTCAGTCCGGGCAGGCGCTCCCGGAATGTGATGCCGGTGATCGCTCCGTCGGGCACGCCGACGACGGCGGTGTCGAGCGGTTGGGGGCTGCGGTGTCCCGGATCGGTGGCTCGCCCTGTGGCGTTGAGCAGCGGTGTCACGTCGGCGATCCCCGCGGCGGACGGGCCGCCGCGCAGATCGGCGAGCAGCCGGTCGCCGGCGACCTGCGGGTTGTAGTCCAGCCGCAGGGAGTATCCGGCGGTGGCATCGGCGACGACTCCGTCGACGCCGGCGCTGATGATCCCCGAGATCTCCGTCAGGAGCACCAGGACGAACACGATCAGCGTGTACATCACCAGCGTCACGCCGGTCCTGAAACGCTTGGCCAGCGGGTACGCGACGGCGAGCCGCGCCGCCAGGCCGCCCTCCGTCGGGCGCTGGAGGAGCCGCCGTACGGGGCGCAGCAGCGACTTCTGGTTGTCGCTCACGAGTACCACTGCGGAGAAGGCGGCCAAGGCGCCCTGGATGACGTACACGGACATCGAGGGTGTGTCGAAGATCCTGGGGCGGACGACGGGCGCCAGGAGCGTCCACGCGAGGACGGCCCCAGCGACCGAGGTGGTCACGGTGTGAGGGGGGAGGATGCGGAGCAGCGCGGGAGTGGAGAAGGCGAGCGCGAGCGCCGGCATGAGGTACGTTGCGTCGGGCTGGCTGCGTGCCACGGCGGGGATGGCCACGAGCGCGCACAGGAGCGCCAGGGTGCTGGAGACCGCGAGCAGCCGGCGGCGCGGTCCCTGTCCGGGCGTGGCAGGGAGGTCGCGGATCGCGGCGATGATGTTGAACCTGCTGATGCGCACGCTGGTGGCCAGGACGGCGGCGAAGGCGATGAGCAGGCCCATGGCCAGGCCATTGAGGACGCTCGTGGGGGTGACGGCGAACGCGATGCGGATGCTGCTTCCGCCGACCGACCACCCCTGGAAGATCTGCGCGGCCACCACAGCGACGCCCCAGCCGACGGCGACTCCGATGGCCACGCCCGGCAGCGCGGACAGCAACGCGTACGTCGCCCCTTCGAGCGTGAACGCCCCGACCAGCCGCGAGCGCTTCATCCCCACGGCCCGCACCATGCCCATCTGGGACTTCCGCTCCTCGCCGAGCATCACGAAGATGTTCACCAGGAGCAGTGCGCCGGCGATGATGCTGAAACTGCCGATCATGAGGAACAGCGCGCCGAGGGAGTCCCCGGCCTGCCTCGCGTCGCGCAGGACGGTCTGCTTCGGTGTCTCGATCTCCGTCTTTCCGGCGAGCGGGCCCAGAGCCTGCCGGATGTCGGCTGTCACCTGGCCGGTGAGGGCTTCGCCGCTTTCGACGCCGCCTCGGTTGGAGACGAAGGTGACTGAGCGCGGTTCCGCGCCGGTGGCCCGGGCGGCGGAGTCCAGGGTCCCCGGTGCCAGGAAAAGGTTGCGGTTCATCCTGCCGCCGAGGCCTACACCGGCCAGGCCCTCCTCCGGCACCACCCGCTCGACCCGGAACGTCCCCGGCACTCCGAACAGGTACAGGGTGACCGGGTCCCCCGCCTCCACGCTCAGGGAGCGGGCCAGCGGCTCGTTGACCATGACCTCGCCGGGCTTCGGATTCGGTCCGCCGAGTCCGGAGTCTCCACCCGGCGCGCCGAACCGCGCCGCCTTGTCGAAGTCCATCTGCCAGGCCAGGACGCGTGGCTCGGCGACCGTGCGGTCGCCGGCACCGCTGACCGCCGATGCCTGGGTGGCCTGGGCGTCCAGCACTCCGTCGATGTCGGGATCGCTCGCCAGGGAGGCCATCCGTTCCGTCACGGCACGCCCGGCCGGGCCGGGGGGTGCCACGACCCGCTCGTCCACGGGCCCCAGGGTTCTGTACGCCTCCTGCCGTACGGAGAAGTTCAGGGTGTCGCCGACGACCAGGGCCCCGATGACGATGGCCGTTCCGAGCATCGATCCGCCGATCACCAGTGCTGCCTCGGTGCGTCGGCGGGCGACCTGCCGGAAGGCCAGCCGCCGCGACACCGGCTGGCGGACGCCGACCAGCACCAGCGCCGCGAGGGCGAGCGCCAAGGCGGCGAGCAGTGGGATGAGGAGGTTCGGGTACATGGTCAGCCCCAAGGGGCGTCGGGGACGGGGGCTCGGGCCGTGACGGTCTGGCGGACGTCGTCGACCAGCTGCCCGTCACGCATGCGGATCAGCCGGGGCGCGCGGCCGCCGACGGCGCTGTCGTGGGTGACCAGGACGATCGTCTGGCCCTCGTCCTGGTTGAGCTCGCACAGCAGGTCCATGACCTGGTCGGCCATCGCGCTGTCGAGGTTGCCCGTCGGTTCGTCCGCCCACACGATGGCCGGGCGTCCAGCCAGGGCGCGGGCGATGGTCACTCGCTGCTGCTCGCCCCCGGACATCTCGCTCGGCCGGTGCTCGACCCGGTGGCCGAGGCCCACCCGGTCGAGCATCTCCAGCGCTCTGCGACGCGCTTCACGCGGCTGGGTGCCCACGAGGAGCAGGGGCAGTTCGACGTTCTCCACCGCTGAGAAGACCGGGATGAGGTTGAATGCCTGGAAGATGAACCCCATGGTGTGCGCCCGGTGTTCCGTGCGCGCCGCGTCCGACATCGCGAACAGGTCATGGCCGTCGACCTCCACCCGGCCGGCGTCGATGTCGTCGAGCCCGGACAGACAGTTCAGGAGCGTGGTCTTCCCGGAACCGGACGGTCCCATGACGGCGACCATCTCCCCGCGACGTACGACGAGATCCAGGTCGAGCAGGGCGGTGACCTCCACGGATCCCGTCCGGTAGATCTTGCGTACCCCGGTGGCGACGAGGAGTCCCTGGTCGGCGTTCATGTCTTCCATACCAACCTCCGGAAGGAACCGGCGGCTACGGCCACCCAGGCCCGGAAAGGGGCCGAACGGCCCAATCACCGGGTCACCGCGAGGCCCCCCATGAGCGGTCCCGCAGCCGAGGTCAGGTGTCTGCCGCCGCCCGGGCGCGCTGCCGGACAGCGGTGGCCGCCAGGGCTCCCGCGCCGGCAGCGGTAACGGCGAGGAGGACGAATCCCGAGATCCTGGCGAGCGACCGGTGCGTGGTGAGATCGACGCGGAGGAGTACCGGCGGAGCCCGGACCGCCCTGCGCGGGGCGGAACGGCGCCCGCCTCCTTCAAGGGTGCTTGCAGGCGCCTCCCTGATCGTGGCCGACCCCCGTGCCGTGGGCCTCGAAGGGCCGTGCCCTGGCCCTGCCCCGAGCCGGACCGGCCGGGCTAAGGAACTCTGTACGCTGACGAGTTCGCCGCCTCCGACGGGCGCGCCCACTTGTCGGCGGCGCCCTATCTGCCGCCCGGCGAAGAACCGGACCAGGACTATCCTCCGGTGATCGTCACCGGGCGTCGATGGGCCACTACTCCGGGAGCATGACCCGTCGCGGCGACAACCTTCTTCTCGACGCGCACGACCGCCTGGACCTGCATCCGGAGGACGCCGCGCGGTTCGGTGTGCGGGACGGAACTCGGGTGGTGCCTCAGGTGACGTCGCCGACGAGCCTGAGGTAGCGCTCCCAGTCCCAGTGGACGCCCGGGTCGGTGTGGTCGCTGCCCGGTACCTCATGGTGGCCGACGATGTGCTGCCGGTCCTTGGGGATGCCGTGGCGCTCGCAGATGTCCGCGGTGAGCCTGGCGGACCGCAGGTACATGACGTCCGTGAAGAACTCCGGGCGGTCCACCCACCCCTCGTGCTCGATGCCGATGCTCCGGGTGTTCCAGCTCCAGTTGCCCGCGTGCCAGGCGATGTCCTTCTCGCGTACGCACTGGGCGACGTGGCCGTCGCCCGAGCGCACCACGTAATGGGCCGACACCTGCTTGGAGGGGGTGCGGAAGATGCCCGCGGTCGGCGTGAACAACTGTTGGGCGACATGGATGACGACGCGGTCGACCCGACGCTCCGAAGGGCTGGAGGGCACGGTGTAGTTGGCGGGAGCGGCCGGAGCCCAGAAGGCCGTCGCGTAGTCGGTGGGACCCTGCGTCGCCGCCACCGCCCGGGTGGAGGCGGGCAGGACAGCCGCCGCCATGGTGGCGGCGGCGCACTGAAAGATCCTTCTGCGGTGCAACAGCACTCCTGAGGCGCGGGGCCGGGGGGCCGGGCTGGGACGGGGGCGTACGGAGCTGAGGCGGTGAGGCTCCCCGGCTGTGGATCACCCCTCCGCCTATGCGGATGACGAGCCCGCCGGACGTCCGGTTCCCCGCAGCAGCCTTCCGGACGCGTGTCCCCTACGCATCCGGATGCGCCGCTTCCTCGCGGAGCGTTGTGATCGCCCAGCGCCCAGCGCCCAGCGCCCAGCGCCCAGCGCCCAGCACCCAGCACCCCCAGCACCCCGGCATCCACCAGCGCCCCAGCGCCCCGGCATCCACCATTGCCCCGGCCCGTCAGCCCGGTCCCCGGCGTTTCAGACCGCCGCGTCCGCCGCGCCGCCCCCGGCTCCCGCCAGCGCCCCCGCCGGATCGTCGTCAGCCGGCCCCGCAGGCACCCATCGACCTCGCTCCTTGCGGTAGGGCCACCACCGCCCGCTCGGGTCGAACCGGAGCTGGACGCCGGTGCCCACCACCGTCCAGCGGGCATTCCCGCTCGCCCGCAGCGCCGGCCGCTCGCCCGCCTCCCACGCCTCACCGAGCCGGGCACGGGCCCGCCCCAGCTGCTCCGGATCCGGCGTCCACGCCTCGTCCAGCACGGCGAGCGCCGCGACCCCGCCGTACCGCCAGGCGCGGACCGCCGCGTCCAGGTCCGCGGTCGGGCGGCCGGACCCCGTGGCCAGCCGGGCCCCGATCCGCGGCTCCGGCCGGGCGTCGGCGGCCATCCGCACCGCGTCCTGCTGTGGGGTCAGCTCCACGGGGAGCGGCTGTCCTTCGTGCCCCGGGGCCAGGGCGTCCAGCAGCATCCGGTGGGCCCGCACAGCACTGTCGGCTGCCAGCACCTCCAGCGCCGCCGGGTCGATCCCGGGCACGGGCCCGGTCTCCGTGTCCAGCGACGGTCCGGTCCCCGGCTCGTCGGGGGCCGGCGGGGGAGTGGGGAGCGGCGGCAGAATCCCGGCGGCCGCGAAGGCTTCCCCGGCCGGGACCCCGCGAACCTCCCGCTCCGCGTCATCCGCGGCCTCGCGCGTCCCGTCGTCCCCCGCCCGGACCGCGCGGGCGGTGCTGCGCACCTGGAGCTCGTCCAGCAGCCGCCGCTCGTCGCGCCCCCGCATCAGCAGCAGGACGAACGGGTCCTCGTCCAGCAATCGTGCCACCTGGTAGCAGAGTGCACCCGAGTGCGGGCAGTGGTCCCAGGTCCCGCAGGTGCACTCCGGCTCCAGATCCCCGATGCCGGGCAGGAGATCGACCCCGGCGCCCGCCGCGTCCTCCACGAGGTGTGGCGGCATCTCCCGGTCCAGCAACGCCGCGATGTGCCCGGCCCGGTCCACCGCCATGTCCAGGAACCGGTCCCAGGCGCCCGCGCCGAGCTGCTGGAGCAGGACGTCGCTACGGTACGCCGTGCCGTCACGGTCCCGCACCACGGCCGTGATCCGCCCCGGCCGTACGGAGACCGCCCCCACCCCTCCCTCCCGGGCCAGCCGCCGGCCCTGCTTGAGCTGTTGGCCGTCGAGAGCCGTGTCCTCCAGGGCCTTGAGCCACGCCCGGCCCCACCAGGAGGTGGCGAAACCCCGGCCGTGCGCCGGGGGAAGCGCCGAGAACGTACGCTCCGGTCCGCGCCGGCCGTCCCGCGGCGCCCCGTCGTCGCTTCCGTCCGAGGCGGTGGACGCGTCCGCGCCGCCCGCCCCGGACTCCGCCTCGTACGCGTCCTCGTACGCGAAGGCGTCCTCGTACCCGTCGCTCATCGTGCGCCCCCTCGCAGCTCGACCAGGTCGGCCAGTTCCGCATCGGTCAGTTCGGTCAGTGCCGCCTCACCGGAGCCGAGCACCGCGTCCGCCAGGCCCTGCTTGCGGGCGAGCATCTCGGCGATCCGGTCCTCGATCGTGCCCTCGGCGATCAGCCGGTGCACCTGCACCGGCTGCGTCTGGCCGATGCGGTACGCCCGGTCCGTCGCCTGCGCCTCGACCGCCGGATTCCACCAGCGGTCGAAGTGCACGACATGACCGGCCCGGGTGAGATTGAGCCCGGTGCCCGCCGCTTTGAGGGAGAGCAGGAACACCGGCGCCTCGCCCGCCTGGAAGCGGGCCACCATCTCCTCGCGGCGGGCCACCGGCGTACCACCGTGCAGGAACTGCGTGGCCACCCCGCGCGCGGCCAGGTGTTCCTCCAGCAGCCGGGCCATCTGCACGTACTGCGTGAAGACCAGCACCGAACCCTGCTCGGCCAGGATCGTGTCCAGGAGTTCGTCCAGCAGCTCGACCTTCCCCGACCGGTCCGCGATCCGCGGCTGCTCCTCCTTGAGGTACTGCGCCGGGTGGTTGCAGATCTGCTTCAGCGCTGTCAGCAGCTTCATCACGAGCCCCCGCCGCTCGAAGCCGTCGGCGGCGGAGATCTCCGCCAGGGTCTCGCGAACCACCGCTTCGTACAGACCGGTCTGTTCCGGCGTCAGCGAAACGGCCCGGTCGGTCTCGGTCTTCGGCGGAAGCTCGGGCGCGATCCCCGGGTCGGACTTCCGGCGGCGCAGCAGGAACGGCCGCACCAGCGCCGCGAGCCGCTCCGCGGCGCCCGGGTCGTTGCCGCCCTCGACCGCGGCGGCGTACCGCGTACGGAAGG
The DNA here is from genome assembly GCF_000721175.1 of Streptomyces anulatus. Lineage (GTDB taxonomy): Bacteria > Actinomycetota > Actinomycetes > Streptomycetales > Streptomycetaceae > Streptomyces > Streptomyces anulatus_C. The sequence goes on from NZ_JOEZ01000015.1 coordinate 150,154, forward strand.
TGGCGAGCCGGCCGAGCAGGCCGGGCGTCGTCCAGTCCAGGATCGCCCACAGCTCGGAGAGGTTGTTCTCGACGGGGGTGCCGGTGAGCGCGACGCGGGCACGGGCACCGAGGGTGCGCAACTGCTTGGCCGTCGCCGAGTGCGGGTTCTTGACGTGCTGCGCCTCGTCGATGACGACCATGCCCCAGGACACGGCGGCGAGCCTGGGCGCGTCGAGACGCATCGTGCCGTACGTCGTGAGGACGAACTCGCCGTCCACCAGGCCTTCCAGGGAACGCGACGCGCCGTGGAAGCGGCGGACCGGGGTGCCCGGCGCGAACCTCTCGATCTCCCGCTGCCAGTTGCCCATCAACGACGTCGGACACACCACCAGCGTCGGGCCGGCCGCGTCGCGGTCGCTCTGCCGATGCAGATGCAGGGCGATGAGGGTGATCGTCTTGCCGAGGCCCATGTCGTCGGCGAGGCAGCCGCCGAGGCCGAGCGAGGTCATCGTGTTCAGCCAGTTCAGACCGCGCAACTGGTAGTCGCGCAGGGTCGCGGTGAGCGCCTCGGGCTGCCCGATCGCCTGCTGGGCGGCGGACTCGGGATCGGCCAGCCGGTCCCGCAACCGCTGGAGCCAGCCGGTCGCCGCCACCTCGACGCGACGGCCGTCCACATCCGTCGAACCGGTCAGCACCGCGCCGAGCGCGTCGATCGGGGTGACCTTGCGGTCCTGGGTCTCCCTGGCCCGGCGCGCCTCCTCCGGGTCGATGAGCACCCATTGGTCGCGCAGCCGCACGATGGGCCTGGTGGACTCGGCGAGCCGGTCCAGCTCCTCGCGGGTCAGCTTCTGGTCGCCCAGGGCGAACCGCCAGTCGAACGACAGCAGGGCGTCGGCGGAGAGGAAGGAGGGCGTGTCCGCAGTGGTACGCCCCTGACGCCCGGCCTCCGAGCCGTCGGCCTCCCGGTCCGGGGAGTCCGCGTCGTCCGGTCCGATCACCGCGCGCGCGGTGAGCTTCCTGGCCATTTCCCTGGGCCAGTGCACCTGAACACCGGCGGCGGCCAGGGATCGCGAGGCGGGCCCGAGGAGCTCGGCGATCTCCTCGTCGGCCGGTTCCACCGAGTCGGGCACCGCGGCGGAGAGCAAGGGCGCCAGCGGTGGCCAGGCGCGGGCGGCCCGACGCAGGGTGAGGAGGGCGTCCATCCGGGCCCGTGGTCCGAACGCGGCGGCGGTCCGCGAGCCGCCCGCCCACACTTCGGCCGCATCGGCGACCAGGGAGGGATCGCTGACACTGTGGATCTGCAGCACGGCACGGAACGACGGCGCGACCACGTCCGGACCGGACCCCGGCCCCACCGCTCCCGGGGCGGCGTCGGAGGCCGCCTCCGCACCGCTCTTCCACGAGGTCACGCCCGCGACCTCGATACGCAACGAGAGCCGTACGCCCGCGTCGTGACCGGCCGCCACATCGGAGGCCCAGGCGCGCCCCTCGGGCAGGTGTTGCGGCTGCTGGGCGGTGAACGCGGGCCCGGCGGCGGCGAGACCGGCAGCCGGCGTCCGGGGCATCGCGTCGGCCACGGCATCGAGGAACGCGCGGAGCAGGCGCTCCGGTTCGGGCAGCAAGGGTTCGGGCGGAAACGGTTCGCCGACGGCGCCGTTCGTCGCGTTCCGCTCCCGCTCTCCGCCCGGCTTCCCGTCGCCCTCCTCCGGTAGGGGAGTCGCGTGCGCGGTCGGCGGCATCGACGCCGCCAGCTCCCGGATCCGTTCGAGGTCCTCGGCGCCCAACGGTCCGATGCGCCAGGCGTCGTGGTCGGAGGAACTCAGCCCCGGCAGCAGGAGACCACGGGCGACGAACTGGAGAGCCAGCAGCGCGGCGGCGCCCCAGAAGGCGGTGGCCGGGGAGGCCTGCGCGACGGCGCGCGCCCGGGTCAGCACCGGAAGAGCGTCCCGCACGGGGAAGCACAGCGCCGAAACCGTACGAGGTCGGAGGCCGGCTCCGACCACGGTCAGTTCCGACGAATGCCCGGGAGTGTCGGCAGGGGTGCTACCGTCCGGGTTCCAGAACGCGATCTTGCCGGTACGGGCCGGGTCCGCGGGGACGAAGACCGCGGAGCAGCGGGACAGTTCGGCGATCTCGGAGGGCGTTGCGGCGGGGTGCTTGTGCACAGCGATGTCAGATTCCTCAAATTTGACTAGTGGGCGGAGTCGCCGAGGGTACTCCACTTTGGGCGGCGACAGGCCGTGCGGCTGTGTGGCATGCGTCACTTTTCTTCTCTCTCCGGCCTCATGGTGCAGCCAGCCCCACCATCGGGCACGGGGGTCTGCCCCAGGGGACCTGGGGTGGTGGCGCCATGGCCCCCACCGGCCCCCGGTCCGTACGTTCGATGAGGTCAGCGCATAGTTCCAGAGACCGGAGACGTCATGCCCCAGGCGACAGCCACTGTTGCGGATCCCGCCGACGAGAGCAGTCCGGACAGCCCGGCAGGTGCGCGCGGGGCGGCGGCCGGAAGCGACTTCGCGCCGCTGCTGCGTGCCGTGCGGGACCAGGGCCTGCTCGAGCGCCGCACGGACCGGTATGTGCTCGCCATCGCCGTCAACCTGGCGGCCCTGGGTGCGGTGATCACCGGCTTCGTCCTGCTGGGCGACACCTGGTGGAGCCTGCTCCTGACCCTTCCGCTGGCGGTCCTGTGGACCCGTACGGCCTTCGTCGCCCACGACGCGGGGCATGCGCAGATATCCGGTGACCGCCGGACGAGCAGGCTGATCGGCCTCGTTCACGCCAATCTGCTCCTCGGCATGAACGAGGCGTGGTGGAACGACAAGCACGTACGTCACCACGCCAACCCCAACCACATCGACAAGGACCCCGATGTCGGTGTCGGCGCCCTGGTCTGGACCCAGAAGCAGGCGGCGCAGCGTGAGGGCTTCGCCCGCTGGCTGACCAGGAACCAGGCCCGCCTGTTCTTTCCCATGCTGTTGCTCGAAGGCGTCGCGCTGAAGATCTACGGATTCCAGTTCCTGCGCCGTCAGCCCCTACGGGAGCGGGCCGTCTCGGCGTTGCTGCTGACCGCGCACATAGCCCTCTTCGCGACGCTGCTGCTGAGCACACTGTCCCTGGGTAAGGCGATCGTCTTCGCTCTGGTGCTCCACGCGCTGTTCGGCCTCCACCTGGGTATGGCCTTCGCCCCGAATCACAAGGGCATGGAAATGCCCGACCCCGACGGCGAGCGCTGGGGCCACCTCCAGCGGCAGGTCCTGACCTCGCGCAACGTACGCGGCACCGTCCTGACGGACTGGTTCCTCGGGGGGCTGAACTACCAGATCGAGCACCACCTCTTCCCGAGCATGCCGCGCCCCAACCTGCGGCTCGCCCAGCCCCTGGTCAAGGCGCACTGCGCCGGGACCGGCATGCCGTACGCGGAGACCGGACTGATCGAGTCCTACCGGCAGGCACTGTCACACATGCACGAGGTGGGCGAGCCGCTGCGATAGCGCGGCCGATGGGGAACGTAAGGGAACGCGGACGCGTTCACACAACAGGAGCGGCGCCGGCCGCGAAGGGAGGCGTGGACCATGTCGAATGGTGCGAAGGTCGCTATCGGGGGAGTACTCGCGGCAGCCATCCTGTGGCCCCTGATCGGTTTCTGGTGGGCGCTGCTGATCGTGATCGGAGTTCCCGTGGTGGGCTACCTGCTGCTGGACCCGTCCCAGCGGCGCAGGCTCCGCAGAATCAACCGCAAGGAGATCGGCCGCTGAGCCCGGACCACCCCTGAGGGCATCACGTGGGGTGGACGGCCAGTTCCTCCAGAGCGGTGAGCAGACCGGGCAGCTCGGCTCCCCGGCCGACGGGAATGACCGTGCCCGGCTCCTCGTCCAGCAGGAACAGGGCGATGTCGTCGGTCCGGGCCACCATCGACCACCCCGGACCGTCGACGCGCAGAGTGCGTGCGTCCGCCGAGGCGTACGAGGAACGGATCCGCCCGGGTGGCGGCGGAGCCTTCGTATAGCCGTCCGCCTCCGACAGTGCCCTACGCACACCGGGGTGCCGGGGGGACACAGGGGGATCGCTCTCCGGCGCACGCTCCGTGTCGTTCTTCGGCGCTGCCCCGCTCCCCGGCCGTGGGAACCGCGCGTCGTCGATCTGCTCGCGCCACACCGACCACTGCGCGGCGATCTCGTCCGCCCCGAGCCGCCGTTGCGCCGGACCCCAGGCCTCCGCGTCCGGAGGGGCCAGCGGGGCGGGGCCCTCCCCGTCGGTCTCCGGGTCGTGCGGATCCGGGACACCGGGCGCCGACACGGCCAGATCCATCGGCCAGCCCGGCAGCGCGCACACCATGGAACGCTCGTCGGGGGAGAGGTCGTGCTCCATGCCGCAGTCCCACGCGGCGATGGCGACGGCCACCTGGGAGGCGTCCTCGACGACCACGGTCCACCGGGCCCCCTCGCCGTCCTGCCCGAGGACGAGGCCGTAACCCTCCTCGTACGGTTCGAGCGCGAGAGCCTCGCACGCGGCCACGTAGTCGTCACCCAGCACGCTCGGGAACCGCGCGGGCGTCAGCAGCATCGCGGTCAGCACCATCAGCGCGTCGTCGGCGACCGCATCGTCCGTACCGGCCATGGTGTCCTCCCCATCGCTCATCGCCCATCTGCCCATCGCTCGGTCCTGCGTCCTTGGTCCGTCGGCGCACCTTAACTACTCGGTAACCTCCTCGTCGAGGCCCCGACGAGCAGCGGCGAACCGGAGCCGTGGCCGCCCCGCCAGGGTGCGCGGAGGCCGGAGGTCCGGTCGTGCGGGACGCCTCCGCGTAAGCTTGGTCCTCCGGCCGAACGAGGGGGGCAGCATGGTGAAGCGGTACGACCGGCTGAAAGATATTCAGCGACTGCACCCCGAGCGGGACTTCCTGGAGATCTACCGCCTCACCGTCACCTACGAGTTCCCCTGGGACATCACCCGCGCCCTCGAACTGGCCCTCTACCGCACCTATGCCGTGCCCAGCATCGGCCGACTCCTCGACGAGACGGCGGAGTTGACTGAGCGCTCCCAGAAGCGCTACGACGACACCGCCCTGCTGCTCGACACCGTGGTGGAGCACGGCTTCGACACCGACGAAGGCCGCACGGCCGTCCGCCGGATCAACCAGATGCACCGCAGCTACGACATCAGCAACGACGACATGCGCTACGTCCTGTGCACGTTCGTCGTCACCCCGAAGCGCTGGCTGGACGGTTTCGGCTGGCGGCGCCTCTGCTGCCACGAACTGGCCGCCTTCGCCGCCTACTACCGCACGCTCGGCGCCCGCATGGGGATCAAGGACCTTCCGGGGAGCTACGAGGACTTCGAGCGCACCCTCGACGCCTACGAGGACGAGCATTTCGGCTGGGACGAAGGAGCCCGCCGGGTCTCGGACGCCACCCTGGCGCTGATGGGATCCTGGTATCCGGCGCCCCTCGCCCCGGTGGTGCGCGGCGCCAGCCTCGCGCTCCTGGACGACTCCTTGCTCGAGGCGTTCCGCTACCGCCGCCCGGGGCCGGTCGCCCGCGGGCTGACCAGGGGCGCGCTCCGGCTCAGGGCTCGGGCCGTTAGGCTCCTGCCACCCCGGCGGACGCCTCACTACGCGCGCCAGAACCCCGAGATCAAGGGATATCCGGACGGGTACGAGATCGCCGGGCTCGGTACGTTCCCCACGCCGGGCGTCCGCGGCTGCCCGGTTCCCGGCCGCAGGACGTCGCCGCCGCAGTCGCCCGTCGACTGATGCGACCGGCCGCCCCGACCGGGCCATGCGCCGGGACCCTAGCGCTCCGGCGCTCCCTGTACGGTGCGGGCCCCGGCCGCGCCCCGGCTCAGAGCCTGACGGGTGACCCCTGACCGGGCCCCACGCCCTGGACGCCACGCTTCCGGCGTTGCCGAAATGCCCTGGCAGCTCCGCTACGAGGACCTCTCGGCGCCTTGGAACCGCACGCACCGGACCGCGTCCGCTTTCCGATCGAAGGCCACCCCCGACAGGCTCTCAGGCCTGCCTTACCGCGAGGGCGAGAAAGCGGTCGTCCTCGTCGGTGTAGGACTCCAGCCGCCACCCCGCACCGGCCAGAAGTTCACGCAGCCTTGGCTCGGCCCGCAGGTCGTCGTCGGTGATGGTGCGTCCATGACGCGCGGCGAGGGCGGCCCGGCCGATCGGATGGAACAGGGCCAGGACTCCGCCCGGCCGGACCACCCGGGCGAGTTCCGTCAGATCGGCCCCGGGGCGGGCCAGATGCGAGATCAGCCCGGCTCCGAACACCGCGTCCAGGACTCCGTCGCGCAGCGGCAGACGCGCGACATCGGCACGGAGCAGTGTCCCGCTGTCCCCTCGCCCCGCCCGTGCCGCTTCCTCCAGCATGGCCGGAGTCAGGTCGGCGCCCAGTACCGTGCCCCGTGGCCCGACCACCGCCCGCAGCGCGGGCAGCGCACGCCCCGTCCCGCAGCCCGCGTCGAGCACGGCATCGCCGGGGCGCAGCCCCAGCAGACCCGCCGCAGCGGTATAGGCGGGACCGTCATCGGGGAACCGGCTGTCCCAGCCGGCCGCACGCGGGGTGAAGAAGTCCAGGACATGAGTGTGGTCGTCGGCCATGCGGACATGATCGCGCAACCGGCGCGGGCCCCGCGATCACCGCAAGCCGACCTGCCGGGTCAGACGTTGACGCCGTAGTCCGAGGCGATGCCCGCCAGGCCCGATGCGTACCCCTGGCCTACGGCCCGGAACTTCCACTCGGTGCCGTGCCGGTACAACTCGCCGAAGACCATCGCGGTCTCGGTGGAGGCGTCCTCGCTCAGGTCGTAACGGGCGAGCTCGACGCCGTTGGCCCGGTTCACCACACGGATGAACGCGTTGCGCACCTGACCGAAACTCTGGCCCCGGCTCTGGGCGTCGTGGATCGAGACAGGGAACACGATCTTCGCGATCTCGGCGGGGACCGACGCCAGGTCGACCTCGACCGACTCGTCGTCGCCCTCGCCCTCACCCGTCAGGTTGTCACCCGTGTGGCGCACGGAACCGTCGGGGCTGGTGAGGTTGTTGTAGAAGACGAAGTGGCTGTCGGAGAGGACCTTGCCCGCCTCGGAGCACAACAGCGCACTGGCATCCAGGTCGTGATCGGCGCCGGTCGTGGTCCGTACGTCCCAGCCGAGCCCGACCGTCACGGCGGTCAGTCCGGGGGCCTCCTTCGACAGGGAGACGTTGCCGCCCTTGGCCAGGGTCACACCCATGAATTTCCTCCAGTGTCCGTCGGTCCGCACGTGCGATCCGGGATCCTGCGGCTCACCGCGTCCGGGTCCGGTGATCTGTGCTGTTCTGCTGTCACTCTCGTGGCCGCTACCCGTACGAACGCTCGGCGCGGCGCTCCGGGTTCCCGGATTGCGCAAGCCATGAAATGGGCGACGGACGGCAACGCCAGGTCGCCGCCCGGCCCCGGGGCGCGTCAGCGGGCGTTCTCGTCCTTCATCGCCTTGGCCTCGCTCTTGAGGATGCGCAGGGACTTCCCCAGCGCACGGGCGGTGTCCGGCAGCTTCTTCGAGCCGAAGACGACGATCACGATGACCGCCAGGATCGGCGGGTGCCAGGGCTCCAGGCCGTTGCGCAACATTCTGGTCCCGCCCTCCTCGCTCCGTTCGCGCAGCAACAGTTGCCATGTTGCGCAACTGTGCAACTGTCGCTCGGGGCGGAAGCGGCCGCCCCTCAGCGTTCGGCGCGCTCGCCCTTACCTTCCCGCTTCCCTTCCTGCTCTTCCTGCCGTACGTGGTCCGGCGCCGCGTCCAGCAGGTGGCGGCGCTCGTAGCGGCGGCGGGCCGCCGTGAGCCCGACCGCGTACAGCCCCAGGACGGAGCCGAGCAACAGGTAGTAGAGGGGCGGCAGGACGCTCATGCCCAGCAACGGCCCGAGCGGGGTGAGCGGGAGGGCGACCCCGACGGCGGCGAGACTCGCGGCGGCGGACCGCAGAGGCCCACCCGCCCGGCGTTCGGCCGCACTGCGACCGGTCCGCAGCAGGATCATCACGAGGGCCTGGGTGAGCAGGTTCTCCGTGAACCACCCGGCGTGGAACGCCGCCTCACCGCCGTCCCCGGACGCGTTGTGGAGGGCGAGCGCGAGCACCCCGAAGGTGGCGAGGTCGGCGGCCGCGTTGAGCAGGCCGAAACCCGTGATGAAGCGCAGGAGTCGCGCGGCCGCAGCACGGTGGGGCGGCGCAGGGCCGACGCCGCCGGACGGTCGAACGCGAACGCCAGCTGCGCCGCGTCGAAGCAGAGGTTCTGCACCAGCACCTGCGCCGGGAGCATGGGAAGGAAGGGCAGCATCAGACCGGCCGTCAGCATGGCGATGACATTGCCGAGGTCCGACGAGAGCGTGATCCGCAGATAGGTGGCGATGTTCCCGCTGCTGCGCCGCCCCGCCAGCACCGCACGGTCGATCGCGGTGAGGTCCTTCTCCGCCAGGACGACGTCGGCCGCCTCCCGGGCCACGTCCACGGCGTTGCGGGGGCAGATCCCGACATCGGCGGCGTGCAGGGCGTGCAGGTCGTTGACGCCGTCGCCGAGGAAGCCGGTCGTGTGACCTCTGGCGCGCAGGGCCGAGACGATCCGGGCCTTGTGCGCGGGGGTGACCACGGCGGTCGCGACGCGGCGCACCGGATCGAAGGGCACTACCGCAACGCCCTCGTGCGCGTCCGGATCCACCTCCCCGGCAGCGGACGGACCGCACTCCTCGGCGGCGTCCAGAACCGCCTCGTCGAGCGCGTCGGCGGCGGGCAGCTCCGCCAGCTGGAGCGTCCACAGCGCGCTGATCGCCGCCCACCGCAGTACATCCGGATCGGGCCGGTCCGTACCGTCGGTCGAACCTGCGACGACGGGCCGATCCTCGGTCAGGGTGCCGGTCTTGTCCAGGGACAGCACATCGACCGCCCCCAGGTCGTGCAGCGCCGGGAGCCGCTTGACGATCACTCCGCTGGTGCGGGCCAGGCGGGATGCGCCACGCGCGAGCGTCGTCGTGACGATGACCGGCAGCATCTCCGGGGTGAGCCCCACGGCGACGGCCATGGCGAACGGCAGCATCTCCAGGGCACGGGCCGCCGGGCGGGCAGCAGGTTCTCGCCCGTCCGCCCGAGGCGGATCTCGGCCTCCGTCTCCAGCAGCCCCCGCGGCCCGCTGTCGAGGGTGCGCAGCGGCTGCAGTGAGGTGGGCCCGGTGGCGGAGGCCGGGGCGGCGGTCTCACGGCCTCCGCCGGTTCCCGTTGCGGCATTCGTGCCGGTCCGGGGAAACGGTGTGACGGAGGCCGCCGTGCGGCCGGTGATGTGTCCGTGACCCGCGACTGAACTGCTCTCAGGCACCGAGCTCACGCAGGCGGACGGGCCCTTGGGAGAAGTGCCCGGCGCGTTCGGCCAATTGGCCGACCATGAGCCGGACGACCGTCACCACATCGGGATCGTCGACCAGGTAGACCTGCCGTCGGCCTTCGCGGCGGGAACGGACCAGACCGGCCAGCTTCAGCTTCGTCAGATGCTGGCTGACCGAGGGAAGCGTGCCGCCCACCCGCTCGGCGAGCCCTGTCACATCGCTCTCGCCCTGGGCCAGCGCCCACACGATGTGCAGCCGTGCCGGTGTCGCCAGGAGCCCGAACGCCGCTGCGGCCTCCGTGAGCACCTCAGCGGGCGGATCCTGGAAGCCGCCGCCGGAACCTGTCGACACGCTCGTATCTCCTCGTTCCCGGGCCGTACGCACGGACCCGACACCGCTGCCCGTCGCGGGCAGCCGAAAGGACCAGTGTAGGGGCCGTGCCGGAAGGGCCCGGGGCCCGCGCGAGGCATCCGGCCCGTCGAAGAGAGACTCATTGAGGTCGGGATGCGGCAAGGAATGACCGTGGAGAAGTCGCATCGGTCAAGAACGATCAACGCGCTCGAACGAAGCGGACAGGTTGCCATGCTGTCGGCCCAAGCGATTCCACCACTCCGAAGCGATTCCTGAAACCTGAAGCGATTCCTGAAACCTGAAGCGATTCCGGAAGCCGAAGCGGTTCCAGAAGAGAGAAGAGGGGACGCATGCCCTCCGAGCACGTCGACAGCGACGAGAGCCCCAGCACCGCCCACCGCACCTCCGGGAGCGTCGGCAGGAGCATGAGCGTAGAGGACATCGCGCTCACCCTGAAGATCGTCGTGGCGGGCGGCTGCGGGGCCGGGAAGACGACCCTGGTCGGCGCGGTCAGCGAGATCCGCCCGCTGTACTCGGAGGAGGCGCTGGGCGAGAGCGGGCGGCACAAGGACGAGACCGGCGACGTGGAGCGGAGGGCCACCACGACCGTAGCGATGGATTTCGGCCGTATCACCGTCCACTCCGGCCTGTCGCTCCACCTGTTCGGCACGCCGGGCCAGGACCGCTTCCGGTTCCTGTGGGACGAGCTGTGCGAGGGCGCCCTCGCGGCGATCGTGCTGGCCGACACCCGGCGGCTGGAGGACTGCTTCGCCGCTGTCGACCACTTCGAGCGCAGCAGGATTCCGTTCGTCGTCGCCGTCAACGGCTTCCCCGGCGCTCCTGACCATACGGAGCACGAGGTCGCGCAGGCGCTCGACCTCGACCCCGGCACGCCGGTCGTGCCGTGCGACGCCCGCGACCGGGCCTCCGGAAAAGAAGTCCTGATCCGTACGGTCGAGTATGCCGGGCGCATGCACACCGCCCGCCTCCTCGCCTCCGTCGGCTGACGGCCCGGCGCCGAGGCCCCGTCGGTCAGCCGGCCATGTCGGCCATCGCGACCACCTTGTCGATCCGCACCCGCACGATCAGTTCGCCGGGCACGCCGTTGCGCCGGCCGAACTCCTCGGCGGCGTCGGCCGCCACGTATCGGCCGGCGATCAGCGTCGCCCAGCGAAGGAGTTCGCCCGGGTCCTCGCTCAGCTCGGCATGCCCCTGCACCACCGCGAACGCGTAGGGAGGCCGGTCGTCGTCGACGCACAGGGCTACCCGCCCGTCGCGTGCGAGATTGCGCCCCTTCACGCTTTCCTTGCCGGTGTTGAAGACCACCGAGTCGCCGTCGAGAAGGAACCAGACGGGCGCGATGTGCGGACTGCCGTCGGCCCGCACCGTGGAAACCTTCGCCGTGCGCGTGCCCTCCGAGAGGAAGGCCCGCCATTCTTCATCGGTCATGTGGTGTGCCATGGGCCCATCCTGAGCCCGATCCCCGCGTGGCGCGAAGCGGCACCTTGGGCGGTGAGGGGCGCTTGCCCCCACGAGGCCGTTGCGCAAGGCTTACGCGCGTAGCGGGGTACGGGGAACGAAGGTACGGGGAGGACGAGCACATGCCGCTTGACCGGGGACTTGACTGGCTCCTTGACGATCTCACCAGCAGGGTGCAATACGTACGGCACGCCTTGGTGCTGTCGAACGACGGACTGGTCACCGGGGCCAGCACCGGGCTCGCCCGTGAGGACGCGGAGCACCTGGCGGCGGTCTCCTCCGGGCTGCAGAGTCTGGCGCGCGGGTCGGGGCGCCACTTCCGGGCTGGCCGTGCCCGCCAGACGATGGTCGAGTTCGACGAGGCACTGCTCTTCGTGACGGCCGCGGGCGACGGCAGCTGCCTGTGCGTGCTGACGGCGGCCGAAGCCGACGTCGGCCAGGTCGCCTACGAGATGACCCTGCTCGTCAACCGGGTCGGAGAGCACCTCGGAGTCTCCGTCCGCCAGGGCGGTCCCGAGGACATCGGGCCCTTCTGACCTGTCTGACCTGCAATTCTCGTCGCCGGTGGCGAGTTATCCACAGGGCTGACGGACGATGACTCCCTCGGGCTACCGTGATCACGGAGAGTATTCGAGCCGACGGGGGAGGACAGTCATGACGGTCAGGGAAGTGCTCCGAGCACACGCCAGGACTCAGGACGCGCGGGCCGAGCGCACGAGCGTGCGGGTCGGCGCTCATGCCGGGGGTGTGAGCGCGGAGGCAGAGAGTGAGGGCGGGCACACCTCGTCCGCCGCCCCGGCGGCGACGGTGGCGGCCGGGCGCGCGGCCCAGGAACTGGGCCTCCGGCGTGCGCAGTTCGAGCTCGCGGTGCACCTGGGGCTGATCGCCGTCGTCGGTGCACCGGGCGGTGGGCGGTCACGGGTGCATGAGGAGGAGATCGCGCGCCTGCGGGAGCAGCCGGGCTTCCCCGACGGCCTGGCGGAGCGGGTCCGCACTGTCGGCACGGCGGAAGGAGCGGGCCTGCTGGACATCGCTCCGGCACGGTTCACCCGGCTCGCACGGGCGGGCTGCGTCTCACCGGTCACGTTCTATCTGAACCGGTATCGTGCGGTGGTCTGGCTCTACCTCGCCGACGAGCTTGCGGCGTTCGCGGCCCGGGAGCCCGAGCTGCTTGCCGGGCGGACGCCCCTGGGGATGCGCACGATGCTGGAGTCCGGTGCCGACTGGCGGGCACGCAACTGGCGTTCGCAGCGCATCGACCGGCTGCTGAACCGCACGTGGGACCCCTGGGCGCGATCGGCGGTCCAGGCGTCGGCACTGGACCCGGTGCAACTGGCGGAAGTGGTGGACGACCCCTATGAACGCGCCTATCTCGTACGGGTCCGGCCGGAGTCGGTCTTCGGACGTCCGGGGTCGATGGTGGCGAGAGAGGCCATGGGGGAGTTGACGCTGGCCGACGACCCCGACGAAATCCTCTGGCGGCGGGTCAACCTGACGCTGGAGCTGGACCGGGCACGCGAGGACCGGCCGGCCCCGCGTCCCGGGGACGACGGCGGGCGAGTCCGGGCGGCGCCGGCCGTCCTGTCCGAGTCCGCAGCGGTGGGCGTGCCGACCGGAAAGGGGTTCCTCGCCAGGCTGGGGTGGCGTGGGCGGGGCGCCGGATAAAGTTCCGCGCCGATCGTTCGGATAGGTCATCCTGTCCGGATGTTGATCAGGGAAGCAACCTCCGAGGACTGGCCCGCCATCTGGCCGTTCTTCCATGCGATCGTCTCCGCGGGCGAGACGCTCACCTATCCGCTCGAGCTCGGTGAGGAGGACGCCGAGGGATGGTGGTTCGTCGCGGCGCCGAGTCGAGTGGTCGTCGCCGTGGACGATGCCGGGACGGTGCTCGGCACGGCGAAGATGAACCGCAACCACATGGGCAACGGGTCCCACATAGCCAGCGCCACCTATATGGTCGACCCCGCTCACTCCGGCCGGGGAGTGGGGCGCGCGCTGTGCGAACACTCGGTCGACTGGGCTCGCGCCGAAGGGTATCGGGCCATGCAGTTCAACGCGGTGGTCGAGACCAACACCCACGCCGTCAAGCTATACCGGTCGATCGGCTTCGACGTGATCGGCACCCTTCCGGAGGGCTTCCACCACCCGACCCAGGGCTATGTGGGGCTGCACATCATGCACAAAGCACTGTGACGCCGTAGCGTCCTGCCAGCGCCCCGCCCCCCGCCGGAGGGGGCGAGCGCGGCGATCAGCCGAAGGGATGATCAGCTGTCGGTCACAGCTCCGGGCCCGGAAGCGTGCGCCCGGCCGGGCCGCCGTCCGCCGCACCGCTCGCGGTGACCGCCGGGACGACCGTCCCGGCCCAGGAAAGTGCTGTCCCGTGCCCGTCCCGCTCTCGCCCCCGGGCATCCGGCGGGCGATGTCCCCGCCGGATCAGGAGAAGGCGGTCGTCAGATACCGCCTGACGGCGTCCTCGTCGGCCCGCATCTCCAGGTCACCGGCCGACAGTTCCCGGATCCCGTCACGGATCCGGACCTCGATGCCCCGCTCTGGGGCCAGCGGCGCGGCCGTGAGTTGCGTACGCGCCAGGGTGGAGGCGTACAAACGCGGCGATGTCCTCCCCGGCGGGCGCTCCGGGCAGCGCCGCCGCCTGCCGCTGACCCAGGTCGGTGAGGCCGGCCCAGGCCGCGCGGTGTCCAGGAAGTGGCCGAGGTTGGACGGTGTCTGACCGTGACGGATCAGCAGCATTCGCATAGAACGGGTCACGCTCCAGGCTCCGGCGAGCGGCCGGCGGCAGACAGATCCCCCAACCCACCCTCTCATTCGGCCACCGTCGGAGGACAGTGCGACAGGGGGGTCTGCCCGCCTTGCCGGAAGTGACGGTGTTATGGGCGGAGTTGGTGCGAGAGGATAGGCGCGGGGCGACTGCGCCGTGCCTGGGTGATGACAGTACTGTGCGCCCCACCGCCATTCGGGCGATGAGAAGCATCTGGAGGAAGAATCCATGACCATACCCAGGAGATCGTGGCGTGGCGCGGGAGCACTCGTGGCCGCTGCGGTCGTCGGTCTGACCGGAGGCGTCATCTCCGCCGGTCCGGCCGCGGCTCACACCCCCACCTGGGCCGTGACCTGCTCCGAGGTGACTGTAGACCTCACCAACTACACGAGCGACGTCCCCAACACGGTGACCGTCACGGTGGACGGCAAGGACCTGCTCCCCACCGAGACGTTCGGCCGTGAGTTCCACAAGAAGCTGACGCTTCCCCAGCACGACAAGCCGGTGACCGTCCGACTGGTCGTCAAGGACGCCGACGGCGACGGCAAGCACTCCATCGACAAGTCGGAGACGGCGGAGGTGTGTGACGAGCCCAGTCCCACGCCGACGGAGCCGACCCCGACGCCGAGCGAGTCGGCCCCGTCGGAGACGCCGTCCGAGACGCCCGAGCCGAGTGCCACCCCCAGTGAGCAGCCTTCGGAGTCCACGCCCACCGCGCCGGCCCCGAGCCCGAGCTCGCCGGACCTGGCCGAGACCGGCTCGTCGTCGTCGACGCCGGTCATCGGTGGCGCCGCCGTCGCGGTGCTGCTGGCCGGTGGCGGCATCCTGTGGGCCGTCCGCAAGCGGCGTACCGCGCAGAACTGACGCTCCAGCGCTCAGTTGACCTGGCAAGCCGCGGCCGAGACCGCACGAGCCGTGGTCGAGGGGGTGCCGCATCACCGCGGTGAGGCGGTACCCCTTCTGCGTCCGCCACCCCTCCGCGTCCGCCACCCCTCCGCGTCCGTCACCGCTCCGCGACCGTCGGCGGCGGCGTGGTGGCCGGCGGGGGAGTGGGGCCGATCTCGCACCAGACGGCCTTGCCCTCGCCGCGGGGCTCGATCCCCCAGCGCGTGGCGACCGCGTCGATCAGAAGCAGCCCCCGGCCGGAGGTGGATGTCTCACCCGGCGTACGCCGCCGGGGCCAGGCGCTGGACCGGTCCTGGACCGACAGCCGGATCCGCCGTACCGGTTCGGGCAGCACTTCCAGCGTCAGGACGGCCCCGCCCTCGGTGTGCAGGAGCACATTCACCAGCAACTCGCCCGTGACGAGCTCCGCATCGTCGGCGAACTCGGCCATGTCCCAGTCGGCGAGGGCCTGGCGCACGATCGCGCGGGCGTCCGAGAGCCCTTCCGGGTCCGCTTGGTGGATGTACTGGTGGAGCCGCGGCGCGTGCGACGACCCCACGTCAGGGCTGCGGCGCAGGATTAGGAGCGCCACATCGTCCCCCGACCCCCACCGTTCCCACAGGCGTTCCGACAGGTGGTCGGCCAGCGCCTCGGCCCCGGCCGGTCCGGCGCTCACCTCGTTGCGCAGAGCGTCGATCCCGGTGTCGAGGTCGGCTCCGGGCTCCTCCACCAGCCCGTCCGTGTACAGCACGAACGTCTCACCCGGCACCAGGTCGAGCCGGGTCTCCGGGTACTCCTCGTCCTGGAGGTCCGTGGAGGTGCCCAGCGGCAGCCCGCCGCGCACCTGTGGGCTGCCGACCCGCCCGTCGAGGTGGCGGATCAACGGGCTGAGATGCCCGGCCCGCACCACCTGCACCGCTCCGGACGCCAGGTCGACCTGGGCGTACGTGCAGGTGGCAAAGCGTTCGGTGTCCAGTTCGGCGAGGAATCGGGAGGCCCGCGCCAGCACGCTGGCCGGTGGGTGGCCCTCGGCGGCGTACGCGCGCAGGGCGATGCGCAACTGGCCCATGATGGCGGCCGCGTGGGTGTCGTGCCCCTGAACGTCCCCCACGACCAGCCCGTAACGGTTCTTGGGGAGGGTGATCACGTCGTACCAGTCGCCGCCGACCTGCCGGCCGCTCCACGCGGCGTGGTACCGGACCGCGATCTCACCGCCCTCGACGTCCTGTATCCGGCGCGGGAGCATCGCGGACTGGAGTTGGGTGGCGAACTCCCTCTCCTCGTCGAAGAGCATCGCCCGTTGCAGGGACTGGGCCACGATGGCGGCGAGGCCCAGGCACAGAATGCGCTCGTCCGCATTGAAGACCGTGCGTTCGCGGTAGAAGAGGGCCAGCCCGCCGAGCGACCGGGCCTGGGCCACCAGCGGAAGATACGCCGCTGCCCGGAACCTGAGCCTCCCGAGATGCGGCTCCAGTTCCGGGTAGCGCCGGGCCAGCGCGGCGAGGGAGGTGATGAACCGGGGGCGCCCGCTGCGGATGGTGTCCGCGAGGGGGAGGTTGCGGTCGAGGTCACCGGAGCCGAGCCCGTCCAGCACCTCGAGCGACTCGCCGCTCAGTGCGACGATGTTCAGCGCGGAATTCTCAACGAGCCCCAGGGCCAGCCCGTCCGCGCCCAGGCGGGCCAGCCCGCCGGGTCCGGTGAGGGCGGCCGTCACGTCGTCCACGGTCACCGCGCGGGACATAGCACTCGTTGTGCGTTCAACGATATTGGTCTGGCGCTGCCGCCGCTTCTCCAGATCGAGCACGAAGGCCGAATGGGTGACCTCCGCCGTCGCATCCCGGACGACCCCCACGATCCGGTGGGCCTTTCCGTCCTTCGATCGCAGAATACGGGCCTGGACATGGGTCCACTGCGTGGTCCCGTCGTCCAGCGGTACGCGGAAGTGGATGCTGCAGGAATTGCCGCCGCCGCTGATGGCCTCGTCGATCGTGACGTCGAACCGGGCCCGTTCCGCCGGTTCCAGGTGCTCCAGCAGGGCGGCCGGGCGTGCGTCGAACGTCGCCGGATCCACGCCGAACACCATGAGCCCGGCCTCGTCGATGTCCAGGGTCCGGGTGTCCAGATCCCAGTCGAAGCTGCCGGTCCGGTTCATGGCGAGGCGTTCCGTCGGCCGGATCTCACCGTCGGGCTTCCGGTCGATCCGGCGGAGCGGAGATGCTTCGGCGTCCTGCCGCCGTTCGTCGTCGGTCATTCCTGCTCCGGAGGTCGTCCGGCGGGGCTGTGCGTCGGCGCACCCCGTAGGCCTCAATTGTCGAGCCGTATCGATCGGAGTGCCACAGCGGCCCGCCCCGCACAGCCCCCCGCTTCCGGCGCGGTCCCCGGGGGCCGCAGAATGGCGGCCGAGGACCATCCACGACCATGGAAGGCGCCCCCAGGCGTCCCAGGTGTCCATGAGCCCAGCGAGCGGAGCGCACACATGAACGACGGCCGGCCCGTCCTGCTGGAGACGCGGGGCGCATGTCTGCACATCACACTGAACCGCCCCCGGGCCCTCAACGCCCTCAGCCACACCATGGTGCGGCTTCTCGACGAGGCCCTGGCCCGCGCGGAGCAGGACGAAGCGATCGTTTCGGTGCTGCTGTCCGGGGCGGGCGACCGGGGCCTGTGCGCCGGGGGCGACATCCGTGCCCTGCACGACGACGCACGTTCGGGACGCGCGTCTCTGGAGTTCTGGCGTGACGAGTACCGCCTCAACGCCCGCATCGCCCGATTCCCCAAGCCGTACGTCGCGCTGATGGACGGCATCGTGATGGGCGGCGGAGTCGGGGTGTCGGCCCACGCCGGAATCCGTGTCGTCACCGAACGCTCACGCGTCGCCATGCCCGAGACCGCTATCGGTTTCGTGCCTGATGTCGGGGGCACCCGCCTGCTGGCTGCCGCCCCCGGCGAACTGGGCACCCACCTGGCGCTCACGGGCCGTTCCGTCGGAGCCGCCGACGCCGTTCTCTGCGGTCTGGCCGACCACCACGTCCCGGCCCGCCTCCTGCCGGCCCTGACAGAAGCGCTGGGCGAGCCGGCCGACCCTGGCACCTCTGTTGCGGGCATCGTCCAGCGGTTCGCCACGGAGCCGCCCGTCGGCGAGCTCGCCGCGCAGCGCGACTGGATCGACGCCTGCTACGCGGCGGGCACCATGGAGGAGATCGTCCGACGGCTGCGCGGCAGTGGCGTCGCGGCAGCCGAGTCGGCGGCGGACGAACTCCTCACCAAGTCGCCCCTCGCACTGAAGGTCACGCTCGCGGCCGTTCGCCGGGCAGCCCGGCTCGACAGCCTGGAAGCCGTCCTCGACCAGGAGTTCCGTGTTTCCAGCCGGGCGATCGAGCACCCTGACTTCGTGGAAGGCGTGCGCGCCCGGATCATCGACAAGGACAACGAACCGCAGTGGAAGCCGGGCTCCCTCGCCGAGGTCGACGACCAGGAGGTCGCCCGGTTCTTCGCACCGCTCGGCCCCGCCGAACAGGAACTCGGTCTCGCTCCGGGGCCGACGGACGCCCCCACGCAGAATGGGCAGGCCGATTAGAACGGACCGGCGCAGGCCCCGCCCGGCGCAGCTCGTCCAGCGCAGCCCTGGCCACCGCGGCTATCTGTCGCTGCCCGAAAGGCTCGGCTGCAGCGCCCGGACGAGAGCGAACAACCGGTCCTCGTTGCCCGTCAGCCCCGCGCTGCGCAGAGCACGGTCGGCCTCCCGCATCGGAGAGGTGAGCAGCGGCAGGTAGACCGGTGCGTCGTCGGGGTCCGCGAGCGCTGCTCGGGTGGCCTCCAACAGGCGGACGTACGCCTGCGCAGCGGCGAGCTCGTCGTTGTCCATCTCAGCTTCTCCTCCTCAGAGCTGTCTGACCGTCAAGCATCTCCCATGGGTCTGACAACGCCCCGTCGAGCCCGGCCGTGCCCGCCCGACCCCATCGCCCTACAACCCGCTCGGCGGCTCCACCTCCAGATAGCGCCGTCTGCGGGGCCCCCGGTAGAGCAGCACCGTCCAGCCCAGCTCCCGCAAGGCCGAAGCGCAGCCGGCCAACGCCTCCTCCTCGTCGTGGGCGGCGCCGCTGCCGGGTGGCCCGGTCCACTCGACCCGTACCGAACCCGCCGACTCCCCGTCGCTCACCCGGTATCCGGCCGACACCCGGCGCCCCGACGGGTCGACGGCCGAAGGTGTCGCCCCCGAGCTCTCCAAGGCCAAGGCGACCGCCCTCATCGGGCGGTTGAGTTCCCACAGCGCGGGCAAGGCCTCGGGGTCGGGCCGCCCGGCGCCGGTGAGGCGACGGATCTGCAGCAGCCCTTCGAACGCGGTCCGCACCGAAGCGGCCCGTGCCGCCGCGGGCTCGGCAGCCGGCGGGCCGTCCCCGGTCGCGGGCTCGAATCCGGTGCTCTCCTCAGTGCCCATACGTCCCCCTCGTGATCCGTACCGCGCCCAGTGTGCACCGGCAGACGCCGACAGGAGCCGGTGCAAGTCGGCCGTGGACGCAGAGGTCGACCGGTGCGGTGCTCCCGGGCGTCGCACCGATAGACTCGTGTGCTCTGCACCCGCACTTTCCGCAGCACCACCCATGCGAGGACCCGCCGCCCGTGCCCGAGAACGATCCGACCGCCGTGCCCGACAACGTACGGGAGGCTCTGCGCGCGGACTGCACGAACTGCTTCGCCCTCTGCTGCGTCGCACTCACACTGACGGCCTCGTCGGACTTCGCCATCGACAAGGACGCCGGACGGCCCTGCCCCAACCTCCAGGACGACTTCCGGTGCGGCATCCACACCCGGCTACGCCCGAAGGGCTTCTCCGGCTGCACCGTGTACGACTGCTTCGGCGCCGGGCAGAAGGTCTCCCAGGAGACCTACGGCGGCCGAGACTGGCGTTCGTCCCCCGACCTCGCGGCGCAGATGTTCCAGGTGTTCCCGGTCATGCGCCAGCTCCATGAACTGCTGTGGTACCTCACCGAAGCTCTGACGCTGCCGGCCGCACGTCCCCTGCACCCGGAGCTCCGCCGCGCCCTGGAAGCGACCGAAAGGCACACCGCGCGACCCGCCGTCGACTTCGCGGAACTGGACGTCGCCGGGCACCGCGACCGGGTCGCCGGACTGCTTCTGCGCACCAGTGAACTCGTCCGGGCCACCGCGCCCCGCCGCAAGAAGCGCAACCACCGCGGTGCCGACCTCATGGGGGCCCGGCTGCGGGGCGCCGACCTGCGCGGAGCGGACCTCCGCGGGGCCTGTCTGATCGCCGCCGATCTCACCGGCGCCGACCTCCGCCTGGCCGACCTCATCGGTGCGGACTTCCGTGACGCCGACCTCTCGGGCGCCGACCTCACAGGAAGCCTGTTCCTCACGCAGGCCCAGCTCAACGCGGCCAAGGGTGACGCGAAGGCAGCGCTCCCCGCATCTCTGAGCCGCCCCTCCCACTGGGCCGACCAGGCCCGGCGCCGATCGGGAGACCAACCGGCTCAAGCGTGACCGAGCCGTAGCGACCCGATACTTCCTCGGCACGGCTACCGCAGCGGACTTGCCCATCCAGTGTGATCGCACGGACAGGTCCCGGCGCCCGGGGGCGGCACACCGCCGCCCCTGGCACCTCGATGGGGTGTCAGCGGCGGGGTTCGATCTTCAGATCACCCGCCGCCACCCGGCGGATGCGGGCACTGGCGAGCATGTCGTGCGGGAAGCCCAGTTCGATCGCACTCGCCCTGTCGAGGCGTGCCGGCCGGCCGCGTCCAGGGCGTGTTTCGAAAGTCCCGCCTGCCCGCCCTCCGGGCGGACGGCGCTACTTTCGAAACACGCCCTAGTCTTCTGAGTCAGGAATTCTATTCAGATATGAGGCGAGGCGTTCGAGGATCTCGTCGGCGGTCTTGGTCCAGACGTAGGGCTTCGGATCGGTGTTCCAGGCTGCGATCCAGTTGCGGATG
>NZ_JOEZ01000016.1 GCF_000721175.1 Streptomyces anulatus
CCGCGCCATCGACCACCGCACCCACAGGACCACCGTCCACATCGAGATCCAGCACGTTGCCAAACCCGTCAGACGGCTAACCGAACGGCATTGGCCCTAACCCCTGTTACACGCCCGTCGACAATCCCGGACAACGCCGTCCTGAAGTACGGACGTTCGACAACCGAAAAGGGCCGTCGTACCGGGACAGGGCGGAGGGGCGCCTCGGACGGGTGTGCGAGCGCCGCTTTCACGCCGCACGCACGCCCCCGCCCGGGCGCCCCCTCACGCGTGGAGGGCTCAGGCAGCGGCCCGGTCGCACTCCTGGCCGCGCAGCGCCCGCGCGAGATCGTCCCGGGCCTCCAGCACCAGCCGCCGCAGCGCCGGGGCCGCGTCCTCGTGCTCGCCCAGCCAGGCGTCCGTCGCCGCGAGGGTGTCGGTGCTGTCCTGGAGACCGGGGAACATTCCCCGCACCACGTGCATGCCGATCTGGATGGACCGCTCCGCCCAGATCCGCTCGATCACCTCGAAGTAGCGGCTCGCGTACGGGGCGAGCAGCTCCCGCTGGGAGGGCTGGCCGAAGCCCGCGATCGTCGCCTCGACCAGCGCGTTGGACAGCTTGTCCGACTCCACGACCGCCGCCCACGCCTGGGCCTTGACCGCTTCCGAGGGTCGCGAGGCCAGGCACCGTACGTGGTGGCGCTTGCCGGACGCCGTGTCGTCGCGGGCCAGTTCGGCGTCGATCGCCGCCTCGTTCGCCACCCCGTGCGAGGCCAGCGGGGAGAGGAAGGACCAGCGCAGCTCCTGGTCGACGTCGAGACCGTCGATCCGGGCCGTGCCCTCCAGCAGCCCGCCCAGCAGCTGGAAGTCCGCCTCCGACGAGGCGACCGCCGCGAAGAACCGGGCCCAGGTCAGCTGGTGCTGGCTGCCCGGCTCGGCGGTCCGCAGCTCGCGCAGCGCGCCCTCGGCCAGAGCCCGGCCGCCCTCCTCGCGCCAGTCGGGGGCGGCGTAGTCGACCAGCGCCGACTGCGCCCAGGCGTGCAGCATCTGGAGCACGCCGATGTCGCTCTCCCGCCCGGCGAACGCCAGCACCAGCGCGACGAAGTCACGGGCCGGCAGCAGTGCGTCCCGGGTCAGGTTCCACAGGGCCGACCAGCACAGGGCACGGGCCAGCGGGTCCGTGATCTCGCCCAGGTGGTCGCGGAGCGTGGCCAGCGACGCCTCGTCGAAGCGGACCTTGCAGTACGTGAGGTCGTCGTCGTTGACCAGGATCAGATCGGGACGCTCCGAGCCGGCCAGCGCCTCCACCACGGTCCGCTCCCCGGCCACGTCGACCTCGGCGCGCGCGTAACGCGTCAGCTCGCCCTCGGGCGTACGCCGGTACAGGCCGACCGCGACGCGGTGCGGGCGCAGCTCCGGGTGCGAGGCGGCGGCCTCCTGGACGACGGCCAGCTCGGTCAGGACGCCGGCCGCGTCGTACGTCGGCACGGGAGCGAGCACGTTGACGCCCGCCGTCTGGAGCCAGGAGCGCGACCAGGCCGTCATGTCGCGGCCCGAGGTCTCGGCGAGCACCGACAGCAGGTCGCCGAGACGGGTGTTGCCGTAGGCGTGCTGTTTGAAGTAGCGCCGCGCGCCCTCGAGGAAGGCGTCGCGTCCCACGTACGCCACGAGCTGCTTCAGCACGGACGCGCCCTTGGCGTACGTGATCCCGTCGAAGTTCAGCTTGGCGTCCTCCAGGTCACGGATGTCGGCCGTGATGGGGTGGGTGGAGGGCAGCTGGTCGGCGCGGTAGGCCCATGCCTTGCGGTTGTTGGCGAAGGTGATCCAGCCGTTGGTGAAGCGGGTCGCCTCGACCATCGAGAAGGAGCCCATGAAGTCCGCGAAGGACTCCTTCAGCCACAGGTCGTCCCACCACTCCATGGTGACGAGGTCGCCGAACCACATGTGCGCCATCTCGTGCAGGATGACGTTGGCACGCCGCTCGTAGGCCGCCGAGGTGACCTTGCCGCGGTAGATGTACTCCTCGCGGAAGGTGACCATGCCCGGGTTCTCCATGGCACCGAGGTTGTACTCGGGCACGAAGGCCTGGTCGTACTTCCCGAAGGGGTACGGGTAGTCGAAGTGGTCGTGGAAGAAGTCCAGGCCCTGCTTGGTGATCAGGAAGACGTCGTCCGCGTCGAAGTGCTTGGCGAGCCCCTTGCGGCACATCGCGCCGAGCGGGACCTCCAGCGTCGTGCCGTCGTCGAACGTACGGCTGTAGTGGTCGCTCACGTAGTGGTACGGACCGGCGACGACGGCCGTGATGTACGTGGAGACCGGCTTGGTCTCCGCGAAGGTCCACACCTCGCCCTCGCGCGACTCCTCGGCCCCGTTGGACCAGACCCGCCAGCCCGCCGGGGCGGTCACCTGGAAGCGGTAGGGAGCCTTGAGGTCGGGCTGTTCGAAATTGGCGAAGACGCGGCGGGCGTCGGCCGGCTCGTACTGCGTGTAGAGGTAGACCTCGCCGTCCTCCGGGTCGACGAAGCGGTGCATGCCCTCGCCGGTCCGGCTGTACGCGCAGCGGGCGTCGACCACGAGCACGTTCTCGCCCTCGACGAGCCCGTCCAGCGCCACCCGCGTCCCGTCGAACACGACGGCCGGGTCGAGGGCCGTCCCGTTCAGCGTCACCGCGTCCACACCCGGCGCCACCAGGTCGGCGAAGGTCGAGGCACCCGCACGGGCGGAGCGGAACCGGATCGTGGTGAGCGACCGGAACGTCCGCGGACCGCCGTCTCCGTCGCTCCCGTCGGCCCTCTCGGGCTCGCCGACGGCGGACCGCAGGTCGAGAGCGACCTCGTATCCGTCGACGGTCAGCAGCTCGGCCCTCTCACGGGCCTCGTCGCGGGACAGGTTTTCACCGGGCACGGGCACTCCTTCGTGACGCGCGTCATGTGTCGTGTTCGAACCCATTGATCCTTGCACGCGTCTCCGCGCGGCGGCATTCAGGGAATGGGCAGCCCCTCCGAAGGCGTTCTCGCCCGCGGGTGGAACACGCCCTTCTGTGGAACGCGCCCTTCTGAGGAGAGACATGTCCGAGAACACCCCCGCCAACGGCAGGACCCCGGTCGACTTCTGGTTCGATCCGCTCTGCCCCTGGGCGTGGATGACCTCGCGCTGGATGCTGGAAGTGGAGAAGGTCCGCGACGTCGAGGTCCGCTGGCACGTGATGAGCCTGGCCGTCCTGAACGAGGACAAGCTGGACGACCTGCCGGAGGAGTACCGCGACCTCCTGGAGAACAAGGCCTGGGGCCCGGTCCGGGTCGTCGTCGCCGCACAGCAGCTGCACGGCGACGAGGTCGTCGGCCCCCTCTACACCGCGCTCGGCACCCGCTTCCACAACAACGGCGAGGGCCCCACCCGCGAGGCCGTGGCCGCCGCGCTGAAGGACGTGGGCCTGCCCGCCGACCTGGCCGGCCACGCCGACTCCGACCGTTACGACACCGAGCTGCGCGCCTCCCACAAGGAGGGCATCGACAAGGTCGGCCAGGAGGTCGGCACCCCGGTCATCGCCGTTCCCGGCGCGGACGGCGAGCAGATCGCCTTCTTCGGCCCGGTCGTCACCCCCGCCCCCAAGGGCGAGGAGGCGGCGAAGCTCTGGGACGGCACGCTGCTGGTCGCCTCCGTCCCGGGCTTCTACGAGATCAAGCGGACCCGGACGCAGGGCCCGGTCTTCGACTGACGCCGGCTGTTCCGTGCCCGCGCGTATCCGTGCGTCCGTACGCACAAGGGGATGATGACTTCCATGCGGATACGCGCGGGCGAGGCGGCCGAGGCCGCCGCACTGACGGAGCTGGCCCTCCGGTCGAAGGGCCACTGGGAGTACGACGCGGAGTTCCTGGCCGCCTGCCGGGAGGAGCTGACGATCCGTCCCGCGGAGGTGGCGGCCCGGCGGACGCTGGTGGCTGAGGAGGACGGCCGGATCCTCGGCTTCACCACCTTGGACGGCGCGCCGCCGAAGGGCGCGCTCGGCATGATGTTCGTCGAGCCGGACACCATCGGCAGAGGCATCGGGCGACGGCTGTTCACCCACACCATGGACGAGGCCCACCGCCTGGGCTTCACCCGCATCACCATCGACGCCGACCCGAACGCGGAGCCGTTCTACCGGGCCATGGGCGCGGTCCGGATCGGCACCACCCCGTCCGGCTCCATCGAGGGCCGCGAACTGCCGCTGCTGGAAGTCGCGCCGGCCTGAAAACGGCCGGCCACGGGCCGGGCGGGCTCCCGGCCCGTTGTCAGTGGTGCGCCGTACGGTGAGGATCATGCGCATCTCACCGGAAATGATCACGATCGACTGTGCGGACCCCCAGGCGCTGGCGGCCTGGTGGGCCGAGGCGCTGGGCGTCGAGGAGACACAGGACTACGACCAGTTCGTCGTCCTCGCCGCGACCCCGCTGGTCCTCGGCTTCCAGCGGGTGCCCGAGCCCAGGACCGCCAAGAACCGGGTGCACGTCGACTTCGCCTCGCCGGACCGCCCGGCCGACGTGGAGCGCCTGGCGAAGCTGGGCGCGACCGTCGTCGGCGAGCGGTCCATGGAGGGCGGGACGTGGACGGTCCTCAGGGACCCGGAGGGCAACGAGTTCTGCCTCGCCGACGCCGGGAGCCACTGAGGCCCGGGTCCCCTGACGCCGGGAACCGCTACTTGAGGCCGAGGAGCTGCTCCAGCGGGTCGATGACGAAGTAGACCAGGAAGAGCGCGGCCGTGCCCCACAGCAGCCAGTGGACTTCGCGCGCCTTGCCGAGGCACGCCTTGATGACCACGTAGGAGACGAAGCCGGCGCCGATGCCGTTGGTGATGGAGTAGGTGAACGGCATGACGACGATGGTGAGGAAGGCCGGGATGGCGACGTCGTAGCGATCCCAGTCGATGTGCTTGACCTGGGTCATCATCAGGAACCCGACCACGACGAGGGCGGGCGCCGCCGCCTGGAGCGGCACGATCGTCAGGACGGGCGTGAGGAAGAGGGCGAGCGCGAACAGGCCGCCGGTGACCATGTTGGCGAAGCCGGTACGGGCTCCTTCCCCGACACCCGCGGCGGATTCGATGTAGGTGGTGGCCGACGACGAGGACGCGGCGCCACCGGCGACCGCTGCCACACCGTCGATCAGCAGGACGCGGCCGAGACCGGGCACCTGGCCCCGCTCGTCGAGGAGCCCGGCCTCGGCCGTGACACCCACGACCGTGCCCATCGTGTCGAAGAAGTCGGACAGGATGAGGGTGAAGACGAGCAGGACGACCGTCAGAACGCTGACCTGGCCGAACGAGCCGAACAGGTCGAACTGGCCCAGCAGCCCGAAGTCGGGTGCGGCGACCGGGTTGTCGGGCATCGAGGGCGAGGTCAGGCCCCAGGACTTGATGCGGGCGATCTCGTTGACGACGATGGCGACGACGGTCATCAGGACGATGCTGATGAGGATCGCGCCCTTGACCTTCCGGGCGACCAGGACGATCGTGAGGAGCACGCCGAGGCAGAAGACGAGCATCGGCCAGCCGGTGAGCGTGCCGGTGCCGAGCTGGACGGGCACGGTGGAGTTCGCGGCGTCGGGGATGCGGGTGACGAATCCGGCGTCCACGAAGCCGATGAAGGCGATGAAGAGACCGATGCCGACGCTGATGGCCTGCTTGAGGGGCTGCGGAATGGCGTGCATGATCGCCTCGCGTAGCCCGGTCATCACCAGAACGCAGATCAGCAGCCCTTCGAGCACGATGAGGCCCATCGCGTCGTCCCAGCTCATCAGGGGAGCGATCTGGTAGGCGACGACGGCGTTGATGCCCAGTCCCGCTGCCAGGGCCAGCGGCAGATTGCCGCCCACACCCATGATCAGCGTCATGACCGCGGCGACCAGCGCGGTGGCGGTGACCAGCTGCACGTTGTCCAGTTGCTCGCCGAACTTGTCCTCGGCCCCGCCGAGGATGATCGGGTTGAGCACGAGGATGTATGCCATCGTGAAGAACGTGGCGAATCCGCCGCGTATCTCCTGGATGTAGGTCGAACCGCGTTCGCTTATGCGGAAGAACCGGTCGACGGCGCCCACCGATCCGCTGGGCTTCGCGTCGGGCGGCGGGCTGGTCGTAGTGGGGTGCATGACGGAGTCTCCTGGGCCTGCGAATGATGGGTGAAGGGGATGGTGCCGGTGCTGCCCGATGTCAGTGGCAGGTGCTGTGCGAACGCACATGCGGCTCCTTGCGAGCGGATCATACGCGGCGACGGCGCGTTCGCAACTACCCGCGTAGAGGGTGTATTTGATGCCCATTAGGTCCTGTGGTTTCCTACGGAATCAGTGGTGACCTTTGCCGCCAAACCGGCAGGCAGCCGACAGTGGGTATGGAAGTGGCGGTGACAACTCCCCTACGCTCCGTATGTGCACCCACCACTCCCTTTCAACGCGCGGGCAGCGCGCGCCCTGCGCGAGAAACTCGGGATGGCGCCCGGTCATGTCGCCTACGGCATGCGCGCGTCCTTCGGCACGTCACACGTCGGTCCCGAGCACGTGATCGCGTGGGAGCGCGGGACCCATGTGCCGGACGCGGCGGAATTCACGGCTCTGGCGGGCGCGTTGTGGTGTCAGCCCAGTGAGCTCATGGGCCATCCGCGCACCTTGCTCGAACACCGCATCGCTCGCGGCGTCTCGGCCGAGGACGTCGCGCGCGCCACCGGCCTCACCCTCGACGCCTACCTGTCCATGGAGGAGGCCGGTCTGTGGACCGGCGACAAACGGCAGTCCGTCAAGCTCGGCGAGGTCCTCGGCCTTCCCCCGCGCGACTTCATCGCCATCACCAGGCTGGAGGAGGAGCTCGCCCGTCTCCTGGCCGAGGCGGTCTCCACGCGCTGGCAGGCGCACATCCGCGACATCGCCAAGCTCGTCTCGATGGAGCGCCGCGACCTGAAGGGCCCCTTGGCCGCCATGCACCAGGAGTACCAGGCCCTCCTGGCGGCCACTCTGAGCCGGGCCGGCGGCACCACCGCGTCCGGCGAGGCCGGGCGTCGCTACATCGAGGACATCGTCGACCACTTCTGGACCCGGCTGCCGGGATCCTCCCAGGCGTAGCCCGGCGGGGGGCTCCGGCTGCTGCTCGGTGCCGTCGCCGAGGCCGCCTCGTCCCTCACGCTCGGGCTGGTACGGCCCTGGGGGAGACGGTGCCGCGACCCTTCTACGCCTCCGGCGCCGCCGCCTCCAGCTCCGCCACCGTGCCCGACATCACCGTACGGATGTGGCGCGTCAGGTGGTCCGCCGGCCAGTCCCACCAGGCCACCGTCAGCAGGCGCGCGATGTCCGCCTCCTCGTACCGGGTGCGGATCAGACGGGCCGGGTTGCCGCCGACGATGCCGTAGTCCGGGACGTCCGAGACCACCACGGACCGCGAGCCGATGATCGCCCCGTGCCCGATGCGGACGCCCGGCATGACCACGGCTTCGTAACCGATCCAGACGTCGTTGCCGATCACGGTGTCGCCCCGGTCGGGGAGGTCCGTCAGCAGGTCGAAGTGGTCGGTCCAGGAGCCGCCGAGGGTTGGGAACGGGAAGGTGGACGGGCCGTCCATACGGTGGTTGGAGCCGTTCATGATGAACCGCACGCCTGTGCCCAGGGCGCAGAACTTGCCGATCACCAGGCGCTCCGGCCCGTAGTGGTAGAGCACGTTGCGGGTCTCGAAGTCCGTGGCGTGCTCGGGGTCGTCGTAGTACGAGTACTCCCCGGCCTCGATCAGCGGCGAGGTCACCAGGGGCTTCAGCTGCACCACGCGCGGCTGGCCGGGCATCGGGTGCAGGACGGTGGGGTCGGCCGGGACGGGCGTGGGGGCAGAAGTCATGGGGGTCGCTTCCAGGGAGGGGCCACGGGCGGACGGGCGTGGATCATCGTGGCATCCGGGCCCGGCGGGGCGCGCACATTTTCCCGAGCGGCCGGGAGGGATGGGACGATGCGGCGGTGCGGGAAGTGCTGGACGCGATCGAGGCAGTGAACTGGGACGGGCTGCCGGGCCCCGCCGTGCTGTTCCCGGCCCGGTGCGGCGATCCCATGCGCTGAGCCGGGAGCCGGCAGCCGGCAGCCGGGAGCCGGGAGCCGGCCCGGCTCAGCGAACGGCGGCTCCCTCACCATCGCCCGCGGCGACGGCCTCCGCGACAGCGGCTTCCGGGGCCTCGTCATCCAGAACCTTCGGAACCCGGCGCAGGGTGAAGAGGCCGAGGGCGACGTGGAGGAGACCGGCGGTGACGGCGACGACCTGGAGGCCGGTGACGAAGGCGTCCTTCGCCTGGCCGATCACCGCGGGTGCGAGACCGGGAAGGCCGAGCGTCTCGCCGAACGTACCCGCGAGGTCAGGGCCTTGCAGACGGAATACGAGGACGGACAGCGAGCCCAGGAGCGCGATGCCGAGAGCGTTGCCGATCTCGTTGCTGGTCTCGGCGATCGCGGCCGCGGACCCGGCCCGTTCGGCGGGAACCGCCGCGACCGCGGTCTCGGCGACGAGGCTGAAGGAGATGCCGTACCCGACACCGGCGAGAACCGTGGACGCGATGTACCAGCCCACCCCGCCGGAGGAGGCGACGGGCAGTAGCAACAGCAGACCGGTGGCGACGAAGAGGTGGCACGTGACGAGCGCCGACCGCTTGCCGGTGCGCGCGACCAGCAAGGGCGTGACGATGCAGGTGACGGTGAGAAGCAACGCCCCGGGGACGGCGAGGAGCGCGGCGCGCAGGACGGGGATCCCCAGAACGGACTGGAGGTAGACCCCTGAGAGGTAGGCGGTCGCCGACCACGCGGCGAGCGGCAGCAGCCCGGTGATGATCGCGATGGCGAAGACCCGGTCCCGGAACAGGCTGAAGTCGATCAGCGGATGTCCCAGAGTGAGCTGCCGCCGGACGAACCACACCAGGACGGACCCGCCGGCCAGCCCCGCCATCGCGATGTTCGTCGACCATCCCTCCGACGCCAGGGTCTTGATGGCGTAGACGGTCAGCAGGAGGCCGACCACGGACTGCACGACGCTCAGGGCGTTGATACGGCCGGACCGCGATGACTCCACCTCGCGGAGCAGGAACGGGGCCAGTGCCAGGAACAGCACGAGCACCGGAAGGTTGACCAGGAAGACCGAGCCCCACCAGAAGTGGCTCAGCAGTTGCCCACCGACAGCCGGCCCGATCGCGAACCCGGCGGCGAAGGCGGCGGCGAAGATCCCGATCGCCTGGGCGCGCCGGCGCGGGTCGACGAACAGTCCGCTGAGCACCGCGAGCGCCGAGGGCAGCAGCGTCGCCCCGGCCAGGCCCATGAGCGCGCGGAAGACGATGAGCAGGTCCGGGCTCGACGCGAACGCCGCTCCCAGCGAGGCGAGTCCGAACAGCGTCACCCCGATCATCAGCAGCTTCAGCCGGCCGTGCCGGTCACCGATGCCGCCGAAGGCGATGAGCAGGGAGCCCACGACGAATCCGTAGATGTCCAGTGTCCACAGCGCCTGGCCGGCGGTCGGTGAGAGGGCTTCGGTGACTTCCGGCATGGCCAGGAACAGCACCGAGCCGTCCATCGCGACCAGCAGGACGGGGCCGAGAACCACCGCCAGGCCCAGCCATGCCCGCAGACCGGGCTCTTGCGTATCAGCAGTCTTCTTCATGGACACGAGCATGGGAATCGCCGGGACGGGCAACCAGCCCCACGCCATGGGTACACCTCCCAGGGGCACCCACGCCCACCCCATGCCCTCCTACACTCCGAGCCATGGCCATGGAACCGGAAAGTCTCGGGACGTTTCTCAGGAACCGCCGCGGCCGAGTGACACCGGCGGACGTCGGACTCCGCACCTATGGCACCGCCCGCCGCGTTCCCGGACTCCGGCGGGAGGAGCTGGCGCAACTCGCCGGGGTGAGCGCCGGCTACTACACCCGGCTGGAGCAGGACCAGGCCGGAACCGCCTCCCGGCAGGTCCTCGACGCACTCGCCCGCATTCTCCTGCTCGACGCCGCGGAGACCGCCCACCTGCACAACCTCGCGCTCCGGCGGGCGGAACCGCGCATGGTCCGCCCCCAGCGCCAGCAACTGCATCCGAGGGTGCTCGCGCTTCTGGAGTCCCTGGGCCGGAACACACCGGCCGTCGTCCTCGGGCGCCGGGGCGACGTGCTGGCGTGGAACCGCACCGGACACGCCCTCACGGCCGAACACGTCGACTTCGACGCGCCGCAGGACTCCGCGCGACGGCCGTCCGTCCCGCGGATGTTCTTCCTCGACTCCCACACCCGCGACCTGCACGAGAACTGGGACGAACTCGCCCGGACCCATGTGGCCTACCTGCGGTTCACCGCGGGCCGGTATCCCACCGACCGCCGGCTGGCCGAGCTCATCGGTGAACTCGTCATGCACAGCGATGACTTCGCCAGGCTGTGGGCCACCGGCGACGTCGCCGACTGCACCGTGGGCACCATGCGCCTGCGGCACCCGACCGTCGGCAGGGTCGACGTCGACTACCAGGTGTGGCTCCAGCCCGACACCCCCGACCACCGTTTGGAGATCTACACCGCCAACGACGAACCCTCCGCCGACGCGTTGCGCCTGCTGGCCGACCAGGGCTCCGGCCGGCACGTCTGCGCGGACCGTCCCCTCAGCGGTGCCCCGGTAGCACCCCGATAGCGTCTCAGGCCGCCCCCGCCCCGCACCCCAGCCGGAACGGCTCGCCCTGCGACCAGTCCGCCGCCACGCCCCGCATCACCAGCGCGCTGTCCAGCACCGCGCTGCCCGGCGGGAAGCGGTCCAGGTCCTCGAAGAACGAGGAGCGTACGGCACGGGGCCGGCCCGCCGTCACCTTCCAGGCGTCCGTGGACAGTTCGAGGACGTCCAGGTGGGTTCCACCTGCGTTGGGGGAGAGGCCCCGGCTGCCGAGGCGGAAGAACTCCGAAGCCTCCGCCAGGTCGGCGAACAGCCCGCTGCCGTGCAGTTCCTCGGCCGGCTCCACCGTCGCGTCCACCTCCACCTCCCCGTCCCGGGTCGCGAAGGCCACCCGTACGGCGTCGGCCTCCTCCCGCACCGTGAAGTCCGCGCGGCCGTGCTCGCCCGGGTAGATCCGGCCGCCGGCGAAGGCGTTGAGGCGGGAGGCGGTGTCGCGGCGCGGGATGTAGACGCCCTGCTTGACGCCGTCCGGCCCGTCCCACTCGACGGAGATCCGGTGCGCCGCGTTCTCGCTGGTCAGCCCGGTCGCGGCCGGGGCCCAGCCGGGGCGGACGCCGCCGATCCGCAGCAGGCAGATCCCGGCCACCGCCTGGCCGCGCACCAACTGGGGCCGCAGCGGCGCGGGCAGCAGGGCCCCCACGACGTACGGGTCGACCCGGTAGTTCACCAGCAGGCGGCGTTCGATGACGCTGGAGAGCCGGGACCTGATCATGAGGCGTCGCCTTCCGGCGCGGAGCGCCACTTGGTGTTGCGGAGCACGATCTGCTCGGGGCACACGGCGCTGAGGAAGCGCCCCACGCACATGGCGAGCCGCTCCTCGGCGAGCGAGTAGAGGATGCGGTTGGCGTCCCGGCGCTCGGTGACGAGCCCGGCCCCCTTGAGGACGCCCAGGTGGCGCGAGATGGACGGGGCGCTGATCGAGAACCGGCTCGCGATCTCCCCGGCGGCCAGCTCACCGCCCCGCAGGTCCTCCAGGATCTGGCGGCGGGTGGGGTCGGCGAGCGCGCGGAACGCGCTCGCCTCTTCGTCGGCGGGTGATTCCATGGCCTATGTTTAGCATATGAGCTAAATGGCTAACAGCCCAGGTGAGATGGGAGTCCCGGCAGGGAAGAGCCCCCGCGAGTCAGGTCCTCGCGGGGGCGCGTCCTTCATCCGCCTGCCGTGGTGAAGGTTGAGAAGACGATCACGAGGCAGGACGTCTGTGGTGCGTCGGTGTCACCTCAGGGGGCGAGTAGCAGGACGTCCGCGCGCTCCTTGGCGGCGGCGTAACGCCTGGCCACGTCCTGCCAGTTGACGACCTGCCACATCGCCTCGATGAAGTCCACCTTCTGGTTCTTGTACTGCAGGTAGAAGGCGTGCTCCCAGGCGTCGAACACGAGGACCGGTACCGAGCCCTGCCCGACGTTGCCCTGGTGGTCGTAGACCTGCTCGACGATCAGCCTGCCGCTCACGGGCTCGTACGCGAGCACGCCCCAGCCGGATCCCTGGGTGGTGGCCGCGGCCTTCGTCAGCTGGGACTTGAAGCCCGCGAAGGAGCCGAAGGACTCGGTGATCGCATCGGCGAGGTCGCCCACGCCGTCCGTCGCGAGGGGCTCGCCGCCGCCGTCGCCGGTCATGTTGTGCCAGTAGATCGAGTGCAGGATGTGGCCGGAGAGGTGGAACGCGAGGTTCTTCTGGAGGCCGTTGATCGCGCCCCAGGCCTCCTTGTCGCGGGCCTCTTCCAGCTGCTCCAGGGTGTCGTTCGCACCCTTGACGTACGCGGCGTGGTGCTTGTCGTGGTGCAGCTCGATGATCTGCGGATTGATGACCGGTTCGAGCGCCGCGTAGTCGTACGGGAGTTCCGGGAGCGTGTACGTGGCCATGATGCGAGCCCTCCGACTGCTGGAATGCCGTCCAGTTGTTATTGCAACCTATATGCAGGAGCAGGCTAACAGCAGGAGTGCTCCGAAGTGATCAGCCCTTCGGCCTAGGACCTGCGGCGCGGAGGGCCGGACTGGGTCAGGGGTAGGGACAGGAGGGGGGCGGGGTATGCGTGTTCCGGACGGACGGACGGACGGACAGACGGAGTGGTGCGGGCTGGGTTGGACCGCTGTGACGTCTCGTCGGCATCGGGGCGCAGCCGTACTGCCCCTCGCCCTTGAACCTGCTCGGCCCCTCGCCTGCCGGGGTGGCTTCTTCCGACATGGTGGGCCTCTCCTTCTCGTCAGGTGTCCTATTATCTTGCCTTTTCTTGTTATAAAGGCGTTCTGATTCCTCGCCTGCTTCTCTCCTCACGAGCGCCCATGTTTGGGCACGACTTCCAGGGGGACCCGCGATACGGCCGAGCGGTCCACGCAGTGGCGGCCGGGCCGCCCGGGGCCCGCCGAGCCCGCTTTCGTGCCGGGCGCGAGTGCGCCGCGCGCCTCGCCCCCGCCGCACCGACCAGGAGGACTTGATGCCACCCCCGAACGCCCCCGACGTCCCGAACGGCTCGACCGCCTCCCAGGGCTCCGGCGCTCGCCCCCGCGACACGGAACTGGCCCCGCCCCTCGCGGACAAGGCGGGATGGGGTCCGCTCGACGTCCGGGCCGTCGACACCGTCCGCGTGCTGGCGGCCGACGCCGTGCAGAAGGCGGGCCACGGCCACCCGGGCACCGCGATGAGCCTGGCCCCGCTGGCGTACCTGCTGTTCCAGCAGGTGATGCGGCACGACCCGGCCGACGACGAGTGGCTCGGCCGCGACCGCTTCGTGCTCTCCTGCGGGCACTCCAGCCTCACCCTCTACATCCAGCTGTACCTGAGCGGGTACGGCATGGAACTGTCGGACCTGGAGGCGCTGCGCACCTGGGGTTCCGCCACCCCCGGCCACCCGGAGTACCGCCACACCCGGGGCGTCGAGATCACCACCGGGCCCCTGGGGCAGGGGTTCGCCTCCGCTGTCGGCATGGCCATGGCGGCCCGGCGCGAGCGCGGCCTCCTCGACCCCGACGCGCCGGCCGGCACCAGCCCCTTCGACCACCACGTGTACGTCGTCGCCTCCGACGGTGACCTGATGGAAGGTGTGACGTCCGAGGCCAGTTCGCTGGCGGGACACCAGGAGCTCGGGAACCTGATCGTCTTCTACGACTCCAACCACATCTCCATCGAGGACGACACCGACATCTCCTTCAGCGAGGACGTCACCGCCCGCTACGCCGCGTACGGCTGGCACGTCCAGACGGTCGACTTCACCCGCACCGGCGACTACGTCGAGGACGTCGACGCCCTGCTCGCCGCCGTCGAAGCCGCGAAGGACGAGAGCGGCCGCCCCTCCCTGATCCTGCTGCGCACGATCATCGGCTGGCCCGCACCCACCAAGCAGAACACCGGCAAGGCCCACGGCTCCGCGCTCGGCGACGACGAGGTCGCCGCCACCAAGAAGCTGCTCGGCTTCGACCCCGAAGCCGACTTCACCGTCGAGGGCGACGTACTGGAACACGCCCGCGCGGTCCGTGAGCGAGGCGCCGAGGCCCGTCGCGCCTGGGAGCCCGGCTATCAGGAGTGGCGCTCCGCCCACCCCGGGCGCGCCGAACTCCTCGACCGGCTGCGGGAACGGAAGCTTCCGGGCGGCTGGACCGGGAGCCTCCCCGTCTTCGACCCCGACCCCAAGGGCATCGCCACCCGCAAGGCCTCCGGCGATGTGCTCACCGCGCTGGCCCCCGTGCTGCCCGAACTGTGGGGCGGCTCGGCCGACCTCGCGGGGAGCAACAACACCACCATGGAGGGCGAGCCGTCCTTCGTACCGGAGAGCAAGCAGACCGGCGAGTTCCCCGGCGACCCGTACGGCCGCACACTCCACTTCGGCATCCGCGAGCACGCCATGGGGGCGATCCTCAACGGCATCGCCCTGCAGAGCCTCACCCGCCCCTACGGCGGTACGTTCCTGATCTTCAGCGACTACATGCGCCCGGCCGTCCGCCTCGCCGCCCTGATGAAGCTCCCGGTCACCTACGTCTGGACGCACGACTCCATCGGCCTGGGCGAGGACGGCCCCACCCACCAGCCCGTCGAGCAACTGGCCGCCCTCCGCGCGATCCCCGGCCTCGACGTCGTACGGCCCGCCGACGCGAACGAGACGGCCGTGTGCTGGCGCACCGTCCTGGAACACCACGACCGGCCGGCCGGCCTCGCCCTGACCCGGCAGCCGCTGCCCGTCCTGGAACGGGGCGAGGGCGCGTACGCCTCCGCCGAGGGGGCCGCCCGGGGCGGCTACGTCCTCGCCGACAGCCGGGGCGCGACCCCCGACGTGATCCTCGTCGCGACCGGCTCCGAGGTCCACATCGCCCTGGAGGCAAGGGAGGTGCTGGCCGATGAGGGGCACGACGCCCGGGTGGTCTCGCTGCCCTGCCGCGAGTGGTTCGCCGAGCAGCCGTACGCCTACCAGGACGAGGTCCTGCCACCCCGCGTCCGGGCCCGGGTGAGCGTCGAGGCGGCCGTCGCCCAGGGCTGGCGGGACGTGGTGGGGGACGCGGGCCGCACGGTCAGCCTGGAGCACTTCGGCGCGTCCGCACCCTACGAGCGCCTGTACGAGGAGTTCGGCATCACGCCGCACGCGGTCGCCGACGCCGCACGCGAGAGCATCCGCGCGGCAGCCGCCCCGGTCCGGCCCGGCGGGGAGCGGTCCGGCGCCGACCCGGCCGGGGGCGGCACCGGGGATGTCGGCCAGACGCCCCCACCACCACGACCTTCGACCGATCTCGCCCCATGATCTCGCCCAGCTACTTCGCCCAGAGGAGTCCCATGTCCCCCGCACGCACCCCCCGCTACACCGTTCCCGGCCTCGGCGTCGACGAAGGCCGTCAGGTCATCGACCTCCTGACGCTGCGCCTGCACGCGCTCAACGACCTCGCGCTCACCCTCAAGCACATCCACTGGAACGTGGTCGGGCCGCACTTCATCGCCGTCCACGAGATGCTCGACCCGCAGACCGCCGCAGTACGGGACATGGCGGACGCCGCCGCCGAGCGCATCTCCGCCCTCGGCGGCGAGCCGAACGGCACACCGGGCGCCCTGGTCAAGGAGCGCACCTGGGACGACTACAGCGTCGGCCGCGCCGACGCCATCGCCCACCTCGGCGCCCTGAACCTGGTCTACACGGGGATCATCGAGAGTCACCGCGAGGCGGTCGAGAAGGCCGGCGAGATCGACCCCGTCACCGAGGACCTGCTCATCGAGCACCTGCGCGGCCTGGAGCAGTTCCAGTGGTTCGTCAGGGCCCACCTGGAGAGCAGCTCCGGCACCCTGTCGACCGCCGGCGCCGACACCGAGGAAGCGGCGGCCGAAGCCGCGTCCCCGAAGCGGTCCGCCGCCCAGCGCGGCCCCGCCAAGAAGACGGCGCTGCCCGCCCCGGCGAAGAAGACCGCGAAGAAGGCGGCCAGGAAGACCACGGCGAGCAAGAGCACGGCGAGCAGGCGCACCACGCGCTGAGGTGGCCCGGGGCCCTGGACCAGGTGGTTCAGGGCCTGCGGCCGCGGAAGGTGCCGCGCAGGTCGTTCACCCAGGCGTCGGGGTTCTCCCAGGGGATGAAGTGGCCGCCGTGGTCATGGGCATTGACGTTGACGTGGTTGAACCAAGCCGCCTGCGGACCGGTCTCGAACGCCCGGACGCGCTCGGCGGCGGTGTGGATGCCCGGCGGGTTCTCGTAGGTGACGAAGGTGAGGCCGACCGGGGCCTGCACGACCGGGGTGCGGTCGTGGGCGGGGGTCCAGGGGTAGCGGTTGGCGTTGGCGTAGTAGCGCATCGACGTGGCGACGGAGTTGTTCACCCAGTAGATCGTGGCGTGGGTGAGCAGGTCGTCCTTGCTGAAGACGGCTTCGAGGTCGCCGCCGTTGTCGCTCCAGGCGTTCCAACGCTCCAGCAGCCAGGCGAGCAGTCCGGCGGGGGAGTCGCTCAGTCCGTGGGCCAGGGTGGCGCCGTCGATCATGTGCACGGCGAGATGGGACGCCCAGCGGTGGTCCAGTTCGACGACGCGGGCGCGGACGTCGGCGGACTGGTCGTCGGTGAGGGGTCGGTTCCGGGCGAAGTCCCAGGCGCGGGGGCCGGTGAAGAAGTCGAGCGGCAGCCCGGAGCCGATGTGGATGCCGTACAGCTCGTCGGCGTACTTGTGGCCGAGCTGGCTGGAGACGATCGCGCCGATGTCGCAGCCCCCGGCGGCGTACTTCTCGTACCCCAGGGTCTCGGTCATCAAGGTGTGCCAGAGGTCGGCGACCTTCCAGAAGTTGACGTCCGGAAAGCCGGTGAGCGGACCCGGGAAGCCGAACCCCGGAAGGGACGGCACGATGACGTCGAACGCGTCGGCGGGATCGCCGCCGTACGCGGCCGGGTCGGCGAGCTGGTCGATCACCTTCGACCAGTGCCAGAACGTCCACGGCCAGCCGTGGGTGAGGATCAACGGGACCGGGCGGGGGCCGCGGCCGGGCTTGCGCAGGAAGTGCACGGGGACGCCCGCGACGCTCACCCGGTAGTGGTCGTAGGCGTTGATGGCGGCCTCGGCCTCGCGCCAGTCGTAGCCGTCCCGCCAGTGGGCGACCAGCTCACGCAGACAGCTGTCCGGAACGCCGTAGCCCCAGTCCTCGTTTCCCTCGTCCAACGGCGGACGGGTCAGTGCGAGACGGGCGCGCAGGTCGTCGAGGACCTGGTCGGGCACATGGATCGGGGTGGGCTCCAGGGGGAAGGCGGGCGGGGCGGTCATGGCGTGGTCCCTTCCGGGGGCGGAGGCGGAGGAAGCGGTGTCCTCGACGTTCCCTCGGAACGCTTCCACATCCGCCCGCCCGGCGGGAGTCACGCCCGCAGGCCGTCCCTCGCCTGCACCGCGATGTCCGGGAAGTCCGTCACCACCGCGTCCACGCCCTGCCCGTAGTGGAAGGCGTACTCCGCGAACGCGTCGCCGAAGCCGTTCGGCGCGCTGCCCCGGCGGTAGGCGGCCGGGAGGTACCGGTTCTCCGCCCGGAAGGTGTACGCGCCGACCTTCAGGCCCGCCGCGTGGGCGTCCGCCAGCAGGGTGTTCGGCGGGACGAGCGAGGACTTGTCCGGGCCGACCCACTGCGCGTACGAGGCGATCTCGCGCAGCCCGGCCGGGGTCATCATGTCCCGGTAGGTGAGCTCGTGCCCGTACGGGCCGCCGTTCGTGCCGAGCGCCTGCCACAGCGGGAGGCCGAGGCGTGCGGCGGCCACCCGGCGCAGGCTCGCGGGCTCGAAGGACTGGACGACGCAGTCCCGGGCGGTCAGCCGGTTCCGGCGGATCACCCGGATCAGCTCCTCCTCCAGCGGCAGCCCGATCGAGCGGAAGTACGTCGGGTGCTTCGTCTCCGGGAACACCGCGATCCGCCGGCCCGACTCCCGCGACAGCCGCCGGGCCAGGTCCACGACCTCCTGGAACGTCATCACCCGGCCCCGCCCGTCGAAGACCGTGTTGCGGTCGCGGACCAGCGGAAGCCGCTCCACGGTGCGCAGCGTCCTCAGCTCGCGCAGCGTGAAGTCCTCGGTGAACCAGCCGGTCACCGCCTTGCCGTCGACCGTCTTCGTGGTGCGGCGGTCCGCGAACTCGGGGTGGCCCGCGACGTCCGTCGTGCCGCCGATCTCGTTCTCGTGCCGCACGACCAGGACGTGGTCCTTCGTCGGCACGAGGTCCGGCTCGATCCAGTCGGCCCCGGCTCGTACGGCGTAGGTGTACGCGTCGGCGGTGTGCTCGGGCCGCCAGCCCGCCGCCCCGCGGTGCCCGATGACCAGGGGGCCGGAAGGGTGGTGGGGGCGGTGCCCGGCGGAGGAGGCGGCGACGGCCGGGGCGGTGGCCGCCGCGGTGACGGCGGCGGTGGCCAGGAGGATCGAACGGCGCCTGGGGGCATCGGACATGACGGCTCCTCGGGTGGGTGGGACCACTACGGAAGCGAGGATGGATGACGGCCCGGCGTACGGGGCCCGGCCCTGCGATGTCCTGTTGCCCACGGGCACCCGCCGGCAACCGGAAACGTTGCACTGAGACGCCGAACGCCGAACGCCGAACGCCGGGCTCCGCCCCGTACGTACGAGGCGGAGCCCGGCGTTCGCGGACGTCGTCGGGAGTTACTTCCGCTGCGCCGGGATCCCGGCCGTGCCGTCGCCGACGACGCCGCTCCCGCCGTCGCCGCCCCGCCCCCGCTGACGTACGAGGCCGATACCGATCAGCACCACCGTCAGCGCCCCCGTGGCCAGCAGCTGGTCGCGGGTGTCCGGCTGGCGCAGCATCAGCAGGAAGATGCCCACCATGGCCGCCAGGGCGACGATCGTGCCGATGGGGAAGAACCACATCCGCACGACCAGCTTCTCCGGCGCCTCCCGCTCGGTGCGGCCGCGCAGGATCAGCTGGGAGGCCGCGATGAAGATCCACACGACCAGGATCACCGCGCCGATCATGTTCAGCAGCCAGGGGAAGACGTCGTCGGGCCGCCAGTAGCTGAGCAGCACGCACAGGAACCCGAAGACCGAGGAGAACAGCACGGCGTTGCGAGGCACCCCGGAGGTGATCTTCCCGAGCGCGGCCGGGCCCTGGCCCCGGGCGACCAGCGACCGGGCCATGCGCGAAGCGCCGTAGATGTTGGCGTTCATCGCGGAGAGCAGGGCGATGAGGATGACCACGTTCATGATCTGCGCGGCGCTCCCGATGCCGAGGTGGTCGAGCATCGCGTAGAACGGGCCGACCTCGGCGACCTTCGGGTCGTCCCAGGGGACCAGCGTGACGATGACCGCCATCGAGCCGATGTAGAAGACCGCGATGCGCCACATCGCCGTACGGACCGCCTTCGCGACGCCCCGCACCGGGTTCTCGGACTCGGCCGCCGCGATGGTGACGGTCTCCAGACCGCCGTACGCGAAGACGGAGGCGAGGAGTCCGATGATGAACCCGTCCATGCCCTTGGGGAGGAAGCCCCCGTCCCCCGAGAGGTTGGACAGGCCGGGCGCGTCCGTGTCGGGCAGCACGCCGAGGATCGCCAGCAGGCCGAGCACGAGGAACAGCGTGATCGCGATGACCTTGAGCGCGGCGAACCAGAACTCGAACTCGCCGAAGTTCTTCACGGCGGCCAGGTTCGTCCCGAGGAAGAGCACCATGAACAGGGCGACCCAGGCCCACTCCGGCGTCCCCGGCAGCCAGCCGCTGACGATCTGCGCGGCCCCGATGCCCTCCAGGCCCACGGCGACGCAGAGCAGGAACCAGAAGGACCAGCCCGCGGTGAACCCGGCCCACGGGCCGATCGCCCGTTCGGCGTGCACGGAGAAGGAGCCGGACGCCGGGTTGGCGGCCGACATCTCGCCGAGCATGCGCATCACCATCATGACGAGCAGTCCGGAGATGGCGTACGCGACGATGATCGAGGGCCCTGCCGCGGCGATCCCGGCGCCCGAGCCGACGAAGAGACCGGCGCCGATCACCCCGCCGAGGGCGATCATCGAAAGGTGTCGCTGCTTGAGGCCGTGGGTGAGCGCGGAGTCCGCCTGGGGCCCGGCGGGGGCTGCGGAGTCAGCGGTGGGGGGAGACGCGGAGGTCCGAGGCATGGACGAGCTCTGTTCGGTAGCTGAGACAGGGAAACGAACCCACAGTCTGGGCATCTTCACCGCTCACACGGAACAGGTGTCCGCTATACGGGCACCAGGCTCACACAAGGTGCACACGCGCCTACCGGCAGGTCGGAGCGGAGCCCTCGCGCTCCCGCCGCTGACGCCCCACCGCCCCCAGTACCACCAACGCCGTCGCCCCGGCCGACCACAGCACCTGCGGGCGTGCCGCCTCGTCGGTCAGCATCAGCAGCAGCACCCCGAGCAGCCCGGCCAGCGTCACCCAGGTCAGATACGGGAACCACCACATCCGCAGCGTGAGCGCCTCGGGGGCCTCCCGCTCCAGCCGGGCGCGCAGCCGCAGTTGGGAGGCGGCGATCAGCGCCCAGACGAACAGCAGCACCGCGCCGACCGAGTTGAGCATGTAGAGGAACACCGTGTCCGGCCACAGCAGGTTGAGGAGTACGGAGACGAAGCCGAAGGCCACCGAGGCCAGCACCGCCCGCCGCGGCACGCCACCTTCCGTACCGGCCGTGTGGGACACCTTCAGCAGCCCGCGCGGGGCCTCACCGCGCTCCGCCAGCGAGAAGATCATGCGGGAGGAGCCGTACAGATTGGCGTTGAGCGCGGAGAGCAGCGCCACGAACACCACGATGTTCATGATCTGCCCGGCCGAGGGCACCCCGATCGCGTCCAGCACCTTCACATAGGGGCTCAGCCCGGCCTGCTGCGCGGTCCACGGCAGCACGGTCACGATCACCAGCATCGAGCCGACGTAGAAGAAGAGGATGCGCACCACCGCACTGCGCACCGCCCGCCCCACCGCACGCGCCGGATCGTCCGTCTCGGCGGCGGCGATGGTGACGACCTCCAGCCCGCCGAAGGCGAAGACCACGGTCAGCACGCCGGAGACGACCCCGCCCCAGCCGTTCGGCAGGAAGCCGCCCTGGCCGGTCAGGTTGGTCATCCCGACCGGGCCGGTGTCGGGGAGCCGTCCGAAGACCGCCAGCAGCCCGAGCACCAGGAAGACGACGATCGCGCCGACCTTCAAGGAGGCGAACCAGAACTCGAACTCGCCGAAGTTCTTCACCGCCGTCAGGTTCGCCGCGGTGAACACCACCATGAACAGCAGCACCCACGCCCAGGGTTCGATGCCCGGCACCCATCCATGGGCGATCTGCGCGGCCGCCGTCGCCTCCACGGCGAGGACCACCACCAGCAGGAACCAGTACAGCCAGCCGACGCTGAACCCGGCCCACCGCCCGAGCGCCCGCTCGGCGTGCACGGAGAACGAACCCGAGGCGGGCATCGCGGAGGACATCTCGCCGAGCATCCGCATCACCAGCATCGCGAGCGCGCCCGCGATCAGATACGAGATGACGATCGCGGGCCCCGCCACCGCGATCCCGGCGCCCGAGCCGACGAACAGCCCGGCCCCGATCACCCCGCCGAGCCCCAGCATCGTCAGATGGCGCTGCTTGAGCCCGTGCGAAAGCGGCTCGGGCTGCACAGGGGAGGGGGAGGGCGAGAGGGAGGACGTGGGGGGAGGGGCGTCGTGCATGGGGGAGGGGGTCGCTCTCGGATCTACGGTCACTCGCGGGCCGATCAGAGCCGGCTGATCCTTATGGGGAAGCTCTGATCGTTTATGGGGAAGCTACAGTCTCGCCGATTGTCGCCCGCCCCGCCAAAACGTGCCGACACCGCCCTCACCTCCGTGACGAGCGTCACGCGGGAACATGATTGCGGCGCGGGCTTTGTGCGAATCCCACCAATCCATCAACCGCCGCTTTGTGGGCGGCTGATGGTGATCGAGCGTTAACCCGTGGGCTAACGTCGGCGGGAGCCCGACCCCACCCTGCCCGGCGGGGGGCCGTCCCGGCCCACCTGCCCTCACCCGCGGAGTCCCGATGAGTACTGCTGCCGCCCCCGTCCGCTCCGGAGCGGTCCTCGCCGACCTGCTGCCCGCAGCCCGGCACCGCTACGCCGTGGACGCGGCCCTCGTTCTCGGCGGTGCCGCCCTGACCGGCATCGCGGCCCAGATCGCGGTCCCGGTCCCCGGCTCCCCGGTCCCGGTCACCGGCCAGACCTTCGCGGCGCTCCTCATCGGCACCGCGCTGGGCGCCCGCCGCGGCTTCCTCTCCCTCGCGCTGTACGCGCTCGTCGGCATGGCCGGCATGCCGTGGTTCGCCGAGGCCTCCTCGGGCTGGGCGATGCCGTCCCTGGGCTACGTCTTCGGCATGCTCCTGGCCGCCACCGTCGTCGGCGCCCTCGCCCGGCGCGGCGGCGACCGCTCGGTGCTGCGCACCGCGGGCACGATGGTCCTCGGCTCGGCGATCATCTACGCCATCGGCGTGCCCTACCTCGCGCTGTCCACCGGGATGTCGCCGACCGCCGCCGTCGCGGCCGGTCTCACCCCGTTCCTGATCGGCGACGCGCTCAAGGCGGCGCTGGCCATGGGCGCGCTGCCCGCCGCCTGGAAGCTCCTCGACCGCCGCGGCTGATCCGCCCCACGCCTCGTAGGGGCCGCCGAAGAGGCCCGCCGGATCGTACTGGGAGACCGGACCGGCGAGCCTCTTCGT
The DNA here is from genome assembly GCF_000721175.1 of Streptomyces anulatus. GTDB lineage: Bacteria > Actinomycetota > Actinomycetes > Streptomycetales > Streptomycetaceae > Streptomyces > Streptomyces anulatus_C. The sequence continues at coordinate 22,794 of NZ_JOEZ01000016.1, forward strand.
CGTTTCCGCCTCGTGGAAACCGGGGGTACGGTCCCCGCCGCCGAAGGAGAAGTCCAGCGACCGTCCGCGCACCCGCGGCTCCAGCACCCCGGACACCTCCCCGTACAGCGCGCGCACCGACGCCACGCCCGTACCGTCCAGCAGGTACGGGCACATCCCCGTACGGGGGTCGCTCGGCGGGTGCTACTCGGCGACGGCCTTGCGGCTGCGCCTCTCCCGGAACAGCGAGACGCCCACCACCAGCGCCGCGACCAGCAACGACAGTACGACCTGCTCGCGGGCGGCGTCATCGGTCAGCATGTAGACGAGGACGAAGGAGATCATCGCGATCGTCGCCCAGGTGAGGTACGGGAAGAGCCACATCCGTACGACCAGCTTGCCGGGGGTCTCACGAAGGATGATCCCGCGCATCCGCAGCTGGGTGAAACAGATGACCAGCCACACGAAGAGCGCGACCGCGCCGGAGGAGTTCAGCAGGAACTGGAACACCGTGTCGGGCCACTGGTAGTTGAAGAACACCGCCACGAAGCCGAAGACGACCGAGGACAGGATCGCCGCCTGCGGCACACCGCGCTGGTTGACCTCGGCGAAGGCCTTCGGCGCGTCCCCCCGCTCGCCGAGCGAGAACGCCATCCGGGAGGCGGTGTAGAGGCCGGAGTTGAGGCAGGACAGCACGGCCGTCAGCACGATGAAGTCCATGACCTGACCGGCGTGCGGGATCCCGATCACGTCGAGGGCGGCGACATAGCTGCCCTTCTCGACGATCGACGGGTCGTTCCACGGCAGCAGCGTCAGCACGACGAAGATCGAGCCGAGGTAGAACACGGCGATACGCCAGATCACGCTGTTGGTGGCCTTCGAGACGGCCCGCTGCGGGTCCGACGACTCGCCGGCGGCCAGCGTCACGATCTCACTGCCCATGAACGAGAAGACGACCATCAGCACACCGGTCAGGATCGCGCCGGGACCCTCGGGGAAGAACCCGCCGCTGTCCGTCAGATGGGCGAGACCGGACCCCGCGTGGTCCGACCCGGGCAGGAACCCGAAGACCGCGAGGAAGCCGATGACCACGAACGCGCCGATCGCCACGACCTTGATCCCGGCGAACCAGAACTCGAACTCACCGTAACTGCCCACCGAGACCAGGTTCGTCGCCGTCAGCACGACCATCACGATCAGCGCCCAGGCCCACTGCGGCACACCGGGAATCCAGCTCTCCAGGATCTTCGCGCCCGCCGTGGCCTCGACCGCGAGCACCACGACCCAGAAGAACCAGTAGAGCCAGCCGATGGAGAAACCGGCCCAACGGCCGAGCGCCTGGTCGGCGTAGGCGGAGAAGGAACCGGAGCTCGGCCGGGCGGCGGCCATCTCACCGAGCATCCGCATCACCAGGACGACCATCAGGCCGACCATCGCGTACGACACCAGAATCGCCGGGCCCGCGGCCGCGATGCCCGCGCTGGAACCCACGAAGAGTCCGGCGCCGATCACGCCGCCGATCGCGATCATCGAGAGGTGGCGGTTCTTCAGGCCGGCCTGAAGCCCGCCCGACGAGTCCGGCCGGTCCGGCTCACCGGGCTCCTGGACCGGATTCGCCAGCGTCGTCTGCGACGTCATGGGGGGAGTCCTTACGTTTTCGAGCATGAGGGTGTGCCCCGCTCCGCCGTCGGGTGGTGCCCGTGGGGGTGCGAAGACAGGCCACGCATTCAAGCCCGATACAAGGCGGAAGAGGAACCCTCCATTCGGATCGTTTGCCTGATCATTGCCTGAGTGGCGTTCGCCACACAGAAACGGGATCAGGCCTACGAAATATCGAATCGAGGGATTCCGACCCCGCTGACGGCTGCCCCGCGAAGTTCGTGCCACACTTCGCACCATGCGCGTGTACCTCGGATCCGACCATGCCGGCTACGAACTCAAGAACCACCTCGTCGAGTGGCTCGGCGCCCACGGCCATGAGGCCGTCGACTGCGGCCCCCACATCTACGACGCCCAGGACGACTACCCGCCGTTCTGCCTGCGTGCCGCCGAGCAGACGGCCGCGGACCCGGACAGCCTCGGCATCGTGATCGGCGGCTCCGGCAACGGCGAGCAGATCGCCGCCAACAAGGTCAAGGGCGTCCGCGCCGCGCTGGCCTGGAGCGAGCAGACCGCCGCCCTCGGCCGCGAGCACAACGACGCCAACGTCATCGCGATCGGCGGCCGGATGCACACGGTCGAGGAGTCCACGAAGTTCGTCGAGATCTTCCTCTCCACGCCGTACTCCGACGAGGAGCGCCACACGCGCCGCATCGAGATGCTCTCGGCCTACGAGACCACCGGCGAGCTCCCCCCGATCCCGGCCCACCACCCGCAGCAGGGCTGACCCGCACCGCTACCCCCGCCCCACGCCTTCCCGTGCCGCCGGGTCCCGGACCCGGCGGCACGGCCATGCCACCGACCGTCCCCAGCCCCTGTGACAGGAGCCCCGCCGTGCCCGAGGGACACACCATCCGCCGCCTCGCCGACGACCACGCCGAACGGTTCGCGGGCGCACCGGTACGGGTGAGCAGTCCGCAGGGCAAGTTCTCCGACAGCGCGGCCCTGCTCGACGGGCGGATCCTCACCGCCACCGACGCCCACGGCAAGCACCTCTTCCTCGGCTTCGGCGACACCGGCTGGGTCCACATCCACCTCGGCCTCTTCGGCAAGCTCGGTTTCGGCACCGCCCCGCCCCCGCCGCCCACCGGCACCGTCCGCCTCCGGCTCGTCAACGCCGGCCACCACGCGGATCTACGCGGCCCCACCACCTGCGCCCTGATCACCGAGCCCGAGAAGCGCGCGATACACGAGCGCCTGGGCCCGGACCCGCTGCGCGGCGACGAGGACGGGGAGCGCGCCTGGCAACGGATCTCCCGCAGCCGGACCACCATCGCCGCCCTGCTGATGGACCAGAAGGTCATCGCGGGGGTCGGCAACGTCTACCGCGCCGAGGTCCTCTTCCGCCACGGCATCGACCCGTACCGCACGGGCAGGGACCTCACCCGCACCGAATGGGACACGATCTGGGCGGACCTGGCGGACCTCATGCGCGAAGGCGTGCGGAACAACCGCATCGACACCGTCCGCCCGGAACACCTTCCCGAGGCCATGGGCCGCCCGCCCCGCAAGGACGACCACGGCGGCGAGGTCTACGTCTACCGCCGGGCGAACCTGCCCTGCCACATCTGCCGTACGGAGATCCGCACCGCGGACCTGGTCTCCCGCAACCTCTTCTGGTGCCCCCGGTGCCAGCCCCCGGGCCCCCCTGGCGGCCGATAGCCGCGGGCGGCCTTCGGCGACGGGGAACCCCGGGCCCGTCCGGTGGCCGGGGTTCGCGGGCGGCGTTCGCGCCCGCGTGCTCCCAGCACCGCCGGAACCGTGTCATATGCCACGCGAAACCGGGTTCCGGTGCGTGGAGGACCCCATATCGAACACATTGTCACCGGGGTCCCCCTGCACCGGACGCGCTCGGGTCGATAAGGTCCCGGCAGTGGCCCGTAGCGGAGGAGTAGACGACTTCTGGGCCCGGTGGCGCAGAAACATGCACCGGGCCCGCATCGGCCTGCGTAAATCCGGGGTCGACTACTTCCGCGGCGACGGCTCCGACTGGATCGCCCTGGTCGGCCTGCTGCTGACGATCCCGGCCATCACCTTCGCCACCATCGCCAGCCCGGTCTGGATCGACCCGGCGGCCCTCGCCCTGCCCATCGTGGCGGGCGGCCTCCTGCTGCGCCCCGCCAGCCTGCTGGGCCTGTACGCGACGGCCGCCGGCGCACTGATCGTCGAGGCGCTCACCCTCGGCCCGTACCTGGACGGCCCCGCCCGGGTCACACCGGGCACCGTGCTCGTGGTCGCCGCCTGCGGATTCTTCGGGCTGATCCTCGCTCAGTTCCGGGCCAGGGTCGGCGTGCCCTGGCGGCGGGGCGGCACGATGCTCTTCGACCTGCGCGAACGTATCCGGGTCCAGAGCGCCCTGCCCCGGCTGCCCCAGGGCTGGCACCGCGAGATGGCCCTGCGCCCGGCCGGCGGCCAGTCGTTCTCCGGGGACTTCGTCGTCGCGGCCCGCACCCACGGGGGCCGCACCCTGGAGGCCGTCCTCACCGACGTCTCCGGCAAGGGCATGGACGCGGGCTCCCGGGCCCTGCTGCTGTCCGGCGCCTTCGGCGGGCTGCTCGGCTCGCTGCCCTCGCACGCCTTCCTGCCCGCCGCCAACGGCTATCTGCTGCGCCAGGACTGGGACGAGGGCTTCGCCACCTCGATCCACCTGGTGCTGGACCTGGAATCGGGCGACTACGAGATCTACTCCGCGGGTCATCCGCCCGCCCTCCAACTGCACGCGGGCAGTGGGCAGTGGGAGGAGAAGTCCGGGGAGGGGCCCCTGCTCGGCGTCTACGACGGGGCCGAGTTCGACGCGGTGAAGGGATCGCTCGCGCCCGGCGACGTACTGATGCTGTTCACCGACGGCCTGGTGGAGGCCGCCGACCGGGACATCGCAGAGGGCATCGACCGGCTGACGGGCGAGGCCGACCGCTATGTCTCCACCGGCTTCGAGGGCGCGGCCTGGCATCTGATCGAGGCCTGCGCCAAGGACGTCAACGACGACCGGGCCCTGCTGCTGCTCTCCCGCCGGGCCTGAGCACCTTTCAGCACGGACTCCGGCCACCGGGCCCGGGCCCGGGCGCCCCGGCACGAGCCGACGGGACGCCGAACGGCACCGCACGCCGAACGGCACCGCACCCCGGACCCCGGACGGCACCGCACCCCGGACGGCGGAGAGGCGCCCGTCACCCGGAGGCCGGGCACCAGGGCGCCTCTCCGCCGTCCGGCGTCGCTCAGACCGACACCGGCACCTGTTCCTGGTTGTCGTCCTTCCTGCGGCCGCCCGGAAGGATGCGGGCCAGCCAGTGCGAGCGCCCGGCGGCCAGCGGCGCGAGGACGGCGAGCAGGAGGACGTAGCCGGCGATGAACGGCGAGAGCCGCTCGTCCAGTCCGGCGGCCGCGGCCATCGTGGCCAGGATGAGCGCGAACTCACCGCGGGCGACCAGGGTGGTGGCGATGTTGGCCGTGGCCTGCGAGCCGAAGGAGTACACCTTCGCCGCGGCCAGACCGGCCGCGATGTTCATGGCGAGCGTCAGCGCCACGGCCGCCAGTACCGGCCACAGCACGCTCGGCAGGTCGCCCGGGTCGATGGAGAGACCGAAGGCGAAGAAGAAGATGGCGCCGAACGCGTCCCGCAGCGGGTGGACCAGCTTGAGGATGCGGTCGCCGGACGAGGTGGAGCCGAGCATCAGGCCGACCATGAAGGCGCCGATCGCGTCGGCGACGCCGAACATCTCGGAGACGCCGGCGACGAGGACGGCCATGCCGAGGAACGAGATGACCAGCAGCTCGTCGTCCTTGGTGTTCATGAGCTTGCCGATGATCTTCGTACCGAACCGCGCCGCGAGGGCGAGCAGCAGCAGGAAGCCGAAGGCCTTGCCGCCGTCGATCAGCGCCGCCGAGAGGCTGTCCGCACCGGACAGGATCGGCTGGAGCGCGGCGAGGTACAGGGCGAGGAAGACGTCCTCTACGACGATGATGCCGAGGATCGGCCGGGTCTCCGGATTCCCGATGCGTCCGAGGTCCACCAGGATCTTGGTGACGATCGCGGACGAGGAGATACCGAGGACACCGGCGAGGACCAGCGCCTCCGAGGTGCCCCAGCCCAGTGCGAAGCCGAAGCCCAGCCCGGCGCCGACGTTCAGTACGAGATAGGTCCCGCCCGCGACGGCCATCTTCCGGCCCCCCGCCTTGAGGTCGTCCATGTGGAACTCGAGCCCCAAGTAGAAGAGCAGGAGGACGAGTCCCAGCGCGGAGAGCATCTCCAGGTCGTGCGGGTTCGAGAGGAGCGTGTATCCAGGGGTGTGCGGGCCGAGCAGGATTCCGGCCAGGATGAACAGGGGGATCGTCGGCAGCCCGATACGGCCGCCGAGGCGGGCGAGGACGGCAGCGGCCAGGAAGGCGCCGCCCATGGCGAGGAGGGTGTCAGCGTGTCCGATGAGCCTGATCCTTCGGGGTCGGTCAAGAGCGAGTCAAGGGCGCACCAAGGGTGCGTCAAGGATCCATCAGTAATTAGTTTACCGAACGGTTGACGCTGCAACTATGACTCGTCAGATTGTCAGCTTTCGTCTGTTGATTCCGTGACGGTGTCACGAGGGAGTCGCGCGGGCGCCGCGTCAACGGCCCTACGCTGAAACGAGTTCGCCCGCGGTCCGGAAGCCGCCCCGGACGCGGTCGTAGGGTCGGTCCATGACGGAACACGATCTGAGCGTCTTCGAGGTGGAGGCCATCGCCCGCGAGGCCCATGCCCGGCAGACCGACAAGGCGGGCCGCCCGTACGTGGAACACCTGGCGGCGGTGGCCGAAGGCGTACGGGTACGGGGCGGCGACGACGGGCAGATCGCGGCGGCGTGGCTGCACGACGCGGTCGAGGACGACGCGCTCTCCGCGGAGTGGCTGGCGGCGGCCGCCCTGCCGCAGCGGGTGAAGGACATGGTCCTGGCGGTGACCAAGCGGCCGGGCGAGGAGCTGTCCTCGTACACCGCGCGGATCCTGGCGACCCCGGGCGCACTGCTCGTCAAGGAGGCGGACCTCGCCCACAACGCGGATCCCGCCCGCCTCGCGGTCCTGGACGCGGCGACGCGTACCCGGCTGACGGCGAAATATGCGCAGGTGCGAGGCCTATTGGGGCTGGTCGGCGGCGAATCACCCTCGGACCGAAAGGATCCGGCCAACCCGGAGACGCAATGATCCACCCGCGGCTCGGCCGCGGGTGGATCAGGGGGAGTGGACGAGGAGGGCGGCGGCGGCCGGTCCGCGCACGGCCGGCTCACCGAGGGCTCAGCGCTTCGCGGGGTCCTTCCGGAACGCCCACGCCATGTCCGGCTCGGTGGCCCACTTCAGGGTGCGGCCCACCAGCGGGGTGCACATGAGCGTCACGGCCACCGCCGCCGCGAGCGAGACGAGGACCAGTCCGACCGGGCCGGAGAGCCAGGTGTAGCGGTCGAACAGACCCGCGTACTCGGCCCCCTTGATCAGGAAGCCGTGCAGCAGATACCCGCAGATCGTGCCGGCGCCGAGCACCGTGAACCACCGGGCCCGGCCGGGCACCCAGGCCAGGAAGCCGATCGTCAGCGCCAGGGCGCAGCCGAACATCCCGAGCGTCATCACCGCGCCCGACCACCACGGGGCGCCCATCTCCTGCGCGCTGTTGGCGCGGTAGAGCCAGCCGAGCTGCATGCGCGGGGCGACCCAGTACGCGAACAGCAGCGCGCCCGCGAACAGCGGCACCGACAGCAGCCGCACCTCGCGCCGCCTGACCAGCTGGAAGTGCTCGGGCTTCATCAGCAGACCGAGCACGAAGAACGGCAGGAACTGCAGCACCCGCTGAAGGTCGAGGTCGTCGCCGATGTCGGGGGAGACGGAGGCGAGCATGGCGATGGCGAGAGCCACCGGCAGCGGATGGCGCAGCGTGCGCCAGATCGGCGTGGTCACCCGCCAGACGAACAGGGCGATCAGGAACCAGGTCAGGAAGAACGGGTCGACCAGGCTGATCGCCATGTCGGGCGAATCGTCCGCGTACCGCTTGAAGAGCGAATAGGCCGTCTCGAACAGCACGTACGGCACCGCGACGCCGGTGACCAGCCGCTTCGCCTTGGACGGTGTCATGTCGAACGATCGTGAGAAGTAGCCGGAGATGAGGATGAAGGCCGGCATGTGGAACATGTACACGATCATGTACAGCGCCCGGGTGGCGCGACTGCCGTCCATCACGGGTTCCCAGGCGTGCGCCACCGCGACGAGAACGATGGCCAGATACTTCACATTGTCGAAGTAGGGATCGCGCTTCATGGCCGCCGCGGGCGCCGGAGCGGCGGCGCCCGGAGTGCCGGGCACGGGGGCGGGCCGGGGTGCGGTGGTGGTGAGCGTCTGCTCGTGTCTGGGCTCCGACTCCCGGGTCGCCGGGGGGAGCGGTGCCCTCTGAAATACGCTCGGAGCTTGGAACATCCAAGGCACTCTAGACCGGTCGATTGCCTCGCGTAAAACTGCGGGGAGATATCACGCGTTCCCCTCTATTCGAATGTGAAACCGTCGAACACTGCCCGCTATGGCACCTTTGATCCCGCTTAAATGGGGCATATCGGAAGGGTGTTGGTCGAAGTGAATTACGTCGCATCCATGCCGTCAATTTGCTGTGAATGAAGTGTGGGGATGCGGAAACGATTGCTGCGGTGGATATTCGTCCGCAGGGATTTCACAGCCGGCGCACAGGGGGCGTGAGGAGGGTGCGGCTCTCGGGCGCCGCCCGCGCGCCCCCCGCGCACGGGGCGGGACGGGGCGGGACCGTGCGCCGCCCGGTGCGCGCCGCTGCTGCGTCGCCGGCCTGTGAAGGATGGCGGGATCCCGTCACTCCGTTCCGTCACCCGGCAGCGACCAGGGGGGAGTTGGTGGCACGATGGGGGTGACGGGGCGCGCGGTGGTGCACGCTTCCGGGCCGGCAAGGCGGACCGACCGAGGGTGTGATCAGACGTGGCTATTTCACTGTCTATGGTGCTGCTGTTCGCGGTCATCCTGGTGGTAATGATCCGTGGCGGCTCCATCAAGGCCGGCCCCGCGATCGTCGCCGTGCTCTTCGGCTTCTTCCTGGCATCGACCGGCATGGCCCCGTCGATCAACAGGTTCATGAACTCGATAGCCGACACCATCAACCAGATCAGCTTCTGAGACCCGTCAATCGGCTTCCGAAGTCCGACTCGGCTTCCGAGGCCCGCCAACGCACGAGGGCCTGGCCGGAGGATCATCCTCCGGCCAGGCCCTCGACTGCGTGGAGCGGGCGACGGGAATCGAACCCGCGTAGCTAGTTTGGAAGACTAGGGCTCTACCATTGAGCTACGCCCGCAAGCGTCGCACCGCAGGTCCGTGGACCGCGGCACGAAGAGCATCGTAGCGGGTCGGCGGTGGTGCCCGCACACCCGTTGTGCCGGCCGCCGGAAAGCGGCGGAACCACGGCTCCCGTGCATGTACCCTACGTGTCGCACCGACGGGGTGTGGCGCAGCTTGGTAGCGCGTCCGCTTTGGGAGCGGAAGGTCGTCGGTTCGAATCCGGCCACCCCGACCACCGGCAAGATCGCATTGTGGGAGTCCTCCCCCTTGCCGTTACTATGCAAAATGCGTGCCCGTGTGTCTGATGTACCGGGCTCGGTCCGCGAAGCCGCCACTCGGCGGCCCAGCAGAACCCCAAGAAGTCAGCCACCAAGGAGACCGAACCGTGAAGAGCGCCGTGGAGACCCTGAACCCGACTCGGGTTCGGCTCAGCATTGAGGTGCCCTTCGAGGAGCTCAAGGACAGCCTCGACGCGGCGTACAAGAAGATCAACCAGCAGGTCACGGTGAAGGGCTTCCGCAAGGGCAAGATCCCCGCCCGGGTCATCGACCAGCGGTTCGGCCGCGGTGCGGTGCTGGAGGAGGCCGTCAACGACGCCCTCCCGAAGTTCTACACCGAGGCGGTCAACGAGGGTGAGCTGAACGTCCTCGGCCAGCCCGAGGTCGACATCACCGAGCTGAAGGACGGCGAGCTGCTGGCCTTCACCGCCGAGGTTGACGTACGCCCCGAGATCGAGATCCCGGACTACTCCGGCATCGAGGTCACCGTCGACGCCCTTGAGGTCACCGACGAAGAGGTCGAGAAGGCCGTGGAGCAGCTCCGCGAGCGCTTCGCCGCCACCAACCCGGTCGAGCGCGCCGCCGCCGACGGCGACGTCGTCACGATCGACCTGCAGGCCAAGGTCGACGGCGAGGTCCTGGAGGACGGCGTGGCCGACGGTGTCTCGTACACCATCGGTTCCGGCGAGCTCCTCGACGGCATCGACGAGGCCGTGACCGGCCTGGAGGCCGGTGGCGAGGCCACCTTCACCTCCGAGCTGAAGGGCGGCTCCGCCGAGGGCAAGGCCGCGGAGGTCACCGTCAAGGTCACCGCCGTCGCCGCCCGTGAGCTCCCCGAGCTGGACGACGACTTCGCCCAGATGGCCAGCGAGTTCGACACGCTGGAGGAGCTGAAGGCCGACAGCCGCAAGCGCCTGGAGACCACCAAGCAGTACGACCAGGCCACCCAGGCCCAGGAGCGGGTCCTGGAGGAGCTGCTGAAGCTCGCCGAGGTCCCGATCCCGGAGAAGCTGCTCGCGGACGAGGTCCAGACCCGCAAGCACAACCTGGAGCACCACCAGCTCGGTCAGATGGGTCTCGACCTCGAGAAGTACCTCGAGATCCAGGGCAAGACCCTGGAGGAGTTCGAGAACGAGACCTCCGAGCAGGCCGTCAAGGGCATCAAGACCCAGTTCATCCTGGACGAGCTCGTCAACAAGGAGAAGCTGAACGTCAACCAGGAGGAGCTCACCGAGCACCTCATGCGGCGTGCTGCCTCCTCCGGCATGAGCCCCGACCAGTTCGCCCAGGCCGTCGTCGAGGGTGGCCAGGTGCCGATGCTCGTCGGCGAGGTCGCCCGCGGCAAGGCGCTCGCCGTCGTCGTCGAGGCCGCCAAGGTCGTCGACACCAACGGCGAGGTCGTCGACCTCGAGGACGAGGACGAGGCCGCCGAGACCACGGAGACGGCCGAGGCCGCCACCGAGGACAAGGCGGAGGGCAAGGCCGAGGAGAAGAACGAGGCCTGAGCCTCGCCCCGCTCCACAGGACAGCCTTCGCGCTGACCGGTAGGTACGACGGGCCCCGGACGCACCGCGCGTCCGGGGCCCGTCGCCTCTCCCCGTGCCATCGCGCCGTATCGCCGTGCGGCCCCCGGAACCCTTGTGCCCACTGCGGACCTTGCGCTCCCAGCGAACAGTTGCGGAAGCGGGATGGCGTTGTCCCACCTGCGCGTTAGGGTCCATGAAGAGGAAGGGTGGGGCAGTGACTTCACCCGCCCGGTACGAAGACGCTGAGACGGCCGGAGCCGTCAGAGACGAGCAGGTGGATACGTGACGAATCTGATGCCCTACGCCGCCGGAGAGCCGTCCCTCGGTGGAGGCCTCGGTGACCAGGTCTACAGCCGACTGCTCGGCGAGCGCATCATCTTCCTCGGTCAGCAGGTCGACGATGACATCGCCAACAAGATCACCGCACAGCTTCTCCTCCTTGCCGCTGATCCGGACAAGGACATCTACCTCTACATCAACAGCCCCGGTGGTTCGGTGACGGCCGGCATGGCGGTCTACGACACCATGCAGTACATCCCCAACGACGTCGTCACCATCGGCATGGGCATGGCCGCCTCCATGGGCCAGTTCCTGCTCACCGGCGGCGCCGCGGGCAAGCGCTTCGCGCTCCCTAACACCGACATCCTCATGCACCAGGGTTCGGCCGGCATCGGTGGCACGGCCTCGGACATCAAGATCCAGGCCGAGTACCTGCTCCGCACCAAGACGCGGATGGCGGAGATCACCGCCCGCCACTCCGGCCAGACCGTCGAGACGATCATCCGCGACGGCGACCGTGACCGCTGGTACACGGCGGAGGAGGCCAAGAATTACGGCCTCATCGACGAGATCATCACGTTCGCGTCGGGCATCCCGGGCGGCGGCGGCACCGGTGCCTGATCCGGTTCCCACCGGATCGGCGACACCGCCTCCCGCCCGCCTCTCGTACGCCGAGACCTCCAGCCCACCGAACGCCACCAGGATGGTGAAGACCCACATGAACAACTACACCGGCGCCTCCGCGAGCGGCCTCTACACCGGCCCGCAGGTGGACAACCGCTACGTCGTCCCGCGCTTCGTGGAGCGCACCTCGCAGGGCGTGCGCGAGTACGACCCGTACGCGAAGCTCTTCGAGGAGCGCGTGATCTTCCTGGGCGTCCAGATCGACGACGCCTCGGCCAACGACGTCATGGCGCAGCTCCTGTGCCTTGAGTCGATGGACCCCGACCGCGACATCTCGATCTACATCAACAGCCCCGGCGGCTCGTTCACCGCGCTCACCGCGATCTACGACACGATGCAGTTCGTGAAGCCGGACATCCAGACGGTCTGCATGGGCCAGGCGGCCTCCGCCGCCGCCGTCCTGCTCGCCGCGGGCACCCCGGGCAAGCGCATGGCGCTCCCGCACGCCCGGGTGCTCATCCACCAGCCGTCCTCCCAGACGGGCCGCGAGCAGCTCTCCGACCTGGAGATCGCGGCCAACGAGATCCTCCGTATGCGTACGCAGCTGGAGGAGATGCTGGCCCGGCACTCGACGACCCCGCTGGAGAAGATCAGCGAGGACATCGAGCGCGACAAGATCCTCACGGCCGAGGACGCCCTGGCGTACGGTCTGGTCGACCAGATCGTTAGCACCCGCAAGACCACCGCGGGCGCATCGCTCTGACGTCGGTCTTTCCCCTTGGCACATTCCGTTTGCACGACCACGGCCGTGTGAACCGTGCCAAGGGGGGCCCGAACGGGGGCCCAGGCAAGGTACCGTCGGATAGAGGCACCAGGAGTCGCTGAACCAGGCGTCTCCCAGGCGAAGGGGAAGCACCTCGTGGCACGCATCGGTGATGGCGGCGACCTGCTCAAGTGCTCGTTCTGCGGAAAGAGCCAGAAGCAGGTGAAGAAGCTCATCGCGGGACCCGGTGTGTACATCTGCGACGAGTGCATCGATCTCTGCAACGAGATCATCGAGGAGGAGCTCGCGGAGACGAGCGAGGTGCGCTGGGAAGAGCTTCCCAAGCCCCGCGAGATCTACGAGTTCCTGGAGGGGTACGTCGTCGGGCAGGAGCCCGCGAAGAAGGCCCTCTCGGTCGCGGTGTACAACCACTACAAGCGGGTCCAGGCCGGGGAGAACGGCGGCGGTGCCAATCGTGAGGACGCGATCGAGCTCGCCAAGTCGAACATCCTCCTGCTGGGCCCCACGGGTTCCGGTAAGACGCTGCTCGCGCAGACGCTGGCCCGCATGCTCAACGTCCCGTTCGCCATCGCGGACGCGACGGCGCTGACGGAGGCCGGCTATGTCGGCGAGGACGTCGAGAACATCCTGCTCAAGCTGATCCAGGCGGCCGACTACGACGTCAAGAAGGCCGAGACCGGGATCATCTACATCGACGAGATCGACAAGGTCGCCCGCAAGAGCGAGAACCCGTCGATCACCCGCGATGTCTCCGGCGAGGGCGTGCAGCAGGCCCTGCTGAAGATCCTGGAGGGCACCACCGCCTCCGTGCCGCCGCAGGGCGGACGCAAGCACCCCCACCAGGAGTTCATCCAGATCGACACGACGAACGTGCTGTTCATCGTGGGCGGCGCGTTCTCGGGCCTGGAGAAGATCATCGAGTCCCGGGCCGGCGCCAAGGGCATCGGCTTCGGCGCCACGATCCGCTCCAAGCTGGAGATCCAGGCGAGCGACCAGTTCCAGGAGGTCATGCCGGAGGACCTGGTGAAGTTCGGGATGATCCCCGAGTTCATCGGCCGCCTCCCCGTGCTGACCTCGGTCCACAACCTGGACCGCGAGGCCCTGCTCCAGATCCTCATCGAGCCGCGCAACGCCCTGGTCAAGCAGTACCAGCGGCTGTTCGAACTCGACGGTGTGGAGCTGGACTTCGAGCGCGAGGCGCTGGAGGCCATCGCCGACCAGGCGATCCTGCGCCAGACCGGCGCACGCGGTCTGCGGGCGATCATGGAGGAAGTCCTCCAGTCCGTGATGTACGAGGTCCCGTCCCGCAAGGACGTCGCCCGCGTCGTCATCACCCCGGACGTCGTCCGCAACAACGTCAACCCGACGCTGGTCCCGCGCGAGCCGCGCACGATCGGCAAGAACGACGGCGGCCGGCACGAGAAGTCGGCGTAGCCGCTGACGACTTGCTCACGCCGTAGGGGCGCCCGCCGTATGAACCGGTGGGCGCCCCTACAGCGTTGGGCGATCAGATCTTGGTGCGGGAGGTGTTGTAGAGCTTGGCGGCGAGGTCGGCCATGTCCTCCTGCGGCACGGACTTCTCGGTCAGCGCCGAGGCGACGTCGAGACCGGCGACGATGCCGACCGTGCTGTAGTCGGCCCAGATGCAGACCGGCATGGTGAACGTCTTCGGCCCCTTCGCGGAGGTGGTGTCGGGCTGGCCGGTGTCCACCTTGAGGTCCTGGCACTTCATCAGCGCACCGTCGAAGCCGTCCGGCTTGAACTCCTTGGGGCTGCCCACCCAGGAGGGCTTGTTGCCGGTGCCGGTGCCGGTCCCGGTGTCCTTCGTCATGTTCTTCTCGGCCTTGGCGAACGCGCCGTCGAGCGTCTTCGCCGGATCCGAGATCTCGCCCCAGACGCCCTCGAAGATGAGCACCTTCTGCGCCAGGGGATTGTCCTTGCTGCCGCTCTGGTACTGGGCCCCCGCCTTGTTGGCGTCCTTGACGCCCATGGCCTCGGCCTCGGCCTTGTCATCGCCGGTCACCGGGCCGGCCGGCGAGGGCTTGGACGTGTCCTTCTTGTAGTCCTCCACCGACGCCGGAGGCGTCAGCTTGTACCCCTTCGTGGAGTCCGCCACGTCACTGTTGCCGCCGGAGGTCAGGAAGTACACCCCGCCCGCGATGACCGCCAGCGCCACCACGGCGACACCGATGATCAGACCGGTCTTCTTCTTCGGCTGCTGTGGCTGGCCGCCGTACGGAGGCTGGCCGCCGTACGGCGGAGTGGGCGGCTGCTGGCCGTACGGGCCCGGCTGCTGGGCCTGCGGGTAGCCGTAGCCCTGCGGCGGCTGCTGGGGCTGGCCGTACGGGTTCGGCTGCTGCGGGGGGACGCCCTGAGGGGCCTGCTGCGGGTAACCGTAGCCGGGCTGGCCCTGCGGGGGGCCCTGGGGCGGCGGGGCTCCGTACGGGCCCGGCTGCTGTCCGTACGGTCCGGGCTGGCCCTGCGGCGGCTGCCCGCCGTACGGGCCCGGCTGGTTGTAGCTCATTGCGGTGTCCCCTCCAGAATTCCTCATGCGTTGCGAACATCCTGACGGAAGCCGCCCTGACATGGGGGATCGGGTCGGACACCGTTACTGAACCAATCCGTTTCAGTGCAGACCTGTGACGGCCCTAAACTGTCTCCCGTGACCGAGAACTCATCGCAGCAGCCAGCCAGCAACCCCGAACTGCCGACCCAGTACGCGCCGGCCGATGTAGAGGGGAAGCTGTACGAGCGCTGGGTAGAGCGTGGTTACTTCGAAGCCGACGAGCACAGCGACAAGCCGCCCTACAGCATCGTCATCCCGCCGCCGAACGTCACCGGGTCGCTCCACCTGGGCCACGCCTTCGAGCACACGCTGATCGACGCCCTCGTCCGCCGGAAGCGGATGCAGGGCTACGAGGCGCTGTACCAGCCGGGCATGGACCACGCCGGCATCGCCACCCAGAACGTCGTCGAGCGCGAGCTCGGCAAGGAGGGCAAGTCCCGCCACGACCTGGGCCGCGAGGCCTTCGTCGAGCGCGTCTGGCAGTGGAAGAACGAGTCCGGCGGCCAGATCTCCGGCCAGATGCGCCGCCTCGGCGAGGGCGTCGCCTGGTCCCGTGAGCGCTTCACCATGGACGAGGGCCTGTCCAAGGCCGTCCAGACTGTCTTCAAGCAGATGTACGACGACGGGCTGATCTATCGCGCCGAGCGCATCATCAACTGGTGCCCCCGCTGTCTCACCGCGATCTCCGACATCGAGGTCGAGTACCAGGAGGACGACGGCGAGCTCGTCTCCATGACGTACGGGGACGGGGACGAGACCATCGTCGTCGCCACCACCCGCGCCGAGACGATGCTCGGTGACACCGCCGTCGCCGTCCACCCCGACGACGAGCGCTACAAGCACCTGGTCGGCAAGCAGATCAGCCTGCCGCTGACCGACCGCACCATCCCCGTCGTCGCCGACCACCACGTCGACCCCGAGTTCGGCACCGGCGCGGTCAAGGTGACGCCCGCCCACGACCCGAACGACTTCGAGATCGGCAAGCGCCACGACCTGCCGTTCCTCACGGTCCTGGACGAGCGCGCCGTCATCACCGTCCCCGGCCCCTTCCAGGGCCTGGACCGGCTGGAGGCCCGCTCCGCCATCGTCGCCGCCCTGCGCGCCGAGGGCCGGATCGTCGCCGAGAAGCGGCCCTACGTCCACTCCGTCGGGCACTGCTCCCGCTGCAAGACCACCATCGAGCCGCGTCTCTCGCTCCAGTGGTGGGTCAAGGTCGCCCCGCTCGCCAAGGCCGCGGGCGACGCGGTCCGCGACGGCAGCGTCAAGATCCACCCGCAGGAGATGGAGAAGCGGTACTTCGACTGGGTCGACAACCTCCACGACTGGACGATCTCGCGCCAGCTCTGGTGGGGCCACCGCATCCCCGTCTGGTACGGCCCGAACGGCGAGGTCGTCTGCGTCGGACCCGACGACGAGGCGCCCACCGGCGAGGGCTGGACCCAGGACAGCGATGTTCTGGACACCTGGTTCTCCTCCGGCCTGTGGCCGTTCTCCACCCTCGGCTGGCCCGAACGGACCGACAGCCTCGCGAAGTTCTACCCGAACTCCGTCCTGGTCACCGGCTACGACATCCTCTTCTTCTGGGTCGCCCGGATGATGATGTTCGGCCTGTACGTCAACGACGGCGTCCCGCCGTTCTCCACCATCGTCCTGCACGGCATGGTCCGCGACGAGCACGGCAAGAAGATGTCGAAGTCCTTCGGCAACGTCGTCAACCCGCTGGACTGGATGGACAAGTACGGCTCCGACGCCCTGCGCTTCACCCTCGCGCGCGGCGCCAACCCGGGCACCGACGTCCCGATCGGCGAGGAGTGGGTCCAGGGCTCGGCGAAGTTCTCCAACAAGATCTGGAACGCCACCCGCTTCGCCCTGATGAACGGCGCCACCATCGAGGGCGACCTGCCCCCGGTCGAGGAGATGTCGGTCACCGACCGCTGGATCCTGTCCCGCCTCAACAAGACCGTCGCGGACGTCGACGCGTTCTACGACGACTTTCAGTTCGCCAAGATCAGTGAGACCCTGCGCCACTTCGCGTGGGACGAGGTCTTCGACTGGTACGTCGAGCTGTCCAAGACCACGTTCTTCGCGGGCGGCCGCCCGGCCGAGGTCTCCGGCCGGGTCCTCGGCGAGGTCCTGGACGTGATGCTGCGGCTGCTCCACCCGATCGTCCCGTTCGTCACGGAGGCGCTGTGGACCGCGCTCACCGGGCGTGAGTCGATCGTCATCGCCGAGTGGCCGGGCGACTCCGGCTTCCGCGACGACGCGGCCGAGAAGGAGATCGAGCTGGTCCAGCAGGTCGTCACCGAGGTCCGCCGCTTCCGCAACGACCAGGGCCTCCAGCCCGGCCAGAAGGTCCCGGCCCAGCTGACCCTGACCGGCACGGAGCTCGCCCCGCACGAGGCGGCCATCCGCCAGCTGCTCCGGCTCCAGCCCGCCGGGGACGACTTCCAGGCCACCGCGTCCCTCCCGGTCGCCGGGGCCACCGTCGCCCTGGACCTGTCCGGCACGATCGACGTGGCGGCCGAGCGCAAGCGCCTCACGAAGGACCTGGAGGCCGCGCAGAAGGAGAAGGCCCAGGCCACCGGGAAGCTCGGCAACGAAGCCTTCCTGGCCAAGGCCCCGGACAACGTGGTCGACAAGATCCGCGGCCGGCTCTCCAAGGCCGAGGCCGACATCGAGCGGATCTCCGCCCAGCTGGCGGGCCTGCCGCAGAGCTGATGGGGTGAGAGCGAAGCCCCCGCACCCCGACCGACCGGGGACGCGGGGGCTTCGCCGTACGGCCTCCGTGTCCCGCCCGTCCGCACTGTGCCGGGCGCTGCGCGCGATGTCGGCGCCCATCCGTAGACTGGGCGCGTGAGTGAGCCCCGCCCTTCAGACCGGCACGACGCGCCCGATCCCGACGACACCTTCGAGGAGATCGTCGACGAGGCGACCCAGCGCGACCCCGACCTGGCGGTGATCGAGGCCGGGAGCCGCACACTGCGCACCTACTCGGGCCACCCGCAGGGTGAAGTGGTCCCGGCCCGCCCGGCCGACCCCGAGACCGACGAGGCGCTGCGCGCGGTGGAGCAGGAGCTCGCCGGACGCTGGGGCGAGACCAAGCTGGAGCCGTCCGTCGCGCGCATCGCCGCGCTGATGGACCTCCTCGGCGAGCCGCAGCGCGCCTACCCCTCCATCCACATCACCGGCACCAACGGCAAGACCAGCACGGCCCGCATGATCGAGGCCCTGCTCAACGCCTTCGAGCTGCGCACCGGCCGCTACACCTCCCCGCACGTCCAGTCGATCACCGAGCGGATCAGCCTCGACGGCTCCCCGATCGAGCCCGAGCGCTTCATCGAGACGTACGAGGACATCAAGCCGTACGTCGAGATGGTCGACGGCCAGCAGCCCTACCGGCTCTCCTTCTTCGAGGTCCTCACCGGCATGGCGTACGCGGCCTTCGCCGACGCGCCCGTCGACGTGGCGGTCGTCGAGGTCGGCATGGGCGGCACCTGGGACGCCACCAACGTCATCGACTCCACGGTCGCCGTCGTCACCCCCATCTCGCTGGACCACACCGACCGGCTCGGCACCACGCCCGCCGAGATCGCCGGGGAGAAGGCCGGGGTCATCAAGCAGGGCGCCACGGTCATCCTGGCGCAGCAGCCGGTGGACGCCGCGCAGGTGATGCTGAAGAAGGCCGTCGAGGTGGACGCCACCGTGGCCCGCGAGGGCATGGAGTTCGGCGTCACCTCCCGTGAGATCGCGGTCGGCGGACAGTTGCTCACCCTGCGGGGCCTGGGCGGCGAGTACGAGGGCATCTTCCTTCCGCTGTACGGGGCCCACCAGGCGCACAACGCGGCCGTCGCGCTCTCCGCGGTCGAGGCGTTCTTCGGCATCGGCGCCGAGCAGGCCCGCTCCCTCGATATCGACGCGATCCGCAAGGCGTTCGCCTCGGTGCTCTCGCCCGGCCGCCTGGAGGTCGTGCGCTCCAGCCCGACCGTCGTGCTGGACGCCGCGCACAACCCGGCGGGAGCCAAGGCGGCGGCGGACGGCGTCTCCGAGGCGTTCAGCTTCTCCCGGCTGATCGGTGTGGTCGGCACGAGCGGCGACAAGGACGTCCGCGGGCTCCTGGAGGCCTTCGAGCCGATCTTCGCCGAGATCGTCGTCACGCAGAACTCCACCGCCCGCGCGATGGACGTGGACGAACTGGCCGCGATCGCCGTCGAGGTCTTCGGCGACGACCGGGTCCAGGTCGAGCCGCGTCTCGACGACGCGCTGGAGGCGGCGATCACGCTGGCCGAGGAGGACGACGAGTACGCGGGCGCCGGGGTGCTGGTGACCGGATCCGTGATCACGGTCGGCGAAGCCCGGCTGCTGCTGGGAAGGGGCTGAGACGCCGATGCGGACGCTCTGCGCCTCGACGCTGATCGGCGAGTTCTTCGTGATCGGCTTCGCCGGTCTCGTCGCGATGAAGCTGGACGACGCCTCCATGGCCGTGGTCTGGACGGTGTGTGGCATCGGCATGGCCCTGTCCGTGCTGCTGTGCGGAATGATCACCCGGCCCGGCGGTGTCCAGTTGGGCTGGGCGCTCCAGGTCGCACTCGTCCTCAGCGGTTTCGTGGTCCCGATGATGTTCATCCTCGGCCTGGCCTTCGGCGGTCTGTGGTGGGCCTCGATCCACTACGGCCGCAAGATCGACGAGGCCAAGGCCAACTGGGCCGCCCAGCAGGACGCCGGCGAAGCCACGGCCTGAGGCCGGACACGCGCGGCTCGCCCGCCCGGGCCCCGGAAATCCGGGGCCCTGAAGGTGACCCTGGGTGAACCCGGGCGCGGACCCGTCTCCGTACCCCTGTAATCTCGCCCTCACCGCACCCGTATGCCTGGCCTTGCAAGGAGCCGTACATGACTCAGCGCACTCTCGTCCTGCTCAAGCCCGACGCGGTCCGCCGTGGCCTGATCGGCGAGATCGTCGGCCGCATCGAGCGCAAGGCCGACTGGCGGATCACCGCGCTGGAGCTGCGCACCCTGGACCACGAGACGCTGGAGCAGCACTACGGCGAGCACAAGGGCCGCCCGTTCTACGAGCCGCTCATGGAGTTCATGGCCTCCGGCCCCGTCGTCGCCCTGGTGGCCGAAGGTGAGCGGGTCATCGAGGGCATCCGTACCCTGGCCGGCCCCACCGACCCGATCGCCGCCGCGCCCGGGTCCATCCGTGGTGACTTCGGCACGATCACCCGCGAGAACCTCATCCACGCCTCGGACTCCGAGGAGTCCGCAGAGCGAGAACTGAAGCTTTTCTTTCCGGGACTTTCCTGACCTGATCGGCCAAACAGCGCTGTACGCCTGGGGCGACCGAAGTAATTCGGTCGCCCCTCCGCATAGGGTTTGGGATCGCGGGAACGCATCCTTCCGACGTAACGTCACCATGGGTAGAACGGGCACCCGTTCCGCTCACATTGGCGAAGGACCCTCGCGCTGTGTCCGTGCATACGGCACTACGATGGAAGCTTCCACGCCCGCAGCGCCAACCTCGCCTACCAGAACAAGCCATCTTCGCTTCTTGGGAAGGCCCGACGCATCCTCATGGGGAACAAGGGGAACTCAATGTCGTTCATCGGCCGTGACATGGCTATCGACCTCGGGACTGCCAACACGCTGGTGTACGTCAGGGGGCGCGGCATCGTCCTGAACGAGCCGTCCGTCGTGGCCATCAACACCAACACCGGCGGAATTCTGGCGGTCGGCTCCGAGGCCAAGAAGATGATCGGGCGCACGCCGGGCAACATCGTTGCCGTGCGGCCCCTGAAGGACGGCGTGATCGCCGACTTCGAGATCACCGAGCGGATGCTCCGCTACTTCATCCTCAAGATCCACAAGCGTCGCTATCTTGCCCGCCCCCGCGTCGTCGTCTGCGTGCCCTCCGGTATCACCGGGGTCGAGCGCCGCGCCGTCATCGAGGCGTCCACGCAGGCCGGTGCGCGCCAGGTGCACATCATCGAGGAGCCCATGGCCGCGGCCATCGGCTCCGGCCTGCCGGTCCACGAGGCCACCGGCAACATGGTCGTCGACATCGGTGGCGGCACCACCGAGGTCGCCGTGATCTCGCTCGGCGGAATCGTCACCGCCCAGTCGATCCGCACCGCCGGTGACGAGCTGGACAACGCGATCATCCAGCACATCAAGAAGGAGTACTCGCTCCTCCTCGGTGAGCGGACCGCCGAACAGATCAAGATCACCATCGGTTCGGCGTACGACCTGGAGAAGGACGAGCACACCGAGATCCGCGGCCGCGACCTGGTCTCCGGACTGCCCAAGACGGTTGTCATCTCGGCCGCCGAGGTCCGCAAGGCCATCGAGGAACCGGTCAACGCGATCGTCGACGCCGTGAAGACGACGCTCGACAAGTGCCCGCCCGAGCTCTCCGGCGACATCATGGACCGCGGCATCGTCCTCACCGGCGGCGGCGCGCTGCTGCGCGGTCTGGACGAGCGGCTGCGCCACGAGACGGGCATGCCGATCCACATCGCCGAGGACCCCCTGGACTCGGTGGCGCTCGGCTCCGGCAAGTGCGTCGAGGAGTTCGAGGCGCTCCAGCAGGTGCTGGACGCCCAGCCCCGCCGCTAGGGCGTGTCCGGCAGAACATCACCCGATCCGGCGCGCGGACCGCGGACGCTGCGGCTCCGCCCGCCGGATCGTTGATATAGATCGTTGCTGTACACGTACCGACGTACGCAGGTGCTGACGTACGGACAGCCACACATACACAGGCACGAACATTCCGACGAGGAAGGCACGGCCGCCGCACGTGAGGGACACACGAGAGAGCCGGCTGCTCCTGGTGCTGCTGATCGCCATCGCATTCGCCCTGATCACGGTGGATATCCGAGGCGGCGAGAAGTCACCGGTCGACGGCGCGAGGCAGGCCGCGGCCACGGTCTTCGGGCCGGTCGAGAACGGCGTGGCGGCAGCGGTCGACCCGGTGGGCAACGCCATAGGCGCGGTACGGGACTCCGGCAACCGGCACGACCGGATCTCCACCCTGGAGCAGGAGAACGCCGCGCTGAAGGCCAAGCTCGGCAGCGACGACCGCACCGACAGCCGGGTCCGCCAGCTCGACGCCATGCTGAAGAACGCGGGCGCCGGACAGTACGGCATCAAGGGCGCCGAGGTCATCGCCATAGGAGCGGCACAGGGCTTCTCCTGGACGATCACCATCGACGCCGGGTCGGACGACGGCATCCGCCGCGACATGACCGTCCTCAACGGAGAGGGGCTGGTCGGCCGGGTCACCACCGTCGGCCCCGGCACCGCGACGGTCCTGCTCGCCAACGACCCCGACTTCACCGTCGGCACCCGGATGGAGAAGACCGACGAGCTCGGCTTCGCCACCGGCCAGGGCTCGCGCCCGCTGTCGGTGCAGTTCCTCAACGGCAAGGCGAAGGTGAAGGCCGGCGACCGGCTGGTCACCTTCGGCTCCAGCAAGGACAAGCCCTTCGTACCCGGCGTCCCGGTCGGCGAGGTCGTCCGCGTCGACCCCTCCGGCGGCGAACTGACCCGGACCGTCTACGTGAAGCCGTACGTCGGGTTCACCAAGCTCGACATCGTCGGCGTCGTCGTGCAGGCCCCCCGCGAGGACCCGCGCGACATGGTCCTGCCCAAGCAGCCCGTCAAGACGAAGCCGAAGCCGACCCCCACGGTCACCGTCACGGTCCAGCCCAACGGCGACCTGGTGGACGGTTCCGGCAAGGTCGTCGGCAACATCAACGAGAAACCGGGCGACGCCGCCGGTGACGCGGCAGGCGACCAGCAGGGCAACGCCCAACCCGACAACGCGGCCAACGACCAGGAGTAGAGCTGATCCCCATGCGCATCAACCGGACTCTGCTCTCCACCGCCCTGGTCGTCGTCGCCCTCGTCGTCCAGGTCTCCGTCCTCGCCCGCCTCCAGCTCCCCGGGGCCGTCCCCGACCTGCTGCTCCTCACCGTCCTCGGACTCGCCTTCGTGTACGGGCCGGTCAGCGGCTCCCTCATCGGCTTCGGCGCGGGCCTCCTCGCGGACCTCGCCCCGCCCGCCGACCACGCCGCCGGGCGCTATGCCCTGGTGCTCTGCGTCATCGGCTACCTCGCGGGCCTGGCCCGACCGGAGAACGGGCAGCTGAAGTCGGCCTTCGCCCCGATGGCCGTGGTCGTCGCCGCCGCGATCGGCTCGACCCTGCTGTACGCGGGCGTCGGCGCGCTCGTCGGCGACACCTCCGCCCGCCATGTGGGTCTGGGCAGCCTGCTGTTCACGGCCGCGATCTACGACCTGCTGCTGGCGCCCTTCACGGTGCCGCTCATCATGGCGTTGGCCAGACGCACCGAGAACGACCCGCTCGCCGAGGCCTCCTCCGGCGGCAACGACGTCGCCGCCGGCTGGCTCTCCTCGGGCACCGGTCTGCGGATCGGCAACCAGCGCGGCGGCCTGCGGGTCAAGGCCGCCCGCAGCCGCGCCGCCCGCGCGGGCAGGATCAAGGGGGTCAAACGACTGTGAAGCCGTACGCGACCGAGGAGGCCGGGAGCGCTCCGTGAGGCTGTATTTCCCGGGGGACGACCCCCGTACCCCCAGCAGGACCACCACAGGGGGCACCGCGTGAGCAACATTCCCGAGACGGGGCGGACCCAGCGGGTCCAGATCCGGCTCATCGTCATCCAGGTCCTCGTCTTCTCCCTGCTGCTCACCCTCGGCGGCCGCCTCTGGTACATCCAGATCCGCAACGGCGACGAGTACACCGCCGAAGCCGCGGGCAACGGGGTGCAGCAGGTCGTCCAGCCCGCCGTGCGCGGCTCGATCCTCGACGCCCGCGGCGTGCCGCTCGCCGACAACGAGACCCGTCTCGTCGTCTCCGCCAGCCGCACCGAGCTGCTGAAGATGAAGGACGACGGCGTCGGCGTCCTCACCCGGCTCGCCGACGTCCTGGACATGAAGACCCAGGACGTCCGGGACAAGGTCCGCCTCTGCGACTCCAAGACCCCCCAGCCCTGCTGGAACGGATCGCCCTACCAGCCGATCCCGGTCACCGACGAGGCCACCACCCAGCAGGCCCTCCAGATCCGCGAGCGCGCCGAGGACTTCCCCGGCATCACCGCCGAACCCACCGCCGTACGCCGCTACGCCGCACCCGGCAAGGCGAAGACCGCACAGGTACTCGGCTACCTCTCGCCCGTCACCGACGAGGAGATCCAGCAGGCGCTGGACGGCCCGTCGCCCTACCTGCGCTCCGACCAGGTCGGCCGGTCCGGCCTCGAGCGCACGTACGACAAGGAGCTGCGCGGCAAGGCGGGCGTCACCCGTTACGAGGTCGACAACCTCGGCCGTGTCATGGGCGAGGCGGAGAACGACCCGGCGGTGTCCGGCTCCAGCCTCGTCACCAGCCTCGACGCCCGCGTCCAGGCGGTGGCCGAGTACGAGCTCGCCCAGGCGATGAAGACCGTCCGCCAGGAGACCGACAAGATCACCGGCCGGAAGTACGAGGCCGACTCCGGCGCCGTCGTCGTCATGGAGTCGAAGACGGGCCGCGTCGTGGCGATGGCCTCCCAGCCCGACTACGACCCCAACGCCTGGGTCGGCGGCATCTCCGGCAAGGAGTACGCCAAGCTCACCAGCAAGAAGTCCAACTACCCGCTGCTCAACCGGGGCATCCAGGGCCAGGCGCCCGCCGGCTCGATCTTCAAGGTGGTGTCGGCGAGCGCCGCCGTGCGCGGCGGCCACGCCTTCAACGACCGCTACAACTGCAGCAGCTCCTACAGCCTCGGCAGCCAGACCTTCGCCAACTTCGAGTCCCAGGGGCACGGCCCCATCACCCTCGGGGACGCGCTCAAGTACTCCTGCAACACCGTCTTCTACCGCCTCGGCCACGAGGAGTGGGCCAAGGACGGCGGCATAAAGCCGAAGAAGGACGCCAAGAACTGGTTCTACCGCACCGCCCGCGACTTCGGGCTCGGCTCCGAGACCGGCATCGACCTGCCCAACGAGGTCAAGGGCCGCATCCCGGACCGCCAGTGGAAGCAGGACTTCTGGAAGGCCAACAAGGACGCCTGGTGCAAGGAGGGCAAGAAGGGCGGCACCTACGTCCAGCAGATCGCGTACGAGAGCTGCCTCGAAGGTAACCAGCTCAAGGCCTACGACAGCATCAACTACGCGATCGGCCAGGGTGACGTGCTCGTCACCCCCATCCAGATGGCCACCGCCTACGCCGCCATCAGCAACGGCGGCACCATCCACGAGCCCACCGTCGGCAAGGCCGTGATCAGCCCCGACGGCAAGAACATCCAGGAGATCAAGCCCAAGGTCAGCGGCAAGCTGCCGGTCGACGCCCAGACCATCAAGGACCTCGACAAGGGACTGCGCTCGGTGGTCGAGCCGGGCGGCACCGCCGCCTGGCGGTTCGGCGGCTGGCCGCAGGACAAGATCCCGATGCGCGCCAAGACCGGTACCGCGCAGGTGTACGGCAAGCAGACCACCGGGTGGTTCGCGACCTACACCGACGACTACACGATCGTCATGACGATCTCCCAGGGCGGCACCGGCTCCGGCTCCTCCGGGCCCGCCGTCCGCAAGATCTACGACGCGCTCTACGGCCTCGACGCCGAGGGCAACCAGGACAAAGAGAGGGCCTTGCTGCCGAAGCCCCAGAAGGCGCTGCCGAAGATCCAGCCCGACGGCTCGATCTACGCGCCGAAGGTCAAGCCCTACGACCCCACCCCGGTCACGCCCGAGGTGCAGCCGGGAGGACAGGAACCCCAGTTGCCCCTACCGCCCGGAGGACAGCCCGGACTCACCGGATCGCCGGCGTCGACGGGGAGGCAGCCGTAATGGCAGGTGGATTCTCCGTCTCCCGGTACGGCCCCGACGAGGGCTCCTGGGCCAAGCTGACCGCCCGCGACTCCCTCGTACGGCGGCTGGACTGGCCGCTGCTCGGGGCCGCGCTCGCGCTCTCGGTCATCGGCTCGCTGCTCGTGTGGTCCGCCACCCGCAACCGCGACCACCTCACCCAGGGCGACCCGTACTTCTTCCTCCTGAGGCACGCCCTCAACACCGGCATCGGCCTCGCCCTGATGATCGGCACGATCTGGCTCGGCCACCGCACGCTGCGCGGGGCCGTCCCGGTCCTCTACGGCATCTCGGTGCTGCTGGTCCTGGCGGTCCTCACCCCGCTCGGCACAACGGTCAACGGCGCCCACGCGTGGATCAAGCTCCCCGCCGGCTTCTCGATCCAGCCCTCCGAGTTCACCAAGATCACCATCATCCTCGTGATGGCGATGCTGCTGGCGGCCCGCGTGGACGCGGGCGACCAGACCCACCCCGACCACCGCACCGTCGCCAAGGCGCTGGGCCTCGCGGCCATCCCCATGGCCATCGTCATGCTGATGCCGGACCTCGGCTCGGTGATGGTCATGGCCGTCATCGTCCTCGGTATCCTGCTGGCCTCCGGCGCCTCCAACCGCTGGGTCTTCGGCCTCCTCGGCGCGGGCGCGGCCGGGGCCGTCTCCGTCTGGCAGCTCGGCCTGCTCGACGACTACCAGATCGCCCGCTTCGCCGCCTTCGCCAACCCCGCGCTCGACCCGGCGGGCGTCGGCTACAACACCAACCAGGCCCGCATCGCGATCGGCTCCGGCGGACTCACCGGCACCGGGCTCTTCGAAGGCACCCAGACCACCGGCCAGTTCGTGCCCGAGCAGCAGACCGACTTCGTCTTCACCGTCGCAGGCGAGGAGCTGGGCTTCCTCGGCGCGGGACTGATCATCCTGCTCCTGGGCGTCGTCCTGTGGCGCGCCTGCCGGATCGCCCGCGAGACCACCGAGCTGTACGGCACGGTCGTCGCCGCCGGGATCATCGCCTGGTTCGCCTTCCAGTCCTTCGAGAACATCGGCATGACGCTCGGCATCATGCCGGTCGCCGGGCTGCCCCTGCCCTTCGTCTCCTACGGAGGATCCTCGATGTTCGCCGTCTGGGTGGCGATCGGGCTGCTCCAGTCGATCAGGGTGCAACGGCCGATGTCCGCCTGAACCCGGCGCATGCGGGTAGGTGTCCTTACATGGCGGACACCAAGCGCGAGATCGAGCGGAAGTACGAAGCCACCGACGACACCCGGCTGCCCGACCTGACCCGGGCGGCCGGGGTCGACCGGACGGTCCACCGCGGCCTGACCGAGCTCGACGCCGTCTACCACGACACCGCCGATCTCCGCCTCGCCGCCGACGCCCTCACCCTGCGCCGCAGGACCGGCGGGGCCGACGAGGGGTGGCACCTGAAGTTCCCCGTCGCCACCGGCATCCGGGACGAGATCCACGAGCCCCTCGCCGACACCCTGCCGCCCCCGCTGGCCGCCCTCCTGCGCTCCCGGGTCCGCCACGCGGAGATCGCCCCCGTCGTCCGGCTGCTCTCCGCCCGCGACGTCCACCACCTCACCGCCGCCGACGGCACCCTCCTCGCCGAGGTCAGCGTCGACCGGGTGCGCGCCGAGCGGCTCGCGGGGGAGGGGACCGGCGCCACGGCCACCTGGACCGAGATCGAGGTCGAGCTCGCCGACGACGGCGACCCAGCCGTCCTGGACGCCGTCGAGAAGCGGCTGCGCAAGGCCGGGGTGCGCCCCGCGAAATCCGCCTCCAAGCTCGCCCGGGCCCTCGCCGAGACGGCCCCCGCACAGAGCGGGAAGGCGGCGGCGCGGCCCCACACCGCGGGCGACCACGTCCTGGCCTACGTACGCGAACAGATCCGGAAGATCGTCGACCTCGACCCCGCCGTCCGCCGCGACCTGCCCGACTCCGTGCACAGGATGCGCGTCGCCACCCGTCGGCTGCGCAGCACCTTCAAGACCCACCGCAAGCTCCTCGACCGCGAGATCACCGACCCCCTCGGCGCGGAGCTCAAGTGGCTCGCCGCCGAACTGGGCCTCGACCGCGACCAGGAAGTCCTGGACGAACGGATCGGCACCCGCGTCGAGGCCCTGCCCGCCACCCTGACCCTCGGCCCGGTGCGCGGCCGCCTCCGCGCCTGGTCCGCCGCCCGCCGCACCGGATCACGCCGCAGGATCATCGACGTACTCGACGGGAAGCGGTATCTGGACCTCCTCGACGCCCTCGACGCGTTGAGCGCCGACCCGCCCCTGCTCCCAGCCGCCGGCCGCGCACCGCACAAAGCCCTGCCCCGGGCGGTGCTGAAGGACTACGACCGCCTCGCCACCCGCCTCGACCGCGCCCTCGGGCAGCCGCCCGGACCGGAGCGCGACACCGCGCTGCACGAGGCCCGCAAGGCCGCCAAGCGCGCCCGGTACGCGGGCGAGGCGGCCCGGCCCGCACTCGGCAAGCCCGCCAAGCGCTTCACCAAACGCGTGAAGGCCGTGCAGAGCCTCCTGGGCGACCACCAGGACAGCGTCGTCGCCCGCGAGGCCCTGCGCACCCTCGCGATCCAGTCGCACGCGGCCGGGGAGACCGCGTTCACCTGGGGACTCCTCTACGGACAGGAGGAGGCCGCCGCCGAAGCCCTGGAGCGCGAACTGCCCGAGGTCTGGGCCCGCGCCTCCGACTCCGGACTGCGCGCGGATCTGAGGACTTGAGTACCGGGGTACGCTGGATGGTCACCCCTGCCGGCTCACGAAGGTTCGCGAGATGTCTGCCGCATCGGTCTTCCCACAGCTCGAAGCTCTGCTCCCGCATGTGCAGAAGCCCATCCAGTACGTCGGCGGTGAGCTGAACTCCACCGTCAAGGAGTGGGACAGCTGCGACGTCCGCTGGACCCTCATGTACCCCGACGCCTACGAGGTCGGACTCCCCAACCAGGGCGTCATGATCCTTTACGAGGTGCTCAACGAGCGCGAAGGCGTCCTCGCCGAGCGCACGTACAGCGTCTGGCCCGACCTCGAAGCGCTGATGCGCGAGCACGACGTGCCGCAGTTCACCGTGGACAGCCACCGCCCCGTCGGCGCGTTCGACGTCTTCGGGCTGAGCTTCTCCACCGAGCTCGGCTACACCAACATGCTCACCGCCCTGGACCTCGCGGGCATCCCGCTGGAGTCCAAGGACCGCACGGTGGACCACCCGATCGTCCTCGCGGGCGGCCATGCCGCGTTCAACCCCGAGCCGATCGCGGACTTCATCGACTGCGCGGTCGTCGGCGACGGCGAGCAGGCCGTCCTGGAGATCACCGAGATCATCCGTGCCTGGAAGGCAGAGGGCCGCCCCGGCGGCCGCGACGAGGTGCTCTTCCGGCTGTCGAAGACCGGCGGCGTCTACGTCCCGCGCTTCTACGACGTCGAGTACCTCCCCGACGGCCGTATCGGCCGCGTCGTGCCCAACCGGTCCGGTGTGCCGTGGCGCGTCTCCAAGCACACGGTGATGGACCTCGACGAGTGGCCCTACCCCAAGCAGCCCCTCGTCCCGCTCGCGGAGACCGTGCACGAGCGGATGTCCGTGGAGATCTTCCGCGGCTGCACCCGCGGCTGCCGTTTCTGCCAGGCCGGCATGATCACGCGCCCCGTGCGGGAGCGAAGCATCACCGGCATCGGCGAGATGGTCGAGAAGGGTCTCAAGGCGACCGGCTTCGAGGAGGTCGGCCTCCTCTCGCTCTCCTCCGCCGACCACAGCGAGATCGGCGACATCGCCAAGGGCCTCGCCGACCGCTACACCGAGGACAAGGTCGGCCTCTCGCTGCCCTCGACCCGCGTCGACGCGTTCAACGTGGACCTGGCCAACGAGCTGACCCGCAACGGCCGTCGCTCCGGTCTCACCTTCGCCCCCGAGGGCGGCTCCGAGCGCATGCGCAAGGTCATCAACAAGATGGTCTCGGAGGAGGACCTGATCCGCACGGTCGCCACCGCTTACGGCAACGGCTGGCGCCAGGTGAAGCTGTACTTCATGTGCGGCCTGCCCACCGAGACCGACGAGGACGTCCTGCAGATCGGCGACATGGCGGTCAACGTCATCGCCAAGGGCCGCGAGGTCTCCGGCCAGAACGACATCCGCTGCACCGTCTCCATCGGCGGCTTCGTCCCCAAGCCGCACACCCCCTTCCAGTGGGCCCCGCAGCTCAGCGCCGAGGACACCGACGCCCGGCTGAAGAAGCTCCGGGACAAGATCCGCGGCGACAAGAAGTACGGCCGCTCCATCGGCTTCCGCTACCACGACGGCAAGCCCGGCATCGTCGAGGGCCTCCTCTCGCGCGGCGACCGCCGCGTCGGCTCCGTCATCCGCGCGGTCTACGAGTCCGGCGGCCGCTTCGACGGCTGGCGCGAGCACTTCAGCTACGACCTCTGGATGAACTGCGCCGAGAAGACGCTGCCCGAGTTCGGGGTCGACGTCGACTGGTACACCACCCGCGAGCGCACCTACGAGGAGGTCCTGCCCTGGGACCACCTCGACTCCGGCCTGGACAAGGACTGGCTCTGGGAGGACTGGCAGGACGCACTCGACGAGACCGAGGTCGAGGACTGCCGCTGGACCCCCTGCTTCGACTGCGGTGTCTGCCCGCAGCTCGACCTGGACATCCAGATCGGCCCGACCGGCAAGAAGCTCCTGCCCCTCAGCGTCGTGAACAAGTAGCCCGCATCGGCGAGAGCGCGGTGACGCGGAGGCCCGGTCCCGGCAACTGCGGACCGGGTCTTCGCGTCCTTCACGACATGGACGACGGAGAGCACCAGCATCTGGACCGGTACGCGCCCGAGACCGCCCCGAACAGGCTGGTCAGGGTCGTGGTGCGGGTCGTGGTGCTCGTCCTGGTCCTGCCCGTCCGCATGGTCTGGGATCTCCTGGCCGCCGGCTGGCACACCTTCGACCGGGTCGTGCTGCCCCCGGCCGCACGCGGGCTCGCCGCACTGGCCAGGGGGCTGGGGCGGAGCCTGGAGTGGCTGTTCAGCGGCATCGGCTGGATGGTGGGGATGCTCATCGGCGTCCTGGTGCTGATTCCGCTGAGGTGGCTGTACACCTCGGTGCTCACACCGCTGGGCCACGGCCTGCGCTGGATCGGCACCGCCCTGCTCGCCCCGGCCGCGCGCGGTCTCGGAACCGGCCTGGCGTGGCTGCTCACCACGCTGCTCGTCCGGCCGGTCGCGGGCCTGTGGCGTCACGTGATCGTCCCGGTGGTGCGCTACGGCCTGGTCGTCCCGGTGGTGTGGCTGTACGGGAACGTCCTCACCCCGCTCGGCCTCGGTACGGCCTGGGCTCTGGGTCAGCTGTGGCGGGGCACGGCGTGGGCCCTGGGCACGTTGTGGCAGGGCACGGCCTGGGTCCTCGGCCAGGTCTGGCGGGGGATCGCGGCCACCGGACGCGGGCTGGGCATCGCTGCCCTCTGGCTGGTGATGACGCTGCTCGTGGCCCCCGCCTCCTGGACGTACCGCCTGATCCTCGCCCCGGTCGGCCGGGAGATCGCCGCCGCGTCGGAGGTCGCCTGGCGGATCGCCGGGTACGTCTCCCGGGCCGTCGGCCGGGCCATCGCCTGGCTCGCGTGGCACCTGATCGGCGCACCCGTCTCCTGGGCGTACCGCACCGTCTGCGTCCCCGTCGGCCACTTCGTGCGCGACTCCGTATGGGCCCCGGCCCGGCGTGCCGCCGCCGAGGCGGGCCGGGCCGCCCGAGGGGCCCTCGCGACCGCCCGGGAAACCGTGCGCCAGGCCCGCCGCGACGCCTGGCGGGCGCTGGTCGGTGGCACGGACGGCGCACGGTCCCGGGAACCGCTGGGAGTCCCTGCGCGTACTCTGGGTAGTACAACGACTGTCCCCAGCGCGGCGCAGGCGTCCGAGACCCCTCTGGTCGGCGAGAAATTCGTCAAGCGGGGGTGAGCCGGAGCGGCACCCGGGGGACACCCGAATTTCGTGGGCGGCGCGCCACCGCGCCCGCCCCGCACCAAGGAGAAGAACCACTGGGCAAGCGACAGCCCGAAGGCCCGCCGCCCGCACCGGCAGTGCAGCGCATCCGCTTGCGCTACACCAAGCGCGGCCGCCTCCGGTTCACCAGCCACCGAGACTTCCAGCGGGCCTTCGAGCGGGCACTGCGCCGCTCCGAGGTGCCGATGGCGTACTCGGCGGGCTTCACCCCCCACCCCAAGGTCTCCTACGCCAACGCCGCACCCACCGGCACGGGCAGTGAGGCGGAGTTCCTGGAGATCGCCCTCACCGAGGCGCGGGACCCCGAGGTCCTGCGCGGACTGCTCGACGAGTCGATGCCGGACGGCCTCGACATCATCGACGCGGTGGAGGCCCGCACCTCGGGCCTCGCCGAACGGCTCACCGCCTCCGTCTGGGAGATGCGCCTGGACGGCGTCGACCCCGAGGACGTCCGCACCGCCGTGGCCGCCTTCGACGACGCCGAGACCGTAGAGGTCCAGCGCAAGGCGAAGAACGGCATCCGGACGTTCGACGCCCGCGCCGCCGTCGCCGACCTGCGGGTCGTCGACGCTCCGGCCGATAGGCCGGGCGAGCGGCCCTGTGCGATACTGCGCCTGGTTGTTCGGCACGTGACACCTGCCGTGCGGCCCGACGACGTCCTGTCCGGTCTCCGAGCTGTGGCCGACCTGGCGCCGCCTGTCCCCGCTGCGGTGACAAGGCTGGCGCAGGGGCTCTTCGACGAGGAGTCCGGCACGGTGACCGACCCGCTCGCGCCTGACCGCGAGGCCGCCCCGACCGCAGATTCCGCGGTCGCCGGGGCAGCCGTCGCGACGGTGCCGGAAGGTGCAGGTTCCGCGTAAGGCGGTCGTCGTAGCGCAGCCCTCCGACTCGGGAGCCACCTGGGTCGGGCCGCGCACTGACCCACAAGACTTTCGCCAGGCCGTACGCACACCGCATACGGAACCGGCGAGCCAGACATCAGTTCCCGTGCGGCGCCCGCGCCCCGGACGGCGGTATCGCACCACAGCGGACCGTGCCGGACCGGAATCAGACGCGGCGCCCGGGAGCACGACGGGAGAACCGCCCGCATGCCTCAGCCGAACGAACCCGGCACGACCGGGAACAACGAAGAGAACACCCCCGGCGACAAGCTGCCGCCGCGCCGCAGGCGCCGCGCCGCTTCCCGCCCGGCGGGCCCGCCCGGCGGAGCCGTGGCCCCCGCCGAGGACGTCACGCCGGCCATACCGGCCGACGGGTCCGCCGCCCCGGCCGCGGACGACACGCCCGGCGAGACCGTCGCCGAGACCGCCCCGCCCGCGCGTACGCGCCGCCGCGCCGTGCGTAAGGCCACCGCACCCGCCGGCGCCCCGGAGCCGGTGGAGGGCACCCCGGCCGCCGAGCAGCCCGCCGCGGTCGCGGAGGCCCCCGCGCCGGCCGCCGCCCAGGAGGAGCCCGCCGCACCCGCGCCGCGCACCCGTCGCCGCGCGGTCCGCAAGGCGACCGCTCCGGCCGGTGCGCCGGAGACCGCCGAGGCCCCCGCCCCGGTCGTCGAGACCGCGGCCGAGCCCGTCGCCGACCTCGACCCCGAGGCCGGCGACCCCGAGGAAGAGACCGTGGTCGCCGTGGAGATCCCCGAAGAGGCCCCCGCGCCCCGACGCCGTCGCGCTTCCCGTAAAGCCACCGCCCCCGCGGGCGCCCCGCCGGCCGCGGAGGCTGCCGTCGTGGTCGCGGCCGAGCCCGCCGTGCCCGCTGTCGCGCCCGAGCCCGCCGCCGAGCCGGAGCCCGCGGAGGCCCCTCGCGGCCGTGCCCGCCGCCGTGCCTCCGCCCCGGCCGGTGCGCCCCAGGCCGCCGCGCCCGTCGCCGAGCCGGTGACCGAGCCGGCGCCGGTCGCCGAGGCCCCCGGCGCCGAGGCGGAGGCCGCGGAGGAGACCCCCGCCCCGCGCACCCGCCGCCGCGCTTCCCGCAAGGCGTCCGCGCCGGCCGGTTCGCCGCAGGCCGCCGCCGAGCCGGTCGAGAACGCCGAGGAGCCCGTCGAGGCCGGGGAGAGCCTGCCCGCCGCCGTCGCCGAGGAGCTCGCCGCCGAGGTGGAGGAGGTCGAGGAGGCCGCCCCGCGCGGACGCCAGCGCCGCCGGGCCACCGCCGCCGGTCGCCCCGAATTCACCACGAAGCCCGAGGAGCCGACCCGCAGGGGCCGGCGCGCGACGCGCCCCGCTGTCGCCGTCTTCCAGGCCCCGGTCTTCGCCGAGCCGATGTTCCAGACACCCGAGACCGCGGCCGCCGCCGCTGCCGCGGCCGGTTCGGCCTCGCCGTACGACGAGGCCGACGAGGTCGAGGAGCAGCAGACCACCGAGGCCGAGCGGAGCGCCGCGCCCGCCGAGGCCGCGCCGCAGGGCGGTTCGCGCCGCCGTCGCCGCCGCCGTGGTGAGGCCGCCGAGGCCGAGCAGCAGGCCGCCGAGCCCGCCGCCCCGGTGGCGGCGCCCGCCGAGCAGCCCGCCGACGAGGCCCCCGAGGCCGAGGCGGACGAGCACGAGGGCGAGGACACCGACGAGTACGGCGACCGCCCCTCGCGCCGTCGCCGTCGTGGTGGCCGTCGCCGCCGCCGTGGCGAGGCCAACGACGTGGACGACGAG
This sequence comes from Streptomyces anulatus, assembly GCF_000721175.1. Lineage (GTDB taxonomy): Bacteria > Actinomycetota > Actinomycetes > Streptomycetales > Streptomycetaceae > Streptomyces > Streptomyces anulatus_C. The sequence continues at coordinate 57,264 of NZ_JOEZ01000016.1, forward strand.
CAGAGCGCCGAGGACGCGCCCGCGCCGTCCCGTGCCGAGGAGCCCCGCTCCGAGGACGAGGAGGACCGGGTTCAGGACGCCGACGACAACGACGAGGACGACGACTCCTCGGCCTCCGGGTCGAGCAGCAGCCGCCGTCGCCGCCGTCGCCGTCGCCGCAGCGGTGACGCCTCCGCCGAGGCCGACCACGGCACCACCGACGACCCGGAGCGTACGGTCGTCAAGGTTCGCGAGCCCCGCAAGAAGGAGGAGCGCGAGCCGGGCACCGGCTTCGACGAGGTCCAGTCCATCAAGGGCTCGACCCGAATGGAGGCCAAGAAGCAGCGCCGCCGCGAGGGCCGCGAGCAGGGCCGCCGCCGGGTCCCGATCATCACCGAGGCGGAGTTCCTCGCCCGCCGCGAGGCCGTCGAGCGTGTGATGGTCGTCCGCCAGAGCGGCGAGCGCACCCAGATCGGCGTCCTCGAGGACAACGTGCTCGTCGAGCACTACGTCAACAAGGAGCAGGCCACCAGCTACGTCGGCAACGTCTACCTGGGCAAGGTCCAGAACGTGCTGCCGTCCATGGAGGCCGCCTTCGTCGACATCGGCAAGGGCCGCAACGCCGTCCTGTACGCCGGTGAGGTCAACTTCGAGGCGCTCGGCATGGCCCACGGGCCGCGCCGCATCGAGACCGCGCTCAAGTCCGGCCAGTCGGTCCTGGTCCAGGTGACCAAGGACCCGATCGGCCACAAGGGTGCGCGTCTGACCAGCCAGGTCTCGCTGCCGGGCCGCTACCTCGTCTACGTGCCCGAGGGTTCGATGACCGGGATCAGCCGCAAGCTGCCCGACACCGAGCGCTCCCGCCTCAAGACCATCCTCAAGAAGATCGTCCCCGAGGACGCGGGCGTCATCGTGCGCACCGCCGCCGAGGGCGCGAGCGAGGACGAGCTGCGTCGTGACGTCGAGCGGCTCCAGGGCCAGTGGGAGGACATCCAGAAGAAGGCGAAGGGCACCAGCGGCTCCAACGCGCCGACGCTGCTCTACGGCGAGCCGGACATGACCGTCCGGGTCGTCCGCGACATCTTCAACGAGGACTTCTCCAAGGTCATCGTCAGCGGCGACGAGGCGTGGGAGACCATCCACGGTTACGTCTCGCACGTCGCACCCGACCTGACGGAGCGGCTCTCCCGCTGGACCTCCGAGGTGGACGTCTTCGCGACGTACCGCATCGACGAGCAGCTGATGAAGGCGCTGGACCGCAAGGTCTACCTGCCCAGCGGCGGTTCGCTGGTGATCGACAAGACCGAGGCGATGATCGTCGTCGACGTCAACACCGGCAAGTTCACCGGCCAGGGCGGCAACCTGGAGGAGACCGTCACCAGGAACAACCTGGAGGCGGCCGAGGAGATCGTGCGCCAGCTGCGGCTGCGCGACCTCGGCGGCATCGTCGTCGTCGACTTCATCGACATGGTGCTGGAGTCCAACCGGGACCTGGTGCTGCGGCGTCTGCTGGAGTGCCTGGGCCGCGACCGCACCAAGCACCAGGTCGCCGAGGTCACCTCGCTGGGCCTGGTCCAGATGACCCGCAAGCGGGTGGGTCAGGGTCTGCTGGAGTCCTTCTCCGAGACCTGCGTCCACTGCAACGGGCGTGGCGTCATCGTCCACATGGAGCAGCCGACCTCCGTCGGCGGCGGTGGTGGCGGCAAGAAGTCCAAGAAGCGCGGCCGCGGCGGCGCGGGCCAGGACCACGAGCACGGTCACGAGCAGGACCACGGCCACGACGAGCACGCGGCCGAGCCCGGCGAGACCGAGTCCGAGGCAGAGCTGGCCGCCGAGGTCGCCGCCCCGGTGTCCCTGGCGGACCTGGAGCCGGCCGCTGACGAGGAGTTCTACAGCAGCCCCGCCGAGGCCGAGGCGGCCGCCACGCGCGGCCGTGGCCGCCGTCGGGCCTCCCGCAAGGCGTCGGCCCCGGCCGGCGCCCCGAAGGCCGAGGCGCCCGCCCCGGCCGTCGAGACCACCGTCGCCGAGGCCCGGCCCGAGCCGGCCGTGGACGCACTCGCCGAGGTTCCGGTCGCGGAGGCCCCGGAGGCTTCGGTCGAGGCCGCACCCCAGGGGCGTACGCGCCGTCGGGCCACCCGTAAGGCGACCGCCCCGGCGGGTTCGCCGAAGCAGGCCGAGGCCGCGGAGCCGGTCCCGTCGGCCGAGCCCACCACGGACCCGGTCGCGGTCGAGGACCCGGTCGTCGAGGCGCCCGCCGCCGAGACGCCGGCCCCCGAGGTCCCGGAGGAGAAGGCCCCCGAGGCCGAGGCCCCCGTGGCCGCTCCGCCGCGTGCCCGGCGCCGGGCGACCCGCAAGGCCACCGCTCCGGCGGGCTCGCCCACCGGGTCGGACGACGCCGAGGTCGTCGTGGTCGTTTCGGCGCCCGAGGAGAAGGCCCCGGAATCCGACGGTCAGGCAGCCGAGGCGGTCACGGAATCCGGAACGTCGGGATCCGCATCCGAATCCGCGGAACCGGCCCCGGCGAAGAAGACGGCCCGCAAGACCGCCGCCAAGAAGGCCCCGGCAAAGAAGGCGGCGGCCAAGAAGACCGTCGCGAAGAAGACCGCCGCCAAGAAGACGACGGCGAAGACGGCCGCGAAGAAGGCGACGAAGAAGACCGTCGCCGCCGAGCAGTCGTCGCCGTCCGTAACGGCTTCCGCGTCTTCCGCGGAGGGTGAGCCGTCGGCAAGCTGATGAATCCGTAACCGGTTGTTCATCTTCAGGTGTCCCGCTCCGAGCACGTCGGAGCGGGACACCTGCTTTGTTTCAGAACTGATGCAGGAGGTGGTTAACGAGCCCGAAATGGGTCAAGAAATCCCTGATAATGTGACGACGGTTGCCATGCGTGTGAGCGTTCTTCACGGAAACTACGGGTGGTGACAAGGCCCGGCGAAGATACCGACCGGGCCCGGATTCCTCGGCAGGGCGTCGGCATCGCGCCGGTGGGGTTACGCGCGACCTCGGTAAGACGTCCCGCACCTCGGAGCTCTGCCTGGTAACGAGCTCTTGCGGTGTTCAAGGAGGACGTTCATGACGAGCATCAACGAGCAGCCGATTCCTGCTGCCCGCCCGGTCATCGGGGAAGACGAGATCGAGGCCGCGGTACGCGTGCTGCGCAGCGGTCGCGTCGTGCAGGGCCCGGAAGTCGCGGCTTTCGAGGAAGGCTTCTCGCGCCTGGTCGACGACCGGCACTGCGTCGCGGTCAACTCGGGCACCTCGGCCCTCCATCTGCTGCTGCTCGCGCTGGGCATCGGCCCCGGCGACGAGGTGATCGTCCCCTCCTTCTCCTTCGCCGCCTCCGCGAACGCGGTCCGCCTCGTCGGCGCCGACGTGGTGTTCGCCGACATCGAGCCGGGCAGCTTCGGCCTCGACCCGGCCGCGGTCGAAGCCGCGATCACACCGCGCACCGCCGCGATCATGCCGGTGCACCTCTACGGTCACCCCGCGGCGATGGACCAGCTCATGCCCATCGCGGACAAGCACCAGCTCGCCGTGGTCGAGGACGCCTGCCAGGCCCACGCGGCGGCGCTGAACGGCACCCCCGTCGGAGCGTTCGGCGCGGGCGGCACCTTCAGCTTCTACCCGACCAAGAACATGCACTCGCTCGAAGGCGGCATGGTCACCACGGCCGACGCCGAACTGGCCCGCACCTTGCGCCTGCTGCGCAACCAGGGCATGGAGCAGCGGTACGCCAACGAGATCGTCGGCGCCAACATGCGGATGACCGACGTGTCCGCCGCCGTCGGCCGCGTACAGCTCGGCAAGGTCGAGGGCTGGACCGAGCAGCGCCGCGCCAACGCCGCGTACCTCGACGCCCACATCACCGCCCCGGCCGTCACCACGCCGCCGGTGGCGAAGGGCGCCCGGCACGTCTACCACCAGTACACCGTGCGGATCAGCGGCGACCGGGACGCCGCGATGGCCAAGCTCACCGAGGCGGGCATCGGCAACGCGGTCTACTACCCGACGCCGATCCACCGGCTCAAGCCCTACTGGGAGCCGGACCAGAAGGCCGGCCGCACCTGGGACCTGCCCGAGACCGAGAAGGCCGCCGCCGAGGTCGTCTCGCTGCCCGTCCACCCCTCGCTCACCGAGGGCGACCTGGAGCGGATCGCCGCCGCCGTGAACTCCCTGGGGGAGAACCTGTGACCGCCGCACTGAAGGCCGGGCTGATCGGCCTCGGCTCCATGGGCCGCCACCACGCCCGCGTCCTCGCGAGCCTGGAGGGCGTCGAACTGGTCGGCGTCGTCGACCCGATGGGCGACAAGAACGGCTGGGCCCAGGGCGCCCCCGTCCTGTCCACCGTCGAGGAGCTCATCGCCCTCGGCGTCGACTACGCCGTCGTCGCCTGCCCCACCGGCCTGCACGAGGAGGTCGGCCTCCAGCTCGCCGACGCCGGCGTCTGCGCCCTGGTGGAGAAGCCGCTCGCGGACACCGTCGAGGGCGCACGCCGCCTCGTCGACGCCTTCGAGTCGCGCGGCCTGGTGGCCGGCGTAGGCCACATCGAACGCTGCAACCCGGCCCTGCTCTCGCTCCGCGCCCGCCTGGAGGCCGGCGAGCTGGGCGACGTCTACCAGGTCGTCACCCGCCGTCAGGGCCCCTTCCCGCACCGGATCGCCGACGTCGGCGTGGTCAAGGACCTGGCCACCCACGACATCGACCTGACGGGCTGGGTCACCGGCCAGGCGTACGCCTCGATCGCCGCGCACACCGTCTCCAAGTCGGGCCGCCCGCACGAGGACATGGTCTCCGCCGTGGGCCAGCTGTCCGACGGCACGATGGTCAACCACCTGGTCAACTGGCTGAGCCCGCTCAAGGAGCGGTTCACCTCGGTCACCGGCGAGCGCGGCTGCTTCATCGCCGACACCCTCACCGCCGACCTCACCTTCCACTCCAACGCCGCGGTCACCACCGAGTGGGAGGCGCTGCGCGCCTTCCGCGGGGTCTCCGAGGGCGACATGATCCGCTACGCCATCCCCAAGCGCGAGCCGCTGCTCGTCGAGCACGAGCTCTTCCGCGACGCTGTGCAGGGCAAGCCCGCCGACATCTGCACCCTGCGCCAGGGGCTGCGTACCGTCGAGGTGGCGACATCGCTGCTCGACTCGGCCAACCGTGGCCGGACCGTCGTATTCGAGACAGGAGAGCCCGCCCGTCATGGCGATTGACAGCTCGGCCGCAGGGCCGGAGCACAGTGCCCGGGGAAAGATTGTCATGCTCGTCGACAACGGCGTCAACGGCGATTCCAGGGTGCAGAAGGAAGCCCGCTCAGCGGCGGAGGCCGGCTGGGACGTGGTGCTCCTGGGCAAGTCGCCCACCAAGAAAACCCAGACGTGGCGGCTCGGCGACGCCCAGGTCCGCCTGCTACATGTGCCGACGCCCCTGCACCGCCGCCGTCATGAGTACCGCAGGGCCGTGCTGCGTTCGCCTCTCGCGTATCCGCCCGGTCCGCTCGCGGAGTACCGCAAACAGCGGATGAAGGCCTGGCGCGCCGAGCTGAACGTGCGGAGCGTCGAGGCCAAGCGCGCGAAGTCGTCGCTGAGTGCCGTGCGTCTGCTGCCGCCGCGTCTGATGGCTAAGGTGCTGAGCAAGTGGGTGCACCTCCGGGCTGGCCGCACCGAGGCGCTAGCACAGCGTCGCAAGAGCATGGACTCGCCGCTGGACCGTTTCACCACGGCCTTCTGGGTCCGCGCCATGGGCGATCGGGCCTGGCGGCGCCTCGACCCGGCCCTGTGGGACTTCGAGCTGGCGTACGGGAAGGTCATCGACCGACTCGCGCCCGACGTGATCCATGCCAACGACTTCCGCATGCTCGGCGTGGCCGCGCGAGCGAAGCTGCGCGCTGAGGCGAAGGGCCGGCAGGTCAAGCTCCTCTGGGATGTGCACGAGTTCCTCCCCGGTATCAAGCCGTGGAACCCGCACCCGCGCTGGCACATCGCGCAGTGCGGGCACGAGCGGGAGTACGCTAAGTACGCCGACGCCGTCACCACCGTCTCCGGCACCCTGGCCGAGATGCTGGTCGCGCGCCACGGACTGAAGGCGCTGCCGGAGGTGGTGCTCAACGCGCCGGACGCCGAGATCTCGCCGGAGCAGGCCGCGGAGGCGGTGCCTGACCTGCGCGAACTGTGCGGCATCGGCCCGAACGTCCCGCTGGCGGTCTACAGCGGTGCCGCGGCGCCGCAGCGCGGCCTCGATATCATGATTGAGGCGCTGCCACAGCTCCCCGGTACGCACGTGGCCTTCGTTGTCCTGCGGCCCAACTCGGCGTACATGCAGGAGCTGACGGAGCGCGCCGCCGAGCTGGGCGTCACCGAGCGGCTGCACATCCTGCCGTATGTGCCGCACTACCAGGTGGTCCCTTTCCTGTCCTCGGCCGACGTGGGCGTCATCCCCATCCACCACTGGCCGAACCACGAGATCGCCCTGATCACCAAGTTTTTCGAGTACTCCCACGCCCGACTGCCGTTCGTGGTGAGTGACGTCAAGACGATGGGGGAGATGGTCGCCCGGACCGGCCAGGGCGAGGTGTTCACGGCCGAAGACGTCTCCGACTACGTACGGGCGGTCAAGTCGGTGCTCGCCGACCCCGCGAAGTACCACGCTGCCTACGAACGTGAAGGGCTGCTGGAGAACTGGACCTGGGAGGCCCAGGCCGAGGTCCTGGACGGTGTGTACACGCGGCTCGTCGGAGGGACGCCGGTGAAGGCGCAGCAGCCGAGCTCCCAGGTGATGGCATGAGACGAGAGCCTGATGTCACCGTCGTGGTCGCCGTCTACAACACCATGCCGTACCTCACGGAGTGTCTGAACTCCCTGATCCGGCAGAGTATCGGCCTGGAACGGCTGGAGGTCGTGGCCGTCGACGACGGGTCGACGGACGGCAGCGGCGCGGAGCTCGACCGGTTCGCCGAGCTCCACCCCGAGGTGGTGAAGGTGGTCCACCAGCCGAACTCCGGGGGCCCCGCCGTGCCCAGCAACCGGGCGCTGGACGTGGCCACCGGCCGTTTTGTCTACTTCATGGGCGCGGACGACTACCTTGGCGAAGAGGCGCTGGAGCGGATGGTCTCTACCGCCGACGCCAACAAGTCCGACGTGGTCGTCGGCAAGATGGTCGGCACGAACGGGCGTTACGTCCACCAGAAGCTGTACACGGGCAACCGTGACGTCACCCTCGACGACTCCGAGCTGCCTTACACCCTGGCCAACACCAAGCTCTTCCGCCGGGAAATGGTTGAGAAGCACGGGCTCCGCTTCCCCGAGGACATGCCGGTCGGCAGCGACCAGCCGTTCACTATCGAGGCGTGCGTCCGGGCCCGGAAGATCTCCGTGGTCTCCGACTACACCTGCTACTACGCGGTCAAGCGCGGCGACGCGAGCAACATCACCTACCGGGCGAACCACCTGGCCCGGCTCCGCTGCGTCCAGCGGATCATGGAGCACACGGCCACCCTGATCCCCGCAGGCCCGCGGCGAGACGCCGTGTTCAAGCGGCACTTCGACTGGGAGCTGACCAAGCTCCTGCAGAAGGACTTCCCGGCCCTCGACGCCGACATCCGCCGCCAGGTCTGCGAGGGCGTCGGCGCGCTGGTGGACGCCTACTTCACCGACGGTCTGCGCGACGGCACCGGAGTCAAGCGCCGGGTACGCTTCGGCCTCGCCCGCAGCGGCGCCGTCCAGGAGCTCACCCGCGCCATCGCGGACGAGACCGAGCACGGAGCGCCGCCCTTCCTGCTGGAGGGCGACCGCGCCTTCGCCCTCTACCCCGGATTCCGGGACCCGGCCGTCGGCCTCGACGACCGGTACTACGAGGTGCTCGGCGAGACCGTGGCCGGCCGCCTCTCCGCGGGTACGCGACTGGAGTCGGCCGACTGGGAGCAGCACGGCACGGAGCTCGCCTGCGTCGTGAAACTGCGCGTCGGCATCACCGGCGACCCGTCCTCGGCCGTCGTCGTCCTCGCCCAGGGCGCCATGCCGGACAGCGCGGACAAGCCCGGCGCGCGCAAACTCCCGAAGGACGCCGCACGCCCGAAGCGCGTCGGTACGCTCACCACCGAAGCGGCCGAGGACGGCGGCACCCTGCTGACCGCCCGTATCCCACTCGCACCCGCGCGGGCCAAGAGGGGCGTCCGCCTCTACGTGGACGTCGCGGGCTCCCCGTACGAGATCCCGGTCCGCACCGAAGGGCAGCCGATGCCGCTGGCACGCCGCTGGGGGACCACCGACCCCCACCGCGTGGCCGCGAACACCAACACCAAGGGCCGGCTCGTGATCACGACGGCCCCCCTGCGGGAACCGAAGCCCGGTGTGGGCGCACGGCTGCGCCGCACGCTGTCCAGGTCGAAGAGGAAGTAATCCGATGAATATCTGTGTAGTCGCGCTCGGCAAGATCGGACTTCCGCTCGCCGTGCAGTTCGCCGCCAAGGGCCACAAGGTCATCGGCGCGGACGTCAACGAGAAGGTCGTCGAACTCGTCAACGCGGCCACCGAGCCGTTCCCCGGTGAGCACGACCTCGACGTCAAGCTCAAGGAGACCGTCGGCGCCGGTCTGCTCTCCGCCACGACGGACACCACGGCCGCGGTCGCCGCGTCCGACGCCGTCGTGGTCGTCGTCCCGCTCTTCGTGGACGCCGAGGGAACCCCCGACTTCGGCTGGATGGACGCCGCCACCAAGGCCATCGCGGCGGGCCTGAAGCCCGGCACCCTGGTCAGCTACGAGACGACGCTGCCGGTCGGCACCACCCGTACCCGCTGGGCGCCGATGCTGGCCGAGGGCTCGGGCCTGACTCCCGGCGAGGACTTCCACCTGGTCTTCTCCCCGGAGCGCGTGCTCACCGGCCGGGTCTTCGCCGACCTGCGCCGCTACCCCAAGCTCGTCGGCGGCATCGACGAGGCGTCCGCCGAGCGCGGCGTCGCCTTCTACGAGGCCGTCCTCGACTTCGACGAGCGCGAGGACCTGCCCCGCCCCAACGGCGTCTGGGACCTCGGCACGGCGGAGGCCTCCGAGCTGGCGAAGCTCGCCGAGACCACCTACCGCGACGTCAACATCGGCCTGGCCAACCAGTTCGCCCGGTTCGCCGACCAGAACGACATCGACGTCAAGAAGGTCATCGAGGCCTGCAACAGCCAGCCCTACAGCCACATCCACCAGCCCGGCATCGCCGTCGGCGGCCACTGCATCCCGATCTACCCGCGGATGTACCTGTGGAACGACCCGGAGGCCACCGTCGTGCGCTCGGCCCGCGAGGCCAACGCCGCGATGCCCGCGTACGCCGTCGACCTGCTGGCCGCCGCCTACGGCGACCTGGACGGCGCCGGGGTCCTGGTGCTGGGCGCCGCCTACCGCGGCGGCGTCAAGGAGACCGCGTTCTCCGGCGTCTTCGGCGTCGTCGAGGCCCTGAAGGCACGCGGCGCGGTGCCGTTCGTCTCGGACCCGATGTACACCCCTGAGGAGCTGACCGCGCTGGGCCTCGTCCCGCACGACGGCCACCAGGCCGTCACCGCCGCGATCCTCCAGGCCGACCACGCCGAGTACCGCGAGCTGTCCGCCGCCGACCTCCCGGACGTCCGTGTCCTGGTCGACGGCCGTCGCACCACGGACCCGGCCAACTGGGCGGGCGTACGCCGCGTCGTCATCGGCGGCTAACTCGTCCGAACACGCGGTGAGGGCGGGTGCCCGGCCAGGTACCCGCCCTCACCGCGTGTTCCGCGGGTGTCTCTCAGCGCTCGGACAGCACGCCGTCGCTCTCCTCGTACACCGCCCCGCTCTGCGGGCACTCCCACACCCCCGGCGCGCCCTCGCGCGCGACCAGGCGGACCCCGCTGCGGCCGACCCAGCCGATCTGCCGGGCGGGCACACCGACGACCAGTGCGAAGTCGGGGACGTCCTTGGTGACCACGGCGCCGGCCGCGACCATCGCCCACCGGCCGATACGGACCGGCGCGACGCAGACCGAGCGGGCCCCGAGCGAGGCGCCCTCGGCGACCTTCACGCCGACGGCCTCCCAGTCGCCGCCGCGCTTCTGCTTGCCGTCCGGGTCGACCGAGCGGGGGTTGTGGTCGTTGGTGAGGACGACGGCGGGTCCGACGAAGACGCCGTCGCCGAGCTCGGCGGGCTCGTACACGAGCGCGTAGTTCTGCAGTTTCACGTTGTCGCCGATGCGCACACCGGTGCCGACGTACGCGCCGCGGCCGACGACGCAGCCCTCGCCGAGCCTCGCTCCCTCACGGATCTGCGCCAGCTCCCAGACGCTGCTGCCCGCCCCGATCTCGGCGGTCTCGTCGACCTGGGCGGTGGGCTGGACCCTGTAGTTCACGGCATGCCTTTCGGAGAGCTGATGCGCCCGCACAGCATAAGGCGGGCGGTCCGTCGCCTCCCCGGGCCGGAGACGGGTCTTCGCCCGCCCATCCCGGTTTGACCCCCACACCCCCGCCCCGTAACCTTGACCCTCGGTGTGTTTCCTTAACGCGCCTACCCCTGAGCACATCCCTCCCGGTAACGGTCGGTGTTCGCGCCGTCCGCCAGGAGAGGCCGCTCATCCTTCCGGATCGACTCGGGCCCCGGCCCGTGCGAGCGGCTGGCATCAGGGGATCCGTTCCGAGCGAGAGAGAGATCCGCGTGTACGCCATCGTGCGCAGCGGTGGTCGCCAGCACAAGGTAGCTGTCGGCGACATCGTTGAGGTTGACAAGATTTCCACTGCCAAGGTTGGCGACACGGTCGAGCTCTCGACCCTGCTCGTTGTCGACGGTGACGCGGTCACCAGCGACCCGTGGGTGCTGGACGGCATCAAGGTCACGGCCGAGATCGTGGACCACCACAAGGGCGCGAAGATCGACATCCTTCGCTACAAGAACAAGACCGGCTACCGCCGTCGCCAGGGTCACCGCCAGCAGTACACGGCGATCAAGGTCACCGGTATCCCCGCGGCTGCGAAGTAAGGGACTGAGAACACATGGCACACAAGAAGGGCGCATCGTCCACTCGGAACGGGCGCGATTCCAATGCTCAGCGGCTCGGCGTGAAGCGCTTCGGCGGTCAGGCCGTCAACGCCGGTGAGATCCTGGTCCGCCAGCGTGGCACCCACTTCCACCCGGGCACGGGCGTCGGCCGTGGCGGCGACGACACGCTGTTCGCGCTGACCGCCGGTGCGGTGGAGTTCGGTACGCACCGTGGCCGCAAGGTCGTGAACATCGTTCCGCTCGCCGTCTGAGTTTCCCGACGCGCGCAGAACGGCACACAGCACCTTCCGAGGGCGGATCTCAGCTTTCCCGGCGAACGGGGAAGCGGGTCCGCCCTCGGCGTGTTACGACAGAGACAATTCCGTATTTTCCTGCTGTACCTGGAGGCACCAACCATGACCACCTTCGTGGACCGCGTCGAGCTGCATGCCGCCGCGGGTAACGGAGGCCACGGCTGCGCCTCCGTCCACCGTGAGAAGTTCAAGCCGCTCGGAGGCCCCGACGGGGGCAACGGCGGACGCGGCGGCGACGTGATCCTGGTCGTCGAGCAGTCCGTGACCACCCTGCTGGACTACCACCACAGCCCCCACCGCAAGGCCACCAACGGCCAGCCCGGCGCCGGTGACAACCGCTCCGGCAAGGACGGCCAGGACCTGGTCCTGCCCGTGCCGGACGGAACCGTGGTGCTCGACAAGGCCGGGAACGTGCTCGCCGACCTCGTCGGCCAGGGCACCACCTTCGTGGCCGGTCAGGGCGGCCGCGGCGGCCTCGGCAACGCGGCACTGGCCTCGGCCCGCCGCAAGGCCCCGGGCTTCGCGCTGCTCGGCGAGCCGGGGGAGAGCCGGGACATCGTCCTGGAGCTCAAGACCGTCGCCGACGTGGCGCTCGTGGGCTACCCGAGCGCGGGCAAGTCCTCGCTGATCTCGGTGCTCTCCGCTGCCAAGCCGAAGATCGCGGACTACCCGTTCACCACCCTCGTGCCGAACCTCGGCGTCGTCACCGCCGGCTCGACCGTCTACACCATCGCGGACGTCCCCGGGCTCATCCCCGGCGCCAGCCAGGGCAAGGGCCTCGGCCTGGAGTTCCTGCGGCACGTCGAGCGCTGCTCGGTGCTCGTGCACGTCCTGGACACCGCCACCCTGGAGTCCGACCGTGACCCCGTCTCCGACCTCGACATGATCGAGGAGGAGCTGCGGCTGTACGGCGGCCTGGAGAACCGGCCCCGCATCGTCGCCCTCAACAAGGTCGACATCCCGGACGGCCAGGACCTCGCCGACATGATCCGCCCCGACCTGGAGGCCCGCGGCTACCGCGTCTTCGAGGTCTCCGCCATCGCGCACAAGGGCCTCAACGAGCTCTCCTACGCGCTCGCCGGGATCATCGCCGAGGCGCGTGCCGCCAAGCCGAAGGAAGAGGCGACCCGCATCGTCATCCGCCCCAAGGCCGTCGACGACGCGGGCTTCACCGTCACCCTGGACGACGAGGGCATCTACCGGGTGCGCGGCGAGAAGCCCGAACGCTGGGTCCGCCAGACCGACTTCAACAACGACGAGGCCGTCGGCTACCTCGCCGACCGGCTCAACCGCCTCGGCGTCGAGACCTCCCTGATGAAGGCGGGCGCCCGGGCCGGCGACGGCGTCGCGATCGGCCCCGAGGAGAACGCGGTCGTCTTCGACTGGGAGCCGACCGTGACCGCCGGCGCCGAGATGCTCGGCCGCCGCGGCGAGGACCACCGCCTGGAGGAGCCGCGCCCCGCCGCGCAGCGCCGCCGGGACCGTGACGCCGAGCGCGACGACGCGGAGAAGGAGTACGACGAGTTCGACCCCTTCTAGTGCCGCGTCAGCCAAGGTTCGCCCCGTCGCGACGCCCGGCACGCACTCTCGCCGCACCGGCCGAAAGCCCGAGTACGTCCAGTACGAGGGCTTCCCGGAGGTGCCCAACCTCCCTGGCCAGAGGGTGAACTGCGGGTTTCCGCAGGACGATCGGCGAACGACGTCCACCTTGCGAGACGGTCACGGAGAGTGCGACCATCACACTGTTCCCCCGTCATAGCAAGGTAGGTCGTCTGTGTCTGTGCCGCATGAAGCCAAGCCCCGGACCACAGCGGTCGTGCTCGCCGGTGGGACCGGCCAGCGCGTGGGCCTGTCGATCCCCAAGCAGTTGCTGAAGATCGCCGGCAAGGCCGTCATCGAGCACACGCTGACCATCTTCGAGAACGCCGAGGGCATCGACGACGTCATCGTGCTGATGGCGCCCGGTTTCGTGCCCGAGGTCGAGAAGATCGTCGCGAAGGCCGGACTGACCAAGGTCACCCGGATCATCGAGGGCGGCAACACCCGCAACGAGACCACCGAGCGCGCCATCGCGGCCCTCGGTGAGGGCCTCGCCGAGGGCGAGGACCGCAACGTCCTCTTCCATGACGCGGTGCGCCCCCTGCTGTCACAGCGTGTGATCACGGACTGCGTCGACGCGCTGGACCGCTACCAGGCCGTCGACGTCGCCATCCCGTCCGCGGACACGATCATCGTGACCCGCACGCACGGTGAGGACGGCGAGTTCATCACCGAGGTGCCCGACCGCTCCCGGCTGCGCCGCGGCCAGACGCCGCAGGCCTTCAAGCTCTCCACGATCCGCAGGGCGTACGAGGTCGCGGCGGGGGATCCCAACTTCCAGGCCACCGACGACTGTTCGGTGGTCCTCAAGTACCTCCCCGACGTGCCGATCTACGTGGTCGCGGGCGACGAGTACAACATGAAGGTGACCCAGCCGGTCGACGTCTTCATCACCGACAAGCTCTTCCAGCTGGCCTCCACCGCCGCCCCGCGCCAGGCCGACGAGGCCGCCTACCGGGAGCTCCTCACCGGCAAGACCCTCGTCGTCTTCGGCGGTTCGTACGGCATCGGCGCCGACATCGCGTCCCTGGCCGAGGCCTACGGTGCGAACGTCTACGCGCTGGGCCGCTCCACCACCGGTACGCACGTGGAGAACCCGGAGCACGTGGACGACGCGCTCTCCAAGGCTTACGCCGAGACCGGACGGGTCGACTACGTCATCAACACCGCGGGCGTTCTGCGGATCGGCAAGCTGGCCGAGACCGACAACACGACGATCCAGGAAGCGCTCAACGTCAACTACCTGGCACCCGTCCAGATCGCCCGCGCCTCGTACAAGTACCTGGCGGAGACGAAGGGCCAGTTGCTGCTCTACACCTCCAGCAGCTACACCCGGGGCCGTGCCGAGTACAGCCTCTACTCCTCCACCAAGGCCGCCATGGTCAACCTCACCCAGGCGCTCGCCGACGAGTGGGCGGGCGACGGCATCCGGGTCAACTGCGTGAACCCGGAGCGCACCGCGACCCCGATGCGGACCAAGGCGTTCGGCCAGGAGCCCGAGGGCTCGCTCCTCTCCTCGGAGGCCGTGGCGCGCACCTCGCTGGACGTCCTGCTCTCCGCGCTGACCGGTCACGTCATCGACGTACGGCAGCAGGACCCGACGGCCGGGGCCGCCGATTCCTCCGGTTTCGAGCAGGCCCTGGCCTCCGTGCTGGACCGCCAAGCAGATGTGTAATAATTCTTGACAAATGTGCTTATCCGGGCCTCTGTTGTCGCTTTGCGCGACGGCAGAGGCCCGAATGCGTGAAGCCGCACCTTCACATTTCCGCCAATACGTGAATCAACCGGCACCCCCTGGAGCAGGTTCTTCGTGATCTCGACAGCCATTCGCCTGGCCCGTGTGGGCAGCAGGTCGGAACTGGCGGCAGCGTTGTTGATGGGGCTGGGATATCCCTGCGTCATGCTTGCCGCGCTCATTCCCCACATCTGGTTCTTCGCGGCGGCCACCGCTGTCACCTATGCCGCCGACTGGTATCTGCACCAGCGGGGGAGTTATCTGGTCAACCGCCTGGGCAAGGTGCGGGCCGGGCTGTCGATCCGCTTCCTGCTGCGGCAGCTGATGGTCATCCTGCTGCTGGCCCGCATGGATCTCGCCGAGGAGCCGCTGTTCTACTCGGCGGTGGCCTGCTTCCTGCTCTTCTACGGGCTCCAGGCGCCGCACGGCGCCCTGGCGACCCTGATCCGGCTCCGCCGCACCATGCCGGTCGTCACCCGCAACGTGGACCTGCACGCGGTCCGCATCCCCGACGCCCCGCCCGGCGCGCTGCTGCGGCGCTCCGCCGAGAAGATGCTGCACCTCGACATCCCGGCCGTGGTGGGCATCCTGATCGCCGCCGGGACCGGTGAGGACGTCATCGGCTACGCGGGCATCGGCCTGACGCTGCTGCTGGCCCTGCTCTACCTCGCGCTGCTCTTCCCGTACATGCGCCGAGGCCGGCTGGCTCCTCCGGCCCCCACCGTGCTCAAGGCCGTCGACACCTGGCTGCGCGAGTACCAGCCGACCGTGGTGCTCTACTTCTCCGGCTCCAACGAGTCCGCCTACCAGGGCAACATGTGGCTGGAGACCATGGCCCGGATCGAGGGCCGCCCGCTGATCATCATGCGGGAGCGCGGACTCGTCCCGCAGCTGGCCGAGACCTCCGTCCCGGTCATCTGCGTCCCGGCCGGCACCCACCTGATGAACCTGGACCTCTCGACCGTCCGGGTCTGCCTGTATCCCGCCAACGTCGGCAAGAACATCCACATCCTGCGGGTCCCGACGATGAAGCACGTCTTCATCGGCCACGGCGACAGCGACAAGCTCGCCAGCGTCAACCCGTACTCCAAGGTCTACGACGAGGTCTGGACCGCGGGCCGGGCCGGCCGCGACCGCTACGCGCTGGCCGACGTGGGCGTCCGCGACCAGGACATCGTCGAGGTCGGCCGTCCGCAGCTGGAGCCCATCAGGAGCTGGACGGGCGCGGTGAAGAACCCCATCCCGACCGTGCTGTACGCGCCCACCTGGGAGGGCTGGGACGACAACCCGGGCAACACCTCGCTGCTGCTGGCGGGCGAGAACATCGTGCGCCGGCTGCTGAACGCCGCGGACCCGGTCCGGATCATCTACAAGCCGCACCCCTTCACCGGCATCCGCAGCGGCAAGGCCAAGGCCGTCGACGCCCGGATCCGGGCGATGCTGGAGAAGGCCGCCGCCGAGCGCGCCGCCGAGCCCCGCTGGGTGAAGGAGGCGTCGTCGGCCGCCGCGGGGCAGCGCGCCGCCAAGGCCGAGCTGGCCCGGATCGAAGCCCGGCTCGCGCAGCTCGCGGCCACCAGCAACGCCGGTGGCGACGACGCGGAGGAGTCGCGGATCTCGCTCGCCGACCCCGCCCGCGAGGCCGAGAGCGCCCAGCTGCGGGCCGAGTGGAACGACGCCTACTGGCGCTCCTTCGGCTGGTGGGAGCACCGTACGGTGACCGGCGCGCAGCCCAAGCTGTACGACTGCTTCAACGAGTCCGACGCCATGGTTTCGGACATTTCCAGTGTGGTCTCCGACTTCATCGCCAGCGGCAAGCCGTACGCGGTCACCGACTCCGCCGCACTCGGAGCCGACGAGTTCAAGCGGCAGAACACCGCGGTGCGCGCCGCGGTCATCCTCTCCAACGGGGCCGAGGAGCTCGACGAACTGCTGGCCGCGGTGGCCGACCCGGCGGCGGACACGCTGGCGGAAGCCCGCCGCGAGCTGAAGACCTACCTCCTGGGGCCGGACGAGCCGACCTCCATGGAGCAGTTCAACGCCGCGGTACGGGCGCTGGCCGCCAAGGCCGAGGCCCGCAACCTTGGCGTCGCCCAGCGGCTCGGCGAGCAGGCCGTGGCGGTGCCGGACGCGGAGGCCGTCACCAGCGGTGTCGGGACCGGTGATCCGCAGGCTCTCGCCGCGGCCGACGCCGCGGCGGACCCGGACGCTCCGGACGCACCGGAGGCCGAGGCGGCAGCGGAGGCGGAGGCGGAGACCGCCCTCACCGAGGGGACCTCGTCCGTGCGCTGAGCGCTGTAGCGACGCACGGCCGAGCGCCGCACACCTGATCGAACTGGCTGAAAAGCAGGCAACCCCGATCGCGACCCGTACGTCTCTCCTGGGGGAGGGATGTACGGGTCGTTCGGCGTGGCGATGCATAAAGAGTGCAGAGTCGGGCAATCTGCCTTCTTTCGTGATCAAATCGACAGGTGCACATGCCCGACATGCCCAGGAAGAACGATGAGCCCGATGTCAGTGTGATCATCGGAGCTTATGACGCGATGCCCTACCTGGTCCGGTGCCTGGAGTCCGTCGAGGCGCAGACCATCGGCGCGGACCGTATGGAGATCGTCGCGATCGACGACGGCTCCACCGACGGCACCGGCGCCTGCCTGGAGGAATTCGCCGCCCGGACCGCGATTCCCATGAGAGTCGTCCGCCAGGAGAATTCCGGCGGCCCCAGCGGGCCACGTAACCGGGGCCTCGACCTCGCCCGCGGCCGGTACGTCTTCTTTCTGGACGCGGACGACTACTTCGGCGAGGAAGCCCTGGAACGCATGGTCGCCATGGGTGACCGGGCGGGCACGGACGTGGTGCTCGGGAAGATCGTCGGCGTCAATCGCGGTGCCGCGAAGTCCATGTGGAAAAAGACCGTCGAGCGCGCCGACCTGTATTCCTCCAACATCAAATTCACCTTGAGCGCGCAGAAACTCTTCCGGCGCGACCTCCTCGTACGCCTCGGCATGACCTTCGACGAGAAGCTGAAGACGGGCGAGGACGCCCTGTTCACGATGGAGGCGTATCTGCGCGGCAACGGGGTCTCCGTCGTCGCCGACTACACCTGCTACTACCTGGTGGGCCGCGAGGACCGCAACCAGATGACCAGGAAGGGCAGCTACAAACGCCGCTTCGACTCGGCCCGCGCCCTCATGGGGCTCATCGCCGAGTACGTGCCCCCCGGCCCCCGGCGCGACGCCCTGATGGTGCGGCCCTTCGTCATCACGCTGCTGCCGCAGTTCGGCCCCGGACTGGTGAAGCAGAAGGACGAGGTACGCGAGCGGAAGATGGCGCTCGCCGCCCCCCTGATGAAGGCGTACTGGACACCGGAGCTCGGCCGCAACCTCAAGGTGAACGAACGGCTGCGGCTGATGTGCCTCGCCGAGGGCCGGCTCGACCTGCTCCTGGACGTCGCGGCCTTCCTGCGCGACAAGAAGGAGCCCGAACTCGTCCGCCGGGGGAGCCCGCCCCGACTCCACCTCGCCTACCCGCACTTCGGCGAGAGCTCCGTGCTCCCCGACCGGGCGTACGAGGTGACCGTCACGGAGTGGGTCGGCGGCCGGCGCATCGAGGCGCCGCAGGCCGGCCCCCGCGTCTCCTTCGCCCGGCGCGTGGTCCGCAAGGCCCGCCGTACGGTGCTCAGCGCCCTGCGCACCCCGCGAGCGCACCGCGTCTGAACCGGACCCCGGGGGAGCCCCGGACCCTTCTCCCCGCCCCGGTGACGACCGGGGCGGGTTCGTCCTGTGAGAGGTGTCACGTCATACTGTTGGGCAACCATGAGACGGTTGGAGACGTCTCATTAACGCCCCGTCCTTCCGGGGTTCATCATCTGCACGTCCCCCCGGAAAGGCCCTCTCCCCGTGGCGTCCCTCGAAGCGATCCCCGACGAGCTCAGCCGGCTCATGAAGTACTTCCCGGAGACTCCGGTCGAGGAGCGCCCCGAGTTCCACCGAGCGGCCAAGGACTTCCTGGACCGTGCCGCCCCCAAGGTCGTGCGGCAGTTCTCCCCGATGGCCCGGGTCAAGTGGCACCTGGCGGCCAGCGGCCGCGGTGACGAGCTGGCCGACCTGCTGCACTACGAGCGGGAGAACCCGGGAGCCTTCTCCGTCCGCGGCCTGCGGCGCGCCCGCATCGAACTGCCCGGCGTCGAGAGCTCCTCGCTCCCCTCCTCCGTGCGCAACTTCAACCGCAGCGAACTTCCCGTACGCGGCAAGCTCCTCGACCTCGGCTGGGAGGACGGCAAGCTCCTCGTCAAGGGCTACGCCTACATCCCCAACGTCCCCTCGGCCACCGGCAAGCGCTCCCTGCGCGTCGCCGTGCTCCGCCGCCAGGGCAGCCGCTCCACGCTCCCGCTGCGGATGCGCACCGTCCTGGAACCCCGTGCCACCGCCGAGGCCAAGGGCGCCCTGCACAACTACGACTGGTCCGGCTTCGAGCTCGGCATCGACCCGTCCCGGCTGCGCGTACGCGGCCAGTGGCAGTCCGGCACCTGGCGCCTGGGCATCGGGATCCCGCGCCCCGGCGGCATGTCGGTCGGCAGCATCACCAAGAACAACGCGGGCGCGGCCGGCCACAGCTACACCCGGGTCCTGGACGACGGCGTCCGCCTCGTCGCCGGCTTCGACCGCAACCGGCTCAAGCTCTCCGTCGACGTCGTCCCCGCCGAGATCATCGCCCAGGAAGCCGACGGCGGGAACCTCACCGTCACCCTGCGCTCCCGCGTCACCACTCCTGCGGGCAAGTACCCCACAGCCCTGCGGATCGACCACGAGCCGAGCGGCTTCACCACCGACCTCCCGCTCCAGCAGGGCGAGACCGGTGCCGACGGCTGGCTCCGGCACACCGCCCGCCTGGACTTCGCGGACCTGCCCGTCGACGACGTACAGCCCGGCAAGGCCGTCAAGTACCGTGCGCAGATCGTCTTCGCCGACGGCACCACCCGCCGTGCCACGGGCGGTGCGAAGCACGTCACCGGAGTCCACCCGCTGCCCGGGGGACGCGAGTTCGCGATCCTCACCGACGGCGCGGGGAACTTCACCCCGCAGGTCCGCACGGTCCAGCCGCTGGTCGACGGCGTCGAGTGGAGCGCCGAGGGCGAACTGGTCCTCTCCGGCGTCTACACCGGCCCCGCCGACCAGATGAAGATGGTCCTGCGCCACACCGGCCGCAACGAGGACCGGCCGCTGCCGGTCGAGTTCGCCGACGGCCGCTTCACCGCCCGCCTGCGCCCGGACGCCATGCCCACCTACGAGGGCACCGTGCCGCTGCGCGCCGGCCGCTGGATGCCGCGCCTGCGCCTGCGCAGCGAGTGGGACCACACCCGCGACCTCCCCGTCACGATCCGCCCCGACCTCGTCGGCACGCTGCCGCTGGCCCACCGGGGCGAGCACCGCACGTACACCGTGGAGCGGGTCGACTTCGACCGGATCTTCGTGGAGTCCGGCCCGGTCCTCGACCCGGAGCTGCGCGGCGCCTACCGCCAGCGCCTGATGCGCGACGTCTACACCCCCGAGCAGCGCAAGCTGCCGCTGCGCGAGGCCGTGCTCTACAACAGCTTCGGCGGCAAGCAGTTCTCCGACTCGCCCCGCGCGGTCTACGAGGAGCTCAAGCGCCGGGGTACCGAGGTCGAGCACATCGCGATGGTCCACGACCAGCAGGTCGTCCTGCCGCCCGGCGTCCGCGGCGTCGAGTGGGGCAGCAAGGAGTGGTACGAGGCACTGGCACGCAGCCGGTACGTCGTCACCAACGGCGGCATCCGCGAGTGGTTCGTCCGCCGCGAGGGCCAGGTCGTCGTCCAGACCTGGCACGGCACCCCGCTCAAGCGCATCGGCGCCGACCTCCTCGGCACCCCGAAGGCGAACCTCGCCTACATCGCAAGCCTCCCGCAGCGCTCGCGCCAGTACAGCCTGTTCATCACGCCGAACGCCTTCACCACCCCGATCATGACCAACTCCTTCCGCCTCCAGTGCGAGGTCCTGGAGGCGGGCTACCCGCGCAACGACGTCTTCCACGCCCCCGACCGCGTCAAGCGCGCCGCGGCCGTACGCGAGAAGCTCGGCATCCCCGCGGGCAAGAAGGTCGTGCTGTACGCCCCCACCTGGCGCGACGACCAGCGCTACGGCGGACGCCGCTTCAAGCTCGACAACAAGATCGACGTCGAGGCCGCCCGCCGCGAGCTCGGCGAGGACCACGTGCTGCTCTACCGCAAGCACCACAAGGTCCTCGACTCCATCCCCGGCGCCGGACAGGGCTTCGTCTACGACGTCACGTACTACCCGGACATCGCCGACCTCTACCTGATCGCCGACGTGCTGATCACGGACTACTCCTCGGTGCTGTTCGACTTCGCGCACTCCGGGCGCCCGATGCTCTTCTTCACGTACGACCTGGAGCACTACCGCGACACCCTGCGCGGCTTCTACTTCGACTTCACCTCCCGCGCCCCCGGGCCGCTGATCAAGACCTCCGAGGACCTGGTCTCCGCGATCCGGAACATCGACGAGGTGAGCGAGGAGTACAAGGAGAAGTACGCCCAGTTCCGGGTCGACTTCTGCGAGCCCTCCGACGGCCGCGCCGCCGCCCGCGTCGTGGACCGGATGCTCGCCGTCAAGGAAGAGCAGCAGGGCTGATCCACCCCGGCCGCCCCCGCCGTCCGCCCGCACCCCCCTCACCGGCCGCCCTCGGACGTCCACCGAACGGAACGGGCGGGCGGCGGGGGCGGCCGCTCGCGTACTGTGCTGTGCCGGGGCGGCTCGAAGGCCCCTCATCGGGACACCGGGGCGATCCAGAGCGAGGAAGCACGTGGCAGAGCAGAGGCCGTCGGGCCGCGAGCCGGCAGTGACCGGCGCCCGCAGGGTCGTCGTCAAGATCGGCTCCTCCTCGCTCACCACGGCCTCCGGCGGCCTCGACGCCGACCGGGTCGACGCCCTCGTCGACGTCCTGGCCAAGGTCAGGGACGGCGGCGAACGCGAGGTCGTCCTCGTCTCCAGCGGAGCCATCGCCGCCGGACTCGCCCCGCTCGGCCTCGTCCGCAGGCCCAAGGACCTGGCCCGCCAGCAGGCCGCCGCCAGCGTCGGCCAGGGCCTCCTCGTGGCCCGCTACACCGCCTCGTTCGCGCGCTACGGCGTCCGCGTCGGCCAGGTGCTCCTCACCGCGGACGACACCAGCCGCCGCGGCCACTACCGCAACGCCTACAGCACCCTGGACAAGCTCCTGGAGATGGGCGCCGTCCCCGTCGTCAACGAGAACGACACCGTCGCCACCGATGAGATCCGCTTCGGCGACAACGACCGGCTCGCCGCCCTCGTCGCCCACCTCGTCCACGCCGACCTGCTCGTCCTGCTCTCCGACGTGGACGGCCTCTACGACGGACCGCCCGGCACCCCCGGCGCCTCCCGCATCGCCGAGGTCACCGGCCCCGAGGACCTGGCGGGCGTCACCATCGGCAGCGCCGGGAAGGCGGGCGTCGGCACCGGCGGCATGGTCACCAAGGTCGACGCCGCCCGCATCGCCACCGCCGCCGGCGTCCCCGTCGTCCTCACCTCCGCCAGCCGGGCCGCCGACGCGCTCGCGGGCCGCGACACCGGCACGTACTTCCACCGCACCGGCCGCCGCTCCGCCGACCGGCTCCTGTGGCTGGCCCACGCCTCCACCCCGCAGGGCGCGCTCACCCTCGACGACGGCGCCGTACGGGCCGTGGTGGAGCGGCGCACCTCACTGCTGCCCGCCGGAATCTCCGCCGTCGAGGGCGAGTTCAGCGCCGGCGACCCCGTCGAACTGCGCGATCCCCACGGCACCCCGATCGCCCGCGGACTCGTCAACTTCGACGCGAAGGAGATCCCCCAACTGCTCGGCCGCTCCACCCGGGATCTGGCTCGCGAACTGGGGCCCGCCTACGAGCGCGAGGTCGTACACAGGGACGATCTGGTCCTCCTCGCGCCGCGCCTCACCCCCTGAATCGGCTGAAAGTCCCGCTCTCCGGCAGGGACCTTCACCAAAACCGCCCCACGCCCGGCTGTGGACTGGTCCACTTTGTAGTGGGGAAACAGAGGTACCGCACAGCAACACATCACAGGAGGCCGCCGGTGAGACGAGCGCGCCCGGGGGCGCCGCCCCGAGGCACGGCCAACCGCGCCCTGACGAGTGTCGGAGCGGGGGCGGATTTCGACCGGAATCCCCTCCCGTCGGACACCGTCGAACGGGAGCCGGTCACGACGGCGAAGGAGGAGTCCCCGCAGTCGAAGCTCTGGCACATCACCCTCAGCGTCTCGGGCGCCGAGACTCCGCTCGCCGAGGTCAGACGCGGCCTGGAACAGCTCGCCCACGACCATCCCTTCCTGCTGACCAGCCGCTACGCCAACGACCACGCGGAGATCCGCTACTGGGAAGAGGCCCGCGATCTGCACGACGCGGCCGCGGTCGCGCTGCGGCTGTGGGGCGAGCACCGCTCCAGCGCCCGGCTCCCGCCCTGGGAGATCGTCGGCCTCGAAGTCATCGACCGCGAGACCTACCACCTGCGGATCGCCGAGGGGTACGGACCGCCGCCCGCGGCCCCCGTCGGCGTGCACCCCTACTGACCCCGGGGTGACTCGGGGGTGGTCCGGGGGCGTCCGCCCCTCGGGTCGGCCGTCTCGCATCACGGGATATGTACCGGATGCCCGCAGAGCGCGCATTACTCTGCGGGCATGACCACGCTCTCGCCCTACGACAACCTCTCCCCGGTCGCGCAGACCGCCTACCGGGCCCGTGCCGCCGCCGCCGACATCGCGCCACTTCCACGCGCGGCCAAGGACGACGCACTGCTGGCCATCGCCGACGCCCTCGAAGTGCGCACGAGCGAGATCGTCGAGGCCAACGCGGAGGACGTCGAGCGCGCCCGCGAGGCCGGGACGAGCGAAGGCATCATCGACCGCCTCACCCTCACCCCGGAACGCATCCGCGCCATCGCCGCCGACGTACGGGACGTGGCCGCGCTGCCCGACCCGGTCGGCGAAGTGGTGCGCGGCTCGACCCTGCCCAACGGCATCGACCTCCGCCAGGTGCGGGTCCCGCTCGGTGTCGTCGGCATCATCTACGAGGCCCGGCCCAACGTCACCGTCGACGCGGCCGCCCTCTGCCTGAAGTCCGGCAACGCGGTCCTGCTGCGCGGCTCCTCCTCCGCCTACGCCTCCAACACCGCCCTCGTCCGGGTCCTGCGCGACGCGGTCGGCGGCTCCGGACTGCCGGCCGACGCGGTGCAGCTCGTCCCGGGCGAGAGCCGCGAATCCGTATCGGAACTGATGCGGGCCCGCGGCCTGGTCGACGTCCTCATCCCGCGCGGCGGCGCCTCGCTGATCCGCACGGTCGTCGAGCAGTCCACCGTCCCCGTCATCGAGACGGGCACCGGCAACTGCCACGTCTACGTCGACGCGCAGACGGACCTGGCCATGGCGGTCGACATCCTGATCAACTCCAAGGCCCAGCGCCCCAGCGTCTGCAACGCGGCCGAGACCCTGCTCGTCCACAAGGACGTGGCGGACGCCTTCCTGCCGCTCGCCCTGGACGCGCTGGCCGAGGCCGGGGTCACGGTCCACGGCGACGAGCGGGTGCTCGCCCACGCCGGGTCCACCAAGGCCACGGTGGTCCCGGCGACGACGGAGGACTGGGAGACGGAGTACCTCTCCTACGACATCGCGGCGGCGGTCGTCGACTCCCTGGACGCGGCGGTCGCCCACATCCGGCTCTGGTCCTCCGGCCACACCGAGGCGATCGTCACCACCTCGCAGGCCGCCGCCCGCCGGTTCACCCGATTGGTCGATTCGACCACGGTCGCCGTGAACGCCTCCACCCGCTTCACGGACGGCGGGCAGTTCGGCTTCGGCGCCGAGATCGGCATCTCCACGCAGAAGCTGCACGCCCGCGGTCCGATGGGCCTGCCCGAGCTGACGTCGACGAAGTACATCGTCACGGGGGACGGGCACATCCGCTAGGGCGGGCTCGGCGGCGTCTGGTGCGTGCGATCGCAAGGCGGAGGGTCGCCCCGATACTGGATGTATCGGGGTGATCCCGACAACGCGGCGAGCGTGCTCCCGGACGGCTGGGAGCCCGACGACGACCGCGGGGGCGCGGACGAGGACTTCGCCTCCGTGGTGTTCGACGAGGACTTCGTCCGGTCGGCGCCCGTCCATGAGCCCACCGCCGTGGAGCGCCTGCTCGCCGCCGCCGAGGCCCGCGCCGAGGCCGACGCGGCCCGTGCCCGCCGGAGCCGTCGCGCCGACGACGGATACGGCCCCTACGGCCGCACCCGGGGCTACCACGACCCCCACGACCTCGACTACGACCCGGACCACGGCGTCGGGGGCGACGACCCCGCCCCGGGCCCCTACGGCCGCCACGGCGGCTCCCTGCGCCCCTACCGCAACTCCGCCCGCTGGCACCGCCCGGTCGCCTGGCTGCTGGCTGTGGTGATGGGCGTCGGCCTGGTCTCCCTCGCCTTCAGCGCGGTCCACCGGGGCGCCTCGAACAACCGTCAGGACCAGGTGCCGCCGCCCGCCACCAGCGGCGTGGACAAGCCCGGGGCCGTCCCGTCGGCCTCCGCGGACTACTCCCGCCCCGCGGTCTCCGCCGAGCCCCGGGTGCCCTGAGTCCTCCCCCCTCACATCACCCGTTCGCCGATGGCCGCCCCCTTCGCCCTCGCACTTCCCGGCGGTCTCAGCGTTTACGCAGACCGCAATCGACCTACCCTGAGGATGTGACCCCTCGTTCCCAGGGGGGCTTCTCGCTGCCGGACGCCGCTCGGCCGAAGCAGACCGTTGCGCACCGAACCGACCGGTGTGGAGATCGGGAGAGAAGTCATGACAGGCCGCTCAGAACCGCCGGACGGCCCGCCCGAGAACCCCGCGGGCGGCGAGGACGAATACCGCTCGCTCGTCTTCGACGAGTCGTTCGTCCAGGCTGCCCGGTTGCAGGAGTACTCGGCGCAGGAACGGATGGGCGAGCACGCCCGTGCCGTCCGCACACTGCCCGAGGCGCAGGTCACCGTCCGAAGCGGCGGCTCCCGGGCCGCCATAGCCCTGGTCGTCCTCATCGCCCTGGCCTTCGCCGTGGCCGTCTACATCGGATTCCGGAGCCCCTACCCCCAGCCGGCCCCCCGACGCGCCGAACCCCTGCGGACCACCGTCGTCCCCCTGGCCCCCCGGGGCGCCGTACCGGGCGGGTCACCCGAGCGGCTGTACCGGGCCGAGCCGGTCTCCGGATTCCGCACGGGCGCGGCAGGCATCAACTTCCCCGCCGTGGAGCGCACCCAGAACTTCTCCGACAGCCAGATCACCGCCGCTCTCGCCACGGTCAAGGACTACCTGGTGGAGTCGTCCCTGAACCCCGACGTCCTCACCGGCTCCGTACGCCGGCCCGTCGAGCACCTCCTCGACCCGGACCAGCGCGCCCAGTTCGAACAGAGCTTGAGCAAGCCGGCGGACGACGGGAGCCACGCGGCCACCGGCTGGCTCGTGCGCTTCGACCCGGCGCAGGTGGAGCTCGCGGACCCGCAGATCCGGGTCAAGGGCACCCTCCGCTACGAGGAGGAGGCGGCGGGCGCCCTCGGCGTCATCTCGGACCACACCTTCACCTACGCCCTGCGCCCGGCGGACGGCCCCCACCGGGAGGACGGAGCGTCCCTGTTCACCGTGCGGCGCGAGCTGCACTTCCGCTTCGACCGGGAGGACCTGCGACTGCACCGCCTGGAGGTGCGCACCGCCTACGTCCAGGCAGGGCCGCAGTCCTGCTCGGCCGACGCGACCGGGATGCTCCGCCCGCTCCTCGCCGGGGAGCGGGCGGACGCCCGCGGACCCGCCGCCACCGACCCGTACGCCACGGGCCGGCCCACGGCGGCGCTCTGCGGAACCCTGGCGGCCGTCAGCTCCCCGACGGCCCCGACGTCCCCGAGCTCCCCTCCTCAGGGTCCTCACGGCGGCCCGACGTCCCGTCCCCGCCCGTAGCGGAATCGCCGGCCGGGCCCTGCGGTCCGCCCTTCGCACCCCCGGTACCGGCCCCGGCTCCGGTGAACTTGTCGCGCAGTTTGCCGCCCAGGTCTCCCGCGCCGCCGGCGATGTCGCCCACGAGCTTCATCAGCGGGTCCTTGCTGGTGCGCACCGTGTCCGCGTAGTGCGAGGCGGACTCCCGGAACGAGTCGGTCACCGAGGTGTCCTTGTCCTCGTCGCGCCGCGGGTAGTGACCGTCCATGATCCGCTGGAAGTCGCGGGTCTCCGACCACTTCTTCAGCTCGGCGGCCCGCACGGTGGTGAACGGGTGCGTCCGGGGCAGCACATTGAGGATCTTGAGCACGGAGTCGCGGAGGTCGCCGCCCTTCTCGTACTCGTCGGCCTGGGCGAGGAAGGCGTCCACGTTCATCTCGTGGAGGTGATTGCCGCCCGCGATCTTCATCAGGCCGCGCATGGAAGCCGTGATGTCCTGGCCGACCAGCAGCCCGGCCCGGTCCGCGGACAGCTCCGACTTGCGGAACCACTCGCGCAGCGCCGTCACTATCGCCATGACCGCCACATTGCCCAGCGGGATCCAGGCGACCTTCACGGCGAGGTTCGTCAGGAACAGCAGTATCGTCCGGTACACGGAGTGGCCGGAGAGCGCGTGGCCCACCTCGTGGCCCACCACCGCCCGCATCTCCTCCTCGTCGAGCAGCTCGACCAGGCCGGTGGTGACCACGATGATCGGCTCGTCGAGCCCGATGCACATGGCGTTGGGCTGCGGGTCCTGCTTCACGTACATCGGCGGGACCTTCTCCAGGTCCAGGATGTAACACGCGTCCCGCAGCATGTCGTTGAGGTGGGCGAACTGAGCGTCGCTCACCCGCACGGAGTCGGAGAGGAAGAGCAGCCGCAGGCTGCGCTCCGGGAGCAGCCCGCTGAGCGCCTTGAACACGGTGTCGAACCCGGTCAGCTTGCGCAGGGCCACCAGGGCCGAGCGGTCGGCGGGGTGCTCGTAGGCCCGGGAGGAGATCCCGGGGAATCGCCGGCGCTGCCTGCTCGGCACGTTCTCGTGACTGCTGTCGGTCATGGATGGCCCCCTGTTCGTACGAGACGTTGCTCGTCCCCCGGACAAAACCCCAGCGTATGCGCTGGCGCTACGGTGTGCGGGGGCTGTGGATAACTTTGAGGAGCGCCCGAATGCCGCACACCGACGTACTGCTCGCCGCCGCGTCCCAGGAGCCGGGACCGGGCGGCACCCTCCGGATCGTGCTGCTCGTCTCGATCCTCGGCACGGTGCTGCTCGCCTGGTTCCTGCTGCGTGGGTACCGCAACGACGACAACAACGACTGAGTCGCCGTGAGCGTGCCCGAGGGTCCCGCATACGATGTGACCGACGTCTTCCTTCCGATTCACGATCGATAGGTCCTGCCGAAGATGAGCCTCACGAGCACCGCACACCAGCTGGTCACTCTCGCCTCCGAGGGCGGCGAGGGCGGCAACCACGAAAGTCTCAACCCCTACCTCGTCGGCGCCGGGGCCTTCCTCGCGCTGATGTTCCTGCTGTGGGTCACCACCCGCTTCAACCGCGACCGCTGAGTCGGGGCGTACAGCTGTGCCAGTAGGCTCTGCACGCATGGGAGAGCAGGAAGTGCCTACCGGCCCCGGCAAACGCCGTATCGGCGTGATGGGCGGGACATTCGACCCGATCCACCATGGACACCTGGTGGCGGCCAGTGAAGTGGCCGCCCAGTTCCGTCTCGACGAGGTCGTCTTCGTCCCCACCGGGCAGCCTTGGCAGAAGAGCCACAAGAAGGTCTCCCCGGCCGAGGACCGCTACCTGATGACGGTCATCGCCACCGCGTCCAATCCGCAGTTCTCCGTCAGCCGCAGTGACATCGACCGTGGCGGACCGACGTACACCATCGATACGCTGCGGGACCTGCGTGAGGTCCACGGCGAGGCGGACCTCTTCTTCATCACCGGCGCCGACGCGTTGTCCCAGATCCTCACCTGGCGCGACGCGGAGGAGCTGTTCTCGCTCTCCCACTTCATCGGTGTGACCCGCCCGGGTCATGTGCTCACGGACGACGGGCTGCCCGTGGGCGGCGTCTCCCTCGTGGAGGTGCCCGCGCTGGCGATCTCGTCCACGGACTGTCGTGAGAGGGTCGCGCAGGGGGAGCCGGTCTGGTACCTGGTGCCGGACGGCGTGGTCCGCTACATCGACAAGCGCCAGCTGTACCGCGGCGAATGAGCCACGGAGAGGGGCACCGGTGAACGACCGACACGACCCGTACGACCCGTACTACCAAGAGCCGCAGATCGTCGGCTACGACGCGTACGGGCAGCCGGTCTACCAGCAGCAGGGTCAGCAACAGGGCCACACGCAGTACGACCAGCAGGGGCAGAGTTACTCCCCGTACGCCGCCCAGCAGGGCCAGGGACACCGGACCCAGGACGCCGGCTACGGCTACGACGCGTACGGCAACCCCCAGCAGCAGCCCCAGGGTTACGACCCCTACGCCGACCGGCACCCGGGTCAGACGCCACAGACACAGCAGGGCCAGGGCGCCGACCAGGGGTACGGCTACGGCTCCTACACCGACTACGGCTACGCCACCGGGCAGCAGCCCGCCGCGGTCGACACCGGCCAGCACTGGAGCATCCCGCAGCAGGGCGCGGCCCCCGCACCGGAACAGGCCCCGCAGGCTCCCGCACAGCCGCCGCAGCCGCAGCAGTCTCCGGAGGCAGCGGAGGCAGCGGAGGCAGAGGACGAGCCCGGGCTTCCGGGGCAGCGCAAGCCCACCCCGGACTACCGCACCGAGCAGTTCTCGTTCATCGAGGAGCCCGACGAGGACTCCGAAGACGTCATCGACTGGCTGAAGTTCACCGAGAGCCGCAGCGAGCGGCGCGAGGAGGCGCGGCGCAAGGGCCGCAACCGTATGGTCGCGCTGATAGTCGTCGCCGTGCTCGTCGTCGTCGGCGGGGCCGGCTACCTCTGGTCCGCCGACATGATCCCGGGCCTGTCCGGATCGGACGACAAGAAGACCGTGGCCGCCGGCGCCCAGCAGCGCGACATGATCGTGGTGCACCTGCACGACACGAAGAAGGGCGGCACCTCGACGGCGCTGCTCGTCGACAACGCCACCACCAAGCAGGGCACCACCGTCCTGCTGCCCAACTCCCTCGCCGTCGCGGGCGACGACGGGACCACCACCACGCTCGGCAAGTCCGTCGAGGACGACGGCAGGACCGGCACCCGGGAATCCATCGACACCCTCCTGGGCACCCGGATCACCGGCACCTGGCGGCTGGACACCCCGTACCTGGAGAACCTCGTCGAGCTGGTCGGCAACATCGAGGTCGACACCGACACCGAGGTGCCCGACGCCAAGAAAGGCGCATCGCCCCTGGTGAACGAGGGCGAGGGCCAGACGCTCAGCGGTCCGATGGCCGTCGCGTACGCCACGTACCGCGCGCCGGGCGAGCCCGAGGCCAAGCAGCTGACGCGGTTCGGCGAGGTCATGCGCGCCACCCTGCGCAAGATCTCCGAGGACCCCAAGGCCGCGACCGTCACCATCGAGACGCTGCTCCAGGTGCTCGACCCGTCTCTCCCCGAAAAGGACCTCGGAGCCTCTCTCGCCAAGCTGGCCTCGCGCGCCAAGGTCGGCGACTACAAGACGGCCGTACTGCCGGTCCAGGAAGACGGCACGCTCACCGAGGCGGACACCCGCGGCGTCGTCAAGGACATCCTCGGCGGCACGGTGAAGGCCCCCGAGGCGGGCGCTCCGCTCCGGGTCGCCGTCCGTAACGCCACCGGGAACGAGAAGGCCGCGGGGTCCGCCCGGGTCCAGCTGGTCAACGGCGGATACGCCTTCGTGGACAGCGGCAGGGCAGGGGCCGAGGCGTCGTCCGTCGTGCTCTACCGGTCCGCCGGGGACAAGGAGAAGGCCGTCGAGGTGGCCAAGACCCTGGGTCTTTCCGCGGGCGACGTGAAGAAGGGCGAACCGGCCGCCAACGCCGACGTGTCCGCGGTCCTCGGTCAGGACTACAAGGTCCAGTAGCCCGCCGGCCCGCTCACGGGCACCGGCCGACGCTCCGGCGTCGGCCGGTGACGTCGCTGAAGCCGGCCGATGAACACGGTGAAAGCCCGCCGGTGAAACGCAGTAAGGCTCTGTCGGTGGTCCGTGAGACCCTAGGGGTTGCATCCGACCGCCGACGAAAGCCTGCATGTGACCGCCACGGACCGCTCCATCGAGCTCATCAACGCCGCCGCTCAGGCGGCCGCCGACCGGCTCGCGCACGACATCATCGCCTACGACGTCAGCGACGTGCTGTCGATCACCGACGCCTTCCTGCTGGCCTCGGCCCCCAACGACCGCCAGGTCAAGTCGATCGTCGACGAGATCGAGGAGCGGCTCCAGAAGGAGCTCGGCGTCAAGCCGGTGCGCCGTGAGGGCGACCGCGACGCCCGCTGGATCCTCCTCGACTACGTCGACATCGTCATCCACGTCCAGCACAGCGAGGAGCGCGTCTTCTACGCGCTGGAGCGCCTGTGGAAGGACTGCCCGGAGATCGCCCTCCCCGAGGACGCGGTCAAGACCCGTGGCAAGGCCGAGGAGCACGCACAGCTCAACGGCGGCACGGAAGGTGACCAGAGCTGAACGGCAGCAGCAGCGGCAGGGGCCGCAGGGTCGTCCTCTGGCGGCACGGCCAGACGGCATGGAATCTGGAGCGCCGCTTCCAGGGCTCCACGGACATCGAGCTCACCGAGGCCGGCGTCGGGCAGGCCCGCCGCGCCGCCCGGCTGCTCGCTTCGCTGAAGCCGGACGCCATCGTGGCCTCCGACCTGCGGCGGGCGGCGGCCACGGCTGCCGAGCTGTCCGCCGTCAGCGGTCTCACCGTCGCCCACGACGCTTCGCTCCGCGAGACGTACGCGGGCTCCTGGCAGGGTCTGACCCACGAGGAGATCGTCGAGCGCTTCGGTGAGCAGTACGCGGCGTGGAAGCGCGGGGAGCCCGTGCGCCGTGGCGGCGGCGAGCTGGAGACCGAGGTCGCCGACAGGGCGGCCCCGGTCGTCCTGGAGCACGCCGAGAAGCTCCCGGAGAACGGCACGCTCGTCGTGGTCAGCCACGGCGGCACGATCAGGACGACGATCGGCCGGCTGCTGGGCCTGGAGGCGCACCACTGGGAAGGGCTCGGCGGGCTGTCCAACTGCTGCTGGTCCGTCCTCGGGGAGGGCGCGCGTGGCTGGCGTCTGCTGGAACACAACGCCGGCACGCTCCCGGAGCCGGTGCTCGGCGACGACGACTAGGACGCGTCCGGCCGATCATGTGACCGCTCCGTGCCTGAGCCGTTCCGGTGGGCATCGGGCGGGGTGGTCCGAGTGATGCCGAGTGGGAACGGCTGCGCCCGTTCCTGCCGTTCCTGCCGGTCAGTAACGGGCGTTGTGGCAGGTGACGGGATCACCGGCAGGTGATCGACGGGATTGTGCCCCGGGTGCGGACCGGGGTGCAGCGGTGTGACCTGCCCGAACGCTTCGGACCGTGGAGGACCGTCTACGAACGCCACCGCCTGTGGTCCGCCGACGGCACCTGGGAACGTCTGCTCCAGCAGGTCCATGCCGCGGCCGACCCGCACGCGAGATCGACAGGGACATCTCGGTCGACTCCACCGTCGTCCGCGATGAACGCCCGTTCGTGAAGCCCCTCTTGAGGCCAGTGGTCGGCAACCCTGGTTGTGTGGGCCGACACGGTTGCCCTGGGTAGCCAGGTTCCCAGGAACCCGCCGACGTGTTCCACATGGGAAGCCAGGACGGTGACCACCGAACACAGCGGGTGGGACCCCCGGCAGGACGACCTCGGCAACCATCCTGGCCGGGCGAGCCCACCCCCTGTGCAAAGCGTCTGCCGGTTCAACGCCATGACGGGCCGGACACGTCCTGGCGCTGGTTCCGGGCCGTCTCCGGGTGGCCCCGGCCGGATTTCACTTTCCGGCAGGTCGCAGGCTAAAGTTCTTCTTGTTCGCAGCGCGGAAACGCAGGGAAACACAGCGAACAGCGGGGCTATAGCTCAGTTGGTAGAGCGCCTGCATGGCATGCAGGAGGTCAGGAGTTCAATTCTCCTTAGCTCCACAATCAGGATCCCGTCCCCGTCAGGGGGCGGGATCTTCTGCATAGGAGGACCGAGCGGGCTGACCCCCTTGCGGGGTCATGGCAGAATCGGAACGCCGGAGGGGGCGACGTACCGATCGGGAGGGAGCGCGATGCCTGCGAGTCGCGAACACGTCCCCGACCAGCCTCTTGTCGCCGCCTCGCTCCCCGGTCCCGTACCGTCCGAAGATCGATCCCGTCTCGGCTGTCCGTCCTGCGGTTCGTCCCATGTGGCCCAGGTTCTGGGTGACAACGGAGGGGTCTCCTACGTGTGCACGGCCTGCGGCCACAGCTGGAGCTGACTGATGGGTGCACACAGGCGTAAGTGCGACTGGTGCGGCAGCGGTACGCCCATCGTCAGGGACATGGACCCGGTCAACGCGGAGTACCAGTACTGGTGCGAGGAGTGCGCACAGGCGCTGATCATAAAAGGCGACCCCATCGAGACCTACCGGGAGCTGGAGGGGGAGCCGATCTACGGGCGGCTCCTGGAGGAGCACTGCACCCTCAAGCGCTTCTACTCCTTCGCGACCGCCTGACCTGCGGCTGACGGTCGACCGCTCGGGATGATTCGGGCAAAACAGTGCGGACCGGAAACGATTTGGTGAAGCACCGGGGGGACCGTGTAATGTTCTCGATGTCGCCAAGGGAAACCGGGCGGCACGCAGTGAGGGGCTATAGCTCAGTTGGTAGAGCGCCTGCATGGCATGCAGGAGGTCAGGAGTTCAATTCTCCTTAGCTCCACAGGATCGACAGTGAAGAAGCGGGTCACCCGGATCGGGTGGCCCGCTTCTTTCGTCCGGATCGTTGTCCCGGTCGGGGTCAGTCGCGCCCGCTGCCCAGCGCACGCCGGCCCGCGGCCGGCAGGGCGGGGCGCTGTTCGGCCGGCGGCTGCTCGATGCGGAGCGCCAGGGCGGGGCAGCGGCGTACGGCCCGCTGGGCGCGTCCGCGCAGATGCATCGGAACGGCGGCGTCCGCCAGCGCCGGATAGCCGTCCGGGCCCAGCCGGATGAGCTCGGGGACGACGTCCGCGCACAGGCCGTGGCCCTGGCAGAGCGTCCAGTCGACCGCGAGCTTCTCGCCGCTCGGAATCGACTCCTCCAGGTCCTGGTGGTCGGGTGCGGGCAGCGGCAGCACCCCGACCGTCTCCCGGCCGCAGCCGCCGTCCAGGACGTGTGCGGCGAGGTCGTCCGTGAACGCCGACAGGGTCGAGAGCAGGAACCGGGCCGAACCGTCCGGGTGTTTGCACGCCCCGCGGCCCTTCACGGCCTGGGTGACCTCGCGCAGGGCCTCCAGTGCGGCGGGCCCGCCGCCGTTCAGCAGGTCGGAGAGCCCGCCCGCGGCGGCGGGGAGCCCCAGCTTGCACGGCCCGCACTGTCCCGCGGTCTCGGCCGCCAGCCAGTTGGCTATCCGGAGGGACTCGCCGAGCGGGCAGGTGTCCGGCCCGATCGGCAGGATGGCCCCCGCGCCGAGCGCGCCCCCCACGGTGGCCAGGGACTCGCGGGAGACCACGGCGTTGTGCGAGGAGACCGCGTCGATCCAGTTGCCGTGATAGCCCCCGGTGAGCACTCCCTGGGGGAGCGGCGGGGCGCCGGCCAGTTGCAGGACGTACCGCAGCGGCACCCCGGTCGGCACCTCGATGACCATGGGCCGGGCCACCGCGCCGGAGACGGTGAGCAGGACGGTGCCGGGCTCGCTCGGCAGCCCGGTGTGCCCGTAGCGGCGGGGCCCGATCCGGGCGGCGACGGCGAGCTGGGCGTACGTCTCCGCGTTCGACAGCAGCGTCGGGGCGCCGCCCACCCCGGTCTCCGCCGCCCGCTCGCGCCGGCCCGGGGGCAGGGCGGGCCCGCCGTTCGCCGCCCGGATCACCGAGGACGCCTCGCCCGAGACCATGCGCTCCGGGGTGCGGACCACCCGGGCGCGCAACTGCTGGCCGCGCCGGTCGGAGAGGCCGCGTTCGACGAGGGCCGCCCGTACGGAGATCTCCGTGGAGTTGCGGGTGACGGCGACGACCAGGGTGCGCGCGCCGAGTGCCTCGGCGGCCAGCAGCGCACCGTCCAGGATCAGGTGCGGGGCGCGGTTGAGCAGGACGGTGTCCTTGCGGCAGGCGGGCTCGCCCTCGCTGCCGTTGATCACCACGACGGGCCGCACCCCGCGCCGGATGGACGCCTTCGCCACGGCCCGCAGCTTCCTGCCGAAGGGGAAACCGGCGCCTCCCCTTCCGCGCAGGGAGATCGCTTCGGCCAGTTCGGCCAGCCGCTCACCGGTCATCGGCTCCAGCGGCCCGTGCACCTTGAGGTGCATGGCGAGGTCGAGCCGCTCCACCAGGTCGAAACCGGTGGTCAGTTGCGGCAGTCCGACGACACGGACCTCGGGCACATCGGGGAGGGGGACGTTCACGGTCGGTCTCCTGCGGGTGCGTGCCAGGGTTCGCCGGCCGGGGGCGCGGTGAACGGCGCGGGCGCCGGTTCGGCACGGGGCCCGGCGAAGGGGGAGGGAGCGGGGGAAGGGGAGGGGTACGGGGAGGTGCTGTCGTATTCCGGTGCGCCGTAGGGAGGCGGCGCGTACGTGTGTTCCTGCGCGGTCTGCGCCTGCGCGGGTGGTGCGGGGGACGGTGAGGGCCAGCGGCTCTCCGGCGGGAGTGACGGGTTGCCGAGCGAGACGGCGCGGTATCCGGCCGCTATGCCCGGTCCCGGTCCGGGCCCCGGTGCCTTCCTCCGCCCGAGGTCCGACAGGTCCCCCAGGTCCTCCGGAGGGCCGAAGATGATGCGGTCGGCGCTGCGGGGTGGGGGCTCGTACAGCGGCGACACGGACCCGTACAGCGTTTCCGTCGGTGCTTCGTGCAGCGAGCCGGGGATCGCCGTGGGCGGGGGCGAGGCCGGGGGGACCGGCGCCGACAAGGTGCGCGGGCGAACCGGCGTACCCCGGACGTCCCGGTCCGGTTCACTCCAGGCGGCCGGGTCGGACCAGGGCTCCCCGGTGGACGAGGAGGACTCCCGCAGGACCGGATCGGGGTCGGCCGGGGGCCCCTCGCCCAGCAGCTCGGCGATCCGGTCGGCGATCCGACGCCTCGTCGGACGCGGCAGCAGCCGCAGGCACAGCGCGCCGACGACTCCGGCGAGGCAGAGGCCGTACATCACGACCACCCAGGTGGCGGGCGCACGACCCGCGTACAGGCCGTGGATCAGCGCGGCGCACCAGGCCGGGTAGGCGAGCGCGTGCAGAGCGCGCCACCGGCCCGCGATGCCGCCCGTGTCCCGGGGGGACCCGAGCGACTGACCGAGCCGGGCGGCCTTGGGGGAGGGCTGCGCGAAGGCGCTCCGCAGGGCGCCGGTCGCGGCCGTGAGGATCATCAGCAGTCCGGCCAGCGAGCCGAAGCCGATCAGGCCGGCCGTGCCGGTGACGCCGAGGCCGAAGGGTATGAGGGCGCCGATCAGTGCCACATGCCCGAGCGCCACCTTGACGGTTCCGTGCAGCAGCAGGAAACCGAGCGAGGCCACGGCGGTGGCCCGGTGGATGCCCTGGCAGACGATCCGCTGACGGGTGGAGAGGAACAGCCGGTCGGTGGCCAGCAGGCCCCAGGCGACGGCCGCGCTGAGCGACACCAGCGACAGGACGCCGGTGGTGAAATCGAGGGTGGCGCGCAGCTCGTCGCTCCCTGCGACGGCGAGCAGAGGGACGAAAACCAACGCGGCGACAGTCAGGCCGCCCTGTACCGGCCGACTCATTCCGGGGCTCATGCTGGGAGATACGCGGATCTTGCGATGAGGGTTCATGGGGGGCGACTCCGAATAGTTCGGCAAAGCGGTCCCGTTGCCGCATGCTAGGACGCCCCATACCAACCAGTACGAGCTTTGCGCGGTTGCCCCGAAAGAGGTCGGTACGCCGAGTAACCTCCGCTTCCCGGGCGTTCCCTCCGCCCCAGGAACCTCCGCAGGCCTCCACGGAACGCCCATCGGAAGCCCACGCGAAGCACGCCGGGCGCACACCGCGCCCCCACGGAAGCTGCGCGCTTCGGCTACGAAGAGCGACACTCGGGTGGCAGGGTTCCGGCTCGCGCGCGTGATGTCCGCCCTCCGGTTACTCCCCGCTCCCTTCCGGCCCCGTGCGGTACCCTGACGCCATGCGTGCCGTACGCCTTCTGCTTAGCGGGCCGCGCTGAACAGTCCCGACCGGTGAGAACGCCTGGTCGGAGTCAGCGCGGCGTCCCCTCCTGTGCGAGGGGATTTTTCGTTTCCCGGCAGATGACGATCGATGGAGCTTTGAGGATCATGAGCGAGACGAATTCCGCAGCCGAGACGGCCGCGCCGCACCGCTACACGGCGGCGATGGCCGCCGACATCGAGGCACGCTGGCAGGACTTCTGGGACGCCGAGGGGACGTACGAGGCGCCGAACCCCACCGGCGACCTGGCGGGCGACCCTGAGCTGGCCGCCAAGCCGAAGAAGTTCATCATGGACATGTTCCCGTACCCCTCGGGTGCGGGCCTGCACGTCGGACACCCGCTGGGCTACATCGCCACCGATGTCTACGCCCGCCACCAGCGGATGACCGGCCACAACGTGCTGCACACCCTGGGCTTCGACGCCTTCGGTCTGCCCGCCGAGCAGTACGCCGTCCAGACCGGCACCCACCCCCGGGTCTCCACCGAGGCCAACATGGAGAACATGAAGGTCCAGCTGCGCCGGCTGGGTCTGGGCCACGACAACCGCCGCTCCTTCGCGACGATCGAGGCCGAGTACTACAAGTGGACGCAGTGGATCTTCCTGCAGATCTTCAACTCCTGGTACGACACCGAGGCCGACCGGGCCCGCCCGATCGCCGAGCTGGTCGAGCAGTTCGAGAGCGCCGCGCGGGCGACCCCCGACGGCCGTGAGTGGAGCGCGCTGAGCGCCACCGAGCGCGCCGACCTGCTGAGCCAGTACCGCCTGGCGTACGCCTCCGACGCCCCCGTGAACTGGTCGCCCGGTCTGGGCACCGTCCTGGCCAACGAGGAGGTCACCGCCGACGGCCGCTCCGAGCGCGGCAACTTCCCCGTCTTCAAGGCCAAGCTGCGCCAGTGGAACATGCGCATCACCTCCTACGCGGACCGGCTGCTGAACGACCTGGACGGGCTGGACTGGCCCGAGGCCATCAAGCTGCAGCAGCGCAACTGGATCGGGCGCTCCGAGGGCGCCCGGGTCGAGTTCCCGGTGGACACCGCGGGCGGCATCACCGTCTTCACCACCCGCCAGGACACCCTGTTCGGCGCGACGTACATGGTGCTGGCGCCCGAGCACGACATGGTCGAACGGATCATCCCGGCCGCATGGCCCGAGGGCACCCACCCGGTGTGGACCGGCGGTCACGCGAGCCCGGCCGAGGCCGTCACCGCGTACCGCAAGCAGGCCGCCGCCAAGTCCGACGTCGAGCGGCAGGCCGAGGCCAAGGACAAGACCGGGGTCTTCACCGGCGCGTACGCGACCAACCCGGTCAGCGGTGAAAAGGTCCCCGTCTTCATCGCGGACTACGTCCTGATGGGCTACGGCACCGGCGCGATCATGGCCGTACCGGCGCACGACGCGCGCGACTTCGCCTTCGCGCGCGCCTTCGAACTGCCGATGCGCTGTGTCGTCCAGCCCTCCGACGACCGCGGAACCGACCCCACCATGTGGGACGACGCGTTCGGCTCGTACGACGCGAAGCTGGTCAACTCCGCGAACGAGGAGATCTCACTGGACGGCCTGGGCGTCGTCGAGGCCAAGGCGAGGATCACCGACTGGCTGCAGGAACACGGCGTCGGCGAGGGCACCGTCAACTTCCGGCTGCGCGACTGGCTGTTCAGCCGGCAGCGCTACTGGGGCGAGCCCTTCCCGATCGTGTACGACGAGGAGGGCATCGCCCACCCGCTGCCCGAGTCGATGCTGCCGCTGGAGCTGCCCGAGGTCGAGGACTACTCCCCGCGCACCTTCGACCCGGAGGACGCGACCGCCCAGCCCGAGACCCCGCTGTCGCGCAACGCCGACTGGGTCAACGTCACGCTGGACCTGGGTGACGGACCCAAGAAATACCGGCGTGAGACCAACACCATGCCCAACTGGGCCGGTTCCTGCTGGTACGAGCTGCGCTACCTGGACCCGACCAACGACCGGCAGCTGGTCGACCCGTCGATCGAGCAGTACTGGATGGGCCCGCGCGAGGGGCAGCCCACCGGCGGTGTCGACCTGTACGTCGGCGGCGCCGAGCACGCCGTGCTGCACCTGCTGTACGCGCGTTTCTGGTCCAAGGTGCTGCACGACCTGGGCCACATCTCCTCCGCCGAGCCGTTCCACAAGCTGTACAACCAGGGCATGATCCAGGCCTTCGTCTACCGCGACAGCCGGGGCATCGCCGTCCCCGCCGCCGAGGTGGAGGAGCGCGACGGCGCGTTCTACCACGAGGGCGAAAAGGTCAGTCGCGTCCTGGGCAAGATGGGCAAGTCCCTGAAGAACGCGGTCACGCCGGACGAGATCTGCGCCGAGTACGGCGCGGACACCCTGCGCCTGTACGAGATGGCGATGGGCCCCCTGGACGTATCGCGCCCCTGGGACACCCGTGCCGTGGTCGGCCAGTACCGGCTGCTGCAGCGCCTGTGGCGCAATGTGGTCGACGAGGAGACCGGTGAGATCACCGTCGTCGACACGGAGCCCGGCGAGGACACCCTGCGCGCCCTGCACAAGGCCATCGACGGGGTCGGCCAGGACATGGCGGGGATGCGGTTCAACACCGCCATCGCCAAGGTCACCGAGCTGAACAACCACCTGACGAAGGCCGGCGGCCCGCTGTCCCGCTCGGTCGCCGAGCGGCTGGTCCTGCTGATCGCCCCGCTGGCCCCGCACGTCGCGGAGGAGCTGTGGCGACGGCTGGGCCACACCGAATCGGTCGTCCACCAGGACTTCCCGGTGGCGGACCCGGCGTACGTCGTGGACGAGACCGTCACCTGCGTCGTCCAGATCAAGGGCAAGGTCCGGGCCCGCCTGGAGATCTCGCCCTCCATCACGGACGCGGAGCTGGAGGCGCTGGCCCTGGCCGACGAGGCGGTCGTCGCTGCGCTGGGCGGGGCCGGGATCCGCAAGGTGATCGTGCGCGCGCCGAAGCTGGTGAACATCGTTCCCGCGTGACGGCCGTCCGAACGTCGATGGCTGAGGTGGGTGGTTAGGGCCATCCCCTACGGGCAGGTTGGGGGTTCCGAAGGAACCCTCGGCCTGCCCGTTCCGTTTACGGTGGAGGGGGCGACCGGTATCGGCGGCCGCAACGAGACATCGAGGGGCATTCATGGAAGCCGCGATCACGATCCTGGCGTTGCTCTTGGTCGCGT
Organism: Streptomyces anulatus; assembly: GCF_000721175.1. Lineage (GTDB taxonomy): Bacteria > Actinomycetota > Actinomycetes > Streptomycetales > Streptomycetaceae > Streptomyces > Streptomyces anulatus_C. The sequence goes on from NZ_JOEZ01000016.1 coordinate 97,345, forward strand.
TCGTCGCGCTGGGTGTCTACGCGACCGTGAAGGCCGTCGGCGCGGCCAAGCGCGGCGTGGACCGCACGATCACGCAGGCCCGTCGCACCGTGGAGGACACCACGCTCCGGGCCAAGAGCTTCGGGCAGACGGGTGTCGCGGGCGAGCTCGCGCAGCTCCGGCTCGCCCTGCGCACCTCGATGCGGGCCACACAGGACGCCCTGCACGCCAAAGTCGCCGAGGACGCGTCCCTGGCGGAGTCGGTGGCCCTGTTCCGGAGGCTGAGCGAGCACGGCCTTGAGCTGGACGACGAGCTGAAGAGGCTGGAGCGCGAGCCGGACCGGGCGACGGTCGCGGGCCTCCTGCCCAAGCTGAAGGAACGCACACAGCGGATCACACACTCGGCGGAGTCGCTGCGCTGGGCGGCGCGGGACCGGGCGCGGCAGTTCGCCGACGACGACCTGGACGCGCTGAACGCGCAGATCGACATCGAGGCCGGTGCGCTGCGGCACTGGACCGTGGATGAGCCGTCGCGGGCATCCGGCGCGGGGACCGCCACCACGAAGCCGGGCCAGGGCCCCGGGACGGACTGGCCCGAGCCGGCCGCCTCGGCGGGTCCCTCGGCCGGAGACAGCAGCACGGCGGACGAGGCCTGGGCCGGACCGGCCCGCGAGGAGAGCCCGCAGGCGATCACCGCACCGGACCCGCGGCTGCGCACGACCTACCCCTGGCAGAAGTCGACTCGGCCCGAAACGACGAACTGACGCACCCCACTTCCCGGCGCCGGGATACGTAACGACCCGGCCGGATACGCTCCGAAGTGGCCATGAACGATCAGAGGGCCGGGGCCGGGCTGCCGCACTCCCACCACGCCAGGTAACCTCCGGCTCATGTCCTGCCATGTCGCTATCGTCACCGATTCAACGGCCTACCTGCCGCGCCCGACGATGGAACGGCACGGCATCACCGCGGTGCCGCTGACCGTCGTCCTGGGCGACCGGGCGCTGGAGGAGGGCACGGAGATCTCGGCCCGCTCGCTCGCCCTGGCCCTGCAGAAACGCCACTGGGTGACCACGTCCCGCCCCAGCCCCGAGGTCTTCGCCGCGGCCTATCGGACAGCGGCCGAGGGCGGGGCGGACGCGGTGGTGTCGCTGCACCTGTCGTCGGAGTTCTCGGGCACGTACGACGCCGCGCTGCTCGCGGCGAAGGACGCCCCCGTCCCGGTACGCGTGGTGGACACCGGGATGGTCGCCATGGCTCTGGGGTTCTGCGCTCTCGCGGCGGCGGAGACCGCCGAGGCGGGCGGCAGCCTGGACGAAGCGGTGACGGCCGCGGAGAAGCGGGCCGCGGGCACCTCGGCGTACTTCTATGTCGACACGCTCGACTATCTGCGCCGGGGCGGCCGTATCGGCACGGCACAGGCCCTGCTGGGATCCGCGCTGGCGGTGAAGCCGATCCTGGAGCTCGACGGGGGACGGATCGAGATGCTGGAGAAGGTGCGGACGGCGTCCAAGGCCATCGCCCGCCTGGAGGAGATCGTCGCCGAGCGGGCGGGTACGGCCCCGGTGGACATCGCCGTCCACCACCTCGCCGCCCCGGAGCGCGCGGAGCGTCTGGCCGAGCGGCTGCGCGAACGCCTTCCCGGTCTGGTCGACCTCCATGTCAGCGAGGTCGGCGCGGTGATCGGGGCGCATACGGGACCGGGGCTGCTCGGTGCGGTGATCTCGCTGCGGTGAGCGCGGTGAGCGCGGTGAGTGCGGCGACCTGAACGGGGTGCGGGTTTCACTCGGTGGAGTGGCCGAGTTGTCCACAACTGCCGGGCCGTCCACAGGAATCGGTGCTGCTCAGCGGGTTCCGGTGGAGGTGCCTAACGTCGTGAGGCATGGCCCTTCGATCTCCTCGGGCGTCGGCTCCCGATGCCCTCTCCGCCTCCGCCCCGTCGTCCGATACATCGACCACGCACACCCACCCACGCACGTCCACCCGCACGACCACGCTCCCGCCGCCCCCACGGGAACGGCACGGCCCCGGCACTCGTCCGGGCGGCAGGGCGGGTACGGGTCCCGGCGCTCGCTCCGGTGCACGCCACGGTGGGCGGCGGTCCGTGCGGCGGCGTTCCGCCCTTGCCGCGGCGGCCGCGCGCCGTCGGGCGGATGCGCTGATGGCGGGAGTCTCCGGGCCCGGGAGCGATGCCGCTACCGCCCCGGTGCATGAGTCGGTAGCCGGCCCGGTACGCGAGCCCGCCCCCGCAGTACGGGAGCCGGTACCCGCCCCGGTACGCGAGTCCGCCCCCGCACCGGTACAGGAGCCGGAACCCGAGCTCGTGCCCGAGACCGCGGGGGAGCGATCCGGTTGCGGTCCGTCGGGGGTGCGCCGTGCCGTGGCGGCTGTCCGGGAGCGGTTGCCGTTGTGGGTGCGGCTCCGGTGCGGGATGGCGCCGCGCACACCGGTGGTGCTCGGCCTGGTGCTGCTCGCCGCCGTGGCCGTCGCCGCCTTCCACTTCTGGTCCGTACGCCCCCAGACCGTGCGTGCGCCGGAACCGGTCGCGGACGAAGCGGCGTCGTCGGCGTCGGATCCGTCACGGCCCGGCGCCCCCGATCCGGTACCCCGTCCGGCCGCCGGGGCGCCCCCGGCCGTGGACGAGGGCGGCGGGAGTGCGCAGATCGTCGTCGATGTGAGCGGCAAGGTGCACCGGCCGGGGGTCCGTCGGCTTCCGGCGGGCTCGCGGGTGGCGGACGCGCTCGAGGCAGCGGGTGGTGTGCGCGCCGGCACGGATGTGACCGGGCTCAATCGGGCGCGGGTCCTGATGGACGGTGAGCAGGTCGTCGTGGGGCTTCCGCCCGGTCCGGCGGTCTCCGGCGCCTCCGGTGGCGGAGAAGCCGGGGCCGACGGGCCGGCCGGTGCGTCGGGCGGGCCCGGCCCCACGGCACCGCTGAGCCTGAACACGGCGACCGCGGAGCAGCTCGAAACCCTGCCGGGGGTCGGGCCCGTGCTGGCCCAGCACATGATCGACTACCGCACGGAGAACGGCGGATTCCGGTCCGTCGACGAGCTCCGGCAGGTCAACGGGATCGGCGACCGCCGCTTCGCCGACCTCCAGCCTCTCGTACGGCCATGAGCAGCAGCGAGGCCCGGCTCGCCCCCAGGGCCGCGGGCGCGGACGGGGACCCCACCGGAAGCGGGGCGGACGCGCGTCGGGAAGGGCCCACGGACCTGCGGCTCGTTCCGCCCGCCCTGGCGGTCTGGGCTGCCGCCGCGGTGGCGCTGGGGCTGCCGGGGCGGTGGGTGGCCGCAGTGACCGTCGCCTGCGCTGTTCTGGCGCTCGTTCTTCTGGTGGCGGCCGCGCGCACCCCTCGGGGTGCGAGGGCCACCGGACCGTCCCGGGCCATGGCCGCCGCCGGGGGAGCCGTGCTGCTGTGCGCGGCGGCGGGCGCGGCCGTGGCCGGACTCCACGGGGCCGATGTGCGGCGCGGCCCCGTCCCCGGGCTGGCGCGGGAGTACGCGCGGATCGACGCCGACGTGCGGGTCACCTCGGATCCCCGGATGACCCGCCCGGCGGTACGCGGCAACCACAGCGCCCCGGCCCTGCTCCTCCTCGACGCCGAGGTCATCGAGGTGCGGACGGCGGACGGCCGGCGCACCCGGGTCCGTACCCCGGTGCTGCTCATGGTCGCGGCGGGCGATCACCGGGCGGACTGGCAGAAGCTGCTGCCGTCCACCCGGCTCCGGCTCAGCGGCCGGCTATCGCCTCCCGCACACGAGGGCGATCGGCTGGCGGCGGTCCTGCGGGTGGACGACAAGGGTGCGCCCCGGATCACCGGGCCCCCGACGTGGACCCAGCGCACGGCGGGGGAGCTGCGCGCCGGGTTGCGGGAGGCGACGGACGAACTGGACGCGGACGCGCGTGCGCTGTTGCCGGGGCTGGTGGTCGGTGACACCTCCGGAGTCCCGCCCGAACTCCACGACGCCTTCAAGGCGACCGACCTGACACATCTGTTGAGCGTTTCCGGAGCCAATCTCTCGATTCTGCTCTTTCTCCTCATCGGGCCGCCCGGGGCGGCGCTGAGCGCGGAACGGCGCGGTCTGGCTCCCCTGCTGGGCCTTTCCCTGCGGGGGACCGCGCTGATCGGCGGTGCGCTGACGCTCGCCTTCATCGTCGTGTGCCGTCCGGAACCGAGCGTGCTCCGCGCGGCGGCCTGCGGCCTCATCACGCTCCTCGCGATCGGAACGGGCCGCCGGAGATCCCTGATTCCCGCCCTGGCGGCGGCTGTCGTCCTCCTGGTGCTGTACGACCCCTGGCTCGCCCGGAGTTACGGATTCCTGCTGTCGGTCCTGGCCACCGGTGCGCTGCTGACGCTCGCGCCGCGGTGGAGCGTCGCCCTGCGGGCGCGGCGGGTGCCGGGCAGGCTCGCCGAGGTGCTGGCCGCGGCGGCGGCCGCGCAGGCGGTGTGCGCACCCGTGGTGGTGGTCCTGGCCTCGCGGGTCAGCCTGGTGGCGGTCCCGTGCAATCTGCTGGCGGAGTTCGCGGTGGCACCGGCGACGGTGCTCGGGTTCGCGGCCCTCGCCGTCGCCCCGGTCACCCCGCCGGTGGCCGAGCTGCTGGCCCGGGTCGCGAGCTGGCCGGTCGGGTGGATCGCCCAGGTCGCCCGCACGGGGGCCGACCTTCCCGGGGCGGAAGCGCAGTGGCCTGGCGGGTGGTCCGGCGCGGCACTGTTGGCCGGCCTCACGGTCCTGGCCGCGCTCCTGGCCCCGAGGCTGGCCCGTCGCCCCTGGATCTGCGCGGCCACCGGGCTGCTTCTCGTACTGGCGGTGCTGAGGCCGGTTCCGTTGACCCGGATCATGACCGGCTGGCCGCCGCCGGACTGGGCGTTCGCGCTCTGCGACGTGGGGCAGGGCGATGCGATGGTGCTCATGGCGGGGGAGGGCACGGGCGTGGTCGTCGACGCCGGACCCGACCCCCGTGCGGTCGACCGGTGCCTGCGCGACCTCGCGGTGACCCGGGTCCCACTCGTGGTCCTCACCCACTTCCACGCCGACCACGTGCGCGGGCTGCCGGGCGTGCTCCGGGGCAGGGCGGTGGGCGCGATCCAGACGACGGGCCTTCAAGAGCCGCCCGAGCAGGCCGCGTTCGTGCGGCGGACGGCGGCCGCGGCGGGGGTTCCGACCATGCGGGCCGTGGCCGGTGAGCACCGCCGGGCGGGCCCGGTCGACTGGCGGGTCCTCTGGCCGCGCCCCGGGCCCGGGGGAGCGGGGGCGGCGGCGGTCCTGGAGCCGAACGACTCCAGTGTCACCCTGCGCGTACGGGCGGCCGGAGGGCTCACGCTGCTGCTCCTGGGGGACCTCGAACCCCTGGCCCAGCGGGAGTTGTTGCGCGGCCCGGAGGCGTCGGGCCCGGTGGACGTCCTCAAGGTGGCCCACCACGGCTCGGCCTTCCAGGATGCCCGGCTGCTCCACGACGTACGGCCGAGGCTGGCGCTCATCTCCTGCGGCGCGGACAACCCGTACGGCCACCCGTCGGCCCGCACGGTGGGCGCCCTCAGGGCGGCGGGGGCCCGGGTCCTGCGCACCGACACCGACGGGCCGATCGCGGTGACGGGCGCGGGGAAGGAGCTGCGGGCGGTGGGCAGGTCATGACACCCCGTAGCCCGCCCCACCCACCTGTCGTCGCGCTGCCCCGCTCCCGGGGGCCGGAGCACGCGGGTCAGTCCAGCCACGTCCCGGCGAGCATCAGGTCGCGGTCGGCGAGTTCGTTCACCTCGCGCCAGGCGCGCACGGTGTGGGCGCAGACTGGGCCCATGACCTCGCAGACACCCACGACGTCCGGTGCCTCCACCCCGGAACCCGACAGCGGCGACGACGGCATCACCGACGCGGTCGTCGACGCCTATCTCACCCGGATCGGCGCGGACCGGCCGGTGCGGGCCGGTATCGAAGCACTGCGCGAGCTGCAGCACCGGCATCTGCTCGCCGTTCCCTTCGAGAACCTCTCGGTCCATCTGGGCGAGGACATCGTGCTGGAGGAACGGGCGCTCATGGACAAGGTGACCGGAGGGCGCGGTGGCTTCTGCTACGAACTGAACGGCGCGTTCGGGGCGTTGCTGCGCGCGCTCGGGTTCCGGGTGGCCCTGCTCCAGGCCCGGGTCTTCGGCGACGGCGGTCGGCTCGGTATTCCGTACGACCACATGGCGCTGCGGGTGGAGACCGAGGACGGCACGGGACCCTGGCTTGCGGACGTCGGGTTCGGCGACAACGCGCTGCGGCCGCTGGCGCTCGACGACCGGACGGAGCAGGAGGACCCCCGGGGCGTGTTCCGGTTCCGTGAGGCGCCGCAGGGGGACCTGGATCTGCTGCGTGGCGGCTCGCGGCAGTACCGGCTCGACCTGAGGCCGCGGACGCTGCCGGAGTTCCGGGGCGGGGCCTGGTACCACCGAACCTCGCCGGACTCGCACTTCACCCGGTCCCTGGTCTGCTCCCGGTACACGGAAACCGGGAAGGTGACGTTGAGCGGACGGTCCCTGGTCACCACGGTCGGCGGCGAGCGGCACCGTACCGAACTGGCCACGGACGAGGAGGTGCTCGCCGCCTACCGGGACCACTTCGGGGTGCGGCTCACCCGGGTTCCCGAGGTCCGGGCGGCAGCAGTCGCCGTGCCGGGCAAAGGCCCCGGGCGGTGACCCCGCGAACGCGGATCGTGCCCAAGGGCTGAGTCGTCCGCGCCGGATCGTCCGGCACGCGCCTACGGCTTCTCCAGCCAGCCTTCGTACTCCGCGGCGAACGCGTCGAGCGCGGCCGGGTCCAGGCGCCGGGCCGCGTCCTCCACGACCACCAGCCACTGGGCGTCCTCGGCGTCGTCCTCGCCGGCCAGCGCGTCCCGTACGAGCTGGGGCTCGTCGGCGACGCCGAAGCGGTCCGCCAGCTCCCCGGCCACCTCCTCCGCGGAGTCGCGGTCGGGCAGCACCAGTACGTGTCTCACATCGCTCACCCGGTCATTCTCCGGTACGGGTGCCCGCGCCCCGCGCCCCGGGGCGGCCGGGCCGCCAGTGCTGTCCGGGCCGCGAGTGCCGTCCGGACTGCCCGGGCTGTCAGCGGGGCGTGGGATGCTGGATCGCGATGGCCACCAGGAAGAATTCCACCGACGATCCGCTCGCCCCCCTCACCCTCGCCGTGGGCCAGGAGGACCTCCTCCTGGACCGTGCGGTGCAGCAGGTGGTGGCGGCCGCGCGTGCTGCCGACGCCGACACGGACGTACGTGATCTGGCGTCCGACCAGTTGCAGCCCGGCACGCTCGCCGAGCTCACCAGCCCCTCGCTCTTCGCCGAGCGCAAGGTCGTGATCGTGCGCAACGCGCAGGACCTCTCGGCCGACACGGTCAAGGACGTCAAGGCGTATCTCGGCGCGCCGGTCGAGGAGATCACACTCGTCCTGCTGCACGCGGGCGGAGCCAAGGGCAAAGGGCTGCTGGACGCGGCGCGCAAGGCGGGGGCACGGGAGGTCGCCTGCCCGAAGACCACCAAGCCCGCCGAGCGGCTCTCCTTCGTACGGTCGGAGTTCCGTACGCACGGGCGGTCGGCGACGCCGGAGGCCTGCCAGGCGCTGGTCGACTCCATCGGCAGCGATCTGCGGGAGCTGGCGAGCGCGGTGTCCCAGCTGATCGCGGACGTCGAGGGCACGATCGACGAGGCGGTCGTCGGGCGCTATTACACCGGACGGGCGGAGGCCTCGTCGTTCACCGTCGCCGACCGGGCGGTCGAGGGGCGCGCGGCGGAGGCGCTGGAGGCGCTGCGGTGGTCGTTGTCGACCGGGGTCGCGCCCGTCCTGATCACCAGTGCGCTGGCGCAGGGGGTGCGGGCGATCGGGAAGCTGTCCTCCGCGCGGGGCGGCCGCCCGGCCGACCTGGCCCGGGAGCTGGGGATGCCGCCGTGGAAGATCGACCGGGTGCGGCAGCAGATGCGGGGGTGGACGCCGGACGGGGTCGCGGTGGCCCTGCGGGCCGTGGCGGCGGCGGATGCGGGGGTGAAGGGCGGGGGGGATGATCCTGAGTACGCCCTGGAGAAGGCCGTCGTCACTGTCGCCCGGGCCGCGCGGGCGGGGCGGTAGGCGGCCCTGGGGCGCCTCGGCCCGCCGCTCGCCGCTCTGGGTGCGGGGCCCTGGTCGCCGGTTCGGTCCTCAAACGCCGGACGGGGTGGGTGCGCGCCGGACGGGCTGGACGTACACGCACGGAAGCCCCGGGCCTCGGTCTGGGGAGATCGAGGCGCCGGGGCTTCCGGGTCACACTTCGGGTGCGCCGCACCCGCGTGGCGAACGCAGGTTCGGTGTGCGGCGCGGGGTGCCGGTCCGGGGCGGGAGAGAGGGCCCGTTATTCCGGTCCGGCGGTCACATCAGTGAGCTTCGGGAAGAAGCTCAGGCCTGCAGGGAGGCAACCTTGGACGCCAGCGCCGACTTCTTGTTGGCGGCGGCGTTCTTGTGGATGACACCCTTCGAGACAGCCTTGTCGAGCTGACGGGAGGCGTCGCGGACGGCCGTGGTGGCCTTCTCGACGTCACCGGCAGCGGCGGCCTCGCGGGCCTTGCGGATCGCGGTCTTGAGCGACGACTTGACGGCCTTGTTGCGCAGGCGCGCCTTCTCGTTGGTCTTGTTCCGCTTGATCTGGGACTTGATGTTCGCCACGAAAGAGCCTTTTCAGGTTCGTTGGATCTTCTAGGTGAGCCACGCCGCTCGTGAGAGCCACGAGGCACAGCTGTCCACGTTAGCAGTCACTCTCCGACCGGCCCAAACCGGTCGTGGTCCCGCAGGCGTGGGACGATGGAGCCTACGTATCGATCCGACCGACCCGACATCGACCCGAGACACGGCGTTCGGCGTCTCAAGAATCAGGACCCTGCGTGCCCGCGACTCCTTCCAACGTGCCCGAGCCGAGCCGTACCGACCCGGCGCTGATCCGCAACTTCTGCATCATCGCGCACATCGACCACGGCAAGTCGACCCTCGCCGACCGGATGCTTCAGCTGACCGGAGTGGTCGACCAGCGGCAGATGCGTGCTCAGTACCTCGACCGGATGGACATCGAGCGCGAGCGCGGCATCACCATCAAGTCCCAGGCGGTCCGGCTGCCCTGGGCGCCCAACACGGGCGAGGACACGGGTACCACCCATGTCCTCAACATGATCGACACCCCGGGCCACGTGGACTTCACCTACGAGGTCTCCCGTTCGCTCGCCGCCTGCGAGGGCACGGTCCTGCTGGTCGACGCCGCGCAGGGTATCGAGGCCCAGACGCTGGCCAACCTCTATCTCGCGATGGAGAACGACCTCACCATCGTCCCGGTGCTCAACAAGATCGACCTCCCCGCCGCGCAGCCGGAGAAGTTCTCCGAGGAGCTGGCCAACCTCATCGGCTGCCAGCCCGAGGACGTGCTCAAGGTCTCCGCCAAGACCGGTGTCGGCGTGGACGCGCTGCTCGACCGGGTCGTGCGGGACGTGCCGGCCCCGGTCGGCGTCGCGGACGCCCCCGCCCGCGCGATGATCTTCGACTCGGTCTACGACTCGTACCGCGGTGTCGTCACCTACGTCCGTGTCATCGACGGCCAGCTCAACAAGCGCGAGCGCATCCGGATGATGTCGACCGGCGCCACCCACGAGCTGCTGGAGATCGGGGTGTCCTCCCCGGAGATGACCCCGGCCGACGGGATCGGCGTGGGCGAGGTCGGCTACATCATCACCGGTGTGAAGGACGTCCGGCAGTCCAAGGTCGGTGACACGATCACCTCCCTGCACAACGGGGCGACCGAGGCGCTGGGCGGCTACAAGGACCCGAAGCCGATGGTGTTCTCGGGGTTGTACCCGCTGGACGGCTCGGACTACCCGGACCTGCGCGAGGCGCTGGACAAGCTCCAGCTCAACGACGCCGCCCTGGTCTACGAGCCGGAGACCTCCGCCGCGCTCGGCTTCGGCTTCCGTGTCGGCTTCCTCGGCCTGCTCCACCTGGACGTGGTCCGCGAGCGCCTGGAGCGCGAGTTCGGCCTCGACCTGATCGCCACCGCCCCGAACGTGGTCTACCGCGTCGAGATGGAGGACGGCACCGAGCACGTCGTCACCAATCCGAGCGAGTTCCCCGAGGGCAAGATCGACAAGGTGCACGAGCCGGTCGTCCGCGCCACGGTGCTGGCCCCGAGCGAGTTCATCGGCGCGATCATGGAGCTGTGCCAGGGCCGGCGCGGCACCCTGCTCGGCATGGACTACCTCTCCGAGGACCGGGTCGAGATCCGCTACACCCTGCCGCTCGCGGAGATCGTCTTCGACTTCTTCGACCAGCTGAAGTCCAAGACCCGGGGTTACGCCTCCCTCGACTACGAGCCCACCGGCGAGCAGTCGGCGCACCTCGTCAAGGTCGACATCCTGCTGCACGGCGACAAGGTGGACGCGTTCTCCGCGGTCACCCACAAGGACAAGGCGTACGCGTACGGCGTACGGCTCGTCGCCAAGCTGCAGAAGCTCATCCCGCGGCAGAACTTCGAGGTGCCGATCCAGGCGGCCATCGGTGCCCGGGTCATCGCCCGTGAGACCGTCCGCGCCATCCGCAAGGACGTCCTCGCCAAGTGCTACGGCGGTGACATCTCCCGTAAGCGGAAGCTGCTGGAGAAGCAGAAGGAGGGCAAGAAGCGGATGAAGATGGTCGGCAACGTGGAGGTTCCGCAGGACGCCTTCATCTCCGTCCTGTCGACCGACGAGTCCGCGGGAGAGAGCAAGGGCAAGAAGTAGTTCTGCGCCGACGCCTGTCGGTGAGCTGCCCGAAGGGCCCCCATGCCGCAGCATCGGCGTGGGGGCCCTTTCGTTATGAAAGCGGCGGCCCGTTGCCTCTTACGTGGCGGACAAGTGCGCTCTACTCTGATCACGACCTGCTGGTTACTGGCCAGTTAAACAAGCTGGACAAGCAGGTTGCGCCGCAGGCGAGAGCGCAGAACCAGAGCAGCAGGACCCGAACAGCAGGACGAGAGCAGCAGGACGAGCACCAGGACGACAGCAGCAGGTCGCCCGTATCAAAGAAGCCGGTCGTAGCAATGCCGCAGGCCCGGAGGACGTCGTGAGCGACACACAGACCTTGATCGATAACCGGCCGCCCTCCGTGGCGTCCCTCTTCATCGACCGCGTGGCGGCGACCCCGGACGGGGAGGCGTACCGCTATCCGGTGCCGTCGGCCTCGGGAGAGGGGCCCGACGACTGGAAGTCGCTGAGCTGGGGCCAGGCCGCGGAGCGGGTCTACGCGATCGCCGCCGGGCTGATCGCGCTCGGCGTGGGGCCGGAGGAGCGGGTCGCCCTCTCCTCCGCCACCCGCGTGGAGTGGATCCTCATCGACCTCGGGGTGATGTGCGCGGGCGCCGCGACCACCACGATCTACCCCTCCACGAACGCCGAGGAGTCCGCGTTCATCCTGGCCGACTCCGAGAGCCGGATCCTCATCGCGGAGGACGCCGAGCAGCTGGCCAAGGCCCGGGAGACCCGCGAGGGGCTGCCGAACCTCGCCCACGTCGTGGTCATCGACCCGGCCGGCGTCGAGCCCGCCGAGGGCGACCCCGAGGGCTGGATCATCACCCTCGCCGACCTGGAGGCCAAGGGCGCCGAACTCCTCGCCAAGACCCCGGACGCGGTCACCGAGCGGGTCTCCGCGATCACCGCCGACCAGCTCGCCACCCTCATCTACACCTCGGGCACCACCGGCCGCCCCAAGGGCGTACGCCTGCCGCACGACAACTGGTCGTACATGGCCAAGGCCACCGTGGCGACCGGCCTGATCAACGCCGACGACGTGCAGTACCTCTGGCTGCCGCTCGCCCACGTCTTCGGCAAGGTCCTCACCTCCGGCCAGATCGAGGTCGGCCACGTCACCGCGGTCGACGGCCGCATCGACAAGATCATCGAGAACCTGCCGGTCGTCCAGCCGACCTACATGGCCGCCGTGCCCCGGATCTTCGAGAAGGTCTACAACGGGGTCGCCTCCAAGGCCCGCGCGGGCGGCGGCGCCAAGTACAAGATCTTCCAGTGGGCGGCCGGGGTCGCCCGCGAGTACGCCAAGGTCTCCCAGGACAACTTCCGGCGCACCGGCAAGGCGTCCGTCCCCTTCGCGCTCGGCGCCAAGCACAAGGTCGCCGACACCCTCGTCTACTCCAAGATCCGTGCGGCCTTCGGCGGCCGGCTGCGCGCCTGCGTCTCCGGCTCCGCCGCCCTCGCCCCGGACATCGGCTACTTCTTCGCGGGGGCCGGCGTCCACATCCTGGAGGGCTACGGCCTCACCGAGACCAGCGCCGCCTCCTTCGTGAACCCGGGCGAGGCCTACCGCACCGGCACCGTCGGCAAGCCGCTCCCCGGCACCGAGGTGCGCATCGCCGACGACGGCGAGATCCTGCTGCGCGGCCCCGGCGTCATGCAGGGCTACCACAAGCTGCCCGACAAGACCGAAGAGGTCCTGGAGTCGGACGGCTGGATCCACACCGGAGACATCGGCGAGCTGTCGGTCGACGGCTACCTCCGCATCACCGACCGCAAGAAGGACCTGATCAAGACGTCCGGCGGGAAGTACGTCGCCCCGGCGGAGGTCGAGGGCCAGTTCAAGGCGGTCTGTCCGTTCGTCTCCAACATCCTGGTGCACGGCGCGGACCGTAACTTCTGCACCGCGCTCATCGCCCTCGACGAGCCCACCCTCCTCGGCTGGGCCGCCGAGAACGGCCTGGAGGGCAAGTCGTACGCGGAGGTCGTCGCGGCCCCCCGGACCGTCGAGCTGATCGACGGGTACGTCTCGCGCCTCAACGAAGGCCTCCAGCGCTGGCAGACCATCAAGAAGTTCCGTCTCCTGCCGCGCGACCTGGACGTCGAGCACGGCGAGCTGACCCCCAGCCTCAAGCTGAAGCGGCCGGTCGTCGAGCGCGAGTACCAGGAGCTCATCGACGAGATGTACGCGGGCTCGCGCGAGGCCTAGTTGTTTGGAGGCTTCTCGCGCGAACCGTCCGGGGGCTCGGCCCCGGACGGGCACGGCGGGGCGGTCGGACACCCAGGTGTCCGGCCGCCCCGTTCGCCGTGGGTGTCCTGCTGTGACCGGGCACGCCGGCTTCCGGCACCGCGACCGGGTGCGCTCATGTCGCCGTCGCGGGCGTACCGTCGGTGAGCCCGTAGCGCGGGTACGCGGTGACCTCCGGGCCGGCTGCCGGCGGTGGATCAGCGGACGACCGCGGGCTCATCGCCGCGAAGGAGCCCGGATTCACCACCGCTGCCGCTGCCCGGGCCGCCCGTCGCACCTCGGTGACCGAAGGGAGCTCCGTGTACACGCAGAGGTCGGAGTGCTCGCACGTGCTCCTGTCGCGCTCCGTCTCACCTGTTCCGCTCACCGAAACCTTGCGTTCGAATCCGCTCGATTTTCTGCTCACTTCGGTAACTCGGTGCTTATGGATGCGGCCGGTCTGTCACTCTGTCGGTGTCGTCGGACCGTAGGAGCCGCACCGTGGCGCCCATTCCCTTGCAGCGGGACACCGTGCAGCGTCCCGGCACCACCCGTGCCGGGTACGCGCACGGCTCGCACCTGGCCGGCCGCACCAGCCTGCCCGGCATACCCCTCACACCGTCCGCCGCCCGCCGGTTCGTGCGGGCCACGCTCGCCGAGTGGACCGGGATCGGGGTGCCTGCCGCCGTGGGCTTCAGCGACCGGCTGGCCGACGACGCCGTGACCGTCACCAACGAGCTGGTGACCAACGCCGTCGTGCACGCCGGGACCACGGTCGACCTGGTCCTCAGGCTGGAGGAGGAGGGCGGCGACGAGCCGACGGCCGCCCTCGTCCTGGAGGTCACCGATCACCACCCGGCCCGCCCGGTGAGCGGTGACGATCCCGGGGGACCCGAACCGGCCGGGGCCCTCGCGGGGGAGCTGCCCGACCCCGCCGAGTACGGCCGGGGCCTCCAGCTCGTCGCCACCCTCGCCGACTCCTGGGGCATCACCTACCGCACCGGCCTCAAGACCGTCTGGGCCCGCCTCCCCGTCGACGACTGGAGTGCCCCGCCCGCCCCGCCCGACGGGGAGGTCCTCCGGCGCGGCCTGCGCGCCGCCGAGATTCTCGCCCCCGCCGCCCGGCGCACCGAGCGCGACGACGCGGTCTGGGACAGCCGGGGCGCCCCGGCCTTCCTCGCCGAGGCCTCCGACCTGCTCGCCGGGCAGCTCGACGAGGACCTGGTGGCCGCCATAGCGGGACAGCTGCTGGTGCCCCGGCTGGCGGACTGGTGCGCGATCTGGCTGGAGACCGAGGGCGGGGGACCGGCCGCCGAACCCCGGCTCGCCCGGGTCTGGCACAGCGACGAGACCGGCACCGAGCCCCTGCGCACCGCCCTGGAGCGGGAGCCCCTCCGCCTCCCGGCAGGCGTCGGCTCCGGCCCCGTGCCCTGGCCCGCCCGCCCCGCCGAGGAGGACCGGGACCACGCCGCCGAGGAGGACCGGGAGAACCCCGCCGAGGAGGGCGTCCCCCTACCGCCCCCGCACCCCGGCGGCCGGGACGGGGCCGCGCTCGCGTTCCGGATCACCGCGGGCGGGCGGGCCCTCGGGACCGTCCTCGTCGGCCGTGAGGGCGTCACCCGGGTGCCGGAGGCCGTCGCCTCGCTCATCGAGGACTTCGTCCGCCGCCTCGGCCTCGCCGTCGGTGCGGCCCGCGCCTACACCCGGCAGGCCACCATCAGCCGGATCCTCCAGCGCGGCCTGCTCCCCAGCAAGGTCGCCGAGATCCCCGGCGTCACCAGCGCCCTCGTCTACGAACCGAGCGACGACGGGGTGGTCGGCGGTGACTTCTACGACATCTTCCCGTGCCCCGGCGACTGCTGGTGCTTCGTCCTCGGCGACGTCCAGGGCAGCGGCCCCGAGGCCGCCGTCGTCACCGGCCTCGCCCGCCCCTGGCTGCGGCTGCTCTCCCGGGAGGGCTTCGGCGTCGGGGAGGTCCTGGACCGGCTGAACCGGCTTCTCCTGGACGACGCCATGGAGGCCGCCGAGGCCGCCGCCCTGATGGTCGCCGCCGCCGGGGGCCAGCAGCTCCACGACGGCACCCAGTCACGGTTCCTCTCCCTGCTGTACGGGGAGGTCGTCCCGCTCCCCGGCGGCGGGGTCCGCTGCACGGTCGCCAGCGCCGGGCACCCGCTGCCGCTGCTGCTGCGCCCCGACGGCTCCGTACGCCCGGCCGCCGAGCCCCAGGTACTGCTCGGGGTCGTCGAGGACGTGGCGTACGAGAGCCAGGTCTTCGACCTCGCGCCCGGGGACACCCTGCTCTGCGTCACGGACGGGGTGACCGAGCGCCGGTCGGGCGCGCTGATGTTCGACGACGGGGACGGGCTGGCCCGGGTCCTGGCCGGGTGCGCGGGGCTGCCCGCCGAGGCCACGGCCGAGCGGATCCGGCGAGCGGTCCATGAGTTCGCCGAGCAGCCGCCGGACGACGACGTGGCCCTGCTCGTGCTGCACGCGGACTGAGCGGCATGAGGATCCGGTAGGGGAAGCTTCCGCGGCGAGCGACAATGGACGGTATGCCTTCCGTACTGCCCGATGGTGAGCCCGTGCCCGACGACGGGGCGCTGCCCCGCCACGCCCTGGAAGGCGCAGCCGCCCGCCCGCTCGGCTTCTACCTGCACGTCCCGTACTGCGCCACCCGCTGCGGATACTGCGACTTCAACACCTACACCGCCACCGAGCTGCGCGGCTCCGGCGGGGCCCTGGCCTCCCGCGACAACTACGCCGCCCACCTGATCGAGGAGGTCCGCCAGGCCCGCAAGGTCCTCGGCGACGACCCGCGCCCGGTCCGTACGGTCTTCGTCGGCGGCGGCACGCCCACGCTGCTGCCCGCCGCCGATCTCGTCCGGATGCTGGCGTCGATCCGGGAGGAGTTCGGGCTGGCGGACGACGCGGAGATCACCACCGAGGCGAACCCGGAGTCCGTGGACCCGGCCTACCTCTCCGCGCTGCGCGAGGGCGGCTTCAACCGGGTCTCCTTCGGCATGCAGAGCGCCAAGCAGCACGTCCTGAAGATCCTGGACCGCACGCACACCCCCGGCCGCCCCGAGGCCTGTGTCGCCGAGGCCCGGGCTGCGGGCTTCGACCACGTCAACCTGGACCTGATCTACGGCACCCCCGGCGAGTCCGACGACGACTGGCGGGCCACCCTGGACGCCGCCATCGGCGCGGGCCCCGACCACGTCTCCGCGTACGCCCTGATCGTCGAGGAGGGCACCCAGCTCGCCCGCCGCATCCGGCGCGGCGAGATCCCGATGACCGACGACGACGCGCACGCCGACCGCTATCTCATCGCGGACGAGGCCTTCGCCGCCGCCGGCTTCGACTGGTACGAGGTCTCCAACTGGGCCACCACCGAGGCCGGCCGCTGCCTGCACAACGAGCTGTACTGGCGCGGCGCCGACTGGTGGGGCGCGGGCCCCGGCGCCCACAGCCACGTCGGCGGCGTCCGCTGGTGGAACGTGAAGCACCCCGGCGCGTACGCCCAGGCCCTTTCCGAGGGCCGCTCGCCCGGCGCCGGCCGCGAGATCCTCGGCCAGGAGGACCGCCGGGTGGAGCGCATCCTGCTGGAGCTGCGCCTGCGCGAGGGCTGCCCGCTGGACCTGCTGAAACCCGACGGCCTCACCGCCTCCCGCCGCGCCCTGACCGACGGGCTGCTGGACCCGCAACCGTACGGGAAGGGCCGCGCGGTCCTGACCCTGCGCGGGCGGCTCCTGGCCGACGCCGTGGTCCGCGACCTGGTGGACTGATCCGGCCGCGGACCCTCACGGCCTGCAGTCCTTCTGATCCGGCCGCGTACCCTCACGGCCTGCAGTCCTTCGCCGTCAGCGGCGGCGTGACGCCTGCGGGCTTGCCGCAGACGAAGGTCCGCTCGGCGCTCGGCCCGTGGCGGACCACCTTGACGATGTTGAGACCGTGCACGTTGTCCGAGACCGAGGACTTCGCCCGGCTGAACGAGATCGTCCCCGTGGGCATGTTGTTGAGGTCCACCGTGTGCAGCGTCGCCCACGTCTCCGCCGCGCTCCGGCGCTTGTCGCCGCGCGCCGCGGCGTCGTACAGGGCCGCCGTGGCGCTGTAGGAGATGACGGTCTGCCCGCTGGCGAACAGCTCGTCCTCGTACGCCGGACGCCCCGTGGCCAGCGCGGTGACCTCGCCGTCGGGGTGCAGCGCCCGCAGCGTGCGGTACGCGTCGCCGTAGAAACCGAGGTTCTTTCCCCGGTTCAGCGGGGCGAGTGAGCTGTGGTAGAGCGTGACGTTGGCCGCGATCGACGTGCTGTCGCCGAACGTGCCCTTCGTCAGATCGTCCCCGGTGAACACCGTCATCCGCCGGTTCGAGCACCCGGTGGTGCCCGACAGACCCGCCATCAGCGTCGGCACGTCCTCGACGCGACCCGCGAAGTACAGCGCGTCCGGGACCCGCTCGGCCTGGCAGATGGTGGTCAGC
The DNA here is from genome assembly GCF_000721175.1 of Streptomyces anulatus. Classification (GTDB taxonomy): domain Bacteria; phylum Actinomycetota; class Actinomycetes; order Streptomycetales; family Streptomycetaceae; genus Streptomyces; species Streptomyces anulatus_C. The sequence goes on from NZ_JOEZ01000016.1 coordinate 114,791, forward strand.
GGGGCGTTCAGGCTCGCCCCGCCCGCGAGGTCGTACGCCACGTCCCGGCCCAGCGAGAAGCCCGACGTCCGCAGCATCTCCTTGCCCGCGTTCCGCTGCTCGGCGGTGTACCGGTCCAGGTCCCCGTTGCGGTCCCCGCGCGACAGCACGATGGCGTGCGGCCGGTCCAGCCCCTTCGCGACCTGCCGGGCGACCAGCCCGAGCGCGTACGTCTGCTCCTCGTCCGTCGCCGCGAGCCCGAAGTAGTTGGGGAAACGGCGGGGCAGATCGCCGCTGGAGTTCGTCGTGTTCACCAGCGGCAGCCCGGCGTCGCGCAGCAGCCGCGTGGCGTCGTCGCTCTCGTAGGTGTTGCGGCCGAGGCCGACGACTCCGACCACCGACGGGTCCCGCCGGGCCACGTCGATGATCCTCCGTACGGCGGTGATCTGCCGCAACATGTCCTCGCCGCCGTTGGCGGTCAGCACCCGCAGCTTCACCGACCGGCCCACGGTCTTGTTCACCGCATGCTGCTGGAGGTAGACGCCGGTCAGCTCCTCCAGGCCCTTACGGGTCGCCTCCCGGTCCTTGCCCGTGGCGGTGAGCGGACCGGCGTACACGACCGTCACGTACGCGTCGCCCGGCTCGATGTCGTCGTTCTCCTCGCGGATCGCCTGCTCGATCCGCTCGAACGTGATGCCCTTGCCGGCCCCGTTCAGCTCCAGGTCGTTGCCCCGCGCGAAGAGCACCTCGGGCGCGGTCGCCACCCCGACGCACTCCCGGTCGCCGTCCCGGCCTTCCCAGATCGCGTCCGTGTTGCGGTCGGTCAACGGCCCGTGGCAGTAGGTGTCGCGCCAGTGCCCGGCCCACAGGAACGCCCCCAGCAGACTGCCCACGACGAGCACGGCGATGCTCGCCCGCGACATCACCCACCACGCCCAGGTCCGCCGCACCCGGTGGGTGACGAGCTGCGCGTGCGCGTGCTCATGGGTCAGCTTCTCGGTGGACAGCGGCAGCAGCAGCACCCACGCCAGGGTCGCGGCCGCCACCGGCGACTGGCCCAGGCTCAGATCGTCGACCCAGCGCTCGTAGCGGGCGCGGGCCCCCGAGGAACCGGTCTGCGCACCGGGGCCCGGCCGCTCCGGGCGCAGCGGCGGCGTGTGCCGCATGATCTCCGAGGCCGGCAGCGAGGCGAGCAGCAGCAGCGGATCCACCTCGCTGCGCCGCGACCGTACGTTGTTGATCGCGTTGATCAGCAGGATGCCGCCGTTGTCGTGCGTGGCCCGGGGCACGAACACCACCGGCGGGACCGTGCGCTTGCTGCGCCGCCAGTCCAGGGAGTGCGGGCGGTAGTTGTGCCGCAGGTCCTCCAGCAGCGCCTGCACCCGCAACTCCAGATGGAACTGGCGCGCGTGGTCGTCGCCCGCCCCCGCGTCCGCCACCCGCTCCGCGACCGCCGCCGCCCGCGCCCGGATCACCCGCCACGAACCGCTCGGCGAGAACCACGACCAGCCGTCCGACGGATAGCCGGTGCTGGAAGCGGCCAGCGACGAGGTGGTGGCGAACCACCGGCTGGCCCGGCGCAGCCACAGCAGCGGCGGCGCGGCCCGGCTCGCCAGGCCCACCGCAGCGAGCCCCAGCAGCGCGACTGCCGCCACCAGGGCCGTCAGCAGCCAGTTGATCTCCCCGAGCAGCACGCTGAGCAGGGCGATGAAGAGCGCGCCGACGAACGTCTCGGGCCGCACCGACTCCCGCAGCGACTCCCACCAGGTGCCCCGGCGCGGCCGGCCGGACCGCCAGCGCAGCCGGCTCAGCTGCTCCAGAATCCTTTCCTCGCGGACCTCGGAGGTGTTCCCGTCGGACTGCTCGACCACCTCCGCGGTGGCCTGCTCGATCGCCCCGAGCAGCCGGGAGCGGGGAAAGGAGAAGGTCTTGTACTGGGTGTTCTCGCGGGTCTCCCACGGCTTCTCGGAGAGCGTGCGCACCATGGCGAGCGCCGCCTCGTACGGGGTGGCCCCCCCGCCGTCCAGCAGCCGCACCGGCACCCGTCGTAACTCGTTGGCCCGGTGCACCTGGTGGACGACCCGCTCCACCCGGGCGTCGATCTCCGGCCCGGCCCCGGCGTCCGCCGCCTGGGCCACCACGAGCGGCATCACGGGCCGGTTGACCCGGTACCGGTCGATCAGCTGCTGCATCAGATGGAAGACGGCCGAGGCCGCCTCGTTGTCCGCACTGTCCCGCCAGACCTCGCGCGCCATCGCCCCGTGCCTTCCCCCGTGAGCCCTTCGGCTCCCCCGTGAGCCTTCCGGCCCGTGGACCGCCTGCCCGTTCTCCCACCTCAATAACCGATGGTGCGTGTGGGACGCAGGCATTCATAGGGATCGGTACGTGATCCTCTTCAACGGGGGCGTCGTCAGCTCCGGGACATCAGTCCGGAAGGGTGACGAAGTCGATCAATTCCTCCACCCGTCCCAGGAGTTGGGGTTCCAGGTCCTTGTAGCTGCGCACCTTGGACAGGATGTGCTGCCAGGCCGCCCCGGTGTTCTCCGGCCACCCCAGCGCCCGGCACACGCCCGTCTTCCAGTCCTGCCCCCTCGGCACCACCGGCCAGGCGTCGATCCCCACCGACGACGGCTTCACCGCCTCCCACACATCGATGTACGGGTGCCCCACCACCAGCACGTGCGCGCCCGTCACCCGCTCGGCGATCCGGGACTCCTTGGAGCCGGGCACCAGATGGTCCACCAGCACCCCCAGCCGGGCGTCCGGCCCCGGCGCGAACTCCCCGACGATCGCCGGAAGGTCGTCCACCCCCTCCAGGTACTCCACGACCACGCCCTCGATCCGCAGGTCGTCGCCCCACACCCGCTCCACCAGCTCCGCGTCGTGACGGCCCTCCACATAGATCCGCCCGGCCCGCGCCACCCGGGCCCGCGCCCCGGGTACCGCCACCGAACCGGAGGCCGTACGGGTGGGACGCACGGGGCCGCCGGGGCCCGGGCGCACCAGCGTGACGACCTTGCCCTCCAGCAGGAAGCCGCGCGGCTCCATCGGGAACACCCGGTGCTTGCCGAACCGGTCCTCCAGGGTCACCGTCGGGCCCTGGGCCGTCTTCTCGCAGCGGATCACCGCCCCGCAGAAACCGGTGGTGACCTCCTCCACGACCAGATCGGGTTCGGCGGGCACCTCGGGCACGGGGGCGGACCGCTTCCACGGTGGGGTCAGGTCCGGCTGGTAGCTGCGCATGGCACGACGATATTCGCCGCACCCGAGCCAGAGGGTCCCACCGCCGCAGGTGTCACGGGCACGGGTGTCACGGCCACAGGTGTCACACCACGTCGAGGAGCGGGTGTCACACCACGTCGAACCGCTCCGCCAGCGACGCCCGCTGCGCCCGGACGAAGTCCGCGTCCACCACGGCCCCGTGCCCCGGTACGTAGACCGCGTCCTCGCCGCCCAGCGCCAGCAGCCTCTCCAGCGCGGCAGGCCAGCGCGAGGTGATCGCGTCCGGGCCCGCCTGCGGCTCGCCCGACTCCTCGACCAGATCACCGCAGAACACCACCGGTGGCCCGCCGTCCGAGCCCGGCACCAGCACCGCGAGGTCATGGCCGCTGTGCCCGGGGCCCACGTTGGCCAGCAGCACCTGCCGGCCACCGCCCAGGTCGAGCGTCCAGTCGCCGCACACCTCGTGGTGCGGGACCACCAGCGTGTCCACCGACCGGGCCGCCTCGTCCTCCGGGACCCCGTGGCGCACCGACGAGACGGACAGCCCCTCCGCCCCGTCCCGCAGCAGGGCTCCGACGCCCACCGCCCCGTACACCTGCGCCCCGGCGAACGCCGCCGTGCCCAGCACATGATCGAAATGCGGGTGGCTCAGTGCGATATGCGTCACCCTCCGCCCGAGCAGCGCCTCGGCCTGCCGCCGCAGCTCGACGCCCTCGCGCAGCGTGGCGCCGGTGTCGTACAGCAGTACCCCGTCCGGCCCGGCGACCAGGCCGGTGGTGGCGTCCCAGCCGGGGAGCCGCCGCCTGCCGATACCGTTGCCCAACCGCTCCCAGCCGAAGTCTTCCCAAGCGACGTCCATACCAGGACGCTATCGGCAACGACCTGCGCGCTCTCGTGGGAGCGTGGCCGGTCGCCCTTGCCCCGGCCCCACCCCACCCCCGTACACTGACCGCGGGGATTGCTGGCACTCGAACGTACCGAGTGCCAGCCGGACACCGGAGAAATCCGGAGAGACACAGCTGGAGGTGTGCGCGATGCTCAGCGAACGCAGACTCGAAGTGCTGCGCGCCATCGTCCAGGACTATGTCGGCACCGAGGAGCCCGTCGGCTCCAAGGCGCTGACCGAGCGGCACCGGCTGGGGGTCTCCCCTGCCACCGTCCGCAACGACATGGCGGTGCTGGAGGACGAGGGCTTCATCGCCCAGCCGCACACGAGCGCGGGGCGCATCCCCACCGACAAGGGGTACCGCCTCTTCGTCGACAAGCTCGCGGGCGTCAAGCCGCTGTCCTCGCCCGAGCGCCGGGCCATCCAGAACTTCCTCGACGGCGCGGTCGACCTCGACGACGTGGTCGGCCGGACGGTGCGGCTGCTCGCGCAGCTGACCCGGCAGGTCGCCGTCGTGCAGTACCCCTCGCTGACCCGCTCGACGGTGCGGCACGTGGAACTGCTGGCGCTCGCCCCCGCCCGGCTGATGCTCGTCCTGATCACGGACACCGGCCGGGTCGAACAGCGTATGATCGACTGCCCTGCGCCGTTCGGCGAGGCATCGCTCGCGGATCTGCGGGCCCGGCTCAACAGCCGGGTCGTCGGACGCCGCTTCGCGGATGTCCCGCGGCTGGTGCAGGAGCTGCCGGAATCCTTCGACAGCGAGGACCGGGGGACGGTTTCCACGGTCCTTTCCACCCTCCTCGAAACACTGGTCGAGGAGACGGAGGAGCGGCTGATGATCGGCGGCACCTCCAACCTCACCCGCTTCGGACACGACTTCCCGGTGATGATCCGGCCGGTGCTGGAAGCACTGGAGGAGCAGGTCGTCCTGCTGAAGCTGCTCGGTGAGGCAACGGACTCCGGCATGACCGTACGGATCGGGCACGAGAACGCCCACGAGGGGCTCAACTCCACGTCCGTCGTCGCGGTCGGCTACGGTTCGGGCGACGAGGCAGTCGCCAAACTCGGCGTGGTCGGACCGACCCGCATGGACTACCCCGGAACGATGGGAGCGGTACGCGCAGTGGCACGTTACGTCGGACAGATCCTGGCGGAGTCGTAAGTGGCCACGGACTACTACGCCGTACTCGGCGTGCGCCGCGACGCATCTCAGGACGAGATCAAGAAGGCATTCCGTCGGCTCGCCCGCGAGCTGCACCCGGATGTCAACCCGGACCCGAAGACCCAGGAGCGGTTCAAGGAGATCAACGCCGCTTACGAGGTGCTCTCGGACCCGCAGAAGAAGCAGGTCTACGACCTCGGCGGCGACCCGCTCTCCGCCAGCGGCGGCGGCGGTGGCGCGGGCGGTTTCGGAGCCGGCGGCTTCGGCAACTTCTCCGACATCATGGACGCGTTCTTCGGCAACGCCGCGCAGCGCGGGCCCCGTTCGCGGACCCGGCGCGGCCAGGACGCCATGATCCGGCTGGAGATCGACCTCAACGAGGCGGCCTTCGGCACCACCAAGGACATCCAGGTCGACACGGCCGTCGTCTGCAACACCTGCAGCGGCGAGGGCGCGGCCCCCGGCACCTCGGCCCAGACCTGTGACATGTGCCGCGGCCGCGGCGAGGTCTCTCAGGTCACCCGGTCCTTCCTGGGCCAGGTGATGACCTCGCGGCCCTGCCCGCAGTGCCAGGGCTTCGGCACCGTCGTGCCCACCCCCTGCCCGGAGTGCGCCGGCGACGGCCGCATCCGCTCGCGGCGCACGCTCACGGTCAAGATCCCCGCGGGCGTCGACAACGGCACCCGCATCCAGCTCGCAGGCGAGGGCGAGGTCGGCCCCGGCGGCGGCCCGGCCGGCGATCTGTACGTGGAGATCCACGAGCTGCCGCACGCCGTCTTCCAGCGGCGCGGCGACGACCTGCACTGCACGGTCACCATCCCCATGACGGCCGCGGCCCTCGGCACCAAGTGCCCGCTGGAGACCCTGGACGGCCTGGAGGAGATCGACATCCGGCCCGGCACCCAGTCCGGCCAGTCCGTGCCCCTGCACGGGCGCGGGATCACGCATCTGCGCGGCGGCGGCCGGGGCGACCTGATCGTGCACGTCGAGGTGATGACCCCGTCCAAGCTCGACGCGGAACAGGAGCGGCTGCTGCGGGAGCTGTCCAAGCTGCGCGGCGAGGAGCGGCCCCTGGGTCAGTTTCAGCCAGGTCAGCAAGGGCTCTTCTCCCGGCTGAAGGACGCGTTCAACGGTCGCTGAACCGCTTTTCCCCTTTCACCGCACCGCCCGCCGGTTCCGTACCGGCGGGCGTGCGGCGTACGGCGGGAGAACTGGTCAGGACGTCGGCTGGCTGATTCGGCCCCGTGCAGGGGTACGTGGCACGATGCGGTCATGTCCTCCGAGTTGACCGATCTCTGCCGGTATCCGATCGTGCAGGCCCCCATGGCGGGCGGCACGTCCGGACCCCAGCTCGCCGGGGCCGTCGCCGATGCCGGCGGGCTCGGGTTCCTGGCCGCCGGGTACAAGACGGCGGACGGGATGTACAACGAGATCAAACAGCTGCGCCGGCTCACCGGCGGGCCGTTCGGCGTCAACCTCTTCATGCCGCAGCCGGCGCTCGCCGACCCCAGTGCCGTCGAGGTCTACCGCCACCAGCTCGCCGGCGAGGCCACCTGGTACGAGACCCCGCTCGGCGACCCGGACAGCAGCGGCGACGACGGCTACGAGGCGAAGGTCGCGATCCTGCTGGAGGACCCGGTCCCGGTGGTCTCCTTCACCTTCGGCTGCCCGACCCGCGACACGCTGGACGCCTTCGCCAGGGCCGGGACGCACACCATCGTCACGGTCACCTCGGCCGAGGAGGCCCAGAGCGCCCAGTGGGCGGGCGCCGACACCGTCTGCGTCCAGGGCGTCGAGGCGGGCGGCCACCGCTCCACCCACCGCGACGACCCGGAGGCCGGCCACACCGGCACCGGACTGCTCTCCCTCATCACCCAGGTCCGCGAGACCGTGCAGATCCCGATCGTCGCCACCGGCGGCCTGATGCGCGGCGCCCAGATCGCCGCCGTCCTCGCGGCGGGCGCGGACGCCGCCCAGCTCGGCACCGCCTTCCTGATCTGCCCCGAGTCCGGGGCGCACCTGCTGCACAAGCAGGCCCTGACCAACCCGCTGTTCGTCCGCACCGAGCTGACCCGCGCTTTCTCCGGGCGGCCCGCCCGCAGCCTGGTCAACCGCTTCGTCCGCGAACACGGCCCGTACGCCCCCGCCGCCTACCCCCAGGTCCACTACGTCACCAGCGGGCTGCGCCGGGCCGCCGCCAAGGCCGGGGACGCCCAGGGCATGGCCCTGTGGGCCGGGCAGGGCCACCGGATGGCCCGCGAACTGCCCGCAGGCGAGCTGATCGAGCTGCTCGCCGCCGAACTGGAGGCCGCCCGGGCGGCCCTGAGCATGAGGAGCCCCCGGTGACCGCACCGGTCTTCGTCGTCGAGCGGATGCCCACCGGGCCGGAGTTCGTCCTGGAAGGACCCGAAGGGCGGCACGCCGTCTCCGTCAAGCGGCTCAAGACCGGCGAGGAACTCGTCCTCACCGACGGCCTCGGCCACTGGGCGGACGGCGTCGTGCGGGCCGCCGAGGGCAGGGACCGCCTCACGGTCACCGTCCGCGGGGCCGTCCAGGAGGAGCCCGTACCCGAACCCCGGATCACCGTCGTCCAGGCCCTGCCCAAGGGCGACCGGGGCGAGCTGGCCGTCGAGACGATGACCGAGACCGGCGTCGACGCGATCGTTCCCTGGCAGGCGGCACGCTGCATCACCCAGTGGAAGGGCGAGCGGGGCGCCAAGGCCCTGACGAAGTGGCGCAGCACGGCGCGGGAGGCGGGCAAGCAGTCCCGCCGGGTGCGCTTCCCCGAGGTGACCGACGCCATGACGACCAAGCAGGTGGCAGCCCTGCTCGCCGACGCCGAGTTCGCCGGGGTCCTCCACGAGGACCGCGACCATGACAGCACCCCCCTGGCCACCGCCGAACTGCCCGCCACCGGCAGACTCGTGCTCGTCGTCGGCCCCGAGGGCGGCGTCTCCCCGCAGGAACTGGCCGCCTTCTCCGAGGCGGGCGCCCGCCCCTACCGCCTCGGCCGGAGCGTCCTGCGCACCTCCACGGCCGGGACGGCCGCGACCGCGCTGCTGCTGGGACGCACGGGGCGCTGGGGCTGAGGGGGCTGAGAGCCTGTCGGCACAGGCGGCCCCCGCGTTCGGCGGCGGCCCGGCGATAGCATGCCCGTGTACCGATCTTCAAGGAAGCGAACCGACCACCAGCGACGAGGAGGCCCGGCCATGGCGGGAGAGCCGCAGTCCGACTGCTTGTTCTGCAAGATCGTCTCGGGAGAGATCCCGGCGACCATCGTCCGCGAGAGCGAGACCACCGTCGCCTTCCGCGACATCAACCCGCAGGCACCGACCCACGTCCTGGTGATCCCCAAGGTCCACTACCCGGACGCCGCCACCCTCGCCGCCGCCGAACCGCAGATCGCCGCGGACGTGCTGCGTGAGGCCGGAGCGGTCGCCGCCGACGAGAAGGTCGTCGACAGCGGCTACCGGATCATCCTCAACACGGGCTCCGGCGCCGGCCAGACCGTCTTCCACGCGCACGCCCACGTCCTGGGCGGCCGTGGCCTCCAGTGGCCGCCCGGATAACGAGAGCCTCCGCCATGTCCGTACGCGAGCTGGTGGTGCTCGGCACCGCCAGCCAGGTCCCCACCCGGCACCGCAACCACAACGGCTATCTGCTGCGCTGGGACGGCGAGGGCATCCTCTTCGATCCCGGCGAGGGCACCCAGCGCCAGATGCTGCGGGCCGGGGTCGCCGCGCACGACATCCACCGGATCTGCGTCACCCACTTCCACGGCGACCACTCCCTCGGGCTCGCCGGGGTGATCCAGCGGATCAACCTCGACCAGGTGCCGCACCCGGTGACCGCGCACCATCCGGCGAGCGGGCAGCACTTCTTCGACCGGCTGCGGTACGCCACCGCCTACCGCGAGACCGTCGAGCTGAACCAGGTCCCGGTCGCCGGAGCCGGCGGCGTCCTCGCCACCACTCCGGCGTACACCCTGGACAGCAGGAAGCTCTCGCACCCCGTCGAGTCGTACGGCTACCGCCTCACCGAGCCCGACACCCGCCGGATGCTGCCCGCCCTCCTCAAGGAGCACGGCATCGCCGGACCGGACGTCGGCCGCCTCCAGCGTGAGGGCTCCCTCGGCGGCGTCACTCTGGAGCAGGTCTCCGAGCACCGGCGCGGGCAGCGGTTCGCGTTCGTCATGGACACCCGGCTATGCGACGGGGCGTACGAGCTCGCCGAGGGCTGCGACATGCTCGTCATCGAGTCGACCTTCCTCGACGAGGACGAGAAGCTGGCCGTCGACCACGGGCACCTGACCGCGGGACAGGCCGCCCGGGTGGCGAAGGAGTCGGGCGTGCGCCACCTCGTGCTGACCCACTTCTCCCAGCGCTACAGCGACCCGGAGCTCTTCGAGACCCAGGCCCGCGCCGCCGGGTTCGACGGCGAACTCACCGTCGCCCAGGACCTGATCCGGGTCCCGGTCCCCACCCGGCACCACCACTGAGACAACCGCACCACCGTCAACAACCGCACCACCGTTTGCGAGACACCGTGCACCTCCCCAAGGCAGAACTCCACCTCCACATCGAAGGCACCCTCGAACCCGAGCTGGCCTTCGCCCTCGCGGAGCGCAACGGAGTGGCCCTGCCGTACGCCACCACCGACGAACTGCGCGCCGCCTACGAGTTCGAGGACCTCCAGTCCTTCCTGGACCTCTACTACGCCCTGATGGCCGTGCTGCGCACGGAGGAGGACTTCGCCGAACTCGTCGACGCCTACCTCACCCGCGCCGCCGCCCAGGGCGTCCGGCACGCCGAGATCTTCTTCGACCCGCAGGCCCACACCGCCCGGGGCGTCCCGATCGGCACGGTCATCGAAGGGATCGGCCGGGCACTGGAGCGCAGCGAGGAGAAGCACGGCGTCTCCACCCAGCTGATCATGTGCTTCCTGCGCGACCTGTCCGCCGAAGCGGCCCTCGACACCCTGGAATCGGCGAAGCCGTATCTGCACCGGATCAGCGCGATCGGCCTGGACTCCGCCGAGGTCGGCCACCCGCCCGCCAAGTTCCGCGCGGTGTACGAGGAGGCCACCGCCCTCGGCCTGCGCAAGGTGGCCCACGCGGGGGAGGAGGGTCCGCCGGAGTACATCCGGGAGGCCCTGGACGTCCTCCGCGTCGAGCGCGTCGACCACGGGCTGCGCTGCCTGGAGGACCCGGAGCTGGTGGCACGGCTGGTCGCCGACCGGGTGCCGCTCACGCTCTGCCCGCTCTCCAACGTACGACTGCGCACGGTCGACACGCTGAAGGACCACCCGCTGCCGGAGATGATGGCCGCGGGACTCCTCTGCACGGTCAACTCCGACGACCCCGCCTACTTCGGCGGGTACGCGGGCGACAACTTCGACGCCGTACGGGACGCCCTCGCCCTGGACCGGGAGCAGCTGCGCACCCTGGCCCGCAACTCCTTCGAGGCGGCCTTCCTCGACCACGACGAGGAGCGCCGGGCGCGCTACCTGTCCGAGGTCGAGGCCTACGCGTTCGACTGACCGGAGCCGCCGTCCGGACCGGCCGTCCGGATCGCGCTGCGCACCAGCCGCCTGCGCCGCAGGGCCGGTACGCGCAGCTCCGTGACGGACTGCTCCGGTGAACCGAGCTTCGGCACCGCGCCGGGCAGGCTCCCGGTGGTGGCGGCGAGCAGGGCCGCCGGCGCGCCACCGCGGCGGCGCACCGAACCGGGCACCAGCGGACGGCCGCCGGTGTGCAGCGCCACGGCGGTCACCGGGGCGGCGACCAGCAGGGTGGCCGCCCCCAGGATCAGTCCCATCGCCGGATAGCCGGCCTCCTCGGAGAGCACGCTGCCCAGCAGCGGACCGCAGGCCACCCCCACGGAGGAGGCGGAGCCCGCCAGCACCGCCCAGCGGCCGCGTACGTCCAGGGAGGCGGCCAGCCCGATGAGGTAGGAGAGGACCACCGGGTAGAAGGTGTTCCACACCACCTCGCCGGTGGCGAACGATCCGAGGTCCCGGGCCGAGGAGCTGAGCACGATGCTCGCCGCGATCACCACGGTCCCCAGCCCGATCGGCACCGCCCGGCCGAGCCGCGCGCCGAGCAGCCCGGCGCCCGTCACCCCGAGCAGACCCGCGCCGAGCGCGGCGGCGAACACCGCGCCGACGGTGACCTCGGACAGCCCCGCCTGGACCTGGCCGATGCGGCTGCTCACGCCCCACAGCGCGTTCTGCGCCATGGACCAGACCAGCATGCCGCCCGCCAGGACGAGCCCGGAGCGGCGGTGCGGGAGCCGGCCGGTGATCGGTGAAGCGGTCTCCTCCGCGGTCGTCGCACCGCCGAGCCGGGCGGTCGCGGGCCAGACGAGCAGGGCGGCCAGGGCGATCGCGGCGAACGGGAGCCGGTGGCCGCCGCCGAGGTGGGGGATCGTCAGATAGAGGACTCCCGCCGTGGCGGACACGGTGAGCAGCCCGAGCGAGGACGTCCGGTGCGGGTCGCGCCGGGCGGCGATCCCGGCCGCGGCGACCGCCGTCGCCGTGCCCGAGCCGAAGCCGCCGACCACCACGCCGAGCACCACCGGCGGCACGGACCCGGCGAGCGCGGCACAGCCGTAGCCGACGGCGGCCAGCACCAGACCGGCGCGGGCGGGGGTGCGTGCCCCGTACCGCTCGACCCGGCCGGCCAGGGAGAAGCCGGCACCGGCCGAGCTGAGGAGCAGGGCGCTGCCGACCAGGCCCGCCTGGGCAGGAGTCAGCCCGAGATGGGCGCTGAGCCGGCCGACGACGGTGGGGAGCAGATAGGCGGCGAGGTAGCCGGCGGTGAACACGGCAACCAGGGGCCACGCGGCACCAGGGCGCGAGGACATGGGCGTTCCTGAAGACATGCCTGAGCAGGCAGGGGGGAGGGGAGGGGAGGGGTGGAGCGAAGGGGTGAGGCAGAAGGGTGGAGCGGGGCACAGCGAAACGAGCGGGGGCATGCGAAGGCATGGAGGTATTGCAGTGGTTTACAGCGAGATGCTGAGAAATGCGGCTCTCGTCGGAGAAGGCCCCCGAAGGTGCTCGCGGGGCAATTTGTATCAAGCGCTCCCGGCTGCCCGAAAGCTACCCCGATGTGATCTGGGTCACTTATGCGTTTATGCAGCGAAACCCCGGGTATTAGCGCATGTTTATGCAGGTCAGGTGTGCTGCGAACACGTGGGCGCGGACACCGCGTTCACCCGGGGAATCGGGCAGACTGGCCGCATCTCACACGGCCCGGATCCCGCCGAGATCCGCCGCACGACCCCGGGAGCGCACGGTGAGCACAGACACTCCGGGCCTCGACCCGCTGCTATCGCTGCGCGCCCCCCGCGACCCCGCCTGCGACGTCTTCCTGACCGGCCCGGTCTTCCTCGACATCATCTTCACCGGCCTGGACAGCGCTCCCGTGCGCGGCACCGAGTCCTGGGCCCGGGGGATGGGCTCCAGCCCCGGCGGCGTCGCCAACATGGCCACCGCCCTCGCCCGCCTCGGCCTGCGCACGTCCCTCGCCGCCGCCTTCGGCGACGACCACTACGGGGAGTACTGCTGGGACGCCCTCGAACGGGGCGAGGGAATCGATTTGTCGATGTCGCACACCGTCCCCGGCTGGCACTCCCCGGTCACCGTCTCCATGGCGTACGAGGGCGAGCGCACGATGGTCTCCCACGGCCACGAGGCCCCCGCCCCCGCCGGTACCGCCGCCCCCGCCGGAACCCCCGCGCCCGGCCCGCCCTTCCCGCACTGCCCGCCGCGCGCCCGTGCCGCCATCGCCTCGCTCTCCCCGGGCCGGGGCGAGCCCTGGGTGGCCACCGCCGCCCGGAACGGCGCGCTGATCTTCGCCGACGTCGGCTGGGACGAGTCCGGCCGCTGGGACCTGGACGCCCTGCCCGACCTGGCGCACTGCGAGGCGTTCCTGCCCAACGCCGAGGAGGCGATGCGCTACACCCGCACCGACTGCCCGCGCGCCGCCGCCCACGCGCTCGCCGAACGCGTCCCGCTCGCCGTGGTCACCCTGGGCGCCGAGGGAGCGTACGCCGTCGACGGCCGCACCGGAGCCGCCGCGTCCGTCCCCGCCATCGAGGTGGAGGCCCTCGACCCCACCGGCGCCGGGGACGTCTTCGTCGCCGGCTTCGTGACCGGCACCCTCGCCGACTGGCCGCTCGCCGACCGGCTCGCCTTCGCGGGGCTCACCGCCGCCCTCTCGGTCCAGGAGTTCGGCGGCTCGCTCTCCGCCCCCGGCTGGGCCGAGGTCGCCGCCTGGTGGCAGCTGATCCGCACCTGCGCGGACCAGGACCCCGCCGCCCTGGAGCGCTACGCCTTCCTGGACGACCTCCTGCCCGCCACGGCCCGCGCCTGGCCGCTGCGGCGCGCGGTGCCCACGCTCGGCTTCCGCCAGTGACCGGACCCGGCCCGAGTCGCACAAACGGGCGGTAAAAGCACTCTGCGTTGTCGCCGCCAGGTCGTAGGCTTGGTAATCCAGAGGTTGTCGAGCAGCGAGAACCCTGCAACGGGAGGTATGCGCAGGCCTGAGGGCCGGCCCATGACTCAGACACCCACACAGCCGCAGGCGCGTGCCCAGATCAGGATCCCGGCCGCACACCCCATGGTGATGCTCCTGGGATCGGGTGACTCGCTGTTGCGCGTGATCGAAGAGGCTTTCCCGGCGGCCGACATCCATGTCCGGGGCAACGAGATCAGTGCCACGGGCGAGGCCGCCGACGTCGCTCTCATCCAACGCCTGTTCGACGAGATGATGCTCGTGCTCCGCACCGGAGCGCCGATGACGGAGGACGCAGTGGAACGGTCGATCGCCATGCTCAGGGCGGCCGGCAACGGGCCGGGAGACCCTCAGGGCGAGACGCCCGCCGAGGTGCTCACACAGAACATCCTCTCCAACCGCGGCCGCACCATCCGCCCCAAGACGCTCAACCAGAAGCGGTACGTCGACGCGATCGACCAGCACACCATCGTCTTCGGGATCGGCCCGGCGGGCACGGGCAAGACGTACCTCGCCATGGCCAAGGCCGTCCAGGCCCTGCAGTCCAAGCAGGTCAGCCGGATCATCCTGACCCGGCCCGCGGTCGAGGCGGGGGAGCGGCTCGGCTTCCTGCCGGGCACCCTGTTCGACAAGATCGACCCGTACCTGCGCCCGCTCTACGACGCCCTGCACGACATGCTCGACCCCGACTCGATCCCGCGGCTGATGGCGGCGGGCACGATCGAGGTGGCGCCGCTGGCGTACATGCGTGGTCGCGCGCAGCCCGTCTTCACCAACGTGTTGACCCCCGACGGCTGGCGACCCATCGGAAGCCTTGAGGTGGGTGACCTTGTCATCGGCTCCAACGGTGAGCCGACTCCGGTCCTCGGGGTGTACCCGCAGGGTGAGAAGGACATCTACCGTGTCAGTGCCCAGGATGGTTCCTGGACCCTGTGCTGCGGTGAGCACCTGTGGACGGTCCGCACCGCATCCGACCGCCGCCGCGACAAGCCGTGGCGGGTTCTGGAGACCAAGGAGATGATCGGCAATCTCCGGGCGGCGCACGCGCGCCGTTACGAGCTGCCGATGCTGACCGCGCCCGTCAGCTTCCCCGAGCGCGAGGTCCCGATGGACCCGTACGCCCTCGGGCTGCTGCTGGGTGACGGCTGCCTTACCGGCTCCACCACACCGTCGTTCGCCACTGCGGATCAGGAGCTCGCGGAGGCCCTGGAGGAAGCGCTCACGGGCGTCACCCTCCGGCACAGGGGCGGGCCGGACTATGTGTTGAACCGCACCAAGGCACCGGGCGATGTGGTGACGCTGGAGAACCCGGTCACCGCGATCCTGCGACAGCTGGATCTCCTCGGGTCCCGGTCCCACTCGAAGTTCGTTCCGGACGACTATCTGCACAACTCCGCCGAGGTTCGCCTCGGAGTGCTCCAGGGACTCCTGGATGCCGATGGCGGTCCTGTCACGCAGTCGAACCGTACCTGCCGTGTGCAGTACTCGACCTCTTCGATCGTCCTGCGCGACGATGTGATCGCGCTGGTGCAGTCGCTCGGGGGCGTGGCGTACACCCGCCGTCGGCCGGCGGAAGGGCGGGCACCGGGCCTCGCCGAGGGCAGGCCGGTCCACCACCGCTACGACGCCCACGTCGTCGACATCCGTCTCCCCGAGGGTGTCGAGCCCTTCCGTCTCGCCCGCAAGGCCGAGAAGTACCACGCGTCCGACGGCGGCGGGCGTCCGATGCGGTTCATCGACAGCATCGAGCCGGCGGGCCGGGAAGAGGCGGTCTGCATCCAGGTGGCGGCCGAGGACTCGCTGTATGTCACCCAGGACTACCTGTTGACGCACAACACGCTCAACGACGCGTTCATCATCCTCGACGAGGCGCAGAACACCAGCGCCGAGCAGATGAAGATGTTCCTGACCCGCCTCGGCTTCGACTCCAAGATCGTCATCACCGGTGACGTCACCCAGGTCGACCTGCCGAGCGGAACCAAGAGCGGGCTGCGGCAGGTCCAGGACATCCTGGAGGGTCTGGACGACGTGCACTTCTCGCGCCTCACCTCCCAGGATGTCGTCAGGCACAAGCTCGTCGGCCGTATCGTCGACGCGTACGAGAAGTACGACAGCCGAAACGGTCAGCAGGACGGTCAGGCGGAAGGCCGTGCAGACGGCCGACGCGACCGCCGTAAAGGGAAGTAGTCGCAGCGCACCATGTCGATCGACGTCAACAACGAGTCCGGAACCGAGGTCGACGAGCAGGCGATCCTCGACATCGCCCGCTACGCACTGGCCCGGATGCGGATCCACCCGCTGTCCGAGCTCTCGGTGATCGTCGTGGACACCGCCGCCATGGAGCAGCTGCACATCCAGTGGATGGACCTTCCCGGTCCGACCGATGTCATGTCCTTCCCGATGGACGAGCTGCGTCCGCCGGCCAAGGACGACGAGGAGCCCCCGCAGGGGCTCCTCGGTGACATCGTGCTCTGCCCCGAGGTCGCGAAGAAGCAGGGCGAAGAGGCCCCGACGCAGCACTCCATGGACGAGGAGCTCCAGCTCCTGACCGTCCACGGAGTGCTGCACCTGCTGGGGTACGACCACGAGGAGCCGGACGAGAAGGCCGAGATGTTCGGTCTCCAGGCCGCCATCGTGGACGGCTGGCGCGGAGAGCACGGGCTCACCGGCGCGTCCCCCGCCCCCACCGTCTCGTGAGCGCGCCCCTGATCGTCGGCGTCGTCCTGCTGGTCGTCGTCGGCTGGCTGGCCGCCTGCGCGGAGGCCGGCATCGCCCGCACCTCCAGCTTCCGGGCGGACGAAGCCGTCCGCTCCGGGCGGCGCGGCAGCGCGAAGCTGGCGCAGATCGCCGCCGACCCGACCCGCTATCTCAACGTCGCCCTGCTGGTGCGGGTCGCCTGCGAGATGTCGGCCGGGGTCCTCGTCACCTACGCCAGCCTTCAGGAGCTTCCCGAGACCTGGGAGGCGCTGGCCGTCGCGATGGGGGTGATGGTCCTCGTCTCCTACGTCGCCATCGGCGTCTCCCCGCGCACCATCGGCCGCCAGCACCCGCTGAACACGGCCACCGCCTCGGCGTACGTCCTGCTGCCGCTGGCCAGGATCATGGGGCCGATCCCGCAGCTGCTGATCCTCGTCGGCAACGCGCTGACCCCGGGCAAGGGGTTCCGCAAGGGCCCGTTCGCCAGCGAGGCCGAGCTGCGCGCCATGGTCGACCTCGCCGAGGCGGAGTCGCTCATCGAGGACGAGGAGCGCCGCATGGTGCACTCCGTCCTCGAGCTGGGCGACACCCTGGTCCGCGAGGTCATGGTGCCGCGCACCGACCTCGTCTCCATCGAGCGCTACAAGACGATCCGCCAGGCCCTCACCCTCGCCCTGCGCTCCGGCTTCTCCCGGATCCCGGTCACCGGTGAGAACGAGGACGACGTCGTCGGGATCGTCTACCTCAAGGACCTGGTCCGCAAGACGCACATCAACCGGGAGTCCGAGGCCGACCCCGTCTCCACCGCGATGCGCCCCGCCGCCTTCGTCCCCGACACCAAGAACGCCGGGGACCTGCTGCGCGAGATGCAGCAGGACCGCAGCCATGTCGCCGTCGTCATCGACGAGTACGGCGGCACCGCGGGCATCGTCACCATCGAGGACATCCTGGAGGAGATCGTCGGCGAGATCACCGACGAGTACGACCGGGAGCTGCCGCCCGTCCAGGAGCTGGAGAACGGCTGCTACCGGGTCACCGCCCGGCTCGACATCGGGGACCTCGGCGACCTCTTCGGCCTCGACGAGTACGACGACGAGGACGTGGAGACCGTCGGCGGTCTGCTCGCCAAGGCGCTCGGCCGGGTGCCGATCGCCGGCGCGTCGGCGATGGTCGAGCTGCCCGACGGCCGCGGGCTCCGGCTCACCGCGGAGTCCCCGGCAGGCCGCCGGAACAAGATCGTCACCGTGCTGGTGGAGCCGGAGCACAAGGAACCCGAGGAGAAGGAAGCGGAATGACGCCGGAGCGGCTGCGGGCCTTCTGCCTGGAGTTCAACGCGAGCGTGGAGGAGTTCCCGTTCGGACCTGAGACCTCCGTCTTCAAGGTGCTCGGCAAGATGTTCGCGCTCACCACGCTGGACGGACGACCGCTCACGGTCAACCTCAAGTGCGACCCCGACGAGGCGATCCGGCTGCGCGAGACACACCCCGCGATCGTGCCCGGCTGGCACATGAACAAGCGGCACTGGAACACGGTGACCGTCTCCGGCGTCCCGGACCGGCTGCTGCGCGAACTGGTCGAGGACTCCTACGACCTGGTGGTCGCCGGACTCCCGAAGGCGGAACGGCTCCGGCTGGACCGCCCTTAGGACGTGTGTGGACCGCTGACGGAACACCGCCCCGTACGACGACGCGGCCGCCGCGGTCCTCGGCCTGCGCCCGGACATCCGGCAGAACCGCCTGGTCGCCTTCACCGGCCCCGTCCACCGCACACGCACCGGGCGGAGTCGGGACGCGCTCGCCCCGCAGGTGGGGGCCCAGTTCCGGGCCGCCTGTTCGGACTCCCCGGAGGACGACCCCGCCCGGCCGGACCTGGCGATCGTGCTGCACACCCCGCTGCCCGGCACCGGCTGCGAGGCCGGACTCCAGTGGCTCGCCTCGCCCGAGGGGCGGCGCGGCTCGATGTGTCCGGGGCCGGGGTGAGTGGTCCCGCACGACAGGGCGCTCCCGGTTCCGGGGTGACCTGCGCGGGCCCGGGGCCGGCTTCGTATGCTCGTGCCATGACCGACACCACCGACCTCGACGCCGAGGACCGCAAGATCGTCACCCTGGCGCGCAGCGCCCGTGCCCGCAACGGGGTGCCCGAGGGCGCGGCCGTACGCGACGAGACGGGACGTACGTATGCCGCGGGCACGGTGGCGCTGGAGTCGCTGAAGCTCAGCGCCCTGCAGACCGCCGTCGCCATGGCGGTGGCCAGCGGCGCCACGTCGCTGGAGGCGGCAGCGGTCGTCTCCGCCGCCGAGACGCCCTCCGACGACGACCGGGCCGCGGTGCGGGACCTGGGCGGACCGGACACCCCGGTGCTGCTCGCGGGCCCGGACGGCGCGCTGCGGGTCCGCGTCACGGCGGGCTGAGCGGGTCCGCCCTGCGCGCCGGGGGCCTCTTCGGCCCGGACCCTGCTGGAGCGCGGCCCGACGAAGCTGCTGCCCCGCCAGGTCCGGCTGACCGAGACCTGGGACGGCGCACCGCGGCTGGACCGGCCCGAGGTCGAACTCACCGCCACCGCGGAGGGCACCCGCCAGTCCTCGGCCGTGACGTTCCTGGCCGTGCCGTGGCTCGTGGCGGGGCTGCTCGCCGTGCTCGTCTCGGCCGGAACGGGCCTGTGGGTACGGGCCCGCCGACGCCGTACGGGGCGTCCATGAGGCGCCGCACCCGGCCCACTGTGCGGCGGCGCCGCCGGGATCGGGGAGAATGGTCGCCATGAGCGCTCGACCGAACCAAGAATCCGCTGCCCCGCAAGCGGAGACCACCTCCCCCCACCGGGCAGGCTTCGCCTGCTTCGTGGGCCGCCCCAACGCAGGCAAGTCCACCCTCACGAACGCTCTCGTCGGTCAGAAGGTGGCGATCACCTCCAACCGCCCCCAGACCACCCGGCACACGGTGCGCGGCATCGTGCACCGTGCCGACGCGCAGCTGATCCTGGTCGACACCCCCGGCCTCCACAAGCCGCGCACGCTGCTGGGCGAGCGGCTCAACGACGTCGTGCGGACGACCTGGGCCGAGGTCGACGTCATCGGCTTCTGCCTGCCCGCCGACCAGAAGCTCGGCCCCGGCGACAAGTACATCGTCAAGGAGCTCGCGGGGATCAAGAAGACCCCCAAGATCGCCATCATCACCAAGACCGACCTGGTCGAGTCCAAGGCGCTGGCCGAACAGCTCCTCGCCGTCTCCGCTCTCGCCGACGAGCTCGGCTTCGAGTGGGCCGAGATCATTCCGGTCTCGGCGGTCAAGGACCAGCAGGTGGGCCTGCTCGCCGACCTCATCGCCCCGCTGCTTCCCGAGAGCCCGCCGCTCTACCCGGAGGGCGACCTCACGGACGAGCCGGAGATGGTCATGGTCGCGGAGCTGATCCGCGAGGCCGCGCTGGAGGGCGTACGCGACGAGTTGCCGCACTCCATCGCGGTCGTCGTCGAGGAGATGCTGCCGCGCACGGACCGTCCGGCGGACAAGCCGCTGCTGGACATCCACGCCAACGTCTACATCGAGCGCCCCAGCCAGAAGGGCATCATCATCGGCCCGAAGGGCCAGCGTCTGAAGGACGTCGGCACCAAGTCCCGCAAGCACATCGAGGCCCTGCTCGGCACGCCGGTCTTCCTGGACCTGCATGTGAAGGTCGCCAAGGACTGGCAGCGAGACCCGAAGCAGCTGCGCAAGCTCGGGTTCTGAGCCGGGGCCGAAGGGTGCGAGTGCGGCCGTGAGGACGGTCTCCGAAGCAGTTGTGCGAGCCGGGCTTCCGGCTTCCGAGCGCGTCCGGCACAGGAGCTGATCTCACGCACCCTCCTTGAGGACGCGTGAGATCAGCGTGCGCTGCGCCCCGGTCAGATCGGGGTCGGCGCAGTACACGGTGCGGTCCCCGACCGTGATCGCGTACCGGAAGCCGTCCGGCACTCCCGTCGGCGGAGCGCTCCCGGCGGAGCCGAGCGCCTCCTCGGCGAGCGAGCGCCACTCCGCGGCGTCCGCCCGGCCCTCGGTGTCGACCTCACGGCGGCGGGCGATGCCGGCGAAGCCGCCGGTCCGGCTGACCTGAATACGCATGACTCCTGTCTACCGGGGGCCGTACGCGCACTCAACCCCGCCTCCTTGGAGCCTGTCGGGTGACCTCTGACCGGGCGGCCATCCCTGGCACGCACGCTTCCGGCGTGGCCGACACGCCCTGATGGCTCCGCTACGAGGACCTCTCGGCGCCTGGGAACCGCACGCACCGGACCGCGTCCGCTTTCCGGTCGAAGGCCACCCGACAGGCTCTCGGCGGGCCGGGTCACGCGCGGGTCGGAACGCCAACCTCCGACCAGGCCTTGAGGACCGCCTCCCGCTCGTCGCGCTCGCCGAAGCGGTTGCCCGCCGCCGCGACCGTCAGCCGGGCGAACTCCGCGAAGTCCGCGTTCGCCGTCAGTTCGCCGCCGGTCAGCACGTCGAACCAGATCTGCCCGGCGCGCTCCCAGGAGTTGCCGCCCAGCGCGGTGGCCAGGAGGTAGAACGCGCGGTTGGGGATGCCGGAGTTGAGGTGGACCCCGCCGTTGTCCTCCTCCGTCTCGATGTAGTCGTCCATGGAACCCGGCTGCGGGTCCTTGCCGAGGACGTCGTCGTCGTACGCCGTGCCCGGGGCCTTCATCGAGCGCAGCGCGTCCCCGTTGACCCGGGGCGCCAGGAGCCCGGCCCCGATCAGCCAGTCGGCCTGCTCCGCGCTCTGGCCGAGCGAGTACTGCTTGACCAGCGAGCCGATGACGTCGGACACGGACTCGTTGAGCGCGCCGGACTGGCCCTCGTAACGGAGGTTGGCGGTGTACTGCGTCAGGCCGTGGGCCAGCTCGTGGGCGATCACGTCGACCGCGACGGTGAAGTCGAGGAAGATCTCGCCGTCGCCGTCCCCGAAGACCATCTGCTCGCCGTCGAAGAACGCGTTGTTGTACTCCTCGCCGTAGTGCACGGAGCCGGTCAGCGGCAGGCCCCTGCCGTCGATCGAGCTGCGCCCGTACGCCGAGAGCAGCAGATCGAAGGTGGCGCCGAGACCGGCGTACGCACGGTTGACGCTGGCGTCCGAGGTCGGCTTGTCGCCCTCGTCGCGGACCTGGCGGCCGGGCAGGGTGGTGCCGTTCTCGCAGTCGTACAGGGTGCGGTGGGGCTTGGTGGGGACCGCGCCGATGCCGGGCGTGACCGGGGCGGCGGCGAGCGCCGTCAGCCGGCGGCGGTTGCGGCGCAGCCCGTCGGCCTCCAGGGTGCGGCGGGCCGGATCCGCGAGCCGGGCGTCGGCGGACCGCGACAGGTGATCGAGGACGTGGGGCGGAACGATGGTGCAGAAGACGGGATGGAGCTCGCCGTCGGTTCGAAGGTGCATGAAACGACTGTGGCACTCCGTCATGGCTCTGTCACCGATTGCGACGATGATTGACGAAATGGAGTGATGAGTCACTGTTTACACCTCATCGATGCCCGGTCCCGCATACTGATACGGACCGGCACCACGGGCCACACTCGGTTACGCTCGTCGCATCATGCGTTTCGGGCTGCTTCTCCTTAGCTGCCGCGGCGAGGGCCTGTAGTCGTAGGCCGACCCCCTCCCCGCGGAGTCTGGTGCTGCAGCGACACAGTCGGCCGACCCCCGCTGGACCGAGGAGCCCTACGCCATGACCACCGTCAATCCTGCCGGTAACACCGTGAATCCTTCCGTTGATTCTGTCGGCCGCCCCACCCCGATCACCAACGCGACGCAGCTGCAGAAGCCGTCCGGGATGCCGGTCCACAAGTACGCCGGCTACGAGGCCGTGGACATTGCCGACCGCACCTGGCCCGACAACCGGATCACCGTGGCGCCCCGCTGGCTGTCCACCGATCTGCGCGACGGCAACCAGGCCCTGATCGACCCGATGTCCCCGGCCCGCAAGCGCGAGATGTTCGACCTGCTGGTCGCGATGGGCTACAAGGAGATCGAGGTCGGCTTCCCCTCCTCCGGCGAGACCGACTTCAACTTCGTCCGCTCCATCATCGAAGAGGGCGCGATCCCCGAGGACGTGACGATCTCCGTCCTGACGCAGGCCCGCGAGGAGCTGATCGAGCGCACCGTGGAGTCGCTGGTCGGCGCCCACCGGGCCACCGTCCACCTGTACAACGCCACCGCCCCCACCTTCCGCCGCGTCGTCTTCCGCGGCTCGCGCGAGGAGGTCAAGCAGATCGCGGTGGACGGCACCCGGCTGGTGATGGAGTACGCCGAGAAGATCCTGGGCCCGGAGACGGTCTTCGGCTACCAGTACAGCCCGGAGATCTTCACCGACACCGAGCTGGACTTCGCCCTGGAGGTCTGCGAGGCCGTCTGCGACGTCTGGCAGCCGGAGGAGGGCCGCGAGATCATCCTCAACCTGCCCGCCACGGTGGAGCGCTCCACGCCCTCCACCCACGCGGACCGCTTCGAGTGGATGTCCCGCAACCTGACCCGCCGCGAGTTCGTCTGCCTGTCGGTCCACCCGCACAACGACCGGGGCACCGCCGTCGCCGCCGCCGAGCTGGCCATCATGGCCGGCGCCGACCGCATCGAGGGCTGCCTGTTCGGCCAGGGCGAGCGCACCGGCAACGTCGACCTGGTCACCCTGGGCATGAACCTGTTCTCCCAGGGCGTCGACCCGCAGATCGACTTCTCGCAGATCGACGAGATCCGCCGCACCAGCGAGTACTGCAACCAGATGGAGATCCACCCGCGCCACCCCTACGCGGGCGATCTGGTCTACACCGCCTTCTCCGGCTCCCACCAGGACGCCATCAAGAAGGGCTTCGACGCCATGGAGCGCGACGCCGCCGCCCAGGGGAAGACGGTCGACGACATCGAGTGGGCCGTGCCGTACCTGCCGATCGACCCGAAGGACGTCGGCCGCTCCTACGAGGCCGTCATCCGCGTCAACTCGCAGTCCGGCAAGGGCGGTATCGCGTACGTCCTGAAGAACGACCACAAGCTGGACCTGCCGCGCCGGATGCAGATCGAGTTCTCCCGGATCATTCAGGCCAAGACCGACGCCGAGGGCGGCGAGGTCACCCCGACGCAGATCTGGTCCACCTTCCAGGACGAGTACCTGCCCAACGCCGAGAACGCCTGGGGACGCATCCAGCTCCGCTCCGGCCAGACCACCACCGACACCGACGGCAAGGACACCCTGACCGTCGAGGCCACCGTCGACGGCACGGACACCGTGCTGAGCGGCACGGGCAACGGCCCGATCTCCGCGTTCTTCGAAGCGCTGCAGGCCATCGGCATCGACGCCCGGCTGCTGGACTACACCGAGCACACGATGAGCGAGGGCGCCAGCGCCCAGGCCGCCTCCTACATCGAGTGCGCGATCGACGGCAAGGTCCTGTGGGGCATCGGCATCGACGCCAACACCACCCGCGCCTCGCTCAAGGCGGTCGTCTCCGCGGTCAACCGCGCGGCCCGCTGACCCGTCCGGGGCCTCCTCGGCCTCCTGGGGCGTGTTTCGAAAGTCCCGCCTGCTCGGCGACGCCTGGCACGCACGCTCGCCGCGTTGTCGGGATCACCCCGATACATCCAGTATCGGGGCGACCCTGCGCATGTGGCTAACATCACGTCCAACACACGGCAATGTTGCCGGAGCGTCACGGAGGTGTGCGACGTGCGGTCAGCCAAAGGACAACGCGCTCTGAGGCCGGTCCTCTGCGGCGTTCGCACCATCTGGGACGCCGTCGGCGACGGCGCCTTCTTCTGCCCCGGCTGCGGGGGAGACCGCAACTACCGCCGGCTCACCGGCCGCCGCCGCCTCACCGTCCTCGGCGTCCCCCTGGTCCGCCGGGGCGAGACCGAGCCCGTCGTCGAGTGCGCCGCCTGCCGCGCCCGCTACGCCCCCGAGGCCCTGGACCACCCCACCACCACCCGGTTCTCCGCGATGCTCCGCGAGGCCGTCCACACCGTCACCCTGGCCGTCCTCGCCGCCGGGGGTACCACCTCCCGCACGGTCCTGGAGGCCGCCGTCGCCACCGTGCGCGACGCCGGGCTCGACGACTGCACCCAGGAGCAGCTGTTCACCGTCGTGGAGGTGCTGGCCGCCGACACCGGACGGGGCTCCGGCACCGACCCGGCCGCCGAGGCCTGCGGCCCGACCCTCGCCATCGAGCTGCACGAGGTGCTGGCCCCGCTCGCCCCGCACCTGGCCGCCGCAGGCCGCGAGTCCGTCCTCCTCCAGGGCGCCAGGATCGCGCTGGCCGACGGGCCCTACTGCGCCGCCGAGCGCCAGGTGCTGACCACGGTCGGCAGCGCCCTCCGGCTTCCCGCCGACGACACCGCCCGCCTGCTGGCGGCGGCCGCCCGTACGCCCTCGTAGAACCGGACGGCCCAGGGCCCCCGCCACCGGCTCCCGGTGGGCGACAATGGGCCCATGAGCTTGTTCCGGGACGACGGCATCGTGCTGCGTACGCAGAAACTGGGCGAGGCCGACCGGATCATCACGATCCTGACCCGCGGCCACGGCCGGGTGCGGGCCGTCGCCCGCGGGGTGCGCCGCACCAAGTCCAAGTTCGGCGCCCGCCTGGAGCCCTTCTCCCACGTCGACGTGCAGTTCTTCGCGCGCGGCAGCGAGCTGGTCGGCCGCGGGCTGCCGCTCTGCACCCAGAGCGAGACGATCGCGCCCTACGGCGGTGGCATCGTCGCCGACTACGCCCGCTACACCGCGGGCACCGCGATGCTGGAGACCGCCGAGCGGTTCACCGACCACGAGGGCGAGCCGGCCGTCCAGCAGTATCTGCTCCTCGTCGGCGGCCTGCGCACCCTCGCCCGGGGCGAGCACGCCCCCCACCTGATCCTGGACGCGTTCCTGCTGCGCTCGCTCGCGGTCAACGGGTACGCGCCCAGCTTCGAGGACTGCGCCAAGTGCGGAATGCCCGGTCCGAACCGGTTCTTCTCCGTCGCGGCGGGGGGCGTCATATGCGGTGACTGCCGGGTCCCCGGCAGCGTCGTACCCTCGGCACAGGCCCTGGCCCTGCTGAGCGCGCTGCTCAGCGGCGACTGGGCGACGGCGGACGCGTGCGAGGCGCGTCATGTCAGGGAGGGGAGCGGGCTGGTGTCCGCCTATCTGCACTGGCATCTGGAGCGCGGGCTGCGCTCGCTGCGGTACGTGGAGAAGTGACGCGGTGCGTCGGGCAGACGACGCGGTGCGTGGAGAAGTGACACAGGGAGACTGAGAAGCTCATGGCAGTACGCGGGATCCTCGGCGGCCGTAACCGGCGCACGTACAAGACCCCCGAGCCGCACCCCTCGGGCGCGACGCCTCCGAAGATCCCCGGCGAGCTGGTGCCCCAGCACGTCGCCGTCGTGATGGACGGCAACGGCCGCTGGGCCAAGGAGCGGGGTCTGCCCCGCACCGAGGGCCACAAGGTCGGTGAGGGCGTCGTCATGGACGTTCTCAAGGGCTGTATCGAGATGGGCGTGAAGAACCTCTCGCTCTACGCCTTCTCCACGGAGAACTGGAAGCGCTCGCCGGACGAGGTGAAGTTCCTGATGAACTTCAACCGCGACGTGATCCGCCGCCGCCGCGACGAGATGGACGAGCTCGGCATCCGCATCCGCTGGGTGGGCCGCATGCCCAAGCTGTGGAAGTCCGTCGTCCAGGAGCTCCAGGTCGCCCAGGAGCAGACCAAGGACAACGACAAGATGACGCTGTACTTCTGCGTCAACTACGGCGGCCGCGCCGAGATCGCGGACGCCGCCCAGCGCATCGCCCAGGACGTGGCGGCCGGGAAGCTCGACCCCTCCAAGGTCAACGAGAAGACCTTCGCGAAGTACACGTACTACCCGGACATGCCGGACGTGGACCTCTTCGTGCGCCCCAGCGGCGAGCAGCGCACCTCGAACTACCTGATCTGGCAGAGCGCCTACGCCGAGATGGTCTTCCAGGACGTTCTCTGGCCGGATTTCGACCGTCGGGACCTGTGGCGGGCCTGCCTGGAGTACGCCCAGCGCGACCGCCGCTTCGGCGGGGCGGAGGCGGTGGAGGCGGCGAAGGCCGCGAAGGCCGCGAAGGCCGCGGAGTCCGCGGAGTCCGCCGAGAAGTGACGCGACACGTGATGTGAAAGAGGCGGGCCCGGGACGTTGAACGTCCCGGGCCCGCCTCTTCTCGTTCGTTACGCCTTGCTCGCGGCGCACTCCGCGCAGGTGCCGAAGATCTCGACGGTGTGCGCGACGTTCACGTAGCCGTGCTGGGCGGCGATCATCTCGGCCCACTGTTCGACCGCCGGCCCCTCGACCTCCACCGCCTTGCCGCAGAGCCGGCAGACCAGGTGGTGGTGATGATCACCGGTCGAGCACCGCCGGTAGACGGCCTCGCCCTCGGTGGTGCGCAGCACGTCGACCTCACCCGCGTCGGCGAGGGACTGCAGGGTCCGGTAGACCGTGGTCAGGCCCACGGAGTCGCCGCGGTGCTTGAGGACGTCGTGCAGCTCCTGGGCGCTGCGGAACTCGTCGACCTCGTCGAGCGCCGCTGCCACCGCGGCGCGCTGCCGGGTGGACCGGCCGCGTACCGGGGCTGCGTTCGTGCCACTGATCGGCGCCGTGGCCACAGCTGCCTCCTCGTGTCGCCCGTACATGTGTCGGGCCATTGTGCCAGCCCGGCCGGGTGCCGCCGGCGAACACGTACGGTGCGACGCCGTCCCACGCACGGCCGTCACACGCGTACGTCGTCCTCGTCCCGGCGGGCCGCGGGTACTTCCAGGGTGCACTCGGCCCCCTTCGCCTCGCTCGCCCGCGCCCGGCGTCGCGCGAGCGGAGCGGCCAGCACGGTCAGCGCGACGAACACCGCGATGGCCAGCAGCACGATCGTCGCGCCGGGCGGAACGTCCTCGTAGTACGAGGTCACGGTGCCGGTGAGGGTCACGGCCGTGCCGATCACCACGGCCAGCACGAAGGTGACCCTGAAGGACTTGGTGATCTGCTGCGCCGCCGCCACGGGCACCACCATCAGCGCGCTGACCAGCAGCAGGCCGACGACCCTCATCGCGACGGTCACGGTCACGGCGGCGGTCACCGCGATCAGCAGGTTCAGTACCCGGACCGGCAGCCCGGACACCCGGGCGAACTCCTCGTCCTGGCTGACGGCGAACAGCTGCCGTCGCAGCCCCACCGTGACCAGCACCACGAAGGCGGCCAGCACGCAGATCGCGATGACGTCCGACTCGGAGACCGTGGCGAGCGAGCCGAAGAGGTACGACGTCAGGTTCGCGTTGGAACCCGTGTCGGACAGGTTGATCAGCATGACGCCGCCCGCCATGCCGCCGTAGAAGAGCATCGCCAGGGCGAGGTCGCCGCGGGTGTGTCCGTACCAGCGGATCAGCTCCATCACGACCGCGCCGGCCACCGCGACGGCGGTGGCCATCCAGACCGGGCTGGTGGAGAGCAGGAAGCCGAGGCCGACGCCGGTCATCGCGATGTGCCCGATGCCGTCGCCCATCAGGGCCTGCCGGCGCTGCACCAGGTAGATGCCGATGGCGGGCGCGGTGATGCCGACCAGGACGGCCGCGATGAGCGCCCGCTGCATGAAGGGAGGGTTCAGGAATTCCAGCATCATCAGGTCAGCAGTCCCGTCCGTACGGGCTCGGCGGCCGCGTGGGGGTGTACGTGGTCGTGGCCGGGCAGAGCGTGCTGGCCGAGCGCCTCGGGCGGCGGCCCGTCGTGCGTCACGCAGCCGTCGCGCAGGACGACGGCCCGGTCGATCAGGGGCTCCAGCGGGCCCAGCTCGTGCAGCACCAGCAGCACGGAGGTGCCCAGCGCCACCTGCTCGCGCAGGGTCGACGCGAGGATCCCCTGGCTGGCCAGGTCGACCCCGGCCATCGGCTCGTCCATGATCAGCAGCTCCGGCTCGGAGGCCAGGGCGCGGGCGATCAGGACCCGCTGGTGCTGGCCCCCGGACAGCGCGCTCACGGAGTCCTTGGCTCGGTCGGCGAGGCCCACCAGCGCGATGGCCCGCTCCACGGCCGCCCGGTCCGCCTTCCCGGGCCACCGCAGCCCCGTACGGGACAGCCGGCCGGAGGAGACGACCTCGCGGATCGTGGCGGGCACGCCGCCCGCGGCCGTGGTGCGCTGCGGGACGTACCCGATCCGGCCCCACCGGCGGAAGCGGCGCAGCTCGGTGCCGAACAGCTCGACGGTGCCGCCGGTCAGCGGGACCTGCCCGATGACGGACCGTACGGCGGTGGACTTGCCGGAACCGTTGGCGCCGAGCAGCGCGACGACCTCGCCGCGGTGCACGGTCAGGTCCACGCCGCGCAGCACGGTGCGCGCGCCGAGGGTGGCCGTGGCGCCGCGCAGGGCGATGACGGGCTCGCGGGTGGTGGCCACGGGCTCGCGGGTGGTGCTCTCACGCTCCGGCACGAGCGCCTCCGATCCAGGGGTGATGCGGGTCCTCAAGGTGATGCGGGTCACTTAGCGCCGAGTGCCTTCTGCAGCGCGACGAGGTTGGACTCCATGACCTCGATGTAGTCAGCGCCCTGGGACTTCTTCGTGATTCCCTCCAGCGGGTCCAGGACGTCGGTCTTCAGGCCGGTGTCCTTCGCGAGGGTCTTCGCGGTCCTGTCACTGGCGAGCGTCTCGAAGAAGACCGTGGTGGCCTTCTCCTTCTCCGCGATGGTGTGGATCTCCTGGATCCGGGCGGGGCTCGGCTCGGCCTCGGGGTCGATGCCAGCGATGCCCTGCTGGGTGAGCCCGTAGCGCTCGGCGAGGTAGCCGAAGGCGGAGTGGGTGGTGATGAAGGTCTTGGTGGAGGTGTTCTTCAGCCCGGTCTCGTACGCGGTGTTCAGCTCGCCCAGCTCGGCGACGAGGGCATCGGTGTTCTTCTTGTAGTCGGCGGCGTGGTCGGGGTCGGCCTTCTCCAGGGACTTGCCGACACCCTTGGCGACCTCGGCGTACTTCACCGGGTCCAGCCAGATGTGGGGGTCGGCGCCGCCCTCCTCGCCGTGGTTGTGCCCGTCGCCCTCGGAGTGCTCCTCGTGGGCTTCTTCCTCGTGGGCCTCTTCCTCGTGCCCGTGCTCTTCTTCGCCTTCATGGCCGTCGTGGCCGCTGACCTCGGAACCGTGGTCCTCCAGCGTGGTGAGGGTCGCGGCGTCGACGGTGTTCTTCACACCGGACTGCAGAATCGCGTCGTCCACGACGGGCTGGATGCCCTTGAGGTACAGCACGTAGTCGGACTCGCTGATGGAGCCGATCTGGCGGGGGGTGAGCTCCAGGTCGTGCGGCTCGACGCCCGGCTTGGTGAGGCTGGTGACGGCGACGTGCTCGCCGCCGATCTTCTCGGCCAGGAACTGCATCGGGTAGAACGACGCGGTCACCTTCAGCTTGCCGCCGTCGCTCCCGTCCGCTGCGTCGGAGGTGGAGCAGGCCGAGAGAGCGGTCAGACCGAGGACGACTGCTCCGGCGACGGCGGTGGTGGGTATCAGACGGCGTACGTTCATGACAGTCATTTTCAACAAAAGTGGAAACGATTGTCAACAAGGCGGATGAGATGCCCGGAAGATCACATAGCGGCGGCAGGGGAACCACTCGTGCCCCCACCGATTTGATCCCAGGGGTGCGCCCGCCGGTAATCTGAAGCATTCGCCCGCCCGTCTCCCGACCACCACCCCCCATCGAGGCGCTACGCGCCGCCCCTGTCCAATTTCGCCGTCGTAATGAAGAGAGCACCGTGGCCGCCGACAAGATCGACACCATCGTCAGCCTGAGCAAGCGCCGTGGCTTCGTCTACCCCTGCAGTGAGATCTACGGTGGGCAGAAGGCCGCCTGGGACTACGGGCCGCTGGGCGTCGAGATGAAGGAGAACCTGAAGCGTCAGTGGTGGCGCTACATGGTCACCGCGCGCGAGGACGTGGTCGGTCTCGACTCGTCGGTCATCCTGGCGCCCGACGTCTGGGCCGCCTCCGGCCACGTCGCCACCTTCTCGGACCCGCTCACCGAGTGCACCTCCTGCCACAAGCGCTACCGCGCCGACCACCTGGAGGAGGCGTACGAGGAGAAGCACGGCAAGCCGCCGGTCAACGGCCTCGCCGACCTCAACTGCCCCAACTGCGGCAACAAGGGCACGTTCACCGAGCCCAAGCAGTTCTCGGGTCTGCTCTCCACCCACCTCGGCCCGACCCAGGACTCCGGCTCGGTCGCCTACCTGCGCCCCGAGACCGCCCAGGGCATCTTCACCAACTTCGGCCAGGTGCTGCAGACCTCGCGCAAGAAGCCGCCGTTCGGTATCGCGCAGATGGGCAAGTCCTTCCGGAACGAGATCACTCCGGGCAACTTCATCTTCCGGACCCGTGAGTTCGAGCAGATGGAGATGGAGTTCTTCGTCAAGCCGGGCGAGGACGAGGAGTGGCAGCAGTACTGGATGGACCAGCGCTGGAACTGGTACACGGACCTCGGCATGCGCGAGGAGAACATGCGCTGGTTCGAGCACCCGAAGGAGAAGCTCTCCCACTACTCCAAGCGCACCGCCGACATCGAGTACCGCTTCCGCTTCGGCGGCAGCGAGTGGGGCGAGCTGGAGGGCGTGGCCAACCGCACCGACTACGACCTCAAGGCACACTCCGAGGCGTCGGGCACCGACCTCCAGTACTACGACCAGGAGGCCAACGAGCGCTGGACGCCGTACGTCATCGAGCCCGCGGCCGGTGTCGGCCGCGCGATGCTGGCGTTCCTGCTCGACGCCTACGTCGAGGACGAGGCGCCCAACGCCAAGGGCGTCATGGAGAAGCGCACCGTGATGCGCCTCGACCCGCGTCTGGCGCCGGTCAAGGTCGCGGTCCTGCCGCTGTCCCGCAACCCGCAGCTCTCGCCGAAGGCCAAGGGCCTGGCGACCGACCTGCGCAAGAACTGGAACATCGAGTTCGACGACGCCGGCGCCATCGGCCGCCGCTACCGCCGCCAGGACGAGATCGGCACCCCGTTCTGCGTCACCGTCGACTTCGACACCCTCGACGACAACGCGGTGACCGTGCGCGAGCGCGACACCATGAAGCAGGAGCGCGTCTCCCTGGACCAGATCCAGGCGTACCTCGGCGCCCGTCTGATCGGCTGCTGACACTCCCGTAGGCGCGTGAGGCCCCCGGTTCCGGGTACGGAACCGGGGGCTTCGTCGTACAGTCCACCGGAGCCCCCGCCGCCGTCCCGGGAGGTACGCGATGCCGTCGATCACCACCAGCAAGGTCACCAGATGGGATCAGCACGGCCGTGAACACGTCGTGCAGGTACGGAAGTCGGGCATGACCCGTCAGTTGACCTGCTCCACCTGCGCGTGGCGCCGCTCGGCGCAGTTCCTGCCCTGGCTGAAGGCCGAGGAGCATCTGACCGAGGCGCACCAGGCGACGGTCGACCCGACGGCCTGAAAACCTGGTGCGGGGTGCTCCGGGAGCGGGGTACCGTTCCGGCATGTCTTCGTTCTTCCAGATCTACGAGTGAGAGCGCGGCGGGGACTCGACCACCCGCCGCCCACCGGATCGATCTCGATCACCCGATCACTTCCTTCCTCACTTCTCACCACGAATGGGAGAACGCCGTGGCCAAGAGCCGTAACAACCTCCTTGGCGTCGGCGGACAGCGCAAGAAGCTGTCCCGCGCCGAACAGCAGGGCGCGGGTTCCGCGCGAGGCGCCGACCGCAAGGCCGCCGAGGACAAGAAGCAGGAGCTCGTGCGCAAGATGCGCGAGCGCGCCGAGGCCCAGGCGGCCACGACCGCCGCCGAGCCCGGCGAGCAGGACGCACCGCCCGCGCAGAGCTGACACCTGAGCGGTACGCCGTACGACGGTGGGCCCGGATCATCCGTGATCCGGGCCCACGCCCGTACCCAGGCAGGCAGCCGGCCGTTCCGGCGGGAACGCCGACTCGGCGGCGCGGTGAAGTGCCGCAGCCGCGCGCCGCTGACCTGCACTTTCGCCCGCGAGACAGGGCGGTGGGACAGGCGTAGCTTGGAAGGGTCAGGACGCTCCCGACTCATGGGAGATGAGTGTCATGCCATTCGTTCAGATGATCGACTTCCGGACGAACCACATCGATGAGCTGAACAGGGTGATGGACTCCTGGGCGGAGGCCACCAAGGGCAAGAGGACGGCGACGCACGCGACGATGGGGCACGACCGCTCGGATGCGTCACACATCGTGGAGATCGTCGAGTTCCCTTCCTACGAGGAGGCGATGGAGAACTCGAAGCTGCCGGAGACGGACCGGTTCTTCCGGGAGATGGTCGCTCTCTGCGAGACCGAACCCTCGTTCACCGACCTGGACGTCATCCGGGACGAGCAGCTCAACAAGGAGGCGGTGCGCCGCTACTTCGACGAGCTCGTCAACAACGGCGACTACGACGTCATGGACGAGCTGTGCACGGCCGACTAC
Source organism: Streptomyces anulatus (assembly GCF_000721175.1). GTDB lineage: Bacteria > Actinomycetota > Actinomycetes > Streptomycetales > Streptomycetaceae > Streptomyces > Streptomyces anulatus_C. Next base: position 147,661 of record NZ_JOEZ01000016.1, read on the forward strand.
CGCGAGCACGACCCGTCGCTGTCCTCGTACGACATGGGCATGGAGGACGCCAAGCGGGAGAGCCGGGACATCATCGAGGCGTTCCAGCTGCGGACGGTCATCGAGAGCATGGTCGCCGAGAGTGACACGGTGGCGGTGCGGTTCAGCTTCACCGGTCGGCACGTCGGCGAATACCAGGGTATCGAGGCCACCGGCAAGCAGGTGAAAGGCACCGGGCACGCGACCTTCCGCTGTGTCGGCGGCAAGTACGCGGAGAGCTGGTGGAACACCGACGACCTGGGGATGATGCAGCAACTGGGCGTCATCGAGGGCCAGTAGCACTCCGGGTGCACGCCGCGACACGGCACTGGCCTGGTGTCATGGCGATGGTGCGAGTGAACGGGGTGGAGGTCTCCGTTGCGCGCCTGGGGCATGGCCCGCCCCTGGTTCTCGTGCACGGAGCGGGGATGGACGGCCGCGCGTGGCAGCCGCAACTGAAGGAACTCGCGGAGGAATTCACCGTGGTGGCCTGGGACGAGCCGGGCGCGGGGCGCTCCTCGGATCTGCCGGTCGGGTTCGGTCTGGCGGACTTCGCACACTGCCTGGCCGCCGTCATCGAGGTGCTGCGGCTCGGTTCGGCCCATGTGGCCGGGCTCTCCTGGGGCGGTACGGTCGCACTGGAGCTGTATCGCCACCATCCGGAGCTGGTCAGGACGCTGATCCTGGCCGACACCTACGCCGGGTGGAAGGGCTCACTGCCGCCTGAGGAGGTGGCGGCCCGGGTCGAGGGGGCCGAGCGGATGCTCGCCGTGCCCCGGGAGCGGTTCGATCCGACATTGCCGGGGCTGTTCGCCGGAGACCCGCCCGCCGCGTTCGTGCCGCTGCTCGACGCGATGGCCCGTGACGTGCGGCCGGAGACGATCGGGCCGCAGCTGTTCATGATGGCCGAGGCCGACGAGCGCGACCTGCTGCCCGGGATCGCGGTGCCGACCTTGCTCATCTGGGGCGAGTGCGATGTGCGGTCACCGTTGGCCGTCGCCCATGCGTTCGAGGACGCGATTCCGCACACTGAGCTCGCGGTACTCCCCGGCGTGGGGCATGTCAGCAACATCGAGGCGCCGGACCTGTTCAACCGCACCGTCCGCGAGTTCTGCCGTGCCTACGAGTGATCGGGTCGAGGGCCCGCGGTAGGACGAACCGCCGCCCGTCGGTCACGGTGACCTCGGCGGCGTACGTCATCGCTCTCGCCATCGACCTCGTCACGCGGCACGCTCGTCGCTGTCGCTGTCGCTGTCGGTGCGGATCAGGGTCCGGAGCCGGTCGGCCGCCGCCTCGATCGCGTGCACCACCGCCTCGCGTTCCGCGTCCCGGTCGGTGATCGCCGCGTCCAACTGGGCGAGGAACAGAGCCCGGTAGGCGGGGTCGGACTCGATACGTTGCAGCTCGACGAACGGCACAGCCCGCGCGGCCGGACTCGGAGTGAGCGCCCACATGAAGTGGGGGAAGCGGAGCCGTAGACGGACCTCCACCGCCCCCAGGACGAGGGCGAACCGAACTCGTAAGCGGGACAAGGGGTTTGGTGACGCGGATGAACTCACAGCACTTCACCCCGACTGCGGGCGTTGGCCCGCGCGGTACGGGCGCGGAGCTGCTCCATGGGGAGCGCGGGGCGTACGTGCCGGGGTTCGACCTCCCACTCGATCCCGCCGCCGACGGGGCGGAGGGACCAGTAGAGGCCGGCGACCCCTCGGAACTCGCCCACGCGGTTGTTGCGGCTGGTGTCGACCAGGAGAGTGCTGGGGGCGGGGAAGCCAGGAGGCTCGTGGGTATTCGGGCGTGCGTTCTCGTCGTACATCGATCGCTCCTCTCCGTAGCTGTTCGGCTACCGGGGCGATTCAGCGTGACCTACCGTGAAGAACCCTTCAACTGATTGTTATCGAAGGAAGAGTAGGGAGTGCGGCATGGTCAACATCAAGGAACTGAACCCCGCCAGCAGCCCGCAGGCGGCCTACGGTGCCCGTATCCGGCGGTTCCGGGAGGAGCGGGGTTGGAGCCAGGACGATCTGGCCCCGAAGATCGGGTACTCCAGTCAGCACATTTCGGCCGTGGAAACTGTTCGCAAGCCGCCGACTCTGCGCTTTTCGAGGAAGTCTGATCAGGCATTTGGTACGACCGGCACGGCAGATTCCTTCGAGCGCGAGTGGTCCGAGATGCGGAACGGCTCGCTGCTGGAGGGCTTCCCGGAGTACGTCGGGTACGAAGGACGAGCGGTGGAACTCAGGCTCTACAACCTCGGTCTCATTCCTGGGCTGTTACAGACACCGGAGTACGCGCGCGTCGTGGCCTACGGGGACGTGGAGCGCGGGGCCATCACCGCTGAACAGGCTGACGAGCGCGTCGCGTTCCTTGCGCAGAGGCAAGCGGCACTGGAGCGATCGCGGCCTCCCATGATGTTCGTCGTCATGGACGAGAGCTGTCTGCACCAAGCCGTCGGCGGTCCGGAGGTAATGAACGCTCAGCTGGAACGGCTGATCGAGCTGGCCTCGCTGCCCAACTGGATCATTCAGGTGGCGCCGTTCGGCATGGGTGAGCGCAGGGCGTTCCATTTGCCCGTCAACCTGCTGACCCTGGCCGACCGGTCCATCGTCGCGTATGCCGAATCGCAGGCGCAGGGATACGTCGAGCGTGAAACGTCACTGGTGGCGCCCATGTTCACGACCTACCATCAAATGCAGGGCGATGCGCTGTCGAAGGCGGCGTCTGTGGCCAAGGTCAGTCAGTTGCGAAAGGGCACCCCGTGAAGACCGAATCCCCTCGATGGTTCAAGTCCTCGTACAGCTCGAACGGCGGTGACTGCGTCGAGGTGGCCGCCAACCTCGTCGCCTCTCGCGGCATCGTCCCGGTCCGCGACTCCAAGTGCGTGGACGGTCCGGTCCTCGACGTCCGTACCGCTGCCTTTTCCGCGTTCGTCGCGGGCGTGCAGGCCGGCAGTTTCGACGCTTTCTGACCGCCGCGGTCCAGTGTCGCCCCACCGCTGGAGCGCGGTGGGGCGTCCTGCTGTCCGGGGCGGCCGGAAGCCGGGATCGTGCGGGAGGCGGTCCGGGCAAGCGTCGGAGGCGGGCAGCACAAGGGGCTTTTTGGTCGAATCCGGTGGGCGGGGTCAGACTAGGGGCGGCCTCCCGCTTCCACTCCGCCCGCCCCGGGTCTTTCGCTCCCCTCCCGTCAGGAAATGCCGTGTCCCACACCTCCGACGCCCCTCGGGCAAGCAGTCCGGCTCCGCGCGCCGGCTCCCACCGCTTCAGCGCGGTGATCACCCGCATCGCCGAGGAGATGGCCACGCTCAGCGACCGCGGCACCCCGGCCGACTACATACCGATGCTCGCCGGCGCCGACCCCCGGCGGTTCGGTATGGCCGTCGCGGAGCCGGACGGGACCGTCTACGGTGTCGGCGACTGGCAGCAGCCGTTCTCGACGCAGTCCATCTCCAAGGTGTTCGCCCTGGCCCTGGCGCTCTCCCTGGACGGCGGGCAGATATGGCGGGGAGTCGGCCGCGAGCCTTCGGGCAACCCGTTCAATTCCCTGGTGCAGCTGGAATACGAGAACGGGATTCCCCGTAACCCCTTCATCAACGCCGGCGCCCTGGTGGTGACCGACCGGCTGCAGGCGCTGACCGGGGACGCCGCCGGCCAGGTGCGGGAGCTGCTGCGCTCGGAGAGCGGCAACGCCGCCATCGACTTCATACCGGAGGTCGCCGCCTCCGAAGCGGCCTTCGGCGACCGCAACGCCGCGCTGGCCCACTTCATGGCCTCCTACGGCAACATCACGCTCCCGGTCCCCGAACTGCTCTCCGCCTACTTCCGCCAGTGCTCGATCGAGGCGTCGTGCGCGGACCTGGCCCTCTCCGCGGGGTTTCTGGCCCGGCACGGCATCCGGGCCGACGGCTCCGCGCTGCTCACCCGCAGCCAGGCGAAGCAGGTCAACGCGGTCATGCTCACCTGCGGGACGTACGACGCGGCTGGAGAGTTCGCCTACCGGGTGGGGCTGCCGGGCAAGAGCGGCGTCGGCGGGGGGATCATCGCCATCGTGCCCGGCGTGTGCACCCTGTGTGTCTGGAGCCCGGGCCTCGACCGGCGCGGCAACTCGGTGGCGGGCGTGTCGGCCCTTGACCGCTTCACCACGCTCACCGGGCTGTCCGTCTTCTGACGGGCGTCAGCACGAAAGGGGGAGTACGGGGGAGCGTGACGCTGAAGTGGCTGCGGTCGCGGCGACGGCACACGGCCTGAACTACGAAGTCGCGCTCTCGCACCCCGTGCCATATATCACCGGCGCTATGGACAGCGGGCGGTACTCGATCGAGATCGAGCCGGAGGTGCGGCTGTGGCTGGAGAACATTCGGCCGAACGCGTCGCCGACCTGCTCGCCGAGCAGCCCACCACGCTCGACGAACCGCACTCCCGCCACCTGGCGGCAAGCTTCGCGAGCTGCGCTTCCGCCTGGGCGATGCCCATCAGCGGATCACCTACTGGCTGGCGCCCGGCCGACGTGTCGTGCTGCTCACCGTGTTCCGCAAGACCAAGATGCGCGAGCAGGCCGAAGTGGACCGTGCCCACGCTGCACAGCGGTTGTGCGAGGCAGGGCATGAAGCCGCCGCCGAGCACGACCTCTACCGCCGCAACCTCAAGGAGAACCGATGAACCACAGCGAATGGAGGACCCGTCGCCACCGCCAGCTGCTGGGCGAACACCTGGACGCTGACCCCGAGTACGACCGGGTCTACGAAGAGGCCGGCCTCGCCATGACGTTGGGCAAGGCCGTCCACGACCGGCGTAAGCAGCTGGGCCTGAGCGAGGCCGACCTCGCCGAGCGCATGCACGTCGGCGTCGATGACATCGAAGGCATCGAGACGGCCACCGAGCTGCCGCCCATCGCGGTCATCATGCGCTTGGCCCGCGCATTGGACCTCACGGTGGACGTGCACCTCGCCGGCGGAGACGAGCCCACTGTCACCATCGTCGCCCCAGCGGCCTGAGGCGGGGAGGAGCCATGCAGGACCAGCCTTCCGCGCTCGCCCGTGAGCTTGGGCAACTCGTCCACGACCGGCGCATCGAGCTCGGGCTGTCCCAGGCCGAGCTGGCCGAGCGGTGCGGGATGAAGCAGCCGCAGATCTCCCGCTTCGAAGGCGGCGGGACCGTGCCCACGCTTCCCCTCCTGCGCCGCCTGGCTCAGGCTCTCGGCGCCGATCTGACCATCAGCCTCATCCCGCACGACAAAGCCGCTTGACACGCATTCGGAATTCCTGGAATTCCCCAGGCGGTGTAGTCCGCCGACGGCAGTAGTGACGGCAACACCGGCGGACGCCAGCGCACAAGCACGGACGTCGATTTGCCGGCCTGCCGGACCATCGCGAGGTTCGCGATCGACGCCTACGCGCCGGCCCGCTAGGCCGCCGATCCGGAGGCCGCGGTGGACGAGGTCTTCCGGATGATCGACGCGGCGCGGGGGGCCTCCCGCCCGATCAGAGGCCACCTGACAGGCTCTCAGGCGTCCGACCGGCGGTCCACGCTGCGAGGGCCTTGCCAGTCCAGGCACAGGACGGTGGCGTCGTCCTTCGGCGGCCGGCCGCCATAGGCGTCGGCCACCGCGGCGACCAAGGTGCGGACGACCTCGCGCGGGTGCTCGGCCGCGGTCCGCAGCAGGAGGCCGGGCAGGTCGACCGTCTCCGCTTCGCGTTCCTGCATTCCGTCGGTGAACAGCACGAGGCGGTCACCGGGGCGCAGGTCGATGTCCTGTACCTCGTACGAGCCCTGAGGGGTGAACCCGAACGGCATGTTGACGACCAGGCCCAGTTCCTCGACCGTGCCGTCGCGCAGGCGGAGTGGCCAGGGGTGCCCGGCGTTGACCAGCTGGGCGCCGCTTCCGTCAAGGGCGATGCGGAGCAACTGACCCGTGGCGTAGGCGTGACGCCCGTGGTCGAGAAGGGCCTGATGCATGTGGCGCGCCTGCTCGGCGAGGTCCGATCCGGCGCGGCGGGCGCCGCGGGAGGCGTTCACGACCAGGGTGGCGGTGAGGGAGGCGTCGACGTCGTGGCCCATGGCGTCGGTGACGGACAGGTGCAGGGTGTCGTGGTCGAGGCTGTAGTCGTAGGTGTCCCCGGCGATGTCGGAGGCCGGGACCAGGGCCCCGGCGAGGGCGAATTCGGCGCCCTCGCAGGAGGGGGCCGAGGGGAGGAGCTGCCGCTGGATCTCCGCCGCCAGGCTGACCGTCGTGGTGCGGTTTCCCCAGTGGTAGAGGTCGGTGAAGCGACGGTCGGTGACGATGATGTACGCCAGTGCGTGCGCGGCCTCCTCGACCTGCTCCAGCACGGTCTCGGTCACGAAGTCGAGGAACAGCTCCAGCACGCCGACGGTGTCACCGCGGTTGGTGACCGGCGCGAGCACACGGTGCCCCAGCCCGCCCTCCTCCGCCAGCACCGGCTTCTGGGCGCGCAGAACCTTGTCGTAGATGCCGCTGCCGGCCAGGGGGACTCGCTCGGTCCGTTGCTCCTGGGGGGCGACGGCCGTGTCGTTGACCCGCAGCAGACGGCTGCCGACCACATCGACGAACAGGAACGACACGTACCGCGCACCGAACCGGGTGCGCAGGTCGCGCGCCACGACATCGATCGAGTCCACCGGGGCCGCGTTCTCCGCCGCCGCCAGCACTTCGGCCAGTCCCATCCGGTCACACGTCACCACAGCCTCCAGAAGTTGAGAGTGCTTCTGCCCGCTGACGCCTTTCTCATTGCCCCGGTCGAGGAATCCTGCGGTGACGGCGAACGGTTCCGGCCGGGGCGTCCGCTCACAGGTGCGCCCGGAACGAGCCGGGTCCACCGGCCGTGCTCAGCTCCGCGCGCAGGGCCTGGTGGTCCGGGAGCCATGCCGGGTCCTCGGGCACGGCCACCGTGGCGGCGCGCACCATGGACGGCGTCCCGCAACACGCGGACGAACGCGCTGCCGCGCCGGGCCGGGGTGGAGGCCATCAGCGTCGTCGGCGCGGAGCCGGGCCGGGGCCGAGGCGGCGGGCACCGCATGACCTGCCCGCCGATCCGCGACGCGGTGTCGTTCCGACCGCAGGAGACCGACGGTGCCGCCACTCGTCCGGCGTACGCGACAATGGAGCAATGACCACGCTCGCCCCCGTTCTCCCGCAGCTCCGCATCGGCCCGCACACCGTGCAGCCGCCGGTCGTGCTGGCCCCGATGGCCGGCATCACCAACGCCCCGTTCCGGACGCTGTGCCGGGAGCTCTCCGGCGGCAAGGGGCTGTTCGTCAGCGAGATGATCACCACGCGGGCGCTGGTCGAGCGCAACGAGAAGACCATGCAGCTCATCCACTTCGACGCGACCGAGACCCCGCGCTCGATCCAGCTCTACGGAGTGGACCCGGTCACCGTCGGCAAGGCGGTCCGGATGATCGTCGACGAGGATCTCGCCGACCACATCGACCTGAACTTCGGCTGCCCGGTCCCCAAGGTAACCCGCAAGGGCGGCGGGTCCGCGCTGCCGTACAAGCGTCCCCTGCTGCGGGCCATCCTCAAGGAAGCCGTCTCCAACGCCGGGCACCTCCCGGTCACCATCAAGATGCGCAAGGGCATCGACGACGACCACCTCACCTTCCTCGACGCCGGCCGCATCGCCGTCGAGGAGGGCGTCACCGCCGTCGCCCTGCACGGGCGCACCACCGCCCAGCACTACGGCGGCACCGCCGACTGGGACGCCATCGCCCGGCTCAAGGAGCACGTCCCGGAGATTCCCGTTCTCGGCAACGGCGACATCTGGTGCGCCGACGACGCCCTGCGGATGATGCGGGAGACCGGCTGCGACGGTGTCGTCGTCGGACGCGGCTGCCTCGGCCGGCCCTGGCTCTTCGCCGACCTGGTGAACGCCATGGAGGGGCGCGAGGCCCGGCACGCGCCCACCCTGCGCCTGGTCGCGGACGTCATGGTGCGCCACGCGACGCTGCTAGGGGAGTGGATCGGCGACGAGGCCCGTGGCGTGATCGACTTCCGTAAGCACGTCGCCTGGTATCTCAAGGGCTTCGCGGTCGGCTCCGAGATGCGCAAGAAGCTGGCGATCACCTCCTCGCTGGAGGAGCTGAGCGGTCAGCTGCACGAGCTGGAACTCGACCAGCCCTGGCCGGACGGCGCCGACGGGCCGCGCGGGCGGACCTCGGGCAACAACCGGGTCGTCCTGCCGGACGGCTGGCTGAAGGACCCGTACGACTGCGCGGGCATCAGCGCCGAAGCGGAGCTGGACACCTCCGGCGGCTGAGAGCCTGTCGGGTGACCTCTGGCCGGGCGGCCCCGCCGTGGCACGCACGCTTCCGGCGTTGCCGAAACGCCCTGGCAGCTCCGCTACGAGGACCTCTCGGCGCCTGGGAACCGCACGCACCTGAGCGCGTCCGCTTTCCGGTCGAAGGCCACCCGACAGGCTCTGAGCAGGTACGCGTACGAGACGCTCTCAGCCGCCCACGTCCGGGCCCGCGCGCCGCTCCAGTGGTGCCGCCGCCGCGGAGTTCATCACGTTGAAGACGACGCTCCCCGCCCGGTAGCGGTCGTCCGTCCATTCGATGGCCCGGCCCGCCGCCGTGTACGTCAGGTGCCGCTGCCGCAGCAGCGGGCTGGCCCGGCGCACTCCCAGCAGCCGGGCGTCCTCGCTGCCCGCCGCGACCGCGTCGATCAGATGCTCGCCGTACTGCGCGACGATGCCGGCCCGCTCCGCGATGCCGTCCATGATCGATACGCAGTCCTCGGGCAGCGCGCGGACCACCGGGGCCACCCAGTCCGCGTACACCGTCCGCTCGACCATCACCGGCTCCCCGTCCAGCCGGCGCAGCCGCAGCACGTACAGCACCTCGCTGCCCGGCTCGGCGTCCAGCCGCGCGGCCTCCTCGTCGGTCGCGGGCCGGGTGGCGCGGGCCAGGATCCGGCCGGAGACCTCGCAGCCCATCGCCCGCGCCCACTGCGCGAAGCTGTTGAGCTGCTGGAAGCTCTGCCGCCGCTCCTGGCGCAGGACCACCCTGCGGGCCCCCTGCCGGGAGCCGATCAGGCCTTCGGACGCCAGCAGCGCCACCGCCTGGCGGACCGTGCCGCGCGAGGCCTTCCAGCGGGTGGCGAGGTCGCTCTCGGACGGCAGCCGGGAGCCCGGCGGATAGGCGCCGCCCCGGATCGCCTGCCGCAGCGACTCGGCGATCTCCTCGTAGCGTGAACGGCCCACGCGCCCCCCGTCGGTCGGCTGATACGGACCCAGGCTGTGCACAGGTCGGTGTCTGTGTCATGGTCCGGTATCTCACTCTAGCGCCCCTTCGGAGCGTCGCCGCGTACGGTCCCGTACCTACCACAACCCCGCTATGACGGGCTTTCCTCTTCCTCGGCTCTTGCGGCACCGGCCATAGGACGTTAACGTCCCGGACACCTGGAGCGGGCGAACTGATGCCAGCTTGTATGAACAAGTGGTACTCACTTCGCTCCCGGGAGACACACCGTGCGCAGAGCCCGACCCCGCCCCCGTATCCGCGCCAACGGCCGTGCCGTTGCCGCTCTCGCCCTCTCCACCGCCGCCCTCACCGCGCTCACCGCGTGCGGCGCCGCTCCCGAGGACAAGGCCGAGACCGGGGTGAACGGGGTGAAGTCCACCGAGGCCACCTCGGTCGCCGACTTCGGCGGGCTGGAGAAGCTGGTCGCCGCCGCCGAGAAGGAGGGCGAGCTGAACGTGATCGCCCTGCCGCCGGACTGGGCGAACTACGGCGAGATCATCAAGGCCTTCCAGGCCAAGTACAAGGTCAAGATCAAGAGCGAGACCCCGGACGCCTCCAGCTCCGACGAGATAGCCGCCGTCAAGTCCCGCAAGGGCCAGAAGCGCGCCCCCGACGTCCTCGACCTCGGTATCGCCTTCGCCCGCAGCGGCGCCGCCGAGAACCTCTTCGCCCCGTACAAGGTCACCGCCTGGGACAAGATCCCCGACAGCCAGAAGGACGCGGACGGCCGCTGGTACAACGACTACGGCGGCTACGTCTCCATCGGCTGCGACGCCGCCCGCATCACCACCTGCCCCGAGACCTTCGCCGACCTGCTGAAGCCCGAGTACAAGGGCAAGGTCGCCCTCAACGGAAACCCGACCAAGTCCGGCTCCGCGTTCGGCGGCGTGTACGCGGCGTCCCTCGCCGACAAGGGCTCGTTCGGCGACATCCAGCCCGGCATCGACTTCTTCGGCAAGCTGAAGAAGAGCGGCAACTTCATCCCCGTCGAGTCCACCCCGGCCACCGTCGAGAAGGGCGAGACGCCGATCAGCATCGACTGGGACTACCTGAACGCCGGGTACGCCGACCAGTTCAAGGGCAAGGGCGTCGACTGGAAGGTCTCCGTTCCGGCCGACGGCGTGTACGCCCAGTTCTACTCGCAGGCCATCAACAAGGACGCCCCGCACCCGGCCGCCGCCCGCCTGTGGATGGAGTACCTCTACAGCGCCGAGGGCCAGAACCTCTGGCTCAAGGGCTACGCCCGCCCGGTGCTGCTGCCCGCCATGACCGAGGACGGCACGGCCGACGAGACCTTCGTCGCCAAGCTGCCGAAGGTCGAGGGCACCCCGTCCTTCCCCTCCTCCGAGGAGCTGGACCAGGCCAACGCCACCCTCGCCGAGAACTGGGACAAGGCCGTCTCCTGATGACCGTCCTCCATCCGTCCGCCGCCCCGGGTCCCGGGGCGGCCGCCCCCACCGGCCGGAAGGCCGCAGGCCGTACGCGCCGCCGCAGGCCGCCCCGCGCCTGGCTCGGCGCGCTCCCGCTGCTCGTCTTCGCCGGGCTCTGCTTCGGACTGCCCGCCGGGGCCCTGCTGTACGGGGCGCTCACCCGCACCGACCCGGCCGCCGGCACCACCGAACTCACCGGCGAGCACCTGTCGCGCTCGCTCCAGGGGCCCTACCTCACCTCGCTCACCGGCAGCGTCCAGCTGTCCGCGCTGACCGCCGCGCTCGCCACCGTGCTCGGGGTGCTGATCGCCCAAGCCGTCGTCACCTCCCGGCGCGGCGCCCTGCGCGGCGCGGTGCTCACCGCCTCCGGGGTGCTCGCCAACTTCGGCGGGATCCCGCTCGCCTTCGCCTTCGTCGCGACCCTCGGCATCTCCGGGGTCGTCACGGAGATCGGGCACCTGGACGCCCTCGGCTGGAACCTCTACTCCTTCACCGGGCTCACCGTCATCTACCTCTACTTCCTCATCCCCCTCATGGTGCTCGTCGTCGTCCCCGCACTGGACGGGCTGCGCCCGCAGTGGCGGGAGGCCGCGCTCAACACCGGGGCCACCACCTGGCAGTTCTGGCGCCACGTCGGCCTGCCGGTCCTCGCGCCCTCGCTGCTCGGCGGCTTCGTCCTGCTCTTCGGCAGCGCCTTCGCCGCGCACGCCACGGCCGCCGCCCTGGTCGGCGGCTCCGTCCCGCTGGTCACCCTGAAGATCGCCGACGCGCTCTCGGGCAACGTCCTGGTCGGCCAGGAGAACGTCGCCCTGGCGCTGAGCCTCGACATGATCGTGATCGCCGGACTGGTGATGGCGGTCTACCTGCCCCTCCAGCGACGGAGTTCCCGATGGCTGCGCTGACCCCCGTCTCCAGGCCCCCTGTCTCCGGGCCCCCTGTCTCCACGGCTCCCGTCGCCGCCCCGGTGAAGCCCGCCCGTCGCCGCCCGCGCTACTGGCGCGGGGCCGTGCTCACCGTCGCCGGGCTGTACTTCCTCACCCCACTGGTCTCCTCTTTCGTCTTCACCGTCCATGTGCCGAACCAGGGCGTCACCTTCGCCGCGTACAGCGGGATCCTGTCGGCCGACGGCTTCACCGAGAGCCTGTTCCTCTCGCTCTCCCTCGCCTGCGCCACCATCGCGCTGGCCCTGCTGCTCGTCGTGCCCGCGCTGGTCGCGGTCCGGCTCGGACCGCCCCGGCTGCGGGCGGTCGTCGAGATCGTCTGCATGCTGCCCCTGGTGGTGCCGCCGATCGCCCTGGTCACCGGGATCGCCACCGTGCTGCGCTGGGGGCCCGACCACTTCTCCCGCACCCCGCTCTACCAGACCTTCCTCGCCGTGCAGAACGAGTCGTTCCCGGTGGTGCTGGTGCTCGCCTACACCGTGCTGGCGCTGCCGTTCGTGCACCGCTCGCTGGACGCCGGACTGCGCGCGGTCGATGTGCCGACGCTGGTGGAGGCGGCCCGGAACTGCGGGGCCGGGCGGCTGTACGTGATCCTCCGCGTCATCCTGCCCAATCTGCGCTCCTCGCTCGCCGGGGCCTCCTTCCTGACCTTGGCGCTGGTGCTCGGCGAGTACACCGTCGCCTCGCTGCTGGGCTTCCGCCCCTTCGCGGTGTGGATCGTCTCCGTCTCCGGCGCCGAGGCCCGGATGTCCGTCGCGGTGTCCCTGCTCAGCCTGCTGATCACCTGGGCGCTGCTGCTCGTCCTCTCCCGCGCCGGAACCGGTTCGTCCGCCGCCGTCCCCGCCGCCGGGCCCTCCACTGCCCCGGCCGCCACGACCCCGGCCGCCTCCGCCCCGGCCGCCTCCGCCGGCGGCCCGTCCACCGCCCCCACCGCCGTACCCGGCAAGGAGTAGCCACCATGTCAGCCCTGCCCACCGCCACCACCGGAAGGCCCGAGCCGGCCAGGACCGACGCCGCGCACGGGCGTGCCGCCACCGGAGCCCGGGTGGAGTTCCGCTCGCTGCGCCGGGCGTTCGGCCCGACCGTGGCCCTCGACGGGCTCGACCTCACCGCCGGACCCGGCGAGCTGCTGGCCCTCCTCGGCCCCTCCGGCTGCGGCAAGACCACCGCGCTGCGGGTGCTCGCCGGATTCGAGCAGCCGGACTCCGGCGAGGTCCTGGTGGACGGCGAGGACATCACACGGATCCCCGCCAACCGGCGCGACGCCGGCATGGTCTTCCAGTCCTACAGCCTCTTCCCGCACCTGAACGCCCGCGACAACGTGGCCTTCGGCCTGCGTGTACGGAAGGTGTCCGCCGCCGAACGGCACGCCACCGCCGCCGAGCTCCTCGACCTGGTCGGGCTGCCCGACCACGGCGGACGCTTCCCGCACCAGATGTCCGGCGGCCAGCAGCAGCGGGTCGCCCTGGCCCGCGCGCTCGCGCTGCGGCCCCGGGTGCTGCTGCTGGACGAGCCGCTCTCGGCACTCGATGCCAAGGTCCGGCTCTCGCTCCGCGAGGAGATCCGCCGCCTCCAGCTGTCGCTCGGGATCACCACCATCTTCGTCACCCACGACCAGGAGGAGGCCCTCTCCATGGCCGACCGGGTCGCCGTCCTCAACGCGGGCCGCCTGGAACAGTGCGCACCCCCGGCCGAGCTGTACGAGCGCCCCGCCACCGCGTTCGTCGCGGAGTTCGTCGGCACCATGAACCGGCTGCCGGGCCACCTGACCGGGACCGGCTCGGTCGAGGTCGCGGGCGCCACCCTCCCGGTCGACGGCGAGATCCCGGCGGGCGGCGGGCCCGTCGACGTACTGATCCGGCCCGAGGGCATCCGCGCCGAGGCCGACCCCGAGGGCACGGCCACCGTCGTCTCCGCGTCGTTCCTCGGCTCGGTCACCCGGGTCCTGCTCGACCTCCCGGACGGCGTCGCGGCCAAGGCCGACCTCCCTTCCCGCGACGCCGCCGACCTGCTGCCCGGCGTACGGGCCCGGGTCACGCCCGTACCGCGGCCGGTGCTCGTCGTGCCCGCCGCACCGGTACGTGAGCCGTCGGCCGGGAAGGCGGCGGCATGACGACGCCCGCCGCCGTGCTCCTCGACATGGACGGCACCCTCGTCGACACCGAGGTGCTGTGGTGGGAGACGGCCGACGAGATCGCCGCCGGACTCGGCCACCGCCTCTCCGAGGCGGACGCGCCCGAGATCGTCGGCCGGGCCGTCGCGGACACCGCCGCTCATCTGATCGAGGTCACGGGCGGGCCGGCCGCCGCACTGCCCGGCGTGGCCGCCGAGCTGACCGCGTCCTTCTTCCGCAAGGTCGACGCGGGCGCCCCGCTGCGCCCCGGGGCCGCCGCGCTGCTCACCGCACTGGAGCGGTCCCGGGTGCCGTTCGCCCTGGTCAGCGCCTCGCCCCGGAGTGTCGTGGACGCGGTGGTGGCGGGGTCGCTGGCCGGGGCGTGCTTCGCCTTCACGCTGTCGGCCGACGACACCGTACGGACCAAGCCGCATCCGGACCCGTACATGGCGGCGGCGGCCCGCTTCGGCGTCCCGGCCTCGGCCTGCGTCGCCGTCGAGGACTCCCCGGACGGCACCGCGTCCGCGCACGCCGCGGGGTGCGCGGTGCTGGTGGTGCCCTCGCTGCTGCCGGTGGAGCCCGCGCGGGGGCGGACCTTCGCCCGTAGCCTGGAGGAGGTGGACCTCGGGGTGCTCAGCGACTGCCTGAGGCGTCCGGAGGCGTCCGGATCCTGAAATCCGGGGTCCGAAGCGAGCGTGATTCACGCCACCCTTGATCAGGGTTGCGCTCAGATGAGCGAAATGGAGATGACTGCACTTCTGGAAGACGTGGCACTCAGTGCCACCCTTCTGGTTTCGAGAAGTGGACTCACTTGGCAAGCGAAACGCTCAGGTGAGCACTTAAGGTCAAGTTTCGGCCATGTTGCCTTCAGGAGGTGAAGGTAAGGGTTCAGGTGCTTCGGTCGGACGGCCCTTTCGATCTGCTGGCGGACGGGTGGTTGCGGCCGCACGACGACCAAGTGGACGTACCCATACACCTTCGATCTGGGTATGTTCCTCGCCGTCAGGGCAGCCACCGCGTCCTCGAGGAGTCGAGACCCGTGTCGGAAAACAAAGATCCCCAGAAGTTCGTCTACGACTTCACCGAGGGCAACAAGGATCTGAAGGATCTTCTGGGCGGCAAGGGCGCGAACCTCGCCGAGATGACCAACCTCGGGTTGCCCGTCCCTCCGGGCTTCACGATCACCACCGAGGCCTGCAAGGTCTACCTGGAGAGCGGCGACGCGCCGACCGCGCTGCGCGAGGAGGTGAGTGCGCACCTCAAGGCGCTGGAAGAGCGCATGGGCAAGCAGCTCGGCCAGGCCGACGACCCGCTGCTGGTCTCCGTCCGCTCCGGCGCCAAGTTCTCCATGCCCGGCATGATGGACACGGTCCTGAACATCGGTCTCTCCGACGCCTCGGTGGCCGGTCTCGCCACCCAGTCCGGCGACGAGCGCTTCGCCTGGGACTCCTACCGCCGCCTCATCCAGATGTTCGGCAAGACCGTCCTCGGCGTCGACGGCGACCTCTTCGAGGAGGCCCTGGAGGCGGCCAAGCACGCCAAGAAGGTCAGCATCGACACCGACCTCGCCGCGGCCGACCTCAAGAAGCTCGTCAAGCAGTTCAAGAAGATCGTCGAGACCCGGGCCGGACGGGAGTTCCCGCAGGACGCGCGGGAGCAGATGGACCTCGCCATAAACGCGGTCTTCGACTCGTGGAACACCGACCGCGCCAAGCTCTACCGCCGCCAGGAGCGCATCCCCGGCGACCTCGGCACGGCCGTCAACGTCTGCTCGATGGTCTTCGGCAACCTGGGCCCCGACTCCGGTACGGGCGTCGCCTTCACCCGCGACCCGGCAAGCGGCCACCAGGGCGTCTACGGCGACTACCTCCAGAACGCGCAGGGCGAGGACGTCGTCGCCGGTATCCGCAACACGGTGCCGCTCGCCGATCTGGAGTCGATCGACAAGAAGTCCTACGACCAGCTCATGCAGATCATGGAGACGCTGGAGAACCACTACAAGGATCTCTGCGACATCGAGTTCACCATCGAGCGCGGCCAGCTCTGGATGCTCCAGACCCGGGTCGGCAAGCGCACCGCCGGCGCCGCCTTCCGGATCGCCACCCAGCTCGTCGACCAGGGCCTGATCGACGAGGCCGAGGCCCTCCAGCGCGTCAACGGCGCCCAGCTCGCCCAGCTGATGTTCCCGCGCTTCGACGACGAGGCGAAGACCGAGCTGCTCGGCCGCGGCATCGCCGCCTCGCCGGGCGCCGCCGTCGGCAAGGCCGTCTTCGACTCGTACACCGCGATCAAGTGGTCCCGCTCCGGCGAGAAGGTCATCCTGATCCGCCGCGAGACCAACCCCGACGACCTCGAAGGCATGATCGCCGCCGAGGGCATCCTGACCTCGCGCGGCGGCAAGACCTCGCACGCGGCGGTCGTGGCGCGCGGCATGGGCAAGACCTGTGTCTGCGGCGCCGAGGACCTGGAGGTCGACACCAAGCGACGCCGGATGACGGTCGGCGGCCGGGTGATCGAGGAGGGCGACCTCGTCTCCATCGACGGCTCCACCGGCAAGGTCTACCTGGGCGAGGTACCCGTCGTACCGTCCCCGGTCGTCGAGTACTTCGAGGGCCGGATGCACGCGGGCGCCGACGACGCCGACGAACTGGTCGCCGCCGTGCACCGGATCATGGCGTACGCGGACCGGGTGCGCCGGCTGCGCGTGCGGGCCAACGCCGACAACGCCGAGGACGCCCTGCGCGCCCGTCGCTTCGGCGCCCAGGGCATCGGCCTCTGCCGCACCGAGCACATGTTCCTCGGCGAGCGCCGCGAGATGGTCGAGAAGCTGATCCTCGCGGACACCGACGACGAGCGCGAGAGCGCGCTGGCCGCGCTCCTCCCGCTCCAGAAGGCCGACTTCATCGAGCTGTTCGAGTCGATGGACGGACTTCCCGTCACCGTCCGGCTCCTGGACCCGCCGCTGCACGAGTTCCTCCCCGACATCACCGAGCTGTCGGTCCGGGTCGCGCTCGCGGAGTCCCGCAAGGACGCCAACGAGAACGACCTGCGCCTCCTCCAGGCGGTGCACAAGCTGCACGAGCAGAACCCGATGCTGGGTCTGCGCGGGGTGCGCCTGGGCCTCGTCATCCCCGGCCTGTTCGCCATGCAGGTCCGGGCGATCGCGGAGGCCGCCGCCCAGCGCAAGAACGCCAAGGGCGACCCGCGCGCCGAGATCATGATCCCGCTCGTCGGCACGGTCCAGGAGCTGGAGATCGTCCGCGAGGAGGCCGACCGGGTCATCGCCGAGGTCCAGGCGGCCACCGGCACCGACCTCAAGCTGACCATCGGCACCATGATCGAGCTGCCGCGCGCCGCGCTGACGGCGGGCCAGATCGCCGAGGCCGCGCAGTTCTTCTCCTTCGGCACGAACGACCTGACCCAGACGGTGTGGGGCTTCTCCCGCGACGACGTGGAGGCCTCGTTCTTCACCGCGTACCTGGAGAAGGGCATCTTCGGGGTCTCCCCGTTCGAGACGATCGACAAGGACGGCGTCGGCGCGCTGGTCCGCAGCGCCGTCGAGGCGGGCCGGGCCACCCGCCCGGACCTCAAGCTCGGCGTCTGCGGCGAGCACGGCGGCGACCCGGAGTCGGTGCACTTCTTCCACGAGGTGGGCCTGGACTACGTCTCCTGCTCGCCGTTCCGCATCCCGGTCGCCCGTCTCGAGGCCGGCCGGGCCGCAGCCGAGTCCCGGGGCAGCGACAGCCGCTGACCCGGGCTCCGGGTCAGGGCTGCACGAACAGCCCTGACCCACCGGGCAGGGCTGCACGAACAGCCCTGCCCGCCGACCATGGCCTCAAAGGCCCACCGAGAAGCGGCGGCACCCTGTGCGGGGGTGCCGCCGCTTCGTCCTTCGCCGACCTGACGTGCCCGGCGGTACGGGAGTGGCGTGCGCGGAAATGACCGGCGGTACGGGGAAGCCGTCAGGAGTGCGCATCGAATGCCGCGCGAAGAATGTGGCGCAGAGCGCATTGCATCGTTTAATGCGCAAAGAAATTCGGGTGACGTCCTGGGGACCGGGGTGCGGTCCATGGATCCCCACCCATGGACCGCACCCGGCTTACCCCCGTCGGGTACGGAGCCGCACCGTCGCCCACCGCCGCCGAACACACAAAGCCCCCCACGGCCTTCACGTGCTCATCCGGTGGGCACCGGATGCGTACCCGACGTCGTACAGCCTTTCGGGTGAAGCGGAACGGGGCGACACCTTTCACTTCTGGCCGAAACCCCGTGGTGACCTCCTGTGACGGCCCGCATACCCTTCGGTGGGGGCAATTGCGGATGCAACAGGTGGGGGAGTAGTGCTGCGTATCCATGTGTCCAGGCTGGACCTTTCGCGGGTGCGGATGGCCACGAGGCCGGACGCGTTGTGGGAAACCATTCTCAGTTTTCACCGGCTCCGGGACCGGCGTGCTTCGTCGGTGTTCGGAAAATGGCGTACGGAATCCCGGGCTCGGTTGAATGGTGAAGCACAGCTGCTGGCGGCGGTCGTCCCGCCCCGCGGCTATTTCCCGGATTTCCTGACGCCCTCCCAGGAAGGCGCCGAGCCTTTCGGGCTCGACGTCGGAATGGAGGCGCTGCGCGACACCCCCGCCGACCGCGTCCACGCGGAGCTGGAACTGCTGGCCGCCGGTCGCGTGCGGCAGCGGGCAGACCGGTCGGTCGGTCAGCGGGCCGCCGGATCGGGGAGAGCGAGCGCGGCGCTGCCCGCCGCCCTCGTGGAGGGCCGCGCCGAGCCGCTCGCCCGGCTGATCGGGGCCCTCCGCAGCTACCACCACGCGGCAGTCGAGCCCTACTGGCCGCACATCAGGGCGAGCGTCGAGGCGGACCGTGCCGTCCGCGGCCGGGCCCTGCTGGACGGTGGCGCGGACGGGCTCCTGGCCACCCTGCCGCCGATGATCCGGTGGCGCTCACCCGTGCTGGAGGCGGACTACCCGGTCGACCGCGACCTGTACCTGGACGGGCGCGGGCTGCTGCTCCAGCCGTCCTTCTTCTGCCGGGGCACCCCGGTCGTCTACCGCGACCCCTCGCTCCCGCCGGTGCTCGTCTACCCGGTGACCAACCCCGGCGCCCCGGTATTCGCCGAGCCGGGCCCCTGGCTCGGCCGGCTCGTCGGGCACACCCGCTCGGCCGTCCTCCAGTCCATCGGCAACGGCTGCACCACCAGCGAACTCGCCCGCCGGGCCGGGGTGTCGCTGGCCTCCGCGAGCCAGCACGCCTCCGTGCTGCGCGAGGCGGGCCTGGTCCTGACGCTGCGCCACGGCAGCTCGGTCCTGCACACGCTGACCCCGCTCGGCGGCTCCCTGCTGCGCGGCGGCGCCCCGCTCGCCCTGCCCTGAGCCGCGGCCGTCCCCTCTGCCGGCGGGCCGCGAGAATCCGTCCGCCGATCCGCGATGACTTCCTGGCGGCCCCGCCGTCCACCCATCGAAAGCGCCGGACGGACCACCGCGGGCGCCACGGGACAGAGGAAGAGGGAACGACCATGGCTCAGATGATCTTCGTGAACCTGCCGGTGAAGGATCTGGAGACCACGGTGGGCTTCTTCGGGAAGCTCGGCTTCACGACCAACCCGCGGTTCAGCGACGACAGGACCGCGTGTCTGGTCATCAGCGACACGATCTTCGCCATGCTGATGACGGAGCCGCGCTTCAGGGAGTTCACCGGGAAGGACGTCGTCGACGCCTCGAAGGCGACCGAGGTCATCCTCGCGCTCAGCGCCGACAGCCGCGAGAAGGTCGACGAGATCGCCGACGCGGCGCTGGCCTCCGGCGGGTTCCCGGCGGGCGGGACGCAGGACATGGGCTTCATGTACGGCCGCTCGTTCCAGGACCCCGACCACCACATCTGGGAGGTCATGTGGATGGACCCGTCCTCAGTCGAGGGCCAGGCCTGACCTCGGGGCTGTCCTGGCCGTACGCCGGGCCAGGGATCTTTGCCGTACGCCGGGCCGGCGCGGCGACCCGCGCCGGCCCGGCCCGCCGCCCGGAGGCGGCCCGGCCGCGATCAGTGGCCGAAAATCGCCGTCAGTCGAAGCCTGTCGTCACCTGCGGAAGGGCCCCTTCACCTCGTACGTGATGCCTCCGGAGGAGCTTCCGCTCGTCCCGCGCTGCGAGGAGAAGTAGAGCCGGCCCCCGTCCGGCGAGAACGCGGGCCCGGTGATCTCCGAACCCGACTGGCCGGTGATCCGCAGGAACGGGGCCACCGTGTCGTCCGGCGTGATCAGGCAGATCTCCATGTTGCCGCCGTCCTCCGCGATGTAGAGGTCCCCGGATCCGGACCGGGTGACGTTGTCCACGCCGGTCAGCGGGGCCGAGCCGCCCGTCACCAGCGAGTCGTCGTAGGCGAGCGAGATCGACGAGGCGTTCGCGTCGTACGCCCACACCCGGTTGTCGCCCTTGGTGGTGAACCAGCAGGTGCCCGCCGCGTAGAAGCAGCCCTCCCCGCCGTTGAACACCTTCGCCCCGGACACCTGGTGCCGGGTCTGGGTGGAGGAGGCGGCCGGGTCCGGCACGTTCGCCCAGGTCACCGGTCCCGAGGTGCCGGTGCCGGCCACCAGCACCTGGAGCGTGCCGCTCGCCAGATTCCCCCAGGTCGTGGGCCGGAACCGGTAGAAGCGGCCGTCGCTCTCGTCCTCGGTGAGGTAGACGTACCCGTGGTCCGGGTCGGCGGCGGCGGCCTCGTGCTTGAAGCGGCCCATCGCCGGACGGCGCACCGCCGCGTTCACGCCCCACGGGTCGGTCTCGTAGACGTACCCCCGGGTGACCTCCTCGCAGGACAGCCACGTCTTCCACGGGGTGGCGCCGCCCGCGCAGTTGTTGTTCGTATCGGCCAGGATCCGGTACGCGGACGTCACCGTCCCCGAGGAGTCGAACCTCACCGCGCTCGCGCCGCCCCCGCTGCTCGGGGAGACCTCGGCGTTGGAGACGTAGATCCAGCCCGAGCCGTCGGCGTACGTCGCGCCGCCGTCGGGCGCGCGGTGCCAGCGGTAGGAGGTGCCGGGCACGGTCTGCCCGGAGCGGGCGACGACGCGGCTGGTGAAGCCGCTGGGCAGCCGGATGCCGTCGCTGTTGGCCGATTGGAGGGCGCCGTACGGGCCGGGGGCCGGCTGGGCCGGGTCGGCGAAGGCGGCTCCCCGCCACAGCGTGCCGCCGAAGGCCGCCGCCGAGCTGCCGATCACCGCGGTGCGCAAGAAGGTCCGACGTTCCACGATCACTCCACGCATGAGTGGGCCCGCCGCTCCGGACGGACCGGCGGGTCGCGCGTGAGGACTGTAGGCGTGCGGAGTTGACGGTGCGTCAAGGGAGGGTGAACGGGCGGCGGAGGGATTGCACAGGCCGCGCGCACCCCAAGGCCAGCCCTTCGAGGTCAGCCCTCCGAGGTCACCCCCGGCGATCAGTCCGCCCTTACGGTGAAGACCGGCACCGCCGCCTCCTCGTCGTCCAGGCACGCGCCCGTCGCCAGGTCGAAGCGCTGCTTCAGCAGCGGCGAGGCCACGAACGGCCGCCCGCCCGCGGAGCCGAGCAGCCCGCGCGAGAGGACGTACGCCCCGGTGAACGGGTCCCGGTTGCCGATCGCGTACACCTGGCCGGCCCGGTCCATGAAGACGGCCGCCTGGTCCCCGTCCGGCAGCAGCACCGCCACGCCCCGCCCGGGGGTCAGCAGCCCCCGCTCGCAGACCGTCAGCCAGTCCTTCCCGTGGGCGAGCCGGACGGACCCGGTGTCCTGTGCTGTCGTGATCGTCGCGGTGGTCATCAGGATGCGGTCCCTTCGAGGGTGCGGACGGCGAGCACGGGTCCCGCGAGCAGCTCCAGATCCGGTTTGATCTGGTCCCGTTCCGGAACGAACCTCACCGAGGGGTCGGGGGCGTCGGGGGCGTTGACGAAGGTGACGAAGCGGCGCAGCCGTTCCGGGTCGTTGATGGTCTCGGCCCACTCGTCGCGGTATCCGGCGACATGGTCGGCCATCAGCCGTTCCAGCTCCTCGCAGAGCCCCAGCGAGTCGTGGACCACCACGTCCCGGACGTGGTCCAGGCCGCCGTCGATCCGCTCCAGCCAGGCCGAGGTGCGCTCCAGCCGGTCGGCGGTGCGGATGTAGAACATCAGGAACCGGTCGATCAGCCGCACCAGTTCGGCGTCCGACAAGTCCTGGGCCAGCAGGTCCGCGTGGCGCGGGGTGGCTCCGCCGTTGCCGCCGACGTACAGGTTCCAGCCCTGGGCGGTGGCGATGATCCCGAAGTCCTTGCCCCGGGCCTCCGCGCACTCGCGGGCGCAGCCGGAGACCGCCGACTTCAGCTTGTGCGGGGAGCGCAGGCCCCGGTAGCGCAGCTCCAGGTCGATCGCCATCCTCACCGAGTCCTGCACGCCGTAGCGGCACCAGGTCTGCCCCACACAGGACTTCACCGTGCGCAGCGACTTCCCGTACGCGTGCCCCGACTCGAAGCCCGCGTCCACCAGCCGGGTCCAGATCAGCGGGAGCTGGTCGACGCGGGCGCCGAAGAGGTCGATGCGCTGGCCACCGGTGATCTTCGTGTAGAGGCCGAAGTCGCGGGCCACCTCGCCGATGACGATGAGCTTCTCCGGGGTGATCTCGCCGCCGGGGATGCGCGGCACGATCGAATACGACCCGTTGCGCTGGAGGTTGGCCAGGAAGTGGTCGTTGGTGTCCTGGAGCGCGGCCTGCTCGCCGTCCAGCACATAGCCGCTCGCACCGACCGTGGGGGCGAGCGAGGCGATGACCGAGCCGACCGTCGGTTTGCAGACCTCGCAGCCGTCGCCGCCCCGCGCCTCCGCGCGGCCGTGCGAGTCGAGCAGCTCCGCGAACGAGGTGACCTCCAGGGTGCGGACGATCTCGTACAGCTCGCTGCGGCTGTACGGGAAGCAGCCGCACAGCCCTGCGTCCTCGGGCGGCGGCATCAGCTGGCCGATCACCTTCAGGCAACTGCCGCAACCGGTACCGGCCTTGGTGCACTTCTTCACCTCGGGCAGAGCGGTGTGCTCGCAGATCGCGCCCTTGGTCACGTTGTGGCAGGAGCAGATCACCGCCTCGTCCGGCAGCGCGGAGGGGCCGAGGGCCACCGGGCCGCCCGCCCCGGCCGGCAGCACCAGCTGCTCGGGGGCGACCGGCAGCACCGTGCCCGTCATCGGCCGCAGCGTGCCGTACTGGTCCGCGTCCCCGACCAGCACCCCGCCCAGCAGGGTCCCGTCGGACCCGATCACCAGTTTCTTGTAGACGCCCGACCGGGCGTCGGAGTAGACGACGTCGAGCGACCCCTCGGCCGCCCCGTGCGCGTCGCCGAACGAGGCCACGTCCACGCCGAGCAGCTTCAGCTTCGTCGACAGGTCCGCCCCCGTGAACGCGGACCGCCCGCCCGCGATCACCTCGGCCGCCGCCAGGGCCATCTCGTAGCCCGGTGCGACCAGCCCGTACACCCGGCCGTCGGCGGCCAGCGCGCACTCGCCGATGGCGAACACCGCCGGGTCCGACGTCCGGCACTCCTCGTCCACGACGATCCCGCCGCGTTCCCCGACCGCCAGACCGCACTGACGGGCCAGCTGGTCGCGGGGCCGCACGCCCGCCGAGAAGACCACCAGATCGACGTCGAGCGAGGAGCCGTCCGACAGCGCCATCCCGTTCACCGCCCCGTCCTCCCCGGCGGTGACCTCCTGCGTGCCGACCCCCGTGTGGACGGTCAGCCCCATATCCTCGATCGTCCGCAGCAGCGCCGCGCCCCCGCCCTCGTCCACCTGGACCGGCATCAGCCGGGGCGCGAACTCCACCACATGGGTGCTCAGCCCGAGCCCCTTCAGCGCCCCCGCCGCCTCCAGGCCGAGCAGCCCGCCGCCCACCACCGCACCGGTGGCCGCGCCCTTCGCGTACTCCTCGATCGCGAGGAGGTCCTCGATGGTCCGGTACACGAAGCAGCCCCGGGCGTCCTTCCCCGGCACCGGCGGCACGAAGGGGTACGAGCCCGTCGCCAGCACCAGCGTGTCGTACGGGAACACCGCCCCGGACCGCGCGGTCACCGTCCGCCCCGCCCGGTCGACGCTCTCCGCGGGGTCGCCGACGTACAGCTCGATGCCGTGCCGGTCCATGAAGTCCGGCTCCACCAGTGAGAGGTCCTCGGGGCTGCGCCCGTCGAAGTACGAGGTGAGCCGCACCCGGTCGTAGGCGGGCCGGGGCTCCTCGCAGAGCACGACGACCCGGGCGGCGCCGGCCGCCGGGGTCAGCCCGCGGTCGGCGAGGGCCTCCAGGAACCGCTGGCCGACCATGCCGTGCCCGACGACCACGATCGTCGGAACGGCGGTGTGCGCCATGGCGTTCGGGGTGCTGGGCTCCGGCATCTCAGTGGCCTCCGTCGGTTGTCCTGATGCCAAGAGCCTGGGCGGGAGGTGTTACCCGGCCGCATCCCGCCTGTTTCCCGGGCGGAACCTTGCGCTCAGCGCCCGCGCCGGGGCCTTGTGAGGGACCGGGGGCCGGGAGGAACAGCTCGACGACAGCCCCTTAGTGTCAGTACGTGCCTGACATATCCCTGACGACCCTGATCCTGCTCTGCCTCGCCGCCGCCGCCGCGGGCTGGATCGACGCGGTGGTGGGCGGCGGCGGACTGCTGCTCCTGCCCGCGCTGCTGCTCGGCCTGCCGCACGTTTCGGCGGCCCACGTCCTCGGCACCAACAAGGCCGTCGCGATCGTGGGCACCTCGGGCGCGGCGGTCACCTTCCTGCGCGAGGCCCCGGTACGGGTGGGGCTGGCGGTGCGGGTCGGCCTGATGGCGCTCGCCGGGTCGATGACCGGGGCGTTCTTCGCCGCCGGGATCAGCAGCGAGGCGCTCCGGCCGGTGATCATGGTCGTGCTGCTGGGGGTCGCCGCCTTCGTGATGCTGCGCCCGTCCTTCGGAACGGCCGCGGCGGGCGACGGCACGGACCGGCCGGCCACCCGGGCCCGGATCCTCACGGCGATCGTGCTCGTCGGCGGCGGGATCGGCTTCTACGACGGCCTGTTCGGGCCGGGCACCGGCACCTTCCTGGTGCTGGCCCTGACCGCCGTGCTCCACCTGGACCTGGTGACCGCGTCGGCCACCGCGAAGATCGTCAACGTGTGCACCAACGCGGGGGCGCTCGCGATGTTCGCGTACCAGGGCACGGTGCTGTGGCAGCTCGCGGCCGTGATGGCCGTCTTCAATCTGGCGGGCGGGATGATCGGGGCCCGGATGGCGCTGAGCCGGGGGAGCGGCTTCGTCCGGGCGGTGCTGCTGACGGTGGTGTTCTCGCTGGTCGCCAAGCTGGGCTTCGACCAGTGGAGCGCGTAGCGGCTGCCGGGCCTCTCGACGGACGTCGGATCAGCGCACGTCGGTGAGGTGCGCGTACGCCACCACGTTGCCCTGGTAGCCGGTCTCCTCGGAGAAGCCGCCGCCGCAGGTGATCAGCCGGAGCGAGGCGTGCGGGGAGTCGCCGTAGACGCGCTGGTCGGGGAAGTCGTCGTTGTCGTAGACCTCGATGGCGTCGATCGAGAACACGGCCGTGCGCCCGTCCTCGCGGTCCACCTCGACCCTGGTCCCCTTGGTCAGGGCCCCCAGGGCGTAGAAGACGGACGGCCCTTCCGCGTTGTCCACGTGTCCCGCGACGATCGCGGTGCCCTGCGCGCCGGGCGGGACGCCGCCCCCGTACCAGCCCGCGAGGTTGCGGTCCTCGTCCGGCGGTACGTCGAGGCTGCCGTCGGCGGCCAGCCCCAGCCGGGTCATCGGCGCGTCCACCTCGATGGTCGGGATGCGGATGCGGACCGGCTCGGAGGGGTCCAGCGGCTCGGCGACCGGGGAGCCGGGCTGGAGCCGGGGCCCGGCGGCGAAGGCCTGGGCGCTGGAGGGCTGCGGCGGGATCAGCTGGCCGCCGGGGCCGTTCTGGATGAGCCAGATGCCGCACAGCACGGCGATGCCCACCAGCCAGCCCTTGGCCTTCTGCGCGCTTGGGGACACGGCGTCGTCCTCGGTCGGTGGTCCGGGGCGGACGGGACGCGCTCGGGGACGCGCCCCGCCCGGTCGGGGGGAAGCGGAGTTTCAGCTTCCTTCGGCGCCCTCGGAGCGGCGGCGCAGCAGCCACAGTCCGCCGACGGCGGCCAGCCCGATCACGCCGACGCCGAGGGCGACCTGCGTGGAGTCCGGTTCGACGCTGCCGCCGACCCCGGTCCGCACATGGCCGGAGGGGCGGTCGTGGATGGGCTTGTCGTGCTTGCCGCCGCCGATCACCTTGAGGTCGCCGACCGCGTCCTTGCCGTTGTCGCAGGAGACGACGATCTCGTAGACGCCGGGCCGGGCGTCGCGCGGCACGGTGAACTGGCCGACCACGACCTCCTTGCGGGTGCCGGGGCGCACCTCGAAGTCCCCGGCGTCCAGGGAGTTCGCGTCACCGATGCCCGACCCCTTCTTGCCGCAGGCGGTGGTGTTCACGGTGACGGTGGCGCCGGGGGCCGCGGTCGCCGGGGTGATCTCCAGACGGCCGAAGTCACCCGCGTACGCGGACGGAGCGGCGGCGGTGAGACCGAACGCGATGACGGTGAACGCGGCACCGACGGTGCCGGTCACAAGGCGGGCAGGGCTGCGCATGGGGGATCCTCCGGGCAGACGGCGCGAGCGGGTTGTCCTGACCCCGAGCCAACGGGGGTGCGGCCCGCGACGCCTTCTGACGCCAGGTCAGCTTTCACCCGTACGGACCGGCGCGGCACCCTTGCCGGAGTGGATCACCGCAGGTCGCGACGGTGCGACTGGGCCGTTCGGTCCGTGCTGCCGCTCCGGGTGCCGATCGGGTGAAGCGTGTACGATAGGTGTGATGTAGGTCACATGAATGACCTCGCGAGGCCCGGGAATACGCAAGAGACCCCCCACGGGACGGATCCCCGCCCCCACGGCACCCGCCCTCACCGGTCCACCCCCCCTGGACCGGTGGGGGCGGTGTCGGATCCGGCACCGGCCGCTCCGGCTCCCGCTCGCGGCTCAGGCTCCGCCCGCCCCGCCCGTGGCGCTCCAGACGATCTGCGGCGGGCGCACCCGGGCGCACAGCGGCTGCCCTTTGGCGTCGGTGAGCCCGAGCCGCCCGGTGAGATGTCCGGAGCGCGCGGCGGCTTCGAGGACGTCCGGGTCGATGTCGCTGAACATCAGCTTGGCGCGCCGGAACATGGTGAAGACCCCGGCGTCGTCCACCGTGCCCCACGACAGATAGACGAATCGCCCGCCCAGCCGGTTCTGGACGTACGGGCCCGACACCTCGATCCCGTCCGCCGTCGCGGTGGCCGTGCAGTCGAGCGCCCACGAGGCGCAGGGGGCGTCCCCGGGGTGCAGGCCGAGCAGCTCGCCCGGCCGGTCCTTGCGCTGGACGCCGACGTGGATGTTGTCGCACCCGGGGAAGTCGCTGTCCGGGCCACAGCTGCGGCCGGGAAGGGCTGAGGCCTCGATATGGATCTGCATGCCCCCATGGTCCGGCACCGTGGGAGCCGGTGGTGTGCGCAGCCGGAACCGGCTGTGCGTGGGCGTCTCACACGGTGTCCGCCGGAGTGCTGTCGTGCACCGTCCCCAGGTCCCTCATCAGGTCCTCGTCGACCGTGAACTCGGTGCCGTCGATCCGCCGCACCGGCGCGATGCCCTGGGAGTTGCAGACGAAGGCGGCCCGGTAGCGCCCCACCCCGCCCGGGCCCTCCAGCGTCACCGGGCGTCGCACCGACGGCCGTCCGGACCGGGCCAGCCCCTGCTCCAGCAATGTCATCGTGACGCCGACGAGCGCCGGGGCGTCGGGCCACACCACCGAAGTCCCGTCCCAGAAGCCGATGTTGGTGACCGCCCCCTCGGTCACCACTCCGCCCGGCGCGGTCAGCAGCGCCTCGTCGAACCCCGCCCGCCCGGCCAGGATCCCGTAGTACGTCTGCCCGAACTCGCCCGGCCGCTTGATGTGCGGAGCCGTGCGCACGTACGGCACCGACATCAGGCTCCGCGCCCCGGCCGGTATGACGGCGGGCTCCCGTACCGTCACCATCAGGGTCGTGCGCGCCGCGCCGGGCGGCAGATAGCCGTTCACCCGCACCGAGGCGTCCCGCAGCCCCGCGCCGTCCAGGGCGTGCCGGACCAGCTCCCGCACCCGGTCACCGTCCACCGGCCGTGCGAACAGTTCGCGGTTCGCGGCGTCCAGCCGGGCGAGGTGCAGACCGAGACCCCGCACCCGGCCGTCCCGCACCTGTGCGGCGGTGAAGTGACCGAAGCCGTACAGCGCGGGGATCCGCAGGTTCTCCTCGGTGGCGGGCAGGCCGTCGAACTCGATGTGGGGCAGGGGCGCGGCCGGCGGGTGCGTCGTCATGCGGCCACCGTATGCGTGCTGTCCGGACCCGGGCCGGACAGGCCCCGGACGGACGGGCTTGACCTCAACCATGGTTGAGGCAGAAGGCTCGACGCCATGGACACCGCAGCAGCATCCACATCGCCCACCGCATCCACCACGCCCGCGACCGGGCCCGCCCCCCTCAAGGTCGCCGTCATCCTCGGCAGCAACCGCGACGGCCGCTTCGGACCCGTCGTCGCCGACTGGTTCCTGGCCCGCGCGGCGGGCCACTTCGGCATCGAGACCGACCTGGTCGACGTCGCCGACGCCGGCCTGCCCGGCGCGATCACCTTCAGCCCCGGGCCCGAGGAGGCGGCGCGGCTCGGCGCGGTCTCCGACCGGCTCGCGGCGGCCGACGCCTTCGTCGTCCTCACGCCCGAGTACAACCACTCGTTCCCCGCACCGCTGAAGACCCTCATCGACTGGCACAAAGCGGAATGGCAGGCCAAGCCCGTCGCGTTCGTCAGCTACGGCGGCGTCTCCGGCGGGCTGCGGGCCGTCGAACAGCTCCGGCAGGTCTTCGCCGAACTGCACACCGTCACCGTCCGGGACACCGTCTCCTTCCACAACGCCGGCGCCCTCTTCGACGACGAGGGACGCCATCTGGACCCGGAGCCGGCCGACGCGGCGGCCAAGACGCTGCTGGACCAGCTGGTGTGGTGGGGCACCGCCCTGCGCGACGCCCGGAATCTCCGTCCGTACGGCGCCTGACGCCCCGTGGGCCGACAATCGCATCGAAGGCCCACGGGCAGGAAGCCCGCCGTACTCCGAGGAGACCGACGATGACAGCGCCGCCGGCATGGCTGACCGTACTGACCACGACCGACAGCGAGGACAGGGCCCAGGCCCTGGCGCAGTCGGCGGTGGAGGCCAGGCTGGCGGCCTGCGCGCAGATCTCCGCCCCCGTCACCTCCGTCTACCGGTGGCGGGACGCCATCGAGACGACCGAGGAGTGGCAGGTGCTCTTCAAGACGACGTCGGAGCGCTACGACGAGCTCGAGGAGCACATCCAGCGGGAGCACGACTACGACACGCCGGAGATCATCGCCCTGCCGGTGATCCGGGGCAGTGCCCGCTATCTCGGCTGGGTGACGGCGGAGACGGCGCCCCCGGCAGCCCTGTGACGGCGGCCGTGACCACACCCGTCCCCGGCGGCCCGGTCGCCGCCGAGCTGCCCTTCTTCGTGTACGGGACGCTGCTGCCGGGCGAACCCAACCACGACCTGTTCCTCCGGGGCCGCACGAGGGGCGAGCGGCCGGCCGTGCTGCCCCGGGCCCTGCTCTACGACGGCCCCGGCTACCCGTACGCGATCGACGGCCATGGCCGCGTCCACGGCACCCTGCTCGTCGCCGCGCCCGGGGTGTACGGGGAACTGCTCGGGCTCCTGGACCACCTGGAGGAGTACCTCGGCCCCGGTCACCCGCGCAACCTGTACGAACGGGTCGTCCGCGAGGTCGAGCTGCCGGCGCAGGAGGCGCCGGGAGGCGGCGAGGCCGTGCGCGCCTGGGTCTACCTCGCAGCGACCGCCGTCACCCGCTCACTGCGGACCGGTGGCGTCCTCATCCCCGGAGGGCGGTGGGCCACCGGCCGCACACCGGGATATTCCTAGGGCGTCGTGCCCTGACGTCTCGATTCACCCGCCCGGCGCAGACGGTCCCCGCCGGGCGGGCCGTCAGCGCGCCCCGGCGGCCAGGGCCTCGCTCACGCCCGGCTCCTGGGGCCCCAGGAAGCGCGGGTCGGGCCGGAACAGCGCGTCCAGGGCCGCCTTGCCCGAGGCCGCCAGCTCCCGGGCACCGCCGTAGTACCAGACGGAATCCCGCGGTTCGTCGACCCCGACGCCGTACGCGTCGATCCCGGCGGACCGGCACAGCGTGACCGCCCGATGGATGTGGAAGCCCTGGCTCACCAGCACCGCCCGGTCGACCCCGAAGATCTTCCTGGCCCGGACGCAGGAGTCCCAGGAGTCGAATCCGGCGTAGTCGCTCACGATCCGCTCGTCGGGCACCCCGCGTCCGGTGAGATACGTGCGCATCGCGTCCGGCTCGTCGTACTCCACCCGGCTGTTGTCCCCGGTGACCAGGACGACCTTCACCTTCCCGGTGCGGTACAGCTCGGCCGCCGCGTCCAGCCGGTGCGCGAGGTACGGGGTCGGCCGGCCCTTCCACAGCCCGGCGCCGAACACCACGGCGACCTCCCGCGCCGGAGCCTCCGCCGTCGTCCCCACCCGGTCGCCGGCCTCAAGACGCATCCAGGTCGCGGGCAGGAGCGCCAGCACACAGGCGGCCATCAGCCCCTGTAGCAGCCGCCGTCGGACCCGCCGGGTGCGCGGCAGCCGCAGAACGGCGGGCCGCTTCGGCAGCCGCAGGGCGGACCGGGCCGGCCACCGGGGGTCCCTCATCCACCGCCCGAGCAGTCCGAGCACGTTCCGTCTCTCCCCGGTCTTCCCGCTCTTCCCGCGCACCAGATCCCCCACTCATCCGTATGTCCGTTCACCTCACTTGACGACCGGAACGCCGCAAAGGTTCGCCCGCCGTCCCGGTCGTGGCCTCCGACACCGGCGTACGCACACCGCCGCGGCCCCCGCGGTGAGCCGGCGGAAAACGCCCGTGACCCTCGCGCAACAGCCCGGCAACCTCCGCCCGGCACCATCGGTCCATGACGGAGCCGGCCCCGGAACATCCTCATCAGCCACCCCCGCTCCCCGACAGCACCGCGCACCTCCTCACCCGTATCACCGACCGGCTCGGCGCCCAGCTCAGCCTCGTCTCCCGGAACGGAACCCGCAGGCCCATGCACCGCACCCGGCAGTACGACCGCCCCGCGCAGGACCGGCGCGGCACGCCCGCCCCGTCCCTGGTCGCCGTAGCGCACGGCAGCCGCGATCCGCGGGCCCTGCGCACCGTGCTGGCCCTCCTGGACCGGGTGCGCGAACTGCGCCCCGGCCTCGACGTCCGCCTCGGCCACATCGAGCTGAACCGGCCGCTGCTCCCGGACACCCTCGACACACTGCGCGGGGCCGACGCCGTCCTCGTACCGCTGCTCCTGGGACGCGGCCACCACGTCAAGCGCGACCTGCCCGCCGCGACAGCCGCCGCCCCCGGCGTACGCACCCGGATCGCCGAGCCCCTCGGCCCGCACCCCCTGCTCGTCGAGGCGCTGTACGGGCGGCTCGTCGAGGCCGGCTGGGACCCCGCCGACCGGGGCGGGCGGAGAGCCGCCGTGGTTCTCGCCGCCGCCGGATCCCGCGACCCCGACTCGGCCGAGGACACCCGGCGCACCGCCCGCATGCTCGCCGAACGCCTCGGCGTGCCCGTCGTCCCCGCGTACGCGTCCGCCGCCACGCCCACCGTCCCGGCCGCCCTGCGCGCACTGGCCGCCCGAGGCCGCCACCGGGCCTTCGTCGCCTCGTACTTCACCGCCCCCGGCCGCTTCGCGAGCGCCTGTGCCGACGCCGCACCGCGCCGGGCCGCCGCCCCGCTCGGCGCGCACCCGGCGATGGCCCGCCTCGTGCTGCACCGCTACGACCAGGCCCGGTCCGCCTCGGAGGCTGTTCCGGCCCCGGCGGACGCGGTGACCCTGCTCGCTTCCGCCTGACATCCCGGGCCCGCTCCCGCCACGTTGTCCGTCCCGGTCGCTACTGTCGGAACCATGGACGGCACACAGGGCGCACACGGGGCAGAACCGGCACACGGCACGCACGGGACACCGAGCGCACAGCGGACGACGGGGGCGGGCCCCTACGGGGCCGCCGACACCGAGCGCTTCGACACCGAGGAGGACAAGCGCCCCGGCCGCACCGCCTTCCAGCGCGACCGCGCCCGGGTCCTGCACTCCGCCGCCCTGCGCCGGCTCGCCGGGAAGACCCAGGTGGTGACGCCCGGCACCCGCTCCCTCGTCTGGGACGCCAGCCCCCGCACCCGGCTCACCCACTCCCTGGAGTGCGCCCAGGTCGGCCGCGAGCTCGGCGCGGTCCTCGGCTGCGACCCGGACCTGGTCGAGACCGCCTGCCTGGCCCACGACATGGGCCACCCGCCGTTCGGCCACAACGGCGAACAGGCGCTCAACGACTTCGCCTCCGACTGCGGCGGCTTCGAGGGCAACGCCCAGTCCCTGCGCCTGCTGACCCGCCTGGAGCCCAAGCGCTTCGTCCGCGACCCGCGCACCGGCGACCTGGTCAGCGTCGGCCTCAACCTCACCCGGGCCGCCCTGGACGCCGCCACCAAGTACCCCTGGCCGCGCGGCGCGCACCCCACCGACCCGCACTCCGCCAAGTTCGGGGTCTACGCGGACGACCTCCCGGTCTTCGCGTGGGCCCGCGAGGGCGCCCCCGATGACCGCACCTGCTTCGAGGCCCAGGTGATGGACTGGTCCGACGACGTGGCGTACAGCGTGCACGACTTCGAGGACGGGCTGCACGCCGGGCACATCGACCCCAACTGCCTCTACGCCGAACCGGAGCGCGAGGAGATCTGGGCCGTCGCCATCGGCCGCTACGTCCCGGCCGGCACCGACCCGCAGGAGCTGTCCGAGGCCCTGGACCGCCTGATCGACCAGGACTGGTGGCCGCACGGCTACGACGGCTCCGCCGTGGCCCAGGCCCGCCTCAAGGACGCCACCAGCCAGCTCATCGGCCGCTTCTGCACCGAGGCCGAGACCGCCACCCGCGCGGTGTACGGCCCCGGCCGCCTCGGCCGGTACGGCGCCGAGCTGGTCGTCCCGCGCGCGGTGCGCCACGAGTGCGCGGTGCTCAAGGCGGTCGCCGACCGTTATGTGATGCAGCGCGCCGAGCAGGAGACCCTCCGCGCCGACCAGCGCATCGTCATCGCCGAGCTGGCCGCCGCCCTCACCGCCCGCGCCCCCGAGGGCCTGGAACCGCACTTCCGCGCCCTGTTCGACCAGGCGCCCGACGACCACGCCCGCAAGCGGGTCCTCGTCGACCAGATCGCCGCCCTCACCGACGCCTCCGCACGATCCCTGCACGCCGCGCTCACCGCCCGTCGTGGGTGACCGGCAGACTGGAGCCTGACCACTGGGGGTGACCTGTCCCGGGCACCCCCTCTTTCGCCATCACGTTGCGTGCGGGACGCTCGCAGCGTGGGGGCGCCGCGCAGCACAGCACTGAGGAGGCATCAAGTGGTCGACGCACATCAGACGTTCGTCATCGTCGGAGCAGGACTCGCAGGGGCGAAGGCGGCCGAAACACTGCGCGCCGAAGGGTTCACCGGCCGGGTGATCCTCATCGGCGACGAGCGCGACCACCCCTACGAACGGCCGCCGCTCTCCAAGGGCTACCTGGACGGCAAGGCCGACCGCGACAGCGTCTTCACACACGAGCGCCCCTGGTACGCGGGCGCCGACATCGAGCTGCACCTCGGCCAGCCGGTCACCGCGCTCGACCGGTACGCCAAGACCGTGCAGCTCGGCGACAACACCGTCATCCACTACGACAAGCTGCTGCTGGCCACCGGCTCCGAACCGCGCCGCCTGGACATCCCCGGCACCGACCTGGCAGGCGTCCACCACCTGCGCCGCCTCGCCCACGCCGACCGGCTGCGCAACGTGCTCGCCGCCCTCGGCCGCGACAACGGCCACCTGGTCATCGCCGGAGCCGGCTGGATCGGCCTGGAGGTCGCCGCCGCCGCCCGTGGTTACGGCGCCGAGGTCACCGTCGTCGAAGCCGAGCCCACCCCCCTGCACCAGGTCATCGGCCCCGAGCTGGGCCAGATCTTCACCGAACTGCACCGCGCGCACGGCGTCCGCTTCCACTTCGGCGCCCGGCTCACCGAGATCACCGGCCAGGACGGCATGGTCTTCGCCGCCCGCACCGACGACGGCGAGGAGCACCCCGCCCACGATGTGCTCGCCGCGATCGGCGCCGCCCCGCGCTCCGCCCTGGCCGAGGCCGCCGGACTGGAGACGGCCGACCGCGCCCACGGCGGCGGCATCGCCGTGGACGCCTCGCTGCGCACCTCCGACCCGCACATCTACGCCGCCGGGGACGTCGCCGCCGCGGCCCACCCGCTGCTGGGCACCCGGCTGCGCGTCGAGCACTGGGCGAACGCCCTGAACGGCGGACCGGCCGCCGCCCGCGCCATGCTCGGCCAGGACGTGACGTACGACCGCGTCCCGTACTTCTTCTCCGACCAGTACGACCTGGGCCTCGAGTACTCCGGCTGGGCCCCGCCCGGCTCCTACGACGAGGTGATCATCCGGGGCGACGCCGGGAAGCGGGAGTTCATCGCGTTCTGGCTGAAGGACCGCCGCGTCCTGGCCGGGATGAACGTCAACGTGTGGGATGTCACCGAAACCATCCAGGAGCTCATCCGGGCCCGTCAGCAGCACGACCCGGAAGCCCTCGCCGCCCCGTCGGTCCCGCTGGAATCCCTGCTCTGAGGACGGCGCCGGGGCGCGGGCCGCACCGCCCGCGCCCCGGCGGGGCTCCTGCCGCGCGTCCGGGTGTCCGACCCCACCCGTAGACTTCACGCGTGGCCGGCAGGATCAACGACGACGACGTGAAGGCAGTACGGGACGCGGTCCCGATCGACTCCGTCGTGTCCGAATACCTCCAGCTGCGCAACGCGGGCGGCGGAAACCTGAAGGGCCTCTGCCCCTTCCACGACGAGAAGTCCCCCTCCTTCCAGGTCAGCCCCGCCAAGGGCCTGTTCCACTGCTTCGGCTGCCAGGAGGGCGGCGACACGATCGCCTTCGTGATGAAGATCGACCACCTCTCCTTCTCGGAGACGGTCGAGCGCCTCGCCGCCAAGGCGGGCATCACCCTGCGGTACGAGGAGGGCGGCTACAACCCCTCCCACCAGCGCGGCGAACGCATCCGGCTGATCGAGGCCCACCAGGCCGCCGCCGAGTTCTACGTCCGCGCACTGGAGAGCCCCGAAGCCGAGATCGGCCGTAAGTTCCTCGCCGAGCGCGGCTTCGACCAGGACGCCGCCGCCCACTTCCGTGTCGGCTACAGCCCGGCCGGCTGGGACCACCTCACCCGCTATCTGCGCGGCAAGGGCTTCAGCGACAAGGAGCTCATCACCTCCGGGCTCTCCCAGGACGGCCGCCGCGGCCCCATCGACCGCTTCCGCGGCCGGCTGATGTGGCCGATCAGCGACACCGCCGGGGAGATCGTCGGCTTCGGCGCCCGCAAGCTCCGCGACGACGACAACGGCCCGAAGTACCTCAACACCCCCGAGACCCCGGTCTACAAGAAGTCCCAGGTGCTGTACGGCATCGACCTGGCCAAGAAGGACATCGCCAAGGCCAGCCGCGCGGTCGTCGTCGAGGGCTACACCGACGTCATGGCCTGCCACCTCGCCGGCGTCACCACGGCCATCGCCACCTGCGGCACCGCCTTCGGCAACGACCACATCAAGATCCTGCGCCGCCTCCTCATGGACAACGGCAGCGCCCGCGTGATCTTCACCTTCGACGGCGACTCGGCCGGCCAGAAGGCCGCCCTGCGCGCCTTCGAGGACGACCAGAAGTTCGCCGCCGAGACGTACATCGCCATCGCCCCGGACGGCATGGACCCCTGCGACCTGCGGCTCGCCAAGGGCGACGACTCCGTACGCGACCTGGTCGAGCCGCGCACCCCGCTCTTCGAGTTCGCCCTGCGCCAGATCGTCGGCCGGTACGACCTGGAGACCCCGGCCGGCCGCGCCGCCGCCCTCGACGAGGCCGCCGCCGTCGTCGCCAAGATCAAGACGAGCAGCGTGCAGCGCGAGGTCGCCGTCCAGCTCGCCGGGTTCGTCGGCATCCTCGACCAGGAGTTCGTCGTCCACCGCGTCGCCCAGCTCGCCCGCTGGGCCCGTGACAAGGGCGGCGACCACGGGGAGCGCGGCGGCCGCGGCGGACCCCAGGGCGCACGCGGCGGACCCCGGGGCGCACGGGGCGGCGCACCGCAGCCGGCCGCCCCCGGCTTCTCCGGCCCCGCGCTCAACCTCCGCAGCCCCGCCCACCGCACCGAACGCGAGCTCCTCAAGCTCGCCCTCCAGAAGCCCGCCCTGGTCTCCCCGGCCTTCGACGCCTACGGCGTGGACGAGTTCACCGCCCCGCCCTACGCCGCCGTACGCCGGTGCATCGAGGAGGCCGGCGGCGCCGAACAGGGCCTCGCCGACAACCGCGAATATCTGGTCGCCGTCATGGACGCGGCCCCCGACAACACCGTCCGCAGCCTCGTCACGGAGCTCGCCGTCGAGGTCTTCATCGGCAAGACCATCGACGAGACCTACGCCGGCATGCAGCTCGTCCACGTCCGGCTGCGCGCCGTGGACCGCCGCATCAACGACGTACAGGGCAGCCTCGCCCGCCTCGGCAGCAACGTCGCCCCCCAGGACCTGGCCGCCGCGCAGAACGAGGTCTGGGTGCTCCAGCAGTACGCCCAGTCCCTGCGCGCCCACGGCGCCGCCGCGCTCTGAGACCGCCCGCGGCCCTGCAGGACCCGGGCAGGACCGGTAACCGTCCGGTGACGGACCGGAACCAGAAAGTCCTCGCACGCCCCTCGTGACAGTCGTGTGTCGTACCCCACACTGGGGAATGTCTGAGTCATCGGAGCACGCCGGTCCGCAGGGGAGCACCCGGGGCCGGGCAGACCTCCGCCCCGTCATCCGGCAGCGATCACCTGGAGGTCGCCCCCGTGCAGACCCGGACCGTGACGACCACGACCGAGCCCATAGCGGCCGTTCCGGCGCAGAACAGGGCTCTGCACCACCCGGAGACCCCAGCCGGCCCGCCCGGACACGCACCCGAGGCGGTCATGGTGGAAGCGACGCACCTCCCCGACCCCCCGGAGCTTCGGAACCGGGCGGACGCCGGCGGCCCCACCTCCGACCTGTTCCGGCAGTACCTGCGCGAGATCGGCCGCATCCCGCTGCTCACCGCCGCCGAGGAGGTCGACCTGGCCCGCCGCGTCGAGGCCGGACTCTTCGCCGAGGAACGCCTCGCGGGCACCCCCGACCTCGACTCCCGCCTCGCCGGCGACCTGGACCGGCTGGTGGTGATGGGCCGCACGGCCAAACGCCGCCTCATCGAGGCCAACCTCCGGCTCGTCGTCTCCGTCGCCAAGCGCTACGTGGGCCGCGGGCTGACCATGCTCGACCTGGTCCAGGAGGGGAACCTCGGACTGATCCGGGCCGTGGAGAAGTTCGACTACGCCCGGGGCTACAAGTTCTCCACGTACGCGACCTGGTGGATCCGCCAGGCCATGTCCCGCGCGCTCGCCGACCAGGCCCGCACCATCCGCGTCCCGGTCCACGTCGTGGAACTGATCAACCGCGTGGCGCGGGTCCAGCGCCGCATGCTCCAGGAACGCGGCATCGAGCCCCGCGCCGAGGACGTCGCCGCCGAGCTCGGCCTGACGCCCGAGCGGGTCACCGAAGTCCTCCGCCTGGCCCAGGAGCCCGTCTCCCTCCACGCCCCCGTCGGCGAGGAGGACGACGTCTCCTTCGGCGACCTCATCGAGGACGGAGACGCCACCTCACCCGTCGAGTCCGCCGCCTTCCTGCTGCTGCGCGAACATCTGGAGGCGGTGCTCTCCACCCTCGGCGAACGCGAACGCAAGGTCGTCCAACTGCGCTACGGCCTGGAGGACGGCCGGCCCCGCACCCTGGAGGAGATCGGCCGGATCTTCGGCGTGACACGCGAACGCATCCGCCAGATCGAGTCCAAGACCCTCAGCAGGCTGCGGGACCACGCCTTCGCCGACCAACTCCGCGGCTACCTCGACTGATCCACCGGACAGGCCCCAAGGGCTGTCCCGCAATTCCCGGCGGGCGCACGACGACAGCTACGGCACCTCGCCGCGTTGTCGGAACATCCACATACATCCAGTATGCGGATGCCCCTATCACCAGGATCACGTCCGCGTCCCGGATCGTGGAGAGCCGGTGCGCGATCA
Organism: Streptomyces anulatus; assembly: GCF_000721175.1. GTDB lineage: Bacteria > Actinomycetota > Actinomycetes > Streptomycetales > Streptomycetaceae > Streptomyces > Streptomyces anulatus_C. The sequence goes on from NZ_JOEZ01000016.1 coordinate 185,708, forward strand.
CGAACGACGTACGCCCGTGGGCCAGGCGCGCCATCGCCTTCTGGATCAGCACCTCGGTCCGGGTGTCCACCGAGCTGGTCGCCTCGTCGAGGACCAGGATCACCGGGTCGGACAGGAACGCCCGCGCGATGGTGATCAGCTGCTTCTCGCCCGCGCTGACCCCGGAGCCCTCGTCGTCGATCACCGAGTCGTACCCGTCGGGCAGCGTCCGGATGAACCGGTCCGCGTGCGCCGCCTTCGCCGCCTCCTCGATCTCCTCCCGGGTGACCTCGCGCGAAGCGCCGTACGCGATGTTCTCGGCTATCGAACCGCCGAACAGCCAGGTGTCCTGGAGCACCATGCCTATGGAGGACCGCAGATCGGCGCGGGACATCTTCGCCACGTCGACCCCGTCGAGCGCGATCCGCCCGCCGGTCACCTCGTAGAACCGCATCAGCAGGTTCACCAGCGTCGTCTTGCCCGCCCCGGTCGGACCGACGATCGCGACGGTCTGCCCCGGCTCCACGCCCAGCGACAGATCCTCGATCAGCGGCTTCTCCGGCTCGTAGCGGAAGGACACCTTCTCCAGCGAGACCCGGCCGTCAAGACGCTCCGGGCGCTCCCCGTGCTCCGGATCCGCGTCCTGCTCCTCGGCGTCCAGCAACTCGAAGACCCGCTCCGCCGACGCGATGCCGGACTGGATGAGGTTGGCCATCGAGGCGACCTGCGTCAGCGGCATCGAGAACTGCCGCGAGTACTGGATGAACGCCTGGACGTCACCGATCGACAGCGCACCAGAGGCGACCCGGAGCCCGCCGACCACCGCGACCAGCACATAGTTGATGTTCGAGATGAAGAACATCAGCGGCTGCATGAGCCCGCTGGCGAACTGGGCCTTGAAGCCCGCCTCGTACAGCGCCTCGTTCTGCTCGGCGAAGTCCCGCGCGGACTCCTCCTGCCGGCCGAAGACCTTCACCAGGTTGTGCCCGGTGTACATCTCCTCGATATGGGCGTTGAGCGTGCCCGTCACCCGCCACTGCTGCACGAACTGCGGCTGCGACCGTTTGCCGACCTGCGTCGCCACGACCACCGACAGCGGGACCGTCACCAGCGCGACCAGGGCCAGCAGCGGGGAGATCCAGAACATCATCACCAGCACGCCGACGATCGTCAGCAGTGAATTGATGAGCTGGCCCATCGTCTGCTGGAGCGTCTGCGAGATGTTGTCGATGTCGTTCGTCGCCCGGCTCAGCACCTCCCCGCGCTTGGCCCGGTCGAAGTACGACAGCGGCAGCCGCGCCAGCTTCGTCTGGAGGTCCTCGCGCAGTTGGAACACGATCCGGTTGATCACCCGGATCGACAGCCGCGTCGACACCAGCATCAGCAGCCCGGCCCCGACGTAGATCGCCAGGGCCAGCAGCAGGACGTTCCCCACCGCCCCGAAGCCGATGCCCACGCCCGGGGTGAAGTCCACCCCCGAAAGCATGTCGGCCATCGAGCCGCGACCGTCCTCGCGCAGCCCCTCGATCGCCTGTGCCTTCGTCGTGCCCTCGGGCATCCCGCGCCCGACCACACCGGCGAAGATCAGGTCCGTCGCCCTGCCGAGGATCTTCGGCCCGGCCACCGACAGCCCGACGCTCATCGTCACCGCGGCCAGCATCAGCCACAGCGAGGACTTCTCCCGGCCGAACCGCTTCAGCAGCCGCTTGCTCGACCCCTTGAAATCCATCGACCGCTCGGTGGGCGCGCCCCCGGCCATCATCCGTCCGCCCGGACCGGCCATTACGCGGCCTCCGCTTCCGTCAGCTGGGAGAGCACGATCTCCCGGTACGTTTCATTGCCGTCCATCAGCTCGTGATGGGTGCCGGACCCCACGAGCCGGCCCTCGTCCAGCACCAGGATCCGGTCCGCGTCGCGGATGGTGGACACCCGCTGCGCCACGATCACCACGGTCGCCCCGGCCGTCTCACGGCCCAGCGCAGCCCGCAGCGCCGCGTCGGTCGCGTAGTCCAGCGCCGAGAACGAGTCGTCGAACAGATAGATCTCCGGGCGCTGCACCAGTGTCCGGGCGATCGCGAGCCGCTGCCGCTGACCGCCCGACACATTGGTGCCGCCCTGCGCGATCGGCGCGTCCAGCCCGTGCTCCAGCGCCTCGACGAACTCCTTGGCCTGCGCCACCTCCAGCGCGTGCCACAGCTCCTCGTCTGTCGCGTCCGGATTCCCGTACCGCAGGTTCGTCGCGACCGTCCCCGAGAAGAGGTACGGCTTCTGCGGCACCAGGCTCACCGTCTTCGCCAGCAGTACCGGGTCCAGCGTCCGCACGTCCTCGCCGTCGACCAGCACCGCGCCGTCCGTCACGTCGAACAGCCGGGGTACGAGCCCGAGCAGCGTGGACTTTCCGCTGCCCGTCGACCCGATGACCGCGGTCGTCTCCCCGGGCCGGGCCACCAGGTCCACGTTCCGCAGCACCGGCTCCTCCGCACCCGGGTAGCGGAACTCGGCCCCGCGCACCTCCAGATGCCCGTGCCGCCGCAGCTCGGTGACCGGCGCGACGGGCGGCACGACGCTCGAATCGGTCCCGAGGACCTCCTCGATGCGTTCGGCGCACACCTCGGCGCGCGGCACCATCATGAACATGAAGGTGGCCATCATCACGGCCATCACGATCTGCATCAGGTAGGCGAGGAACGCGGTCAGCGCACCGATCTGCATCCCGCCGCCGTCGATCCGGTGCGCGCCGAACCACACCACCGCGACCGACGACAGGTTGACCACCGTCATCACGGTCGGGAACATCAGCGCCATCAGCCGGCCGGTCGCCACCGACACGTCGGTCAGCTCGGTGTTCGCACCCCGGAACCGCTTCTCCTCGTACCCGTCCCGGACGAAGGCCCGGATGACCCGGTTGCCGGTGATCTGCTCGCGCAGCACCCGGTTCACGCCGTCCAGCCGCTCTTGCATGGTGCGGAACAGCGGCCCCATCCTCCGCACGATGAGGCCGACCGAGACACCGAGCACCGGCACGACCGCCAGCAGCACCGCGGAGAGCGGTACGTCCTGGCCGAGCGCCATGATGATGCCGCCGACGCACATGATCGGGGCCGACACCATCAGGGTGAACGCCATCAGCACCAGCATCTGGACCTGCTGGACGTCGTTGGTGGTCCGGGTGATCAGCGAGGGCGCCCCGAAGCGCCCCAGCTCACGGGCGGAGAAGGACTGCACCCGGTCGAAGACGGCGGCCCGCACATCACGCCCGAGGGCGGAGGCGGTCCGGGCCCCGTAGTACACGGCCCCCACATTGCAGAGGACCTGGAGAACGCTGACGGCGATCATGAGACCGCCGAACTCCAGGATGTAGCCGGTGTCGCCCGTGACGACACCGTTGTCGATGATGTCGGCGTTCAGGCTGGGCAGGTACAGCGTGGCGCAGGTCTGGAGCAGCTGGAGGAACACCAGCAGCACGATGGGTTTCTTGTACGGACCCAGATGGGCCCGCAGGAGTTGTATGAGCACGCGGGTCTCTCGGAATCGGCGGAAGGCAGAGGCCGGCCCAGTTTCGCGTACGCCGTACTCCGATAGCGAACCCTTTTCACCAAGCGCAGGTCAAACCTGGAGCGCGCGAACAGAACCCGTGCGCTCCGGATTCACGGCCTCACTCCGGGTGCGCGCCGCCGAAGGCCCCGGGGTGGATCTGGTCCCGGGTCGCCGCGTACTGCTGACGCACCGCCCCGCCGACCGCCAGCTCGTCGCCGGGCTCCAGCACCTGGGCCGCCGCGCCCTGCCAGGCCGGGGGAGTGCGCGGGTCGAGAGAGCCCTGCGAGACCCCGAGCGCCCAGGCCGCCTGCCGGGCCGCGCCGATCGCCGCGTACTGGGCGGGCTGCGGCACCACGACCTGGGTGCCGAACACCGCGGGAGCCAGAGCCTGTACGGCGGGCAGCTCGGCGGCGGCGCCGAGCAGGAAGACGCGCCGCACCTCCACCCCCCGCCCACGCAGTACGTCAAGGGCGTCGGCCAGCGAGCAGAGCATCCCCTCGAACGCGGCCCGCGCCAGATGCTCCGGCTTCATCGACTCGCGCCGCAGCCCGCTCAGGGTGCCCGCGGTGTGCGGGAGCTGCGGGGTGCGCTCGCCCTCCAGATACGGCAGCAGCACCAGGCCGGAGGCGCCGGGCGTCGACTTCAGAGCCAGGGCCGACAGCTCCTCCAACCCGTCCACGCCCAGCATCTCGGCGGTCCCGCGCAACGCGCGTACGGCATTGGAGAGGTGCACCACCGGCAGATGCATCCCGGTGGCGTCGGCGAACGAGGTGATCATGCCGCTCGGGTCGGCCAGCGCCTCGTGGTGCACCGCCATCACGGACCCGGAGGCCCCCAGCGACACCACCGCGTCACCCACCGCGACCCCGAGCCCGAAGGCCGCGGCCATGGTCTCGCCGGTGCCCGCGGAGATCAGCAGCCCTTCGGGCGTCATCCCGGCGGAGTCGGCCGGGCCGAGCACCTCGGGCAGCCCGGCGGAGTGCCCGAGCGCCAGCTCGACCAGATCGGGCCGGTAGGAGGCGGACCCGGCCGACCAGTACCCGGTGCCCGAGGCGGCGCCCCGGTCCGTGGTCCGCCGGGCGGGCCGGCCCAGCAACTGCCAGACGAGCCAGTCGTGCGGCTGGAGCACGGCGGCCACCCGCTGGGCGTTCTCCGGCTCCGTCCGCGCCAGCCAGCGCAGCTTCGCCACCGGCTGCGCCGCCCCCGGCACGGCCCCGACGGCTTCCGCCCAGGCCTGCCGCCCGCCCAGCGCGTCGACGAGATCGGCCGCGGCGACCTGCGCCCGCCGGTCGTTGCCGAGCAGGGCGGGACGCACGAGATTGCCCTGCCGGTCCAGCGGGACGAGCCCGTGCTGCTGCGCGGAGACCCCGATGGCCTGCACGCCTTCGAGCAGCCCGCCGGAGGCCGCCTCACCGAGCGAGAGCAGCCAGGCCTGCGGATCGACCTCGGTGGCCTTGGCCTCGACCGGGTGGGCGGCGTACCCCTCCCGGAGCACCGCGCCCGTATCCGTGTCGCAGACGACGATGTGAGTGAAGGCGGAAGAACTGTCCAACCCCGCGACTATGCCCATACGGAGATTCTGCCGCACCCCGCGAGGTTCCCGTAACCGCAGCCCTTCGACCCCGGGGCCCCGCCGCTCAGGTGTTGGTGGTCCCCCAGTCGTCCTCGCCGCCGTTCTGGCTGCTGCGGTCCCGCAGCGACCGGACCCGCTCGGCGACGGACGCGGGCACCTTGTCCCCGACCTTGTCGCTGACCGAGTGGTACGCCTTGCCCGCGATGTCCCGCCCGCTGTGTGCGGCACTCTCGGCGGCGTTGCGCACGGCGGGGTTCTCCGTGAACTGCCGGGCCGACTTCTTCAACTGCTCGTAACGCTCGCGCCCGGCTCGCGTGCCGAGCACGTAACCGAGGGCCACTCCGGCGATGAACGTGAGCCGGTACCGCATGGCTGCCACCCTTCCTACGCTTGGTACGACGTGTGCAGCCCGCCTACCCGCGAGCACCCGAGATCACCCCGGGCGATACCGATTGGCGGAGCACCCCCCTGCTTGCGCTAATGTATGTGTCGCAGCGAACGCGCGCCGCCCGGCAGCCGCCAGGCAGGTAAGATTTCGCAGCAACGCAGCAATCCCCTGTAGCTCAATTGGCAGAGCAGCCGGCTGTTAACCGGCAGGTTACTGGTTCGAGTCCAGTCGGGGGAGCGCGATCCCCTGTAGCTCAATTGGCAGAGCATTCGGCTGTTAACCGGAGGGTTACTGGTTCGAGTCCAGTCGGGGGAGCGGAACGGAAGAGGGCCCCTCGGGGTCCTCTTTCGCGTGCCCGGCCGATCTTCCCGGGGTGCCCGAGGGGCCCCGGAGCGTCTCTTTCGGGTCTCCTTGATCTCTCCTGCAACCGGGCAGCACACAGCGCCGTCCTCAAGATCAGGCGAAGTCGGCCATCCGGAGCGAGAGATCGTATGACCGGCTATGCTGCGGCAGACGGTGCGCACACTTGTACGCGCCACGCCGAAACGGGGCGGTAGCTCAGCCGGTTAGAGCAGCGGACTCATAATCCGTCGGCCGTGGGTTCGAGTCCCACCCGCCCCACGCAAGCGACGACTGGCAGGAACGTTCCGACCAGCATTGAAGCGCCCCAACTGGTTTAGACCAGGGTGGGGCGCTTCGGCGTTTCAGGGCTCCTGCGTGAGCGGTGCGTGAGCGGCCGTGTCAGAGACCCCCGAACGGCGGGCGCGGGGAACCATCGACTCGGCCTTCCGCGCGACCTCCTGGTCGACCTGGGGCAGCAGGCTCGTGTACGTGTCACCGGCCAGCTGGATCGTCCCGTGCCGCAGCGTCTCCTTGATGGCGTGCAAGTCCCCGCCGCCCGCGTGGATCAGCGTCGCCGCCACGTGCCGCAGGTCCCGCAGGTTGATCGGCGGCAGGTCCGCCTCCCGGGTCAGCCGGCGGAAGACGTCCGACACCTTCTCCGGGTGCAGCCACGTCCCGTCCTCCTGGACGAACACCTTCCCGGTGTCCGTCCACGGCAGCCGCTTCTCCTCGCACACCGCCCGCTCCAGGGCCTGACGCTCCCGGTGCTCCCGCAGCGTCTCCACCATCGCCGGGCCCAGTGCGATGACGGCCTGGCTGTCCTCCGTCTTCGGGTCGCTCTCCACCGGCGTCCACCCGTCCTGGATGATCGTCTTCGAGACGCGGAGGGTGCCGTTCACCAAGTCGATGTCCGCCCAGGCCTGGCCCACCGCCTCACCGCGGCGCAGCCCCCGGAACGCGATCAGGCAGAACAAGGCGTACAGCCGGTCCCGTTCGGCGTGGTCGAGGAACTGGCCCACCTGCTCCGGCGTCCACACCATCACCCCGGACGGCTTCTCACCCGTGGCCCGCCAACGCTCCACATGCTCGGCCGTCCACAGCAGCGCCTTCGGCCGCTTCCCCGACGCCAGCTCGACGTGCGAGGCCGGGTTGAACGTCAGCATCTGATTCGAGATCGCCGAGTTCAGCGCCGAGCGGAGCGTGGCCCGGATCCGCTGCTGGGTCGCCGGGCCCGTCACCCGCCGGTACGGGGGCATCGCGGCGAGCTTGGCCCGCTCGGCGGCCAGGCGCGCGGTCTCCGACTCCGGCGGCCGGGACCGCTTGCCCCACGTCGCCCGGCGTTCCTGCTCGCGCCGCTCCTCGTTCTCCGCCTCGATGACCTCGTTGTTGTCGTTGATGGCGTCGAACATCTCCACCAGGTGCCCGACGTTCAGCCGGTCCAGCTGGAGGTGCCCGATGCGGGGGCGCAGGTGGACGCGGATGTGGGAGGCGTACCCGGTGAGTGTCGTCTTCCGCCGGCGCTTCGCCTCCAGCCACTCGTCCAGCCAGTCGCCGACGGTGAGGCGGCTGGTGAGGGACTGCCCGGCGCGGAAGCGGCGCCGGGTCTGCTCCAGGTCGGGCAGCGGCGCCTTCTTGTCCTTGCTGACGTTCTCCAGGAGGTCCCCGATGCGGACCTGGCCGTCGGCGTCGTCACCGTCGGGGAGGTCGAGGAGGGCCCGGACCCGGTCGAGGTCCTCCTGCGCCTTCTTCGCGGTCTCGTACCCGGAGCGGGAGAACGACCGGCGGGTGCCGTCGCCGCGGGCGGGGAGTTCCTGGCGTACCGCGTAGACCCCGTGCCGGCGCGAGGAGAGCTGCGGGCACGTCTTGCCGAGGGCCTTGCCGTCATCGTCCCGGCAGTAGCAACGGCGGTACGTCGAACCCTTCATGTGCTACTCCACTTGCCTCGCCCTACTCTCCGCCTTCATCATCCTCGCTCTGCCGTCGGCCTCGAACCTCTTCTGAAAGTCCGGCCACTTCGCTGGCCAGCTTTCGTAGTTCGGCAAGAACATCTTCGGATGCCAGTCCGCTGACAGTGACCACAGCGTCCCTGTCTGGCAGGAGCGCGGCGTCGGCCAGGGCTGAGCGGCGCCTGCGATCTGCTGCGATCTCTCTTTCTGCTCTGGTTTTCCGCACAAGCGGATCCATGGTCTCAGCGCGGACCCAGTCGGCCAGCGAACCAGGCTCGAACGACGGCTCGAAGCCATGCCCGTTGGCCGCTAGGTCCAGGATCAGCGCCTCAACGACTCGCTCGTACTCCTCTACGAGCTTCGCTGAGGCACCGTGATTCTGTGCCCGGCGTCCGAAGCGCAGGATGTCGCTGATGCTCGCCCGGATCTGCCGCGGCAGCTGCGCAAGGATCACAGAGCGCGTATAGGGGGAAGGCCGCTGCCGCAGCAGGTTGACCGGGTCTGAGAGATCCTCCCTGTTGAACAGATCACCGTCATCGGCGAGCTCGAAGAGGGGCACACTTTCCGGTGCCAACGAGGGCTCGCCGCCGTCGAGAACGTGTTCCATGCTGCCCTTGGCCCAGCCGAGGCCGGCCTCGATCAGCGAAAGCGACTGCGGCCATCGGGCACGTGGTTCGCGACCTTCCTCCGCCACCTGAATGCTCTTCTCGGAGACTCCCGAGAGTTCGGACAAGGCCTTGCGGCTGAAGCCCTGCGCCTCACGCGACTCGCGAATCTTCGCTCCCAGGCGCGTCCACGCTTCGGGTCCCCGGTTGGTTGCCACATCCACTCCCGTCAACAACTGGCATCGATTACAGGTTACGACTGTGGCAGGCCCGAGGCCACGTGTCCACTACGCCCTGGTGACGTGACCGAACGCTCTGGTCACGTTTCCGCCCGTTCTGAGTACGTCCTGGCTACGAATCCAGATTAGTTGGCGTCAATGCTTGGTATCGAGTTGGGATCTGGCGTACTGTCCTGGCATGAAGACCAACGGACTTCTGATCCGCCGTAGGCGGGTCGAGCTGGGGCATGGGATGAACCGTTTCGCGGCCATCGCAGGCATCAGCGGACCCGCTCTCAGCCGCATCGAAAACGGCCAGCGCCAGCCCCGACCGGAAACCCTGAAGAAGATCACTGACGCCCTGGGCTGCAAGCCCAGCGACGTGATGCCGCAGGAGTCTGAATGACGACCACCCTCTCGGTCGCCGAGATCCTCGACCTGCCCGCGCTCGTCCCCCTGTGGCCGACCGTCGGGAAAGCCCTCGGCCTCGCCGAGTCCACCACCTACCAACTGGCCGCCGAGAACCGGCTCCCCAGCGACCTGGAGGTCATCCGCCTCGGCCGACGCCGAGTAGTGCGGACCATCGACCTCCACAAGTTCCTCGGGCTTCTGCCCGGAAACAGCGAAACGGCCGCGGAGGCAACCGCAGCCGTTTCGAGCGAGCACCCCACCTCACCAGCCGCGAAAGCACAGGAAGCGAGCACTCAGTGAGCATTCTACAGAGCAGCGACGGGACCCGACAGGCGACGCCCGGACAGGCGGACCCGGCCGCCGCCCAGTGCACGGTCTACACCTGGTGCGCCGAGGCCGGGAACCACTCGATGCACCTCACCCCCTACGTCGAAGCTCCCAGCCCCGACGGGTACGGCGACTGCGTCCTCCCCGCCAACGTCATGGCCGAGGACGGACCCGACGGCGTCGACATCAGCGTCGGGTGGCTCGACCTCAACCTCACCGCCGCGCAGACCCGGGCCCGGGTCGCCGAGCTCCACCGCCACCTCGACGCCGTGGCCGCGCTCGCCGACATCGTCGACGGCCGGGCCTCGCTGGCACCCGGCGCCGAGACGTACTCCGTCACCGCCGCCGGCGCGAGCGGAGCCCTCATCAGCTCGGAGATCTACCACCTCGACGACCCGCAGCCCGGCGACCCCACCGCCCGGATCGCCGTGTTCACACAGCCCAGCGCAGACGCCGACCTCGACGTCGCCGGAGCCGACCAGCTCACCGCCGACCTGGAGCAGTACCTCCCCCGGCTCCGGGCCCAGCGCGACCACCTGGCCGCAATCGTCCAGGGCGCCGTCCCCCAGCCCTCCAGCCCGCCGGCCTCCGTTGGCCACTACCCGTGGTGCAGCGTCGCCGAGTGCATCACCCACCAGTACGACGAGCGCGACGGTGGCGGCAGCTACATCGAGCACGCGGGGCACGAGACCGCCATCACCCTGTCCGACGGACACCCTGCGGACGACATCCGCATCACCGCCAGCCTCGGCAAGGACGAGGCCTACAGCAGCGGGCCGAAGGTGTACCTCGCCGTCGGCGACCTCGACGTCCTCGGGCTCGACGCCAACGGCGTCGACTCCACCATCACCCAGCTTGAAGCCCTCACCAGCGCGCTGCGGACCATGCGCGCCCAGATGGACAGCGAGGCCCGCGCGTGACCACCCCCGAGATCGCCCTCACCGAGTCCCGAACCATGCGGGCACAGGCCGCCGACCGCGTCGACGTCCTCGGCAAGGTCAAGGCTCTGGCGCTGCTGCCCGACGACATGCACGCCACCACCGACATGGTCGCCACCTACTACGAAGTGCCGGTCAAGACCATCGAGAGCGTCGTCGAAGGCAACCAGGCCGAGCTGGCGGACAACGGCCGCCACGTCCTGCGGGGCGCCGAGCTCCAGACGTTTGCGGCCCCCTTCGGAGGGGTCGCAAATCTGGGCCTGAGCCCGAAGGCCCGGTCCCTCGCGGTGTTCTCCCGCCGGGCCATGCTCAACGTCGGGATGCTCCTCACCGAGTCGCCCGTCGCCCGGCAGGTCCGCACCTACCTCCTCACCGCCGAAGCCACCCCCAGGCGCGGCGATGACCTCGACGTAATCGAGGGCATGGTCGCCGCGATCCGTGCCGACAGGCAGCGCCTCGCACGGATCGAGCAGCAGCAGGACGTCATGGCCGCGAAGCTCGCCGCCATCGAAGGGCACTACGAGGAGTTCACCGCCCTCGGCTACGCCACCCTCCACCGGCTCCCGACGAACCGCCCGTTCCTCCAGCGCCTCGGGAAGAAGGCCACCGACCTCATGCGGGATGCGGGACAGCAGCCCCGCAAGCGGCAGGACGCCACGTTCGGGCTGATCAACGTCTACCCGGTGTCGTACCTCGCCACAGCGGCCGAAGCGGTCAGCCCGTGACCGAGACCAGCACCGTGGCGGCCCAGGACACCCTGGGCCGCCCGGCCCCGGGCTGCCTCATCCCCGGCTGCGACGGCCAGTGGCACTACGACGACACGTGCTCCGTCGAACTCGGCGAACTCGCCTTCGAGGACGGCAACGCCCTCGCCGCCGAGCACGTCGCGATCACCGGGCACCAGCCGTACATCGTCGCCTACGGCTACGAGCACCTCACGCTCGGCCTGCGCCGCCAGATGACGACCCCCGGCCAGGTCCGCGACTTCGCCCAGCAGCTCCGCGACCTCGCCGACCAGCTCGACACCGCCGCCGACCACCTCGCCACCCAGGCCCCTGGAGAAGAGAGCACCGGTTCGTGAACAGCAACACCGAGCCGCTGACGGCCGACCCGCAGATCATGCGGGACTGGCTGGCCCCGCGCTTTGAAGCGCCCGGCCTCGTCTCGCTCTGCTCCAAGAACAACTGGACCGGCATCCAGACAGACGACTTGGACCGCGCCGTCACCTGGGCCATGGGTGAGGACCGCGCTGGCGTCGAGGGCATCTACTGCCGGGTCACCACCGTCACCAGCCGCTTCCCCCAGGGCACCCGTGGCAGCGCCCGCGACTCCCACGCCATGTTCGGCATGTGGTCCGACATCGACTTCGGCAACGACCTACACAAGGCCACCAGCCTGCCCGCCGACGCCGACGAGGCACGTGACATCCCACGCTTCGCGGGGCTCCCCGAACCCACCCGCGTCGAGCACTCCGGGGGCGGCCTGTACGCCTGGTGGGAGTTCGACCGGCCGCTCGTCATCGGCGAGGACCTCACCTTCGACGAGGCCGCAACTCTCCCTGGGGACTGGCAGAACATCCTGGCAGCCGGCGCGAAGAAGCTCGGCACCGGATACGGCACAGGGGTCCGGGACCTTGCCCGGGTACTGCGCTTGCCCGGCACCGTCAACCGCAAGCCGGGCCGTGTCCCCACCCTGTGCAGAGTCATCGAGGACAACGGACGCCGGTACAGCCCGGGCGACATCCGGGCCACCGCCGACAAGCTGAAGCCCCGCGCGAAGAAGCGCGCCGCTCCAACACCCGGTGCACCCCACAGGCCCCGGAGCAGTGCGCCCGGATGTCAACTTACGGGCGGGCGGGGCCCCATGGCGATCCTCGGGGACCATGCCTGCTGCGGCGAGATCCTCGCCAACGTCGGGGCCGCCTACGCCGAGCAGTACCCCGGCAACTGCTCCTACTGCGGCGGAGGATGCCAGCGCTGGAACCGGCCCGGCTGGGACGAGACCTGCTCCAAGGACGGCATCGCCGTCCACAAGGACGGGGCCGCCGTCACCATCCGCACCGACAACTTCCCCGGCATCACGGCCGCCGCCATCGGCCGCGTCCTCTCCTCGGGCCAGCTGTTCGCCGCCCTGCACCACAGCGGGAACGAGTCCGAAGCCTCCCGCGACATCATGCGCGCCGCGCACGGGCGAAACGGGGCGAGCTCCGCCGCACTGGCCCTGCCCACCGCTGTCCTCGACGACATCCGCCAGTCCACCACCCGCACCCCCACCGCCGAGGCGCCGGCCAGGCGCAGCACCCACCCGGCCGGTCACCTCAAGGCCCTCGTCAGGGGCGTCGCCAGCGCCCCCGCCCGCGAGGCCACGCAGGTGCTCCAGCGGGCCATGGGAGAGGCCTTCGCCGTCGGCCGGGAAGCCGGGGCCACCCCGCGCGCTGTCGCCGACGCCTTCCGCAAAGCCGCCACCCGCGCAGGCCTCGACACCGACACGGCCATGAGCATCATCCGGGCCGCCTACCAGGAGGGCGGACAGTGACCGTCGACAGCACCGCCCCCGACGAACAGCCCACCAGCGACGAGCAGCCGCACGACTACAGCGACCTCCCGGCCACCATCACCAGGTTCGCCGCCATCGCCAACGAGGAGGAACGGCAGCACCTCATCTTCGACATCGCTCAGTGGCTGATCCCGCTCGGAGAAATCAAGATCCGCGCCTACAAGAACGCGCTGATCTCCGCGAAGGCCGTGAAGCCGGCCGACTTCAACGACGCGATCCGCGAGGCCCGCACCGCCCTGACCGACCAGGCGCGCGCCGAAGCCGACGACCTCCTCGACGGGCTCCCCGACGCCCCCACGGTGCCCTACTACACCAACAGCGCAGGGCTGCACGTCAACGGCCACTTCGGCCCCGTGCACCTGGCGAACTTCATCCCCGCGATCACCGAGGAGATCACCCGCCACACCGGGGCCGAGACGCAAAAGCTGTTCACCATCAAGGTCACCAGCAGCGTCAACGGTGCCCAAGGGGAAGTGCAGGTCACCAAGGCCGGACTCCGCAACGCCCGCGACTGGGCCTACGACGCCGTCGGCGGCCGGGGCATCATCTACCCCTCCGCCAGAGACGAGGCCCATGTCGTCGCCGCCGCCCAGTACCTCAGCCTCGGAGCAGTCGCGGAGCGCACAACCTACGCGTTCACCGGGTGGACCGAGATCGACGGACGCCACGTGTTCCTCTCCCGCACCGGGGCGCTCGGCGCCGACGGCATGGACGAGGCCACCGCCGTCGACCTCGGCACGGACAAGCTCAACCGGTATGCCCTCCCCGCCCCGGACAAGGGGCACGCCACGCAGGCCGTGCGGGCGTCGCTGGACCTCCTCGCGCTGGGCCCCGACAAGGTCACGGCACCGCACATGTGCGCCGCCTACCGGGCCGTCCTGCCTCTCCAGCCGGAGACGACGGTGTGGACGTTCGGCGGGACCGGGGCGTTCAAGAGCCACATCGCCGCCCTGTTCGCCCAGCACTTCGGATCCGAGCTGACCGTCCGAGGCTTCCCCACCGGGTGGCAGTCGACCGCGAACGCCATGGAAGGCATCGCCTTCCAGCTCGCGAACGTCCTGATGGTCATCGACGACTACGTCCCGCAGTCCGCCGCGACGAAAACCGACCTGGCGAAGCTCAACGAGAAGGTCGAGCGCCTCGTGCGGGGCGCGGCAAACAGTGCGGGCCGCTCCCGGATGCGCGTCGACGGGACCGTGCGGCCTGAGCTGTACCCGCGGGCACAGGTGCTGTGCACCGGGGAGGACGTGCCGTCCGGGCAGTCCCTCCAGGCCCGCACCAGCCTGGTCGAGATCAGCAAGGGCGACGTCACCAGCGAAAGTCTCACCGCCGCACAGCGCACCGCAGACCAGGGTGTCTACGCGCAGGCCATGGCCGGGTACGTGCAGTGGCTGGCCGCCCACTACGAGAACGAAGAGAACTGGCCCGAGCAGTTGCGGGCCGAACTGGCCGAGGGCCGGGACGCGATCGCCCGGGAGGCCGGCGGCCACTCCCGGGCACCGGAAGCCGTGGCCGGGCTGCTACTGGGTTTGCGCTGGTTCCTGCGGTACGCGATCCAGATCGGCGCGGTCACGAAGGAGGAGCGCGACGACATCTACAAGCGGTGCCGCGCCGCACTCCTCGACAGCTCTGCCCTTCAAGCCGCAGAGACCCGCGAGCTTTCCGTGGAGGCGATCTACCTCAAGGGCATCCACGTGGCGCTCACCAAGGGTCACGCCTACCTCGCAGACCTGACAACGGGCGGGGCGCCCATCTCCTCGGAGGCCACGCGGTGGGGGTGGGCCCGGGACGAGATGGACCGCCTGGTGCCGCGCGGAGGAAAGATCGGCTGGGTGTCCGGAGAGGACATCTACCTCGACCCGGGCGCGGCCTACGAAGCGGCAAGGGAGCGGGCCGAGAAGTTCGCTCCTCTGAACACGAGCCCTACGCGGGTCCACAAAGCCCTGTACGCCGCCGATCTTCTGCCGTCCGCCGACCCAGGTCGCCTCAAGACGCGGGTGAGCGCGCCGGGCCATAGGCCGCGGGTGCTGCACATGAAGGCGGAGGTGTTCGACCGATGGTCGTAGCCGACTGGCCCACATCTGCGCAGCCTGGCCCGCTTTTTCTGGGCCACTGGCCCAGTCGTAAAAACGAACTGGGCCAGCCCCAAACATGGTCTGAGCTGGGATCTCTTCTTATCTCTCTACCTATTGGACCACTTGGCCCACTTTCTCTACCTAGACATACGCGATTGGGCGCTCACCCTTTCGCTGGGGCCCGAGAGGTGAGTGTGAAGGTCCCCCTCCCTGCGCCTCCCCTGTGTGCCCAGGAAAGCGGGCCAACCGGGCCAGCGAGAGCATCGGTAGGCGATATATGCAGGTCAGCGCGCCGTTACGCCTGGCCCGCTTCGCATCTGAGACCGGGCCAGTGGCCCAGAAATGCGGGCCACAAGGTGGGCCAGGCAGCCCCCGAGCCCGCAGGGACCCGCAACTTCACGAACCGAGGTGACCGCTATGCCCGAACTGCCTGAGACGTTCAAGCCCCGCCCGTACCAGACCGAGGCCATCGAGGCCCTCAACACCGGGTGGGCCGCCAGCGCCAACAACCGGCTCGCCGTCGTCCTCCCCACCGGCGCCGGCAAGACGGTCGTCTTCGCCAACCTGATCCTCGAACACCTTCAGCACCTCACCGCCCAGGGAAAGCGAGCCCTGGTCATCGCCCACCGCGAAGAGCTCCTCGCCCAGGCCGCCGACAAGATCCGGGCCGTCGCCCCTTCCCTGCGCATCGGGTTCGTCAAGGCCGAACGCGACGAGCACCTCGACGTCGACGTCGTCGTGGCCAGCGTCCAGACCCTCGCGGTCAAGCGCCGCCGCAAGGCCATCCAGGACATCGGGCTGATCATCGTGGACGAGTGCCACCACGCCGCCGCCCCCACCTACATCGAAGTGCTCAAGCACTTCGGTTCCTGGGACGGCATCCCGACCGCAGGGTTCACCGCCACCATGCACCGCGAGGACGGCGGCCTGGCCGACGTCTGGGACGAGGTCGTCTTCACCCTCGACATCCTGGAGATGATCGAGGACGGCTACCTGTGCGACGTCCGCGGCAAGCGCATCACCATCCCCGGCCTCAACCTCGACAAGGTCAAGACCCGCAACGGCGACCTCCAAGAGGGCCAGCTCGGCCAGGCCCTCGACGACTCCGGCGCCGCCGAGATCGTCGCCGAGGCGTACCGGCTGCACGCCGGAGACCGGCCGGGGGTCGTCTTCGCCCCCACCGTCGCCACCGCCCAGTCCATGGCCGACGCGTTCAACGACGCGGGCATCCCCGCCGCCGCGATCTGGGGCGACATGCCCAAGGAGGCCCGGCAGACGGCCCTCAAGTGGTACGAGACCGGCCAGGTGCAGGTGCTGACCAACTGCATGGTGCTCACCGAGGGCTTCGATGCCCCGTGGACGTCCTGCGTCGTGATCGCCCGCCCCACCAAGTCCCCGGGCCTGTACTGCCAGATGGCCGGCCGCGCCCTGCGCCTGTGGGAGGGCAAGAAGGAGGCGCTGATCCTCGACGTGATGGGCGCCTCGACCCGCCACAAGCTGGCGTCGATCGTCAGCCTCACCGGGCGCGAAGTGGACACCGCCGAGGACGACGAGCGGAGCCTGCGCGAGATCGTCCGGGAAACCGAGGACGAAGCCAAGCGGGCTGCGGACCTCTCCCACATCCAGGTCGAGGAAGTGGACCTGTTCCACGGCTCCTCGGCCCGCTGGCTGCGAACGGCATCGGGGGTGTGGTTCATCCCGGTCGGCGACGACGCCTACGTCTTCCTCGTCCGCGATCCGGTGGACCGCAGGTACTGGTTGCGGCGGTACGACGCCGTGGGCGGCCTGGTCGCCCCGAAGCGGGACGTGTCGTTGCCGTTGACGGAGGCGAAGGCGTGGCTGGAGCAGCAGGCCCGCGCCACAGGGAGTCGCTGGCTGACCGGCCGGGCTGCGGCGTGGCGGTCGAAGCCGGCCAGCGTGAGGCAGCTCAACTACTGCCGTATGAGGGGCATCCAGGTGTCGCCCGGCAGTACGGCGGGAGAGGTGTCCGACCTCCAGGCCGTGCACCAGTTCACCCAGGTCCTGAACCGCATCAGCCACATGGTCGCCACCCTGCCAGCTGCGGCGTGACGAGGGCCGGGCCCGATATCCGCGGGCCCGGCCACCCACCCAGCATCCCCGTTTTCACGGAGACCCGTGAAAACGCAGGTCAGCGAGCGTACGCGATCCGTAACCCGCCTCGAAGGAGATCCCCATGAACGAGCAGCTCGACAGCTTCTCTGCTGCCCAGTGGAAGAGCATGGCCACGGCCCTCGGCGTCGACCTCCAGGTCACCACCGACGCCTTCGGCCGCACCGACGTCCGCCTCGACCGCACGGCCATGACCGCGTTCCGCGACGGAGCCCGCGCCCACGGCTTCCCCGACATCGCCGCCGTCTTCGACCAGCCCCTCAACTCCGGAGGCCAGCAGTGACCGGCCGCCCCCCCGTTATCGGCCTCGACCTCTCCCTCACCTGCACCGGCGTGGCAGGCGAGGGGTGGGCCGACTACATCCGACCCAAGACTCTCCGGGGCCACCCCCGGCTCAACCACCTCGTCGACGAGATCACCTCGTTCATCAAGAAGGCCGACCTGGTCGTCATCGAAGGCCCGTCGTTCGGCGGAGGTGTTGCCCACCGGCACGAGGACCTGGCCGGGCTCCGCGTCATGGTCCGCCACGCCTGCTGGCGCCGCAGCATCCCCTACGCCCTGGTCCCGCCGTCCTGCCGGGCCCTGTACGCCGCCGGAAAAGGCTCCGCCCCCAAGGGGCAGGTGCGGGACGAGATAGCGGCCCGGTACGGCATCGAGCTCGACGGCGTGGGCCGCTACGACATGGCCGACGCCTACACGCTCCTCGCGATGGGCCTGCACCACCTCGGGGCCCCGCTCGCCGACGTCCCGGAGAAGAACGCCACCGGCCTCACCGGGTGCCAGTGGCCCGACATGGAAGGACTCGCGGCGTGAGCGTGGACCTGTGCCTGCTGTGCGACAAGCCCGACGAGACCGGCAGCTACCTGTGCGTGGTCTGCACCCGGGCCACCGAGGTGCGGGTGCAGTCCCTGCCCGCCCTGTACCGGGGTCTGGCCCCGTTCCTGGCGCCCGCCGGCGGTGTCGCCACGGTCCGGTCCGGGAAGGGCGGGCCCGCCCCGCTGCCGGTCAACGAGGACATCCTCGACCTGCGCGGCCCGGGCGGCATCGCCGGTATCGCCGAGCGGTGGCTGGCCGACGTCCGCCGGGACCGTGGCCACACCGTGGCCACACCCTCGGGGGGTGTCGACGCCCGCCTCCAGGCCGCCGTCGACGGGCTGCTCGCGAACATGCCGTGGATCGCCGTGTCGTGGCCGAACGCCGGCTACTTCGCGAAGGACATCCGCGACCTCACGAAGTCCCTCACCTCGATCATCGCCCCCACCCCTGCGGTATCCCGCGGGCAGCGCGTGGGGAACTGCCCGGCGGTCGACCCCAGCGGAACGATCTGTGGCGCTGTGCTGCGTTTGGCTCCGGGTGAGAAGGCGATCGTCTGCCCGTGGTGTACGTGCTCGTACCCGCCTTACGTGTGGGCGCAGTTGAAGACGTGGGTCGACGAGGACACGAAGGCGCACAGTGCGGCCTGACACCTTGCCTGCAACCCCGGGTTGTAGTAGCGTTCTGTTTGTGCCCAACAGCTCATGGCGCAAGAGAGTCGCTGATGAAAAACGGCGACAGAAGGACCTGCAAGACGAGCTGCGGGCCAGCGCCATCCGGAGAGCACTCGCACTCCTGGACGGTGTGGCCGAGCTGGGAAGCCAGGCCGCTGTCGCCCGGGAGATCGGGGTCAGCACCACCGCAGTACAGAACGCGATCAAGGACTACGGGACGGCGACTGCACCGCCGGCCAAGTCCAAGTCCACAACTGAAGATCAAAACAAGTAGGCCCCCCGGCTAAGGCGACTGCACCGCCCGCCGGAGGGTGACTACCCGGGGTGCCGGACGCGCGGAAACGCGGCCGGCTCCTACCGCCAACCTTGAAGACCCAAGGAGACGGCTATGGCTAACTCTGCCATGCCCGCGGCCCCGCCCGCGATGACCCCCGCGCAGCAGCTCAACGAGCGCTTCGCCACCATCTACACCCAGTTCCAGCCCCGCATCACCCGCCTCGTCCGCAACGAGGTCCGCGGCGGAAACCACCACCTCGCCGAAGACCTCACCGCCGACGCGTTCTACCGGGCCTGGCTCGACCTCCACAAGTGCACCGCCACCACCGACGCCCAGCTCTACAGCTGGCTCGCCACCCTTGCCCGGCGCACCGTCACCGCCCACTACCGGACGAAGAAGAACACCGCCGAGCAGCCCGCCGACCTCGGGGACTGGCAGTACGCCAACCGGGCCATGGACCAGGCCGGCGGCTGCTACACCCCCGCCGCCACCGGGTTCCGCACCGCGGCCAGCGGAGGCGGCCGCCGCCTGGTCGCCGTCGGCACCATCAGCCGCCGCGGCAGCCGCACCACCACGGTGCGCGCCACCGAGGCCGGTGTCACCGGCAGCATCCGCCCCACCGGCGGCGCCCGATGACCACGCCCCTCGTCCTCAGCGACGACACCGTGCTCCTCCTCGGCCGCTTCGCCGACACCCTCGACACCCAGCGCCCCGACGCCGAGATGCGCGAGGAAATCCGCCTCGCCCGCGCCCTGGTCTTCGCCGAGCAGCTGCACGGCCCCACCGAAGCCGCGTTCGCCGCCGAGCTGGACCTCCTCGCAGCCGCCCCGGCCGTGCGCCCCGGCATCACCCGCGGCGAGTACGCGGCTTTGCTCCGCCTCGTCGCCCGCGGGGTGATCGCCGGATGAGCGGCACCACCTCGTACACCCCGCTGCACGACCCGGAGCGGGACGCCCTCCGCTACGTCTCGCCGCTCGATCAGGCCCTCCGCCACGCCCGTGAGGTCCTCGCCGAAACGGCCACCGCGAACATCCACAACCACGACGAAATGCTCCGCGCCGCCGTCGGCCTGGAAATGCGCCTCCGCCAGCTCGTCGCCGCCCTCGACAAGGAGGCCAGCCGATGAACCGCCCCCGCGTCTTCTACGGCGCCGTCGCCCTCGCCGGCCTCTCCCTCATCTGGTCGGCCTACGCCATCACCGACCTCATGCAATCCGGGATCTTCGGCCTGTCCGTCGCCCTCGCCGGTGACATCGGCTGGCTCACCGTCCTCTGGGCCCAGTACCGGCGCGTCGGCCCCCGCTGGGCCGCGGTTGCCGCCGGATGGGTCATCGCCCTCGGAGTCGGCCTCCTCCTCGTCATCCACGGCATGCAGGAGGACAGCAC
The DNA here is from genome assembly GCF_000721175.1 of Streptomyces anulatus. Classification (GTDB taxonomy): domain Bacteria; phylum Actinomycetota; class Actinomycetes; order Streptomycetales; family Streptomycetaceae; genus Streptomyces; species Streptomyces anulatus_C. The sequence continues at coordinate 205,882 of NZ_JOEZ01000016.1, forward strand.
CGCCCAAGCGGTCGCCGGACCGTTCGTCGTCCTCGTCGGGAAGATCGTGTGGGAGTTCGCGCTCCCCGCACTCCGCGACCCCGCCGAACTCACCCCCGAGCAGCAGGCCGAGATCAACGCGGTCATCCGGGACAGCGAGCACGCCGCCCGCCTCCACGACGCCCGCCGCGACCGCGCCGAGCGCGAAGCCCAAGCGACGATCGAGCGCATCCAGCAGCAGGCCCGGATCACCGCCGCCCGCGACCGCGCGGACTTCGAGATCACCCTCGAACGCCTGGAGATGCGAGCCGAGATCGACCGCCGCTCGCCCCTCATGCTCGCCCCGATCGCGAACACCGATCACGAGGCCGAACAGCCCGCGATCAGCCCGAGCGCGCCCCTGCTCACACCGACCGCTCCGCCAGCGCCCACCAGCGCGAACATGGCGAGCGAACAGCCGAGCATCGCCGATCTCGCCCGCGATCAAGTCGCGATCACCACCAAGAACAGTGACGCCGTACAGGCGATCCTCGCCGACCGCCCCAACGCTGATCGGGAGTCCGTCGCAGCCGCTGTTCGCCGTGCTCGCCGAGCAGGCGGCATGAAGGGCGGCTACGGATGACTGCCCTCCGGCTGCTCTTCCCGCTCGCCACCCTCGGCGCCGGCTGCATCCTCGCCGCACTCATCGCCCACGAGACACCACGCCTCCTCGGCACCCTCGCCCTCGTACTCACCATCGCCGCCCTCGGGCTGGCCATCCTCCACTGAGGAACACCGTGAACCTCGGATCCACCGCCGTCTCCCTGGGCGGCATCACCTTCGGCACGATCATCGTCGTCCTCGTCCTCCTCCGCTGGCACAAGAAGGGCGGGGGAGGAGGCAAGAAGGGCGACGACGGCGGCAGCCGCGACTGGAAGCAGCTCCTGCCCTTCTTCGGCGCCCTCTGCTTCGGCATCCTCGCCGTCCTCGCCGCCGGCCCCGTCAGCGCCCTCGGCCTCATCACCCGCCTCGGCCTATGGGGCGGCGACGGCATCGGCTACGCCTACCTCGTCTGGGGCATCGGCGGAAACTCGCCGGACGTCACCCGGGCCGTCCCCGTCGTCCTCACCGACGGCGGATACATGATCTTCGCGATCTGGACCGCCGTCATGATCGGCCTGCACCTCTGGTCGAAAAAGCTCCCCCGCCTCCAATCCGCCCTCGGCATCCTCGCCGGGATCCTCCTCGGCCTCTCCCAGGGCATCGCCGGAATGGCCGCCGTCCCCCTCGCCTCCGCCGTGAACATCGCGGGCGGCTGGTACGCAGGAGTCGTCCAGTGAACCTCGCACCCCACATCACCCGCATCGGACACGGCACCGCCCGCGGCTGGCACGCCTTCTGGGACGACATCGAGCCCAAGGAACGCCTCGCCCGCCTCGCCGCACTCACCGTCGTCTGCTGGATCGTCGGGGGAGTCGCCCTCGCCGAACGCCGCGCCCTCTGGGTCCTCCTCGCCGCCTGGTGCCTCACCGCCTGGGTGACCGGCCGACACGACGAACAGCCCACCGAAGGCGAGCAGGACGAAGAGGAGCAGCCCTACCCCGACCCGGCCGACATGGCCGACATCGTCCGCGAACTCGGCACCGGCACCGGGGTCCTCCTCACCCGCCTCCGCGACCAACTCCAAGAGGAGTACCCGGGCACCGGCTGGACCACCAAGGACGTCCGCGGTCTCCTGGCCGCCGACGGGGTCCGCGTGAGGGAAGGCGTACGGGTCACCGGGGTCGGCAACGGCCCGGGCGTCCACCGAGACGACGTCCCGCCGCCCCTCTCCCCGACCACTCCCCCACCCCCTGTTGGTGTTGTTGCCGCAGGTCAAGACGCCAACACCAACACCAACAACGTCCGAGTGGAGTCCCACGCGGGAGGGGCTCACATCACCGTCACCCCCGCCCGACAGGAGGCCACCCGATGATCCGCACCCTCCTCGCCGCCCTCGGCTTCGACCAGCCGGCCCTGCCGTACTGCCCGCGCTGCGGCGGCCACTACCCCGCCCACACCCACTGACCCTCGGAAGGACACCACCATGAGCACGCAGCAGACCGCCTGGCCCGAGAACGTCATCGCCCGCTACCTCACCGTCGGCGGCGCCACCGTCGACCTAACGCACCGGCTCACCGTGCACAACCCGCCCAAGCCGTTCGCGTCCCTCGCCTCCTGCGCTGGCTGCCCGGCAACGGAGGAGGTCAGCCACTACCGCACCAACTGGAGCTTCGGCGCTGCCTTCGACGAGGACGGCGGCGAGGAGTACGACTCCGACGCAGCCGACGAGGACGCCCGCGCCTGGGCCCAGTCCCACGCCGAGACCTGCCGCGCCATCCCCAAGCCCGCTGTCACACCCCCGCAGTAGCCTGACCCGTATCAGCACCACCCATCCGGATCGCGAGCTGGCTGCCGCGCTGCGGACCGAGGCCCCACCGCACTCGTCGGTGGGGCCTCACCCACGTCACAATGGGCATATGCCGATCCTCGTCGACCTGCAGGCCGCCACCATCGCCACCGGCATCCCCGGCTACGTCCTCCGGAAGCGGCTCAGCAGAGGCACCCTCACCCACCACGGCTACGACCACCGGCGACGCGCCCTCATCGACCTGAACGAACTGACCAACCCCGCCGCAGCCGAAGCAGCTTGACCAGCTGAAACGCGAATGTCACACTGACCCCGTGTTCGGCATGTCCGGACAAAAACCAGGCCCCGCCCACACGGACGGGGCCTTCGCCGTCTCCGGAGGCTCACCCATGGCCGAACTCACCACCGAGAACGTCGTCCGGCACACCCTTCACCTGACGCCCGACGAGCTGCGGGCCCTGCGTCAGGCCGCCAAGGCCGCCCTGGGCGCGTACCTGGACGCTCCAGAAGCCGACAAGGAGGCATGGCAGGCGTTCATCGACCTCGGCAAGCCCCCGACACGGGGACGCAGAGGGTTCGTAGAGCAGCACGCCAACCCCAGCATGATCGGCACCACCCCAGGCCCTTGACCCCCTACCCCACCCCTGGGAGGCCCCCATGCCTACCCGGCCCCCCACCCGGTGCACCGAACCCCGGTGCACCACCCTGGTGCCCAAGGGGCGCTGCGAGGAGCACAAGCCCATCCCATGGGCAGGCAGGGACGACAAGGCCAGGCGCTACGGCATCAGCTCAGGACGATGGCGCACGCTCAAGCGCATCGTCACCACGCGCGACAACGGATGCTGCTACCGATGCGGCATCGGCCAGCCCGACGCCGAGGACGATCCCGACGGCGAGCACCAGCATCAGCTGGACCACATCACACCGATCGGCGAGGGCGGAGCCGTCGAGGACCTCGACAACCTGGGGTTGATCTGCGAGCCATGCCACACCGTCAAGAGCAAGGCCGAGGCAGCACGGGCCAACAGGGCACGCCGTCGCACCCGAGCGTGATCAGCGAGGAGTACGTCATCGCCGACGAGGCCGTGGCGCGCTTAGCCGATCTCTTCGCACGGCTCGGCGTTGAGAGTCGCGCCGAAGTTCTCCTGGCCTCGACCTCCCCGGTAGGGGAGTCCGGATTTCCGGAGTGATCGTCTGGGGGCCCGGCGCCGTCAGCTCGGCGCGTGCGTGCACAGAATCGCGGAGGGGGGTCTCCCGTGGGACGAACGCCTCAGCCTGCCGCTCTCAAGTTGATCAAGGGCCGTGCTCCGGGCAAGGACTCCGCCGGCCGCGACGTGAACCCCGGGCCCGCCTTCAAGCGGCTGCCCCCGGAGGCCCCGGCATGGCTGTCGGGCGAGGCGCGGGCCGAGTGGGACCGCGTCCTTCCCGGCCTGTCCCGGCTCGACCTACTCAAGCCCGAGGACAGGGCCGCGCTGGCCGCGTACTGCGAGACGTGGGCCAGCTTCCGAGAGGCGACCGAGGCTGTAGCCCGCGAGGGGCTGACGATCGAGGCGAAGCAGGGCACCCTTCCGCACCCGGCTGTCGGGATCGCGCGATCCGCCGGCCGTGAGCTCCGCGCCTGGGCCGCCCACTTCGGTCTGACACCGTCGACGGAGCAGGCCCTGGCGAGAGGGGCCGAGAATGAGCCGGACCCCGACAACCCCTTCGGGTAACGAGACCCCGGCCGCGTACCTGGATGAGGCGCTGCTCGCAGAGCTCAAGCTGTCGCCCGAGGTTGCCTGGTACCTCGTAGAGCGCGGAATTCCGCTGCCGGACTGCCCGCCGCTGGTCAAGACGCCGGAGCCGCGCGACGCCCCGGGGGCAGTGTTTGATGCCGAGCGGGTCGACCGGGTGCTGCGGGCGTTCGAGCAGCTGCGTCACACGCAGGGGGCACTGGGCGGGCAGCCGCTGCGCCCGGACCCGTGGCAGATCGCGTACATCCTCGCTCCGATCTTCGGGTGGGTGCACTGGGACGAGGACGCCGACGGGTACGTACGGATCATCCGCGAGGCGTACGTTGACGTACCCCGCAAGAACGGCAAGACCACGCTCGCAGGCGGGATTGCCCTGTACATGATGGGCGGTGACGGGGAAAAAGGCGCCCAGGTCATCACTGCGGCTGTCACGAAAGAGCAGGCCGGTCTCCTCTTCAAGCCCGTCAAGCTGATCGTGGAGAAGTCGCCGGCGCTCAAGCGGGTCATGCAGCCGCTCGCCGGGATGGTCCTCCACCCCAAGTCGGACTCCTACTTCAAGCCGGTCTCCTCGCTCGCGGGTGCCCAGCACGGGCTGAACCTGCACTGCGGCATCGTGGACGAGCTCCACGAGCACAAGAGCCCGGAGCTGGTGGAGACGATCGAGACCGGCACCGGATCCCGCCACCAGCCGCTGATCTTCATCATCACCACGGCCGACGCCGGTTCGCGAACGTCGGTCTACCACCGCAAGCGGGAGCGCATCGAGCAGCTGGCGCGCGGTGCGTTCACGGCCCCCGCCGCATACGGCGTGGTGTTCGCTGCGGAGAAGGAGGACGACCCGTTCAGCGAGTCGACGTGGAAGAAGGCCAACCCGGGGTACGGCATCAGCCCGACGCGCGCGTACCTGCGCTCGGCGGCCGACAAGGCGAAGCAGTCCCCGGCCGAGCTGGCGTCGTTCCTGCGTCTGCACTGCGGCATCCGTACGAAGCAGACCACGAAGTACCTGACCATCGAGTCGTGGCTCGCGAACGGGGCCTTGGTCGACGAGGTGAAGTTGCGCGGCCGGGAGGCGTACGGCGGCCTCGACCTCGGCGCGGTGTCCGACCTGAACGCGCTGGCGTGGCTGTTCCCCGACGACAGCGACGGGAGCCTGGATCTGCTGATGCGGTTCTGGACGCCGGAGGACAACATCAAGGACCTCGACCGGCGTACGGCGGGCAACGCATCGGTCTGGGTGCGCGAGGGGTGGCTGAAGACCACGCCGGGCAACGTCACCGACTACGACGTCATCGGACGGCAGATCCGCCATGACCTCGACAGCTACGACGTGAAGTCTCTGGGGTACGACCGGTGGGCCTCCACTCCCCTCACCAACGCATTGGAGTCCGATCGGGCCCCGCTGGTCGGTGTCGGGCAGGGGTACAAGTCAATGTCCCCCGCACTGAAGGCTGTGCAGAGGCTGCTCCTCCAGGGGCAGCGCCAGGTTCGCGAGGGCGGCCGCCCGATGCTGCGGCACGACGGCAACCCGGTCATGACCTGGATGGTCGACAACTTGGCCGTCGCCATGGACACCTCGGCGAACGTGAAACCGGACAAGTCCCAGGGCGGCGACAAGATCGATGGCGTTTCCGCGCTCTGCGACGCCATGTTCGAGGTCCTGGCCCGGCCTCCCGTTCTGCGGTCCGCGTACGAGGACGGCGACTTCGAAGCGATCTGAGAGAGGGGGCGTCCTCATGGCGTTCTGGCACCGATGGACCAAGCAGCACCCGCCGGCCCGGGTCATCGACCAGGACGGCGTGCCCGTCCTCGCGAAGGCCGCCGAACAGTTCGGCGACCTGTCCGAGCTCGGCGCGTACCTGACGGCGTCCGGGATCCGGGTCGTCGACCCGGGCGTTCCGCTGTCCAACTACGCGGGCACCGCCGCGGCGATGAACGTGTGGGAGACCCAGCCCAGCGTCCGGAAGGTCGTCGACTACATCGCCCGGGCACTGTCGACAATCCCCTGGCACGTCTATGAGCGGGTCTCGGACACCGACCGGCGCCGGGTCACCGATCACCCGCTGGCGCTGCTGCTGGCGAACCCGGCCCCGACGGTGACACCGTCGCGGCTGTGGCACTCGGTCATCGTGGACTGGCTCATCCACGACCGGTGGTGCGTGCAGGTCCTCCCGAACGCGGACACGGCGAGCGGGTGGGAGCTGCGCAGGAAGCCCGCGCGCAGGATGCACGTCCTGGCGGACGACGACGACCAGCCCGCCTACCTGTACCTGATCAGTTCGCGCGGCCCCGCGCAGGTCGTGCCGCTTCCCGGCCCGTACCTGTTCGATCACGGGTACGCGACGGTCGGGGCGGACGGCACGTCGCCGATGGAGACGATGCGGCAGATCCTCGCCGAGCAGTCCGAGGCGGTGGAGTGGCGCCGCTCCGTGTGGCGCAACGGCGCACGGGTGCCCACCGTGATCGAGCGGCCGAAGGAAGCGCCCCCGTGGTCCAAGACGGCGAAGGAGCGTTTCCAGGCGGCGTTCAACGCGTTCATGGGGCGCGGCATCCAGGCCGGCGGGACGCCGATCCTTGAGGACGGCATGAAGCTGGTGACCGTCGAGTCCTTCAAGCCGCGTGACACGGAGGACATCGAGGGGCGCAAGCTCACCGATGCCGAGGTGGCGTCCAGCTACCACATCCCGCCCGAGCTGGTCGGCGCGCGGGAAGGGACGTTCTCGAACCTGGACGCGTTCCGGCAGATGCTCTACACCCACTCGGTGGGCCCGGACATCACGATGCTGCAGGACGTCATCAACACCATGCTGGTGCCGCTGATCGCCCCGGGGTCGAACCTCTACGTGGAGGCGAACGTCGAGGCGAAGTTGCGCGGCAGCTTCACGGAGCAGGCGAGCATCCTGCAGACCGCGACCGGCGCCCCGTACATGCTGCGGTCCGAGGCGCGCAGCAAGCTGAACCTGCCGCACGTGGACGGCACCGACGAGCTGGTCACCCCGCTCAATGTCCTGGTCGGCGGCCTGGCGTCGCCGACGGACACGGCCCCGCCGCCCGCTCTCCCAAAAGGTCAGGGCCGCCCGGCGTGAAAGCCGAGCGGCCCGAGGACCTCGGCACGTTCGCCACTGAGCGGGACGCCTACACCGCGGCGCTCACCGGGTGGGCGCAGAAGCAGGCCGACGGTCTGCTGTCGGCGGCCGGCGCGAAGGCGGACGGGCCGCCCGACTTCTACGACCTGTGGGCCGCCCAGTCCCCGGAGCGTCAGGCCCAACTCGCCGCGCTCATGGCCGGGTACGGGTTCCGGCTGGCGCAGATCGGGGCGTGGGACGTCCTCGGGGTGTGGAACCCGGAGGCTGACGGGTGGGATCCGGCGGTCATGGAGGCCTGGCTCGCGAAGGCCGCCGAGTCGCACGCCGTCCAGTACGAGCAGGCGGCGTACACCGCGGCGACGTCGGCCGTTGCCGACGAGGGCGATTGGCGCGACAACCTCACAAACGGCCTGGCGTCGTGGGTGACGGCGGCTGCGGTGCGGTCGGTCACCGCCGCCACCGAGGCCCGCAGTTTCGGCGGGCACGACGCGGCGGGGGCGTCCGGCCTGACGCACAAGGTGTGGCGCACCGGGGGGAAGAACCCGCGCGCCTCGCACGTGCGCCTGGGCGGCGACAGCGTCCCGCTGGGGACGACGTTCGCCAACGGGCTGCGCTGGCCCGGCGACTCGAACGGTGACGCGGCCGAGACCGCGAACTGCAACTGCCGCTTGGACTATGAGAGGGGGGTCTGACGTGCCCCGTACGAAGGAATGCCGGGCGAAGATCAAGGCCGTCGGGTCCGCCGACGGGCTCAAGGACGGGCAGTTCCGGGCGCTCGTCTCGGTGTTCGGCAACGAGGACAGCATGGGCGACGTGATCGCCCCCGGGGCGTTCGCCCAGGTCCTCGCCGAGTGGAAGGCGAGCGGCGATCCGATCCCCGTGGTCTGGGCCCACAAGTGGGGCGACCCGTTCGCGCACATCGGGGTCGTCCTTGAGGCGACGGAGACGGCGGCCGGGCTGGAGGTCCTCGCGCAGATCGAGGACATGGACACCAACGCGACGGCGAAGCACGTGCACGGACTGCTCAAGGGCCGCCGCATCAAGCAGTTCTCGTTCGCGTACGACGTCGGCGAGGGCGGCTGGGTGCAGACCGACGACCTGGCCGCGCATCCGTGGGGCGAGTTCTACGAGATCAAGCGGTTCAGCTCGCTGTTCGAGGTCGGGCCGTGCCTGGTCGGCGCGAACCAGCAGACGGACCTGATCGCGGCGAAGGCCCGCGACCTCGCACACACCGCGAAGGCCGGCCGCGTCCTGTCGCAGGCGAACTTCGACGCGCTGTCCTCCGCGCACGCCTCGATCGGCGAGGTCCTCGCCGCCGCCACCCCGGAGAAGAACCGGGACCAGACTTCCCCGCCCGCGCCCGCGGCCGGGGCCACACCCGAGCAGGAGACCGGCCAGCAGCCGCCCGAGGAGACCGCCGCCGCCGACGAGGCCGCCGCGAAGTCGCCCGGGCTCACGCCCGCCCAGGTGTCCGCATGGGTCACCACGCAGGAACTGATGACCATGAGGAGCACAGGATGACGATGCGCGAGAAGCTGCAGGCGCTGCTGAAGGAAGCGGCGGAGATCGTCGCCAAGGCCAAGGAGGAGGACCGGGAGTTCACCGAGGACGAGGTGACCCGGATCAACGAGATCAAGTCCGAGACCGACGACCTGGCCGTGAAGGTCAAGGCGGCCGACGACGCCCAGGCCGCCGCCGCGGCGATGGCCGGGAAGGCCGCCGACCGCCCCAAGCCCCAGCTGTCCGGGGTGAAGGACCGCCAGGAGGACGGCGACACCGCCACGCTCGGCGGCCAGTTCGTGAAGTCGGCCCTGTACCAGGAGTTCCGCAAGGAACACCCGTCCGGACTCGGCGAGGGCTCCGCGGTCAGCATCGGCCGGACCCGCGTCGGGTCCATGAAGGAGTGGCTGGCCGGCCGCAAGGCCACCGAGGCGCCGCTGCAGGTCGGCCTCGGGCACGTCGCCCCGATCCGGATGCCGATGGTCGACCAGGTCGACCGCGACAACCTGACCATCCTGGACCTGATCAGCCGCGGTGAGTCCGACGGGCCGTTCGAGTACCTGCAGGTCACCGGAGTCACCCGCAACGCGGCCGTCGTCCAGGACGAGATCCTGCCCGGCGACCCGGACACCGCCCTCAAGCCGACCAGCACGATTCAGACCGAGCTGGCCGACGCCAAGCCCTACACGTACGCGGACGGCTACGACGTCACCAACGCCCTGCTGTCCAACGCCCCGGCGCTGGCCACCTACATGAACAACGAGCTGGAGTACAGCCTGGACTGGGTCATCGAGGACAAGCTCCTCAACGGCACCGGCACGGGCGGTCAGCCCCAGGGCCTCCTGAACACCACCGGGGTGCAGGAGCTGACCTACACCCCGGGCGCGGACGCCATGGCCCAGGTCAAGGCGATCCGGCAGGCGATCACGAAGATCACCACCCTGCCGGGCGGGAACGTCACTGCGGCCCTGATGTCGCCCGAGGACGACGAGGCGTGGGACCTCCTGCAGGACACCACGGACCGGTTCATGGGACAGGGCCCGTTCGGTCAGGGCCCGAGCACCTCGTGGGGGCGTGCGCGTGCGCTGTCGCAGCGCCTGGCCCCGGGCACGGTCATCCTCGGCGACTGGCGGCAGGTCGCCCTCCTCGACGTCGAGGGCCTGTCGATCCTGGCGTTCAACCAGCACAAGGACTACGCGCAGCGGAACCTCGTCTACGTGCGGGCCGAGCTGCGCGCCATGCAGGTCATCTGGAAGCCGAACCGGCTGATCGTCGTGAAGCCGGTCGAGACCCCGTAAGGAGCACGGCATGCCCGAACACAAGATGATCACCATTGACGGGATCCGGGTCCGGTCGGACGAGGCGGCCCGCTACCGGGCGCGTACGGCCCCGGCCGCGGGCGGGCAGGCGCCCCCGCTCACGCAGGCGCAGGCGGACCCGCGCACGCAGGAGAAGGGCGAGGACCCCGAGGAGGGCGGCGGGTTCGATCCGGCGGAGCACACCGTGCTCCAGGTGATCGCGCACCTGGCGGAGGCCGACGAGGACGAGACCGCCCGGGTCCTGGACTCCGAGGCCACCGGTGAGAAGCGCAAGGGCCTGCTGGAACGCCGGGACGAGTTCCTGGCCGAGGCCAGGCAGCGGGCAGGCGGTCCCGGTGGCGGCAGCTGAGTTCCTCGCCGACCCGGCCGAGCTCGCCACGTTCCTCGGCCTGCCGGCCGACGACGTGCGGCTGTTGGCCGCGCTGCGGGCCGCCACGAGGCGGTTCCGCGGCGCGGTCCGCCACCCTGTATCGCTCGTCACCGAGGACACCGCCTACCTGGACGGGTCCGGCCGGGCCGAGCTCCACCTCCCGGCCGCGCCCGTCGTGCAGCTGCACAGCGTCCACGTGGACGGCGTGGAGCTCACCGGGGTGCGGGCGAAACGGCGGGCCGGGGTGCTGCTGCACCCGTCCGGGTGCTGGCCCGCCTGGTCGGAGGTGACCGTCGCCTACGACCACGGGCACGACCCGGTCCCGGACGAGGTCGCCGAGGCGGTCATCGACCAGGCGAGGGCGATCTATCGCCTGGACCCGGCGATCCAGCAGATCACCACCGGCACCGAGTCCGTGTCCTTCGCAGCGACGGCAGCGGTCGGGATCACCTCGCAGTGGCAGGCCGCCGTGGAGGCCCACCGTCTGAACCGGGGCGACGAGGCGTGATGGCGATCGACAACCCGCTGCGGCGGGACACCGTGACCGTCATCGACCGGGTCCTGGTCGGCGAGGACGACCGCGGGCAGGACGTCTACGAGGACCAGGAGCGCGACGTCCCCCACTGCAACGTCCAGCCCGTCAGCAGCACCGAGGCGACCGACGACCGGGTCCAGGTCATCACCCGGTGGCGTCTGGCCGGACCCCCGGACATGGCCCTCAAGGCCCTGTCCAAGGTGCGGCACGACGGGGTCCTGTACGAGGTCGACGGCGAGCCCGGCGTCTACCGCTCATACGGCGGACTGATGGACCACACCGAGGCCTTCCTGAAGGTGGTGACTGGCTGATGGGTATTCGTTTCGAGTTCGACCCCCGGGCGACCGGGGAAATCATGCGGTCGCCGCAGGTGCGCAAGGCCCTCAAAGCCGAGGCCGACCGGATCGCACCGGTGGCCCGGGCCATCGCCCGGTCCGAGGGCCTGGAGGAGTTCGCCGACTCGATCGAGGTCGTGGAGGAGACCCGCCCGCGGGGCCGGCCGACCGCGGCCGTCGTCGCGGACCGGGAGGACGCCGCCGACCACGAGCACGGCACCAGCTCCACCCCGCGCCGGCGGATCCTCGGCCGCGCCGCCCACACCCGTATCGACGGGATCACCTGATGCCCGGCGACGCCGGACTGTGGGCGGACGTCGAGCTCCTCGTCATGACCGGGCTGCGCCCGCTGCTGCCCGGGGTGCGGGTCGTCGACGAGCTCCCCGACCGGCTGGAGACCCGCGTCCCGCTCGTCTCGGTCCTCGTCGTGGGCGGCGACGACGACCGGATCACCGACACCGCCACCGTCGACCTCGCCTCGTTCGCCGCGACCCGGGCCGAGGCGTGGGCGCTGGCCGAACAGTCCCGGCGGGCGATGCACTCCCTGGCCGCCACCCACAACCCGGGCCAGCGGGCCGTCATCGACGACGTGACCACCTCCCAGCGCCCGGCGATCGTCCCGTACGGAAACCCGGCGGTACGGCGCGCCCTGGCCACCTACACCGTGTCCGCCCGCACCCGCGCGGCCACCTGACCGCACACCATCCATCCCCGGCCCCGCCGCACCCGTGCGCGGGGCCTTCGTCATGAAAGGGGGCGGCATGGTCGCCGCCGACTTCACCGACATTGCGGAACTGAAGCAGTCGCTGATCCGCAAGGCTCTGCGCTACGCCGTATTCGCCGCCGACACCACGGCCGACCTGGTGACCGCACCGTTCGACGCCGGGGGCATCCTGCAGGAGCTCCCCGCCGGGTACGTCCCCGTCGGCTACACCACCACCGACGGCGTCACGTTCTCCGGGGACCTGTCCACCAGCGATGTGCAGTCCGGCCAGTCGGCCTCCCCGACCCGTTCCGACGTCGAGTCGGACACCGTCACGGCCCAGTGGGTCCCGCAGGAGACGAACGCCGCGGCGGTCGCCCTCTACGAGAACCTTCCGCTGGCCGGGGCCGGTTCGCTGCCCGCCCTCGGGTCGGCGACGTGGACCTGGTCCAGGCCCAAGACCCCGCCGACCCTCTACCGCCGCCTCGTCTTCATCGCCGAGGACCTCAACAAGGACACCGGCCAGCCGCTGTACATCGTCCGCCACTTCCCCAGCGCGCTGCGCTCGGGCCGGGAGGACGAGCAGTGGACCCGCACGGCGGAGATCGCCCGCGGCGTCACCTACCAGGCGTACATCGACGACGCGGCCGGCACGGACTCCATCACGTGGATCGACGGGCCGGGCTGGCGTGACTTCGTCCCGGCCGGTCCCTGATGACTGGTCCGGCCCGCAAACCGGCACCGCGGCGGCGGACCAGGGTGAGCCCTGCCGCCGCGGTGCCTCCACCGGCTCACCCACCGGCCACCCAGGAACGAGACGAGCAGACCATGAGCAAGCCCAATCGCAAGCGCTACCGCCTCTCCGAGGTCCGCCAGCAGTTCACCGACGCCGTCGGCGGCGAGACCGTGGAGTTCGAGACCGACACCGGGGACGTCCTGACGTTCCCGCACCCGCTGTTCACCGACGAGGAGTGGGACCAGAAGGTCGACGGCGCGGAGACTGCCCACGACAAGGCGGTGGCGATCCTCGGCGACGAGCAGTACGAGAAGTACAAGGCGGCCGGGCACGCTGACGGCGATATCGCGCTGCTGATGATGGCCGTACAGCAGGACATGCAGGGCCAGGTCAAGAAGCGCCCTACACGGTAGTCGACGTCCTCGGGCTCTACCCCGAGGCCGTCGAGGCCGACTTGCTCCACCACTACGCCCCACGCGACCCGATCGCCGAGTTCTGGCGGGGGGACATCAGCCTGCGCCAGCTGCGCGTGATGGTGGAGGGCCTGCCCCCGAACGGGGCGCTGGCCCGTCGGCTGGCCGGACACCACTGGGAACACAGCGACTTCATGCTGGCCGACCTGCTCGACGCGGTCGGCCAGTTCGTGGTCGATTTCCGCAACGCCAACAAGGCGGAGAAGGCCCCGGTGCAGCCGTACCCGGATCGGGTGTGGCGGCCGGAGAAGCCCGGCGCTGCGAAGAAGCGGAAGAAGCAGGCGGCCCGCGAGGCCGCCGAGGGCCGCGCCGGCTACCGGCGGATCGTCTCGCTGGCGACACCGAGGTACTCAGAGATGGGGTGAGCCATGCCCCGCGCGGGTGCCGTATGGGTCGACGTCCTGCCGAACATGTCGCGTTTCGGGCAGCAGTTGGACCGGGAGATCGGGGAGCCGGTCGCCCGGGCCAGCAACGCGGCGGGCCAGGCCGGCGGCGAGGGTCTCATGTCCGGCATGAAGGGCAAGGTCCTCGCCGGGGCGGCCGCCGTCGGCGTCGCCGCCGGGGCCGTCCTGATGCAGGGCATCACCGAGGCCGTCGACAAGCAGAAGGCCACCGGGAAGCTCAAGGCCCAGCTGGACCTGTCTGCCGCCGACGCGAAGAAGGCGGGGGCGGCGGCCGGGAAGCTCTACGGGTCCACGGTCACCGAGAGCGTGGATGAGGCGGCGGCCGCCGTGCGGGCCACGATGTCCGCCGGCCTCGCCCCGCCCAAGGCCACCACGAAGCAGCTCGCGCAGATCAGCACCAAGGTCCAGGACCTGCAGACGCTGTTCGAGGTCGACCTCGGCCAGGCCGCCAACGCCGCCGGGCAGGCGGTCAAGACCGGGCTGGCGAAGAACGCCAACGAGGCCCTGGACGTGATGTACCGGGGCTTTCAGATCATGGGCCCGAGGGCCGATGACCTGGCCGACACGTTCAACGAGTATTCGACGATCTTCCGGTCGCTCGGCCTGGACATGAAGACCGTCACCGGCCTGTTCTCCCAGGGCATGAAGGCCGGCGCGCGCGACACGGACGTGGTCGCAGACGCGCTGAAGGAATTCCAGATCCGTACGACGGACGGGTCCAAGGCCTCGGCCGAGGGGTTCGAGCTCCTCGGCATGTCCGCGACGAAGAGCACGGCCATGTTCGCGGCGGGCGGGGCTGGGGCGGCCAAGGGCCTGCAGACCGTCCTGGACAAGCTCAGGGCGATGAAGGACCCCGTCGACCGCAACGCGGCGAGCGTGGCCTTGTTCGGCACCAAAAGCGAGGACCTCGGCCAGGCCCTCTATGCCTTGGATCCGTCCAAGGCGGTGGCCGATCTGGGGAAGGTCGGCGGCGCGGCGAAGCGGGCCGGGGACGACTTGCGCGACAACGCGGGCGCGCGGTTCGAGGCCTTCAAGCGGCGGGCCCTGATGGCCCTCGGGGACGTCACGACGAAGTACGTCCTGCCGCCCCTGGAGACCTTCATCGACTTCGTCGACACCCGGGTCGGCCCCGGCGTCAAGGCGCTCAGTGACGGGTTCCAGTCCGGGGTCGGGTGGGTTAAGGAGTACGGCCTGTGGTTCACACCGCTCGCTATCGCGATCGGCGGCGTCACCCTGGCCATGACCGCCTCGTCCATCGCGACCGGCATCACGATGGGCGTCATCGGCGCGTACTCCATCGCGATCCGTACGGCGGCCGCCGTCACCCGCGCCTGGACCCTGGTCCAGGTCGGGTTCAACGCGGTCATGGCCCTCAACCCCGTGACCCTGATCATCATCGGGATCGTCGCGCTCGGGGCCGCCATCGTCGTCGCGTACAAGAAGTCGGAGACGTTCCGGAACATCGTTCAAGGCGTCTGGTCCGCGATCCAGACCGGCTGGGCCGCCCTGTGGGCGTTCCTCAAGCCGGGCATCGACGCCCTGATGGTCGGGCTCCGCGCGATCGGCACGGCCGCATCCTGGCTGTGGACGACCGTGCTCTCCCCGGTGTTCTCGGGGATCGGCATGGCCGCCCGGATCCTCGCCACGATCATCACCGTTGCCCTGGTCCTCCCGACCGTCCTGGCGTTCAAGCTGCTCGGGGCAATCGGCTCGTGGCTGTGGGACGTCGCCCTCGGACCGGCGTTCCGGGGCATCGGGGCCGGGGCCATGTGGCTCTACAACAACGGCATCAAGCCCGCCGGAACCGCCGGTGTCGCGGTATTCAGGGCGCTCGGGGCGGCCGGGACCTGGGTGTGGAAGAACGCCCTGCAGCCCGCCTTCCAGGGCATCGGCTCCGGGGCCATGTGGCTGTACCGCAACGGGATCAAGCCCCCCATCGACGCGGGCATGGCCACGCTGCGGGCGCTCGGCGCGGCCGGGAAGTGGGTATGGACGAACGCCCTGCAGCCCGCCTTCCGGTCGATCGGGGCCGGGGCGTCGTGGCTCTACAACCAGGCGATCAAGCCGCCCATCGACAAGGCGCGTTCGCTCGCCCGGTCCCTCGGCCTCGCGTTCGAGGCCGGGGCCAAGGTCGTCGGCGACGCCATGAACTCGATCAAGGACAAGGCCAAGAAACCGGTCTCGTACGTGATCGACGTGGTGTACAACCGCGGGATCCGCGGCGTCTGGAACGCCGTTGCCGGCGCGTTCGGCGCTCCCAAGCTCGACCCCTTCAAGGGGTTCGCGCGCGGCGGTGTGCTGGCCGGGCAGTCGTCCTACCGCGACGGTGACGACCAGCTCGTCCCGCTCCGCCGGGGCGAGGGCATCGCAGTGTCCGAGGCGATGCGCGACCCGTACGAGCGCAAGCGGCTCCTGGCCGTCAACGCCGCTGCGATGCACGGCCGGTCGCTGCGCCCGTTCCAGGGCGAAGGGTTCGCCCGCGGCGGGATCTTCGACTGGGTGAAGGGGGCCGCCAGCAAGGGTGTCGACCTCGCCAAGAGCGGCGTTGGCTGGCTCAAGGACGGGATGAAGGCCTCGGCGGTCGCCGGGCTGAACTCCGTCGTCAAGCCGCTGCTGAACAAGATCAGCGGATCGGCTTCGCTGTACCGGGACATGATCCGTGGGGTCCCGGAGCGGATGGTCAAGGAGATCGTCGGCTACTCCGGCAAGGCAGACAGCAAGCTCGGGGCCGCCGGGGTCGGAGGCGGCACCTTCAAGTCCGCGTTGAGCTGGGCGCGGACGCAGGCCGGGAAGCCGTACATCTGGGGCGGTGTCGGCCCGGCAGGGTTCGACTGCTCGGGCTTCCTCTCCGCGATCGAGAACGTGATCCGGGGCCAGGCACCGAACCGTCGCCGTTGGGCAACCGGGGCGTTCGCCGGGGCCACGGCCCCCGCGGGCTGGGTCCTCAACGGCCGCTCCCCGTACCAGATCGGCATCACGAACAGCGGCGTCGGGCACACGGCGGGCACCCTCAACGGGACCAACGTCGAGAGCAGGGGCGGGGACGGCGTGATCGTCGGCCCCCGCGCCCGCTCGTACAAGTCCAGCCTGTTCACCCACCGGTACGGGCTCAAGGTGAAGGGCTACGCCGACGGCGGCCGGCCCCGCAGGGGTGAGATCGGGTGGGTCGGCGAGGACGGCCCCGAACTGCGCGTGTTCGACGGCAACAGCCAGATCATCGACCACGCCACGTCCATGGGCATCGCCGCCCAGGTCGGGGCGGGCCGGGTGGCGGGCATGACCCGGCCCCTGGCCTCCCAGGCGCCCGCAACACCGCAGGGCCGCACGGTGGTTGCTGCCCCGCGCGGGCAGGGACCGCAGGACCGGGCGGGCGGGGACACGTACAACTTCTATCCCCGCACGTTGGACATGACCACCGCCGACCTGGACGCGTTGCAGCGCCGCAGGGACGCCATGGACCGGGTGGGGAGGCCGCAGTAAATGCCCCTGATCACAGCGCCGGTCGTCGATCCGCCGGATCCCGGCACGCCGGGCGGCGGGGGTACCCCGATCCCGCTCCCCGAGGTGGGCAACGCCACCGCGTTCTACACCGATCCGACCGGGACGGTGTGGCCGCTGTCCCAGTCGTCGGCCGGTTGGTTCACCCTCGCCGACGGTGTGTCCGGGCTGGGGGCCGCCGCCTACACCCTCACCACCGACGCACAGCCGAGAGGAGGAGCACGGCTACGGCATGCCCAGCCGCAGCCCCGCACGATCATCTGGCCCCTGCACGTCTACGGCAAGAACCATCTGGAGTTCCTGGAGCGGTGGCGGCAGCTGTCCACGGCGTTCACGCGGACGCTGCGCCGGGGCCGGGACGGGCGCCGCACGCCGGGGGTGCTGACGATCGTCCGCCCGGACGGCACCAGCCGCAGCGTCGAGGTCTACTACCAGGCCGGGTTCGAGGGGCAGGGCAAACGGGGCTCCGGCATCATCAGCGACTCGGTGGCGCTCGCCCTGTGGTGCGAGGACCCCTACTGGAAGGCCGGGGTGCCGGTCCCGGTGCACCGGGAAACCGGGGAGCTGAGCGACTTCCTGGACCCGTTCCCGTCGGTGTCCTCCTCGCAGGTCCTGGGAGACACCACGGTGGACAACCCCGGGGACGCCGTGGTCTGGCCGACCTGGACGATCACCGGCCCCGCCTCTCTGATCACGTTCACGAACGAGACGACCGGCGAGGCCTTCGCCCTGGACCCGGCGGAGGTCGGGCACGGGGCCCTCACCCCGGGCGAACGGGTCACGGTACGGACCGACCCGGCGCAGGTCCGCTTCCAGGACGGGTCCCCGGACGGGGTGAACTGGTCGGGTGCGCTGAACTGGCCCGACGCGGTCCTGTGGGGCCTGGAGCCCGGCCTCAACGAGGTGACGTTCCAGCTCGACGGCAGCGGCCCCGGGTCCGCGGTCGACCTCCTGTTCTACCCCCGGCACGAGACAGCGTGAGAAAGGGGGGCGGGCGGTGGCGATCGAGCTCCTGGTCACGAACAGCGCCCTGGCCGTCCAGGGCGACCCACTCGCCGGGTGGCGGGCCCTGACGGCAGAGCAGCGGTACAACGAGCCCGGGTCCGGGTCGGTGCGACTGACGGCGTATCCGGAGGTAATGGCGCAGCTGCAGCCCGGCAACCGGCTCGTCGTCATCCGCGACCGGCAGGTGTGGATGGCGGGGCCGATCGAGGTCCCGCAGGACTATGAGTGGGATCTGGAGGGGGCCGCCGACCCGGGCGAGGTCACCGTGTCGTTCACGGACGACCTCGCCCGGGTCGCCGGGTACCTCACCTACCCGGAGCCCGCGAAGACGTGGACGAACCAGACCGCCACCACGGACATAGCCCGCCAGCTGCTCGGGACCAGCGAGACGATCATCCGCACACTGGTCGACGAGAACTGCGGCCCGGGCGCCATCGCCGCTCGCCGCATTCCCCAGCTTGTCCTGGACACCGTGGCCGGCGTCGGAACCGTCCGTACGCTGACCACCCGGATGGAGCCGCTGCTGGACGCCTGCCGCAAGGTCGCCGTCCCGACCAACATCGGCTTCCGGACCCGGCAGGCTGGGGGGCAAATCCTCTTCGGGGTCTACGCACCCCGCGACCTCTCGGGAACCGCCCGGTTCTCCGCCGGGCTCGGCAACCTGAGAAAGCTGCGGTTCTCCCTGTCGGCGCCCACCGCGACGTCGGAGCTCGTCATGGGCGGCGAGGACCCCGCCCAGCAGGTCGGCGCCGGGGAACCTGCCAACACCCGCGCGTACGTCGAGGTGACGTCGGGGGCGCAGGCTTCCTGGTACCGGGTGGAGAAGCTGGTGCAGTCCAGCGGGAAGACCGATGCGGACGGGGAGCTCACGCAGGACGGCGTCCTGGCCCTCGGCAACGACAACCCCCAGGCGAGCTTGTCGACGGAGACCGTCGACACCGAGGACCTGAAGGCCGGCCGCGACTACGGCCTGGGCGACAAGGTCAGCGTGGTGCTGCCCACCGGGCTGACCGTCCTGGACGTCGTCCGCCGCATCCAGCTGACCGCCGAGAGCCCCGACACAGGCGAGAAGGTCACCGCCGTGGTCGGCAACGGAGACACCACGACCAGCGCATCACTGGTCGGCACCGTGCGCCAACTGGCGTATCGGCTCGGACAGATAGAGAGCAGGGGGTGACCCGTGGCGCAGGCATCCTGGCCGAGCCCGGCCCACAACAACAGGGCGATCACAGATGCTGAGTACGAGCAGCTCGCCGCCCGGTTCAGCGACGACGGTGTCTACGGAACCCCCGTGGACCCGGCGACGGTCACTGCGGGAGTGGGCCTGACCGTTGTCGTCCGGCCGAACGTAGAGGCCTCGGTCCATGGGCACTGCTGGACGTCGGGCACCACAGGCGAAACCCTGAGCATCACCGCCAACTCCAGTGGACAGACCCGTATCGACCGGGTGGTCCTACGCCTGGACCGCTCCGACTGGACGGTGCGCGCCGTCGTCAAGGACGGGACGCCCGGATCGGGCGAACCGCCGCCTCTGACCCAGGACTCCGGCTCCACCGGCGTCTGGGAGATCCTCCTCGTCGGGGTCACCGTCCTCACCGGGGCAACGTCGGTATCCGTGACCCGCGGCGAGCTTTACGTCGGGACCCGGGTGCGGCCTGCCCTCGCCTCGCACCGCAACGTCCTGCCCCAACGCGGCGAGCTGGCCTACGAGACAGACACGGGGCGACTGAGCCTGTACACCGGTGCCGGAGGGTGGATCAGCCTTCACGAGCCGAGCAGCGAGGTCCAGCTCGGCGCGGGCTACTCGTCGTGGATCGACGAGGGCCAGGCCGTGGGCCAGCGGTCCGGGTCCGTGGTGTCGCTCCGGATCAGCAAACGCCGCATCGGGTCGACGTTCAACGCAACCGACGCGGACGGGTCCAAGCTCGCGACCGTGCCGGCCTCGTTGCGGAACACCGCCCGCAACCAGTACTTCGCCTGCACGTTCTCCAACGGGGTGACGGGCCGGGTCGAGGTCCGTACCGACGGCAGCATCTGGGCGCGGATGCTGTCCGGCAACGTCACCGTCAACCACACGATCTCCCTGACCATGACCTACCTGCTGAACTAGGAGCCCCCTGATGGCACGTTACGAGTTCGGGGCGGGTATCGCGGACTACGTGGTGACCCCCATCGACGGGCAGTGGGCCGTCGGTGCCGAGGCGCTTGTCACCTTCTGGGACGCGGCTCAGGACGGCACCCAGTACACGGACCTGCTGGACCAGGACGCCGTCCCGACCACGGAGATCACCTCCGACGAGAACGGGGGACTCCCCACGTTCTCGGGGCCTGACGGTGTGACCGGCATGTGGGCCGACGCGGGCGGCATCAGCCGAGCGTGGATCGAAGCCCGCGGAGCGGCAGCCGGCGGAGGAACCGCCGAGTACACCACGACGAAGGGCCTCATCGTCCCCGCGCCAGCAGGGGCGGTGTCCTACGTCATCTGGCGCGCACCCGACGCCTGCACGGTGACCGCGGTACGCGGCTACCGGGAGGGCGGAACCGGAGCCACCATCAACGCTACGGCGAACGGCCTCGACCTCCTGGCGGTCGACCTGTCGCTGTCCACCGCCGACACCTGGCTGTCCGGGCCTGACGTGCAGAACGCGGCACTGGCGGCCGGGGACAGTCTCGCCATCGCCGTACGCAGTGCCGCCGGCGACCCGGCGGCAGTCACCATCCAGATCGACATACAGGGGCTCGGATGACTCCGCTGATGACGCTCGACTCCCGCAGCACGAACCAGGCGGCATCGCCCAGTCCGCTCACCGTGGAAACGGTAGAGGGCCCGCCGGAGCTACTGCGGGTCCACGACGAAACCGGACTCCTGGCGACGCTGACCGTGGGCGCGCGCACTGTTGCGGTGCGCGGCCCTGCCCGCACGTTCACCGAGCAGAAGCGGCCGTTCGTCGACACGTTCGACCGGACCCGGTCGGATGGGTGGGGATCTTCCGGCGGGGGCGGCACCTGGTCCAACGCCAACGGAGTCGATGCCAATTACTCGGTGGGCGGCGGGTTCGGCATCATCAGCATGACGGCCGCCAACAGCAGTCGGCACACGTCGGTGATCGACGACCTCACCGACTGCGACGCCCGCCTGTCGTGGTCCCTCGATGTCATGCCCACCGGCAACGCCTCGTCGCTGGCCCTGCTGCTCGGGTACACCAGCACCAACAACCAGTACAGGGCCCGGCTGTCCGTGCTCACCACGGGCACGGTTCAGCTGATCCTGGAGCGGGAGGCGGCGGGCAGCACGACCACGATCGGAGCGCTCACCACAGTCGGAACCGGCTACACCGTCGGCGACGTCTGGCACATCCGCGCCCAACGCGTCGGCACGACCATCCGCTGCCGGGCCTGGGAAGACGGCACTACCGAGCCGTCGACATGGCTGCACGAGGTGACGGACGCGACGCTGGGCGCCGGCCGGATCGGCGTCCGCGGCCTCGCCTCCACCGGGTCGACCGCCGTCCCGTTCGAGTTCCGGGTGCACGACATCCAGCTGTACTCCGGGACGTGGCCGGACCCGCCCGTCATCACCCACAACACATGGGTGAGGATCCTCGACAGCCCGTATGCCGGGCAGTGGACACCCGCCCTTGAGGCCCAGGTGCGCGCCTGGGCGTACGACACCACACCGGACGCCCTGGCCTACGCGATGATGTACGTCACCGGCGCCCCGCCCGTCACCGACCCGGCACTGGCCGGGGCGCAGATCGCCGGGCAGTCCCGGTACGGCCCGCTCAGCGCGACCGGCGTACCGATCGAGGGCGGCGACTTCCACGACTACATGGGTCTGGACTGGGTGTTCGTCAGCGGCGAGACCCGCACCGCGGACGCCCCCGAGCTCCACTGCATGGACTGCTCCGGATACGTGCGAATGGTATGGGGCTACCACATGGGCCTCCCCATGGTCCGCACCAAGGGCATCGACGGCAGCACCCTGCCGCGCATCACGAAAGACATCGGGCCGGCGGGGCCTGGCGTCATCGTTGCCCAGGCCGTCGGCACCGCCCCGGCGCTCACCGACCTGCAGCCCGGGGACGTGCCTCATTTCGACGCTGACTCCGGCGACGCTGTGAGCGGGCAGCTCGACCACAACGGGATCTTCCTCGGCGTCGACCAGGACGGTCACCCCCGATTCGTCAACAGCCGCAAGACGCCGAACGGGCCAACGTTCGGAGACCTCGGCGGATCGTCCACCCTCGATGGCAGCGGCACCTACGCCACCAGCCTGCGGATCATCCGCCGGTTCTGACCCAGCTCACCCATACCCGCCCCGGACCACCTGGCCCGGGGCTCCGTCATGTCTGGAGCACCCATGCCCGACTTCTCCACACCGGCTGTCGGCCGGATTGTCCACTACGTCAGCTACGGCACCCCGGGCGGCGAGTACGCGTCGCAGTGCCGCGCAGCAATCATCACCGCCGTCCACGGCCCGTTCCTCGTGGATCTTGCAGTGCTGAATCCGGAGGGCATGTTTTTCAACCGAGAGGTGACCCATGGTGAGCCGAGGGCGGACGGCTCATACGAGGGCGGTAGCTGGCACTGGCCGGAGCGCGTCTGATGGCCTGGTACCCCGGTGCCAAGAAACTGGAGCTGCAACCCGAATCGGACGCACAGCCCGCGATCCGGCCGACGCAGCTCATCGTCCACAGCATCGTCGCGAACTGGACGGCCCGCCGCACCTTCGAGTTCTGGCGCGACTCCACCAACCTCGAATCCCACTTCGGGATCGGATACGGGGCGGGGGACATCGCCCAGTACATCGGCACCGAGACCCGAGCTGACGCCAACGCCGGGGCGAACCGGAGGAGCGACGGCACCGGGGCGATCTCGGTGGAGACCGCCTCGAACAGCACGGCGACGGACCCGTGGAACGCCTCGCAGATCGAGGAGCTGATCGAGCTCGGAGTGTGGGCGCACCGCACCCACAAGATCCCGCTGCGGATCTGCCGCACGCACAACGACCCCGGGTTCGGCTACCACAGCCTGTTCCCGCAGTGGTCGACGTCGGGCACCGCCTGCCCCGGGAAGGCCCGCATCAAGCAGTTCCGCGAGGTAGTGATCCCGGGGATCGTCGCCCGCGCCACCGGCAAGACCAAACCACCGAAGGAGGCTGACGTGGCCCTGTCCACCGACGACATCAAGAAAATCTGGAAGACGGACGGCATCCTGCCGTCCCCGTCGACCGCGGCGAAGGGCAACGACTTCTGGACTGCGGACTCCTACATCCGCGACATCCACGCCCGGCTCCGCGCCGTGCAGGGTGTCCAGGAAGCGAACACCGCGACGATCCGCGCGATGGCCGAGGCGCTCGCCTCGCGGGACGACGCGGTCGACGTGGACGCCCTGATTGCCCGGATCGAGACCGCCATCAAGGGCGTCACCGTGCGCCTGGAAACGGAGAGCTGACCATGAGCAAGCTGCTGCTGGACCTGGCCGAGCGGTCCGCGTGGACCGGTGCGCAGTCCGCGCTCGGCCTGGCCGTCGTCGAGCTGGCGGACGTGCCGGTGTGGTGGGCGGCCCCGGTCGCCCTGGCCCTCGCGTCGGCCAAGAGCTGGGTGGCCGGTCGGCTCGGCCGGAAGGGCACCGCGTCCACGCTGCCCGCCGCCAAGGACCCCGCGTCGCACGCCACGGGCGTCTGACCTGACCGTAGTGCGCTGGAGGACCGTGTGGATGCTGCGATGCTCACCGCGCTGGGTGCACTGCTGGCCTCGCCGGTAGCAGCCGCGGCAGCCATCTACGGGTCCCGGGGCGCCACGCGAGCGTCCCGGGAGGGCGGAGCTTTGACCGGATTCAGTAGCTTGACCGACCAGTTGCAGGAGGAACGGATAGAGCTGCGCTCTGAGCTGGCGGCGGTGCGCAGTGAGTTGGCGGCGGAGCGGGCGGAGTCCGCGCGGCTGCGGCTCCTCGTGACACAGCTCGGGGGGACGCCGTGACGCGGACACAGCACATGCTGTACCGGCGCCGGTACCTGCTGTGGATCACGGCGGCGCTCCTCGCCCTCGGCGGCGGGTTGGCCCTGGCGTTCCTCCAGATTTCGCAGGCGGAGCAGCACGCCGACCAGCTGGCGGTAGAGGCGGACCGGCGCGGCGACGCGGTCGGCACACTGGCTACGGATGTGCGGACGCTGCGCGCACAGATCACGGCCGACGGCGGCACCCCTGCCGCACCCGACCCGGCGGCGGCCGTGGACGATCTGCCGGACCGGGTGGAGGTACCGGTGCCGATCCCCGGGCCGCCGGGTGCGCGCGGGCAGAAGGGTGAGGCTGGCACCCCCGGGGAGGACGGCCGGGACGGTGAGCCCGGGGCGGACGGGTCACCCGGGCCTGCGGTCACGGGCGCACCCGGCCGCGACGGGGCGGACGGTGTCGACGGGGCCGACGGGGCGCAGGGAGTCCAAGGCGAGCGTGGCGAGAAGGGCGAGACCGGCGCGACCGGCCCGGCCGGTGAACGTGGCCCGGCGGGTCCGCCCGGCCCGGCCTGCCCCGACGGGTACAGCCTCCAGCCGCCGGCCGATGACCCTGACGCTCTCGTGTGCCGCCGCACCGGTGCACCCACTGAGCCCGAGGACCCGCCGACGGGGCCTGGGCCGCTCGCCCTGGACCCGACCCGCCGCCAGTACCGATGACCACGGCCCCCACTGCCCTTGCGGCGGTGGGGGCCATTCGTCATGCCCCGGGCTCGGGCAGGCGGGCCACGAACGTGCCGATGCCCGGCTCCATGTACGCGAGCCCCGCGGCCCGGAGTTCCTGGAGCACCCGGCGCGCCGTCACCGGACTGACCCCCGTCTCAGCCTGGAGATCCAACGCTGACGGCAGACGCGTCCCAGGCGGGTACGTCCCGTTGTCGATGCGCTCCTCCAGCAGGGCGTACACCTGCCGCCACCTGGGAATATCCGGCTGCCAGTCCATACCCCGGACGCTAGGCGCGCAGGGGTGGCCAGGCGAGACAGGCGAGATCAGTTGGCCTATTGCACCTATCGGACCTATCGCGCCGGGTCTATGGTGGTGACCACAGAGAGAACCCCGGCGCCGTGTCACCGGCCCGGGGTGCGGACACCGCTTGGAGGAGCGACGTCATGGCAGAGCGTACCGGGCCTGTACAGGCCCAGCACAGGGCCGGAGAGGCCGCCGTACAGACGGCATACGCCGCATTCATCCGGCACACGCAGCTGTGTCCGCCATGTCGCGAGACCGGCGCGGACTGTGAGGCTGCGGCCAATCTCCGGCAGGCGTGGCGGGACGCGCGAGCGGCGGTGGCCGCGTGAGGTGTGACCGCTGCGACCAGCCGATCCCGCCGGGCCAGGAAGAGCGGGTACCCGTGGGCGGGGCGTCCGGTGCGGGCACCGTCGTGGTCCTGCACCGCCAACTGTGCCCCCGGTCCCGGTCGCACGCCGCCCCGTACCCGGCGGGCCTCGGCCGCTGAAAGCCCCCGCTTGCACCCGAGGCCGGCGGCGGCCGGGGTTCAATCGGGTACCGAACAGCCCCTGCCTCTCGCGCGGCAGGGGCTGCTTCGTGTTCACCATTGCCGTGCGCGACGGGGTGCGGGACAATGGAGTCTGCGCAGGTCAGCCCGCATGTAGCCCATAGGGATTGCGTGAGCGGTGCGTGAGCGGAGGTCCCGCAGGGTCCCAGAATTACCGGAGTCTGCCAGCGTGGGGGAGTGGCAACACCCCTGATAACCAGGGCATTCGGAGTCAGCCGGAGTGAGCCAGTCTTCAACCTGGCGACTCATAATCCGTCGGCCGTGGGTTCGAGTCCCACCCGCCCCACCGAGCTCCCCAGGCAGAATCGTTCTGACCTGGGTAAACGCGTTTTTCACGGTCATATTGCGTTAGGTGTTCGCCTCACGGTGGTGTGGCGGACGAGGGTCTTCATGTGTCGAGAGGGCTTCCTGCGTGGCTGTGACCTGGACCTTTCCGGTCTCGGCGCCGCGGGATGGTTAACAGCGGTCCCACGGCCCTCCCGTGAGGGGTTCACCTGCACCTAGCATCCGTACCCGTGGTTCCCCGGCGAAGTGGTCCCGCTTTTCGGGTTGCGGCCAGGCCAGGGGTGTGGTGCCCGTGACTGTGTCTTGCGGGTGTCTGTCGGCGATCGGGTCGCGTCTTCCTCGTGCGTGATGGCCCGCGCAAGGCAATGTTGGTGATGTATCGTGCTTATGTACATCACGGACTCTCGGTGAAAGGTGGCTGGCATGTCTGTTACCCAAGTCGATCTCGATGACGAGGCGCTGGCCGAGGCGATGCGGCTCATGGGTGTCTCGACGAAGAAAGAGACGGTCAACGGGGCTCTGCGGGACTACGTGGCGCGCATCAAGCGGTTGGAGGCTGCCGAAAAGCTGGTCGCGCGGGGTGAGCGGGGCGAGTTCGAGGCCGCGGCTGCGGCGCATGCGGCTTCCAAGCGCGCCCGGCGGGCAGCCTTCGAGTGATCACGTACCTCCTCGACACCTCCGCGCTCTGGCGCCTCTTTCGCACGCCGGGGGCGTTGCTGCCCTGGGAAGGGCACATCGCCGCGGGCGTGTTCCACATCTGCGAGCCCACGAGGGCGGAGTTCCTCTACTCGGCCACCAGTCCGGCCCACCGCGACGAGTTGGCCGAAGAGGTGGATGCTCTCTGCCAGTCCTCGCCAGTTCCCAAGAACGCGTGGCGCTGGGTCGATACCGCGCAGTACAAGCTCACCCAGCAGGGACAGCACCGGGCCGCCGGGCCCATCGATCTTCTGGTGTGTGCGACCGCGGTTCATCACGGCCACACCGTGCTCCACGTCGACAACGACTTCGCCACGGTGGCGGCGGTCCTCAAGGAAGTGCAGCAGCGGGACGTGCGCGCCTGACGATGTCCAAGTGGGTCGCCGTGAAAGGCTGGCTCATTGCCCTCAGCCTGTTGCCCGCGTGAGACGAAAGTACCTGCGACCCAGAGCGCGGCCCTGTAAGACTTTCCCCGCGCACCCAGCCGGGGATGCTGGTACGCATCGCGATTCCAGGGGGCGTTTCATGGCGGCACCGCACGCCACATCCGACCAGCCGCAGGACCGGGGCATTTTTGACTGCGACGAGGCCCACCGGAGCCCACTTCGCTCTGACTATGAGCGGATCTTCGATTCCGGTCTGGTGGTGCTCGACACCAATGTGCTGCTCAATCTCTACCGCTCGAACGAGAGTACCCGCCGGGACATGCTTGCCGCCCTCGCCAGGCTCCGCGAGCGACTGTGGATCCCACACCAGGTGCTCACGGAGTTCTGGCGCAACCGCGAGTCGGCGACCGTACGCCATCACCACGCGACCAAGGCCAATGAGGCGGGCACCGCACTCGACAAGGCGGTCAAGGCGGCCCGGACAGCAGTGACCACCTGGCTGACCGCCGTTCAGCTCAAGGACGACGAAGAGGCTGCGCAGCGGACTGACCAAGACCTGACCGAACTCACCAAAGCGGCCGACAGCCTCAAAATGTTCATCCGGGCACAGGCGGAGTGCGACGCGCTCAAGGAAACTGCCACCACGCACACCGACCCGGTGCTCAACGTCCTTGAACCGCTTTTGCACGGGCGGATCGGCGAGCCGCTGCCGCCGGACGAGTACGACAAGGCCGTGAAAGAGGCACAGGAGCGCGCCGATGAGGGGATACCGCCGGGACACGAGGACTTCCGCACCAAGGAACCTGAGCTGGCTGCCGGTGATTACCTTCTGTGGGTCCAGCTCATGGCGGAGGCCCGGCACCGTGGGCGCGACGTTCTGCTGGTCACCGGGGACGTGAAGAAGGACTGGTGGACCAGCCGCGGATACGACATCCCGCCACGCCCCCGTGCCGAACTCCTCCTGGAACTGCGGGAGCACGCCCGGGTAGACCTCTACATGCTCACTCCAAGCGAACTGCTCCGCTGGGCCGAGGAACTCCTCGAACTGAACGTGGACGAAGGCTCGGTCCGCGACCTGGAGCAACTGGGTGAGGCATCGGCCGCCGAAGACTTCGAAGAGGGGGCCTGGACGGCGGAGTCGCTAACGGTGTTCATGGACGAGTTGATGAGGCGCTACCCATCCCGAGTCAAAGCGATCGTTGCAGCTGCGGCGAACGGCGGGTTTGTGGACAGGGAGGCGGTGTACGAGCTTGCCGGCTATGACGAGACACGCAGACTCCGCGGCTTCACCCAACCGATCGGCACCCTGTCGAGGGATTTGCAGGCGGTAGGAGTGCTGACGGGTGGAGAGCCCTTCCTGCTGACCACCGTCTACGGTCACGCCGTCGACCCTTCCTGGGCGAAGGGATTCCGCATTCCCAGCGCTGTGATTCCCCTGCTCCGGAGCAAGTACGAAGGGGGCAGCCTGTGGCAGACCAGAGACAGCGGAGAGGCTGGGAGCGAACCTTCCGACAGTGACTAGTAGGGCTTGGTCATGTGCGGTCTGTGATGGCGTGTCTTCTTGATCGGTCGTGTCGTTGACTGGGTCTGCTGGGTGAGGAGTTGGCTGCGGTCCGGTGTGATCTGGAGGACTTCGCGGCGGAGATGTTCGAGCCGTTCGCGCGGGCGGATCAGCGTCGGTGGGGCGGGGTCTATCGCGGAACATCTCAAGCGAATCGACGGAGAGGATGGGGCACGATGACGGATCACCTCAAGGACCCGCAGGCCGTCTCCTGGGCGGATCTGGCCGAAGAGTTCTCCTTCACCGACGCGGAGAAGCACCGGATCCAGAAGGGGGCGCAGGCGTTGGTTCTGGCCTCCCGTGTCCACCGCCTCGCCGAGTTGCGGAAGCGGCAGCACACCACGCAGGTTCAGGTCGCCGAAGTCATGGGTGTCACTCAGGCCCGCGTCTCGCGCATCGAGAAGGGCCAACTGGAGCGCAGTGAGGTCGACACCCTGGCTGCCTATGTCAAGGCGCTCGGCGGCAAGCTGAAGATCGTCGCCGACTTCGGTGATGAGACCTACGTCCTCGGCTGACCCGATGTAAACGCGACTCGCGGCAGGTCTTGGTCGGACCTGACATCCTCCATGGGCGCGGCGTGGGTGGGCCCGCTCGTGGCGGAGTGTGACGACGGTTGCTGTTGGTTCCCGCCGTGCCTGCCCAATTTCCGGCGGTGCCGTGCGGTCCGAATGATTGCCGCTTCGATGAGGCGGGAGCGGGGAGTGTTCGGTGCCGTGAACCTCGCGGATTACTGGAAAGGTGGTGCAGCGAACGCTGCACCATCCCCGATCGAGCCGGATCGAGTAGGACGCAACCGGGAATCCGTCCTCGACGAGGACGAGTGGACCGAGGGATACGTGGAGGCGTAGCGCCGACTCCGGCTCGGGTATTTCGCCCATCCGACAGCCACTGAGGGCGACCCCGGTGCCGAGGACGACGCGCTGACCGCCGCGCGGGGGTGAGGGCAGTCGCGCAACGCATCCCGAGCACGCTCCGTGCGGCGCCCACCTCATGGGCAACCGACGCCAGTGGAGAGTGAGAGGCCACCACCCTGCCCCGGCAAGGAGCAGCCCCGGCAAGGAGCAGCCCCGGCTCGGCCGAAGCGGTGACTGGCACCCGGAGGGCATGCGCTACGGGATGTAACCATGGGCGGCGGGCGGGAATCAGCCGTGGCCTGCGAAGCCCACCGCAATGCTGAGGTGGTCGATGGCGCAACGCGGATTATCTCCAACACGGGTTTGAACTGGGTGCAGTCCGCTCGCTGTCCTGGCGTGATTACCAGGGATAGCGGACGGCAGCGACCATCGGCACTCAGGTGGAGCTTGGTCGTGAACCCACCGCGCGAGCGGCCCAGGCCCTCGCCTCCAGCACCACCTCCACCAGGCGGGCGACCAGACTCTGCCACCCCGGTCAGCGCTCCCGTCCCGACCTCCCGGACGGACCGGTGCTCGGATCAGCCGCGTGATGCCGGGGCGCGGGGCCTCCGCCGCCGCTTCACCGGGCCGCCCAATCGACAAGCGGCGCGTCGACGGCCGAGGCATCCTCCCGGCCACGGCATGGCCGCGTTCCGGCCCGTAGCCTCGGCTCGACTTTCAGAAGGCGAGTACGGCGACGGTGGCCGCGTAGATGGTGATGAGGAGGATTCCGTCGAAGCCGATCCTGAGCCAGCCGCGTTTCTGGCGGACGAGGAGGCCGCCGAGCAGGACTGCTGTCATGACCAGCGCGCCGCTCGTGAGGAACAGTTCGTCCTGGTTCGCCGCGTGGAACAGGGAGCCGCCGCGGTAGGCGATGTCACCGACGACGAGGTTGAGGGCGTCCAGGCAGTTCCCGCCGACGACGGCCGCGATGGCCAGCGTGACAGCCCCGCGGCGTACGGCCGCGATGGATGTGACAGCTTCGGGGAGGGCGTTGACCAGGCCCATGAACACTGCTCCCACGAGTCCGGCGCTCAGGCCGGTGTGTTCCACGATGCCTTCCGCCGCGCGCGCCACCGCCCAGCCCCCGAGCATGACGGCACCCGCTACCGCCGCGAACTCGGTCCACAGCCGGGACGTCGGTCGGCCGGCCAGCCCGTCGGTGTCCTGGCTCGCGACATCGGGGACCGTCTCCCGGGTGGGCACCGCGCTCCACAACGGTTCGCCGTGGGAGCGGATGAGCTGGAGACCTCCGATGTAGAAAGCGACCATCACCACGGAGGCGGGATGCACGCCCAGTACGGTGACCGGCGGGCTGAACGCTGCCATCAGGGCGATGCCCAGCAGACCGATCAGCAGGCAGCCGAAGAGCATGTTGGGCAGTGATGCCGCGGCGTGTTCGAGGTTGACTCTCCGCAGGAAGGCATCGGCGGCGACCAGCGCGAGGGTCTGCGCCGCGATACCGCCCACGGCGTTGCTGTACGCGAGGTCGGGCTGATCCGCTGCGCCGCTGACCGCGGTCATCACGATGCCCGAGAGAGACGTCACCAGGCCGAACAGCACCGCGCCGAACAGTGCCTCCCCCCAGCCGGTGCGGTCGGCGAGGGTGTCGCCCAGCCCAGCGAGCCGGACACTGCAGACCACGGTGATGGCCGTGGCCAGAGCAAAAACTCCGATGCTCCAACTCAGAGGCCACACGTTGGTCAGCGAGTCGAGCATGTCGGCCTTTCGACAGCGGGAGCGGGAGCGGACGTGGTCGGCTTCCTCGTACCACGGGGCACCGGCTCTCATGCACCGTACGGTGCATCGATGCCCGGACGAGGCTGTGTTACGAGCTCAAGCGGTCGGCGCATCACCGCCGTTCCGAAGGCCGGCGTAGACCTCTGCCGGAGTGCGAAAGCCATAGATCCTGCGCTGGAGAGAAGGCACTTGCGAAGCAGCCGGCTGGTGTTCACGCCGGCGCCAGGACTGGGCCGGGCGCCGGCGGAAGGCAGTGCCGTTGAGCGATGAGGTCACGCGGATGCCGAGCACTGTAGAGGGCCGAAAGACCACTACCGGCAGGCAGACGAGGGATGCTTCCCCGCACGACACCAGTTGCAGGGCAGGGCCGCCGTCCGGACCAGGCTGCACACCACCGATATCTGCTGAGCCGACCTGCGGCAGGACACCTTCCACCTGCTCACTCACGCGAGCCCGGTCCGGTACCTCCGGACGATGGCTGGATCGGCGGTCAAGAGCCCTGTGGTACGAGTCCGCAATCAGCCGAGGTAGTTCTCGGGGTGCGTCGGCTTCTGCGGCGTCCAGGACCGGCCCGAACAGCCTGACGGCAGAGGCGGGAAGCGATGCCCCTTCACATCCGTGCTCCAGTGATGTTCCCCGCCGCAGTCGCACGCGTAGATCCCGCTGGCGGGCACGATCTCACCAGGGTGCCAGGATGCCGTCTCATCGCTCATGGTCCCTGCTTACGACGCAGCCTCGCATCGCGCGGCCTGAAGGCGCCTCACCGTTGGTGGCGCCCGTGCCCGCTGACCAGCTCGTGCAGATGGGCCCGCTCGGACTCATCCAGACGCAGGGCGGTCGCGATGGCATCGAGTACCTCGCGCGAGGCGTTGTGCGACTGGCCCTGCTCGAGACGGGCGTAGTACGGCGCGCTGATGCCCGCGAGCATCGACAACTCCTCCCTTCGCAGCCCCGGCACCCGGCGCCGCTCGCCATAGGTCTGCGACCCGACATCCTCGGGACGCAGAAGGCCCCGGCGTGCCTGGAGGAAGTCGGCGAGCTGCCCGTGCTTGTTCATGAAATGGAGTATGCGCGGCACCGCCGAACCGCGCCTCACCCTGCTGGGGTACGGATCCACAGGATCTGGCTGCTCCCCGCTCCGGCCCCCGGGATGAGTCGCACACGCCCTCTGTTCCGTTCACCTCTGGGAGACCCGGTGAGTACCACTACGTCCGAGAACACCGACCCCACCCCACGCAATTCGCCGGCCGGCCTCGATCTGGCACCCTTCACCTCCGGACCGGCTGCTCCTTGTCGTCGGTGGGCTGGTTGCGGGTGGCGATCAGCGACCAGGCGATGGAGACGGTGATCGTGCCGGCGATGACGCCGAGCGTGAGGGGGATGGGGAGCTTGCCGACGGGTGTCTCGGACAGGATGAGCTTGACGCCGGCGAAGGCGAGCAGGACCGCGAGCCCGTAGTGCAGGTAGGCGAAGCGGCGCAGGAGGCCGGAGAGGCAGAAGTACAGGCTGCGCAGGCCCAGGACGGCGAAGGCGTTGGCGGTCCACACCAGGAAGGTGTTGGTGGTGATCGCGAGGACGGCGGCGACGGAGTCGATCGCGAAGATCAGGTCGGTGGCCTCGACTGCGACCAGGACCACGAACAGCAGGGTGGCCACCCGCTTGCCGTTGACGTGGATGAAGAACTTGTCGCCGTGGAACTTGGGGTCGGTGGCGATGAGTTTCTTGACCAGTCGGACGATGGGGTTGCGGTCGGGGTGTACCTCCTCGTCCTTTGAGGCGGCCATCTTCCAGCCGGTCCAGATCAGGAACGCGCCGAACAGGTAGGCGGTCCAGAAGAACACCTGGAGCAGTTCGGCGCCGACGAAGATGAACACCAGCCGCGCGGCCAGGGCCCCGAGGACGCCCCAGAACAGGACCTTGTGCTGGTAGGCGTCGGGGACGGCGAAGAAGGAGAACACCAGCGCGAAGACGAAGACGTTGTCGATCGACAGGGCCTTCTCGATCAGGTAGCCGGCGTAATAGGTGGAGGACACCTCCCCGCCCTGCCACACCAGAAGGATCAGGCCGAACCCGAGCCCGACGGCGATCCAGACGCTGCTCCAGATCGCCGCCTCCTTGAAGCCGATCACGTGGTTGTCGCGGTGGGCGATCAGATCGACGGCGAGCATCACGCAGATGCCGACAGTGACGGCGGCCCACACCCATAGCGGGACGGCGAACGACAGGCCATTCATCGCCAGACGTTTCCTCTCCGGGAGAAGAGCGGGTCACGAGCAGGGACCGAGGTCATGGCGAGGGCGATCGCAGGGGCACCCACGCGGCCGGGGCGACTGTGTGGACGGACTGGCCGCCGCGCAAGGAAGCAGCCTCGATCAGGGTGAACGCGTCCAGTCCTTCCGGTCCGCTCCGGGCGGCCACCACATCCGGGGCCCGATGCCGGGCGGCCAGGGCCAGCAGCTCCCCTGCCGCCGCCAGTCGCGAACCTCGGCCCGAGGGCAGGTGAAAGACCTCGGGGATGTAGCCGGTGGCGTGCGGGCCGATCCTGGGCATGACGCGGGCCAGGACCGCCCGTAGCGGCGCGGAGAGGGGGCCATCACCCTGCCGGTGGATGTCCGGGGGCATCACGGCGATCAGCAGCAGCGGGACGCGGCGGGGCAACGCCATCCGTGCGGCTGTCTCGGCCACCGCCAGATCGTCGATGCGGTCGGTCAGTACGGCCGCCACCGGCCGGACCAGCCCGGCCCGCGCGAGCCGGGGGGCGCGGTCTCGGCGGGGGTGGGAGAGCAGTGGGGTCATGGCGCTGCCTTCCTTCATGCGGACGAATCCCCTCCAGCGTGACTCCACCACTGGAGTTTCGCCAACACTTATGCGAAATAAGTTTCGCTAATAAGGATTCGTATGACAGGTTGGATATGCGAAGCGAGTTTCGTATGATGGAGTGCATGAGTAGCCCACGGTCAAGCGGCGGCCAATGGACGTTCATCACCAACCACGCGCGGGTGCTGCTGAGGATCGCCCGTGACCCGGAAGTCCGGTTGCGCGACGTCGCCACCGGAATCGGCATCACCGAACGGGCGGTGCAGATCATTGTCGCGGACCTGGAAGCCTCCGGCTATCTGACCCGGATCCGGGTCGGCCGCCGCAACCGCTACACCATCGACCCGACTGTCGCTCTGCGTCATCCTTCGGAGTCCGGCCACCCCGTCGGCGACCTCCTCGGCGCCTTTCTCCACCGCGAGGACGCACCCGCCTCCGAGTCGGCCGGGCCGCCGGCAGCACACAGCTGACGCGGCGGTCGGGTGGCCGGTCTCCGGGCGTGTGCCCCTCGGCCGCGGAGCGAGCGCGCCGCAGTGGATGTCCGTGCCCGGTGACAGCCGTCCCGGACTGCCGGATGGTCACCATCCGCGTCCCAGCGGTCGGCCAACTCGCTTGCAGAGCGGCTGACTTCGTACCTCGAGTGCAGCAGCCCTCATCGGCCCTGGCCTCTCGCGGACGTCCACCCTTCTTGGCGCCGGTCGCGCCTCGCGTTGTCCCCGCGACTCCTGTCCGGAACTCCGCATGTCCCGTTCCCGTAGAAGCGGGCTCCGACTGCTGGACCACCGGCGCGCTCGGAACTCCTCTGCAGAGCCCAAGTGGCGGGACGGTGCGGGGCGTGGTGCTCTCGAATGGTGGGTTCGCCCTCGGATACGCCCCGCGAGAGGTCGGCTGCTGAGGACGGTGACACCCGCACCCCTTGTCCGTCGTCCTATACGCGAGGAGCGCGCGCATGCTCGTCAAGAAGCTGCACGACATCGGAATGACCAGCGAACACGCTTACACGGCTGCCTTCGCCTCGATCGGTCTGTCGGTCGCGTCCTGGGTGGTGTCGGTGAAGGCGGAGACCCGTGGGGTCGAGCGGGCTGACCGGTGGGGCATCTTCATCGGGGAGTGGGCCCCGACCTTCTTCGCCCTTGGACTGGCACTGGCCAACCACGAGCGCGACGAGATCTTCACCCCCACGAAGGTCGGCGAAGACGCGAGCGTCTGACTCTGTCGGGCTTGCGTACGTGCCTCTCCTGCCGTCCCACAGGGCGTGGGGCCAACCAGCAGGAGAACCCGGGCACACACACGCGCGGCCGGGCCGCGGCTTCTCGAAATGCGGACAGCACAGAGCCCGGCAGACGCGGCACGAACCGCGTCTGCCGCTCCCCGCCCGTCGGCATCCGGCCGTTCCGTTCCAGCGGTATCTGAGATCTGAGACAGCCTGCAGCGAGCAGGCCTGTGCATGATGGGAGCGCACGATGAGGAAATCCCGTACGAGCGTCATGATCGCCGCCTGCCTCGGAGCCGGGGCTCTGAGCCTTGGTTCTGCCGTTCCTGCCGGCGCGGCACAGGCCGAGGACACGGCGACGGTCTCCGTCTTCCACGCAGTCCCTGGTCTGACGGTGGACGTCTACGCGAACGGCGACGAACTCCTGCCGGACTTCAAGCCCGGCACTCTCGCCGACCCGCAGGAGCTGCCGGCGGGCTCCTACGACCTGAAGGTCTTCGAGGCCGGTGCCGACCCCAAGACGGCAGACCCCGCGATCCAGAAGACGGTCGAGGTACCCGCCGGAGCCAACGCCACGGTCGTGGCCCACCTTTCGGCCGACGGCAAGCCTCAACTCAACGCCTTCGTCAACGACACCTCCGCTGTCGCAGCGGGCAAGTCGCGCCTGACGGTCCGGCACGTTGCGGCCGCCCCGGCCGTGGACGTCCGTGCCAACGGCACGGCGGTGTTCGAGGGACTGGTGAACCCGAAGGAGGACACCACCGAGGTCGACGCAGGCACGGTCTCCGCCGACGTGGTCCTGGCCGGTACCGACACCGTCGCCATCGGCCCCGCTGATCTGAACCTCAAGGAAGGCGCGAACAACGTCGTCTACGCCTGGGGCAGTGCCGACGAGAAGAACCTGGCGCTGAAGGTCCAGACGGTCAGTGGCATGCACTCGCAGCCCGGCGGAGTCGACGCCGGCGGAAGCGGTGCGATGGCCTCGGGCAACTCCTCCAACGCGTGGATGGCCTGGGCGGCAGGCGCGGGAGTGCTCACCCTGGCCGGGGCACTCTCCATCAGGTCCAGGACACGGCAGGATGCCTGACCGGCCACAACAGCGAGCGAAGTGGCGCACGGTAGCGGCAGGCTCGGTCTGGTCCGCTGTCGCCGCCGGCTCGGCCGCGGCCGCAGTCACCGCCTTGCTCTTGTTCCCCTCCGGTGATCCGGGACCCCCGGCCGGTTTCGGGCAAGTGCCCGACGGCGGCCGCGGTACGGGGACAGCTGCGAGCGCTTCTGCCCGGGCGGCAACGCCGCCCGGGCAGAAGCCCGTTCCCTCCACAGGGCCCACCGGCCAGAACAGCACCACCAGGGCCCAAGGCGCTCCACCGGTTCGCGTCGTCATCTCGAGGGCCGACCTGTCCGCCGCCGTCGTTCCCGTCGGCGTGCGGGACGACGGCCGGGCCGAGGTGCCGACCGACCCCGCCCAGGCGGGCTGGTACCGCTTCGGGCCGGCGCCGGGCGACGCTCACGGCTCGGCCGTCCTCATCGGGCACGTCGACTCGCGTACAGGAGAACTCGGCGAGCTCGCAGCGCTCTACGACATACGCGCCGGCGACCGCGTCGACGTCCAGCGAGGAGACGACACGACGATCGCCTATGAGATAGTCGCCCGACGCATCGTCAAGAAGGACCGGATGCCTGCCGACGTCTTCCGGCGTGATGGCGAACCCGTCCTGACCCTCATCACCTGCGCGCCCCCCTACGACCCCGACCGAGGCGGCTATCAGAGCAACCTCATCGTGACAGCCGTCCGCTCGGCGTCCTGAGCGGTTTCTCCTCCGTGGTCGCCCGGGACCTCCGTGAGGCGCGCACCGCGGCGCGATGTCCTGCGCCGAGGGCTGCTTCGCGGGCATCCGGAACCCCAACAGGCATGAGGACGGGCTGCCGGAGCTGCCGGAGCACGAGGCCCTGGAACAGCTCGCGGCCCTCAGCGTCTTGGCGCGCCGGGTGGACAGCGCGCCAAGACGCAATGAGCCCGACCGGGGAGGCGTCAGCGCACCAGGGCGGCGATCTCGCGGACGGCGTCCCGGGCGGGGCGGCCGACGCCGATCAGCGTGGCCGAGGCGGGCCCCGTCCAGTCGCCGTAGCCGAGGAGGTGCAGGCGAGGTTCGTCGACGGCTCGGGTGCCGTGGGTGGGGATGTGGCCGCGTTCGCCTCGCAGGCCCAGCGGGGCGAGGTGGGAGAGGGCGGGGCGGAAGCCGGTGCACCAGATGACTGCCGCCGCTTCCGTTCTGGTTCCGTCCGCCCACTCCGCACCGTTCTCGGTGAGGCGGGCGAACATCGGCAGGGCCTTGAGGAGGCCGGCATCCCGTGCGGCGCGGACCGGTGCGACGGCGACGATGTCGCCGAGTGAGGCGACGCCTCCCGTGTCGGTGTTCCCGGTCTCCAGCGCTCTGCGGCGGGCCGTGGCGGCGTCGAAGAGGGCGCGGCCGTCGATGTCGTCGGCCAGGAACCGTGCGGGCCGTTGGGTGACCCAGGTCAGGTCGGTGTGCGGCGCGAGGTCGGCGGCGATCTGGGCTCCGGAATTGCCGCCTCCGACCACGATGACCCGCCGGCCGGCGAACTCGTCAGGGTTGCGGTACCGCACGGTGTGCAGCTGACGGCCGGTGAAGATGTCGCGGCCGGGTACGGCGGGCAGAAAGGGCCGCCACCATGTTCCGGTCGCCGAGACGACCGCGCGGGCGGACCAGACACCGGCGTCCGTCTCCACCCGCAACCGCTCGCCGTCACGGCGTACGGCCTTGACCTGGACCGGTCGCTGGACTGGCAGGGCGTAGCGCTCCTCGTACGCGGTCAGGTACTGGACGACGTGGCGCGCGTCCGGGTAGTCCGCCCCGTCCTGGGCGGGCATCAGCCAGCCCGGCAGGGAGGAATACGCGGCCGGGGAGAACAGGCGGAGCGAGTCCCACGTGTGCTGCCACGCGCCACCGGGTGAGGGCTGGGCGTCGAGGATGACGAAGTCGAGGTTCTGGCGGCGCAGGTAGTAGCCGGTGGCGAGTCCCGCCTGGCCGCCACCGATCACCACCACATCCACATCCATCGCGCGTGTCACCAGGTCACCCCCGGGGCGGTACTGGGCCTCCCGGCTCCCGCCCCACCCCTGCGCGGCACAGCTTCCGCCGTCGGGCGGACGGTGAAGCGGGCCGGGACGTGGACTGCGGGATGCGGGCGGGAACCGAGGCGGCACATCAGTGCTGTGTGGTACTGGTGGTGATCGCGGACGGGGCGAACTTCCTGCGCCAGGCCAGGGCCACGTAGACGAGGGCGATCAGGACCGGGACCTCGATCAGCGGGCCGACGACACCGGAGAGGGCCTGGCCGGAGGTGACGCCGAAGGTGGCGATGGCCACGGCGATGGCGAGCTCGAAGTTGTTCCCGGCGGCCGTGAAGGCGAGGGTCGTGGTGCGGTCGTAGGCCAGGCCGATGGCCTTGCCGATCAGGAAGCTGCCGAAGAACATGATCGCGAAGTACACCAGGAGCGGAAGCGCGATGCGGACGACGTCCAGCGGCTGCGAGGTGATCGTCTTTCCCTGGAGGGCGAAGAGGATGATGATCGTGAAGAGCAGGCCGTAGAGGGCCCAGGGGCCGATCTTCGGCAGGAACTTCGCCTCGTAGGACTCGCGGCCCATCTTCTTCTCGCCCAGGCGGCGGGTCAGGAAGCCGGCGAGCAGGGGCACGCCGAGGAAGATGACGACGTTGAGGGCGATCTTCCACATCGAGATGTCGAGCGTCTCGCCTTCGCCGAGGCCGAGCCAGCCGGGCAGCAGGTCGAGGTAGAGCCACCCGAGCAGGCCGAAGGCGATGACCTGGAAGACGGAGTTGAGGGCGACGAGGACGGCTGCGGCTTCGCGGTCTCCGCAGGCGAGGTCGTTCCAGATGATGACCATGGCGATGCAGCGGGCCAGGCCCACGATGATCAGGCCGGTGCGGTACTCGGGCAGGTCCGGCAGGAAGATCCAGGCCAGCGCGAACATGACGGCCGGGCCGAGGATCCAGTTGATGACCAGCGAGGAGACCATCAGCTTGCGGTCGCCGGTGACGGCGTCGAGCTTGTCGTAGCGGACCTTGGCCAGGACCGGGTACATCATGATCAGCAGGCCCACGGCGATCGGCAGCGAGATGCCGCCGACCTCCACCTTCGCCAGCGCGTCGTTCAGGCCCGGGATCAGCCGGCCGAGGCCGAGGCCGAGGGCCATGGCCAGAAGGATCCAGACGGCGAGGAAGCGGTCCAGGGTGGACAGCTTCTGGACGACCGAGGATTCCTCGACGGTCGCGGGTGCTTGCGTGGGGGTCACGGACAGGCCCTCTTGTTCTCGGCAGCGGTACGGGCGGACTCGGCCAGGTCGGCGAACTGGCCGGCGAGCTGGGCGATGACGTCCGGGCGGAGCTTGTAGTACGTGAAGCGGCCGCACGGTTCGGTCTCCACGACCCCGGCCTCGCGCAGGACCCTCAGGTGGTTGGAGAGGTTGGTCTGCTTCGCACCGGTCTCCTCCACCAAGTGGCTGGTGCACAGCGTCTCGCGGGCGAGCAGGGTCACGATCCGGAGCCGGAGCGGATCGCCCAGCACCCGGATCAGTTCAGTGTCGACTGACGTCATCATGGGCTGATACTCTCACATCAGTGGCTGCTGACGCCACCGGGTGCTGATGTCATGTGTGCCTGATTCGACCGTGTGACGAGAGAGACCTCCTGATGTCCGAGAAGCCCTCTGTTCTGTTCGTCTGTGTCCACAACGCCGGCCGCTCCCAGATGGCCGCCGCCTGGCTCACCCACCTCGCAGGGGACCGCGTCGAGGTCCGCTCCGCCGGGTCCGACCCCGGCGACGCGGTGAACCCGGCCGCCGTCGAGGCGATGGCCGAGGTCGGCATCGACATCTCCGCCGAGACCCCGAAGATCCTCACCGTCGACGCGGTCAAGGAGTCGGACGTCTGCATCACCATGGGCTGCGGCGACACCTGCCCCGTCTTCCCCGGCAAGCGCTACCTCGACTGGAAGCTCGAAGACCCGGCCGGCCAGGGCGTGGCAGCGGTGCGGCCGATCCGCGACGAGATCAAGGTCATGGTCGAGGGCCTGATCGAGGAGATCGCGCCGGAGGCCTCCAAGTGAGTGCCGACACGGACATCCGTAACGTCATCGTCATCGGCTCCGGCCCCGCCGGGTACACCGCCGCCCTCTACACGGCGCGCGCCGACCTCAAGCCGCTGGTCTTCGAAGGCTCGGTGACCGCGGGCGGCGCGCTCATGAACACCACGGAGGTCGAGAACTTCCCCGGTTTCCCCGAGGGCATCGTCGGCCCGGACCTCATGGACAACATGCGGGCCCAGGCGACACGGTTCGGCGCCGAACTGATCCCGGACGACATCGTCGCCGTCGACCTCACGGGCGACATCAAGACGGTCACCGACAGCAGCGGAGGGATCCACCGGGCCCGCTCCGTGATCGTGACCACCGGATCGCAGCACCGCAAGCTGAACCTGGAGCGCGAGGACGAACTGTCGGGCCGCGGGGTCTCCTACTGCGCGACCTGTGACGGGTTCTTCTTCCGCGACCGCGACATCGTGGTCGTCGGCGGCGGCGACACCGCGATGGAGGAGGCCACCTTCCTCACCCGGTTCGCCCGTTCCGTCACGGTCGTCCACCGCCGTAGCGCGCTGCGGGCCTCCCAGGTCATGCAGAGCCGCGCGTTCGCCGACGACAAGATCTCCTTCGCCTTCGACAGCGAGATCGCGGAGATCAAGGAGGAGGGCGGCGCGCTGTCCGGCCTCGTCCTGCGCGACACGGTCAGCGGCCGGACGCGCGACCTCGATGCCACCGGCCTGTTCGTCGCGATCGGCCACGACCCGCGCACGGAGCTCTTCGCCGGTCAGCTGGACCTGGACGACGAGGGATATCTGAAGGTCGAGGCGCCCACGACCCGCACGAACGTCCCCGGCGTGTTCGGTGCGGGAGACGTGGTCGACCACACCTACCGCCAGGCGATCACCGCCGCGGGTTCCGGCTGCGCGGCGGCCCTGGACGCCGAGCGCTACCTCGCGGCTCTCACCGACACCGAGGCGGTCGCGGAGCCCGAGAAGACGCCGGCGGCCGTCTGAGCGTCCAGGCGTCCCACACGATGGTCAGTGGTGCTGTCAGGAAGCAGTGGTCCCCGGTCCGCGACCGACGCGGGCCGACGTCACACCGTTCGGCCACACGCCTGCACCGGCGGGGAGGGTCTGCCCGCAGCCGGCCGGCCCCCTCTGCCCGTATGCGGCGGGCCGGCCGGCTGCGCGTGCGAGCTGTTGACGCTTCTCGACCCGGTACGCGCCTGTGCCGCCCCGGTCGTCCGTGCCCCCGGCGGAACTTCGACCACGTAGGAACGCGCGGCACTCGACCCGAGCCTGACCATCGCCCCCGTAGTGGAGTAGGGCCGGCGTCGCCGGACCCTCTCCGGTCAGTCTGCCGCGCCCGGTACGGGGGGCTGAAGGGCCGAGACGTCGTAGGCCAGTCCGGCGGGGATGGCGGCGTCCAGAGCGCCGACCACGCGGCCGGCGCCGGTGTAGAGGTCGGGGGAGACGGTGATGACGCAGCCCGAGACGCCGAAGAGCGTACGGTCGTCACCGTCCCGCTCCATGCCCACCGTCTGGTCGACCGGGAATTGCGGGACAGCCCTTTAGTCTCTGCTGGTCCGCCCGGCCCCGGGTGGTTCGAGGGAGGGGTGTTCATGCAACGGCGGGGAACGGGCGGCGGGCTGCGGAAGGCCGCCTGGGTGCTGGTACCGGTGGGGGCTGTCCTCGCGGTGGGGA
Organism: Streptomyces anulatus; assembly: GCF_000721175.1. GTDB lineage: Bacteria > Actinomycetota > Actinomycetes > Streptomycetales > Streptomycetaceae > Streptomyces > Streptomyces anulatus_C. Next base: position 247,889 of record NZ_JOEZ01000016.1, read on the forward strand.
GCATCGGGTACTTCTTCGCGAACTACCAGGGGGCGTCTGTCATGGGTCAGGCGATGGAGCCGACGTACCGCATGGGCGAGCGGCTGCTGGTCGAGCGCATCGACGCCGGCGAGATACGCAGGGGGGACGTCCTGCTCGTCGAGGTTCCCGGCCGCTACGCGGGCGCGCCCGTGCTGCAGCGGGCCATCGGGACGGGTGGCGACCACGTCGTGTGCGACGGAGAACAGATCACGGTGAACGGTCAGCCGGTCGACGAACCGTATGTGATGCGCGGCGAGGTGAACCCAGGGACAGGTCCGTACGACGTGCGGGTCCCGGAGGGCCGGCTCTTCCTGCTGGGAGATGACAGGGCGAACGCGAACGACTCCCGGTTCTTCCTCGACGAGCGGTCGGGCAGCGTCGCGGCATCCGGAGTGATCGGGAGGGTGCAGAGCGGTGCGGCCGCCTTGCCGCCGGCGGCGCTCGCGCTCCTCGGCATCCTGCTCACCCTTACCGGGGTCGGTCTGGGCATCGGAGGATACGCGGCCGGTCGGAATTCCCGTCCGGCGGTGCCTCCGTGGCCGGTCGCCTGAAAGAACACCACGCACCCGAGCCGCATCACGGTGCCTGCACGAACTCGTGCCTGTGCCGCGACCGGACGAGCCGATGGACCGGAGAAGACGCTCGATGGGCTTGGGCCTGCGCGGGCCTGTCCACGGAACGGTCGCGATGCCTTCGCCGCGCGGTGGGGACCTTTCATGGGCGACGGTCGACGGGTCGGAGGAAGCCGCGTCGGCGGCTGCCGTCGAGTGGGTTGGAACGGGCGCATCGGCGCGGTCAGGCCCGGCGGGTGGGCGCCGCGGCAGTGGGTGGCACGGGGGCCCTGGAGGCTTCCGCCCGCCAGGCGTCGGCCAGTTCGGCGGGAAAGCGTCGGCCACTGCGGGTGAGTACGACGCCGGATGAGAGTTCGACCTCGTCGCCTGGGCGGAAGGGACGGTCGGTCTGCGGGGGCAGCTTCTCCCAGGGGCCGAACGCACCCTGCTTGCCGGCGCGGCGCATGCGGGTCCCGTAGGTGCTGATGTCACGGATCAGGACTGCGCCGCTCCGGGCGGAGACGGCCACATGCCTGCGGCTGACCTGCTGGGCGACCTGCGGGGGCAGCAGGCTGTGCAGGGCGATTCCCACCTGCCCCGGCAGCCGGCCGACGTGAGCCTCGGAGCCCTCGTCGAGTGTGTAACGGGCCACGCAGGTGCCGTCGATGACGGCCTTGAGCTGGGTGGTGCCCAGGCGCGGTCCGTCATCCATCAGAGGCGTGCCGTGAAGCTCGCAGGTGGGAACACCGCGCCGCATACGGGGCAGCAGGATCCGTTCGCCCTTGCGGATGTCGTAGAGGGTGCAGCGGAGTTCCGGGCAGCGCCAGGTCCGCATGATCACCTCCGTCAGCGGCGTCCGGGAGGGGTCGAGGAGGCCCTGCTTCTTCAGTGCGGACAGTTCCATCCGGCGCGAGATCTCCGCCGCCGAGCGCACGCCCATGTTCATCGCCACGAGGGCCACGGATCCGTCGGGGCGGGCTTCCGGTTCGAGGAACTGCCAGGTGTTGCCCTGGATCCACGGATGCTCGAGGCGGTGGTCGACGTACCGGTCGCCGGTGATGACCGGCAACGAGGTCATGCGGGCCAGTTCGAGGACGCGCTCATCGGCGTCGTCGACCTCCTCGACCAGCCCGTCGGCCACCCAGCCGCGCAGTCGCCGGACCTCGGCCTGATCACCGAACTCGCGGTGCCCGCCCAGCAGGCTGGTGTCGGCGACCAGGTAGACGGAGACGTCAGGATCGCCTGTGAGCTCCATCAGGGCCCTCAGGACCAGGCCCAGGCGGCGCAGGGACCGCGGGCCGCGTGCGCCGATGGAGGTGTCGCGTACGACGTTGGAGAGCTCCACGAGATAGTCGGCCCGCTCCGCCGAAGCGGCCAGATGATGTTCCACGGGGCACCTCGCTGTCTGACGGCAGGGGTGTCACTTTAGGGGCGCCCGGCGGCATCCGCCATCAGGACGAACTCTCGCGACTCCACGGAACTCCCCGAACTTCGCCTCCTTTCCCGACTTCCTCGGATGCCTACCAGGGGTGCGGGCTCGTCGGTACGATCATCACAGTGACGGAGAGGGTCGAGAACCTTGAACAACGCTGAAGCCGATGGCCAGTTGAGCCCGCTGGGCCCCGAAGACCCGAGAGAGGTGGCGGGTTACCGCCTGCTCGCCAGGATCGGCGAGGGCGGCATGGGATGCGTCTACCTCTCCCGTACGCGGGGCAACCAGCCGGTCGCCCTGAAGGTGATCCGCCGTGAGTACGCTCAGGACGAGGAGTTCCGCCGCCGCTTCGAGCAGGAGGCGACTTCCGCCCGCAGGGTGCAGGGCTACCACATCGTCCCCGTCGTCGACCACGACACCACCGGCCCGCAGCCGTGGCTGGCCACCACCTACGTCCCCGGCCTCGCCCTGGACCAGCTCCTCACCGGGCACGGGACACTCCCGCTGACCACGGTGCTCCAGCTGACCGGCTGCGCGGCGGAGGCGCTGCACGCCGTGCACAAGGCCGGAGTGATCCACCGGGACATGAAGCCGAGCAACATCCTCATCGGCTCCGAAGGCCCCTGGATCATCGACTTCGGCATCGCCCGGGCCGCCGACGCCACCCAGCTCACCCGCAGCGGAGGGTTCATCGGCACCCCTCAGTTCATGTCGCCGGAACACGCCGGCGGCCAGGACCTCACACCGGCGACCGACGTCTTCTCGCTCGGCCTGATCGCCGCCGTCGCCGCGACCGGCCGCCACCCTTACGGCGATGCCGGAGCCATCACCCTGGCCACCAAGATCGCCAACAGCGAGTTCCGGCCGCCGGACCTGACGGCGTATCCAGAACCGCTGCGTGCCGTCCTGGAACGCACGCTGGCCGCCGACGCGACCGCCCGCCCCACACCCTCCGAACTGGCGGAACTGTGCCAGGAGCTGAGCGGGCGGTCGTTGCGTGACTTCAACGGCTGGCTGCCCGCGCCCGTCGCGGCGGACATCGCCCGCCGGGAGCAACTCGCCCGGCAGCAGGCCGAGACCGAGTTCGGACCGCATTCCGGGACCGTGGCGGGTGCCGGGACCGTGCCCCCGCTCTCCGTGGCGGGAGCCGCGGCTGTGCCTCTCGGTGCCGCGGCGGCCGCCGACACCGCACCGTCGGCCGGCGTGGCGCCCGACGGATACACCCCCACCCATGGCTCCCGGGCCGGTGAGGAGGCGCACCACGGCCGGGCGCAGCCGACGCCGCAGACCGGATCCCCTGCCCCGTTCCCGCAGGGAGCACCACCTCCCGTGGGCCCCCCGGCAGCCCCGTCAGCGGCCCGGAGGCGTACCCCGCTCACGGTCGCCGCGGCCGTGCTGGCCCTGGCGGTGGCGGCGACGGCCGTCTGGGTCTTCACCCGCGGCGACGACACGGGCGACAACCAGAACAGCGGCGGACAACCTGCCTCGTCGCCGACCTCCGGCGCTCAGGTCCCCGGGGGCACCACGCCGAGCACCGGCGCTTCGCCCACCGGGAACGCGACGCCGAACGGCTACACGGAGATCTTCAAGGACAAGCCGCTCACCTTGCGCGCCCAGTTCACCTCCAACCGCATCTCCTTCACTCGCGTCGACCTGGACGGACCGAAGATTACGAACGCCATCAGCGCGGGGAAGGGATACGAGCTGGAGTACGAGGAGTTCGGCGGCACCTACATCCTGCGCTTTCTGACGACCATGGGAAAGAGTGCGGGCACCACCCCCGAGGCGTGTGCCGAGGGCGCGGCGGCAGACGTGGTGCCCTCCGAGCTCGACGGCGACGCACAGGGCGAACAGCTGACCCCGGGCACGGTGCTGTGCACCGTCACCGACGAGGACAATCTCGCGATGCTCACCATCAAGGACGTCGTCATCCAGAAGGACAACGAAGGTTTCAAGGCACGTGACTACGTCACCGAACTGACTCTCTGGAAGGCGCCCTGACCCGCCCGTCGCGGCAGAAGTCCTTGTCCCGCCGTGCCAACTCGTCCTGCGTGCGCGTCGCCGTCCAGGGCTACCCGCCGCTGAGCCGACCGCACCACAGCCGGCCCGCCGCCCGCTTCTCCTTCGAGCCGGTCATTCGAGGCGGCGGCCAGGAACGACGTCAGTGGGCCGGCACCGAGAACGCCCCCGCCCTCGTCGGCCTCGGCGTGGCCGGCGCCACAGCGGCCCGACTGCGGCGACCGGACATCGAGGCCGCGCAGGTGTTCGACCACCCTGGGCCGTAGCCACCGCTCCGCGTCCGTAGCGCCACGGCGATGCGCGTTAGCCCGCCCGGGGTGCCGGGGCCACCAGCTCGACGCTGCGGCGGTGAGTCCCGTAGACCGACGGCCACCGCACAGGCCATGTTGCTGACACTCAGCCGACCAGCGGAGCACTGGCCGCAGACGAGGGAGATCCACGATGGGGGGCCGCGCATCTGCTGTGAGTGACCATCGGCGGCGGGCAGCGGCCGACCCTCGCGGCGCCCTGTCCTTGAGGAGGTCTCCGACGGCGGCCCGTGCGGTGCACGCCGCCTGGCGGGCTCGTGCCGAGGCGGGCCGGGCGTACGCCACGGCTCCGAGTCCGGCTTCCCCCGTGTGACACGTACCCGCTGCGTGACAACGAGGAGACCGCTCGCACCGAGTCCGCCGAGGAGGTACCGGTCCGGCCGTCGGCCCCGCCGTCGTCCGGGTGTACGCGACGACGCAACCCCTCGGCCTCAGCGTGACCATGCGGTGGCCCCCGACAGGCAGCCGCCGCCCTGATCGAAGGCTGACCCAGCATCCGGCGCAACAGTGGCCGCACAGTTACCCGTCCCAGAACGAATGGAGCCGACCATGTCGACCGCAGGAGACAAGGGCCCCGGGCCCGACACGGACGAGCCGCAGGTCGAGCCTGCGCACGGGGCAGGCTCGCTCAAACCGCTGGTCTTCTTCGGATCCGCGACGCTCATCCTTGCCATCTCGATCTGGGCGATCGTCACCCCCTCCGGTGCCGAGGAGGTCATCGGCGTGGTGGTCGACAAGATCTCCGGCTGGTTCGGTTGGTACTACTTCCTCGCCGCGACCCTGTATCTGGTGTTCGTCGTCTTCATCGGGGTGTCGAAGTACGGCACGATCAAGCTCGGCCCCAAGCACTACAAGCCGGACTACGGGCTCTTCGCCTGGGCCGCGATGTTGTTCGCGGCGGGCATCGGAATCGACCTGATGTTCTTCTCCGTCGCCGGCCCGGTGAGCCACTACCTGGTGCCACCGGAGGGGGACCCCGAGTCGCTGGAGGCGGCCCGGCAGGCCGTGGTGTGGACGCTGTTCCACTACGGCATCACCGGCTGGGCCATGTACGCGCTGATGGGCATGGCGCTCGGCTACTTCGCCTTCCGTCACACGTTGCCGCTCGCCATCCGCTCCGCCATCTACCCGATCATCGGCCGTCGGATCCACGGCAGGATCGGTGACGCCGTCGACCTGGCCGCCATCATCGGTACCGTCTTCGGGATCTCCGTGTCTCTCGGCATCGGAGTGGTGCAGCTGAACTACGGGCTCAAGGTCCTCTTCGGCGTCCCTGAGGGGCTGCCCGCACAGATCGGGCTCATCGCCGTCGCGGTGGTGATGGCCACCGTTTCGGCGGCTGCCGGCGTCGACAAGGGCATCCGCCGACTGTCGCAGCTCAATGTGCTCCTCGCGGTGCTGCTGATGCTCTACATCCTGGTCGTCGGCGAACCGTTCCGGCTGCTCAACGCGCTGGTTCAGAACATCGGCGACTACCTCAGCGGATTTCCGTCGATGACCCTGAACACCTTCGCCTACGATCAGCCGACCGAATGGCTGGACGCGTGGACGCTGTTCTTCTGGGCCTGGTGGATCGCCTGGGCGCCGTTCGTGGGTCTGTTCCTCGCCCGGATCTCGCGAGGCCGCACACTGCGCCAGTTCGTCGCCGCGACCCTGATCATCCCGTTCCTCTTCACCGGCCTCTTCCTGGCCGTCTTCGGCAACAGCGCACTGTTCGTGGTGCGGGACGGCAACTCCGCTTTCGGCGAGACCGCACTCAACTCCCCCGAGCAGGCCTTCTACGGATTGCTGGACCAATATCCCGGGGCGATGTTCAGTGCGGGACTCGCGACCTTCGTCGGGCTGCTCCTCTACGTCACCTCCGCCGACTCCGGAGCGCTCGTCATGGGTAACCTCAGCTCGCACCTCCCCACACCGGTGACCGACGCGCGGACCTGGCTCCGCGTCTTCTGGGCGGTGACGACAGGCCTGCTCACCCTCGCCATGCTGCTGGTGGGCGGGGTGCAGGCTCTCACCGACGCCACGATCATCATGGGGTTGCCCTTCTCGTTCGTCATGTTCCTGATCATGGCAGGGCTCTACCTCGCGCTGCGCTCCGACCGGATGCGTGAGGAGGCGCTGATCACCACCCTGCCGGGGTCCCTCTCCGGGCGGACAACGCAACAGGGGCCCTCGGGGGCCCGGAACTGGCGGCATCGGCTGTCGCGGGCGATGTCGTTCCCGGGCAGGCGGGCAGCCGCCAGGTTCGTGGAGGACATCTGCCGACCGGCGTTCGAGGAAGTCGCCAAGGAGCTGCGTGAGCAGGGGGTGGAGGCGGAAGTCCTCTCCGGCACCGATGAGGAGAACGGCCTCCCGCACGTCGGCCTTGCCGTGCCGATCGGCCCGAAGGACCAGTTCGTCTACCGGGTCTGGCCCGTCGAACGGCCGACCCCCGGCTTCGCCACCCGGTCGGTCAGCACCCACGACAGCTACGTGCGCTTCGAGGTCCAGCTGGCCGAGGGCAACCAGGGGTACGACGTCATGGGCTACACCAGGGAGCAGCTCATCGGCGACACCCTCGACCAGTACGAGCGGCACCTGGAGTTCCTGCGGCTGCACCACGAAGCGGCGGCCGGGTCGGCCTTCCCCGACCACCGACCTGATGCCCCGCACGCGGAGTAGCAGGCGGAGCTCGGCTCAAGGTCAGGATCGGCATCTTCACCGGTCGCGCAGGTGCGTCGAGGGATTGTCGGGGGGAGCGACCGAGCTCGTCGGTGCGGGTGGTCGCCTCCGAGACCGGACCAAGGCCCCTCACGAGTGTGCCGCCGCGGCCGGCTCCCGTCGTGTCCAGCCGCATGAGTGTCCTCCCGCGGCTGACCGGCTCGGTCGCTGCCTCCGCCGGCGCGCTCGCGCCTCGCATCGGCGGCGGGCTCCCCCTCGTCGGCTTTTACGTCGCCTACCACGGCTGGTACGAAATCCGTGTCCAGCGCGACCCTGCCACCGCCGACGCCGTCATCGACGCCGCCGGCGCTGCTCAGCGCGACCTCGCGGACGTCCCTTTCGCCGTCGGCCCCGCCACCCTGGCCGGGCTTCTGGCCTCGCTGCTCCTGTCGGCCTGGGTGATCCGCCGCCGGCGTGCACGCATGGCAGACCCGCCGACGCCTGCACCCGGCCACGACGACGGAAGCGTCAGGAACATTCCGCGATGCCCCGCGGTGCGCGGTTCGGCGGGGCGGAGGCGATGCCGAAGGCGTTCTCGGTCCTCCGGCGCGTGGTTCGGCGAGCACCGCCCTGGGTCCGTCACCCGCCGGGCCCTGTCACCGCGCTTTCGGGGTAACTCCGCGCTAACGTGCCATCAGATTGATCCGCAGCGTGATGAGGAGACTCGAGGACCGCATATGGCAGAGCAGCCACGTGAGCAATGGGCCACCCGTGCCGGCTTCCTGCTGGCCGCCATCGGTTCGGCCGTCGGGCTCGGCAATATCTGGCGGTTCCCCGCCATCGCCTACGAGAACGGTGGCGGCGCCTTCCTGCTGCCCTACCTCATCGCGCTCCTCTCAGCGGGCATCCCGCTGCTGATCATGGAGTACGCCATCGGGCGCAAGTACCGCTTGTCGCCCCCCGCCGCTCTGCGCAGGATGGCCCGGCCGGCAGAGGCCATCGGATGGTGGCAGGTCGTCATCTCCTTCGTGATCGCCACCTACTACGCCGTCATCATCGCTTGGGCCGTGCGTTACGTGGGTTTCTCCGTCGGCCAGCAGTGGGGTGACGACCCGGAGGCGTTCCTGTTCGGTGACTTCCTGCGGGCGCCGGAGGCACCGAGTTTCCTGGACGGTTATGTACCAGGGGTGTTCTGGCCGCTCATCATCGTGTGGGTGGTCGTGCTGGCCATCCTGGCGTTCGGTATCCGGCGAGGAATCGAGCGCGCCAACAAGCTCTTCATCCCCCTGCTCTTCGTCCTGTTCGCCGCGCTGGTGATCCGGGCAGTGACGCTGGACGGGGCGGCTACCGGACTCGACGCCCTCTTCTCGCCGAACTGGTCGGAACTCGGAAACGGCAGCGTCTGGGTCGCCGCCTACGGGCAGATCTTTTTCTCGCTGTCCATCGGCTTCGGCATCATGGTCACGTACGCGTCGTACCTGGGCCGTCGGGCCGACCTGACGGGCTCCGCGATGGTGGCGGGTTTCGCCAACAGCTCGTTCGAGATCCTCGCGGGCATCGGGGTGTTCGCGACCCTGGGCTATCTGGCGACCGCTTCGGGGGTCGGTGTCGATGAGGTCGCAGGAGCGGGCATCGGCCTGGCTTTTGTCGCCTTCCCCGCGGTGATCTCGGAAATGCCGCTCGGCGCCCTCTTCGGTGTGCTGTTCTTCGGTTCCCTGGTGATCGCAGGACTCTCCTCGCTGATCTCCATCGTGCAGGTGGTCGTCTCCGCCGTGCAGGACCGGACCGGCATGCGCCGTATGCCGGCGGTCCTGGGCATCGGCGGTCTCGTGGCGCTGGTTTCGGTCCTGCTGTTCCCGACCGAGTCCGGCATCTATCTGCTCGACGCCTCCGACCACTTCATCAACCAGTACGGCATCGCGCTGGCGGCTCTGATCGGGCTGATCGTGATCGTCTGGGTGCTGCGGCAGCTCCCCAGCCTCCAGCAGGATGCTGACGCCACCTCCGCCATCCGGCTCGGCCACTGGTGGCGCATCTGCCTCGGTGTCATCACGCCGCTGGTGCTGGGCTGGATGATGGTCGACAGTCTGCGGAGCGAGTTCGAAGACAACTACGAGGGCTATTCGACCGGCTTCCTGCTCTCCGCGGGCTGGAGCGTCGCCATCGGCGCATTGCTGGTCGGGGTGATCCTCACCCTGATGCCGTGGCCGGCCGGTGGCGAGGACATCGACCTGGACATGGAAGCGCCCGCCGACCGGAAGGACCGCTGATGTCCGTCAGCGCGATCGTCATGATGGTTATCGCCATGCTCATCGTCTGGGGCGGACTGATCGCCGCCATCCTCCGGCTGAGGGCCCACCCGGAGCCTCCGGAGCAGATGCCGCCCGGCACCCGCCCGGCCGAGTGACCGGCCCGTACCGGCCTACGGCGTCGGACTGTTCGGGGTGCTGAAGAGCAAGAGCTCGCCGGGTCCGGCGGAGGCGGTCTGGATGGCCGGAGGCAGGTCACCGAAGGGCTGAGGCGTCCTGGAGCCGGCGGCGAGCCGCCAGGAGTCCGGGTGCTCTCTCCGTGCCGGCCGAGGTGACTCGTGGACCGCACGCGGACGAGCCAATCGCGCGGTTGTCCTTCCAGGAGGCGGACAGTCGTCCTCATGTCCCGGTCGCAAGGGCCCATGCGCTCCTTCGGACGGGAGGCGGCCATACGAGAGGCGGCCCCGGTCAGTGTCCGGGGCCGCCTCCGTTGGTGTCGGTCAGTCGGACAGCGGGTCCGCGTAGGCCTTGGCGTCGCTGCGACGGATTCGCCGTGTGCGCCCCTGGCCGAGGTGCTTCGGAAATCCGACTGCCATGGTGCCCGCTGTTCGCGTTCGGGTGGAGCGGTCAGAACAGCGGCTCGTACTGGAGGGAGGGGAAGTAGTCCTGCTTGTCGCCGTCACGGTGGATGTCCCACGTGGCGCAGTGGAGGGAGCCGCCGTACTCGAAGACGTTGCGGAACGGGATCGGGAAGACCTCGAAACCGAACGAGGAGAGAAGGTCCTGGAGGGGCTTCTCCTGTTCCTCGCAGATGACCTTGGTCGGCGAGATGCTCAGCACGTTCATCGAGAGCCACTTCGACGACTGGCAGTACATCGGCATCTCGTCGTTGGTCAGGACGGGCTGGGGCACATCGACCAGTTGCCAGTCGTTGTCGAGGAACATCTTCTCCTCGCCCTCGCGCAAAGGCCGTTCCGGGTTGGTGAGGATCAGGCCGGGGCGCAGCGGCACGAAGGTGCAGTCGATGTGCGACGGGAAGAAGTCCAGCGGGAAGTGCACGGGGTGGACGCGGAAGCCGCGGGGTTCCAGGTGGCGCTTGAGCCAGTGGATGCCCGCCCGGTTGGTGGTCATCGACTCCTGGACCAGGATGTCGCGGCCCAGCCGGCTCATGTCGGCGGCGTCGAAGACCACCTCGTCCTGGTTGATGCAGAACTCGAACGAGTGCATCTTCGCGTGGCGCTTCTCCAGCGGCCAGTCCCAGAAATCCTCGCGGTACATGCCGTCCTTCATCGACGGCTTGGGCGCGGTCGTCCATCCCACCCGCGGGTCGGCGTTCCAGTACTCGTAGACCAGCTTGCGGTAGGGCTGGTACTCGAAGTAGCGGGCCCGGCGCGACATGGTCGCCTCGATGATCTCGTTACCCATGGTGATCATCACGTCGCGCGGGCAGACGGCGCAGTACTGGTTCTCGACCTCGAAGTCGGGGGTGGTGACCGGGGCGGAGAAGTCGTGCGTCTCGGGGCGGCGTACGGTCACGCCCTGGGATTCCAGAAGCGCGGCGAGACCGGCGAGTTCCTCGTTGGCCAGATCGATGGCCTCCTTGGACTTCGGGCCCGTCGGGAACGGCTTGTCGGGAGCGTTGCGTATCGCGGGCCGGCTGCCTGGCTCGGCCGGTTCGAAGCAGGCGTTGTCGGCGGAGCCGACCACCATTTCCCGGAGGGTGTCCCACTCGTTCCATGAGTTGACGGCCGGGGGGAAGTCGTTCGGCATGTACAGCCACCTATCTCTGCCGGAGCATTCGATGAGCGAAACGGGTCAGGCCGCGTCGGCCGCGGCGAGCGAGGCGGGCCGGATGTCGGTCCAGTTCTCCTCGATGTAGTCGAGGCAGGCCTGCCGGGCGCTGTCCGACACAGCCACGTCCCAGCCGGCCGGGACCTCGACGAACGCGGGCCACAGGCAGTGCTGACGCTCGTCGTTGACGAGCACGTGGAAGGTGCCGTCCTCGTTGTCGAAAGGGTTCGTCATGGTTTCAGTCTTTCTGTACTCAGGGTTCGTCCCGGGCTGGCTCCGGGCTTTGCGTGGGCATCAGGTGAGTGCGGTGCCGAGGGCGCGGGCGGTACGGCAGCGGAAGACGGCCTCCACGTCCACGGGCCGTCCCAGCTCCGTCTCGATCCGGCCCGCCAGACGCAGGGCCGTCAGGGAGTCGCAGCCGAGTTCGAACACATCTTCGTCCGCGCTGACGAAGTCGCGTCCGAGTACCTCCGCGATCAGCTCGCACATCATCTGCTGCCCCGGTCCGGCCGGTGGCGCGGGAGTGTGTTCCAGGAACCGGCCCGTCGGGAGGGCCAGCGCTCCGGGCAGCTCGATCAGCAGTTCCCGTAGACGATCGGCCACCTGCTGCCCGAGTGGTGCGTCGAACAGGTCCGGGCGGTAGCTGATCTCCAGCTCCAGCTGCCGGCCGGGTGCGGCCATCAGCTTGAGCGGATAGTGGTAGGCGTCGTGGCCGACGACGTCCGTCAGCCGCAAGCCGTTGTCCGGACCGCTCGGCAGGGTCTCGGCGGTCGGGAAGTTCTCGAAGACGACGCAGCTGTCGAACAGGGTCCCCAGTCCCACCGTCCGCTGGATGTCGCTCAGCGGGAGGTAGTGGTACTCGAGAAGTTCGGCGTGCTCGCCCTGGAGCCGTTCGAGCAGTTCGGCCACCGGCTCGGCCGGGTCGAGACGCACCCGTACCGGCACCGTGTTGATGAACACCCCCACCATCTCCTCGACGCCGGGGAGTTCGGCCACCCTGCCCGAGACCGTGGCCCCGAAGGTGATGTCCAACTGCCCGGTCCGCCGGTGCAGGCACAGCGCCCACGCGACCCGGACCAGGGTGTTGAGCGTGACACCGTGACGGCGCGATATGTCGAGCAGCGCGGACGTCTCCGTCTCGGAGAGGGCGACGGTGATCCGCTCCGGAAGGACGCGTATCCGCGCGGTGTCCGTGCCGGGGCAGCTCAGCGCGGGTTCCTTCAGTCCCGCCAGCGCCTCCAGCCAGGCTGTACGCGCCTTTTCGCGGTCCTGTTCGGCCAGCCATCGCAGATAGTCGGGGTAGTGACCGGGTGCGGGCAGCCCGCTCGCGGCGCCGTGGTCGTAGAGAGCGAGCAGGTCGCGCAGCAGCAGCGAAGTGGTCCAGCCGTCCACCAGCAGGTGGTGCATGGTCAGTACGATCTGCTGCCGGTCTTCGCCCAGGCCGACCAGGGTGCAGCGCATCAACGGCGGGGTGGCCGGGTCGAAGCGCCGCCGCCGGTCGGCCTCCAGCACCGCCGCCAGCCTGTCGGCCTGCTCGCGCGGGTCGAGGCCGGCCAGGTCATGCGTGTGCCAAGGCATGGCCGTCCGCTCCGGGATCACCTGCACCGGCTCCCCCGACCGCTTCTGCAGGAAGGCTGCCCGCAGCATCGGGTGCCGTCCCAGAAGAGCGTCGCAGGCGTCCCGGAACCGCTCGGCGTGGAGCGTGCCCCTTACCTCCAACGAGATCTGCACGTTGTAGACATCGAGGTCCCGGCTGTCGTACCGGGCGTGGAAGAGCAGCCCCTCCTGGAGCGGCGTCATCGGCAGGGCCTGGACGACGGGCAGGCCGATACGGGCGCCGAGACCGGCGAGCTCGGTGTCATGCCGGTCGAGCGGTTCTCCGCCCAGTGGCCCGCCCTCGCGTGGGAGGGCGGGCGTGATGGTCTGCCGCGGGACGATGGCCTCCATGCTCGTCCCGTGCTCCACCAGCGCGCGCAGGGCCGCGAACCAGAGCCGGCCCAGCTCGGTGACGTCCTGGTCGGAGAGGAGCCGGCGGGCCCACAGCCAGTTGGTGACCAGGCGTGGCCCTTCCGCGCCGTCGCTGACCGCGGCGGTCAGTTCGACGACGTGCGCCATGGGCATACGGGGGTCGGCCCCGAGGGGCAGTACGTCCGACTCGGGCGCCACGCTCCAGTCGGTGGTACCCGCACCACCCTGTCTCCCGAGGTAGTTGTACCCGATCTGGGGTGCGGGGCGGGCCGCCAGCTCGGCGGCTGTCTCCTGGTTCAGGTAGCGCAGCAGACCGAAGCCGGCGCCACGCCGGGGGATGGCTTCGAACTGGGCGGCGACCCGGCGCACGGCCTCGCCGAGGCGTGCCCCGGCCGGATCGTCGTCCGGCGCCCAGTCGGCGATCCTGGCGTCGACGCGTACCGGGTACAGCGTGGTCAGCCAGCCGACCGTGCCGGACAGGTCGACGTCCTCGGATATCTGTTCGCGGCCGTGGCCCTCGACGTCGATCAGTACGGCCGTGCTGTCGCCGTCACCGGGCGAGCGGTCACGTCGCCAGGCGGCGACGGCCACCGCGAGAGCGGTGAGCAGGACCTCGTTCGTGTGTGTGCCGAAGACGGCGGGCACGGTCGTGAGCAGGGGGGCGGTCAGCTCCGGCGGAAGGGTGAGGGAGAGTTCACCGGCCGTCGCGTAGACGTCCTGCGACGGGGAGAGCTCCACGTCGGCGAGCCTGCCGTCACCCGGCCCCTGTCCTCCGCTCAGAGTCCGCCGCCAGTGGGGCAGTTCGCCCCTCAGAGCGGGTGCTTCCGCTGCCGCGCGGAGCAGCAGGCTCCACTCCCGCATCGAGAACGGCACCGGGCCGGTCTCCGGGACGGCACCCGCTGCCAGGTCCTGCCAGACGCCGTACAGGTCGGTCAGCAGGATGTGCCAGGAGACCGCGTCGACGGCCAGGTGGTGGACGGTGACGAGCAGTCTGCCCTGAGCGCCCTCGCCTGCGTCGAACCAGGTGACCCGCAGCATGGCGCCGGCGCGCGGGGCGAGAGCGTCGGCGTCCTCCCGGGCGCAGGCGGCGATCCGCAGACGGACGCCTTCCGGGGCCAGACCCACGACATCCACCCGGCGTACCGCGCTCCGCAACCTCGCCGGGTCCACCGGGTCCAGCGTCAGCGTCCCGTCCTCCCGGAGGCGGGCGCGCAGTGACTGATGCCGCTCGGCGACAGCCCGTACGGCGGCGGCCAGCCGGTCGGCGTCGAGTGCGGCCGGTACCCGGAGCAGTGTCGACTGGTGGTACGCGTCGGACGTTCCGCCCTGCTCCCGCAGCCAGAGCATGATCGGTGTGGCGGGGATCACGTCCGCCGGCCAGTTCGCCGTCGGGTCCCCCGCGCCGGAGTCGCCCTCCGCGGTGTCCGCCGTGCCCGTCGGGCTCACCACGAGGAAGGCGGCGAGGGCGCTCGCGGTGCGGTGGGTGAATATGTGCTTCGGGGTCAGGTGGAAGCCCGCGGCGCGGGCGCGGACGACGAGTTGGATGGCGGTGATGGAGTCGCCGCCGAGGGTGAAGAAGTCGTCCGTCGCCACGGCGCCGTCCACGCCGAGGACCTGGTTGAACAATTCGACGAGGACGGCCTCGACGCTCTCGTCCCGCGCCTGGTCCCGCCGCTGCCGCTGCCCGGACTCGCGCGTCTCGTCCGGGGCCGGCAGCGCAGCCCGGTCCACCTTGCCGTTCGGGCTCATCGGCAGTGCGGGCAGGGTGACGAACGCCGAGGGGACCATGTTCGCGGGCAGTCGCGCCCCGATCCGGTCCGCCAGCGTGGCCAGGTCCGCGGACGGGCCGACCGCCGGTACGACGTACGCCACCAGCCGCTCGGTCCCGTGCCGGTCCTCCCGTACGACTGCCGCGGCCTGTGCGACGGCGGGATCGGCCGCGACGACGGTCTCCACCTCGCCCAGTTCGATCCGGAAGCCGCGGACCTTGACCTGGTCGTCGGACCGGCCGCGGTAGACCATGATGCCGTCAGGCCGCCAGCAGGCGATGTCACCGGTGCGGTACATCCGGGAGCCGGGCGCGCCGAACGGGTCGGCGACGAAGCGGGTCGCGGAGAGCCCGGGCCGGTTGACGTAACCGCGGGCGAGTACGTCACCGCCGATGTACAGCTCGGCGGGGACGCCCGCCGGGACGGGACGCAGGAAACCGTCCAGGAGATAGACGCGGGCGTCGGGGACCGGACGGCCGATCGGCACCGCACCCCCCGGCAGCGGATCGCCGGGTGCCAGGCGGTACTCCATGCATCCCACGGTGGCCTCCGTGGGTCCGTACTCGTTCACGACGGTCACGCCCGGGTGGGCCTCGCGCCACTGTGCCAGCGCCTCGCCGTTCAGCTGTTCACCGCCCAGGACCAGTTCCCCGGTCGGTGAGTACCAGTCGGACGACGCGGTCAGCACCGGCAGGTGGCTGGGCGTCGCCTTGACGAAGGTGGGCGGCGGGGTGGCGTCGGCAGGGGCGTCGAAGTCCTCCAGGTCGACGATGCGCACCAGGCCGCCGGAGGTCAGCGGGCCGAAGATGCCGGTGACGGTGAGGTCGAAAGAGGGCGGTGAGTGCACCAGCGCCTGTCCGGCGAGGCCGGGATAGGCGGCGCGGGCGAAGGCGAGATAGCTGTCGACCGTGCGGTGCTCGACGGCGACGCCCTTGGGCCGGCCGGTCGATCCCGAGGTGTAGATGACGTACGCGGCGTCCGCGAGCCGCAGCGGCGCGCCGCGTTCGCCGTCCTCCACGCGGTGCCCGGGCAGCAGCTCCAGCTCGTCCCTGACGGCGGGGTCGGCGATCGGGACGACCGACGGGTGCGTGATGAGCGCCGGGCGGGTGGTGCCGGCGCAGACGACGACGGAGGGGGAGGCGTCGTCGAGCATGAACGAGATGCGTTCGGCGGGATAGGAGGGGTCGACCGGCAGGTATCCGGCTCCCGCCTTCAGCGTGCCGAGCAGCGCCACGATCAGGTCCATACCGCGCGGCAGCGCCACGGCGACGAAGTCGCCGGGCTTCACCCCGCGGGCCAGCAGCAGCCGGGCCAGCCGGTTCGCCGCCGCGTCGAGCCGGCGGTAGCTGAGCGACCGCTCCCCGTCCGCCACGGCCGGTGCGTCGGGTGTGGCGCGCACCTGGTCCTCGAACCGCTGGGTGAGTGTCGCCGGTACGCGGGCGGGAACCTTCCCGGACTCCGCTCGTCGGCCTCCCCACCCGGCGATCACCTGCTCCCGCTCCTCGCGGGTCAGCAGCGGAACGGCGGCGACCGGCGTCGTGGGCCTCTCGGCGAAGGTGTCGAGCAGCAGCCGCAGCCGGGACCCGATCAGTTCGATGCGCTCGGCATCGAACAGGTCCGTGCGGTAGTTGAGTTCGAGCCGCAGGTTGGGGCCGGGGACGGCGAAGACACTCAGGGGGTAGTGAGTCGATCCGGTGATCTCCTGCTGTCCGGCCGCTTCCTTGTCCCCTTCCAGCAGAGTCACCCGCAGGCCGGCCGGACCGTCCTGTACGGCCTCCCAGTCGAAGGGCGCGTTGCCGAAGCCGGCGGAGGTGTCGAAGAGCGCGCCGAGCCCGGCCAGCCGCTGCACCTCGGTCAGCCCCAGGTGGTGGTGCGGGGCGAGGGCCGCCTGTTCGTCCTGGATCCGGGCGAAGAGGGCGGCCATCGACTCCTCGGGGGCGATCCGCACCCGGACCGGGACCGCGTTCATGAGCAGGCCCACGACCGAGTCGACCCCGGGGAGCTGTGGCGGGCGGCCGTGCACGGTCTGGCCGAAGACCACGTCGTTGCGCCCTGTCAGCAGGGAGAGGAGCAATGACCAGGCGCCCTGTACGACGGTGTTGAGCGTGAGGCCGTGCTGCCGGGCGGTCGCCGTCAGCGCTTCCGTCGCCTGCTCGGGCAGCGTCACGAAGGCCAGCCCGGGCATCGTCTCCGCGAGGGGCGCGCCGGGGGCGACGAGTGTCGGTTCGTCCAGACCGTGCAGGGCGTCCCGCCATGCCTGTTCCGCGGCGGGCCGGTCCTGGCGGGAGAGCCACCTGAGGAAGTCCGAGAAGGGGGTGAGGGGGCCGAGCCCGGTGTCGTCGGCGTCGCTCCGGTAGAACGCGAGCAGGTCCTGGAGTACGAGTGGCAGAGACCAGCCATCCAGCAGGATGTGATGATATGTCATGACGAAGGCGTGGCGGTCGGGTGCCAGCCGGATCAGCGCGAACCGCATCAGCGGTGGCGCCGCCATCTCGAAGCGGCGCAGCCGCTCGCCCTCGAGGAAGGCCAGCAGCCTCGCCCGGCCTTCGGACTCGGACTCCGCCGACAGGTCGAGCTCCGTCCACGGTGTGTCCACGACGCGGCGCACCAACTGCACGGGTTTCCCGTTGGCGCGCAGCCGGAAGCCGGCCCGCAGGACGGCATGGCGCCGGAGCGTGGCGGCGCAGGCCGCGCGCAGCCGCTCCGCCGAGATGTCCCCGGTCAGCTCGAAGCCGGCCTGGATGTTGTAGACGTCCACAGTCTCGGAGTCGTACAGCGCGTGGAAGAGCATGCCCTCCTGCAGCGGCGTGAGGGGCAGCGCCATCTCGATCGGCGACTCTGTCGCTTCGTTCACTGTGAGGTCTTCCCCGTGAGCGGTCGGTGTTGACAGTGGTGCGGCGGCGGGTGGTGTGGAACACGCTGACGCGGCCGACAGCGCGATGCTGCCGCACGGCCCGAGTGCGGGGACAGGCAGCCGACCGGCAGCTTCCCCGTCCGGCTCCCGCCCTTCGGCAGGGCCGTTCCGGCAGGTGCGCGGGCTCCTCCGCTGCCGCGTGAGCGACTCGGTGGCGCCGGGGCGGGGCCGGTCAGCGCAGCGCTGTCTCGAGGGCGTCGAGCGCCGCGGGTGCGCCGGTGAAGAGGTAGTCGTGCCCGCCGGGCAGCAGCCGGAGGGAGAACTCGCCCGCCGCGCAGTCCCGCCAGCGCTCCAGCTGCGCCTCGCTGATCAGTGGGTCGTCCGCACCGCCGAGGACGTGCAGTGGGTGGTCGACCCGCGCCGGCCCGGGGGCCAGGTAGGCCTCTGTGAGGGCGAGGTCGCGGCGGACCGTGCGCAGCGCGTACCGCAAGTACGCCGGGTAGCGGGTCAGTTCGGAAGGAATTCCGCCGAACCCGTCCAGCCAGGCGAGCAGCCCGGCGTCGTCCCGGTCCGACACGCGCCGACGCACCGGGGTGTGCGGCGACCGTGCCGCGGACACCAGCAGTGCGCGCGGCGGGGTCAGGCCGCGCCGCGCGATCCCGATGGCGATCTCATAGCCGAGCAGCGCGCCGAAACTGTGGCCGAAGATCGCGTACGGCAGGTCGAACTCGTCCGAGATGCCGTCGATCACGGCGTCGGCCAGCTCCTCCAGGGTGTCCGGCAGCGGATCGGCGCCGCGTACACCCCGGCCCGGCAGCTCCACCGTCGCGAGCTCCACGCCGGGGGGAGGGGCGAGGCGCCAGGGGGCGAACGAGGCCGCGCTGCCGCCCGCCTGCGGCAGACAGAACAGCCGCATCCGGGGTCGTGGTGCGCTGACCCGGCCCACGATCCAGGGACAGTCGGCGCGGGGAGCCGGTGCGCTCGGCGAGCCGGACGAGCTCCCTGAGCAGGTGGGTGGTGCGGCGGCAGTCATGCGCATCCCGCCCCTTCGGTCGGCCGGCGGTCATCCGGGGCGGCAGCCCCTGCCGGTCATCATGGTTCGGCGGGTGGCAGCGGGACCAGGCACGGGGACCGGCAACCGGTCTGCCGCCAAGTTGCCCCGCGGGTGCCTGGAGAGCGATTCCGCGGCGCGCCAGACTCCACGACCGTCAGTCCTGTTCCGTGCCCGAGGGGTGGACCGTAATCCAATGACCACAGTTCCAGGCTCGGTGACCGGCTTGGCGGCCGCTCCTGGTGGGTCGGCCGCCACGACCGACTCGGCCGAATCGACCTTCTTCACACTGGATACCGTCACCGCGGACCTCATGGAGGTCGACGCGATGTTCAAGGCATGCTTGAACTGGGACTACGGCAAACGTGACAGCCGGGTGTGGAACCTCTACGAGAAGAACAAGCTCTCGCAGTGGAACGCCACCACCGACATCGACTGGGACTACGACATCCGGTTCGGATCCGAGATGACGGAGGAGAGCGGGGGGAGACTCGCGTCCTTCGTCGTCGGCGAGGGCAGTCCCGTGCCCCGCGAACTGCTGACGCAGTTCCGCTGGCAGTACCAGTCGTGGATGTGCAGCCAGTTCCTGCACGGCGAGCAGGGCGCGCTGGTGACCACGGCCCGGCTGGTCGAGACGGTGCCGGACATGGATGCCAAGACCTACGCGGCCTCGCAGGTCGCCGACGAGGCGCGGCATGTCGAGGCGTTCGCCCGCTATGTCGACGAGAAGCTGGGCGATTCCTACCCGATCAATCCGGGGCTCAAGACGCTGTTGCACGATCTGCTGTCGGAATCCCGGTGGGACATCGTCTACCTCGGCATGCAGGTGGTCGTGGAGGGTCTGGCGATCACCGCGCTGCGGCTCGCGAGCAGCGGCTTCGGGGACCCGGTGATCCGCCAGATCACCAAGATGGTCGCGAGCGACGAGGCCCGGCACATCGCCTTCGGGGTCACCGCGCTCACCGGCATGTACGGGCAGGTGACCTCCGCCGAGCTGCGTGAGCGGGAGGACTTCCTGCTGGAGGCCATCCAGCTGATGTCGCGCCGGTTCATGCTGCGCGAGGTCTGGGAGCGGATGGACCTCGACGTGGAGAAGGGGCTGCTGTTCGCCCGGACGAACCCGATGATGGCCACCTACCGGCAGATGCTGTTCCAGCAGGTGATCCATGTCCTGCGGCAGCTCGGCATGCTCTCGGACCGGGTCAAGAGCCTGCTGCTGGCCGAGAACCTGGTGCGTCCCGAGATCATGGCGGCGACGCGCTGACCCCGGGCCCGTCCCTCGTCGCGCTGCTGCCGATGTCACCTCGGGTGACATCGGCAGCAGCGTTCTCACGTCCCTCGTCCGGCTTCTGCCGTCCTACTTCCCCGCCGCGCGGAAGCTCTTGACGACGGCGATCAGACTCGCGACGAGGACGATCAGCGCCACGCCGGTGTAGACCTCGGGCGTCGTGTTGTCCGTGACGTCCGCCAGGAAGTCCGGGTTGAAGAGCTGCCGCTGATGGAGGATCCAGGCCAGCGGCAGCACGAACAGCGCCTGGGCGACGGCGTGCAGGACGGCCAGGCGGCTGGTCCAGCCGTGCGTGACCACGCGGGCCAGCGCGAGCACGACGAGGCCGGCGAGCCCGGTGAGGACCGGCCAGATCCACCCCGACCACAGGTCCGGGTCGAGTACCGCGATCCGCTCCCCGACGCCGTCGGTCCGGTAGGGCTCGGAGATCTGCTGCCAGACGATCAGACCGAACAGCAGTGCGTACCAGACCGCCGTCATGAGGACCCCGATACCGCCCTTGTCGGGCTCGCGGGTCTCGGGCAGGTCGTCGGGGGTCCAGTCGGTGGTACGGATGAGAGTCCCCTTCCTGTGGCCGACGCGCTCGGCCACGGCGAACAGTACGGTGAGTACGGTGACCATCTGGGCGCCGACCGTGAACACCGTCTCGACGCCGGCGCCGACGGCCGCGCCGAGGCCGTTGTCGTCCACGATCTCCAGCAGTACGAACACGACGGTGATCACCGGCAGCACGGTGGTGAGCAGGAGGACCAGCAGCCGGATGTAGGTCGGGTAGAGATCGGGACCGATCAGGGCGAGCGGCCGGTCGGTGTAGCGCGCGGCGTGCCGGATCGGATCGCCCATCTCGCTCAGCACCTCGCGCTCGACCGCCTCGGGACGGGCCGGGTCGCGCGCTTCGATGGTGTCGGCGATCGTGGTGCGCAGTTCGTCGGCGATGTCGTCGCGCTGATCCGCGGGCAGCCGCCTGACGACCTCGTGCACGTAGCGCTCGGTGAGCGTGCTCGTGCTCATCCATTCTCCTTGGTAAGCCGTGAGATCGAGGTGACGAGGTCCTGCCATTCACGCACCAGTGAGGTGCGTACCCGGGAGCCCTCGGGACTCACCCGGTAGAACTTCCGTGGCCGGGACTCGTCGGTGTTCCATTCGCTGGTGAGCAGGCCTTGCTTCTCGAGTCGGCGCAGCAAGGGATAGAGGGTGTTGCCGTCGACGGTGACACCCGCGTCGTTGAGTGTCTCCAGCAGTGCGTAGCCGTACTGCGGCTTGCGGAGCAGCGCGAGGCAGGCCAGTACGACCGTGCCGCGACGCAGCTCCTGGGCCTGGCCAAGAGCGACATCTTCTGTAGCCATGCGATGCACTGTACTGTGCGCCGCACACTATTGTCACGCGGACTGTCCGCCGAGGGCCGGTCAGTTCGGCGTGGACGGCGCGCTCTCCTCCGCTCCCGCCGTCAGCGGTCGTGTCGTCGCGTCGAACTCGCCCGCACAGAGCGCCTTCCAGATGACCCGCCGACGGGGCTTACCGCTCGAGGTGACCGAGACGCCGCCACGGGGAAGCTCGACCATGTGGAGCACCGCGTCGCCGAGCCATTCGGAGAGGACCTCATGGGCGGCCTCCCGCCAGCCGGGACGCGCGCCGCCGAACACCGCCACGCCGGTCGGTACCCCGTCGCGTACGCCCAGCAGGACAGCGACGCGCCGCTCGGGAATGCCCCGGTGGTGCAGCAGGGCCTCCAGGCTCTCGGCGAAGACCATCTTCCCGTTCACCTTCAGCCCGTCGCCGAGCCGGCCGATCACGAAGAGCTGTCCGTCCCGCATGAAGCCCGCGTCACCGGTGGCGAGGCCCCCGTCGTCGACGCTGGTACCGGAGGCGGACCCGCCGGAACCGATGTACCCGCTCGCGATCGACACTCCGGTGACGACGATCTCGCCGACCCGTCCGTCCGGCAGCTCCTCGCCTTCCTCGGACAGGATCCGCACCGTCCTGCCCTCCAGCGGACGGCCGCAGCCGACCACCGCCGCCCCGGCGAGGGACGCGGCGTCACCGGCGTCCGGCGCCTGCGCCGACCATCCCTCGCCGGGGGCCAGACCGGTCACCGCGAGGGTCGCCTCGGCGCTGCCGTACGCGGGGAGCAGGGCGCCGCGGTCGAGACCGTGCGGCCCCAGCAGTGCGTGGAAGTCCTCGAGCACCTGCCGGTCGACCCGCTCCGCGCCGATGATCACGCACCGGACCGAGTCGAAGCGCAGCTCCCGCAGGTCGGCCGGTCTCACCCGGCGCAGGATGTACGCCAGCCCGAAGTTGGGCATGGCCGTCATGACGGCGCCCTGGTCGCTGATGCAGCGCAGATACCGCAGCGGCGACCGGATGAAGTCGTCCGGCTGCATCATCCAGCCGTCGAAGCCGGTGACGACGACGTTCAGCAGGAAGCCGACGAGGCCCATGTCGTGATGGACCGGCAGCCAGCTGATCGCCGGGTACTGGGGCGCGCAGCCCAGCCACTGCCCCATTCCGGCGAGGTTGGTCCGCAGGGCGTCGGCGGAGATCAACACGCCGCGCGAGAAGCCGCTCGACCCGGAGGTGAACTGGATCAGCGCGGTCTCCGGCAGGGGCATCGGCCGTTCCAGCGGCTCCGTCCCGGCGACGAGTTCGTCGAAGGCGACCGGCTCCTCGAGCCCCAGCCCGCACGCGATCTTACGGATCTGCTCCAGCGACTCGTCGTCGCAGATGGTGTACCGGGGCGCGGCTGTCCGGAACAGATGGCTCGCGTGCTTCTCGTACTCGTCGGCACGCTGGAAGGCGAAGGGCGGAGGAATGGAGCACGGCGTCGCACCGGCCGCCAGCGCGCCGAAGAACCCGGCGACGAAACCCGGGCTGGAGCGCAGCACCAGGCCGACGACGTCGCCCTGCCCGACCCCCTTCGCCCGCAGGGCGGCGGCGGTTCTCAGCACCAGCGTGGCCAGATCACGGTAGGACCAGAAGTCCCATCCGTCGGCGGAATCCGCGTAGTACAGACCGCGCTCGGCGGACGGCTGGTCCAGCCAATCGAGCAGGCCTCGGTCCTGGTCTCCCAACGTCCCTGTCCTCTCCAGTGGTTCATGGCACGTCCGGCACGCGCGAGGCGCGGCGCCGTGCCCGGCTGGCCGCAGCATCACCCGCGTCCCGTACGAGAACCAGGCAAGCGGCCGGTAACTCGGTCCGGCCGGGGCGGCATTTCGACCAGCGCCGCTGATTGCCGGTTCGGTTGCCTGGTTTCCGCACGGGCGTGCGATGCAGCATCGTCGCGAGATCCGAGCCCTCCAGGCTCGCGGGGATGCACGAGAGAGCGGTTACGACCCGATGACTTCACGCGCCGAGAACGGTCTGCTGCCGCTGACGGCGGCCCAGCGGGGGGTGTTCTTCGCCCAACAGCTCGACCCCGCCAACCCGGCCTACAACACCATGGTCGCCATGGAGGTACGCGGGCCGCTGGACGGCAGGCTGCTCCAGCGCGCGATCCGCCGGGCCGAGGGGGAGAGCGGAAGCTTCGACGTCGAACTGGTGGAGCGGCGGGACGGTACGTACCAGCGGCCGGTCGCACCCGGCTGTTCGACCTGGCAGGAGTACGACTTCAGCGATGAGCCGGACCCCCTCGCCGCCGCGCGGACGCTGATCGACCGCGACCGCGCGACCCCGCTCGACCTGGAGAAGGACGCCCTGTCGGCGCACATCCTCATACGGGTCGGAGCCGATCACCACGTCTGGTACCAGCGCAGCCACCACATCCTGTCCGACGCCTTCGGGTCGGTGCTGCACTCACGCCGGATCTCCACGTGCTACGAGGCGCTGGCCGCCGGGGTGGAACCCGATGGTGAGCCGCTGGGCCGGCTCCAGGACCTGCTGGCGGACGAGACGGCCTACCGTGCGTCGGCGGAGTACACCGCGGACCGGGCGTACTGGGCCGGGATCTTCGCCGACCGGCCGGAGACGGCCGGTCTGGCGCCGGGAGCGCCGACGACCGCGGCGGGCATGGCGATCGCCACGACGACGATGCTCCCGCCTGCCGAACTGCGGGCGCTGCACACCGCCGGGCGGGCCGCCCGCACCCCGTGGACGGTGCCGATGCTGGCGGCGGTCGCCGCCTATCTGCACGGGATGACGGGAGCTCGGGACCTGACCATCGGGGTGCCCACCACCGCACGGCTCGGCGCGCGGTCCCAGAACGTGCCCGGCATGCTGTCGAACACGCTTCCGCTGCGGATCACCGTCGACCCGGCGGCCGACCGCGCCCAGTTGGTGCGGCAGGTCGCCCGGCGTCTGGGCGAACTGCTGATCCACCAGCGCTACCCGTACGACGAACTACGGCGTGACCTGCGCATGCTCGGTACCAACGAGCAGCTGTTCGGCGTGCTCGTGAACATCATGCCGTCGGGGTCCGAGACCGCGTTCACCGGTCGCGAGGCCGAGGTGATGGCGCTGTCCGGCGGACCGGTCACCGACCTCAACATCACCTGCCACCCCGATCCGGGCGGCCGGGGCATGCGCATCGAGTTCGAGGCCAACCCCGACCGGTACAGCCTCGCCGAACTCCGCACGCACCAGCACCGGTTCACGGACTTCCTGACCCGCTTCCTCGGCGCCCCCGCCGATGTGCCGCTCGCCCGGGTGGAGGTCCTGACCGCGGCGGAACGCACGCGGGCACTCGCCGCGGGCGACCCCCCGCAGGACACGAACCCCGTCGTCCCGCGTACCTTCCCCCAAATGTTCGAGGAGCAGGTCAGGCGGACCCCGCACGCCTGCGCGGTGCTCTCCCCGACCGAGTCCCTCGACTACGCGGTGCTCAACACCCGCGCCAACCGCCTGGCAAGGGTGCTGGTCGGACACGGTGCCGGCCCCGAGCGGCTGGTGGCGGTCGCCCTGCCGCGCGGCAGCGCCGCCCTGACAGCCACGGTGGCGGTGATGAAGTCGGGCGCGGCGTGTCTCCCGGTCGACCTCGACTACCCGCGGTCCCGGGTCACCGCCATGCTCGACGACACCGCACCGCTGCTGCTGCTGACGACCCGCGCCGCCGACGACGTCACGCTCGCCCCCGCGGTGCCGCGCCTGTACCTGGACGAGGCGGCCGCTCCCGTCGGCCACCCACCGGCGGGCGGCGACACCGACGGCCACGATCTGGACGACCGGGACCGCCTCACGCCCCTGCGGCGGACGCACCCGGCGTACGTCATCTACACCTCCGGGTCGACCGGCAGGCCCAAGGGCGTCGTCGTCACGCACACCGGCCTGGCCGCGCTGTCGCGCCACCAGAGCGACCTGCTGCGCCTGACGCCCGAGACCCGCGTACTCCAGTTCTCCTCACCCAGCTTCGACGCGTCCGTATGGGAGCTGTGTGTGGCGCTCCTCACCGGCGCCGCCGCGGTCGTCGCGCCGGCCGAACGGCTCACGCCCGGGGCGCCCCTGGCCGAACTCGTCGCCGAACTCGGCGTCGACTGCCTGCTACTGGCCCCGTCCACGCTGGCGGCCATGCCGGCCGGGGGGCTTCCGGAAGGCATCAACCTGGTCGTCGGGGCGGAGGCGTGCCCGCCGGACCTGGTCGCACGCTGGTCGCCCGGCCGGCACATGGTCAACGCCTACGGCCCCACCGAGTCGACGGTCATCGCGACCCAGACCGGCGCGCTGTCCGGGCGGACCGTCCCGCTCATGGGCCGTCCTGTCCCCGCCACCCGCGTCCGGCTGCTCGACGACGCGCTGCGACCGGTGCCGCCCGGAGTGGCGGGCGAGGTGTACCTGAGCGGTGACGGGCTCGCCCGCGGCTACCTCGGCCGTCCCGGAACCACCGCGGAACGGTTCGTCGCCGACCCCTTCGGTGCGCCCGGCACCCGGATGTACCGGACGGGAGACGTGGCACGGCAGTCGGCGAGCGGCGAGCTGTCCTACCTGGGCCGGGCCGACAGCCAGGTCAAGGTACGTGGCTTCCGCATCGAACTCGGCGAGGTCGAGAGCGTTCTGTCCGAGGCGCCCGGGGTCGACCGGGCCGTGGCGGCCGTCCGCGAGGACCGGCCGGGACACCGGCACCTGGTGGCCTACGTGACCCCGGCCGCGGACAGCGCGGCGGACGCGGTCGCGTTGCGTGAGTTCGTGGCGGAGCGGTTGCCGGAGTACATGGTTCCGGCCGTGGTGATGGTGGTGGAGTCGTTCGCCCTGACGCCGAACGTCGGCAAGCGATCCGTGACCCACCGTACCGGGAGTCTGGTGCGGATCGACGTGGAAGAACTCGACGAGCTCGAAGCCCAGTGGGGGACAGCACTGTGAGACAGACATCCCTGGAAGCGGTCCTGCCGCTCTCGCCGTTGCAGCAGGGCATTCTTTTCCACGCCCTCTACGAGGAGGGACAAGCCGACAGCGGGAACGTCGACTTCTACAACGTCCAGACGCCGCTGGAGCTGACCGGGGCGCTCGACACCGAGGTGCTGCGCGCCTCCTGCGGCGCACTGGTCGGCCGGCACGCGAGCCTGCGGGCAGGATTCCTGCGCCGCCGCTCCGGCGAGGCCGTCCAGGCCGTCGCGCGGGCGGTCGAGCCGCCGTGGGAGGAGATCGACCTCTCCGGCTTCGGCCAGGAGGAAGTGAGACCGCGCCTCTCCCGGCTGCTCACCGAGGAGCGCGCCCGGCGCTTCGACATGGCGAAACCGCCGCTGCTCCGGTTCACGCTGATACGGCTCGCGCCCGACCGGCACATCCTGCTGATCACCAACCACCACATCCTGCTGGACGGCTGGTCGCTGCCGCTGATCCTCGGCGACCTCTTCCGCATCTACGGGGACGGCGGCACGGCGGAGCGGCTGGAGCCGACCGTGCCCTTCCAGGACTATCTCGGCTGGGTCGGGGAGCAGGACAGCGCCCAGGCCGAGCAGGCCTGGAAGAGCGTGCTGTCGGGGGTCGACGGCGCCACGCTCGTCGCGGACGGGGCCGGCACCGGCTCCTCGGACCGGGGCCAGCGGCGCGTCGTCACGGAGCTTTCCGAGAAGGCCGCGGCGGCACTCACCGCCCTGGCCCGGAGCCGCGAACTCACCATCAACACCCTGGTCCAGGGCGCTTGGGCGCTCCTGCTGACCGAGCTGACCGGACGCCAGGACGTCGTCTACGGGAACACCGTCGCGGGCCGCCCGCCGGAGCTCCCCGGCAGCGACCGGATGGTGGGCCTGATGATGAACACCGTGCCCGCCCGGGTACGGGTCGACCCGGCGGAGCCGGTGGCGGACCTGCTGGCCCGTGTCCAGCACGACCACACGACCGTGATGGGACACGAATACCTCGGCCTCGCCGAGATCCACCGCGCCGTAGGCGCCACCGAACTCTTCGACACCACCGTCGCCTTCGAGAACGTCCCCGTGGAGCATGCCGTCCGGGGCGCCTCGGTGCCCGGACTCGACGTCGGTCTGCTGCGGGACGCCGTCGACGAGGCGTTCGAGGGCACCCACTACCCGCTGAGCCTGGCCGTCCACCCCGGCAGCCGGCTCCGCTTCGAACTCAACTACCGCGAGGACGTCTACACCGCCGATGCCGCGAGGGGCGTACTGCGGCGCCTGACCGGTCTGCTGGAGGACATCGCCGCCCGGCCCGACGAACAGGCCGGACGGCTCCCCTCGCGTACGGACGCCGAGCGGCGCGAGATCCTGCGCCGGACGAGCGGACGCGCCGTCGAACGGCCGGCCGGGACGCTGCCGGGCCTGTTCGAGGCTCAGGCCCGCGCGACGCCCGACGCGGTAGCCGTCGCGGACGGCACGACCAGCCTCACCTTCAGCCTGCTCAACGCCGACGCCAACCGGCTGGCCCGGCTGCTCGTCGCCCGCGGCGTGGGACCCGGCGACCTCGTCGGCGTCGCCATGCCGCGCACCACGGACGCCGTGGTGGCGATCCTGGCGGTCCTCAAGTCGGGCGCCGCGTACCTGCCGATCGACGTCGACCACCCCGCGGAGCGCATCGCGGCGATCTGCGCGGAGGCCGGACCGGCCCTCGTCCTGGCCTCCGTCGCGACGGTGGGCGACGTACCCGAATCGGTGCCGGCGCTCCTGCTCGACGAGACCATGCCGCCCGCGGACGAATCGGATCTCACGGACGACGACCGCACCGGTGCGCTGCTCCCCGCGCACCTCGCCTACGTCATCTACACATCGGGCTCCACCGGCCGCCCCAAGGGCGTCGCCGTGGAGCACCGCAATCTGGCCAACATGTTCCACAGCCACCGGGCGAACTTCTTCGAACCCGAGCGGGCGAGGGCGGGCGGCCGGCCGCTGCGTGCCGCGCTCACCAACTCGCTCGGCTTCGACGCCTCCTGGAGCCAGCTCCTGTGGATGGTCGCGGGTCACGAGCTGCACATCGTCGGTGACACCGTGCGCAAGGACTCCCTGGCCTTCGTCCGCCACGCGGCGGAGGCACGGATCGACGTCGTCGACACCACACCCTCCGTCGCACGGCAGATGCTCGACGCGGGCATGTTCGAGGCGTCGGGGGAGCGGCACCGCGTGCGTGTCCTCGCGCTCGGCGGCGAAGAGGTGGGCGACGACCTGTGGGCCGAACTCCACGGCGTGGCCGATCTGTCGGTGTACAACCTCTACGGTCCCGCGGAGTGCACGGTCGACGCGATGCTCTGGCACCCCGGCGGCCCACCCGGTGCGGCGGGCCCGCCCGCCATCGGTGTCCCCGCCGACAACACCCGGGTCTATCTCCTGGACGCGTTCCTGCGGCCGGTCCCGGCCGGGGTCGTCGGCGAGCTGTACATCGCCGGTGACGGGGTCGCCCGCGGGTATCTGGGCCGCCCCGACCTGTCGGCGGAACGCTTCGTGGCCGACGTGTTCGGCCCGGCGGGTGCCCGGATGTACCGCACCGGTGACCTGGGGTGCCGCCGGCCCGACGGTGTCGTGGAATACCGCGGACGGTCCGACTTCCAGGTCAAGGTGCGCGGCCACCGCATCGAACTGGGCGAGATCCAGGCCGTCCTGGCCGACCACCCCTCGGTGGGCCAGGCGGTCGCGGCGGTGTCCGCCGACGGCGAGGGCGTACGGAGGATCGTCGGTTACGTACGGGCCGCCTCCGGTGCCCGGGGACGGCCGGACGCGGTCGCGTTGCGTGAGTTCGTGGCGGAGCGGTTGCCGGAGTACATGGTTCCGGCCGTGGTGATGGTGGTGGAGTCGTTCGCCCTGACGCCGACCGGGCTCCGGCCACCGAGCGGGAACGGGTGTTGCACGAGGTGTTCGCGGAGGTGCTGGGGCAGCCGCGTATCGGCGTCGACGACAGCTTCTTCGACCTCGGCGGCGACTCCATCATCCCGCGGCGGCGGACAACTCCGTCACCGGGCCGCTGCTCCCGCTGAACGACGCCGAGCTGGCGGAGATCGCCGCCGACGGGCACGAGCTCACCGACGTACTGCCTCTCACCCCGCTCCAGCAGGGCATGCACTTCCACGCACTGCTGGCCGCCGACGGCATCGACGTCTACACCGCCCAGGCCCCCGCGCGGCTCGAGGGACCACTGACGCCCGCCGTGCTGCGCACGGCGTTCGACGCGGCTCTCGCCCGCCACACCGCGCTGCGCGTCTCGTTCCGGCTCCTGGCCTCGGGCCGTTCCGTCCAGGTGGTGCACGAGGACGTGCGTGTGCCCTGGCGGGAGATCGACCTCTCCGGTCACGGCCAGGACGAACGCCGCCGGCGACTGGCGGAGCTGGTCGACGAGGACCGTGTCAGCCGCTTCGACCTCACCGAGCCCCCGCTGATGCGGGTCACCCTGGTCCGGCTCGGGGCCGACGACCACGCCCTGCTGGTCACCTACCACCACGCCGTGCTCGACGGCTGGTCGCTGCCGCTGTTCTTCCGTGACGTCTTCTCCCTCTACGCCCGCGGCGGAGCCGACAGAGGGCGGCCGGTGGCTCAGTTCACCGACTTCCTCGGCTGGCTCACCCACCAGGACGACGAGGGGGCGACGCGGGCCTGGAGCGAGGCCCTGGCCGGTATCGACGAACCGACGCTGGTCGCCCCGGGCGCCGAGGCGGCCGCCGCGACCGTGCCCCACCTCGTGACGGAGGTCCTGGACGCGGAGGGGACCACCGCGCTCACCGCCGCGGCGCGCGGCGCGGGCCTGACGCTCAACACCGTCGTCCAAGGCGCCTGGGCGGTGGCACTCGGCCACCAACTGGGACGCGACGACATCGTGTTCGGCGCGACGACCGCCGGGCGCCCACCGGAGCTGGCAGGCGTGGAGGAGATCGTCGGCCTGTTCATGAACACCGTCGCCGTACGGGTGCGGCTGGACCCCGCACGCTCGCTCGACCACATCCTGACCGACCTCCAGTCGCACCAGGCCGAGCTGCGCCCGTACCACCACCTCGGGCTCCCCGACGTACAGCGGGCTCTGGGACTGGGCGATCTCTTCGACACCGTCATCGGGTTCGAGAACACCCCCTTCGACGGGGCGGCCATCCAGGAGCAGGTCCCGGGCCTGCGGATCTCCCTCGACGAGGAGCCCGTCCCCGGCGCCTCGCACTATCCGCTCAGTCTGGTCGTCATGCCCGACGAGCGGCTCAGTCTCGAACTCAGCTATCGCGCCGACCTGTTCACGGCTGAGGCGGCCGGTGCGCTCCTGGCCCGGGTGCGCAAGGTCCTCGCCTGCTTCGTGGACGACCGGACCGTACCGCTGGGCCGGATCGACCTGCTCACGGACCGGGAACGCGGTCAGCTCCTCGCCGCGGCGGAAGGGGCGGCCCACGAGCGGACGGCGACCTTCCCCGAGCTCTTCGAGGAGCGGGTACGGGCCAGACCCGGCGCCGTCGCGGTGTACGACCACGAGCTGGCCGTCACCTACGGGGACCTCGATGCCCAGGCCAACCGGCTCGCCCGCGCGCTGGTGGGCCGGGGCGTGGGTCCGGAGTGTGTCGTGGCGATCGCGATGCCGAAGTCGGCGCGGTCCGTCCTCGCGGTCCTGGCCGTCCTCAAGGCCGGCGCGGCCTATCTCCCGCTGGACCTCGGCTACCCGCCGGACCGGCTCCGTTACCTGATCGGTGATGCGCGGCCGGATCTCGTCCTCACCACCGGTGAGGGCGCGGCGGTCATGGCAGAGGCCGGTGCGGGGGAGGTGCTGTGCCTGGACGGGCCGGGACCGGCCGCCGGGAACGGCACCGAACTCCTCGGTACGGATCCGGAGCTGACCGCCGGTCTGTCCGGGACCCCTCTCACCGACGCCGACCGGACCGCGCCGCTGCGGCCCGCGAACTCCGCCTATCTGATCTACACCTCCGGGTCGACCGGCCGCCCCAAGGGCGTGCTGGTGTCCCACCTCGGGATCGCCGCTCTGATCGCCCAGCAGCGTGACGGGCTCGCGCTCCGTGCGGAGGAGCGGGTGCTGCTGTTCGCCTCGCCGAGCTTCGACGCGTCCGTATGGGAACTCGCCACGGCGCTGTTGACCGGGGCGAGCGCGGTGACCGCGGACCCCGACGAGCTGCTGCCCGGCCCGGCCCTGGCACGGACGGTGGCGCGACACGGCGTGACCGCGCTGCTGTTGCCGCCGTCCTCGCTCGCCGTGCTGCCCGAGGACGCCCTGCCCCCCGGGGTCACCCTCGTCGTGGGCGGCGAGGCGTGCCCGCCGGACCTGGTCGAACGCTGGTCGGCCGGGCGCCGCATGGTCAACGCGTACGGTCCCACCGAGGCGACCGTCATCGCGACGATGAGCCGCCCGCTGTCCGGGCGGACCAGTCCGCCGATGGGCGGGCCGGTCGTCGGTGCCCGGGTCCATGTGCTGGACGACTCCCTGCGGCCGACGCCCGTCGGGGTGGCGGGTGAGCTCTACCTGGCGGGCCACGGCCTGGCCCGGGGCTATCTGCGACGGTCCGGGCTGACCGCGGAGCGCTTCGTTGCCGACCCGTTCGGCCCGCCGGGCGCGCGGATGTACCGCTCGGGCGACGTGGCGCGCCGCACGGCGGACGGAGGCCTGGAGTACCTGGGCCGCGCCGACGAGCAGGTCAAGCTACGCGGCTTCCGCATCGAACCGGGGGAGATCGAGGCGGTGCTCGCCGCCGACCCCTCGGTGGGGCAGGCCGTCGTGGTCGTACGGGAGGACACGCCCGGCTCACCACGGCTGGTGGCGTACGTGGCCCCGGTGGCGGCCGGCCCGCTCGACCCGGCGGCGCTCCGTGACCGGGTCGCCGCCGTGCTGCCCGAGCACATGGTGCCCGCGGCCGTCGTCGTCCTCGATGGACTGCCGGTGACGCCGAGCGGCAAACTCGACCGTGCCGCTCTGCCCGCACCGGACTTCTCGGGAGCCGGCGGCGGCCGGGCACCACGGACCGACCGCGAGAAGCTGCTGTGCGCGTTGTTCGAGAAGGCCCTCGGCACGGCGGGGGTCGGCATCGACGACAGCTTCTTCGACCTGGGCGGCGACTCGATCGTCTCGATCAAGCTCGTCACGATGGCCCACGCGGAGGGCCTCGACATCGCCCCGCGCGACGTGTTCGCCCACAAGACCGTGGCGGCGCTCGCCACCGCGGTCAAGGACCTGGTCCCGGCGGCGGACGCCGACGCGGCCGACTCGCAGGAACCGCTGATCACCCTGGACCAGGGCGAGCTCGACGAGTTCGCCGAGGACTGGCGGTAGCCGGCCCCGCGCACGCGGGGCCGACGCACCACCGAACGCACATCACCGCACCGAGCACCATCACTGGACCACGTACGGCCGGGACCCTGCCAGGCCGGTCCGGTGCGCACCACCACGCGGCCCGGCCACCCGGCGCGGACCGCACAGGACCGGACGACGGACGACCCAGAGCGGTCACGACCAGGTGAGGACACCCGACATGACAAGCAGCACTCCGACTGTTGACGCACCCTCCCCGGACGTGACCGCGGCGGTCGGGCCGGGGGAGGACCGCGGCGACACTCCTGCCGAGTACCACCTGGACACCACCGAGATCACCCAGCTCGAGGAGGCCGCCGCACGACTTGGCGGCGCGTACGGGGTGCCCGGCCTGCCGGACTTCTACGACCAGGCCCACACGGCCGAGGAACTGCTGCCCGCCGGTCTGCGCAGGTTCCTCCTCTCCTACCGCAGGACCGAGCGGTCCGCCGCGTGCCTGGTGCACGGCTTCCCGGTGGACGACGCGCTGCTCGGACCCACACCGGAGCACTGGCGCCACGCCATCCGCTCCGACGCGGCCCGGTCCCAGGAGCTGTGGCTGGCGATGTGCGGCATGGCGCTGGGCGACCCGTTCGGCTGGGCGACCCTCCAGGAGGGGCGCATCATCCAGAACATCCTGCCGATCCGCGGCGACGAGCAGCGGCAGAGCGGCTACGGCAGCGAGAGCCTGCTGGAGTTCCACACCGAGGACGGATTTCACCCGAACCGCTGTGATTACCTCATGCTCTTCGGACTGCGCAACCCCGACCTGGTGCCGACCATCGTCGCCTCCGTCCGCGACGTCCGGCTGAGCGACCACGACCGCGCGGTGCTCGCCGAGGCCCGTTTCCGCATCATGCCGGACACCGAGCACATACGGCAGCTGGAGGCCCAGGACCCCGGCCATCCCGCGCTGGAGAAGCTGTACGGGATGATCAGCAGCGCCGAACCGACCGCCGTGCTGTCCGGCGACCGGTTCAACCCCTACCTGCGCATCGACCGGCCGTTCATGGACGTCGCACCGGGGGACACCGAGGCCGAGGGTGCGCTCGACCGGCTGATGGGTGAGCTGCACCGTGTGCAGCAGGACGTCGCCGTGGGCCCCGGCTCACTGCTCATCGTGGACAACTACCGTGCGGTGCACGGCCGCCGGTCGTTCACGGCCCGGTACGACGGCACCGACCGCTGGCTGAAGAAGCTCACCGTCAGCCGCAACCTGCGCCGCAACTTCAGCGGATACGCACTCGGCAACCACCGCGTCATCGTCTGAACCGGATCGGGCGGAAGGAGCAGGAGAAGCATCATGCGCACAGTCATCGTGTCCGGCGCGTCCAGCGGAATCGGACTCGCCACCGCCGAGCGGTTCGCCCGCTCGGGTGACCATGTGGTCAATCTCGACATCCAGGCACTCACCGGGGGCGCGGCGGACGGCCCCCGCGAGGGCGGAGGTGAGATCCGGACGGTCATGCTCGACATCGCCGACTGGACCGCCGTGGGTGAGGCCGTCGACCAGGTGCACGCCGACCGCGGCCGCCTCGACGTCGTCATCGCCAATGCGGGCATCAGCGTCCGGCACTCCATCCTCGACCTGACCGAGGCGGACGCCCGGCGCACCCTGGACGTCAATCTGATGGGCGTCCTGGCTCTGTGGCGGCACGCCGTCCCGCACATGCTGCGGGAGGGACACGGAGTGCTCCTGGCGACGGCGTCCGTCAACGGTTCGCGCGGCTACCCTCTCTACGCGGACTACAACGCCAGCAAGGCGGGCGTCGCCTCGCTGTGCCAGACCTTCGCCGTGGAGCTGAGCCCGCTGATCAGGACGGCGTGTGTCGCCCCCGGCGCCGTACTGACACCCATGCAGCGCGCCGAGTACACCGACGCGATGCTCGACGAGGTCAACGAACGCATCCCGGCCCGGCGGCACGCCCTGCCCGGGGAGATCGCGGACGTGTTCCACTTCCTGGCCTCGCCGCAGGCGTCCTTCATCTCCGGTCAGCAGTTCACCGTGGACGGCGCGGAGACAGCCGGCGCCACCACGGCGTTCTTCCCCGGCCCCACCGAGCCGATGCGCTGACCCGGACGGCGCCCAGCCGCCGGCGTCCGCCCCGCACCGTCCGCTCCAGCCCGACCCGACCCGTACCGCACCGTTCCGCTGCCGCCCGCCCGTAACCGAGTCCGAGGAAACCGCCCCATGGACACCCGCCCCGCGCTCGAGCAGGGTCCGCTCGACACCGTCGATCTCGCCGATCCGCTCCTGCACGCCCACCACGACCTGGGGCCGTTGTGGCGCCGCCTGCGGACCGAGGCGCCGGTGCACTGGCAGCCCGAGAGCAGTAGCCGTCCAGGGTTCTGGGTGATCAGCGGATACGCGGACGTCGTCTCGGTGCTCAGCGACAGCGGGAGCTTCACCTCGGAGCGGGGCAACGTGCTGGACACCCTGCTCGCCGGCGGTGACTCGGCGGCCGGGAGGATGCTGGCCGTCACGGACGGACAGCCGCACAAGGCGCTGCGCAGCGCCCTGCTGAAGCCGTTCTCGCCGCGCTCCCTCAACGTGGTGGTCGAGAGCGTGCGGCGCGGTACCCGGCGGCTGGTCGAGGAGGCGGTGGAGCGGGGCGAGGTGGACTTCGCCGCCGACGTGGCCGCGCACATCCCGCTCGCCGCCATCTGCGACCTGCTCGGCGTGCCGCCGTCCGACCGGCAGCACATCATCGAGCTCACCTCCTCCGCCCTGTCCACCGAGGACGGGCTCCCCAACGAGGAGGCGACCTGGGCGTCGCGCAACGGGCTGCTGCTCTACTTCTCGGAGCTGGCCGCCGCCCGGCACGACAAGCCGTACGACGATGTCGTCAGCCTGCTGGTGACCAAGGAGATCGACGGGCGGCCCCTCACGCACGAGGAGATCGTCTTCAACTGTTACAGCATCATCATGGGCGGCCACGAGACGACCCGCTTCTCGATGGTCGGCGGGCTCCAGGCGCTGATGGACCGGCCCGACCAGTGGCGGGCGCTCAAGTCCGGCGAGGTGACCGTGGACTCGGCGGTCGAGGAGGTACTGCGCTGGACGAGCCCTGCTCTGCACAGCGGGCGTACCGCGACCCAGGACCTCTTCCTCGGTGACCAGTTCGTCGAGGAGGGCGACATCGTCACCACCTGGCTGGCCTCCGCGAACCGCGACGGCCGGGTCTTCGCCGAGCCCGACGAGTTCGACCTGGCGCGGACCCCCAACAAGCACCTGTCGTTCGCCTACGGGCCCCACTTCTGCCTCGGTGCCTTCCTGGCCCGCGCCGAGCTGACGGCCCTCCTGGAGAGCCTGTGCGACCTGGTCGCCGAGGCCCGTCCGACAGGCCCGCCGAGTTATGTGTACTCGAACTTCCTGAGCGGTCTCTCGTCCCAGCCGGTGAGCCTCACCGGAGAGCCGGCAGCGCGTCGAGCACCGCTGACATCGTCTGCCGGGGGTGGGTGCCCGGGAACGAGTGACCGCCTGGCAGCACCCGGGTCCGGTGCTCCGCCGGGGTGTACGCGGCCCACGGCCTGACCTGCGCCACCGGGGCCACCGTGTCTTCCTCGCCCGCGAAGGTGAAGAGCGGGCAGCTCACGCCGACCGGGTGCGGAATGCGGTAGCCCTCAGCGAGGGCCAGGTCGCCCCGGACGGCCGTCAGCAGATCGCTCAGAAAGTCCGGGAAGGCCAGGAGTTCGCGCGGCAGCCCGCCGGTGCTCAGCAGCCAGGCGATCAACTCGTCGTCGGGGCGGGCCGCGATCGGCTCCCGGACCAGGGCCAGATGCGGCGCGCGGGACGCCGAGGCCAGCAGGGCACTGGGCGGCCGCAGCCCCGCCCGCTCGATCCGCAGCGTCAGCTCGTACGCCACCACGGCTCCGAAGCTGTGACCGAACAGGGCGTACGGCATGGTCAGTTCAGGCTGAAGGCCGTGGAGAAGAGCCTCGACCAGTGCGTCGAGATCGTCCGGTACGGGCTCGTCGATCCGCGAGCCGCGGCCCGGCAGCTCCACCGGCACCAGTTCCATGTGCTCGGGGACGTAAGGCCGCCAGGCACGGAAGGTGCCCGCGCCACTGCCCGCAGGCGGAAGGCATATCAGCCTCAGGCGAGGCTTCCCGACGGAGAA
The DNA here is from genome assembly GCF_000721175.1 of Streptomyces anulatus. Taxonomy (GTDB): domain Bacteria; phylum Actinomycetota; class Actinomycetes; order Streptomycetales; family Streptomycetaceae; genus Streptomyces; species Streptomyces anulatus_C. Next base: position 284,581 of record NZ_JOEZ01000016.1, read on the forward strand.
CCGGGCACTGACCCAGTCGACTGCAGGTGTACTGTCCGCTGTGCTCATGCCGGTCAGCCTCACCGCCGCGTCCGGTTCCGGCAAGGCAGCCGGGCGGCAACTTCGGCGGAAACACTCCAGATGGAGAGGGTGCCGGGGCCGTGCGCTCTGCGTGGATCACGCACGGGTTCCGGGTTCGGATCACACCGGTCCTGCGTGCCCCGGCCCGCGCCCGCGGCGCTCGCGGCGTGCGCTTGCCGTCCGGCCTCAGCCCCCGCAGGCACGGCCGCCCCCTTGGCCCGATGGCCCCGCCGCGACGACGGACCGTGTCCACTTCCGCGGCTGCGCAAGTTGACGGAGCGTCATGAAACCTCACAGGCAGGGTGTTCGACAGAACCCCTAGTTGCCGCGCGCTTGCCGGGCCCGTTGCCTGGGCCCGGTGATCGGCGGGTCCTAGCGTCGATGTCATGACTCACACTCCTGCAGCCATCGGCAGCGAGGCCATCGCTCCCGTGGTGATCGGCATGGTCCAGGTGGTCGCGCCACGCAAGCTGGACCGGATCGACCTCGACCACCGGCTCGTCGGTGACCTCGGCTTCCACTCCTTGGTCCTCGCGGAGCTCGGCTACAACCTGGAGGATCTCTTCACCCTCCAGGCGCTGAATCCCGAGGCCGCCATGAAGCTGGAGCGGGTCAGCGACGTGATCGAGCTGGTCAGTGCCGAGGTGGCCGAGGGCCGGGCGGAGCTGCCCGACGCGGAAGCCATGAGCAGCATGTTCAGCCGCTACGGCGTCGACAGCCCCCTGGTATGAGCGGCCACGCGGTGGAGCGCCCGGTACACGCGCTGGTCGCCGATCTGGAGCGGACGCTCGGTGACCCGGCCGCGGAGGGCGGCCCGTTCAGCTTCGCCGAGATCGTGGCGCACGAGGAGAACGACAGCCTCCCGCCAGGAGCGGTGGAGCTGCTCAGATCGTGGGGCTTCAGTGGGTACCTGGTGCCCGAGGAGTTCGGCGGCCGGCTTCGGAATCTCGAAGATCTCTTCCTGCTCACCCGTACGCTCGCACGCCGGAATCTGACGCTCGCGGTGATGTTCGGCTCCGCGCTCCTAGGTGTCAACTCGGTGTGGCTGTGGGGGAACGACGAGCAGCGCGCGCGGGTAGCGGGTGCCCTCCTGGACGGAGAGCTCGCCTGCTTCGCGGTGTCCGAACCAGACCACGGCAGCGATCTCGGCACCAACGAGACCACTGCCGAGCCCGACGGCGACGACTTCCTCCTGACCGGAGAGAAGTGGCCCGTCGGCAACGCGACCCGGGGCCGCTTCGTCACCGTTTACGCGGCGATCGGCGGTTCGCGGTCCTCCCTGCTGCTCCTCGACAAGGAGCAGATGGAGAAGGGTAGTTGGACCAACCACCCGTTCGTGAGGACTGTCGGGTTGCGCGGGCACGACCTCAGCGGCATCACCTTCGACCGCACCAGGGTGCCCGCCGGCGCACTCCTCGGGCGCCCCGGTGCCGGACTGGTCGAGATCATTCAGGTGCTCCAGATCACCCGAACGGCGATCGGAGCGCTGTCCATCGGCACCATGGACTCGGTGCTGCGGATCGCTCTGCGTCACGCGCGTGAGCGGGTGCTCTACGGACAGGAGATCTACCGGCTCCCTGTCATCCGGCGGCATCTGGTCAATTCCCATGTGGACCTGCTGATCGCGGAATGCACGGCGCTGCCGGTGGCGCGTTCGCTCTCCGTCGTGCCGTCCCGGCTCAGCCTGTGGTCGTCCGTGGTCAAGTACCTCGTCCCCACCCTCGGTGAGGAGGTCGTGCAGGAAGCCGCCAGGGTTCTCGGAGCCCGGAGCTATCTGCGGGAGGGCGTGGCCTCCGGCGCCTTCCAGAAGCTCCAGCGCGACCATGCGATCGCGAGCATCTTCGAGGGGACCACGCACGTCAACCTCCACAGCATCGCCTCACAGCTTCCGGCGGTGGCGCGAGTGGCCGACCGTCCCGCCGTCGGCGGGGAAGAGGTACTGCGGCAGCTCTTCGACTGGTCCGAGGATGCCCCGCAGTGGCATCCGTCGGGCAGGGCGCTGCGGCTGACCAACGCCTGTGAGGACGAGATCACCCGGGGCTGGGGCCCGGCAGCCGCCGAGGCTCGCCGCATCGCGGAACGCGAACTCGCCGAGCCCGAGGGCGCCGCGCTCGTCAAGGTTCTCGGTGAGTTCGCCGAGCGCCGGACGGACTTCTACGGGCGGATCGCCGCCGAAGCGCCCGACGCCGCCTCCACGTACGGGCAGGATCAGGCCATCGAGCACAGCGTCCACCACGCGGCTGCCTCCTGCCTCTACACCTGGCTCTACTCCTTCGAGCGGGAGCGTGCGGCGCAGGGCGGCAGCGGATGGCTGGTGCTGGTGCTTCAGCGACTGCTGCGGAGGCTGGACCACACGACCGAGCTGGAGGAGGCCTGCCTGCCGTGGCTGGAGGAGCTGATGCTGTCGAGCCTGGACGGCCCGCAGCACTTCTCACTCGAGGCCGTCAGGTCGGCCGCCGGGTCGGCGTCGGCGTGAACGCGCCGCCGTCCCTGGCGGCGCGTCGGCAGTTCGGCGTCAGGCGCTGCCCGCGAGTGCGGGCCACTCACGGCCCCGCTCGCTGGGCCGTCCGAGGCCCGTCGAGCGCTCCTCCTGTGTGACCCAGTGCCGCACGAGGGCGTGGATCCCGTATCTGTACTGCTGCCCCCGATTGATCTGGACCAGTGAGACGTCCGCGAGTTCGGCCAGGAGATGAGCGACGCGTGTGCTTCCGTATCCGCCGCCCGCCTGGGCCGGGATCGCGTCCAGGGAGAACGTGCGGGGCAGCGAGGACAGTTCACGGAGCAGCTCGCGGTGAGGCGCGGGCAACAGGTCGTAGCTCCACCGCACGCTGTCCGACAGCGTGCGGTGCCGCGACAGGTCGCCGGCGTCGACGTGGGCGAGCAGATGGAAGAGCGTCCCGTCGTGCAGGAGGGTGGTGAGAGGGAGTGATCTGAGTCCTCGCGCGGCCACTTCTATCGCGAGTGGCATGCCGTCGAGGAGTCGGCAGAGCTGCTGCACCAGCGGCAGGCGGTTGCCGAGGTCGAGCGTCGGCAGGCTGGCCCGTACCCGGCGCAGGAACAGCTCCACCGCGCTCGGAAGCTCGGTGTCCGAGCTGTCCCGCTGGTCGCACGAAAGCGGCTCGACCTCCCAGGTCTCGGCCGCGCCGACAGCCAGGGCGCGGCGCGAGGTCACCATGATCTGAAGTCCGGGATGCTCGTCGAGGAGCTGCCGCGCGACCCGTGCCGTCTGCTGCGAGACATGCTCGGCGCTGTCCAGGACCAGGAGCCGCCGCCCGATTCCAGCACCGCCACGCGCACCGCCGTCGTCGCTGGTCAGGCGCCGTACTACACGCGTCAACTCAGCTGCTGAAGCGGCGGGTTCCAGATGCTGGGGCGGGATGTCGTGCAGTTCGGCGACGGCCACTCCGCCCTGGAACAGCGGGCGCAGCCGGGATGCCGCGGCCAGGGCGATGCGGGTCTTGCCCACGCCACCGGGTCCGGTGAGAACGATCAGCCGACTGCGCTGCGCGGCCGAGAGGACGTGCCCCAAGTCGGCCTGGCGGCCCACCAAGGCGTCCCCCAAGGGCCGGGGGCCCTGCCACGGCGGGAGCGCTGTCGTGTCGGAGTGGGGGTCTGGAGGCTGCCCGAGCGCCGGCCGTCGCCCGCTGACCCAGGGCGCCGGCTCGGAGAACGCGGTGGCGGTTGCGCCGAGCGCGGTGAGCAGCAGGTTCACGGAGGTCCGACGTGGATTGGTGTTGGAGCCGGTTTCCAGATTGCGGATGGTCCGGACACTGACGCCGGAGCGGTCGGAGAGCTCCTCCTGCGTCCAGCCGGATAGTCTGCGTTGATTGAGAAGGAAGTCGCGGAGTTGATGAATGTCTGTTCTGTCGAAAGTGTAGAGTTCTTTCAAAATCGGCATATAAAGCCCCCGTTAATGATTAACAGTGTCAGTCGGGCGCATCCGCGCGATGCGAAATCCCGGTCGCCGCATTCCTTATGAGGGCGGTGGTACCGACAGGCGAGCGGTGGCGCTTGTGGCACCAGGAGTTCGCGTGTGCGCTGACGAGCGGCTTCAGTGAAGCCTCTCCGTATAATTATGGAGGACCCTACTCGAAAACTTCATCCGAGTGGGAGTTGTGAAGGTGGCAGAAAATTGGGCTGAGCGCCATGGCTCGGACCGCTCCGGTTTCGGTCGGCTTTGACTCGCCGGCAGGTCCGAGGGGCGTCGGCGTACGTGCTGAATTCATCAGCATGTACCTGTTCGTTCCTTGCGGAGCGAGTGCGAGTGGAGGTACGGCGCGGCATGGACCTGCTTGCCCGTGTCGCATGCGCAGCCCTCTTCGAAGAGGCGGGAAACCAGCGTTCGAGGTGTCCTGCACTGATCGGTCGCCTTTCATGTCTGGTTCACGGCCAGTACCTCAGCTGCGAGGTGGGCCGCGGTCCCACGAGCCCGGGAGGCGGTCGACGGTTTCGGGCGTCGGATCGGATTCGACGAGACATCCCTTCTCCCGGCGGATCCCCGTCATGTCGTGCTTCCGGGTGCCCGGACAGGAAACGCCGTACTGTCCCGAGCCCGATCGACGCCGCCGGTCCCGGAGGGGCATCGGTCAAGTCGACGAACGCTCATGACGGCTTGAAAGTACCGCATCGATTTACTCTCGGACAGGCAAGATTGGCTTAAAAAATCATTGCCGGATGATGAAGCTCACGTGCTCACCTGGTCGATTGCTTCCAATTATCCCAATTTTTCCCTGCTTTCGGTGTCAAACCGTCCAGGTGGTCATTGGGTGCGCAGCTGGCTGAAAGTGCCACCACGGACAGGAGGAGGCTGGAACATGCCGTCCAGCGCCCTGTGAGTCCTGCTGGGTCGGGGGACGAAATGGGCTTTTCGGGCGTCGGGGGAATGATGTGGAACGTGCCGTCGGGCCGCAGCCGAACGGTGAAGTCCCGAAAGCCGAAACGGGTTCCCGTCCATGGCGAGAACGCCTTGTAGGAAGCCTCTTTGGCGCAGAAGAGCAGACGGTCCAGTGGCAGGGCGACAGCCGAGGGAAAGTCCTGCCGGAGCCAGCGCGCCTCGACGTCCGTGACGATTCGCTCCGCCATGAAGCGGGGGAGGGGCTCCCGCGGCTCCGCGTCGATGCCCAGAGCGGCGAAGTCCTCGGTCAGCGCGACAGCGGCCGCGCGGTAGTTCCGGCAATGGGTCATGCTCCCCACGACCCCGGCAGGCCAGCCGGGTGCGCCCAGGGGGCCGGGCACCAAGGGCGCCGGGGCCACCCCGAGGACGGTCAGCGCCGCACGGGCGCACCCGCGCACCGTGGTGAACTCCCTGCGCCGCTCATCGAGCACCCCGTCCACCACCGCCTGTTCGGTGGCGAAGAGGGTGATGGCGGAGTCCGGGCCGTCGTCGTCGAACGCCTCCCGCGCCCGCACCCCGGCGGGCACCACCTCAGCGATCACGCCTCGCCTCCTCCTGGTGAACAACGGGTTGCGTGGGCGTCGCGATTCTTCCGGCCGCGGTGCGCCGGGCCGGCCGCCGAGGGCTGATCCGATGACGCGGTGGGCCGGATCCGCGCCGGGACCATCGAGGTGTACGACCGTAGTCCGGGTCGATCGAGCGGCAATTCCCGCCCCGCGAGTTGCCGGTGCGCTGCCTGGCCCGGCCCGTTCCCCATCGGCCAGCATGCATCGGAGAGTCGGCGGCACACGCCCGGACAAGCGTGGAGACAAAGGACAGAGGACGACTAGCCATGGCGCAGGCGCGTCCCGAAGAGACCGAGCCGGCTTCGGTCGGCCCCCCGTCGCTGTGGCGGGACCGCGACTACATGTACTGGTGGTCGGGGAACGGCCTGTCGACGCTGGGCACCAGCGTGTCGACGCTCGCCTTCCCCCTGCTCGTCCTCCACCTGACCGGATCCGCCGCCCAGGCCGGCGTCATCACCGTCCTGCACATGGTCGGCAAGCTGGCCACCCTCGCGGTGGGCGGGGCGCTGGCGGACCGGGTGTCCCGCCGCGCCATCCTGTGTCTCGTACCGCTGGTCCAGGCAGTGTCGATGGGCGTCGTGGCCCTCCTGGTGTACAGGGGCGACCCCTCGATCACCCCGATCGGCGCGATGGCCCTGCTCAGTGGTCTGGCGGCCGGACTGCGGGTCGGCGTCTCGATGCCGGTTCTCCGCAGGATCGTACCCAAGGAGCAGGTCGCGACCGCGACGGCCCAAGGGATGGGCCGGGACATGGTCGCCCAGTTGATCGGCGCTCCGCTCGGTGGCCTGCTGTACTCGATGGGCCGCTGGATCCCGTTCCTCTTCGACGCGGTCTCCTTCCTCTTCGTCACCCTGGGCTCCCTGCTGATCCGCCGGCCCCTCGGCCCGGACCGGCACCCCGACGACGGGCCGCGGGCCAGCCTGGCCAAGGACGTGGGCGACGGCCTGCGCATGATCAGGCGCAGCGACTACCTGGTGTTCACGCTCATCTGGGGCGCCGTACTCAACGCCGTCGCCGAGGGTTTCATCCTGCTTTTCGTGGTGCTGGTACAGCACCGGGGAGGCGGGCCCACGGCGGTCGGTCTCGCCACCTCGCTCGCGGTCACCGGCGGTGTCATCGGAGCGGTCCTCGGCCCGCTGCTGATGGGCAAGCTGGGCGCACGGCGGGTCCTGATCATCTCCGCGTGGGTCTTCATGGCCTCGTTCGCCGTGGTGGTGACGGTCTCCCAGCCGTGGCAGATCGGCCTGGTCGTGATGGCCGGCATGGTCAGCATGGTGCCGATGAACGTCGTGACCGAGTCGTACGAGGTCCGGCTGGTCCCGGACCAGTACCAGGGCAGGGTCGCGGCGACCAGCCGCTTCTTCATCCAAGGGGTCCAGTGGATCGGCCCCTTGGGAGCGGGCATCCTCGCCGACGCGGCGGGCGTGGAGCGGGCCATCCTGGTGCTGGCGGCGGCCATGGCCCTGCTGGCGATCACCCTGCACGCGGCGCGGCGGTATCTGAAGGTGCTCGACATCCCGCTGGCCGACGTGGAGGAACTTCCCCCGCCGGGGGCCGTGCCCACCGGCGAGGAGAGTGGGCCGGCGGCCCCTCCGGAGGAGGACCTCACCCCGGCGACCGGGAGCAAGACGCTCGGCGACACACAGCAGCGATGACGGGCCTCGGCCCGCCGACCGGAACATATGAAGGAAACCATGGAAGATCTTGTTCAGCCCACATCACTGACGGACGCCGCCGAGAGCCTGCGGACAGGTGCCGTCGAGCCGCAGAAGTACGCGGCCAGGACCATCGAGCGCATCGCCGAGGTGGATGGCACCGTCCAGTCCTTCGTGGCGGAGCCCGGCCGGGCGGACCGGTTGGCCCACGCGGCCCAGGAAGCCGCCGCCCAGAGCGGGACCGAGCCGGGAGACCGGCCTCCGCTGTACGGCGTTCCGGTCGGGATCAAGGACATCATCCACGTCGAGGGGCTGCCCACCGGGGCGGGTTCGGCGCTGCCGCCCGAGGCCCTGGCAGGAGCACAGGCCACCGTCGTGGACCGGCTGCTCAAGGCCGGGGCGCTGATCGCGGGGAAGACGGTGACGGGCGAGTTCGCCGTCACGGCGCCGGGGCCCACCCGTAATCCGCACCGGCTGGAGCACACACCGGGCGGAACGAGCAGCGGCTCCGCCGCGGCCGTCGCCGCGGGTCTGGTGCCGCTCGCCATCGGCACCCAGACCATCGGGTCGCTCATCCGCCCCGCCGCGTACTGCGGAGTGGTCGGCTTCAAGCCCAGCCACGGACGCATTCCGCTGGACGGTGTCCTCCCCGTCGCCCCGACCTTCGACACCGTCGGCATCATCACCGCCCAGGTCGCCGACGTCGCACTGGCGGCGAGCTGTCTGTGCGACGACTGGCGGCCCGACCGGGCGCAACCCGGCCGGCCGGTGCTCGGCATCCCGGAGGGTCCGTACATGGGCTTCGCCGAGCCGGAGGCCCGTAGTGCGTTCGACGAGCAGGTGGCCGCGCTGCGCACGGCGGGCTACGACGTGGTGAGCGTCCCCATGTTCGAGAACTTCGAACAAGAGGTCTTCGACTTCTTCGTCATCAACCTCTACGAGCTGTCCCAGGCCCACGCCGACTGGTTCGCGCGCTACGAGGAGCTCTACGACGAGCGCACCGCCGAGGCCATCCGCCAGGGCCAGGGCGCCCAGGCGTCCGACCACGCGGACTCGCTGGCGCGACGCGAGGCGTTCCGTGACCGGCTGGCCGCGTCCACGGCCGAGCACGGCGTCGACCTGTGGATCACCCCCGCCGCCACCGGACCGGCACCGCTCGGCCTGGAGAGCGCCGGAGACTCGGTGATGTCCCTGCCGTGGAGCGGCGTGGGCCTCCCGTGCATCACCATCCCCACCGCCCGGCCCGTGGGCGCCCTGCCGCTCGGCTTCCAGTGCGTCGGCCGTGACGGCGATGACGAGCGCCTGCTGCACTGGGCCCTCGACCTCGAAGCAGTCCTCACCGAGCGGGGAACCGATACCCGTGAGGCCTGAAGGACGACGAGTGGAGACTCCGGTGGAGATGGGCATCGTCGCGACCGGTACCGCGTTCGGCACTCCACGCGATGTGGCCGGGACCGCGGGCGAGTACCTTCCCGACCCCGAGGCTGTCACCAAGCTGGGCTACGAGGGCTATCACCGGGTGGCCGACGGTGTGACCGCGGTCGACCTGGCGGCCGAGGCGTCCCGCGCCGCCCTGGAGAACGCCGGCCTCGGCATCGAGGACGTGGACCTGATCGTCCTCGGCCACTCCGACATCCCCCAGTACCTGGGATGGGACCCCTCGGCGGCGGTGGCCAGGGCGCTCGGCGCCCATGGCACCCCCACCGTGCTGTTCACCCAGTCCTGTGCCGCGTGGTCGCCGGCCCTCGACCACGCGGCGGGTGCGATGGCGCTCTCGCCCGACACGGGCACCGTACTGGTGGCCATGGTCAACGTGGTCAGCGAGACGCACACCAACCGGATGGACTTCAACGGCACCATCGCCAGTGACGGAGCCGCCGCCGCCGTCCTGCGGCGTGGGCATCCACGCTTCCGCCGGCTCTCCTCCGCGAGCTTCACCAATCCCGAGTTCGCGGATCTGTTCCGTATCGAGGTCGGCGGTTCCGCCCACCCCGTACCGCCCCCGGGCCGGACCCACCGGGACGTGGACCCGATGCTCGCGGTCTACGAACACTTCGGCGAGGACCCCGAGCGCTTCGGGCGGTTCATCGGGGAGGTCGTCGGGCGGTTCGCCGACGTGGTCGATCAGGCTCTGGCGCGGGCCGGCCGGGACCGGAGCGAACTGGCCCGGCTCATCTACTTCAACGACAGCCAACGGGCGATCCACGGCGCCGCCGACGCGATCGGCATCCACGTCGACCGCACCAACGCCGGACTCGCCCGCCGGCTGGGGCACATGGGCGCTGCCGATCAACTGGTCTCCCTCCACCTGCACGCAGAGGCCGGAGAGCTGGTCCCGGGGGACCTCGTTGCCCTCGCGGGTGTCGCCTCCCCCGGCATGCACTGGTTCTGCACGCTCGTCGAGGTGTGAGACCGAACATTGAGACAAGGCGGTGCTCCCCATGTCACGGCCCCAGGATGGGAGACAACAATGACCACCGAGTCCCGGATCGAACCGAAGGCAGTGTTCAGGATCTCCGAGGATGAGATCGCCCAATTCGTAGTCGAGCGCTTTCTTCCCGGCGTCGAGTCGTCCGAACTCGAGCATGATTACGACCTGTTGGCGACCGGAGTGATCGACAGTCTCGGGGTGCTGCACATCGCGAGCTGGCTGGGGAAGCAGCACGGCATCACCCTGACCGGCCCTGAGCTGACAGCCGGTAACTTCCGTTCCGTGCGGACCATCCGGGCGACGGCCGAGCGGGCGGAAGCGGGTGGCGCGGCATGACCCGCTCGCTCGTGGCGTCGTTCACGGCTCGCGCGGCCGCCCACCCCGGCGCACCCGCGCTCATCTGGGAGGACCGGTCCGTCAGTTACGGCGATCTGTACGCCATGGCCTCCAGGGCACGCACCCAGGTCGAGGAGGCGGCGCCGGACGCCGGCCGTCCCGTCGGTCTGCTGGTACGCAAGTCCCCGGAAGCCGTGGCCCTGGTGCTCGGCTGCCTGATGGCCGGCCGGACTTTCCTGCTGCCCTCGCACGAGCTGCCCGAAGCACCCCTGAAAGCCCTCTACCAGCAGGCGGGATGCGCGGTGGTGCTCGGCCTCGCCGACGCTCCACCCGTCGACCGGGTGGTGGATCCAGCCGGGGCTCCCAGGGGCTGCGAGGAGTACCCCCCCGCCGCGGTCGTCGACGACGAAGCCGTGACCTTCATGCTCACCACGTCCGGCTCGACCGGCCTGCCCAAGGTCGTTCCGCTGTCGTCCGGGGCGGTCGGCCGTTTCACCGACTGGGCGGCCGAGACCTTCGGGATCACGACCGGCGTCGCTGTCCTCAACTACGCGCCCCTCAACTTCGATCTCTGCATGCTGGACGTGTGGACGACGCTGGCGTACGGCGGGACCGTCGTGCTGGTCGACCCGGGCAGGGGCGCCTCGGCCGGCTATCTGCGTGATCTGGTCGCCGATCACGCGGTGTCCGTGGTCCAGGGCGTGCCGATGCTCTTCCAGCTGCTCGCGGAGGCGACAGCGGAAAGCGGTCCTCTCGACACGCCCGAGCACGTCATCTTCGCCGGTGACAGCATGCCCGCTCGTGTGCTGGCCGGGGTGTCCACCACCTTCTCCAAGGCACGCTGGTACAACAACTACGGCTGTACCGAGACGAACAACAGCTTCCTCCACGAAGTGGACCAGGACCGGCCCCTCCGCACCCCACTGCCGATCGGCCGGCCGCTGGCCGGTGTGCGCTGGCTGATCACCGGCCAGGACGGCCGGGCGTTGACCGGTCCCGGTCAGGGCGAGCTCTTGGTCAGCACCCCTTTCCAGAGCGCGGGATACGTGAACGCGCCCAACGAGAAGACCTTCGCCCCGCACCCCGACGGTGCACCCGGCCTCGTCTACTACCGCACCGGCGACATGGTCACCCTGCACGAGGACGGCGCCCTGAGCGTGATCGGCCGGGCCGACTACCTGGTGAAGGTGCGTGGTTTCCAGGTCAGTACCCAGAGTGTGGAGCAGATCCTCCTGGACCATCCCGCCGTCGCCGAGGCCGCCGTCATCGCCCTCCCCGATCCGGTCGCCGGTCATCGCCTGCACGCCCGCCTCCGGCTGACCGAGGCGGGAAGCGTGAACAGCCTCTCGCTGCGCCGGCATTGCTCGGAGCGCACGGTACGCGCGGCGATCCCCAGCGTGATCGAGATGGTGACGGACCCGCTGCCCAGAACCTCCACCGGCAAAGTCGACCGTAACCGGATCAAGGCCTGCGTTCTCGCAGCCGAGGAGGGTCCGACCCGGACACCGCAGCCCTGAGGGGCCGTGGTTCAAGCGATCAGCCGGCCTGGTGGCCGATCTGATGTCCCTCGCGTCGCAAGGCGCTCGCAGCCGGCACCCGGTGTCCGCTGTGTGGCGTGCGGGCGGTCGTGCGTCCTCCTGGACCCGTGTGGTGCGAGGGCCGCCCTCGGGCAGGTCCTCGCTCGGCACAGGACGCGGATGGTGCTGACACGTCAGCCGGGCCGGCGTGGGGTGGCCAGTACGATGCCTCCTCGACGCTCGTACCGGTTCGGGGCGGCGGAACGGAGAGGAGGCCGCGCCATGGCTGACGGCATGGAGAGAACGGGTCCCGATGGACGCGGGCGCAGGCGCCAGGGCGAACTTGAGATGCAGGTGCTGTCGTCGCTCGGCTCGGCACCGGGCCCGGTCACTGCCGCGTGGGTCCAGGAACAGCTCGGCGGCGATCTGGCGTACACCACGGTCATTACGATTCTGACCAGGCTGTACGCGAAGAAGGCGGTGGCCCGTACCAGGGCCGGCCGGTCCTTCGAGTGGACGCCGGTGGCGGACGGGGCCGGTCTGGTGGCCATGCGCATGCGCAAGCTGCTCGACAACCAGAAGGACCGCGATGCGGTGCTCTCCAGTTTCGTGTCGTCCCTGTCCTCACACGACGAGCAGCTCCTGCGTTCCCTCCTCAACGAAGCTGATGATCCGGAGCGTTGACCGATGGGTGTCTTCGTCTTCCTGCCCCTGATCCTGCCGCTGACCGCGCTGCCGATCGCACGGCTGGCCGAACAGTATCTGCATCCGCGCATCGTGGCGTTGCTGCTGACCTGGGTGGGGGCGATCCTCGCCGCGTGCAGCACGTTGTGCCTCGGGCTCCTGGTCGTGGTCGGAACGGCGCAGTTACCCGGCAACCCGCTGCCCGACAGCTGGTCCGATCCAGAGGTGCGAGAGGCGGTTCCGTACGACGAGGTGGCCGGAAAGGCGTCCATCGGAGCTCTCGCCCTCGTGGTCGCGGCGTGCGCGCTGGCGCTGCGACGGCACTACGGTTTCCGTGCCCGAGCCCACCGCACGCTGGCCGCTCATGCCGGCGCTTCGCAGGTCGCCGTACTCGCCGATGAGGTGCCGTACGCGTACGCGCTGCCGGGATCTCCGGGCCGGATCCTGGTTTCCACCGGCATGCTCTCCGGCCTGAACCAGGCAGAGCGCCGCGCGCTGCTCGCCCATGAGCGCGCCCATCTCGCCGGCCGGCACCACCGCCTTCTGATCACGGTGCAGCTCGCAGGCTGCGCGAACCCGCTGCTGCGCCCGTTCCGTGCGGCGGTGGAGTACAGCACGGAGCGCTGGGCCGACGAGGAAGCCGCCCGGGTCACCGGGGACCGCCGGACCGTGGCACGAGCCGTCGGCAAGGCCGCACTGATCTCCCAGCGCGCGGTGGTACCCGGCTTGGCCGCCTTCGCCGGGGCCGGTCCGGTACCGCGGCGCGTTGCCGCACTGCTGGGGCCGGTTCCGCCGGCCGGTGGCCGGCCGCCGGCACTGACCGCGGCCGGAATCGCCGCCATCGTCGCCGCAGCCGGAACGGCCGCGTCGACCCTGTCCGCGCTCAACGCGGCGATCGCCTTGTTCTTCGTCCTGCAAGCCGCCACCTACGGGTAGCCCGAGGCATCCCCGACCACACACTCCCCACCTCTACGCGACTGTAGAGTTCACGCGCCGCGTGGAGCGGCGGTTGCAGACGAACGAGCGCGAAGGGCCGGAGGGCATCAGGTGGGTACGCAGGACCGGAGGCGACGCGGTCGCCGGGGACAGCCGACGCGGCGACGCCGCAGGGTGGAAGCGGGGACCGCCCGGCTGACCCGACGCGGACGAATAGCGCTGTGGGCCGGAGGCGCGCTGGCTGTCCTCACGCTGGTGACCGCCGGAGTGGGGGCCTGGGTCTACCAGGGGCTGGACGGGAACATCAAGTCCGCGGACGTCGACAACAAGCTGGGCGGCGACAGGCCGGTCAACCTGAGTCCGGGCTCGAAGAACATCCTGGTGGTGGGCTCCGACTCGCGTGACGGCAAGAACGCGAAGTACGGCAAAGGCCTGGTCACCATGCAGTCGGACACCCTGATGGTCCTGCATCTGTCCGCGGACAGGCGATGGGCCACGGTCGTCTCCCTGCCGCGGGACTCCTGGGTGAGGGTTCCGGCCTGTGACCGGGGCGACGGGGTGCTCTCCACGCCGAGCCATTCCAAGATCAACGCGGCTTATGCCATCGGTGGTACGAACGGCGACGTCTCGGGAGCCGCCGCCTGCACGACCAAGACGGTGGAGCAGTCCACCGGCCTGCGTATCGACCACTTCATGTCCGTCGACTTCCAGGGCTTCAAGGGCATGGTCAACGCTCTCGACGGTATCGAGGTCTGCCCCGAGACGGCGATCCGCGACGAGAAGGCACACCTCGACATGGAGGCGGGATGTCAGACCGTCAAGGACGAGAACGCTCTCGGATACGTCCGCACCCGCTACAGCGTGGGGGACGGCTCGGACCTCGGGCGCATCGGCCGGCAGCAGGAGTTCATGAAAGCCCTCGCCGCGAAGGCGCAGCAGAAGCTCACCGACCCGGCCGCTCTGTACGACTTCCTGGACTCGGCGACCAGGTCCCTGACCACGGACGAGAAGCTGGCGGGTATCAAGCCGCTGACGGGTCTGGCGAACGACATCAAGAGCATCCCGAGCGACCGGCTGACCTTCCTGACCGTGCCCAATTACGGACGCGAGGCGGACGTTCCCTCCGACAAGGCCAACGTGGTCTGGCAGTACCCGCAGGCCGCCGATCTCTTCGCCTCGATGGCCAGGGACCAGGAGGTCGACAAGGAGAAGGTGGCCGCAGACTCCGAGGATCCGGTGTACGCGGCCACGGTACGCGTGCAAGTCCTCAACGGCAGCGGGGTGCCCGGTCAGGCCGCGAAGGTCGCCGAAACGCTGAGGGCGGCGGGCTACACCATCACCGGCACGGGCAATGCGCCCGACTCCGCGGAGAAGACTACGGTCGTCCACCCGGAGGGCCTCGAAAAGCAGGCCGGGGTGCTCGCCTCCCGGCTGCCCGGTGTCGCCATGAAGCCTGACGTGGACGCCACAGCCGGTGCCGTCACTCTCGTCGTGGGTGCGGACTTCACCGGCATCCGCTGACGCGATCTGTCGGCCGGGAAGGCGGAACGGGCCTGCGGCTGAGTGCCGCAGGCCCGTCCCCTCTCCACGCCTGGTGCGGCATGTCCGCGCCGGGACGTGACACGTTCGAGCGCGGGGACGCCGACGACGGCGAGGCCGATCTGGACCGGCCAATCGGTCCGGTCGATGCCCTGGGAGTCCGCGACACCCGGCCCGGCCCCGATGGTGGTGCTCAGGAAGGCCGCGGCGACACCGACGAGGATGGCCACAGGGTGTCGAGGTGCTGCCGTACCGGCTCCTCCGGGTACTTCGTGTCGAGGTGTGCGCCCCGTTCGCTAGTGCCGCGTCAGCCAAGGTTCGCCCTGTCGCGACGCCCGGCACGCACTCTCGCCGCACCGGCCGAAAGCCCGAGTACGTCCAGTACGAGGGCTTCCGGCCGGCCCGCCGAGAGCACGCACCTGACTTGGCGATCTCCTGAAGGACGCTGACCTTGCCGAAGGCGAAGTCGGCGGTCAGTTTGTTCAGGTTGTCGTCGAAGCGGCGCTGAAGGTCGTCCGCGGCGAAGTTCTGCAGCACGTCGTTGGTGGCGATGAGCTGGGCCACCCGCTGCCGTTCGGCCGGGTCGATGGTGCCGTCGGCTGCGGCGACCAGGGCGCACATCGCCATGCTCGCATCGCGGAAGGAGCCGCTCTTGAGGTCGTTCTTCTTCGCCATGAGCTGCGTCTGCATCGTTGACGCGGACTCCTTGAAGCGATCCCACAGGGCCATAAGAACTCCATATGCGTCAGGAGGCGTCCGGGCCGGAAGGGGGGCCGATCCGGACACCCACATTCTTCTACAGTCGTGTAGAAACTATCAGGAGGGCGGGCGCTTCAGTCCTCTTCACCCTCTTCGTCGTCTCCTTCGAAGAAGTCGCCTACCTCGTCGACGACTTCGGCTGCCACCATGCCGCCGACGACGCCGACGGCGAGCCCTGCCGCGCCGGCGGCTACCACGGTGCCCATGCCGGGTCCGGAGCGGTGGTGACTGTCGCCGTGGTGATGCTCGTCGTGGCCGTGGCCGTGGCCGTGGCCGTGGCCGTGGCCGTGGCCGTGGCCGTAGCCGTGGCCGTGATCGTGTGGGGCGTGGGCCCCATGGGCCCCGTGTCCGGCGGCCAGTTGGCGTACCCAGCCGTCGACCTCGGTGTTCCAGTCGCGCTGATCGGCGCCCTGGTGGCTGACCGTGAAGCGGTTGACGGCGTCGTGACCGGAGGAGAAGAGCCCGCCGGGCTTGTCGGCCTCCAGGACTACCTCCATGCCGCCCGGGTTGGCCAGGAAGGTCACCTCGATCTCCCGCATGGCGTGCGCATACTGGGGAGCCGGTGTGAGCTCGACTTCCTGGTAGAAGGGCAGTTGCTGGCCGGTGCCGCCGATGTGTCCGTACTCCAGGTCTGCCGACTTGAAGCCGAAGCCGAGCTGCCCGAACGCCTCCAGGACTGCCTCCTGCGCGGGCAGCGGCCGGACGGTCAGCGGGTCCAGATCACCCTTGTCCTTGCCGCCCGCCACCGCCAGTTCGGTTCTCAGGCCCAGCACGACGCCGAGCGACTGGCCGTGAAGCTCGGTGACCGGGGTCTCCCATGGCACCGTCACCGCGAACGGGATGGTTCGACGCTCGCCCTCGGTGAGCCGGAAGCCGCCGCCGACAGTGAAGCGCTCGAAGGGGACCGTCCCTTCGGCTTCGCCGTCCTCGTGTTCCGCCTCGACCCGGGCGACGAGCTCCAGGGTGATCTGCTCGATGTCGAAGTCGGCTTTCCCGCCGACGAGATGGAGCTGTCCGTGCAGCGTCCCGCCGGGCTGGACCGGGCCGCCTTCCAGAACCGTGTCCACGGTGGGGCCGCCTACGCCGAGTGACCCGAGCAGCTTCTTGAACACCATCGTGGCGTTCTCTCCTTCAGATGTACGTGGAGGTTCGGGGCGGTGGGCTGCCGCACTCCCGCGGCGTGGCAGCCCACCGATCGTGCTTACTTGGCCGCCGCGTCCAGTGCCGCCAGGGCCTGCGCCCAACGGGCGTACTTCAGCTCGGCGAGGTCGCGGACGGTCTTGACGCCGAACGCCTCCTGCAGCAGCTCGCCGTCACGGTCCGAGACGCCCTTCAGGGCGCCGACGGGAGCAGCGAGTATCTCCGGCAGGCTCTTGTCCGCCCATGCCTTGTCCAGCACCTTGTCCAGGTCGATCGACGCCATGAAGTCCTCCTCGGAAGTGGATGATTGGAAAGTCCGGCTCGCAATATCTACACGCATGTAGAAGCATAGAGGGCGGTCGCCCCCCTCCGGCCGCATACCGCTGCGGCTCACGGGAAATGTCCGAAACAGGTCTGTGAGGAAACGAAAAACCATGTCCGAACGGACGGTTGCGTATCTGCGGTGCGGGCTCGCGTACCGCAGTCGCCGCATCGTGGACTCCAGCGCCTTCTCCAGCGCCGTGTTCTGTCTCATCGCGGCCAACGCCGTCCTGCTCGGAATCGAGACGTACAGCGGTGTCGTGCATCAATGGCACGGCGCCCTCAAGGCCGCGGAGTACTTCTTCCTCGCCGCCTTCACTGCCGAGATACTGCTGCGGGCAGCCGCCCACGCCGACCGCCCCGGGGACTTCTTCCGTGACCCCTGGAACGTGTTCGACCTGCTCGTCGTGGCCCTGGCCTTCATGCCGTTCGCCCGTGAGAACGCCACCGTACTGCGGCTCCTGCGCCTGGCGCGGGTACTGCGTGCGGCGCGTTTCCTGCCGCAGCTGCGGATCGTGATCGTCGCCGTCGGCAAGAGCCTGCCGGGCACCCTGAGCTTCGCCCTCGTCGGGGCGCTCCTGCTGTACGTGTACGCCATGGTCGGCTGGGTGTTCTTCGCCGACGAGGACCCCGAGCACTACGGGTCACTCGGCCGCGCGGCCCTCACGCTCTTCCTCCTCATGACCCTCGACGGATTGGGTGACGCCGTACGCGGCGGCCTGGAGATCTCCCGCTGGACCGTCTTCTACTTCGGCTCGTTCGTTCTGCTCGGCTCGTTCGTGCTGGTCAACCTCCTCATCGGCGTCGTCATCAATTCCCTGGAGGAAGCCCGGGAGCTGGAGAAGGAGCGGGAGGGGGGCGTGCCGGGGCGGCAGCCGCGAGTGGACGACCCGGCGGAAGCTCTGCGGGCACAGCTCGCCGCAGCACGCCAGGCCCTTGACGACGTGGAATCCGGCCTGGCGGCCCCCCCGGGGCCCTGCACGTGCCAGGGCGTCGGGCAGGCGGCGCGGACGGGAGGGTGAAGCGCTCCGGGGCGCGGCAAGGTACTCCGGTGCGGATCCATCCAGCATTCACTTTACTATCCCTTTACTATGGGGTTCGGGACACTGGTTCCTCCGCAGTTCACCGAAGCGAGCAGAGAAGGAGTGAGCGACCCGTCATGGGCGAGCCTCCCAGTACGAACCGTGCCACCGCCTGCGCACACCACGTGAGCCGGGAAGCGGAGGTGGCACGGTGACCGAAGTGCTTCTGCTGCTCCTGGCCCTGGCCCTCACCCTCGCGTGTGCGCTCTTCGTCGCCGCTGAGTTCTCGCTGACCACCGTCGAGCGCGGTGAGCTGGAGCGGGCAGCCGAGGCGGAGGAGCGGGGCGCCGAGAGCGCCCTCAAGGCGGTCCGCAAGCTGACGGTCCAGCTGTCCGGCGCCCAGCTCGGCATCACCGTCACCTCCCTGGTGATCGGCATGCTCGCCGAGCCGTCGCTCGCGGCCCTGCTGCGCGGTCCGCTCGAAGCCGTGGGGCTCGGCGCCGCCGCGTCGTCCGCGGCAACGGTCCTGGGCGTCGCCGTCTCCACGGTCGTGCTCATGGTCGTGGGCGAGCTGGTGCCCAAGAACTGGGCGATCTCGCGCCCCGTGGCCGTTGCCAAGGTGGTGGCCGGTCCGCAGCGCGGATTCACCGCGGCCTTCGGCCCTCTCATCCACCATCTGAACAGCACCGCGAACCGGGTCGTACGACGCTTCGGCCTGGAGCCGGCCGAGGAACTGCTCTCCGTCCGCACCCCCGCCGAGCTGGCCTCACTGGCCCGGCACTCGGCCGCCGAGGGCGGGATAGAGGCGGACTCCGCCGAACTGTTCGTACGCACCCTGCACCTGTCCGACCTGACCGCCCAGAACGTCATGACCCCGCGCGTCGACGTGCGCGCCCTGGAAGCCCACGCCACCGCGGCCGACGCGGCGAATCTGACGCACGCCACCGGGCTCTCCCGCTTTCCCGTCTACCGGGACAGCCTCGACGCGGTCATCGGCACCGTCCACATCCGCGACGTCCTCGCACTCGACCCCGGAAAGCGACCCGGCACGCCGATCACCCAGCTGGCCACCACACCGCTGCGGGTCCCCGACTCCCTGCCCGCCGACCGCCTCCTGGAGCGGATGCGCGAGCACCGCACGATGGCGGTGGTCGTCGACGAGTACGGCGGCACGGCCGGCGTGGTGACCGTGGAGGACATCGTCGAGGAAGTCGTCGGCGAGGTCCGCGACGAGCACGACCCCGCACAGCCCCCCGGCCTCCTCCCCGCCCCGCCCGCACCGGACGGCCGCGCAGGCTGGGAGGCCGACGGCGGCGTACGGATCGACGAGCTCGCCCGCATCGGCCTGACCGCCCCCGACGGGCCCTACGAGACCGTGGCCGGGCTGATCGCCACCCATCTCGCGCGCATCCCCGTCGAAGGCGACGCGGTCGCCCTCGGCGGCTGGCAGCTGGACGTGCTCGACGTCGAGCACCACCGGGCCGACCGGGTGCACATCACCGAGCCCGGGCCCGCGCCCGGCCCGCAGCGGGACGCTGAGGAGACGGCCCGATGACCGTGATCCAGCTGGCCGTCGGCGCTCTGATGATCCTGATCAACGCCTTCTTCGTCGGCGCCGAGTTCTCCCTCATCTCCGTACGCCGCAGCCAGATCGAGCCACAGGCCCGCGCGGGCCACAAGCGCGCCCGCCTGACCCTGTGGGGGCTGCAGCACATCTCCCCGATGATGGCCACAGCCCAGCTCGGCATCACCGCCACCTCGCTGGTCCTGGGCGCGGTCGCCGAGCCCGCCATCGCCCGTCTGCTGGAGCCGGGCTTCGAAGCCGTCCACATCCCGCACGGCCTGGTCCATCCGATCGCCTTCGCGATCGCGCTGAGCCTGGCGACGTATCTGCACATGCTGATCGGTGAGATGGTGCCCAAGAACATCGCGCTCGCCGCCCCGGTCAGGACCGCCCTGCTGCTCGGCCCGCCACTGGTCGCCCTCACCCGCGCACTGCGCCCGGTCATCTTCTCCATCAACGCCTTCGCCAACGTCCTGCTGAAACTGCTGAAGGTCGAGCCGAGGGACGAGGTCGCCTCCGTCTTCACCGACGACGAGCTCGCCCGTATGGTCCGCGACTCCAGTGCGGCGGGGCTTCTGTCGCCGCAGGACGGCGAGCGGCTGCGTGACGCGCTGGAGCTGGGTACCCGGCCGGTCGGCGAGATCTTCGTCCCCGCGCCGAAGATGGTCACTGTCGACCACACGATCACCCCGGCCGAGCTGGAGCGCACCGCCGCGGGGACCGGATTCTCCCGTTTCCCGGTCACCGGTCCCACCGGCACCGTCATGGGCTACCTCCACATCCAGGACACCCTCGGCGTCATGGACCGCGACCAGCCCTTCCCGCGCTCCGCCGTGCATGCGGTGAACCGCGTCCAGATCGACACGCCCCTGGACGACACGCTCACCGCCCTGCGCGCCTCCGGCAGCCACCTCGCCGCGGTCACGGGGGACACGGGCGCGGTCCTGGGCTTCGTCACCATGGAAGACGTACTGGGAGAACTCGTCGGCCCGGCCGTCTGACGGGCCACGCAGCCCACCACGGATCCCCCTGATAATCGGGCCGAGGGACTTCGGTCCCAGCAGACCCGTAGTCCTCATCCACACCCCCTCAAGGAGCACCTCTTGTCCGCCAGTCCGACGGACCCCGACGGTCCGGTAACCCATACCCGGGTTGTCCGATGAACGCCGTACTCGGCCTGCTGGCCGTCCTCGTCCTGACCGCAGGCACCGGCTATTTCGTCGCGCAGGAATTCGCCTACGTCGCAGCCGACCGGCTGGCGCTCGCCCGTGAGGCGAAAGCGGGTGACAAGCGCGCGGCGCGCGCCGTGAAGGTGCTCGAACGGCTCTCGTTCATGCTCTCGGGCGCCCAGCTGGGCATCACCGTCACCGGTCTGGTCGTCGGCTTCCTCGCCGAGCCGTCCGTCTCCGCGTTGCTGCGGCCCGCGCTGACCGGCACCGGCCTCTCCGACGGTGCGGTCTCCGCAGTCTCGGTGACGCTCGCCTTCGTCATGGCCACCGTCGTGCAGATGGTGCTGGGCGAGCTGGCCCCCAAGAACCTGGCCCTGGCCGTCCCCGAGCGGCTCGCCAAGTCGCTGTCGGCCTCCACCCTCGCGTACCTCAAGGTCGTCGGCCCGGTGGTGCACCTGTTCGACGCAACAGCCAACAAGCTGCTGCGCAAGGTCGGCATCGAGCCCGTCGAAGAGCTCCACCACGGCGCGACCCTGGAAGAGCTCAGCCACCTGATCGGCGAGTCCCACGAACAGGGCCAGCTGCCTCGCGCCAACGCCGAACTCCTCGACCACGCCCTGGAATTCTCCGAACGCACCCTGGACGAGGTCATGGTGCCGAGCGTCGAGGTCGCCTACGTTCGCGCCGAGGCACCCGCCACCGAGGTCGTGCAGCTGATCGCCGAGCACGGCCACTCCAACTACCCGGTCACCGGCGAGCGCCACGACGACATCACGGGCGTCATCGGCGTGCGTGAACTGATGCGCCTGCCGGCCGACCGTCTCGAACGCATCACCGCCGGTGAACTGGCACGGCGCCCCCTGCTGCTGCCCGACACGCTGCCGCTGCCCGGCGCCGTCGAGCAGATGCAGGAGCACAAGCAGGAATTCGCGGTCGTCCTCAACGAGCACGGCGGCTTCGCCGGGATCGTCACCTTCGAGGACATCGCCGAGGAGCTGGTCGGTGAGATCACCGACGAGTCCGACCAGGTGATCGAGATCGCGGCCGCGGACGGAGACGGGTGGCTGGTCGACGCCGGCCGCCGCCTCGACGAGATCGCCGAAGCCACCGGCATCGAACTCCCGGAGGAAGAGGACTACGACACCGCCGCAGGCCTCATCGTGGACCGGCTCGGCCGCTTTCCGGCCATCGGCGACCGCCTCACCGTCGGCGACATCCTCATCGAGGTCCGCACCCTCGACCGCCACGTCCCCGACCGCGTCCGCCTGGAGCGCCTGCCGGACACCGACCAGGACGCGGATCCCCATACCGCCCCCACCGACGAGGAGCCGACCGCATGAGCTTCCCCCTGGCCCTCGCCGTCACCCTCCTCCTGCTGATCGGCAGCGGCTTCTTCGTCGCGGCCGAATTCGCCCTGGTGGCCGCCAAACGTCACCGCATGGAACGCGCAGCCGCCCAGGGCCAACGCGGTGCCAAATCGGCGCTCGCCGGGATGCGCGAACTGTCCCTGATGCTCGCCGGCGCCCAGCTGGGCATCACCATCTGCACCCTGGGCCTGGGATCGATCTCCAAGCCCGCCATCTCGCACGAGATCGACCCTCTCCTGGAGAGGCTCGGCCTGCCCAGCGCACTGAGCTACGGCATCGCCTTCGCCATCGCCATGACCGTGGTGGTCTTTCTGCACATGGTGCTGGGCGAGATGGCACCCAAGTCCTGGGCCATCGCCCACCCCGAGCGCTCCGCCATGCTCCTCGCACCGCCGTTCCGCGCCCTGATCCGTCTTGTGCGCCCGCTGATCTGGGTGCTCAACAAGGTCAGCAACGCGCTCGTACGGCTGTGCCGCGTCACCCCCCGCGACGAGCTCACCTCCGTACACAACCGGGAGCAGCTCGCCCACCTGGTGGAGGAGTCGGAGCGCCTCGGCCTGATCAGCGAGGCCGACTCCGGACTGATCTCCCGCTCCCTGAGCGAACCGCAGGCTCCTGTGGCACAACTCCAGGTGCCCGCCGCCCGGATCAGCTACGTCGAAGCAGAAGCCGATACGAACGCGGTCCTCGCGGCGACGGCAGCGGCCGACCACACCCGGCTGCTCGTGCGCGACGGCGAAACGGTCCTCGGCTCGGTACACGCCCGCGACGCCTTGGTCGCCCGCGCCCAGGGCAGAGACCTGACAGCCCGGGCACTGGCCCGCCCCGTCCCGGAACTGGCCCCGACCCACACCGTCGCCCACGCCGTCGAGCTGCTCCAGCACCGCAGGGCCACCCTCGCCGTCGTACGCGACGAAGAGGGCCGGCTGACCGGCCTGATCAGCCTCGACGACCTCATCATCCGGCTGATGGGAGCACCAAAGGTGTGACATTCGGCAGCCGGTTTCCACGCACGCACCCGCCCCGAGGCCGCAGCAACTTCGAGGCGGTGCGCACCGGCGATGCCAAAGGGCATGTGGAGAAGCCGGCTCGGTGAACCGATCCTGTGACGCTCACACCCTGTGTGCGGCCCTGTCGCATTCGGTGAACGTCACCCGCCGGGCCGGTGGCGCCGGGCCCGGACGCCCGGCGGCTGCATGATCGTCCTGTCGGCCACCAACTGTTCGCACCAGAACAGCAGGTCGCCGAGCATCTGGTCCGGTGGCGGCGGACCTCGGTCGCGGAGCTGGAGAAACGGCTTCAACGGGCCGTCGAGGAGGGGGAGCCGGGCCCCGGGCACGGACGTCCGCTCCGTCGCCGCCTTCTACGCGACCATCCCGCACGGGCCGTCGATCGAGGCCCGCGACGGCGTCTCCCCGGAACGGCTCCGCTCCACCGTCGACGACGCGGTGGCCCTGTGGGACACCCTGGTGCGGCAGCCGGTGGGGTGACCCTGCCGGGGAGGGGGTGGCTACCATCCCTTGTGACCGAAACGAGCGAACCACCTGTACGCCGCAGCCATATACTCGCCGACCTGACGCCGCTGCGGACCTCGCCCGACTACCGGCGGCTCTGGTTCGGCAACACCGTCTCCTGGATCGGTCAGGGCATGACGGCGCTGGCGGTCTCGCTCCAGGTCTACGACATCACCGGGTCCGCGTTCTCCGTGGGGCTCATCGGGTTCTGCTCGCTCGTGCCGCTCGTCGTCTTCGGGCTCTACGGCGGGGCCGTCGCCGACACCGTCGACCGGCGCAAGCTCGGCCTGTTCAGCGCCGCCGGGTCGTTCGTCCTGTCCGTCGTCCTGGTGGCGGCGGCCGTCGCGGGCATCGAGCGGGTCGGGCTGCTGTACGCGATCGTCGCCCTCCAGGCCGTCTGCTTCGCCCTCAACGCACCGGCCCGCTCCTCGATGATCGCCCGGCTGCTGCCGGCCGGACAACTGCCCGCCGCCAACGCGCTGACGACCATGACCAGCACGACGGGCATGCTCGTCGGCCCGATGCTGGGCGGATTGATCGTCGGCTGGTGGGGCTACCGCGCCGCGTACACCGTGGACGCCGTCTGCTTCACCGCGTCCCTGTACGCCATGTGGCGGCTGCCCTCGATGCTCCCCGACCGGCAGGAGGGCGACACGGGCAAGCGGGCCTCCGTACTGGACGGCCTGCGGTTCCTCGGCACCCGGCCGAACCTGCGGATGACCTTCTTCACCGACCTGTGCGCGATGGTCCTCGCCCACCCCCGCGCCCTCTTCCCGGTCGTCGCCGTCCTCTGGTACGGGGGTGACGCGCGGACCACCGGACTGCTCGTCGCCGCCCCGGCCCTGGGCGCTCTGCTCGGCGGGGTGTTCTCCGGCTGGTTCGGGCGGATCCGGCGGCACGGACTCGCGATCCTGCTCGCCGTCGGCTCCTGGGGCACCGCCATCGCCGTCTTCGGCCTCACCCGCGACCTCTGGCTCGGACTGCTCTTCCTGGCGCTCGCCGGATGCGCCGACACCGTCTCCATGGTCTTCCGCAACACCATGCTCCAGGCGGCCGTGCCCGACGAGATGCGCGGCCGGCTCCAGGGCGTCTTCATCGTCGTCGTGGCGGGCGGACCCCGCCTCGGGGACTTCCTGGCGGGCTCCGTCGCCGACCTCGTCTCGCCCACCGCCGCCGTCACCGGCGGCGGCATCCTGTGCGTGACGGGCGTGGCCCTGCTCGCGCTGAAGTGGCGCGCCTTCGCCCGCTACGACGCCCGCGACCCACAGCCCTAAGGGCTGTCCCGCAATGCCCGGCGGGCGCACGACGACAGCTACGGCACCTCGCCGCGTTGTCGGAACATCCACATACATCCAGTATGCGGATGCCCCTCCGCCTTGCGATGCACCGGTAACTGTCCGCCGTGACATGGGTGTTGCCCGGAGCCGCGAGAGCCAGCGCCCCGCCCGAACCGCCCTCACCGATCACCAGCGTCGTCACCGGGACCCGGGCCGCCGCGATGGCCGCGAACGTGTCCGCGATGGCCGCGCCCGCGCCCGCCCGTTCCGCCTCGGCGTCGTTGGCCGCGCCCGGGGTGTCGACGAGGGTGAGGACGGGGACGCCGAGCCGGTCCGCGAGCCGGATCGTCCGGGCCGCCGCACGGTATCCGGCCGGACGGGTCGGGGTCCCGCACTGGGCGACGTACGCGACGGGCAGCCCGTCCGCGCGCAGCCCGAAGCCGCACAGCAGCCCCGGGTCCGTGCCGCCGCACCGGTCCCCGTGCAGGGGGAGCCGTACGGTGAAGTGGTCGGCCAGATACGCCTCCGCGCGCGGCCGCAGCGGATCGCGGGCCCGCGCAACCGCCTCCCGCCCGGTCTCCGGCAGCCGGGCGGGAGCCGAAGGCGTGGACAGCGCACGGGGCAACGGGGCGGCCGGCAGCGCGTCGTGCGGGCCGAGCGCGCGCAGCCAGTGCGTCACCGTGGCGGCCAGCTCACCGGGCGGCACGACCGCGTCCACCTGGCCCGCCGCCAACTGGCCCTCGGCGCTGTACGCGTACGGATCCGCGTCCGGCGGCCGCACCCGGGACCCGGCGAAGCCGACCTGCGCACCGGGCAGGGCCAGCACCACATCCGCGCCCGCCCCCACCGTGGCCCAGCCCCCGCCGGTCGTCGGGTCGCGGAGCACGGCCATCTGCGGGAGCCCGGCCGCCCGCAGCCGGGTGGAAGCGGCTGCCACCCGCTGGAGCTGGGTGAGGGCGACCATGCCCTCCTGCATCCGGCTGCCACCGGTGGCGACGAGTGCGAGCAGCGGCAGCCGCCGGGTCAGGGCCAGCTCGTACGCGGCCGCCAGCCGGTCGCCCGTCAGCCGGCCCAACGAGCCGCCCAGGAAACCGAATTCGAAGGAGAGCAGGACGCACGCCCGGTCTCCGACGACCCCGGCGCCGTACACCACGGACTCCTCCTCGCCGGTCCGCGCCCCGGCCCGCTCGCGCGCGGAGTCGTAACCGGCCCAGCCGAGCGGACCGTCCGGCGGCAGGGGACGCGGCGGCGGGCGGTTCTCGGTGAACCCGGCCGGTCCGGTGAGCAGCGTGATCGCCTCACGTGCCGTCATCCGGGAGGAGCCTTCGTCAGGCATGGAGCGACCTCTTCATGATCTTGCCCAGGTCGTTGCGGGGCAGGGCGTCCAGGTAGTGCACGGTGCGCGGGCGCTTGTGCGGGGCCAGCTGGGCCGCCACATGGCCTGCCAACTCCTCGGCCGGGGGTGGGGAGTCGGGGTCGGCCGCGACCACCCAGGCCACGACCCGTTCACCGAGGTCGGGGTCCTCCTCGCCGGTCACGGCCGCTTCCCGGACCCCGGGGTGGGCGAGCAGCACGTTCTCGATCTCGCCCGCGCCGATCTTGTATCCGCCGCTCTTGATCAGGTCGGTGGCCTTGCGCCCGACGATCGTGACGTACCCGTCCTCGTCCACCGTGCCGACGTCCCCCGTACGGAACCAGCCGTCCGCCGTGTGCGCGGCGGCGGTGGCGTCCGGCCGGTTGAGGTATCCGGTGAACAGGTTCGGGCCCCGGACCTGGATCTCGCCGATCGCCCCGGCCGCGTCGAGCACCGTGCCGTCGTCCTCCACCAGGCGCAGCTCCACCCCGGCGAGCGCCGGGCCCACCGTGCCGGGGCGCGGGGCGCCGTCCGCCCGGATCCCCGTGTTCATCAGGGTCTCCGTCATCCCGTACCGCTCGATGACCCGCCGCCCGGTCGCCGCCGCGATGCGCTCGTGGTCGTGCACGGGCAGCGCCGCCGAACCGGAGACCAGCAGCCGGGCCCCGGCCAGCGCCCCCGCCAGCGCGTCCCGTTCGGCGGTGCCCGCGGGGGCGTCCAGCACCTCCGCCAGCCGGTGGTACATCGTCGGCACACCGAACAGCATCGTGCCGCCGGACCCCAGCTCACGGGCCACGCCCTCGGGTGCGAACTTTCCCAGGTGGCGAACGGAGCCGCCGCGCCGCAGTGGTCCGAGGACGCCCAGGATCAGCCCGTGGACGTGGAACAGCGGCAGCGCGTGGACCAGGACGTCGTCGCCGGTCCACCCCCAGGCGTCCTCCAGCGCGTCCAGTGACGCGGCGATAGCCCGGCGGGGCAGGACGGCCCCCTTGGGCGGTCCGGTGGTGCCGGAGGTGTAGACGATCAGGGCGGGGGCCTCGGGGGCGGCCTCGTCCGCCATCGTGGTCGGGGCCTCGGGGTCCGGCGCGACGCCACCGGGCGACGCCGGGGCCTCGGTCTCCGCCCGCGCGTCCACCGCCACGCGCCGCAGCCTCTCCAGCGCGGGCGGCAGGACGTCGTCCGGTCCCGCCAGTACCACCGTGGGCTCGCTGTCCGCCAGAATGTGCGCCAACTCACTTTCGCCGGTACGGGGGTTGAGCGGCACGGCCGGGACTCCGGCCCGCAGCGCCGCCACCACCGCGATCACCGTCTCCGGCGTCGGGGTGGCCCAGACGGCGACCCGGCCCGCATCCGCGATGCGGGCGGCGAGCGCGGCGGAGGCCCCGGCCAGCCGGCCGTAGGTCAGGGAGAGGTCACCGAAGCGTACGGCCTCCCGGGAGGCCGTCGGGCCGGTGGGGGACTGGAGCGCGGGAAGAAGGAGGGTCACGCCGGAAGCCTAGGCCTTCGGGGCGGGCCGGACCCGGTTCAGGTCCTTCAACTCGCCGCGTTCCGGCGGGAATGCGGCCGTTCCTCCCTCGCGGAGAGGTCACCCGGCGCGCTGGATGTTCCGCATCCGCCCGTACGCGTACACACACGCCGCCAGCGCCAGATCGGACAGCAGCATGAAGCCGATCGCGTACGAGTCCTTGGCGCTGTAGATCGCGCCCATCACCAGCGGCGGCACGAAGCCGCCCAGCCCGCCCATCGCGCCGACGATGCCCGTCACACTGCCCACCTTCGGCTGGGGCGTCACCTGCGAGACCAGGGCGAACACACTGCCGCTCGCGGTGCCGAGCCCGGCCGCCATGGCCAGCAGCGCGATCGTGCCGACCGGATCCAGCGGCGGCTCGAAGGCCTGCACGGTCGCCATCAGCGCGGCCAGCAGCAGGGCCACCGAGGTCACCAGCGCCGGATGGGCCCGGTCCGACAGCCAGCCGCCGATCGGCCGGAAGACGACCGTGACCAGGGCGAACCCGGCCGCCTTGGCGCCCGCCTCGGTCGGCGACATCTCGTACCAGGTCTTCAGATACGTCGGCAGATAGACCCCGAACGCCACGATGCCGCCGAAGCCGATCGCGTACAGCGCCGACAGCTCCCAGGTCACCCGCAGCTTCCCGGCCTCGCCCAGCCGGTGCGCCAGCGTCTTTGTGGGGATCTTCCGGCCGGGGTGGTCGCTGACCAGCACGGCGGCCAGCAGCGCGAACACCGCCAGCGCCCCCGCGACCACGAGGAAGGGCAGGTTGTCGCCGTGCTGCGCGATGCGCGGCGTGAAGTAGCCCGACAGCGCCACTCCACCCATGCCCATCCCGAACACGCCCAGTGCGAAGCCCCGCTTGGCGGGCGGGAACCACGAGTTGACCAGCGGAACACCGATCGCGAACGTCGTCCCGCCGAGCCCCAGCAGGAAACCGGCCGCGATCATCGCCCCGTAGGAGTTCTTCGCCGGGATCAGCAGCAGCACCGGCACGATCGTCAGCGCCGAGACCAGCGGGAACATCAGCTTCGCGCCGTACTTGTCGGTCAGCGCCCCCACCGGGATCCGGCCGAGCGACCCGACGAGCACCGGCACGGCCACCAGGAACGACTGCTGGAACGAGCTGAGCCCGAGCCGGTCCTTGTAGTCCCCGGACATCGGCGCGATCAGGTTCCACGCCCAGAAGGTCAGCGCGAAGCCGACCGTCGCCATGGCGAGGTTGCGGTACGCGGCCGGGGACGGCGCGGCGGCCGCCGGGGCGGGCGGCTCGGGGGGCTGCTCGACGGAGGTGTCCACAGCAGCAAGTCAAGGGCGCGCGCCACCGCACGGCCCGCCGGGCTACGCCGGCCGGGGGACAGCGGGTTCCCTCGGACTACCTCGGCTCCCCTCAGCCGATAACGCCGCAAGCTGGGACAATCGCGGTATGGATCGGCTGGACAGGGAAATCCTCGGCATTCTCCAGGAGGACGCCCGGATCTCGTACCGGGATCTGGGCGTACGCGTGGGGCTCAGCGCCAACGCGGCGGGCGACCGGGTACGCCGGATGCGCCGCGACGGGGTCATCCGCGGCTTCACCGTCATCGTCGACCCGGCCGCCGACACCCGTTCGGGCCTGGTCGTCTTCATCGATGTGACGCTGCGGCTCGACACGACGAACGAGGAGTTCGAACGTTCGGTGCTGATGCTGCCCGGGATCACCGAGGTCGTGCACGTGACGGGCGGCCACGACTACCTCGTACGGGCCACCGCCGCCGACCCGGGAGCACTGGACACCCTGCTGCGCCGGCTGAAGCGGGAGGCGGGCATCGCCCACTCCAACACCCGGATCGCGCTGCGGGCGGCCCCGAAACACTAAGGGCCTGCCAGTCATTCCCGTCTGCCTCACGAGGCCATGCACGCACTCTCGCCGCACCGACCCCCGACCCGAGTACGTCCGGTTCGAGGGCCCGGGGCCGACACGCAGAGAGCACGCACCTGACGCAGCGCGGCCGCCCTGCGGGCGACGACGGGAATCGTCAGACACTAGGGCGTGTATCGAAAGTCCCGCCTGCTCGGCGACGCCTGGCACGCACGCTCGCCGCGTTGTCGGGATCACCCCGGTACATCCAGTATCGGGGCGACCCTCCGCCTTGCGGCTGCCAGCGCACCGCGCAGGGCGGCCAGCAGCTCCCGGCCCGTCTCCTCGCCCACCAGCGCGTCCACCGCCCCGGTGAACTGCACCGACGGCGGGAAGCCCAGCAGGGCCGCCGCACCCCCGGTCTCCCGCAGCACCCGGCCCCGGAAGGTGCTCGGGGCCTCGGCGGGCGGCTGCTGGAGGGCGAAGATCGCGGTGCGGACCTCCTGGATGGTGGAGTCCAGCTCGTCCACGGCCCGGCCCAGCAGGACACCGGCCTCCGCCTCCCCGCCGTGGTCGGCCTGCGCTTCCCCGGCATCATCGGTGCCGGTGCCCAGGGTCTCCTCCGACGCGGCCCGCCGCCGGGTCGACTCCAGCATCATCTCGGTGGCGAAGAGCCGCTGGACCACCAGATCGTGCAGGTCACGGGCGATCCGGTCGCGGTCCTCGTACACCGCGAGCTGCTCCCGGTCGGCCTGCGCGTCCGCCAGCACCAGCGCCAGCGCCGCCTGCGAGGCGAACTGGGTCGCCAGCAGCCGGTCCACGTCCGTGTAGGGCCGCTCGCCGCGCCGCCGGGGCAGGGCGAGCGTGCCGATGAGCCGCCCGCCGCTCTGCAGCGGCAGCATCATGCTCGGCCCGAACCGGGAGCGTACGCCGGTGGTCATCCGTGGATCGGTGGCCGAGTCGTCGATGAAGACCGGTTCGCCGCCGAGCAGCTGCACCAGCACGGGGGAGCCGGGCTCGATCACCGTGCCGACGATGCCCGCCGGATCGTCCGGTGTGGACGCGGTGACGATCTCCATGCCGCCCTCCTCCGTCGGCTGGAGGATCACTCCGGCCGACGCGCCCGCCAGTGCCCGGGCCCGCTCGGCCACCGTCATCAGCGCGTCGGCCGCGTCGGTACCGGTCAGCAGGGCCGTGGTGACGGCCGCCGCCCCCTCGATCCAGCGCTCGCGCTGCCGGGCCGTCTCGTACAGCCGGGCGTTGCCGATCGCGATGCCGGCCCGGGCGGCGAGGACCCGCAGCAGGGCCAGGTCGGTGTCGGTGAACGGCCCGGCCGGCTTCCCGGCGAGGAAGAGGTGACCGAACACCTCGGTCTGCACCCGGATCGGGGTGCGGAGGAAGCTCCGCACCGGGGGACAGCCCGGCGCACGGGGCGGCGGACGGTCCTGCAGGGGTTCGTCGATCAGGGCGGCCGGCCTGCCGGAGGGGTCGTCCGGGAAGAGGTCGAGATGCCGCCGCTCCGCCTGCGTCATCCCGGCGGTGTACAGCGCGTCGATCCGGTCCCGGTCCGGGTCCAGCACCCCGAGCGCACCGTGGCGGGCCCCGGTGAGGGCGGTGGCGGTGTCCACGATCCGCTGGAGGGTGGAGCCCAGCTCCAGGTCGCTGCCGACGTCGAGGACCGCCTCCAGGAGCATCGGCAGCCGCCCGGCCGCGGCCGGACCGGGTTCCGGGGGCCCCTTCACCCGCGCCGTCCGCGTCGGCCGTGCCACCGCCGGGTCCATGCCGACGGGCTCACCCCGCCAGCGGGTTGAGGACCATCGGCTGGATCTTGCCGTCCAGCATCGCGCCCAGGCCGAGCACCGAGCAGACGTCGGGGCGCTCCGCGATGTGCACCGGCATCCCCGTCGCGTCGCGCAGCATCTGGTCGAGGCCCGGGAGCAGCGCGCTGCCGCCCACCATCATGATCCCGCGGTCCGCGAGGTCGGCCACCAGGTCGGGCGGGCAGTCGCGGAGCACCTTGCCCACGCTGTCGAGCACCGCGGTGAGCGGGGTGTGGATGGCCTGCCGTACGGCGGCGGTGTCGACCTGCACCGAGCGGGCGAGCCCGGTCGCCACGTCGCGACCGTGGATCTCGGTGAGGGCGGGACCGGTGAGCTGGAGGCCGTTGCCGTGCAGCGCCAGCTGGAGCGGGCGGACGGACTGGCTCGGGAGCATCAGCTCGTGGTGCTGGCGCAGGTGCTGGATGATCGCCTCGTCGATCGCGTTGCCGCCGACCGGGATCCGGACGGCGGTCACGATCGACCCGAGCGAGAGCACCGCGATCTGGGTGGTGGCGGCCCCGCACACCATGATCATGGTGGCGGTCGGCTGCTCGACCGGCAGCCCGCAGCCCACGGCCGCCGCGATCAGAGTGTCCACCAGCTCGACCCGGCGGGCGCCGAGCCCGACCAGGGTCTCCACCGTCGCGCGCTGGGCCAGCGGATCGGCGTCGTGCGGGGTGCACGCGGCGGCGCGCAGCCGGGGCTTGCGGCGCAACTGGCGGCGGAGCTTGTCGCCCAGCAGATGGCGCAGCATCCGCTGGGCCATCTCGATGTCGACGACGGTGCCACCGGAGACCGGACGGGCCACCCGGATGTACTCCGGGGTGCGGCCGGTCATCTGCTCGGCGAGGGCGCCGACGGCGATGAGGGAGCCGGTACGGGTGTTGACGGCGGCGACGCTCGGTTCGTCGACGACGAGCCCGAGCCCCTTGACGTACACCCGGGTCCTCGCGGCCCCGAGATCGACGGCGACATGGCAACGCTGCAACTGCTCAAGGCTGACGGTCACGGCGAGTTCTCCCGAGAGCGCGGATGGGGGCACCGGCGGCCGCCGGTCTCTCCTTGCATGGTCGCGCTCCCCGGCCCGTCGCGCGCGCTGAGCTGCGCCGTAAGGGGGCCGGAACTGACGGCGCCTCAGGTCAGCGGGCCGGGAGCAGCCGCTGGAACAGACCCCAGGTGAACTCCGCGACGCGCTCCTGTCCGGTGGCCGGGTCGGTGACGGCCAGCGACCACCGGGTCGGGGCGCTTCCCTCCATCGGCCGGGCCGGGGGAAAGGCGCGGGCCGCCTCGTCCACGGTGCACGACCAGGGGCGCAGCGCGTCCGGCGAGGTCAGCTCGGGCCCGGCCGCGCCCGGAGCCCGGACCAGCCACTCGTTCCACACGGCCCCGCCGGGACCGGCCGTCACCTCGAACCGCAGGTCCGGCCAGAGCGGCACCGGCCACAGCAGCGCCTCGCACTCCAGGTCCCCGACCCGGCGCGGCACGGTCAGCTCCGGTTCGCCGAGCACCGAGCGGTAGCGCCGCAGCGACCCCCGGCCCCGGGGTGCGCGCACCATGGCCTGCCAGCGGCGGTTGGCCTCCCGCATGTCGGCGAGGGAGGCGCTCAGTTCCTGCCGCGCCTCCTCGACCAGGCCGGGCTGGTGGTCGGCCATCCGGCGCAGCAGGACGAGCTGGAACTGGAGGGGGCCGAAGGGGGCGGGAGCGGTCATGTGGCCCATCCTCCCGCGTGTCAGGCGTATCGGACCGGCCGTCACCGGAATCCAGCCGCAGACCCACCCCCTCCGGGCGGACGGCGCTACTTTCGAAACACGCCCTAGACCGCCTCGCCCAGCATCCGGCGCAGGAGATCCCGCAGGACCGTGCGCTCGGCGTCGGAGAGCCCGGCCAGCGGCTCCCGGGCGAAGTCCAGCGCGTCCCGCAGCTCGCGGGCCGTACGCCGGCCCTTCTCCGTCGCGGCGGCCAGCTTCACCCGCCGGTCCGCCGGATCGGGCCTGCGCTCGACCAGCTCCCGGGTCTCCAGCCGGTCGATGATCCCGGTGACGTTCGACGGCTCGCACTTCAGCCTGAGGGCGATCTTCCGCATCGGCAGGGGCTCCAGCGAGAGCAGCCCGAGCACCCGTGCCTGCGCGCCCGTGAGGGAGTGCTCGGCGGCGGCCCGGTCGTACTCGTCGTGGTAGCGCGCCACGACGGTGCCGATGAGGTCGACGACCTCGAGGGTCAGGGTGTCTGTGCGAGTGGCCATGGACGACAGCGTACCGATTTACTTGACATCATGAAATATTCAGGAGCATGGTTGTTTCATGTCATGAAGCTTTTCGCGCAGTACGGCGCGGAGGCTCACCCCCGTAGGACATTGAGGAGAACCCGAGCCCATGTCTGCAGCACTTCCCACGTCCAGCCGTGAATGGCACCTGGTCGCCCGCCCGCACGGCTGGCCCAAGGCCGAGGACTTCGCGCTGCGTGAGGCCGCGGTCGCCGCTCCGGCCGAAGGCCGCATCCTCGTCCGCAACAAGCACTTCTCGGTCGACCCGTACATGCGTGGCCGGATGAACGACGTGAAGTCCTACACCCCGCCCTTCAAGCTCGACCACCCCATGGACGGCGGCGCGGTCGGCGAGGTCATCGCCTCCAACGCGGAGGGGTTCGCCGTCGGCGACCACGTCCTGCACGGTCTCGGCTGGCGCGAGATCGCCGACCTGCCCGCCAAGCACGCGGTCAAGGTCGACCCCGGCATCGCCCCGCTCTCCGCTTACCTCGGCGTGCTCGGCATGCCTGGACTCACCGCGTACGCGGGCCTGTTCGAGGTCGCCTCCTTCAAGGAGGGCGACGCGGTCTTCGTCTCCGGCGCGGCCGGGGCCGTCGGCAGCCAGGTCGGCCAGATGGCCAAGCTCAAGGGCGCCTCCCGGGTCATCGGCTCCGCCGGCTCCGACGAGAAGGTCAAGCTCCTCACCGAGGAGTACGGCTTCGACGCCGCGTTCAACTACAAGAACGGGCCCGTCCGCGACCAGCTCAAGGAAGCCGCCCCCGACGGCATCGACGTCTACTTCGACAACGTCGGCGGCGAGCACCTCGAAGCCGCGATCTCCTCGCTCAACGTGCACGGCCGCGCCACCATCTGCGGCATGATCGCCCAGTACAACGCGACCGAGCCGACCCCCGGCCCGAACAACATGGCGATGATCATCGGCAAGCGGCTGCGCCTCCAGGGCGTCCTCGTGAGCGACCACGGCGACCTCCAGCCGCAGTTCGTCCAGGAAGTCGCCGGCTGGCTGGCCTCGGGCGAGCTGAAGTACCAGGAGACGAAGGTCGAGGGCATCGAGAAGGGCTACGACGCCTTCGTCGGCCTGCTGCGCGGCGAGAACACCGGCAAGATGATCGTTTCCCTGGTCTGAAGCAGGTCCGATCCTGGTTCGACCCGCCCCCGGCCGGTCCCGGTCACCCGTTAGGCTCATCCCCAGGCCGTCGCGATCGTGGGCGCGAGTCGCGGCGCACCAGCAGGAGGAATCCTCACACCATGACCATCCAGAAGATCGAGGTCGCCTACACCGCCGTCGCCACCGCCGAGAAC
The DNA here is from genome assembly GCF_000721175.1 of Streptomyces anulatus. Lineage (GTDB taxonomy): Bacteria > Actinomycetota > Actinomycetes > Streptomycetales > Streptomycetaceae > Streptomyces > Streptomyces anulatus_C. Next base: position 319,424 of record NZ_JOEZ01000016.1, read on the forward strand.
GGCCGCGACGGCCGGGTCTCCTCCGACGACGGTCGGCTCGACTTCGTCGTGAACCCGCCGAAGGCCATGGGCGGCAGCGGCGCGGGCACCAACCCCGAGCAGCTCTTCGCGGCCGGCTACAGCGCCTGCTTCCAGGGTGCGCTGGGCGTCGTCGCCCGCCAGGAGAAGGCCGACATCTCCGGCTCGGCCGTGACCGCCTCGGTCTCCATAGGCAGGACCGTGGCCGGCGGCTTCGGCCTGGAGGTCGCGATCAGCGCCTCCATCCCGAACGTCGACGCCGCCACCGCGCAGGCGCTCATCGAGAAGGCCCACCAGGTCTGCCCGTACTCGAACGCCACCCGCGGCAACATCAGCGTCGAGCTCTCGGTCGCCTGACCACAGCGCCGCTGACCACAGCGTCGCCCTCCGCCTTCGCAGGCGGCACCGCGCGAGGACCGCACCCCCTTCCCGGGGTGCGGTCCTCTCCGCTTTCCGCTCGCCAGTACGCTGACGCCCATGAGTGATCTCGGGGCGGGTTTCGGCTACTTGATGAAGGGGCAACGCTGGGTTGCCCAACACGGACGATGGTTCGGGTTCGGGCTGCTGCCCGGACTCGTCACCCTCGTCGTGTACGCCGGGGCTCTGATCGGACTCGGTTACGGAGCCGATGACTTCGCCGGCTGGGCGACCCCGTTCGCCGACGACTGGTCCTCGCCCTGGCAGGGCCTCCTGCGCATCGGGCTGACCGCGCTCGTCTTCGTCTTCGGCCTGTTCCTCGCGGTCATCACCTTCACCGCCGTCACCCTCCTGGTCGGCCAGCCCTTCTACGAGTCGCTCTCCGAGGAGGTCGACCGCAGCGAGGGCGGCGAGGTCCCCGAGTCCGGACTGTCGCTCTGGCAGGACCTGTGGATCTCAGCCCGCGACTCCGTACGCATCCTGCTGCGCGTCGCCGTGTACGGGATCGTCCTCTTCGCCTGCGGTTTCATCCCGGTCGTCGGGCAGACCGTGGTCCCCGCGATCGGCTTCTGCGTCTCCGGCTACTTCCTGGCCGAGGAGCTGACCGCCGTCGCCCTCCAGCGCCGGGGCATGGTCCTCAAGGACCGCCTCGTCCTGCTGCGCGGCCGCCGGATGCTGGTGCTCGGCTTCGGCGTCCCGCTGACGCTGGCCTTCCTGGTCCCGTTCGTCGCGGTGTTCCTGATGCCGGGAGCCGTCGCCGGGGCCACGCTCCTCGCCCGCGACCTGGTCGACCCGGACGCGGCGACGGACCCGGACCCCGGCCCCGGAACCGCCGACACCGGTGACGCACCGGCCCCCAGGGCGTGGTCCGCGTGACCGAACTGCTGGCGGTCGCCGCCATCACCGTCCTCGCGGTCATCTCCCCGGGGGCCGACTTCGCGATGGTCGTCCGCAACAGCTACCTGTACGGGCGTGCCACCGGCGTCCTCGCGGCCACCGGCGTCGCGGCGGGCGTCCTGGTCCACGTCACGTACACGATGCTCGGCGTCGGGCTGCTCATCGCCTCCTCCACCGCCCTGTTCACCGCGGTCAAACTGGCCGGCGCCGCGTACCTGATCTACATCGGGGTGCGCACCTTCATGGCCCGCGCCGACCTCGACGTCGACCTGACGGACCGGCCGGGTCTCTCCCCGTTCGGGGCGCTGCGCAGCGGGTTCCTCACCAACGCGCTCAACCCGAAGACGACCCTGTTCGTCGTCGCGACCTTCACCCAGGTCGTCGGCCCCGGCACCACCCTGTGGCAGCAGGCGGGTTACGGCCTGTTCATGTCCGCCGCCCACCTCGGCTGGTTCGCCCTGGTCGCGTTGTTCTTCTCGCACTCCCGGCTGCGCGGCGCGATGCTCCGCCGCCAGAAGGCGCTGAACCGGTCGATCGGCTCGGTCCTGGTCGGCCTCGGCGTCACTCTGGGCCTGGCCCGTTGAAGACGACCCGGAGAGCGGACCGCGGAGCGGACCGGAGGGAGGATCAGTCGAAGTAGGACTCCAGCGTCCCGCGCCGCCGCACGTCGAGCGTCGCGCAGTGGAAGGAGCCGCCGAACGGTGCGTAGTGCATCAGGTCGCCCGGGATCGGCTCGAAGCCCCATCGTTCGAGCGCCCGCAGCATGCCGGTGTGGTGCCGCTCGGCGATGACCCGTTTCTCGTCGACCATGAGGACGTTCATGCTGAGCCATCGGCCGCACAGCGACGTCATCCGCAGCAGCCGTTCCTCGATCGGGTCGGGCTCGGGGGCGACCAGGATGTCCCAGGAGTCCAGGACGGCGGGCAGCCGGTCGGGGTCGATGTACTCGGGGTTGATCAGGGCCTTGCCGGGCGCGAGCAGCAGGAACGTCGTGTCGATGTGCATGGGGGTGCGGCAGCGGCTCTCGATCTCGTGGATGCGGTAACCCGGCCCCAGATGGCGGCGCAGCCACTCGATGCCCATGCCGTTGGTGACGTTGGAGCGCGTCACGAAGAGGTCGCGCCCGGCCCGCACGAAATCGGCCGCGTCGAAGACCGGCTCGAATTCGGTGAGGATGTACCGCATCGGTTCGTCGGCCCCGGGCGTACGGAACCCCTTCTCGAACAGCTCGTCGGTGAGCTGCGGCTTCGGAGCGGCGGTCCATCGGGCGCCGCGCCGGAAGTAGTCCTTGAGAAGCGCGCGGTAGGAGTGTGTCTCGAAATACCGGCACGGCCACGCCATCGGGGTCTCGATGATCTCGTCGCCGATCACGAGCATGCTGTCGCGCGGGCAGGTGTTGCAGAAACCGCGCGAGGACCAGTCGGGAGTGGCGAAGCGGCGCCGGTGGTCGACCGGGTCCGGACGGGTGACGGTGATGCCGAGGGAACGGAGAAGCGTGACGAACCCGTCCAGTTCCCGCTGGGCCGGCTCGACCAGTCGCCGCGGGTACGTGTGGCCGGAAGCCACTCCCTGGAGCCGGGCGGCCCAGGGCGGGATGTTGCAGGCCACCACCGGATGACGGGAGGGGATCGTCGCCTCGTCCAGACGCCCGACGATGATCTCCTCCAGCGGGTCCCACTCGTTGTGGGAACTCACCGGGGAGACGCCTGTGCCCACCGCCGCACCGCCTGGCCTCCGCTCCACCCCCATGATCAACCACCTTCGATCGCCGACGGGCACGTCACGCTACTCATGGTGGAGGGGGAGAGCGGGTTCCCGCCATTCGTCGGCCACCATCGGAGCTCAGCGCACCGAGAAGGCGTACTCGGTGCGCGAGACGAACTCCTCGCCCGGCCGGAGCACCGTGGACGGGAACTCCGGCCGGTTCGGGGAGTCGGGGAAGTGCTGGGTCTCCAGCGCGATCCCGGCGCAGGGCCCGAACGGCCGTCCGTCGAAGTGGTCGGCCGTGTACAGCTGGAGCCCCGGCTCGGTGGTCGTTACGGTCAGCACCCGCCCGGACCAGGCGTCGTACAGCTCGGCGGCGACACCCTCCGCTGCCCCCGCCCCCTCATCCAGGACGAAGTTATGGTCGTACCCCGCGCCCACGGCCCGCGTCCCCCGGAAGTCGAACCGGGTCCCGGCCACAGGCGCGAACGCCCCGGTCGGCACCGACGCCGCGTCCACCGGGGTGATGTGCCCCGCCGCGATCCGCAACTGCTGCCCCAGGGCGCTCCCGCTGTCCGCGCCCGCCAGGTTCCAGTACAGATGGCTGGTCGGGTTCAGCACGGTCGGCGCGTCGGTCACCGCGCGGTAGTCGATCCGCAGCGCCCCGCCCGGCCCCAGGGTGTACGTCACCGAGAAGTCGAGCCGCCCCGGGTACCCCTCCTCGCCGTCCTCCGACACCAGGGACAGCCGCACCCCGTCCGGGACGGCCGCCGCGTCCCACACCCGCTTGTCGAAGCCTCTGGCCCCGCCGTGCAGATGGGTGCCGCCCTCATTGGCGGTCAGGCGGTGCGTACGCCCGTCCAGGACGAACGACGCGCCCCCGATCCGGTTCGCGTACCGCCCGACCACCGCGCCGAAGTAGGGGGCCGGGAACTCCTCGTAGCCCGCGACCTCCGGCAGCCCGAGCGCCACCGGGTCCCGGGAGCCGTCCCTGCCGGGCGCTTCCACCGACTGCACGATCGCACCGTAGGTCAGGACCCGCACGCGGACCCCGTCCCGCTCCAGCGTCCACCGGCGGACGGGCGACCCGTCCGCGAGAGCGCCGAAGTCTTCCGTGTACGTAGCGGTATCCGCGCTGGTGGTCATGGTGACCGACCCTACGCGGGAGGCGCGGCCGCCGTGACGTTGCGGTAGGCGATCTCCGCCAGCCGGGCCTGGCCGTCGCGGCTCGGGTGGAACCAGTCCCACTGGCTGAGCTGCGTCCCGGTGAACCGGAAGTTGAACACCGCCCCGCCGTCGTACCGGCAGTGCCGGTCCTTCGCGCACACGTCCCGCAGCACCTCGTTGTACGCCACGACCCGGTCCCGCACCGCGTCCCGCCGGGCCACCGCAGCCGGGCCCAGATCGTCCGCGTCGGCCAGCATCGACTGACAGATCCCGAGCTGCCAGATCTTCTTGCCCAGCTCGTTCACCCGGCCCGTCGACCAGAGCCGCTTCAGGTCCGGCACGCTGGAGACGTACACCTGCGCCTTCGGCGCCCCGGCCCGCAGTTGCCGCATCGACGCCTCGAACGACGCCCGGAAGTCCGCCACCGGCGTCATCAGCCGCACCGAGTCCCGGCACGCGTCGTTCGCACCCGTCATCACGGTCACCAGCTCCGGCCGCTCCTTCGCCGCCAGCGCCATCTGCTCGGGCAACTGCACCATCCGGGACCCCGACACCGCGTGGTTCCAGCTGCGGTCCGCCGCCTTCGACGGGCCGAGCAGGCGGACGGCGAGACTGCGCACCGCGTCGTCCGTGCCGGTCGCCCACGACACCTCGGGGCAGTCGGCCAGCACCGAACACGCGTCGAAGCCCCGGGTGATCGAGTCGCCGACCGCCGCGACCGACCGGGGCCGCGGGTTCCAGTCCGGGGTGGGGGAGGGGGACGGCGAGGCGCCGCGCGTGGCCGCGGGCGCGTTCCGCGACACGCCGCCCTCCGCGCCGCCACCGCCGCATCCGGCCAGCGTGGCCACACCGACGAAGGAGAGCGCCGTCAGCGCGGCGGCAGCGGTACGCATACGTGGGCGTGTCGCACGCTTCGGCATCAGTCGGATCCCCTCCGGTCAACCCCTGGTCTATGCCTCTGGACATGCCCCCGGCAAGCGCACGATCCCCAGGTCGGGGCTCTGCGTGCCCTGCCGGGTGAAAGCCTGCGAATCAGGGGCCTGAGACCGACGGTACGTCACACGGACGGCCCCGGCGCACGGTAGCTTTTCCCCGTCGAACCAGTGGCGTCCCGCCCGCCCGCGCACCCACGGGCGACTCCGGTACATTACGTCACGTCACATACTGTCCCTTTTCAGGAGATTAACTCCCGATGCTGTTTACTGATGACAACCTCGGGAGCCGGCCGAAAAGGGGCGGTACGGGCGCGAGGCCGCTGGGGAAGGCGTACCTCGTCCCACACGGGAGGTTCCGGTGACGACACGTGGAGTCCTGTACGTTCACTCCGCACCGCGCGCGCTGTGCCCACATGTCGAGTGGGCGGTGGCGGGCGTCCTCGGTGTGCGGGTCCAGCTGGACTGGATCAGACAGCCGGCCGCGCCCGGCACCTGGCGGTCGGAGTTCTCCTGGAAGGGCCGCGCCGGCACCGCCTCGCAGCTCGCCTCCGCCCTGCGCGGCTGGGACCTGCTGCGCTTCGAGGTGACCGCCGAGCCGTGCCCCACCGCCGAGGGCGAGCGCTACAGCTCCACCCCTGGCCTCGGCATCTTCCACGCCGTCACCGGCATGCACGGCGACATCCTGATCCCCGAGGACCGGCTGCGGGCCGCGCTGGCCCGCTCCGTGCGTGGGGAGAGCGACCTGGAGACCGAGATCGCCTCGCTCCTGGGCAAGCCGTGGGACGACGAGCTGGAGTCCTTCCGCCACGCGGGCGAGGGCGCCCCCGTCCGCTGGCTCCACCAGGTCGTCTAGTCCCGGGTCGCAGGTCAAGCCCCTCCGGCGATTGAGGAGCGGGGTCCGGGGCGGAGCCCCGAAGAACGACGAATCCCGCCTCCCGGACCCGGGAAGCGGGATTCACTGCGTACGGACGGCCGGACGGCCTGGCGTCAGACGGACCGGAACGCCAGCACCACGTTGTGCCCACCGAACCCGAACGAGTTGTTGATCGCCGCGATCGGCCCCTCGGGCAGCACCCGCGGTTCACCCCGCACGATGTCCGCGTCGATCGCCTCGTCGAGCTCGTCGACGTTGATGGTCGGCGGAGCGATGCGGTGGTGCAGCGCGAGGACGGTGGCCACCGTCTCGATGCCGCCCGCGCCACCCAGCAGGTGACCCGTCATCGACTTCGTCGCGGAGATCGCGACGTGGTCGAGGTCGTCGCCCAGCACCATGCGCAGCGCCTTGATCTCGGCGAGGTCGCCCTGCGGCGTCGACGTGGCGTGCGCGTTGAGGTGGACCACCTCGGACGGCTTGAGGTCGCTGGAGTCCAGCAGGTTCCGCATCGCGGCGGCGATGCCCCGCCCGGTGGGCTCGGGCTGCGCGATGTGGTGGGCGTCGGCCGACAGGCCCTGGCCCAGCACCTCGCAGTAGACCCGCGCGCCGCGCGCCGCCGCGTGCTCGGCGGACTCCAGGACGACGACGCCCGCACCCTCGCCGAGGACGAAGCCGTCCCGGCCGGTGTCGTACGGACGTGAGGCCTTCTCGGGCTCGTCGTTGCTCTTCGACATCGCCATCATGTTGGCGAACGCGGCGATCGGCAGCGGGTGGATCGCCGCCTCCGTGCCACCGGCGACGACCACGTCGGCACGGCCGGTACGGATCATCTCGACCGCGTACCCGATCGCCTCGGCGCCCGAGGCACAGGCGGAGACGGGAGTGTGGACACCGGCCTGGGCGTTGACCTCCAGGCCGACGTTGGCCGCCGGGCCGTTGGGCATGAGCATGGGAACGGTGTGCGGGGAGACGCGGCGTACGCCCTTCTCCTTCAGCACGTCGTACTGGTCGAGCAGGGTGGTCACGCCGCCGATGCCGGAGGCGATGACCGAGCCCAGGCGCTCGGGGGCGATGGTCTCGTCCTCACCGGCCTTGGCGGTGAAGCCCGCGTCCGCCCAGGCCTCGCGGGCCGCGATCAGCGCGAACTGCGCCGAGCGGTCCAGCTTGCGGGCCAGCGGGCGGGGAAGGACGTCGCCCGGGTCGACGGCCGCGGGGGCGGCGATCCGGACGGGCAGTTCGGCGAAGCGCTCGCCTTCGAGAGGCTTGACGCCGGACCGGCCGGCCATCAGACCTTCCCAGGTCGATGCGGAGTCGCCACCCAGCGGAGTGGTTGCGCCGATACCGGTGACGACCACGGTGCGATTGGTCGAGTTCACTGGAAAATCTTCTCCACGTGTAGAGGGTCGTGAATCAGCGGCGCCACCGCCGGGTGGCGACACAGCCGGGCTGGGATCAGCCCTGGTGCTTCAGGATGTACTCGGCGGCGTCGCCGACCGTCTTGAGGTTCTTGACGTCCTCGTCGGGGATCTTGACGTCGAAGCGCTCCTCGGCGGCGACGACGACCTCGACCATGGACAGCGAGTCGACGTCCAGGTCGTCGGTGAAGGACTTGTCCAGCTGGACGTCCTCGACCGGGATACCGGCGATCTCGTTGACGATCTCGGCGAGACCGGTGACGATCTCTTCCTGCGTGGCGGCCATCTTGGCGCTCCTTCGGTGGGTTTCTTCGGTGTTCGTGCGTACGGACCGGAAGGTCCGGTGTGCCTAGGGGAGGGTAACGACCGTCGCGGCGTAGACGAGACCCGCCCCGAAGCCGATGACGAGCGCGGTGTCGCCGCTCTTCGCCTGACCGGTCGCCAGAAGCCGCTCCATCGCGAGCGGAATCGAGGCGGCGGACGTGTTGCCGGTGGACTCGATGTCACGGGCGACCGTGACGTGCTCCGGCAGCTTCAGGGTCTTCACCATCGAGTCGATGATCCGCATGTTGGCCTGGTGCGGGATGAAGACGTCCAGGTCTTCCGGGGCGATCCCGGCCGCGTCCAGCGCCTGCTGGGCGACCTTCGCCATCTCGAAGACGGCCCAGCGGAAGACCGCCTGGCCCTCCTGCGTGATGGCCGGGAACTTGATCTCGCCCTTCGAGTCGAGCGGCAGCTTGGAGACGTCGCCGACGTGCAGGTCGTTCCAGGACACCGTCTGCTTGATGGTCTCGGACTTGTCGCCCTCGGAGCCCCACACGGTCGGGCCGATGGCCGGCTCCTGGGAGGGGCCGACGACGACCGCGCCCGCGCCGTCACCGAACAGGAAGGCCGTCGCGCGGTCCTCCAGGTCGGTCAGGTCGCTGAGCCGCTCCACGCCGATCACCAGGACGTACTCCGCGGAACCCTCGACGACCATGCCCTTGGCGAGCGTGAGGCCGTAACCGAAGCCCGCGCAGCCGGCCGAGATGTCGAACGCGGCGGGCTTGCCCGCGCCGATCTTGTGGGCGATCTCGGTGGCGACGGCCGGGGTCTGCTTGAAGTGCGAGACGGTCGAGACGACGACCGCGCCGATCTGCCCGGGGTCGATGCCCGCGTCGGCGATGGCCTTGCCGGACGCCTCGATCGACATCATCGCCACGGTCTCCTCCTCGGAGGCCCAGTGGCGGGTGACGATGCCGGAGCGGGAGCGGATCCACTCGTCGGACGAGTCGATCGTTTCGAGGATCACCTCGTTCGGCACGACCCGGGTCGGGCGGTAGCCGCCGACCCCGAGGATCCGTGCGTACGGGGCGCCCTTGCTGGGCTTGATCTTCGACATGCTCGCTCCTTAGACGCCTGCGTGCTCGGAAATGAGCGCGCGGGCCGCGTCGAGGTCGTCGGGGGTCTTGAGCGCGAGCGTCTTCACGCCGGGCAGCGCGCGCTTGGCGAGCCCGGTCAGCGTGCCGCCGGGGCTCAGCTCGACGAGTGCGGTGACGCCCAGGGACTGGAAGGTCTCCATGCACAGGTCCCAGCGGACCGGGTTGGCGACCTGCCCGACCAGCCGGGCGATGACCTCGGTGCCGGTGGCCACGGTGTGGCCGTCGGCGTTGGAAACGTAACGCACGGTCGGGTCGCAGACCGTGAGGTCGCCGACCGCCGCGCGCAGCTTCTCCACGGCCGGAGCCATGTGGTGCGTGTGGAACGCGCCGGCCACCTTCAGCGCGACGACCCGGCGCACACCCTCGGGCTTGTCGGCCTCCAGGGCGGCGAGCTGGGCGGCGGTGCCCGCGGCGACGATCTGGCCGCCGCCGTTGACGTTGGCGGGCGTCAGCCCGAGCTTCTCCAGGTGCGGGACCGTCACGGCGGGGTCGCCGCCGAGGAGGGCCGCCATACCGGTCTCGGTGACCGCGGCGGCCTCGGCCATGCCGAGCCCGCGGGTGCGGACGAAGCGCAGGGCGGCCTCGTCCTCGATGACGCCGGCGAGCGTGGCGGCGGTGATCTCACCGACGCTGTGGCCCGCGACGACGTCGGGGGCCACAGCGTCCAGGGCGGTCGCCGAGAGCAGACCGGCGGCGACCAGGAGCGGCTGGGCGACGGCCGTGTCGCGGATCTCGTCCGCGTCGGCCTTCGTGCCGTAGTGGGCAAGGTCAAGCCCGATGGCGTCGGACCAGGCCGCGATGCGGTCTGCGGCACCGGGGAGGTCGAGCCAGGGAGTCAGGAAGCCGGGCGTCTGAGCGCCTTGGCCGGGAGCGACGAGTACGAGCACCCTCACACTCTCTCTTGTGGACGGCTCCGCACGCCCGTGGGGACAGGGACGAAGAACCGTCGGGGGAATTGTTGAAGTCCAACAAAAGTCTAGGACTGAGGATCCGCAGCCGCCAAGCGCCCCAGGATCAGGGCGATCCGCAGCGTGAACGCGGAGCGCACATCGGAGGGTGACCATCCGGTGACGTCGGTCACACGTCGCAGCCGGTAGCGCACGGTGTTGGGGTGCACGAAAAGCATCCGGGCGGCGCCTTCCAGACTGCTCGCCTGCTCCAGATAGACACTCAGTGTTTCCAGAAGAGCCGAACCGGCCTCCTCCAGCGGTCTGTAGATCTCCTCCACCAACTGGTCCCGCGCGGCCGGGTCTCCGGCCATCGCGCGCTCCGGGAGGAGATCGTCCGCCAGGACCGGGCGCGGCGCGTCCTGCCACGCCAGGCACGCCTTCAGCCCGGCGGCCGCCGCCTGCGCGGACCGGGTCGCGGCCAGCAGGTCCGGCACGACGGGACCGGCGACGACCGGCCCGGCGGCGTACGGCCCGATCAGGCCCTTCGCGACCTGGAGCGGGTTGTCGCTGCCGCCCGCGATGACGACGAGGCGGTTGCCCAGGACCCCGGTGAGGACCTGGACCTTGGCGTGCCGGGCGGCGCGCCGGATCGCCTCCACGGTCAGCTCGCTGTCCCCGTCGGGCGCGGTGCCGAGGATGACGCACACGTGCTCCGGCGAACTCCAGCCGAGCGCGGCGGCCCGGGACACGGCCCCCTCGTCGGCCTCGCCGGAGAGCACCGCGTTCACCACCAGCGACTCCAGCCGGGCGTCCCAGGCGCCCCGGGCCTCGGCGGCCTGGGCGTAGACCTGAGCGGTGGCGAAGGCGATCTCGCGCGCGTAGACGAGCAGCGCCTCGCGCAGCACCGACTCGTCGCCCGGGGCGGCCACCTCCTCGATCGCGGTCTCCATGACCTCGATCGTGGTGCGCACCATCTCCACGGTCTGCCGCAGGGTGATGGCCCGGGTCAGTTCACGCGGCGCGGTGCCGAACACATCGGTCGAGATGGCCTGCGGCGTCTCGGGATGCCGGAACCACTCGGTGAACGCGGCGATACCGGCCTGGGCGACCAGGCCGATCCAGGACCGGTTCTCCGGGGGCATCGCCCGGTACCACGGCAGCGATTCGTCCATGCGGGCAATCGCGTTCGCGGCCAGCCGGCCGGAGGACTGCTCCAGCCGTTTCAGGGTCGCGGTGTGCAGGTGGGCGTCGTGGGCGGGTGGCTGCTCAGGATCGGGTCGGGGCACGAGGACAAGACTGCCTTATCGGGACGGTGGTCCGGTGGGCCGGGGCGACGGTGCTCTGTACCGGTGGGTAGGCGAGCACCCGGCGCAACGGTCCTCCCGCGCGACTCGGTACGGGCCTCCCGCTCCCGCCGCCGGAGCCGTACGGGAGCTCCCGCCGTCCGGAGCCGTACGGGCGTCCCCCGGGCTACCGTGGCCGGGTGATTTCCGTGCACCGGTCGGATGACCGCTACCGGGGCGGGGACCAGGCCGCCGGGATCGACACCCGGCACGCCCTCTCCTTCGGCCCCTTCTACGACCCGGACAACCTCCGTTTCGGCCCGATCCTGGCCTGCAACGAGGAGCACCTCGCGCCAGGAGCCGCCTTCGAGGAGCATCCGCACAGCCATACGGAGATCGTCACCTGGGTCGTCGAGGGCGAGCTGACCCACCGCGATTCGGCCGGCCACTCCACCGTCGTCCGCGCCGGGGACGTGGCCCACCTGAGCGCCGCCTCCGGGGTCCGCCACGTCGAACGCAACGACGGCACGGACCCGCTGACCTTCCTCCAGATGTGGCTGGCGCCCCTGGGGCCCGGCGGCGCGCCCTCGTACACGGTGGTGCCCGGCATAGCCGACTCCACCCCGTACGCCCTGCCCGGCGCGGGCGCGATGCTCCATGTCCGCCGTCTGACCGGGGGCGAGCGCACGGCGGTCCCGGACGCGGTGCGCGCCTACGTCCACGTGGTACGGGGGCGAATCGCCCTGGACAGCGAGGAGTTGGGAGCCGGCGACGCCGCCCGGATCACCGGCGCGGAGGGCCTGGAGGCGGTCGCGGTGACGGGCCCGGCGGAGCTGCTGGTGTGGGAGCTGGCGGGTTGAGGCCTCACCGGCTCTGGCGGGCCCGCCAGAGGTCGCGGAGCAGTGCGATCTCGGCCATGTGGTGGATGAGCTCCAGATTGGCGTTGGCCAGCGTGCCGACGTACGCGTCGTCGGGGTCGGAGCCGTACGGATACTGCGAGAGGCCGACCGTGTCGAGCTGCTCCTCGGTGAGCGTGCCCATGCTCGCGCGATGGAGGTCGAGCGTCTCCCGGAACCGCTCCAGCGCGAGCGAGGCGGACGGCGTGAAGTCGACCAGCAGATGCGGATCCTGCCGCCGCTCGCCGAAGGTCCACTCCCAGCGGCCCGCGAAGTCGGAGTGCAGATGTCCCAGCCGCCATGCGATGGTGGTGATCGGTACGACGTCGGGCTCCGGCTCACCGGTGAACGCCAGGACCTCCTCGACCCGCTCGACGCTCACGCTCCAGTCCTCGGCGATCTTCGCGACGGACATGCCGTCCGCCGCCTGCCGCGCGACCTCCGCGTACTCGCTCGCCGGAATCTCCGGCGCCCCCTTGTCGAGCACCCACGCGCCCGGCCCGTACGCCCGGGGTGTCACCGCCTCCTCCCGGCGCCGGATCGACCAGCTGCCGGGCGCGGGCTCCCACAGGTACTCCTCGTCCCCGAGGCCCCGCAGCCGTACCTCGGCCATCTCCCGTGCCTGGTCGAACTGCTCGGTCAGAACGCTCAGCCGGTCGGTGCGTGGACCCTGGCCGCTCATACGGGGCTCCCTCGTCGTCGCGCCACGCGATCCACGGCGCACGGAGGGAAGTTAACGGCTCACCCCGCGGGGCGCGACCGAATTCCCGGGCGGGCGGGGCTCGTCCTCGTCGACGCCGTCACCGACAGCTGGGGCGTCATCAAGCGGTGGGACGGCAGCGGGAAGACCGTGTGGTTCGAGTGCCTGACGCCGCCGGAGAAGGGCGGCAGCCGGTTCAGGCCAGCTCGGCCAGCACCGCGTCCGTGAACGGCGTCCAGGCCTCCGCCGCCCACGGCCCGAAGGCGCGGTCGGTCAGCGCGACGCAGGCCGCACCCGCCACCGGGTCGATCCACAGGAACGTGCCCGACTGGCCGAAGTGCCCGAAGGTCGCCGGGGAGGACGTGTTGCCCGTCCAGTGCGGGGACTTGGCGTCGCGGATCTCGAAGCCGAGGCCCCAGTCGTTCGGGCTCTGGTGGCCGTAGCCCGGCAGCACGCCCTTGAGGCCCGGGTGGACGACGCTTTGGGCCTGAAGGACCGTACGCGGGTCGAGGAGACGGGGGGCCTGCACCTCGGCGGCGAAGCGGACCAGGTCGGCCACGGTGGAGACGCCGTCGCGGGCGGGGGAGCCGTCGAGGGTCGTGGACGTCATGCCCAGCGGCTCCAGGACCGCCTGGCGCAGGTACTCCGCGATCGGGATGCCGGACGCCTTCGCGATGTGGTCGCCCAGCACCTCGAAGCCCGCGTTGGAGTACAGGCGGCGGTTGCCGGGCGGGGCCGTCACCCGGTGCTCGTCGAAGGCGAGACCGCTGGTGTGGGCGAGGAGGTGGCGTACCGTGGAGCCCTCGGGCCCGGCCGGCTCGTCCAGCTCGATCGCCCCCTCCTCGTACGCCACCAGCGCCGCGTACGCCGCGAGCGGCTTGGTGACCGAGGCCAGGGGGAAGCGGTGGTCGACAGGACCGTGCGTGCCGAGGACCGTGCCGTCCGCCCGGACGACGGCGGCCGCCGCCGTCGTGACCGGCCAGGTGTCGATGATGCGCAGGCTCTCCATGCGTCCGAGCCTAACGTTCACAGGCGGAGCCTCCTCGCCGGGCCCGTACCCGCCGCATCGTCCACGACGTCGTCCACGACGAACGCGGTGGGGCCGGTCGCCCCGGACCCGCCCCGAAAGCTCCCGCGATTCCGCTTGCTTCGAGTGCACTCCAAGGACTTAGCGTGGAGGACATGACGGTGATCGACGGAACCTCCCGGAGCATTCCCGCAGCAGTAACCGCACAGCCGCAGCCCTCCACGGCGGTGGACGCCTGTAGGGCCGCCCCGAAGCCGCACCCCCGCCCCGCGGGCCAGGACAGCTACACCATCAGCGAGGTCGTCGCCCTCACCGGGCTCACCGCGCACACCCTGCGCTGGTACGAACGCATCGGCCTCATGCCCCACGTCGACCGCTCGCACACCGGCCAGCGCCGCTTCAGCAACCGCGACCTGGACTGGCTGGCCTTCGTCGGCAAGCTGCGGCTGACCGGGATGCCCGTCGCCGACATGGTGCGGTACGCGGAGCTGCTCCGCGAGGGCGAGTCCACCTTCGAGGAACGGCAGGAACTGCTGGAGGCGACCCGCCGCGATGTGATCACGCGGATCGCGGAGCTCCACGACACCCTCGCCGTCCTCGACCACAAGATCGAGTTCTACGCGGGCGCCCGCCGGGCGCCGGAGAGGCACAGCGCCTGATGACTGGCAACGACACGAACAAGATCGCCACCGTGGAGCTCGGCGCCGGCGGACCGCGGGTCGGCGTCCAGGGCCTCGGCTGCATGGGCATGAGCGAGTTCTACGGCGACACCGACATGGCCGCCGCCCGGGACACCCTCGACGCGGCGCTGGAGGCGGGCGTCACGCTCTTCGACACCGCCGACGTCTACGGGCGCGGGGCCAACGAGGAGTTCCTCGCCCCGTTCGTGAACGCTCACCGGGACGAGATCACGCTCGCCACCAAGTTCGCGCTGGTGCGCTCCGACGACCCCGGGTACCGGGGCGTGAGCAACGACCCCGCGTACATCCGCACCTCCGTCGAGGCGAGCCTGCGCCGGCTGGGCACCGACGTCATCGACCTCTACTACATGCACCGCCACGACCCGGCCGTCCCCTTCGCCGAATCGATCGGCGCGATGGCGGAGCTGATCCAGCAGGGCAAGGTCAGGCAGCTCGGGCTGAGCGAGGTGACCGGTCCCGAGCTGCGCGAGGCGCACGCCGTGCACCCGATCGCCGCCCTCCAGTCGGAGTGGTCCCTCTTCAGCCGGGACGTCGAGAAGAGCGCGCTGGGCGCGGCGGTGGAGCTGGGCGTCACGCTCGTCCCGTACTCCCCGCTCGGCCGGGGCTTCCTCACCGGGGCCTTCACCGACGCGGGCAAGGACCTCGCGGCGAACGACTTCCGTGCTCACCAGCCCCGGTTCACCGGCGACAACGCCCGGACGAACGCGGCCCTGCTGGAGCCCGTTCACAGAATCGCCGCCGCGCACGGGGCGACCGCCGCACAGGTGGCCCTCGCCTGGGTCCAGCAGCGTGCCCAGGTGCACGGGCTGAACGTGGTCCCGATCCCCGGCACCCGTAAGCGCAGCCGCCTGGTGGAGAACGTGGCGGCGACCCGGCTGACGCTGACAGCGGAGGAACTGGCCCTGCTGGAGCCGATCGCGGGCCGGGTGGCGGGGGACCGGTACCCGGACATGAGCCTGACGTCGGCGGCCCGGGAGTAGCCGCCACGAGGAGGCCGGAAGCCTCACGCCAGCCCCAGCGCGAACACCGCGAACCCCGCCGCGAGCAGCCCCGCCAGCACGCGGCGGGCGTTCGCGGCACGGGTGCCGGCCTGCCACGGGGCCTCGAAGCGGCGCGCGTACCGGGCGATCAGCACCAGCAGCCCGGCGAACACCGGCAGCCAGGCGATCCGGGCGAGGATCCAGCCCACCGTGTCCGGCGTGGTCGTCAGCCCCGCCACCGCCCTGCCCGCCGCCCCCGTGAGAGAGACCGGTACGGCGGCGGCCAGCATCGCGGTCTGGTGCCAGCACAGGATCGTCATCGCGGACAGGTTGACCACCACGACCGGCGCCCAGAGCAGCGGCGTGCGCAGCAGCCGCCCGAGCCGGTCGCGCAGCAGGATCGCCGCCCCGCTCTGCGCCGCCGCCAGCGCCACCACGAGCAGCGACGGCGGATGCGAGTTCGTCCGCGCCTCGCCCGGCACGCCGACCATCGACGCCGGGTAGTGGAAGGCGAGCAGCAGCACGGCGAACAGCACCCCGCCGCCGATCAGCAGCAGCCGCGCCCCGCGCTTCCCGATCCGCCCCTCGCCCCAGGACACGCCGAGCTGGTACGCGAAGAGCCAGCCGGGCAGGATGTTGAGTGCGCTCAGCCAGGACGGCATCGCCTCCGCGAAGGGCCCGTAGCGCAGGAAGTCCACCACCGCGACCGACGTCGGCAGCGGCAGCGCCGCCCAGCCGCCGAGCCTCCGGGACAGCGTCACGCAGAGGGGGGTGAGGGCCGTGACCACGGTGTACACCCCGACGAACCACAGCGGCTGGATCACCAGCGTCGACGCCGTACGCAGGGTGTCGCCGGGCACGCCCAGCGCGGACAGCGCCGAGAGCAGCACCGCCCACACGGCGGTGACCCCGAGCACCGGCCGGCCGAGGCGGGTCAGCCGGCCGCCCAGCCAGGCGGCCGTCGTCGAGGTCCGCCGGCGGTAGGAGAGCACCGAGGCGTATCCGCCGACCAGGAAGAAGATCCCCAGCATCTGGAGCACCCAGCTGACCGGCGCGAACCCCCCGAACGTCGAGAGCGGGCTCGCGTTGTGCAGCCCGTCGGCGTCCAGCCGGAACCCGCCGAGCATCCAGTGGCCGAGGGGTACGGCGAGCAGGGCCAGGGCCCGCAGGCCGTCGATCGCGCGGTCGCGGTGGGCGGGGGTGGAGGAGTCGATACGGGCAGCGAGCCGCCGGACGTCGTCCCGTACGGCGTTCTTCCGCAGGGGGGTCTTCCGTACGGTGTTCATCGGGCCGCACCTTCCAGGGCCCGCGCGCCTTCCGCGCCTGCCGTCGCGGCCCTCTCCGCGTCGCCGCGCGCGATGGCGGCGAAGGTCCGCAGCGAGTCCGTCCCCGGCGCGAAGTACCCGGCGTGGCCCCGGGCCTCGTCCGCCGGTACGCGACGGGCGCCGAACGCCGGATCGGCCGGGTCCGCCCCGTGGCCGAGGCCGGCGAAGCGCACGTTCGGCACGTCGTCGATCCAGTCGGTCGGGTCCTTCGCCGCCCACACCCGAGCCTTCGTCCGCAGCGCGCCCACGTCGTCGGCCCGCATGCCAGGGGAGCCGAGGACCACCAGGTCGGTGGCGGGCAGGCGGGGCGCGGCGATCCCGCAGACCACCGAGCCGTAGCTGTGGCAGAACATCGCGGGCTCGGGCAGCCCGTCCGCCGTCAGGCCCTCCGCGAACCGGGTCAGCCGGCCGGCGCCCGCCTCCGCGAGGGTGCCGGTGGCCGCGTCGAGGCCGACGCCCACCGGGGTGGTGTACCCGACCCAGGCGACCACGGCGGTCTCCGGACCGGCCTCCGTCCGCAGGGTCCTGGCCATCCCGGCCGGGGCCCCGTGGGCGGCCACCTTCCGGTCGAAGCTCCCGGCGTCGTTGTCGGACCCCGGCACCACCACCGAGACCCGCTCCGCCGCGCGCAGGTCCCCGAACACCTCGGTGACCAGGCCGCGGCCCCGCGGATCGAACGCGAGGATCTGGCGCCCGGGAGCGGCCAGCGAGCGGTAGCGGGAATCGTCGGCGGCGATCAGCGCGAGGGAGTTGGCGCGGTAGCGCAGTTCGAGGGGCGCCCCGTCGAGATTCCCGACGACGGACGGATGCCGCAGCACCAGCAGTTGCCGCTCCGCGGAGCTCAACCCGGCGAAGAACGAAGCGACTTCGGCAGGTGTCGAGCGCTCCGGATCGGGCAGCTCCGCCCCCAGTGCCCGGTCCGCCCGCCACTGCGTGCTGCCCGGCGGCGGCCCCGTCAGCGCCTGCTGCGCATCCGTCGAAACCCAGCCCGCGGTTCCCGTCACCACGCTGGTGGCCAGTGCGAACGCGACCAGCGTCCTCGCGTATCGGCGCATCGTGCCCTCCCTCTCGGTCGCACCGGGCGGTGCGACCGAGAGGAAGGTAGGAAGAAGACGGGTGACGCGACGTCACACCGGAGGGCCAACTACGGGGTGATACCGGGGTAGGGGGTGGGCCAGGTCCCGGGGGGCGCAGGCGGTGCTCACGCCCCCGCGCCCCCCGGCGTCACCAGCCCCGACTCGTACGCGAAGATCACCGCCTGCGCCCGGTCCCGCAGGTCCAGTTTGGCCAGCACCCGGCCGATGTGCGTCTTGACGGTCTGCTCGGCCAGCACCAGGCGCCCCGCGATCTCCTGGTTCGACAGCCCCCGGGCGATCAGCTCCAGCACCTCGCTCTCGCGCGGTGTGAGGCCGTGTCGCCGCAGCGCCTGGCCGGTGCGCGTCGCCCCGGCGGGCCGCTGCGCGGCGAAGTCCGCGATCAGCCGCCGCGTCACCGAGGGCGCGAGCAGCGCGTCCCCGGCCGCCACCACCCGTACCGCCGCGATCAGATCGGCGGGCGGGGCGTCCTTCAGCAGGAACCCGGACGCCCCGGCGCGCAGCGCCTCGTACACGTAGTCGTCGACGTCGAACGTGGTGAGCATCAGGACCTTCGGCCGGTGCACCACGCCCACCGGTGGGTTCAACAGCTCGCGGGCGGCGGCCAGTCCGTCCATCTCCGGCATCCGGACGTCCATCAGGACGACGTCGGGATGCTGGTTGCGGCTGACGTCGACCCCCCGGCGGCCGTCCGCCGCCTCGCCCACCACGTCGATGTCGCTCTGCGCCGACAGCAGCGCCGCGAACCCGGCCCGCACCATGGCCTGGTCGTCGACGATGATCACGCGGATGGTCACAGATCCTCCGATGGGGGTGGGACGGACGGGGACGTGGCCGGAGGCAGCGGCATCCGGGCGGCGACCCGGAACCCGCCGTCGGGCAGTGGCCCGGTGTCCAGGGTGCCGCCGGTCAACCGTACGCGCTCACGCATCCCCACCAGCCCGTGCCCGGTCCCGGCGCTCTCCAGCGGCGAAGCGGGCTTCGGCGCGGGCCCGTTGACCACCAGCACGTTCAGATGGCCCGCGGCCGCCCGGACCGAGATCCGGGTGCGGGCCCCGGGTGCGTGCCGCACCACGTTCGCCAGCGCCTCCTGCACGATCCGGTACGCCGACAGATCCACCGCCGACGGCACCTCGCCCAGGTCAGCGGGGAGGGACAGCTCCGCCGGAAGCCCGGCGCGTACCGTCGCCTCCACCAGTTGCTGGAGCCGGTCCAGGCCTGGCTGCGGCGCCCGGTCGCCCTCGGTGCCCTCGCTGCGCAGCACCGACAGCAGCCGCCGCATCTCGCCGAGCGACTCCCGCGCGGCCGCCGCGATGGCGGCGAACTCCTCCTGCACGGGCTCCGGAAGACCGGAGATCCGGTACGGCGCGGAGTCGGCCTGCACGGTGATCACCGACATGTGGTGCGCGACCACGTCGTGCAGCTCACGGGCGATCCGGGTCCGCTCCTCCAGCAGCGTGCGCTGGGCCCGTTCCGCCTCGCTGATCGTCTCCTGCTCGGCCAGCCGCCGGGTCGCCTCGCCCCGCTCCCGTACCGCCCCGCCGATCACCAGGACCACCGCGCCGAGGATCGGCAGCAGCAGGGCGCTGCCGGTGTCGCGGTCCGCCGGCGCGATCAGATGCAGCACCAGCCCGGCCGCGCTCGTCGCCACCCACACGGCGACCACGGTCCGCCGGGTCTCGCGCAGACCGAGGGCCAGCAGCAGGAAGAGGTACGCGACCAGCACCGGGGGGATCCACGGCCAGATGTCGTGCCGCTCGTCGGGGTGCGCCAGCAGCACCAGCGCGCCCACGATGTCGGCCGGGAAGATGATCCACCACGCCTGGAGGGGGCGGTGCGCCAGCATCAGCAGGGGGGCCGCCTGGGCCACCCCGAGGGCCCCGGCCAGCGCGCCCGGCACGTGGTACTGCGAGGTCAGGACGTTGATGGTGACCGGGATGAAGGTCGCGGCCAGGGCGAGCACCACGGCGTACGGCAGCAGCCGCTGCCACAGCTTCGGGGCCTCCGCCAGCAGCGGGGTGGACGGATGGGACGCGTGGGACAGCCCGTGGGCGAGCTCGCGCAGATTGCGGCGGGCGGCGCTCAGCAGGCCGTCGGCGGGCGGCGGGGGCCCTGCGGGGGAAGGGTTGGTGGACATGGCTCGGTCAGGGTAGGCAGCCCGGGACCTCACGGGCGTCATACCGGGGTCCCGACCTCGGCCGGCCCGCCTCATACTCCGGTACGGGGTCACCGCCCCGCGAGAGGGTGGTACGGCCGCGTGGGCACGGGGTCACAGCTCCGCGAGCAGTTGGGCCTTCTTCGCGCTGTACTCGGCGTCCGTCACCAGCCCGGCCTGATGCAGCTCGCCGAGGTGATGTATCCGCTCGGCGATGTCCGCCGGATCGCGCCGCCCGGCGTTCACCAGGGCCGGCGCGGGGGCGGCGGGCGCCGGCTGGGTGCGGCGTACGGACTCCAGGACGGCGGCGGCGAAGGGCAGCGACTCGTGCACCGGCCCGTAGCCCAGACCGAACAGCACGGCCGCCGGATCCTGGTCCGCGGTGGCGGCCGGGGGCTCTGCGGGCCCGCCGGCCGACATCCCGCCTCCCGCGCAGCCGGGACCGCCGGGGCCGTGCAGATCGCCCAGGCTGCCGCCGGTGCGGTGGTCGACCGGGGCCGCAGCGCGGGGCACCAGACGCAGATAGCCGTCCAGCGCCTCGGGCGAGCGCCAGACGATTCCGGCCAGTTCGCTCACGCGGAAGGTCTGGTCGCCGGCCTTCCACTTGGCGCTGGAGGCCCCGGTCCAGGACCACCGGAAGGAGATCCGCTCACCGTCGAAGCTGGCCCGGCCGTCGTACGCCTTGAAGTTCATCGGGGCCTCGGGGGCCGCCACCAGGAAGCGGTCGGCGGGCTCGCCCGGCGCCGGATCCAGCAGGGCCCGCAGCTCCTGCGCGTAGTACTCGGCGAGCACCTCCCGCTCCGCCGGAAGTACCAGGCGGTAGGGGTCGCACCCCTCCTTGAGCTGCCCGGAGGCAGCCTCGACCAGAGGATCGGCACCCGGTCGCGGCACGGCACGCAGGACCACCGTGCTCCGCTTGCCCGGGGTCAGCTCCACCGACGACAGCGCCGCATACGGGATGCGGCGTTCCCGCAGGCTCTGGAAGAGCTTCGGTGTGCGGATGCCCCGTTCGAAGCGGATGAGCACGGAGTCGGTGTCGAACTCCCAGGTGGCATGAATTCCGGCCAGCACATCACCCATGTGCCTCATCGTATGCGGCACAGTCGCCCGCGTCCCCCCTCGGAGTAATTCCCAGTTAATCCGCCCGACACCGGCCTCTACGCGCGTCAGCCGTCCCGCTCGCCGGAAATACCGCTGTGGCATGCGCTGTCGGCGGTCGCGCAGCTGACCGACCCGTACGCTCCGACGCCGATCGCGGCGAAGTTGTCGAGGCTCTTCGTGCCCGGTTCGAAGTAGCCGCTGTGCCCGGCGGCCCCGGCCGACGAGACGATCCGCGCGCCGAAGGCGGGGTCGACCGGGTCGGCCCCGTGACCGATCCCGCCGAACTCCAGATGCGGTACGTCACCGATCCAGTCGTCCCCGTCGCGCGTCGCCCAGATCCGGGCGCCGGTCCCCAACTGCCCGGCGCTGGCCGCCCGCATGCCGGGGCTGCCCGCGACCGCGATGTCGGCCACCCGGCCGGGGGCCCGGTGCGCGGCCACCCCGCACACCACGGAACCGTAGCTGTGGCAGAACAGCGAGACCTTCGAGGCGCCGGGCAGCGCACCGACCATCGCGTTCAGCCGGAACGCACCGTCCGCCGCGAGCCCGCCCAGCGCCGCGTCCACGCCGAGACCGGCCGGGGCGGTGTAGTCGGCCCACGCGATGACGGCCGTACGGGTGCCCGGGGATGCCGAGCGCTCCGCCCCGTACAGGGACTTGGCCATGCCGACGGGGGCCGCGTACTGGCGCTTGCCGCGCTCCAGGGTCAGCAGATGCGTGTCGACGCCCGGGACGACGACGGAGACCCGGGCGGCCCGGTCGAGATTCCCGAACACCTCGGCCGCACGGCCCTTCCCGGACGGATCGAAGGCCAGGATCTGGCGCTTGCCCGCGAGCATCGACCGGAATCGGTCGAGCCGGGCCTTCGCCTCACCGCGCCCGTCCGGCGAGAGCCTCCCGTCGTGCGCCCGCACCTTCTCCACGGCCACGGCCCGTCTGAGGGCCAGCCGGTTGGCGTGGTAGCGCAACGTGACCGGTACGCCGTTCAGGTTCCCCACCACCGACGGGTACTTCCCCGCGAGCGCGGTCTGCTGCCCCGAGGTGAGCGTGGCGAAGAAGCGGGCGAGCCGGTAGGCGGGGGCGTCTGCGTCCGGCAGCGAACGGCCCGCTATGCGGTCCCGCGCCCAGGAGGCGAGCGCGAGCTCGCGCGGCCCGTCGGGGTGGTGATCGCGGATGGCGCTCCAGCCCGTCGTCGCCAGCATCACGAAGACGACCGCGACGGCGAGCAGTGCTCGCCACGCGGTCAAGGTGGGGGAGGTGTCGAAAGAAGTCACTGCGCCACACCCTAGGAGACGCGCGCCGACCGCCGTGATCCGGGTGGCGTACATCACTCGTCCGCGAAGGATTCACCCCCGATTCCTCACGGAGGGTCACCCGCCCAGGGGGGCTATTCCTGACGCGAGCCCTGGGGCCCCTGGCGCCAGTCCCGGGCGAGGGCCGGGACGAGCTGGTCGAGATACTCCTCGGTCAGGTCGCGCAGCGCCTCCACGCTCGGGTCGAGGCCCCGGCCCCACAGCTGGCCGGTCACCCGCATCACCCCGGAGAACGCGGCGACGGCCACCCGCGGCCGGGGGTCCCGCTCCACGTCGAGCCCCTCGCGCTCCGCGATCAGCAGGGCGATCCGGTTCTCCAGGGCGACCCCGCGCCGCATGTGGGCGGCGAGCAGGGTGGGGGTCGACTCGATCATCTGGTAGGTCCGCATGTGGAGATCGACGGAGACGACCTCCTCGATCGCCTCGCCGATGCTGTTCCACGCGCACAACACCGCCCGGCGCATGGCCTCGAAGGGCGCTTCGTCCGCGGGGCGACGGCGCAGTTCCTCGAGGAAGCGGGACTCGACCATCTCCTGGACGGCGAAGGTCGCGTCCTGCTTGCTCGCGAAGTAGCGGAAGAAGGTGCGCTGGGAGACCTCCACGGCGTCGGCGATCTCGTCGACGGTGGTGCGTTCGTACCCCTGGGTGGTGAACAGTTCGAGGGAGGCGCGCACCAAGGCGTCCCGGGTGCGCTGCTTCTTGCGTTCACGCAGTCCGGCTCGGGGCTCGACTGTCTGCCCGTCGGTCACGTACCGGTCCCTCTTTTCCCGTATTTGTCCAGCTCAGCATACCTGTGCGCGACGTGTGAGCCACGTGGCGGTTACTGACTTGTGAAACGGTTTGTCAACTGTCAGCGGCTGTCATTAGTCTTATCGTATGACTAGTCAGACCACCGTCGAGAAGGCGCCGCGAGAGCCTGAAGACAACGCAGAACCCGCCCCGGTCAAGGGGCTTCGCGGCCACCCCTGGCTGACCCTCTTCGCCGTCGCCATCGGCGTGATGATGGTCGCCCTCGACGGCACCATCGTCGCCATCGCGAACCCCGCGATCCAGCGGGACCTCGGCGCCTCGCTCGCCGACGTCCAGTGGATCACCAACGGCTATCTGCTCGCCCTCGCCGTCGCCCTGATCACCGCGGGCAAGCTCGGCGACCGCTTCGGCCACCGCCAGACCTTCCTCATCGGCATCGCGGGCTTCGCCCTCGCCTCCGGTGCGATCGGTCTCTCCAGCGAGATCTCGCTGGTCATCCTCTTCCGGGTGCTCCAGGGCCTCTTCGGCGCCCTGCTGATGCCGGCCGCGCTCGGCCTGCTGCGCGCCACCTTCCCCGCCGAGAAGCTGAACATGGCGATCGGCATCTGGGGCATGGTCATCGGAGCGTCCACCGCGGGCGGTCCGATCGTCGGCGGTCTGCTCGTCGAGCACGTCAGCTGGCAGTCGGTCTTCTTCATCAACGTGCCGGTCGGCATCGCCGCGCTCGTCTTCGGCCTGGTGATCCTCAAGGACCACCGCGCCGCCAACGCACCGCGCTCCTTCGACGTCCTCGGCATCGCGCTGCTCTCGGGCGCGATGTTCTCCCTCATCTGGGGCATCATCAAGGCCGGTGAGTCCTGGGGCTGGGGCGACGGCCGGACCTGGGCGTGGCTGGGCCTCGCGATCCTGCTCTTCCTCGCCTTCGGCCTCTGGGAGACCAAGGTCAGGGAACCGCTCGTCCCGCTGGGGATGTTCCGTTCCGTCCCGTTGACGGCCGGTGTCGTCCTCATGATGCTGATGGCCTTCGCCTTCATGGGCGGCCTCTTCTTCGTGACGTTCTTCCTCCAGGGCGTCCACGGCCTCAGCCCGGTCGACAGCGGTCTGCACCTGCTGCCGCTGACCGCCATGATGATCGTCTCCTCGCCGGTCGCCGGCCTGCTGATCACCAAGTTCGGCCCCCGCGTCCCGCTGGTCGGCGGCATGGTGTGCACGGCCACCGCGATGTTCGGCATGACCACGCTCAGCGAGTCCACCGGCACCTTCGCGATGTCCCTCTGGTTCGCCCTGCTCGGCTGCGGGCTCGCCCCGGTCATGGTCGGCGCCACCGAGGTCATCGTCGGCAACGCGCCCATGGAGCTCTCCGGCGTGGCGGGCGGCCTCCAGCAGGCCGCCATGCAGGTCGGCGGCGCGCTCGGCACCGCCGTCCTCGGCGCGGTCATGTCCTCCAAGGTCAGCGCCGAGTTCGCGGACAACTGGGCGGGCGCGGGCCTGCCCGGCGACCCCGACCCGAAGCTGGAGCAGGCCGCCGAGTTCGGCATGGTCCCGGCCGACGCGCTCGCCAAGGCTCCCGGCATGACACCGGACATCATCGAGACCATCGGCGGGGTCATCCACGAGACCTTCATGTCCGGCATGGGCCTGGCCTTCACGGTCGCCGGCGTCGTCGCGGTGATCGCCGCGCTCGTCGCCACCCTCACCAAGCGCGGCGAGAACGCCGAGGCGGGTGCCGGAGTCGGCCACATCTGACGCCCGCGCCGGCGCAGACCGTCAACACAGCGCAGGCAGGAGCCCCGCCGAATCCTTTCGGCGGGGCTCTCGCCTATCAGGGTGGAGCGCCCCGGCCCCCTCTTCCGCTCGGCTCGCCCGGTGACTCAGGGTGAGCAGCGGAAGACCGACACCGACCACGGGGGTTGATCCATCATGCGCACGACCGTCACCCGTACGACCCTTCTCGCGGCCGCCCTGGCCGTCACCGCGCTCGTTCCCCAGGCCCTGGCCCACGACCGGGCGGCAGCGGCCCCCGAGCGGCCCCCGGGCGTCGCCCTCGGGACCTGTGAGGCGGGCAGGCTCTGCCTCTGGAAGAAGCCCGACTTCACCGGGGCCCGCCACACCTTCGAGCTCTCCGGCGTGGACATCGAGAGCTGCACCCCGCTGCCGGAGGGCGCCGACGCCCAGTCCCTCGCCAACCGCACCGGCCGGCCCGTCACCACCTACCAGTCCGCCGAGTGCGCGGAGACGGGAGAGTTCGAGACGTACCCCGGCGGCGGCACCTGGGCGCCCCGGTCCCCGTACCAGGTACGCGCCTTCAAGATCTGGGAGAACTGAGCCCCGGGCCCGGAACACGCCGAGGGGCGGCGACGCTTCCGCGCCACCGCCCCTCGGACCGCTCCGTGCCTACGCGTCGCCGCCCGCAGCGCCCGGATCGGCCGCGGCCACGTCCAGGAGCTCGTAGCGGTCGACCGCCGTCTTCAGGGCCGACCGGTCGATCTTGCCCTTCCTGGCCAGCTCGGTGAGGACCGCCAGCACGATCGACTGCGCGTCGATGTGGAAGAACCGGCGGGCCGCACCCCGGGTGTCCGCGAAGCCGAAGCCGTCCGCGCCCAGCGACTGGTAGGCGCCCGGCACCCAGCGCGCGATCTGGTCCGGAACCGAACGCATCCAGTCCGAGACCGCCACGAACGGGCCCTGGGCCGCTTCGAGCTTCCTGGTCACATAGGGGACGCGCTGCTCCTCCTCCGGGTGCAGGAGGTTGTAGCGCTCCACGTCCACCGCCTCGCGGCGCAGCTCGTTCCAGGAGGTCGCCGACCAGACGTCCGCCTTGACGTTCCACTCGTCCGCGAGGATCTTCTGGGCCTCCAGGGCCCAGGGGACCGCCACGCCGGACGCCATGATCTGGGCCGGGATCTCGCCCTTCTCACCGGTGCTGAAGCGGTGGATGCCCTTGAGGATGCCCTCGACGTCCACGTCCTCGGGCTCGGCCGGATGCTGGATCGGCTCGTTGTAGACGGTGAGGTAGTAGAAGACGTCCTCGCTCGCCTCGCCGTACATCCGGCGCAGCCCGTCCTTCATGATGTGCGCGATCTCGAACCCGTACGCCGGGTCGTACGCGACGCAGCCCGGGTTCGTCGAGGCGAGCAGCTGCGAGTGGCCGTCCGCGTGCTGGAGCCCTTCACCGGTCAGCGTCGTACGGCCGGCGGTCGCGCCCAGCACGAAGCCGCGCGCGAGCTGGTCGGCCATCTGCCAGAACTGGTCGCCGGTGCGCTGGAACCCGAACATCGAGTAGAAGACGTACACCGGGATCAGCGGCTCGCCGTGCGTGGCGTACGCCGAGCCGGCCGCGATCAGCGAGGCCGTGCAGCCCGCCTCGGAGATGCCGTCGTGCAGCATCTGACCCGTCGGGGACTCCTTGTACGCGAGCAGCAGATCCCGGTCCACCGCCTCGTACTGCTGACCGAGCGGATTGTAGATCTTCGCACTCGGGAAGAACGCGTCCATGCCGAAAGTGCGGTACTCGTCGGGAGCGATCAGCACGAAACGCTTGCCGATCTCCTTGTCCCGCATGAGGTCCTTCAGGATACGGACGAACGCCATGGTGGTGGCGATCGACTGCGTACCCGAACCCTTCTTCGCAGCCGCGTACGTCTTGTCCTCGGGCTGGGGGAGCGGCTTCGCGCGTACCACCCGGGTCGGGACGTAACCGCCCAGACCCTGGCGGCGGTCGTGCATGTACTGGATCTCCTCCGAGTCGCGGCCCGGGTGGTAGTAGGGCGGGTAGCCCTCGTCCAGCTGCTTGTCGGTGATCGGGATGTGCAGCCGGTCCCGGAAGCGCTTGAGGTCCTCGACCGTGAGCTTCTTCATCTGGTGGGTCGCGTTGCGGCCCTCGAAGTTCGGCCCCAGCGTCCAGCCCTTGACCGTCTGCGCCAGGATGACCGTCGGCTGCCCCTTGTGCGCCTTGGCCGCCGCGTAGGCCGCGTAGACCTTCTTGTGGTCGTGACCGCCGCGCCCCAGGTGCAGGATCTGCTGGTCGGACATGTCCTTGACCATGTCCCGCAGCCGCGGGTCGTCGCCGAAGAAGTGCTCGCGGATGTACGAACCGGTTTCCGTGGCGTACGTCTGGAACTGCCCGTCCGGCGTGGTGTTCAGCTTGTTGACCAGGATGCCCGTGCGGTCCTGCGCCAGCAGCGGGTCCCAGGAGCGGTCCCAGACCAGTTTGATGACGTTCCAGCCGGCGCCCCGGAACTGCGACTCCAGCTCCTGGATGATCTTGCCGTTGCCGCGTACCGGGCCGTCCAGCCGCTGGAGGTTGCAGTTGACCACGAAGGTCAGGTTGTCCAGGCCCTCGCGCGCGGCGATCGACAGCTGGCCCAGGGACTCCGGCTCGTCCATCTCGCCGTCGCCCAGATAGGCCCAGACGTGCGACTTGGAGGTGTCGGCGATGCCGCGCGCCTCCATGTAGCGGTTCATCCGCGCCTGGTAGATCGCGCCGAGCGGGCCGAGGCCCATCGAGACGGTCGGGAACTCCCAGAAGTCCGGCATCAGCCGCGGGTGCGGATAGCTGGACAGCCCGTTCGGTGCCTTCGACTTCTCCTGGCGGAACCCGTCGAGCTGCGCCTCGCTCAGCCGGTCGAGCAGGAACGCGCGGGCGTAGATCCCGGGGGAGGCGTGCCCCTGGAAGAAGATCTGGTCGCCGCCGTCGCCCTGGTCCTTGCCGCGGAAGAAGTGGTTGAAGCCCACGTCGTACAGCGAGGCGGAGGACGCGAACGTCGCGATGTGGCCGCCGACGCCGATCCCGGGACGCTGTGCCCGCGAGACCATCACGGCGGCGTTCCAGCGGGTCGCGTTGAGGACCTTGCGCTCGATCTCCTCGTCGCCGGGGAAGAACGGCTCGTCCTTCGTGGCGATCGTGTTCACATAGTCCGTGCTGCGCATCTCCGGCACCGCGACGCGCTTCTCCCGCGCGCGTTCGATGAGCCGGAGCATCAGGTAGCGGGCCCGCTCACGGCCGCGCTCGTCGACGGCGGCGTCGAGGGAGTCGAGCCATTCCCGGGTCTCTTCAGGATCGAAATCCGGGACCTGGCTCGGAAGGCCGCCAATGATGATCGGGTTGCGATCGGATCCGGAAGCCACGCTGTTCCTTCGCTGTTCGGTGGTGCTCTACGGGGCCTGGCCCGGGGGTTGCGACCCCCGGACCACTCTGTCAACTGTGTGTGCGCCGCCTCCATCGTGCTACCGCGAAGGCCCGAACGTCATCTCTACCGTGGGGTAACCCCGAGGTTCCGAAAAGTCGTCCATGGGGCACGAGTATGGGCAGTACGCGGCTGGGTGCGGGCAAACCGCAACCTTACGCCCAAGGCGTCCAAGTGTTCCCAAAGGCTGTTCGACTCCGATTGGCGGATCGAAACCGCATAAGCTGAGGAAGGACGTAAACGGATGGAGCGACTCGGGGGAGACCTCGGGAAGCCGCCGTGGAGACATGCCGGAACTTGCGGCGACGTGGCAGGGAACGTCACCGTATAGGCGGTCTCGCACGCCGGGTACTTGCGCGATTCGCCGAGCCCGTGTGGACTACGGCCAACGCCCCGCGCACGCGCGTGGCTGCAGCATTTTCCGAAGACATGATCAGGAGGCAACCCGTGAGCGCGACCGCGGACCACGCGGAGGAGCGGACCAACCCGGCAGCACGCCTGGGGTTCGAGCCCGGACAAGTGGTCCAGGAGATCGGCTACGACGAAGACGTCGAGCTGGAGCTCCGTGAGGGCATTGAGGCCACTACCGGCCAGGAACTCGTCGACGAGGAGTACGACGACGTCGCCGACGTCGTCCTGCTCTGGTTCCGCGACGAGGACGGCGACCTTACGGACGCGCTGGTGGATGCCATTGGTCTGATCGAGGACGGCGGTACGGTCTGGCTGATGACGCCGAAGACCGGCCGTGACGGATACGTCGAACCGAGCGACATCAATGAGGCTGCCCAGACAGCCGGTCTCGCCCAGACCAAGAGCATCAGCGCGGGCAAGGACTGGACGGGCAGCCGTCTGGTCACCCCCAAGGGGGCCAAGGCCAAGCGCTGAACCACGTTTCGCACCACCCCGGGGCCCTCACGGACGCATACAGCGCCCGTGGGGGCCTTCGTACGCCCACGGCCCGTCCGCGACCGGCCCGGGGCCCCTGCGTAGGGTGGGCGTCACCCGGACGGCCCCGGCCCGGGATGCGGAGAAGCGGCGAAGGGATACGTGTTCCATGACGATCGAGGTCGGCAGTCAGGCCCCGGACTTCCAGCTCAAGGACAACCACGGCCGGACCGTGCGGCTGTCGGAGTTCCGCGGTGAGAAGAACGTGGTGCTGGTGTTCTACCCGTTCGCCTTCACCGGCGTCTGCACCGGCGAGCTGTGCGCGCTCCGCGACGAGCTGCCCCGCTTCGAGGACGAGGGCGCCCAGCTCCTCGCCGTCTCCAACGACTCCATCCACACCCTGCGGGTCTACGCCGAGCAGGAGGGCCTGGAGTACCCGCTGCTGTCCGACTTCTGGCCGCACGGGGAGACCTCGCGGGCGTACGGCGTCTTCGACGAGGACAAGGGCTGCGCGGTGCGCGGCACCTTCGTCATCGACAAGGAGGGCACCGTCCGCTGGAGCGTCGTGAACGGCCTGCCGGACGCCCGTGACCTGAACGACTACGTCAAGGCGCTCGAAGCGCTCTGAGACGATCTCCTGGCGACGCCCGGTCAAAAGCCTGTTTTGGCCGGGAACCGGTCACTAGGATCCAATCGTTGATCCGATGCCAACGAACGACGGGGACGCTGGTGTCTGCCGGCCCCTGAGAAAACTACTGGAGGACTCGTGGGAGTCAGCCTCAGCAAGGGCGGCAACGTCTCGCTGACCAAGGCCGCGCCCAACCTGACCGCGGTCATCGTCGGTCTGGGCTGGGACGCCCGCACCACCACCGGGGGTGACTTCGACCTCGACGCCAGCGCTCTGCTGACGAACCCCGAGGGCAAGGTCGCCACCGACGGCAATTTCGTCTTCTTCAACAACCTGAAGAGCCCCGACGGCTCCGTCGAGCACACCGGTGACAACACCACCGGTGAGGGCGAGGGCGACGACGAGGTCATCAAGGTGAACCTCGCCGGTGTCCCGGCCGACGTCGACAAGATCGTCTTCCCGGTCTCGATCTACGAGGCCGAGAGCCGTCAGCAGAGCTTCGGCCAGGTCCGCAACGCGTACATCCGCGTGGTCAACCAGGCCGACAACACGGAGCTCGCCCGCTACGACCTGAGCGAGGACGCCTCGACGGAGACCGCCATGGTCTTCGGCGAGCTGTACCGCAACGGCGCCGAGTGGAAGTTCCGCGCCATCGGCCAGGGGTACGCCTCCGGCCTGCGCGGCATCGCCCAGGACTTCGGCGTCAACGTCTGACGTTCTGGGCCCAGGGGGTGTCCGGCACTGATCCGCCGGCACCCCTGACCGGGCGCTTTCGACGCCCGCCCCCGGGCGTCGGAAGCGCCCGGTCACGTTTACACGACTCGGGGAGGACACACATGGGCGTCACGCTCGCCAAGGGAGGCAATGTCTCCCTCTCCAAGGTCGCACCCAACCTCACCCAGGTGCTGGTCGGGCTCGGCTGGGACGCACGCTCCACCACAGGAGCAGCCTTCGACCTCGACGCCAGCGCACTGCTGTGCCAGTCCGGCCGGGTGCTCGGTGACGAGTGGTTCGTCTTCTACAACAACCTCACGAGCCCGGACGGCTCCGTCGAGCACACCGGCGACAACCTCACCGGTGAGGGCGACGGCGACGACGAGTCCGTCATCGTCCGTCTCGACCAGGTCCCCGCCCACTGCGACAAGATCGTCTTCCCGGTATCGATCCACGACGCGGACAACCGGGGCCAGGCGTTCGGCCAGGTCAGCAACGCTTTCATACGGGTGGTCAATCAGGCCGACGGCCAGGAACTGGCCCGCTACGACCTGAGCGAGGACGCCTCGACGGAGACCGCGATGATCTTCGGAGAGCTCTACCGGTACAACGGCGAGTGGAAGTTCCGTGCAGTCGGCCAGGGGTACGCGTCAGGCCTGCGAGGCATCGCTCTAGACTTCGGCGTCAACGTTTCATAACGCCGCGCACGGCGCGGGGGGCCCCGGCACACCGGGGGAGGCCCTTTACATAACACGATGGGGTAGCCAGTGGTTCTCAAAACCTTCGGCTGGTCGTTCGCGGTCACCGCGCTCGGCCTGGTCGCAGCGATTCTCTACGGGGGGTGGCAGGCGTTCGGCATCGTCGCGATCCTGTCCGTCCTGGAGATCTCGCTGTCCTTCGACAACGCGGTGATCAACGCCGGAATCCTGAAGAAGATGAATGCCTTCTG
The DNA here is from genome assembly GCF_000721175.1 of Streptomyces anulatus. Taxonomy (GTDB): domain Bacteria; phylum Actinomycetota; class Actinomycetes; order Streptomycetales; family Streptomycetaceae; genus Streptomyces; species Streptomyces anulatus_C. The sequence goes on from NZ_JOEZ01000016.1 coordinate 350,849, forward strand.
GCAGAAGATCTTCCTCACCATCGGCATCCTCATCGCCGTCTTCGGTATGCGACTGGTGTTCCCCGTCGTGATCGTGGCCGTGAGCGCCCAGCTCGGCCCGATCGAGGCCATCGACCTGTCCTTCAACGACCCGGACAGGTACAAGGAACTGGTGACGGACGCCCATCCGTCGATCGCCGCCTTCGGTGGCATGTTCCTGCTGATGATCTTCCTCGACTTCATCTTCGACGAGGACCGGGACATCCACTGGCTGCGCTGGATCGAGCGTCCGCTCGCCAAGCTCGGCAAGGTCGACATGCTGTCGGTCTGCGTCGCGCTGATCATCCTGCTCATCACCGCCACGACCTTCGCGACCCAGGCCCACCAGCACGGTGGCGGGCACGCCGACAAGGCGGCGACGGTCATGCTCTCCGGCATCGCCGGTCTGATCACCTACCTCATCGTCGGCGGGCTCTCCGGATTCTTCGAGAACAAGCTCGAAGAGGAGGAGGAGCGCGAGCACGAGGCCGAGGAAGAGGCCAAGAAGAAGGGCAAGCCCGTCACCGGGGTCGCCCTCGCCGGAAAGGCCGCGTTCTTCCTCTTCCTCTACCTGGAAGTCCTGGACGCCTCGTTCTCCTTCGACGGTGTCATCGGCGCCTTCGCCATCACCAACGAGATCGTGCTGATGGCCCTCGGCCTCGGCATCGGCGCCATGTACGTCCGTTCGCTCACCGTCTACCTGGTGCGCGAGGGCACGCTCGACGACTACGTCTACCTGGAGCACGGCGCGCACTACGCGATCGGCGCGCTCTCCGTCATCCTGCTGATCACCATCCAGTACGAGATCAACGAGCTCATCACCGGTTCGGTCGGCGTGGTCCTGATCGGACTCTCCTTCTGGTCCTCGGTCAAGCGCAACCGTGCGCTCGTCGCGGAATCCGGCGAGGGTGCAGGATCGGGAAGCAAGGCCGAAGTGTCCTCCGGGGTGTGACCCGGTAGGGATTGAGGAACGCTCTCTGCGGGGCGGCCCACACGGCGACGGCTCTCGGGATCTCCCGGACCCGGCCCGGTGGCCGCCCCGCAGTGATGTCCGGGGCGCGCGGGAACAGGTGGGGGTTGGTATGGGATTCTTCGACGGCCTGTGGCCGGGGCGCGCGGCGCAGTTCGACTCGGGCAACTCGACGTCGAGCGCGATCGTGCTGTCCAAGCGGAACGCCACGATCTCGCTCAGCAAACAGGGGGCCCTGTCGGGCAACCTCCGGGTCAATCTGTCCTGGCGGATGCGGACCTCGGACATCGAGGGCCGCTCACGCCAGAGCGGCAGGCTGCGGCGCCCCCTCAAGCTCTTCCAGCCCGAGGTGGTCCAGGCGCACACCCAGGGCGTCGTCAACGTCGACCTGGACCTCGGCTGCATGTACGAGCTGACGGACGGCACCAGGGGGGTCGTGCAGCCCTTGGGCAGCCTGATCGGCGACCTCAACGGCCCGCCCTACGTCCGGCTCAGCGGCGACGACCGCTTCGGTGCACCCTCGGGGGAGACGGTCTACGTCAACCTCGACCAGCGCGACCAGATCAAGCGGCTGCTGTTCTTCGTCTACATCTACGACCGGACGCCCGCGTTCGACCGTACCCACGCCAAGGTCACGCTCTACCCGGGCAACGGCCCGCGCATCGAGATCGAGCTGGACGAACGCGCACCGCAGGCCCGCTCCTGCGCCGTGTTCACCGTGGAGAACATCAAGGACGAGCTGATCGTGCGCCGCGAGGTGAAGTTCGTGTACGGCTTCCAGTCGGAGCTGGACCGGCTGTACGGCTACGGCATGCAGTGGGGGCGCGGCTACAAGTCCCGGACCTGAGCCCGGGCTCCTGAGAAGGCCGGACGCGAGTCGCTGGCCGCGGAAGAGATGCTGGCGCTGTTCCGGGCGGGCGTCAGTCGGAGGCCCTGGACCGTTTCCACCGTACGAGGCGGCTCCTCGCCCAGGACCGGACGACCTCAGGACCGGACGAACTGCGGACCTTGTGGAGGCAGCACGAAATGGGGGTCGGGCGCGTGCGCGGCGGCTGCCGCGGGCTGCGGATAGCCGTACGCGGGCGGCTCGGCGGCCGGCTGCGGATAGCCGTACGCCGGCTGGTGAGGCGCAGCGGCGGCAGCGGGGTGCGCGACCGGCGGCGGGTAGCCGTAGGAGGGCTGCTGGTGCTGGACCGTGGCCTGGGAGTCGGGCCCGGGCCCCGGCGGTACGGCCGGAGGCGGGGGCACGGCGGCCGGGAGGGCCCCCGGGCCCACCGCGGCGGGTCCGTCCTGAGCCTCGTTCGCCCCTGCCGCCCCGTGCGCCGCCTCCGACTCGTCCACCGAGATACCGAAGGCGGTGGCCAGGCCGATCAGACCGGTGGGATAGCCCTGGCCGACCGCGCGGAACTTCCACCCCTCGCCGCGGCGGTAGAGCTCGCCGCAGATGATCGCCGTCTCTTCACCGGTCTCCGGCCGGACATCGAACACCGCCAGCGGCTCGCCCTCGGCGAACGCGGCGTCGAAGAGGAGTATCCGCAGGTCCGGGACCTGTTCGAAGGCGGCCCCGTCGGAGGAGGCCGCGATGACCACCTGGTCCACCGAGGCGTCGAGCGCCCCGAGATCTGCCTCGACCGTGTCCGTCAGCCCTTCCGGGACACTGCGCTTCGGCAGCCGCCGGACCAGGCCGGAGGGGTGCCGGGGCTGGTTGTAGAAGACGAAGTCCTCGTCGGACCGCACCCGCCCGGACGCACCGAGGAGCAGGGCGGAGGCGTCCACGTCGGGGACCTCGGTGCCCGGGGTCCAGCGCAGCACGGCCCGGACGGCCGCGGCATCGACGGGGACGTTCGAGCCCTTCAGCATCGTGTGCGTCATGACCGTCATCCTGCCTGCTGGGGGCCCGTGCGGACAACGCGGGGGGCGGCACGACCTTGCCCGGCGGCGGTTCGGGCAGGGCGCGACGATACCGCGGGAGGGGGTCGGACAAGAGCCGGGTAACCGGAAATTCATGTACATGGGGAACTGTTGACACCCGTCCGTACGTACTATTACCGGCCATACGTTGTTCGGCCGGTCAGGCAGTTCGGGGGAAAATCATGCGTCACTTCGGGCACATATCGCCCACTGCCCGCGAGGGCCTGTTCTTCAGGGAGCCCCGCACCTTCACCGCGGACTCCCCGGCGCGGATGCTCGCCGTCGCCCTGGGGGCCACGCTCTACTCCCCGGCCACCCGCCCGTCGCTCGCCGACGACGTGCTGAAGCAGGCCGGCCGCGGCGTCGTCTCCATGGTGCTGTGCCTGGAGGACTCGATCGACGACGCCGAGGTCACCGACGCCGAAGCCAACCTGATCAGGCAGTTCGCCGCGCTGGCCGCCCGGGACACCGACCCGGAGCCCGCTCTTCCGGGACCGGGCGGCGCCGGGAGCACGCCGGGCGTGGCGTGCGCCGACGTACCGCTGCTCTTCATCCGCGTACGGGAACCGGCCCAGATCACCGACCTGGTGCGGCGCCTCGGCGACTCGGTCCGGATGTTGTCCGGTTTCGTGCTTCCCAAATTCACCGAAGAGCGAGGACGGCAGTTCCTGGAAGCGCTCGCCGAGGCCGAGACGGCGTGCGGCCGACGACTCTTCGCCATGCCGGTCCTCGAATCCCCCGAGCTGCTCCATCTGGAGACGCGCGGCGAAACTCTCCGGGGAATCGCCCGCAGCGTCGACAAGTACCGGGACCGGGTGCTCGCCCTGCGGCTCGGCGTCACCGACTTCTGCTCGGCCTACGGACTGCGCCGCTCGCCCGACATGACGGCGTACGACGTCCATATCGTCGCGTCCGTGATCGCCGACGTGGTCAACGTGCTCGGCCGCGCCGACGGCACAGGCTTCACGATCACCGGCCCGGTCTGGGAGTACTTCCGCCGCCAGGAACGCATGTTCAAGCCCCAGCTGCGTCGCAGCCCCTTCCTGGAGGGCCGGGCCGAGGAACTGCGGACGGCCCTCATCGAGCACGACCTCGACGGACTGCTCCGGGAGATCGAACTCGACCGTGCCAACGGGCTGCTCGGCAAGACCTGCATCCACCCGTCGCACGTGGCGCCCGTGCACGCCCTGTCCGTGGTCAGCCACGAGGAGTTCACCGACGCCCAGGACATCCTGAGCCCCGCACGCGGGGGCGGCGGGGTGCTGCGCTCGGCGTACACGAACAAGATGAACGAAGTGAAGCCCCACCGGGCCTGGGCCGAGCGCACGCTCCAGCGGGCCGAGGTCTTCGGGGTGGCGAAGGAAGACGTCGGCTTCGTGGACCTGCTGGCCGCCGGCCTGACGAACTGAGCGCGCATCGATGAGCGAGCGCGTGACGAGAGAAGAGACCGTGGACGTGGTGTGGTCGGGCAACTGGGTGGCGAAGCGGCTGGGAGTCGCCCTCGAAGGCGACGGAGAGCTCCAGGAACTGCTGGGCCTGGCCCTGCGCCGCAACCCCAAGAGGGCGCATCTACTGGTGTCCAACGTGCTGGGCAAGCACGTGCCGCAGCTGCCCTCCGTCGTCCATGGCGCCGGGTTCGAGCTGGGTGAGCGGGTACGGGCGCTGCTCGGCGCTCAGGAGGCCCGCCGCGCGGTGGTCCTCGGATACGCGGAGACGGCCACCGGTCTCGGCCACGCCGTCGCGGACGGCCTGAGGGACGCCCCGTACCTCCACTCCACCCGGCGTCCGGTGGCGGGCGTCGAGCAGGCGGGCGGCTTCGAGGAGTCCCACTCGCACGCCACCTCGCACCTGCTGCTGCCGGAGGACGGTGAGCTGCTGGCGGGGGGCGCGCAGGCGTCCACCCTGGTGCTGGTCGACGACGAGTTCTCCACCGGCAACACGGTCCTCAACACCATCCGCGCGCTGCACGCACTGCACCCGCGCGAGCGGTACGTCATCGTCGCCCTGGTCGACATGCGCTCCGCCGGCGACCGCGACCGGCTGACCGCCTTCGCCGCCGAGATCGGCGCCCGCGTCGACCTGGTGACGCGCAGTACCGGGACGGTCGCCCTGCCGGACGGCGTACTGGAACGCGGCCAGGCCCTGGTCGCGGCCCAGGAGGCGGAGCAGGCGGAAGAGGCGGAGCAGGCGGCTGCTTCCGCTTCCGCCCCTGTCACCCGGGTCGACCTCGACTGGCCCGCAGGCGTCCCCGACGGCGGCCGGCACGGCTTCACCCCCGCCCACCGGGCAGCCCTCGAAGCGGCGCTGCCGGCCATGGCGGACCGGATCGCGGCCGCGCTGGGCGGCGGAGCGGCGGCGGACGGGGGCCAGGCCCCCCGCCGGATCCTCGTCCTCGGCTTCGAGGAGCTGATGTACGCCCCGCTGCGCCTGGGCACCGCCCTCGAAGTGGCCCTCGGAGCCGACACCGAGGTCCGCTACTCCACCACCACCCGCTCGCCCGTCCTGGCCGTCGACGACCCCGGCTACGCGATACGCACCCGCCTCGTCTTCCCGGCCCACGACGACCCGGCGGACGGCCCCGGCGACCGGTACGCGTACAACGTGGCGGGCGCCGGCTTCGACGCCGTGGTCGCCGTCGTCGACTCCACCGCCGACACCCCCGAACTGCACGCCCCCGACGGACTGCTGGCCCGGCTCGCCGAGCACACCGGCCACGTCCTCCTCGCGGTGGTCCCGTCCTACGTCCCGGCCACATCCGCATCCGAACGGCAGGAGCCCGCCGTGCTGCCCGAGCCCCTCCGAGGCCCCGACTTCTCCAGTTACGCGCCGGAGGACGTCGGCTGGCTGCTCCAGGACCTCTCGGACACCGAGCTGGAAGCACCCACCGAGGAGCGCGAGGAGGCCATCCAGAGCGGCGGCGCGCACTACGCGGAGTCGCTGCCCGTCGAGTACCAGCCGAGCGCCGCGTACCAGGCCCTGTTCACCGCCGCCCTGGAAACCTCCGCCGCGCGCATCGCCCGCGCGGTGGGCACCGTCACCGAGACGGTCCTCGCCGAACGCGGCCCGCGCCCCGTGCTCGTCTCGCTCGCCCGCGCCGGAACCCCGGTCGGGGTGCTGATGCGCCGCTGGGCCCAGCACCGGCACGGTCTGGACCTGCCGCACTACGCCATCTCCATCGTCCGGGGCCGGGGCATCGACGCCACCGCCCTGCGCTGGCTGGCCGCCCATCACGACCCGGCCGACGTGGTGTTCGTCGACGGCTGGACCGGGAAGGGTGCGATCACCCGCGAACTGGCGGCGGCCATAAGCGAGTTCGAGGCGTCGGGCGGGCCCGCCGGTTTCGACCCGGAGATCGCGGTGCTCGCCGACCCCGGCGGCTGCGTACGGACATACGGCACCCGCGAGGACTTCCTCATCCCCTCGGCCTGCCTCAACTCCACGGTCTCCGGCCTCATCTCCCGTACGGTGCTCCGCGCCGACCTGGTCGGCCCCGACGACTTCCACGGCGGGAAGTTCTACCGGGAACTGGCGGACTCCGACGTGTCGGGCGACTTCCTCGCCGCGGTGACCGCCCGCTTCGCCGAGGTGGCGGAACAGGTCGAGGCCGAGGCCAAGGAACTGCTCGCCGCCGACCGCGCCCCGACGTGGGAGGGCTGGGCGGCCGTCGAGCGGATCAGCGAGGAGTACGGCATCCACGACGTCAACCTGGTCAAGCCGGGCGTCGGCGAGACCACCCGGGTCCTGCTCCGCCGGGTCCCCTGGAAGATCCTCGCGAAGCGCGGCGCGGGCGCGGACCTGGAGCACATCCGGCTGCTGGCCGAACAGCGCGGCGTCCCGGTTGAGGAGGTCGACGACCTCCCGTACAGCTGTGTCGGACTGATCCACCCCCGGTTCACGCGCGGCGCGACGGGCGCGGACGGCAAGGCGGTGCAGGGCGCATGAGCGTGACTTCGCCTTCCTCGGTCACGCTGGTGGCGAGCGACCTCGACCGTACGCTCATCTACTCGGCGGCCTCGCTGGAGTTGTCGATGCCGGACGCGGAAGCCCCCCGGCTCCTGTGCGTGGAGGTGTACGGCCACAAGCCCCTCTCGTACATGACGGAGAGGGGAGCCGCCCTCCTCACCGACCTGGCCGGCTCCACGGTCTTCGTGCCGACCACCACCCGCACCCGCGAGCAGTACCAGCGCATCCACCTCCCCGGCCCCGTCCCCCGGTACGCGATCTGCGCCAACGGCGGTCACATCCTGGTCGACGGCGTCTCCGACCACGACTGGCGGAAGCGGGTGGAAGCCCGGATCGCCGCCGAGTGCGCCCCGCTCACCGAGATCCGCGCCCATCTCGCCACCACCGCCGACCCGGCCTGGCTGCTCAAGGAACGGGTCGCCGAGGACCTCTTCGCCTACCTCGTCGTCGAACGCTCCCTGCTGCCCGAGGAGTGGGTGAAGGAACTGGCCGCCTGGGCCCGGCCGCGCGGCTGGACCGTCTCGCTCCAGGGCCGCAAGATCTACGCGGTCCCGGCGCCGCTCACCAAGAGCGCCGCCATGCACGAGGTCGCCCGCCGCACCGGCGCCACGCGCACCCTCGCCGCCGGGGACTCCCTCCTCGACGCCGACCTGCTGCTCGCCGCCGACCTCGGCTGGCGCCCCGGCCACGGCGAACTGGCCGACGATGGCTGGAGGGCTCCGCACGTGACGGCGCTGGAGGAGCGGGGCGGAGCGGCGGGGGAGGAGATCCTGCGGCGTTTCCTGGCGGCTTCCGCTGCGTGAGGGCGCAGGTCCGCGAGGCTGGGGCTGACGGGGGAAGCGGCCACGTTCACCGGGTTCAGCGCCCTGGCGACGGCCCGGGCACTGCCCGCCGACGGCACGCTGATCGCCTGCGACATCTCGGAGGAGTGGACGGCGCACGGCCGTGAGGCCTGGGCGAAGGCGGGCGTCGCGGACCGGATCGACCTGCGCATCGCCCCGGCGCTGGACACCCTGCGCGCGATGCCCGCCGAGCCGCACATCGACTTCGCTTACCTGGACGCGGACAAGCACGGCTACATCGTGTACGGGGAGGAGCTGGTGTCGAGGATGCGGCGGGGCGGGGTCATCGCCACGGACAACGTGCTCTTCCACGGCGGGGTGACGGACCCGGGGGCGACCGGCCCGACGGCGGATCAAGAAGTTCGACGACCACGTGAGCGCCGACGCCCGGATGGACAGCGTCCTTCTGACGGTCTCGGACGGACTGACGCTGTCCCGCAAGAAGTAGCGCGCCGCGCGCGCGGTGGCGTTACCGCGAGCCTTTCGCAGTGTCGGCACCCGCCGGGCTCAGCCGCAGCAACCGCCCCCGCAGCAACCCCCGCCCCCGCCCCCGCCCCCGCCGGACGGCGCGGGAGCGGACCCGGCGGCACCGCCCACGGCCACGGCGGACAGCAGCTTGACGGTGTCGTCGTGGCCTGCGGGGCAGGAGGCGGGGTCCGAGGACTGAGCCATGGGACGGCTGAGTTCGAACGTGTCTCCGCAGGTGCGGCAGCGGAATTCGTAACGAGGCATGGGCTCAGGCTAGAGCCATCACGGCCCGGGGGCTACGCCCTCCTTCGACCGCGCGGGCTCAGGCGCCGCCGCCGCGCTCCTCGCGGATGTCGGAGACGACCCGGGCGGCGGTCTGCCGCACGGCCTCGGTCTCGGTCAGGAAGTGCCAGTAGTCGGGGTGGCGCCCCTCCAGACCGGCGATGGCGCGTTCCAGCCGGGCCACGGAGTCGTCCAGGGGCCGGGCGTGCCGGGGGTCGGGCGTGTGCCGGCCGGCCATGGCGAGACGCTGGGCGTCCCGCACCGCGAACCGGGTCCGCTCGATCTCCTGCTGCGGGTCCTTCGCTACGGCGTTCAACTGCCGCAACCGGTCCCCGGCGGCGGAGACCGCCTCGTCCGTCGCGTTGAGCAGGGCGCGGACCGTGCTCAGCCGGGACGTGGCGTCCGCCCAGCGCTGCTCGTCGCGCGCCTTCGCCGCCTCGGCGAGCTTCTCCTCGGCCTGCGTCACGTTCACGGCGGCCTGCTCCGGGACGGGCTGGAGGTCCTGCCAGCAGGCGGCCGAGAAACGCCGCCGCAACTCGCTGAGCACCGGCTCCACCGAACCCGCCCGCGTCGTGAGCGCCTGCGCACGGGTCCGCAGGGACACCAGCCGCCGGTCGATCTCGGCGGCCCGCTCGGGCAGCCGCTCCGCCTCGGTGCGCAGGGCCTCCGCATCGCGCAGCACCACATCGGCCCGCTGGAGGGTCTCCGCGACGCCGTGCTTTCCCGCGCCCTGGTTCAGCTTGGTCAGCTCCGGGGCGAGCGCGGCGAGCCGGCCGGCGAGCTCATCGGCCCGCAGCCCCGCAGCCCGTACGGTGTCGAGGGCGTTGCTCGCCCCCAGGAGCGCCTGCCGGGCCCGCTCGACGGCGGGGGCGAGCCGGGCGAGCTGCGTCTCGGCGCTGCCCAGCAGGGGACCGAGCCCCTGGGCGAAGCGGTCCAGCTCGCCCTTGACCCGTACGAGGTCGTCCCTGGCCCGGGTCAGCTCGGTGCGGGCCCGGGAGGCGACGGCGGGCTCCAGATCGTCCCGGTCCAGGTCATGGCTGTCGACGGCGGTGATGTAGGTGTGACTGACCTCGTCGATGCGCCGACCGAGTGCGGCGAAGTCCTCGGAGGCCTTGCGCCCGCGCGAGGAGCCGTCCACGGCGTTGATCGTCTCGATGGAGATCCTGAGATCACGCTGGGCGCTGTCCAGGTCGTAGAAGGCCTCGGCGGCGGCGTCCTTCGCGGCCTGCGCCTCGGCCCGCTGATTCTCCCCGCGCCCGCCGAACCACCGGCGCGTACCGCCACCGGCGAAGGCGGCGGGCAGCGCGGCGAGCACGAGGGGAACGGGCAGCAGTATCAGCGCCAGGAGATCCCGCCCACCGGAACCGCGCCGGCCACCGGCCACACCCCGGCCACGGGAGTCGCCCCGACCACCCGGGATCCGGGACCTCCCGGAGGCGTGCCGCCCCGGCAGAACCTGACCACCCTGACCACTCTGGACGGCGGAACTTCCACCCGCTCCTGCCTCCGGCCGCGCGTGTGTCGCCGTCACATCCCTCTCCCGTGCCGATTCGCCCTGCCCGGTACATTCTCCCACCAGGTAAGGACGAACACACGGGCCGGTTAGTTCGCGCTTCGCACGGTGACTTGGCCGTTGTCGCTGCGCGCCTTCACCACATGGGTGCTGTCGTCGGCACGCGGCACCCCGATCGAGACGTCCCCGTTGTCGGCGGAGGCGTTCACCGCGTATTTCTGCCCACCCGGCGGCAGATCGATGGTGATGCCCCCGTTGTCGCTCACGGTGTCCACCAGGTCGGGCACGGAACTGAAGCCCAGCCGGATCTCCCCGTTGTCGGCGCGGGCGATCACGGAGGAGCCGGATATCCGGTCCGCCCGGATCTCCCCGTTGTCGCTCTTCAGCCTCAGCGCGCCGCTCGCGTCCCGGACGTTGATCTCACCGTTGTCGGACGAGAGGTCCAGTGCACGGTCGAAGCCGGTGGCACTGACCGTCCCGTTGTCCGACGAGGCCGTCACATCGACCCCGCGGGGCACCTTCACCTGGTGCCGGGAGTTGCAGTTGTTGATCAGCGCGTCGCACTTCACCCGGAGCGTGAGGGTGTCACCCTCCATGCTCCAGACGGGGTCGGGCCCACTGCCGAGCACCACCCACCCGTCGACCTGCCGCTCCACCTCGATCTGCTCCACGTCGGCCGGCACGAGGTCCACGGTGCCGTTCTCGGCTTCGATGGTCAGCGTCTTCCCCTCCAGGGCGAACGACTTGCGCTCGACGGGGGCGCCGTCCACGTCCGTACTCCCACACCCGGTGAGCGCCAGGACCAGCAACGCGACCCCACCCCCCAGCGCGAGGGCCCGCCCGGGAGCCCCGAGGCGGGTGCGGGTCGGTGCGCTCGTAACCATGTCCACGGTGATCGGTCCCCCAGTGCGTGCTGCCGGACGGTGCCACCGGACGTCGCTGCCGGTGCACTCAAACCGTATGCGCCTCCGGCCCCCGACGGGATCCGGACCGCTACCGTCTCGGGGGTGGGGTTATCCCCCGCCTCCGGCCCCTGGTCCGTGCCCGGAACCGGCCCCGGAGGCGGCGTCCCGGCCCCGCCCCGAACCGTTTATGAGCCGGGGCCCCGGTCCATGTACGCTGTTGCCTCATCCACGGGTGCGTAGCTCAGGGGTAGAGCGCTGCTCTTACAAAGCAGATGTCGGCGGTTCGAAACCGTCCGCGCCCACCGACACGAAGGCCCCCGACCGATCATGGTCGGGGGCCTTCGGCGTCCCTTCCCTTTGCCCTGAGGCCTACCCGGTGCGCGACGAGAGGGGCGACGAGGACGTGCACGGCCGGGGGCCCGTGGCTGCGGCTGGTCGCGGCCAACCTGATGTTCCTGAAGAGCGTCTCAGAGGCCGGTGGCGGCGGGGAGGAGCCGGCCATGGTGCACAACCGGCTGCTGGAGCCGGAGACGGCTCATCTGCGCGACGGTCTGCCTCCCGGGCTGCCGGTTTCGCGGTCGGCGCGGGCGTGGCTGTCGGAGGCTTGGCCGGGGAACATCGATGTGTCAGCCGCGCGTCAACTGCGTACAGGTGGATGAAGAGTTCGTCTTCCAGCGCGCCGTGTGCCGTGTGGTGATGCGGCGGTACGGGCGGCCGGACCGAATGGCGAGGGACGAGGGGGCACTTCATGGGGCAGACGCTGGCGGAGATCCTGGACGGGGCGGCGTGCGGGCGGTTTCCGGAGACCGACGGGAGGACGACCGTGGTCCCCGCGCCGAGTGGCCGCGACACGGGAGTGATCGCCTTCACCGCGCACTCGGTCGTGTTCACCGATGAGGACCCCGAGTGGGTCCATGCGACGTTGGCCGCTCTGGACTGCGATGCGTTGGCCGCGACCATGCATCCCCGCTTTCTGATGGCCTTCCTGGAACGCACCGGGCGGGTCACCGACACGATCGACCTTCTGACCGTGGCGTCCTCGCTGCCCGGTGTGCCAGGGCTGGAGCTGCGGGAGGTCACCGATCCCGTGCACCCGCGCGTGGTGAGTGCCCGCCGACGCCGGGACGGGGTGCGGATGTGGGAGTCCGACGGGGGAGTGCTGGTGCTCGGGCGCGGGGTGGCGGGGCGTTGGGAGGTGGCCGTCGAGGTGGACGGGAACGCCCGGCACCGGGGCCTCGGCCGGGCCCTCGCCACCGCCGCCCGGCACTTGGTGCCCCCGGGCGAACCGCTCTGGTCGCAGCAGGCCGCGGGCAACGCGCGCAGCATCCGGGCGTTCCGAGCCGCCGGGTTCCGGCCGGTCGGATCGGAGGCGCTGCTGCTGCGCAGCCGTCAGGGACTCGACGCCGGGGAAGCGTGACGGGCCACTCCCGGGTCCGTACGAGGAAACCGCCTCCCGCTACCGTGCTCGCCATGATCGAATCACTTGCCGGCCCGACGGACACCGAGGTGGCGGCAGCCGCCGCGCTGGCCGGGGCGGAGGTCGTGCGCGCTCGTTACGGGCGGCTCCACTCCCGCATCGACAAAGGCGCCGGGGACTTCGCCACCGACGCCGACGTGGCGGCCGAGGAGGCGATCCTCGACGTCCTCCGTGCCGCACGGCCCAGGGACGCGGTGCGCGGCGAGGAGGGCGGTCGGCGAGGCGCGGTCGGTGCGGTGCGGGAGTGGCTGGTGGATCCCTTGTGCGGGACGCTCAACTACGCCGCCGGTTCCCAACTGGTCGCCGTCAACGTGGCTTTGCGTGACGGCCCGGCCGCTGTGGCCGATCCGTTCAGCGGGGAGGTCTTTCTCACCGACGGCGAGAGTGCCCGGGTCCGGCATGTCGGTGGAGGCGACGAGCCGTTGGCGCCGACCGCGGACACCCGGCTGGTGGACGTGAACCTCGACCCGCCCTTCCCGAGCGCCCCCGGATTCCGGGCGGTGGACCTGCTCGCCCACCCCGGGTTCGTCGAGCACTTCCGCCCGCGCGTCGTTTCCACGACGCTCGCGCTGGCCTGGGTCGCGGCCGGCCGCCGGGCCGCCTATGTCACCGACGGCGGCGACTTGACCGGGAGCGTGCACTTCGCCGCCGGGATCGCCCTGTGCCGGGCCGCCGGCTGCGTCGTCACCGGGGTCGACGGCGCCCCGGCCGGACCGGGCGGCCGGGGCCTCGTCGTGGCCGCTGACGCCGGGACGCATGGGCTGCTGCTGTCGTTGATCCCTGGTCGTGGGCGGGGTGTTTGAGCCGTTGCCGCTGCCGGGCGGGTGCCGGCCCATGGCGTCTCCCCTCAGACGTGCAGCTCGGGCGGGAAGCCGGTCCAGCGGAGTTCGGTGGGCAGGTGGCCGGTGTCGTTGAAGAGGAGGAGGGCTGGGGGGCGGCCGGGTGCGTAGCGGATGACGGTCAGCGCCGCGTTGGCGTGGTTGATGCCCAGCCAGCGCCACTTCGGGGCGTCCAGCGCGGCCCGGACGAGCCAGCCGACGAGGAAGTTGTGGGTGACGAGGAGTTCATGGCGGGGCTCGTCGCCCTCGATCGTGCCCGTGAACCGCGCGAGGGCCTCCTGGGCCAGCCCGGGGCCCTGCTCGCACTCCGCCGCCGGGAACCCGGCCAGCCGGGCGAGCGTCTCGTCGGCCGACTCCGCCGGCAGCTCCTCGCGTCGCGGCAGGTACGGGATGTAGTCGCCGGCCGGTTCGGACCGCACCAGGGGAACCCGCGCCAACTGCTCGCCGACCAGACGCGCCGTCTGCTCGGCGCGGGCGAGCGGGCCGTGGTGGATCGCCGTGATCGGGGCTCCGCGGAGCCGCTCCCCGAGCAGGGCGGCCTGACGGCGGCCCGCGTCCGTCAGCGTGCTCTCGTCGGCGGAGGCCTGACCGTGCCGCGTGAGGTACAGATAGCGGGCAGCCGTTGCTGTCATGGGCGGGTCCTTCGTCGCGGTTCATGATCATACGAACGTCTGGAGGGACGTCGGCCCGCGCTCGGGCGGTTCCGCCGGGCGGTGCGAGGGGCAGGGGGCCGGTATCCCGGGATGCGCGGGGGCAGTGCTCGGGGCACGGTGGAGGCATGGCCGAGCACCCGCCCGTGATCGTCTATCCGCCTTCCGCGACCGGAGGGCGGCGGGTCACCGTGCACGGGCAGATCGTGGGCCTGGCGCACGGGAGGGGCGAGGTGGCCGCGCTGCTGCGGGCCGCGGGGTTCGCCCCGGGGCCCGGCCAGGTCGTCGAGCTGGACCGGCCCGGGCTGATCGAATGGCGCGGCGGCGACCTCGACACCTGGGAGTGATCCCGTGAAGAGTCGTCGTACGGCACGCGAGATCGCCGCGATCGAACCACCGCCCGGTTACTACGTGGCCGGGGGCGAGCCCCGGCCGCGTAGTAGCGCGCGCTGATCCTGGACTGGGTCGTGAGCCGGCGTCGCTCTGGTCGACCGCGGCGTCGAGCGCGTGGCTCGCACCGTCGACGCCCAGGGGCGCATCGTCATGGTCAGCGCGCCGTGACAGGTCACCCGAACGGGTGCGTCCGGGTGGCTGCGCCCGGAGGCCACGAGGAACGTCGGAGCTGATCTGCCCGCACCGCCAGGGCAGGTCAGGACAGCAGGCGCCAGCGTCTGTTCCGACCAAGGAGTGCTCATGTCGCAGCCCAGCACACCCACACCCGGCGCATCGCGCTCCGCCGACGCCCGTCCGGGCGGAGGAGGTTCCGGCAGCCCGTGGTCGGCCGGGGGAACCGTGTTCGCGGGTGTCCTGCTCTTCGTGGACGGCATCCTCGGAGTGCTGAAGGGCATCGCGGGGATCGCCTCGAACGATGTCTACGCGCGGATCAACGACTACGTCTTCAAGTTCAGCGTGACCTCGTGGGGCTGGATCCACCTCGTCCTCGGCGTGATCCTCATCCTCGTGGGCTTGGGCATCCTCAAGGGCGCGACCTGGGCCCGCGGCGCGGGCGTCGCCCTCGTCTCCCTGAACCTCATCGCCAACTTCATGTGGCTCCCGTACACCCCGGTCTGGGCCATCGTCACCATCGCGATCGACGTCTTCGTCATCTGGGCCCTGTGCACGGACCGGTCGAACCCGAGCGACCTGGTGCGGAGCAGCTGAACCGGCCGGGACGGCGGGCGGGCGGCGGCGAGGGGTGTCCGTTGTCAGTGGGGCGGTCCACACTGGAGTCATGTGCCGCAGCATCAAGACGCTCCGCCCGCCCGCCCTCCCCGAAGAGGCCACCGAGGAGGACATGCGGGCCGCCGCCCTTCAGTACGTACGGAAGGTCTCCGGGTTCCGCGCGCCCGCCGCGCACAACCGGGAGGTCTTCGACCGTGCCGTCGACGAGATCACCGCAGCCACGATGAAGCTGCTCGACGGCCTGGAGATACGGGGCGCGGCCAAGGGCTGAGTCCCGCCACGCGGAAGGTCCCGTTCCTCCGGTGGGCGGCTTCGGTGGACTCCTTCGGCCTGCCTTGCGCCTGCCCTTCGCCCTGCCCTTCGCTCAGGGGGCGGCAGGGGCGGGCGCGGACACCGGTCCCGGCCCACCGAGGGCGGCCTGCCCGCTCGGGGGTGCGGTGCCGGGGGCAGGCGTGGGCGACGGTACGGACACGAAGGGCGCGGTCGTAGGCGCTGCGGCTGTCGGCGTGTCCGTGGCTCCGGCTCCCGGTGCCTCCGCCCCCGCCCCCGCATCCGCCTTCGTGGGCACCGCCGCTGCCGCCGCTGCCGGCGCCGTCGTCCGCGTCGCCGGACGCTTCACCACGAACGCGGCCAGCGCGCCCGCCACGAACAGGGCCAGCACCGAAACGGCCGTGCCGAACCACGTCGAGCCCAGCCAGCGGCCGCCGAAGTAGCCGAGCCCCACGCTGTAACCCGCCCAGGCCAGGCCCGCCAGCGCGGACCAGGGAAGGAAGTCCCGCTTCCTGTGGTGGGCGGCGCCCGCGCCGAGGGAGACCACGGAGCGGCCGGCTGGAGCGAACCGGGCGATGACCACCAGTGCACCGCCGCCCCGGCTCAGTGTCGCGCCGAGACGTTCCTGCGCGGTGGTGAGACGGCGGGAGCGGGCGATGGCCCGGTCCAGCCGGTCGCCCCCGCGCCAGGCGAGGCGGTACGCGACGAGGTCGCCGAGGACCGAGGCGGTGGCCGCGCAAAGGATCAGTACGACGAGCGAGGGGACCTGCCCGCCGGTGCCCTCGTCGGTGCCGCTGACGGTGGTGGAGCCCGCCGCGGCCGCTGTGGCGGCCGTGATGACGAGAACACCGCTGGGCAGCAGGGGCAGGAAGACGTCCAGGAGAACGGAGAGGGCGACCACCGCGTAGATCCATGGGCCGCTGGTCAGCGCGGCCACACTCTCTGGCACCGTCTACTACTCCCCGATCGTGTCAACGCCGCGACGTCGCAGGGGAGCGGCAGGGGCGGCAGGTTCAGCTGTACAGCGTACGCGTGGGCATTCTCCGGGCCTCGCGCAGGGCGGGTGATGTTGTGCAGGTCACGTACACCTGGAGGCCATGTGCCCGTTAGGAGGGGAGAACCACCGGCACGAGCGAGGAGCAGCGCATGACGGCATGGATGGTACGGACGGGACACGGGTCGGCGCACCCGAATTCGGGGCGGCTGGGGACGGCGGCACGGGAGGACGGCGCGGCCGCGCGGGTCCGGGGGGTCTCCCGCGTTCCGGGCGTGCTGGCGGGCACGGTGGCCCTGCTGACGCTGGCCTGCGGCGTGGGTGTCGCCCATGGGGCGGATGACGTGGCGTCCGGTTCCGGCACGGCACCCGGTGGCCACGGTGCGCACGGCGCTCCTGCGGAAGGGGCATCGGCGCAGGTGCCCGGCGGCGGTGGGGACCCGAGTCACGCCGACGACGTCGCCGCGGCGGCGGGCGGCAGCTCGTGGACGAGGGTCGCCGGGGTGTTCTCCCCGCCCGGTTCCTTCGTTCCGTCCGACGCGCTGACGTACGACACCCGGCTGGTGCCGGCGGGCGCGCGGATCGAGATCACACAGTTCGCGGACCCGTCCGGCACCCGGGTCGAGGCGCGGCTGCGAGGGCTCGTGCCCGGCCGTGCGTACGGGATGCACGTGCACACCGCGCCCTGCGGCGCGGATCCCGCCGCGGCTGGGCCTCACTACCAGCACCGTCCGGCGGCGACCGCCGACCCGGTCAACGAGGTGTGGCTGGACTTCCGGACGGACGAGGACGGCGACGGGCGGGCGGAGGCCCTGCACGGCTGGGGCTTCCGGGAGGGCGGGGCGCGGTCGGTGATCATCCACGACCGGCAGGGCGGTGCGGGGGAACGGGCGGCCTGCTTCACAGTGCCGTTCGCACCCCACGGTCGGGGGTGACGGGGCCTCCGCACCCCCGGGTGGATCACGGCGTACGGCGGTGAACGAATGGCGGCGTACGGCGGTGCCCCGGTCCCTTCGCGGAGGGCCGGGGCACCGCCGTACGTTCCCGGGCTCGCTGCCGGTTCCTCGCCGCGCGCCGGGTCGGCGCCGGAACGCGGGGGCCGGGAGAGGGCCGGGATGCGGACGGCCGGTCCGTCAGGCCGGGACGACCGGGGTCTGCTCGCTCCGGGCCGTGCCCTCGGCGGTGGCCGCCGTGTCCCGCGAACCGAAGAAGCGGTCCAGGGCGACGGCTCCCGGACCGGTGAAGACCAGCAACAGGAACGCCCAGCAGAACATCGCCGACGGCTCGCCGCCGTTCTGGAGCGGCAGGAACGCCTCGGGCTGGTGCACCTTGAAGTACGCGTAGGCCATCGAACCGGAGGCGAGGAAGGAGGCGGCACGGGTGCCGAGGCCGAGGGCGACCAGGGCCCCGCAGACCAGCTGGATCAGAGCGGCGTACCAGCCGGGCCAGGCGCCGGTCTCCGCCTGGTCGCCGCCCATCACTCCGAAGAGCGAGGCGGCGCCGTGGAAGGCGAAGAGCAGGCCGACGACGAAGCGGAAGAGGCTGAGCACGTAGGGCTGTGCCCGGTTCAGGCGGATGAGCATGGGGGGAGCTCCTTCGGTCGAGGTGGGGACGTGAACCGACTGAGCGCCTGAGGTTAGGGAAACCTCACCAGTGCTTGCAACTTCAACATTCTGTCGAGTGGCCGAAAGTCGCCTCGGTCTCAGGGGTGAGTGAACGCTCAAGAACCGTCTCCAGCTGGGCTCCCTGCTTGCTCGCTGTGGCCTGTACCAATGTCAGCGCAGACTTCCGGCCAAGCAACGTGAGCGTCATGAGCTGGTTACCGAACCAGGGGCCGCCCGCCCTGCTCCAGGTCACCGGCGGCGCTCCCGTACGGCCGTGGCGGCTCAGCGCCCGGCCGATCCACCGGCCCGCCCCGCTCCAGCCGAAGCGGAAACCCGTCCGGATGGACCGGGGGATCGAGTTGTGCACCGGGGAGCAGGTCAGCTGAAGGACGCGGGACACCGGGGCGTTCCCGGGGCCACGACCGGAAGGGGATCCGGGGCCGTGCCCGGCGTCCGGCCACCGGGGTTCGGCGATGTAGGCGTGGTGCACATCGCCCGAGAGGACGCATACCGTCGCCGGGGCGTCCGGACCGCTCCCCGCCTCCCGCAGCAGCTCCGTGAACCGGTCGAAGGATTCCGGGAAGGCGGCCCAATGTTCCAGGTCGGACGCACGGCGGAGCTTCTCGCCGAACCGTGCCCAGCGTTGCCCGCGTACGCCCGCGCACAGGGCGGCGTTCCAGCGCTCCGCCTCGTGGACGAGCGGCGGCAGCAGCCACGGCAGGGAGCTGCCGATGAGGAGGTGATCGTACGAAGTGGGGTCGTCCAGGACCGCTTCCCGCAGCCATCCGGCCTCCTGGGCGTCGAGCATCGCCCGCTGTTCCTCGGCCAGGACGCGGGCCGCGCGGGTGTCGACCATCACCAGCCGTACTCGGCCGAAAACACGCCGGTAGCTCCACCGGGCACGGGTGGGATCCGCTTCGGTCTCGGCGGCGAAGCGGCGCAGTGCCTCGGTGCCGTCGGGCGAGGCCCTGACCGCCGCGTACACGGGGTCGGCGGCCAGCTCGGCGGGGGAGAGGTTGCCCAGATGCTGGTGGACCCAGTACGACATCAGCCCGCTGACGATCCGTTCGTGCCACCAGGGCGTGGCGCGCATCTCCCGCTGCCAGGCTTCGCTGGTGTTCCAGTCGTCGATGACGTCGTGATCGTCGAAGATCATGCAGCTCGGAACGGTGGAGAGCAGCCAGCGCACCTCCGGGTCGCGCCACGATTCGTCGTAGAGGTAGGTGTACTCCTCGTAGTCCGCGATCTCCGCGCCCGGCGGCTCTGCCAGGTCCCGGCGGGCGGCGAGCCTTCGCCGGGTCGCCCCGGAGGTTTCGTCCGCGTACACCTGGTCGCCGAGGAGCAGCAGGACGTCGGGCCGCTCGGCCGCGGGATCCGCGGCGAGGCGGGCGGCCAGCGTGACCAGGGCGTCGGGACCCACGGGGTCGTGCCCGCCGCCGGGAGCGGCCGCCCAGCGGCACGACCCGAACGAGATCCGCACGCCGTCCGGCTCCGCGCCGGCGCCCTCGGCCGCCGGCGTAGTCACCGATGGCGTGGTGATGGTGCTCGGCGGGAGACGGGCGTCGTCGGGCGGCCAGACGCGCCGGGAGCCGATCAGCACCTCGTACGCCGTGGTGGTGCCGGGGGTCAGACCCGTCACCACCACCAGGGCGTAGTGGTGTCCGGCCACCGCGAAGGTGGGTGACGACCCCGAGGCGCCGTCCGTGCACCGGACCTGCACGGTGCACGGACGGCTCGCCTCGACCCAGACGGTCGCGGTTGACCCGGTCTCCCAGTCGACGTGCCGCAGCAGTGGTCCCAGGCGTAGCCCGGCCATGTGATGTCTCCTCGCTACGCCGTCACGGATGGGTTCCGTAACGTACAGAACGAGGAGGGATGGCGCACGGCTTCCGGCGGGTGGGCGGTGGCCAATGGTCGTGCGAGGTGGCCACCGGACGTGCGAGCGAGGTGGTCACCGGACGTGCGCGGTGGTCAGCAGCCGTTCAGGGCGGACTGCAGGGCGCTCTTCTCGGCGGAGTCCACGCTCAGGTTGTAGTGCTTCTTCACGTGGACCCAGGCGCGGACGTAGGTGCACTTGTACGAGGAGCGCGGCGGCATCCACTCGGCCGGGTCCTTGTCGCCCTTGGACTGGTTCACGTTGTCGGTGACCGCGATGAGCTGGGGGCGGGTCAGGTCGTTCGCGAACGACTGGCGTTGGGCGTTGGTCCAGCTGCTCGCGCCGGAGCGCCAGGCCTCGGCGAGCGGGACCATGTGGTCGATGTCCACGTCGGACGCGGCGCTCCAGGTGGCGCCGTCGTAGGGCGAGTACCAGCTGCCGCTGACCGCGGCGCAGGCGGCGTCCTGCTGGACGTTCGTGCCGTCGCGCTTGAGGACGACCTCGCGGGTGTTGCAGGTGCCCGACTGGGTGATCCAGTGCGGGAACTTGTCGCGGCTGTAGCCGCTGGACGAGCCCTCCGCGCCGACGGTGAGCTGGCCGAGGTAGGTGCGTGCGGTCGCCGCGCTGACCGGGGTGGGCATGGCGGCCTGCGCGCTCGGGGCGGTGAACAGGGCGGACGTGGCGGCGAGTGCGGCTGTTGCGGCGACGACGGAGAGGCGACGCGCGTAGACACCGGACATGCGAACTCCCTTGTTGTGGGGGGCTTGGGCGGGCGTTAGGTGGGGCCCGGCCATCGTGGCGACGCCAGGTTTCGGCGGGGTGGGCGTCAGGTAACAGGGTGGCGACATGTGCACGTCACATCAAGGGGTGTGCAAGGGGCGTGACGGATCGCGGGAGCGCACGGAACCGCCACGGAGGATGTGTCCGGGGGGTGTCGGGCGTCCGGCGAGGGCTCGGGGCGCTCGGTGTTCGTGGCCGCGCCCCGGGGTGTGGTGGTGCGGGCGGTGTTCGTGGCCGCGTCCCACGGGCGTGCCGGTGCGGGCGGTGCCGCCGGGGGTGGTGGGGGTGCGGCTCTATCGTTGCCGCGTGCTGCTTCCGGTCTCCGTCACCCTCGGCGTCGTCCTCGCCGTCCTGCTGGTGCTCGCCGCCGCCGTCGCCGCGTGGGCCTCGCTGGGCCGGTCGCGCGAGATCCTCGTCGCCGGGGTGCGGGCGGCGGTCCAACTCTCTGCCGTCTCCCTGCTCATCGGCTGGGTGGTCCGCTCCCTGGCACCGCTTCTCGGGTTCGTGGCGATGATGTTCGCCGTGGCGGTGTGGACAGCCGGGCGCCGGGTCACCGGCAACCGCACCTGGTGCTGGGCGGCCGTGCCGATCGGAGCGGGCGTGCTGCCCGTGGTGGGGGCGCTGCTGCTCACGGGGCTCGTGCCGCTGCGGGGCCTGGCGCTCGTTCCGGTGGCGGGCATCCTCATCGGAGGGGCGCTCACCGCGACCGTGCTCGGCGGGCGGCGGGCCCTGGACGAACTCACCGGCCGGCGCGGTGAGGTGGAGGCGGGCATGGCCCTCGGGATGCTCGACCGGGACGCCCGGCTGGAGATCGTGCGGCCCGCGGCGTCGGACGCGTTGCTGCCCGGGCTCGACCAGACCCGGACGGTCGGGCTCGTCACCCTGCCGGGGGCGTTCGTGGGCATGCTGCTGGGCGGCGCCTCACCCGTGGAGGCGGGCGCCGTGCAGCTGTTCGTCCTGGTGGCACTGATGGCGGTCCAGGTGGTGGCCGTCGCGGCGGTCCTGGAGCTGGTCGCGCGCGGGCTGCTGCACCGGGACTGAACCCCGGGGGCGAGGCAGGCCGGCCCCGGCCCCGGGGGCCGGAGGGCCGAGGCCGGGAAGGGGAAGAGGCTGGGAAGAGGGAGAGGGAGAGGGAGAGGGAGGTCTCAGGCCTCGTCGATGTGCAGGCGGATCGTGCCGTCCCCGGCCGCCTCCACCCGTACCCGCGTCAGGTCCTCGACATGGGCGTCCGGTGCGAGGGCCGCGGCGCGCGGGCCGACGCCCACGACGCGCATGCCCGCCGCCCGGCCCGCCGCGATGCCCGCCTCGGAGTCCTCGAACACGATGCAGTCCGCCGCGTCGAAGCCCAGCTCCGCCGCGCCCTTGAGGAAGCCCTCGGGGTCCGGCTTGCTGGCCCCGACCTGCTCGGCGGTGACGCGGACGGCGGGCATCGGCAGCGCGGCCGCACCCATCCGGGCCGTGGCGAGCGCGGTGTCGGCGGAGGTCACCAGCGCGTGCGGCAGCTCGGCGATCGCGGCCATGAACGCGGGCGCCCCGCCGATCGGTACGACGCCCTCGACGTCGGCGGTCTCCTCGGCGAGCATCACCCGGTTGTCCGCGTGGTTCTCCTCCACCGGGCGGTCCGGGAGGAGGACGGCCATCGTGGCGTACCCCTGACGGCCGTGCACCACCTTGAGCGCGGCCTCGGGGTCCAGCCCGTGCTCGATCGCCCAGCGCCGCCAACAGCGCTCGACCACCGCGTCGGAGTTCACGAGGGTGCCGTCCATGTCGAGCAGGAGGGCGTGTGCGGTGAGGACGGTGGCCGGCATCGGCTGCTCCAGAACACGGGGAGATGGGCGAACGGCCCGGGTGCGCGTGCCGCGGGGCATGGCGTTCACGGGCTGCGAAGAGGGGCGCGGTACGAGGTGTTCCCGTACGAGGTCTTCCGTACCAGAGCAACCCCCGCCCGCCGGTCAGGGAGTGCGGGCGGGAGCTACTTTGTTCCACCACGATACAAAAACCGGGGCGGTAACGCCAGTCCCTCTGCCCGGCGGCCGGGGCTCAGCGGCGTCCGGGTCCGCGCACGCTCGTCTCCGCCTCCAGCGCCCGCCGGGTGTTCGGTCCGTACGTGCCTGTCGCATCGCCCTGGATCGCCTTGTACGACTGGTAGATCGCCACGGAGTACGCCAGCTGGTCGGTGTAGTTCCCGTCGGACGGCCCCGGGTAGAGCCACTCCCCGACGTTCCGGAGCCGGTTCTGCAGCTCGACGACCTCCGGGCCGCGGTCGCCGGGCCGCAGCGAAGGGCCGGCCGGTTCCGCGGACGGGGCGTCGGGTGTCGGGGCCTGGGGTGCGCCACCGTCCGGCGTGGACGACGCGCTCGCCGTCGGCGACGCGGACGCGGTGGCGCTCGGCGTGGGCTTCGGGCTCCGGGTCGGCGATGCGGACGCGGACGGCGATGCGGACGGCGTGGCCGATGCGGATCGCGTACGGGACGGAGTGGCCGACGCGGAGGGGGACGGGGCCACCGACGCGGCCGGTTCGTCCTCGGTGTCCGGCACGCTCGTGGTGGCCTCCGGCAGGGCCTCGTCCCGGCTTTCGTCGCCGCCGAACAGCCCGCCGGCGAAGGCTGCCGTGCCGACCACCGCGGCCACGGCCGCCCCCACGGCGAGGGCCCCGAAGGGGCGCCTGCGGCGCGGCTGTACGGGGTCGGGGCCGAAGGCGGGGGCCGCGCCCGTACCTGCCTCCGTCCCCGGCATCCATGTCCCACCCATGCCCATGCCCACGCCCGCGTCCGGGCGGTCGCCGCCCAGGAACAGCGGCATCGTGGTCGCCGCCGCCCCCGCGGCGTCGGCCTCCGTCGGGCCGGCCCCGGAAGCCGGGCCCTCCCACGTGCCGGCGGGCCGTGTGCCCTCCCATGTGCCGTCCGGCCGTGTGCCCTCCCGCGTACCGAGCCCCGAGTCCGGCTCGCCACCCCCAGGCGCCCCGGCGTGGTCCGTCAGTGTCACGTACGGCCGGATGCGCAGCGGGTCGAAGTCCTCGGCCGCGGCGATCTCCGCCGTACGGGCGGCGCGCTGTTCGTCCTCCGTGAGCCGCGCCGGACGCGCGCCCGCGCCGCACCGGCACGGCATCCGGTGCTCCGTGCCGGGCTCCCCGGCCGTCCGTCTCCCGCACTCCGGGCATGCGTGTCCGGTCATCGTGGGTCCCCTCCCCTTGAACTGCCTGCGATTATGCAGCCCGCTCCGGGGAAGCCCAACGGCCTGCCGGGGCGCGGCCCGCCTCTGGCAGGCCATAACAGGGCGAAACGTCCAGGATGGGGGTGTAGTGGATCCGTGCATCAGTGGATCGGCGAGTTCAGCGGATCGAGGAGACGCCCATGGCCCAGCAGCTGAGCCCGTCACCCCCGGCAGCCGGTGAGGGACAGCCCCATCGGAGCGTCCTGGTGGCGATCGGCGCGCTGCTCCTCGGCATGCTGCTCGCGGCACTCGATCAGACCATCGTCTCCACGGCGCTCCCGACGATCGTCAGCGAGCTCGGCGGACTCGACCATCTGTCCTGGGTGGTGACCGCCTACCTGCTGGCGGCCACGGCGGCGACCCCGCTGTGGGGCAAGCTCGGCGACCAGTACGGCCGCAAGAAACTCTTCCAGACCGCGATCGTGATCTTCCTGATCGGCTCCGCGCTCTGCGGAGTCGCCCAGAACATGCCCCAGCTGATCGGATTCCGGGCCCTCCAGGGGCTCGGCGGCGGCGGGCTCATGGTGCTGTCGATGGCGATCGTCGGCGACCTCGTCACGCCGCGCGAACGCGGCAAGTACCAGGGGCTCTTCGGTGCGGTCTTCGGCGTGACGAGCGTCCTCGGGCCGCTCCTCGGCGGCTT
This sequence comes from Streptomyces anulatus, assembly GCF_000721175.1. Classification (GTDB taxonomy): domain Bacteria; phylum Actinomycetota; class Actinomycetes; order Streptomycetales; family Streptomycetaceae; genus Streptomyces; species Streptomyces anulatus_C. The sequence continues at coordinate 375,249 of NZ_JOEZ01000016.1, forward strand.
CTTCACCGAACACCTCAGCTGGCGCTGGGTGTTCTACATCAACCTGCCGATCGGCGTCGTCGCGCTGGTGGTCATCGCGGCCGTCCTGCACATCCCGGTCCGCCGCGAGAAGCACACCATCGACTACCTCGGCACCTTCCTCATCGCAGCCGTCGCCACCGCCCTGGTGCTCGTCGCCTCCCTCGGCGGTACGACCTGGGCCTGGAACTCCCCGCAGATCATCGGGCTCGCGGTGCTCGCCGTCGTGCTGCTCGTGGCCTTCATCGCCGTCGAGCGGCGCGCGGCAGAGCCCGTTCTGCCACTGAAACTGTTCCGGATCAGGACCTTCAGCCTCGTCGCGGTGATCAGTTTCGTCATCGGCTTCGCCATGTTCGGCGCGATGACCTACCTGCCGACGTTCCTCCAGGTGGTCCACGACATCACCCCGACGATGTCCGGCGTGCACATGCTGCCGATGGTGTTCGGCCTGCTGATCACCTCGACCGGCTCCGGCCAGATCGTCAGCCGGACCGGCCGCTGGAAGGTCTTCCCGGTCGTGGGCACGGCCGTCACCGCCGTCGGACTGCTGCTGCTCCACCAGCTCGACGAGAACAGCTCCACCTGGCTGATGAGCGCCTTCTTCTTCGTCTTCGGCGCCGGTCTCGGCCTGGTGATGCAGGTCCTCGTCCTGGTCGCCCAGAACTCCGTCTCCTACCAGGACCTCGGCGTCGCCACCTCCGGCGTGACGTTCTTCCGGTCCATCGGCTCCGCGTTCGGCGTGGCCATCTTCGGAACCATCTTCGCCAACCGGCTGACCGGTCAGCTGACGGACGCGCTCACCGGGCGGTCGCTGCCGCCGGGCGTCGACGCGGGGCGGCTGGCCGCCGACCCCCGGGCCATCGGGCAGCTCCCCGCCGACCTGCGGCCCTCCGTCCTCGGCGCGTACTCCACCGCCATCACGGACGTCTTCCTGTACGCCGTCCCGGTCGTCCTCCTGGCCTTCGTCCTCGCCTGGTTCCTCCGCGAGGACAAGCTCCGGGGCTCGGTGACCGCCCCGGACACCAGCCAGACCCTCGCCTCCAACCCCGTCGAGCGCTCCTCGTACGACGAGTGCGTCCGCGCTCTCTCGGTGCTCGCCACCCGGGAGGGCCGCCGCGAGATCTACGAGAAGATCACCGCGCGGGCCGGATACGACCTGCTGCCGGCGGCCAGCTGGCTGCTCCTGCGGATCAAGCGGCACGGCACCGTCGAACCCGCCCGGCTCGCCGAGACCGCTCCCGTACCGCTGCACGTGATCACCGACGCCGCCCGGCAGGTCGAGGAACGCGGGCTGGCCCGCCGGGAGGGCCTGCAGATGATCCTCACCGACGCGGGAGCCGAGGCCGTCGTCCACCTCTCCCAGGCCCGCGAGGACTCCTTCGCCGAACTCCTCGGCGACTGGTGGGGCCCCGAGCGCCCCACCGACCTGATCAAACTCGTCAGCGAACTGACCGCCGAGGTCAGCGGCTCGACCAGGGAGCGCCCTCACTCCCCGGCGCCTCCCCGCGACCACGAGGCCCACCTGCGCCACGACGAGCGCGAGGCCCTCCGCCGGAGCCGCGACGACCTCGACGGCCACGGCCACCCCCGCCCGCCCTGAGAGCTTTCCGGTCGAAGGCCGCCCGACAGGCTCTGAGCACCCGGCGCCCGGGCCCGGGCACCCCCCTAAACGCAGGGCGCCGCGTCACAGCTCCTTGGCGAACCAGTGCTCCGCGTACGGGGTGCGGCGGTGGAACGCCGGCACCTCCCGGTACCCGTGCTTCGTGTACAGCCCGCGCGCCTCGACCAGATCGTTGCGGGTGTCCAGCCGCAGCAGCCGTACGCCGTACGCCCTCGCCGCCTCCTCCAACGCGGCCAGCAGCAGCCCGCCGCCGCCCGTGCCCCGGAACGCCGGCCGCACGTACACCCGCGTCAGCTCCGCCGTACCCGGCCCGGCGGCCTCCGTCAGCACCAGCCCGGCGCAGCTCGCGGCCTTGCTCCCGTACCGGCCGACGACGAACTGCCCGGTCGGCGGCGCCAGCAGGTCGGCACCGTCGTCGTCGAGCCCGTCCGCTATCTCCTCGGCGGTCGCGGGCCGCTGCCAGTAGCGGCTCGCTACCTCGTCGTAGTAGTCCCGGCGCAGCGCGCTCGCGTCGGGGGAGTCGAATCGTTCGGCGGTCACGGTCCAGGTCATGTGGGGCATTCTTGCTGCCGCACGGCCGAACGACGACGTGATTCCTGTGTAGGGGGCAGCAGTGACTGATGTGTCCGCGACCGCGACCGGTGCGGTATCCACGACATCCACCCCATCCACCCCATCCACGACCGGAGCGATCCAGCGCCTTGCCGAGCGCTGGATGCGGGACGGCATGGCGGCGGGGGAGGGCCGCGACCGTACGGAGCCAAGCACCGGCTTCGTGTGCTCGCCCGCCGGGCTGTGGCTCGCCCTGGCCGCCGTGGCCGCCGGTGCCCGCGGCGCGACCGCGGGCGAACTGCGGGCCCTCCTCGGCACCGCGGACCGGGAGGCCGCGCCGGCCGTCACGGCGGTGGCCCGCGAGCTGGGCCGGACCGGGGCGCTGGGTGTTGCCACCCGGGTCTGGAGCCGGGTGCCCGTGCTGCGCGCCTACCGGGAGGCGCTGCCGGACGTCCGCTTCGACCCGATGGACCCGGCGGCCGTCGACGCCTGGGTCCACGAGGCCACCGGCGGGCTGGTCGAGCGGCTGCCGCTGGAGATCAGCGACGAGACCCTGCTCGCGCTGGTCAACGTCCTGGCGCTGAAGGCCCGCTGGGAGAAGCCGTTCGAGGGCAGGCGGACCCGGGACCTGCCGTTCACCGACGCGGCCGGGGTGGTCGGGCCGGTGCCGACCATGACCAAGGACGTGCCATGGGCCGACGCCTGGACGGTGGGCGGGGCGTACGTCGTCGAGCTGCGCTGCGCGACGGAACCGGGCGGCGCTCCCGGTGCCCGGGTCCGCTTCGTCCTCGGGGAGCCGGGTGTGGGCCCGGAGCGGGTGCTGCCCGCGGGCTGGGCGCCACGGTCGGCGGGCGGCGCTCTGGACACCGACCGGGTGACCATCGGGCTGCCACGGCTCTCCCCGCGCACCCGCGTGCTCGTCACCGGGCAGCTGCCCGCCCTCGGTGTACGGCTGGCCACCTCCGACGCCGCGGACTTCTCCGGCCTCTCGCCCGAACGCCTTACCATCTCCGACGTGATCCAGGAGACCGTGCTGAAGATCGCCGAGGAGGGGGTGGAGGCCGCCGCCGTGACGGTGGTCGCCATGGCGCGGGCGGGCGCCGCCCCCCGGCCGCAGCGGGTGCACCACATCGCCTTCGACCGGCCCTTCGGCATCGTCGTGCTGGCCGGAGCCGAGGACGTACCGCTGTTCACCGCCTGGCAGGCGGACGCCCCCACCGACCCGGACTTCTGAGGCCCGGGGCCGGGCCCCGGCAGGGGGCAGGCGCCCTCAGTTGGGTCCTGGTCATCCCCGCGGACGACTTCTTCCGGACCGAAGCAGGATGACAGTCAGGCAAAGAGGGGGTTGATTGTGTCTACCTCGTAGGGCAGTGCGAGGCTTCATCCGGCGTGGCCCCCAATCGAAGGGGCGATGCATGGAACGGTGGGAGGGTCGGCGCAGCGTGGCGAATGCGGATCACAGTGTGCGCGGTGACGCGGCGGCGGGCACGGGAGCGGGAAGCGGGCTGACCAGGGCCCTGCTCTGGCTGGTCGTGGCCGTGCTGGCGGTACGGCAGGTGGCGGTGGTGCTCCGGCGGCCACCGGGGGAACGGCTCCTCGATCTGGAGACCTGGACCGGGGAGAACGGCGTCCTGCACCTGACGGGCTCGCTGTACGACAGCGGCCGGTTCACCGGAACGCCCTTCGCCGGGCTGGTCCTGAAACCTCTCACCGCCTCGGCCCAGCAGGCCCTGGGTGTCGCGTGGACGTTCGGGTCCCTGCTGCTCGTCGTCGCCCTCGGCCTCGTCGCGGCCCGGGCGCTGCCCGGACCGGTGGGCCGGCGGACGGCCCTGCTCGCGGCCCCCGTCGCGATCAGCCTGTTCATGCTGTCGCTGCCGGTCCGCAACGCCCTGCACCTGGGCCAGACCAGCATCCTGCCGGTCCTGCTGGTCCTCCTGGCCTGCTTCGTCGTCCGGGAGCACCGGGCGGCGGGCGTCCTCGTCGGCCTCGCCGCCGCCTTCCAGCCGGTGCTGCTGCTCTTCGCCGCACTGCTCTGGCTGACCGGCAGGCGGCAGGCGTCGGTGAGCGCGGGCGTGACCTTCGCCCTCGCCACGGCCGCCGCCTGGGCCGCGGCGCCGAAGGACTCGTGGACGTACTGGGTGCACCATCTCGCAGGCGCCGGGCTGGGCGAGCGGCCGGACAGCCTGGCCAACCAGTCCCTGCACGGGGCGCTGCTCCGGCTCGGCCTCGAAGGGCCCGTCGAGATCGCCCTGTTCCTGGTGCTCTCCGCCGCCGTCGTGGTCGTCGGCCTGCGGCGTGCGGTGCGGTACGCCCAGGACGGGCAGCTGCTCCTCGCGGTGGCCGTGACCGGCTGCGTCGTGGTCGCCGTCTCGCCGACCGCCTGGCAGCACCAGCTTCTCTGGGTGCTCCTCGCGGTCGTCGGCAGGGTCGGCAAGCGGGCGTCCGACCGGCTGGTCTGGCCGTCCGTGGTGCTGCTGGTCGTCACCCTGCCGGGAACGATGCTGCTGCCGAACATCGAGACGCTCTTCCCCGTACGCGACAACGTGCTGCTCCTCGCGGCGATCGGCGCGGCCTGCCTCGCCCCGTTCCTGCCCCGCACCTCGCCGTACTGGCAGCACCCGGTCCCCACCGACTACGCGGAACCGGTCGCGGCGCGCTGGAGACGCGTCCCGCTCCTGCCGTTCTGGCGCCGGGTCCTCACCCGCCCCAACCTGCTGCTGGAACTCCTGCTCATCCGGGTCGTCTACTCCGCCTACGCGCAGGTCCGCCTCGCCGCCCGGGCGGGCCGCCCGCTCGCCGAGGAGCACGGCCGGCAGATCTACGCCATCGAGCAGTGGCTGCACATCGACATCGAGCACTGGGTCAACCACACGGTCGTCGAGATCACCTGGCTGCGCGAGTTCTTCGACTACTACTACTCCACGTTCCACTTCATCGTCCCGCTGACGATCCTGGGCGTGCTGTACGTGCGCCGCCCCGCCGACTACCGCTGGGTCCGCTCGTCCATCGGCTTCGCCACCCTGCTCGCACTCGTCGGCTTCTGGCTCTACCCGCTGGCCCCGCCCCGGCTGATGCCCGGCCTCGGCTTCATCGACACCGTCCACGGGGTGCAGGACTTCGCCAAGCCCGACTACGGGACGCTGACCACCGTCACCAACCAGTACGCGGCGATGCCGTCGCTGCACTTCGGCTGGTCGTTGTGGTGCGGTGTGGTGATCGTGATGCTGGCCCCGAAGCTCTGGATGAAGGCGCTGGGCCTGCTGCACCCGTTCTTCACGATCGCCGCGATCGTGGCCACCGCAAACCACTGGGTGCTCGACGCCGCCGGCGGTGCCCTGGTCGTATCGCTGGGCTTCGGGCTGACGTATGTGCTGTCGGGGCCGCGGAAGCTGCTCACCGGGCAGGAACAGGCGACCGGGACGGCGGCGACGAAACCGGCGGAGCCACCATCCGCCGAGCACGAGCACGCGTGTGCGTCTGCGCCCGCGTCCAAAGCAGACGCCGAACCCGCCCTCGTACCGGAGCACGAACCCGCCGAAAAGGTCGGCGGCAAGTAGCGGTAGAGGCAGCCGGCACGGGTAACCGGCAGGGGCAACCCGCAGAACAGGCCGAAGGGGTGCCGGGGCGGGTATTCAGCCGTCCTGGCACCCCTTCGGCGTGGATCGCCGCGTCCCCCCATGGTCCGTCCGCGCGGGCCCGCCCGCCATTCGGGCGGGCGGTGTCAGGAGTGCCGGGCGTCCGTCGTCGTGGCCGCGACCGTGGTCACCTGGAGCTGCTTGATCCCGTTGAGCCAGGCCGATCGCAGCCGTCGCGGATCCTCCAGCAGCCGCAGATCCGGCAGCACGTCCGCGATCGCGTTGAAGATCAGGTCGATCTCCATCACGGCCAGCGACTTGCCCAGGCAGAAGTGCGGGCCGCCGCCCCCGAACCCGAGGTGCGGGTTGGGGTCGCGGGTGATGTCGAAGGCCTCCGGGGCGTCGAACACCTCCGGGTCGTTGTTGGCCGAGGAGTAGAACAGCCCCACCCGCTCGCCCTTCCCGATCCGCTGACCGCCCAGCTCCAGGTCCTGGGTGGCGGTCCGCTGGAAGGAGACCACCGGGGTCGCCCAGCGCACGATCTCCTCGGCCGTGGTCTTCGGGCGCTCCCGCTTGTAGAGCTCCCACTGCTCGGGATGGGTGAGGAAGGCGTGCATGCCGTGGCTGATCGCGTTACGGGTGGTCTCGTTTCCGGCCACCGCGAGCAGGATCACGAAGAACCCGAACTCGTCGGAGGACAGGTTGCCTTCGCCCTCCGCCGCGACCAGCCGGCTCACGATGTCCTGGGCCGGGCACTCCTTGCGGGCCGCCGCCAGGTTCATCGAGTACGCCACGATCTCCATCGCCGCCTCGGCGCCGGCCTCCTCGGTGATCGCGTACTCCGGATCGTCGTACGCGGCCATCTTGTTGGACCAGTCGAAGATCTTGGAACGGTCCTCCTGCGGTACGCCGATGAGCTCGGCGATGGCCTGGAGCGGGAGCTCCACCGCGATGTCGGTCACGAAGTCGAAGGAGCCGTCGGCGTCCGCCGAGGCGAGGGCTCTCCCGACGATGGAGCGGGCCCGGGAGCGCAGGGCCGCCTCCAGGGAGCGCACCGCGCGCGGGGTGAAGCCGCGCTGGACGATCTGACGGACCCGGGTGTGTTCCGGCGGGTCCATGTTCAGCATGATCAGCTTCTGGACGTCGATCTGGTCGCGGCTGATCGTCTCGTTGAAGCGGATGACGGCGGTGTTGGTGTTCGAGGAGAACAACTCGGGGTGCGTGGAAACGTACTTGACGTCCGCGTGACGGGTGACGGCCCAGTACCCCGCGTCGCCGAACCCGGAGATGTTGCGCGGCTGGGTGCACCACCACACCGGCGCGGTCTCCCGCATCAGCGCGAACTCCGGGTGCGGCACGCGGGACTGGAGGAGATCGGGGTCGGTGAAGTCGAACCCGTCGGGCAGATGGGGGCAGCGCATGGGCACCTCTCCACTCCGGATCTGGCGGCGAACCGTCCGACGGCCGCCAATGTCTGACGCTCCATCAGAAGATGACCGCAAGGTAGTAACGAGTTCTACAGGTGGCAAGGGCCGTGGCCTGATCTGTTGCCTCCGGCGTCGGCGCGGGCCCGCCGCCTCACCGGAGGGCGCGCGAGCGGTGCGTGCACGCCCCTTGCGCAGCCGGGCCGCCGTCACGAGACTGCTTGCAGAACTAGAACGCGTACTAGTTCCTTCCGTGGGCGCCGGGACGCCCCCTGCGGAAGTGCGAGGAGAGGACGAGCTCATGGCCGCGGAACCCGTCATCGTCGAAGCCGTACGCACCCCCATCGGCAGGCGCGGAGGCGCACTCGCCAATCTGCACCCCGCCTATCTGCTGGGTGAGACCTACCGTGAACTTCTCGGCCGCACCGGCATCCAGGCCGACTGCGTCGAACAGATCGTCGGCGGCACCGTCACCCACGCGGGCGAGCAGTCCATGAACCCGGCCCGCAACGCCTGGCTGACCGTGGGCCTGCCGTACGAGACCGCCGCCACCACCGTGGACTGCCAGTGCGGATCCTCGCAGCAGGCATCCCACATGGTCGCCAACATGGTGGCCGCGGGGGTCATCGACGTGGGCATCAGCTGCGGCGTCGAGGCGATGTCCCGGGTGCCGCTGGGCAGCGGCTCCAAGCACGGCCCGGGAAAACCCTGGCCCGACGAGTGGAACGTCGACCTGCCCAACCAGTTCGAGGCCGCCGAGCGCATCGCCCGCAAGCGCGGCCTGACCCGGGCGCGGGTCGACGCGCTCGGTCTGCTCTCCCAGCAGCGGGCCGCCGAGGCGTGGGCGGAGGAGCGCTTCAAACGCGAGACGTACGCCGTCCAGGTCCCGACCACCGAGGAGGAGCAGGCGGCCGGCCAGGGCATGTGGCGGCTCGTCGACCGGGACGAAGGGCTGCGGGACACCTCGATGGAGGCGCTCGCCGGGCTGAAGGCCGTCATGCCGAGCGCGATCCACACCGCCGGCAACTCCTCGCAGATATCGGACGGGGCCTGCGCCATCATGTGGTCCTCCAAGCGCATGGCACGGGCCCTCAAGCTGAAGGCCCGGGCCCGGATCGTGGCGCAGGCCCTGGTCGGATCCGACCCGCACTTCCACCTCGACGGCCCGATCGACGCGACCCGGGCGGTACTCGGCAAGGCCGGCATGTCGCTGCGGGACATCGACCTCGTCGAGATCAACGAGGCGTTCGCCTCGGTGGTGCTGAGCTGGGCGCAGGAGTTCGAGGCGGACCTCGACGGCCTGGAGAAGGTGAACGTCAACGGCGGCGCGATCGCGCTCGGCCACCCGGTCGGCGCGACGGGCGCCCGGCTGATCACCACGGCCCTGCACGAACTGGAACGCCGCGACAAGGAGTTCGCGCTCATCGCGATGTGCGCGGGAGGAGCCCTCGCGACCGGCACGATCATCCAGCGGCTGTGACCCCGTAACGGCGCTCCTCCCAGCCGGGCCCGGGGGCCGTCCCCCCTCGGGCTACCGCTCAGGCCGCCCCTCCGCCTCCCCGAACGCGGCCTGCGCGTCGAACGCGGCGCGGCGGGTGGCCCGGCGCAGCGCCTTCAGCAGGGTCGGGCCGATCGTGACCGTCAGGACCACGGTGAGCACCGCCCGCCCCAGGTCCCAGCCCAGCGAGGTCGCCGCACAGTAGGCGAGGAACCGCACCAGGTTCTCGTGCAGCGGGTCGCCCCCGACGAACGAGATGCCCGAGCCCAGACCGGGGACGATCGTCCAGCCGTACAGATTCATCACCGTGCCGTACGCGAACGCCGCCACGGACCCGTAGACCGCGAGCACCGCCAACTCGGCCCGGCCGCGCAGCCGGTCCGCGCCCGGCAGCAGCCCCGCGCCCATCGTGAACCAGGCCATGGACAGCATCTGGAACGGCATCCACGGCCCGACCCCGCCGGTCAGCAGCGCCGAGGCGAACATGGTCACCGAGCCGAGGACGAAACCGAAGCCGGGGCCCAGCACCCGGCCGCTCAGCACCATCAGGAAGAACATCGGCTCCAGGCCCGCCGTCCCCGCCCCCAGCGGGCGCAGCGCAGCCCCGACCGCCGCCAGCACACCGAGCATCGCGACGGCCTTCGCGTCCATCCCGGACTCGGAGATCGTCGCCACGACCACCGCGACGAGCAGCGGCAGCAGCGCCGCGAACAGCCAGGGCGCGTCCCGCGCGTGCGCGAGCCCGGACTCGGCGTCCGCCAGCAGCGGCCACCCGAAGGCGACCACACCGACGGCCCCGGTCAGCAGCAGCACGGCGACCGACTTCGGCCCGAGCCGCACGGGCCGGGCCGCCCGCTCCGTTACGTCGACGGCCTTGTCGCTCATGCGCCCGCCTCCAGTGCGCCCCGCACCTGGGACACGGTCAGCCACTCCTGCGGGGCGAGGATCTTCGCCGTCTGCGGGGCGAACGCGGGGGAGGAGACGACCACCCGTCCGGTCGGGCCGTCCGCGACGACCTCCCCCTCGGCGAGGATCACCACCCGGTGCGCCAGCTCCGCCGCCAGCTCCACGTCGTGCGTCGCCAGGACGATCGCATGCCCCTCGGCCGCGAGTCCCCGCAGTACGCCGACGAGGCGCGCCTTCGCCGCGTAGTCCAGGCCCCGGGTCGGTTCGTCCAGCAGCAACAGCGGCGGCCGGCCCGTCAGTACCAGCGCCAGGGCCAGGGCGAGCCGCTGGCCCTCCGAGAGGTCCCGGGGGTGGGTGTCGTCCCCGACCCCCGGCAGCAGCTCCGACACCAGCGCCCGGCAGGAACCCTCCGCCGCGCCCGCGTCCCGGTCGGCGGCGGCGCACTCGGCGGCCACCGTGTCCGCGTACAGCAGATCGCGCGGCTCCTGCGGTACGAGGCCGACCCGGCGCACCATCGCCCGGGGGTCCGTCCGGGCGGGGGCCAGGCCGCCGACGCGCACGGTGCCCGCGGTGGGCTCGATCATCCCGACGAGGGCCCCGAGCAGCGTGGACTTGCCGGCCCCGTTGCGGCCCATCAGGGCCACCGTCTCGCCCGGGGCCACGGTGAGCGTCACCCGCCGGAGCGCCTCGACCCGGCCTCGCCGCACTCCGAGCCCCTCGACCCGGGTGACCGGATCGGCGACGGGGTCGGCCGCCGCGACCCGCGCCTCGGCCTTCCGGCTCAGCAGCCGGGCGAACCGTCCGGGCCGGGAGGCACGCGGGACGGGAGGGTGCACGACGGTCGGACGGGCCGACGCCTCCGGGGGCACGGGGGGTGCCGCGTCCGCCAGCCGCTCCCGCAGCCCGCCCGCCCCGCGCCGGGCGTCCCGTACCGACAGGGGCAGCGGGTCCCAGCCCGCCAGCAGCCCCAGCTCGGCCACCGGCGGCCGTACCGGCGACACCTTCATGATCTCGGCGGGCGGCCCCATCACGGGGGCGGCGCCCGGGGCGGGCAGCAGGACGACCTGGTCCGCGTACTGCACCACGCGCTCCAGCCGGTGCTCGGCCATCAGCACGGTCGTGCCGAGGTCGTGCACCAGACGCTGGAGCACCGCGAGGACCTCCTCGGCCGCCGCCGGGTCCAGTGCGGAGGTCGGCTCGTCCAGCACCAGCACCCTCGGGTGCGGGGTGAGCACCGAACCGATCGCCACCCGCTGCTGCTGTCCGCCCGACAGGGTCGCGATCGGCCGGTCGCGCAGTTCGGCCAGGCCCAGCAGATCGAGCGTCTCCTCGACCCGGCGGCGCATCACGTCGGGGGCGAGGCCCAGCGACTCCATGCCGTACGCGAGTTCGTCCTCGACCGTGTCCGTGACGAAGTGCGCGAGCGGGTCCTGGCCCACCGTCCCGACCAGGTCGGCCAGTTCACGGGGCTTGTGCGTACGGGTGTCGCGGCCGCCCACGATGACCCGGCCCGACAGCAGCCCGCCCGTGAAGTGCGGGACGAGCCCCGAGACCGTACCCAGCAAAGTCGACTTGCCGACACCGGACGGGCCGACGAGCAGGACGAGTTCGCCCTCGGGGACCGTGAGGTCGACGCCGGACAGCGTGGGGTGCTCCGTGCCCTCGTACCGCACGGAGACCCGCTCGAACCTGATCACGCCTGCTCCTTGCCGGGACGAGCTTGTTTGCCGGCCCCGTGCGAGGACGGCTTCCCGGCCCCGTGCGAGGACGGCGGTACGGGGGCGACCAGTGCGGGCAGCAGCCCGATCAGCACCGCGGCGGCGGGCCACAGCGGCAGCACCGGCGCGGCCGGTGGTACGACCCCGGGGTGCAGCGCCTCCGGATCGACCGCGCCCGCCCAGATCATCGCCGCTGCGACCGCCGCCCCCGAGCACGCCACCAGCCAGGCCCGGGCACCCCACCGGTCCGGCCGGTAGCGGGTGCGCACCGAGCGCCGCCCGCCGAGCCGCAGCCCGGCCATCGCCGTGACCAGACCGGCCAGCAGCAGCGGCAGCCCGTACACCGCCCCCTGCACGGCCAGCAGCCCGTACGTGCCGGCGCACACCCCGAGCAGCCCGCCCAGGGTGAGGACGTTCGTGGTGTGCCGGACGGCGGCCGGGACCTGCGCCGTGCGCCCGTACCCGCGCGCGTCCATCGAAGCGGCCACCGCCACCGACCGCTCCAACGCCCCCTCCAGCACCGGCAGTCCGATCTGAGCCACGGCCCGCACACCACCGGTCGGCCGGCCCCGGAGCCGGCGCGCGGTGCGCAGCCGGACCACGTCGGCCACCATGTTCGGCGCGAACGTCATCGCGACCACGACGGCGACCCCCGCCTCGTACAGCGCACCGGGCAGCGACTTCAGCAGCCGCGCCGGGTTGGCCAGCGAGTTCGCCGCGCCGACGCAGATCAGCAGGGCGGCCAGTTTCATCCCGTCGTAGAGGGAGAAGACCAGCTGCTCGGCGGTGACCCGGCCACCGATCCGCACGCCCTGCGCCCAGTCGGGAAGGGGAAGTTCGGGCAGGACGAACACCGTGTGCGAACCGGGGATGGACGAACCGAGGAAGACGGAGAACACCAGCCGCAGCGCCACGACGAACAGCCCGAGCTTGACGAACGCCCCGTAGGAGCGGGCCCACGGCGCATCCGTGCGCCGCGCCGCCACCACATACCCCGCCACGCCGACCAGCAGCCCGAGCAGCAGCGGGTTCGTCGTCCGGGACGCGGCGGTGGCAAGACCCAGCGCCCACAGCCACCACGCCCCGGCGGGCAGCGCGTTGCCGCGGTCCGCCTCGGGCGCGTGCAGGGCACGCCGGAGCAGCCGGGCCGTCCCCGGGGAGCGGGTCATCGGCGGCGGCGGGCCTGGACCACGGCGGCGATGCCCAGCAGCAGGACGGCGCCGGCGCCGACGAGAAGCCCGACGGAGGGACCGCCGCCGCCCCCCGTGTCGTCCTGCTGGTCATCGGCCGTCTTCGCAGGGGCGGACGGCTTCGCACTGCCGGCGTCGCCGGACACCTGCTCGCCGCAGCCGGACTTCGGATAGCCGGAGATCGCGCAGAGCATGGCGCTGCTGTCGTACCGCAGCGGCTTCGCCACCGCGGCGAGCGCCTCCGCACTGCTGGCGTCCGGCGCGACCTGCGCGCAGGCGGTGCGCGGGGCGGGCGGCTTCTCGCCGTCCGGGGCGTCCGCCGCCGTACCCGGGTCGATCACCAGCGCCACCCGCTTGGAGCCGTCCTTCGCCGGGGTGCCCGCGCAGATCGCCCCGAAGTCCGGGGCGCGGCGCGGCCGGTCGGCGTCGCCCGAGTCCTCGCTCACGGCGAACCGGAAGCCCTGGACCGTACCGTCGTCGGGGCGCAGGAGGGACGGCCCCTGGGTGGCGTACTCCCAGTTCTTGCCGTTGCCCTCCCAGAAGGACCAGTAGCGGTACCCGGCGGCCTCGGCGCTGCCGGCGCCGAGGAGGACGGCCGAGGCGGCGACCAGGGCGGCCAGCGGCAGGGCGACGGGATTCCGCAGCCGGGCCGGGACCGGTGTACGCCTCACGGCTGCTGCTTCTTCCGGCGCATGCTGAGCAGGAGGCCGATGCCCGCGCCGACCGCGAGACCGATACCGATCAGCCACCCGAGCCCCAGCCCGCTGTCGTCGCTGCTGGTGCCGCTGGAGGGCTGCGGACCGGTCGGCGTGGGTGAGGGGAGGGCGGTGGCGGCCGGGGCGGGGCCCATCGTGTTGAGCTGCCTGACGAGGTCGACGCCGCCGAAGGTGCGGGCGTCCGCGCCGGTGGCGTGCGCCGCGAGGATCAGCTGCGCGGTGGCGGCCGGACCGCCCTGCTTCGCCCAGCCCGTGGCGTTCTTCTGCAGCCAGGCGACCGAGGCCTCGGCCTTGTCCGTGTGCCCGGAGGCGGCGAGCGCGACGACCGCGTCGGCGGTGTTGCCGAAGTCGGGCAGCGGCGCGCTGTCCTCGGCGCCGGGCATCGGGGCCTGCTCCAGGTAGGGCTTCTTCCTCAGCGTGTCCGCGAGGAAGAAGGCGCCGTTCTGGGCGCTCTGCTCCGGGCTGAGGTCGTCGCCCTTGGTGCAGGAGGGGTCCTTGACCGCGTTGGACGTGCCGGAGGCGATGCCCTTGCCCATCAGCCCGAGCACGGAGGCCGCGGTGGCGTCCAGGTTGGCGGTCAGCTCGCCCTTCTTGCCCGGCTGGTAGGCGTACGCGCCGCCGTCCTTGTCCCCGCAGGGGATGGCCAGGGACTGGAGCGCGGTGTACGGGGTGCTGCCGTCGGCGGTGGTGATCTCACCGACCGGCACACCGGTCCGGGCGAGCGCGCCGATGACGATGGACGTGGAGTTCGCGTCGCTCGGGCTGCCGGGGTTGTAGCCCCAGCCGCCGTCCTCGTTCTGCACGGACTTCAGCCAGTCCGCGCCGTTGTTCGCGGCGTCACGGTGCTGGTTCACCTCGACGAGGGCCTGCACGGCGGCGGCGGTGGCGTTGGTGTCCATCACCGTCGACGCGTCGCACGGCTTGGAGGCGTCGCGGTACGAGGTGAACGCACCGCTGTCGCACTGCTGGCCCACCAGCCAGTCCATGGCGGAGGTGGACGGCGTGACGTACTCGATCTTCTGCGCGAGGAAGGCCAGCGACTGCCGCCACACCCCGTCGTACGTGGGGTCCGTGGTGCCGTAGAGCCCGGCCGGCAGCTCCCCCGACGGGGAAGGACTCGGCGCGGCGACCGCTACGGGTGCGGCCGCGCCGAGAAGCACGGCGGTGGTCGCGAGCGCGGCTGCGCTGCGGCGTACGGTCATGGCTGGCTGGGCCTCTCCTGCGAGGGCCGGACTCCCCGGGCGCCACGAGGGCACCGGGCTCCGGCCCCGTATGCCTCGACGGTGCCGGCCACCGGGGTTCCGGTGGCCCGAGGGCCCCTCGTCGACGTGCCGACGGACCCGAGCCGGTCACGCTCCGCGGAGGGCGGTCCGGCTGCCGTCGGGCGGACGGGACACGGCTGGGGCGCTGCGCCGGACTCGCACCGGCGTCCCCCTGTACGGGCATGATGACGACCTGCTCACTCTACCGGTCCGTAGGGGAGGGGCCGGGGGATCACGCAGCGATGTACGTCACCAGGGGCTGGGGGCCGAGTCCCCTCTGGGGAGGCAGCGGGGGCTGCGGGGGCAGCGAGGGCTCCGGGCGCCTCGGGTGCTCCGGGTGCTCCGGGTGCTCCGGGGATTCGAGGGCTCCAGGGCTTCCGGCGCTCCGGGGCTCCGAGAACTCCGGGGCTCCGGGGGCTCAGGCCGCGATGTACGTCACCGGGGGTCCGCCCGGGACGGCCTCCGCGCGGCCGAGCTTCACGAGCCGACGCAGATGGGACTCGGCCTCCGACACGGCGATGGACCGCGACCCGTGCGGGATCTGCTCCCAGGGCCGGTTCCACTCCATCCGCTCGGCCACCTGCCACGGGGTGAGGGGCGTGGCGAGCAGGGTGAGGAGCCCGGTCAGCCGCTCCTCGTGGTGGTCCAGGAGCTCCCGCACCCGCCCGCCCGCATCGGTGAACGCGTGCTGGTGTGCGGGTAGCACCTCGGCCACCCCGAGCCGGCCGATCCGCTCCAGCGAGGCCAGGTAGTCGCCGAGCGGATCGGTGACGGCGGTGTCGTCCGGGTCCTCGTACAGCCCGATGTGCGGGCTGATCCCGGGCAGCAGGTGGTCCCCGGAGAACAGCCGCCCGTGCCCCGCCAGGTCCGCCGGATGCCGCTCCTCCAGATGGAGGCAGACATGGCCCGGGGTGTGCCCGGGGGTCCAGACGGCCCGCAGCCTCCGCCCGGCGAGATCGAGCAGCTCGCCGGGGACGATCTCGCGGTCGGGCAGCGCGGCGCGCAGACCCGGAAGGGTCCGCGACCGCCCTCCGCCGCGGGCGGCGCGCAGCGGGGCGAGGTGCTCCTCTGGCGCGCCGACGGCGGCGAGCTTGCTGATGAGGTAGTCGAGCCAGGTGCCGGGCTCGGAGTTCCGGGTGCGCCGGACGATCGCGGTGTCGGCCTCGTGCATGGCGATCCAGGCCCCGGACGCCTCGCGGACCTGGCCGGAGAGCCCGTGGTGGTCGGGGTGGTGGTGGGTGATGACGACGCCGTGGATGTCGGTGACGGCGGCGCCGAGGGCGGTGAGCCCGGCGACCAGGGTGTCCCAGGAGGCCGGGTCGTCCCAGCCGGTGTCGACGAGGACAGGGCCGCGGTCGGTGTCGACGAGGTGGACCAGGGTGTGGCCCAGCGGGTTGTCCGGGATGGGGACCTTGATGCTGTGGACGCCTCCGCCGTGATCGGTCACCTGCGTCGCCTGCGTCATGGGCTCCCCATCTCTGCCTCGGCGTCTCCGCGTCGGCGCGGCGTGCTCTGAGCCCACTGTAACGAGAACTTGTTCCAGTGGTAGCCCGGGTCTACCAAATCCTTTGCGTGTGGGCGGTCCGCACCGTGGACTCCTGAAACAGGAACTGGTATCAGTTCTGACGAGTAGTCAGTTGGTGGGGCCGGGCCGCGGGAGGCGACAGCCATGACCGAGCTTGTGGAACACGGACAACTGTTCATCGGCGGGGAGTTCACCGATCCGCTCGGCACCGAGGTCATCGAGGTGGTCTCCCCGCACACCGAACAGGTCATCGGCCGCGTGCCGAACGCCTCCGAGGGTGACGTGGACCGGGCGGTGGCAGCTGCCCGCCGCGCCTTCGACGAGGGCCCCTGGCCGAGGATGAGCCTGGACGAGCGCATCGCGGTGATCACCCGGATCAAGGACGCCTTCGCCGTACGCCACGAGGAGTTCGCCCGCCTCATCAGCGCCCAGAACGGCACCCCGTACAGCGCGAGCGTCATGGTGCAGGCGCTGGCCGCGATGATGGTCTGGGACTCGGCGATCACGGTGGCGCGCACGTTCCCTTACGAGGAGCGGCGCGACGGCGTCCTCGGCCCGCTCCTGGTCCGCCGGGAGCCGGCAGGGGTGGTCGCCGCGGTCGTCCCGTGGAACGTCCCCCAGTTCACGGCCGCGGCGAAACTGGCCCCGGCACTGCTGGCGGGCTGCACGGCGGTGCTGAAGGTCTCCCCGGAAACCCCCCTGGACGCGTACGTGTTGGCGGAGATAGCGGCGGAGGCGGGCCTGCCGCCCGGGGTCCTCTCCATTCTCCCGGCCGACCGTGAGGTCAGCGAGTACCTGGTGGGCCACCGGGACGTGGACAAGGTCTCCTTCACCGGATCGGTGGCGGCCGGCCGCCGCGTGATGGAGGTGGCGTCGCGCAACCTGACCCGCGTCACGCTGGAGTTGGGCGGCAAGTCGGCGGCGGTGATCCTGCCGGACGCGGACCTGGAGGCGGCGGTGGCGGGCATCGTCCCGTTCGCGTGGATGATCAACGGCCAGGCGTGCGTGGCCCAGACCCGCATCCTGGCCCCACGCAGCCGTTACGAGGAGATAGCGGAGGCCTTCGCGGCAGCGGCGGGCGCGCTCCGCGTGGGCGACCCGTTGGACCCCGCCACCGAACTCGGCCCGTTGGTGGCCCAACGCCAGCAGCAACGCTCCCTGGACTACATCCGGTTGGGCCAGGAGGAAGGCGCCAAGATCCTCACCGGCGGCAACCGCCCCGCCTCCCAGGAACGCGGCTGGTACGTCGAACCCACGCTCTTCGGCTCGGTCGACAACTCCATGCGCATCGCCCGCGAGGAGATCTTCGGCCCGGTGATCTGTCTGATCCCGTACGGAGACGAGGACGAGGCGGTCCGCATCGCCGACGACTCCCCGTACGGCCTCAGCGGCAGCGTCTGGACGGCCGACACGGAACGCGGCATCGACGTGGCCCGCCGCGTCCGCACGGGCACGTACAGCGTGAACACCTTCAGCCTCGACATGCTCGGCCCCTTCGGCGGCTACAAGAACTCGGGCCTGGGCCGCGAGTTCGGCCCCGAGGGCTACGGCGAGTTCTTCGAGCACAAGATGATCCACCTGCCCGCCGGCTACCGGGAGGCGTGATGGGCGACCGCTGGCACGTGGAGGTCGACCGCTCGGTCTGCATCGGCTCCGGCATGTGCGTCAACCACGCGGGCGACGCCTTCCACCTGGACTCGGCCCGGCAGTCCCACCCGACCGAGGAGAACCGGGACGCGGGCGAGCAGGTCCTCGCGGCGGCGGAGGGCTGCCCGGTGGAGGCGATCACGCTGACGCTGGCGGGGTCGGGGGAGGTGGTTTTTCCGCCGGAGGAGTGAAGGGTCCGGCTGCTACGGGCGGCTACTTGGATCAGGCCAGCGCCGGACCGCCGGTGCGGTGGGAGATCCGACACATCCGAGATCACTTCCGTTCGCGCAGTGCCCGTGCGATCTCGATGTCCCTCTGGAGTGCGCTGAGACGAGGCGGATTCCTTGTTTCATCGAGTACGACTGCGTGCAGTTGGTCACCGACCTGAGGGGGAGCTACATCCCCCGACCACCAGGAAGGATGCTTGACCTGGTCGATAAATCCTGTAATGCCGTCGGCGCAGACTTGAGATCCGACCGGCGCGACAGCGGTAATCACGACATCTACTTCCTCTTCGTTCTTCCACGTCATTCCGGACCTCCAAAGATCGAAACCCAAGACCTGTTCTGGGTCAACTCGTTAAATCTTTCCAATTTCTCCACCGGTATTGCAAACTCCAGCCGAACGCCTCCACCCGGGCCGTTCCTGTCGTGAACCTTTACGTGATCAGCGAATTCTGCCAAGAATGAGCGGTTCATGTCATACTGCACCATTCCCTTGGCGAAGTTAATGCCATTGGGGCCTGCGTATTCGGCAGCCACTGATTTCTCCCCAAAATAAATCTTTCCGTCCGACATGATGCCTCCGCCTATGTCGATTCCTGGCTGGTGATTCTTCGGGTTGGGTCCGTGATTGAGTTCATGTAGGGCATCTACCCCCTTAGGGGTGCGGTAAATCGGAATGGGATCTTGGCACCCGTCCGGTGCGAGGCCAAGGCGATCTGTGAGGAATGTGGGGTTGTATACGTAGGCTGTCGGGTTTGGTGACGGAAGCAATCCGAGAGGGTCAGGTGTGAGGTAGCGTGCTGTTTCGGGGTCGTAGGTGCGGAAATGGTTGTGATGCAGGCCGGTTTCCGGGTCGAAATATTGGCCAGGAAATCGCAGTGGGGTGTAACTAGTACTGTCTGTGGCCCAAGCGGTTGTTCCCCAGAGCGTGGAGCGCGTATGCCAGGCCATGTTGCCACTTTCGTCGACCAGCCCGTTGGGGGTACCGACCGGGTCGGTAGTTATGGCGAAGAAGCGGCTTTCGTCGGGAGACTGGTTGGCCTTGGGCGTCGTGGACGTAATGTGTTCTGATTGAGCGATGGGGCGAGCATCATCGTAGTCCCAGGTGATAGCTACTGGGGCAGGCAGCTGCGCCGATCTGGTGGTTTGCTCACAAAGCGTTCTGCCGTCCCACGAATATTCGACACGATCCCCGAAACTCGAACTGGTGGGAGACGTGTTCTCTTTCGCTGTGCGGCGACCAAGCGGGTCGTACGTGTAGCTCCATCGAGCCCCGTCCGGTGTAGTCACCGCGACGATTCGGCTCTCCGCGTCCCAGTCATACCGCCAGGTGTCCGGCTTCAGTGAAAGGCGGGTCTTCTGGCGGAGGGTGATGCGGCCGAGGGCGTCGTGCTCGTAGCGGACGTTGCCGGCGCGGGTGATCGTGGTGCCCGTGTAGGAGCGCCTGCCGACCGCTTCCTGGCCGGGATGGGAAGCAGGCCAGGAGGCGTCCGTCTGGTTCCCCGCCGCGTCGTAGGCGTACCGCTCCGTCCAGTTCGCGGCGTGGACAGCCGTGACGCGGCCCGCCGTGTCGACATCGAATGCTTTCGTTCCGGAGAGCTGGTCGGTGAGGCCAACGAGGTGGCCGTCGGCGCGGTAGGTGTAGTCGCGGCGCTGGATGCTGCGGCCCGATCCGGTGACCTGCTGGGTAGTGAGGCGTCCTACCGTGTCGAACTGCGAGGCTATGGTGACGTGTTCGCCCAGACGACGGGTGACTTCCCGGCCCGCCGCGTCGTGCTCGAAAGTGAGAGTGCGGCCCGACGTCGTGAGAGAGGTCCGACGTCCTGCCGCGTCGTAGGTCCAGGTGCTGACCGCCCCGCTGGGCGTCGTACGTCCGGTCCGGCGGCCCAGTTCGTCGTAGGTGTACGACAAGGTCCGGCCGTTGACGGTCTCCGACTTGAGGCGGCCGTACCGGTCGCGGAGCCAGGTGACGGTTGCGTCCGCGTTGACTGCTTCCGCGAGTTGGCCGGTGAGGTCGTACGTGAAGGTGGTGACGGCGCCTGCCGCATCCTTGCGGACGATGCGGTCCAACTCGTCGCGCTCGTAGCGAGTGGTCTGGCCGAGGGCATCCGTACGCGTTGTGAGCCGACCGGCCGCGTCGCGTGTGTAGCTGAGCGTGCGGTTGTCGAAGTCCGTTTCGGATATCAGGTGGCCGGCGGGGTCGTAGGCGTAGTTCCACGTCAGGCCCTGAGGGTTGAGGACCTGGGTGAGGCGGAGCTCGTGATCGTGGGTGAATTCGTAGCGCACTCCGTCGGGACCGATGCGGGTCGCCAAGAGGTCGAAGTGCGTGTACTCGAAGCGGGACACCGATCCCATGGCGTCGGTGTGGGTGAGGGCGTTGCCTTCGCCGTCGTACGTCCAGGACTGGGTGCTTCCGTCGGCGTCCGCGCGTCGGGCGAGTTTGCCCTCCGGTGTCCATACAAGGCGGGTGATCGCGCCGAGCGGGTCTGTGACGGCTACCGGACGACCGAAGGCGTCTCGTTCTATCCGCGTCGTCGCGCCGAGCGGGTCTGTGATCTCGACAGGCAGGCCAGCCGCATTGCTGCGTATGCGTGTCGTGTTGGCCAACGCGTCCGTGACGGAGGTCGGGTGCCCCGCCGCGTTGTACGTCGTGCGGGTCACGGCCCCCGACGGGTCGGTCACCGCGATCCGGTTGCCACGGTCGTCGTACTCCTGCAGGATCACCGTCCGGTCCGGATTGGTGATGCGCGTCGGCAGGCCGAGGCTGTTGTACTCGGCGGATATCTCCCCGCCGTCCGCGCGGACCGCTGAGGTCAATTGCCCGGACTCGTCGTACGTGAAGCGGGTGGCTCGGCCCAGCGGGTCTTTACGGGAGAGTAGTCGGTTGCGGCGGTCTCGCTCGAAGTGCGTCGTTGCGCCGAGCGGGTTCGTCTCCGCGATGATCTGGTGGGCTTTGTTGATCAGATAACGGTGGACCGCTCCGCCGGGCGTCGTCGCTGTCGTGACGCGGTGGCCTGTCGCCGGGTCGGGGGCGGTGTATTCCAGGCTTAGCGCCATATGGCCTTCCGAGCCGCCCTCGGAGATGCACCGGTCAAGGTCGTCGTACGCGTAGTGGTAGCTGCTGTCGTTGCTGTCGGTCCAGGATGTGACGCGGCCGCGTTCGTCGTAGGTGAAGCGCAGGGGCAGACCGGAGGAGTTGGTGATCTCGGTCAGGTGGCCGTCGGTGTAGTCGTAGTGAAGGATCTGCTGGTCGCTGCCGTCATGGCTGCCGCCCAGAAGGTGCAGTGCGGTAATCCTTCCGCTCTCGGTAGTGAGCTTCAGGTGGTAGCCGCCGTGGTGCACGATCGAGGCCGGGGCACCGGACGGGGCGTACTCGAAGGTGATCCAGTTTCCGTTGCGGTCGTCCAGCTGGGTGAGCAGTGCCTCGGTGCCGTCGACGTGCGTTGCGAAATGTCTGACCCGGCCGGCTTCCGGGTCGGTGATCGTGTAGTCGCCGCTGATGTCCCTGTCGAGTGGCCAGCGCGGGCCGTGGCTGGGCAGGACCGGAATGCCAGGGGCCGGGTGCGGATAGGACAGCAGTAAACCGTCCTCGGACACGAAGATGACGCCTTCGGAGTCGATCTCCAGGCGTTGGTCCGCGGTGGAGGACCATGACGGGCCGAACCAGCGCCCCGACCGGTAGTCGGAGGCGACACGGCGGCGGAACACGAGGGGCAGCGTGCCCGGCAGCACGATGTCCGTCTGCGGCAGATACATCGCCCCGGTCGCCATGTCCACGGGGTCGGACGGGTCCTGCTCCGGTGCGCGTTCCGTACGCGAGGGCTCGGCCGGGTCATGCACACCCTCGCGCGCCGGCCCCGGCGGCTTCGGAGGCTTCTCCGGCTCCATCCCTCCGCGAAGCCCCGCCCGCAGGCCGCCCTTCAGCGTTCCGGCTCCCTTTGTCCCGAGCGCCTCCGGGAGCATGCGGCCGACGAATTCGGTCGGGTCGCCCTTGAATGCGTCCCAGGCGCCTTCCAGGGCCCGGTCAGGGTTGGCGACCGTCCTGGTCAGGCCGGACAGCGTCATGTTGACGCCCTTGTACATCTCCGCCGGGTGGGTCAGGTTGTACGGGTCGATCGGATTCGTCTGGCGGAGGAAACTCACCAGACCGCCGGTGCCCTTGAGTACTCCGCCGCCGAGATGGGCCAGTTCGACACCCTGGGCCAGGCCGTGGTCGTACAGCTCGTTCTTGAGCAGGTTCGTTCCGGTCGGCTCCTTCGGCGCATGAGCCATCGCCGCCGTGACAGCGCTCTTCGCCTGCTCGGCCGCTTCGTTCCGTGCCCGGCGCGCGTCCTCCAGAACCTCCTGGGCCCGCTTCTGCTTGGCCACACCCGGATCGGAGAACGTACCGGGATGGGGGAGCGGCTGGTCGGTGGTCCGAGCCGTGTTGTAAGCGTCGACCTTCTTGTTGTACGCCGAGACGGCCTTCTCGGAGTCCTGCCTGCCTTCCTTGTAGAGGGCGATGGCCTCCCGTGCCTTGCCCTGCGCACTGGTGACCGTGGAGGAGTACGTCTCCAAGGCCTTCGCCGCATCCTCGAAGGCGTCCGCCGCACGCAGCCAATCCGTGGGCAGTGTCTGGAACTTGTCCCGGAATGTGTCGGCGGCCACCCCACGCCAGTGTGCCGCGTCCAGCTTCTTCATCCCGCCGCCGACGAGGTCGAACGCCTTCTGGAAATCGCGCAGGTTCTTGATCGTCGCGGTGATCTTCTCCGGTCGCCCGTGAATCAGCTCGTCGGCCTCCTCACTCTGACCGAGCTGTTGTTCGCCGACCTCGGCGCCCAGCGTGGACGCGGTCTCGTCCCCCCAGTCCTCGACCTTGTCCGCCCAGTCGTGCGCACCGACCTTGTCCAGTCCGGCGCCGACCTTGTCCGTCGCGGCGTCGACTCCCTGACCCAGGAGTTCCTTGCCCTTGTCCAGGCCCCGGACTGTTCCGTCGACGACCTTGTCGAGTCCCCCTCGCCAGTCCACCATCAGCGGTTCTGCCCCCAGCGCGGTTCCTCGGCCTGTGCCACGGTCTCATCCGACGGATCGAGGTGCTCCTCGGCCCATGCGTCGATTCCTTCTCGCTGCTCCGCGTCGACCCCCGAAGCGTCCAGCAGCGCATCCCCGACGTCGTACCCGGTGTCCTTCCACTGCTGCTTCACCTCGTCGTGGGCCTCGGTGAACGAGTCCGCGCTCCAGTCCGGGTTGTCCCAGGCGTGCTGTTTGCTGATCGAGTCCCAGCTCATGCCCTTGACCTCGTCCTCGGACAGGTAGGGGTTGCCGTTGGTCGAGTTCATGGCGATCTTGAACGAGTCCTTGATGTATCGCTCCTGCTCCGCGAACGAGCCGGCGGACAGTCCGACACCCAGCGCGAAATTGTTGCCGCGCTGTGTGAGTGCCCGTACTCCCCACTCCCACCGTTTGCAGAACGTCTCGAACTGCGAGGCCAGCCCGCCGTGCCCCAGCTCCAGGCCGGACAGGGCGACATCGGAGAATCCCCGGCCGGCCGACGCCTGCCCGATCATGCCGAGTTCCTTCAACTCGGCATGTGCCAGGTCGATGCCCTTCGCGATCTGCGCCAATGCCGCCGGAGGCACGTCCAGATCCGCGTTGTCCCCGCTCACGCCGTCTCCCCGAGGTCCACTGCCACGTGGTCGGGCACGATGCCCGCGACCGGCGGAAACAGCACGCCGTCCGTACTTCCCGCGTCCAGCGCGACTCCTGCCGGGCCCGGCAGCATCGGCACCATCACGTCCAGCAGACGCGCACCGAGAATGGTTCGGTACGTCCACTCCCGCTCGCCTTCGCCCTGTGCGTGCGCGAACCGGGCGAGAGCCTCTTCGTCCGAGAACGCGCAGATCCAGCGGACGCCGTTCTGGTCCGCCGTCCACAGACTCCCGTACGCGTCGAACGGAACCAGGACAGCCGTACGCCGGAACTCGCCCAGCAGAATGGCGAATTCGCGCCGGGCGGACGCCAGCGCTTCTACTGGCTTCTCCGCGCGCTTCGCTGCCGGCCCGTCTGCCGGAAGGGTGGTTCCTGCCGGATTCCCGGGCACGGTCGAGTCGGCCAGATCGGCGAGCTTCGACCGGCGTGCCGGCTTGGCTATGTCATCCCCGTTGTCAGTCACATACGGGATGCTGCCATGCCGTTGTTCCCACCAGCAACGACGAAAGCAGCCAGCACGAACCACCGGTGAGTGAACAAACCGCTGTGCCGTGAGACCTTGGCCGGATTACGCCAGGTCGCCGACGAAGGCCTGCCAGGCGTCGCGGCCGAAGGCGATGGCGGGGCCGGCGGGGCGGGTGCTGTCGCGGACCGGGACCAGGTGGGGGAGGTTGGGGGCTACCTCTACGCACTCGCCCTGCCCGCCGCTGTAACTGCTGGTGCGCCAGGCGGCCTCGTCGAGCTCGGGCGGGGTGACGTGGACGCGGTCCTGGGTCATGGTCTGTGCTCCTTGGCGATATGTCGGATCATGCTGAGCGATTCCGTTGGCGGCAACGCGGACATGCGGGCGTCGTCGAAGAGCTCGCGGTACTGAGCCACGTCGGATTCCCGCTCGATCCAGATGTTGCCGGTCGGAGTTTCGGTCAGGACGAGATCGAGCGCCGAGACCCTGGGAAAGCTGAGCATCAAGTACGGACCGAACATACCCGGGTGTGCCCCGCGTGAGAACGGCAGCACCTGGACAGTGATGTTGGGGCGCTCGGCCAGGTCTGCCAGGTGCTGCAACTGGTCGTGCATCACGGTCGGCCCGCCGACCTGTTGGCGAAGTACCCCTTCCGCGAGGACGGCCCAGAATTCCATGGGGTCGTCCCCGGTCAGCCGTTCCTGCCGTGCCATGCGGACCTGCACGAACTGGTCGATCTCCTCCGCGGTCTGCCACGCGCGGGAGGCAACCGTCACAGCCCTTCCGTAGGCGGGCGTCTGGAGAAGACCTGGTACCAGTTGTACCTGGAACGACTTGATGCTGTCGCAGATGGTCTCCATCTCGATGTAGTCGCGGTACGTGTCTCCCAGTACGTCTCCGAACTGGTGCCACCAGCCCTCACGGCGACGCCTGTTGGCGCTGCGGGCGAGCGACGCCAGGCGGTCACGGGCTTCCTGGTCCGTCACGCCGTACGCGTGTATGAGGGCGGCCAGGTCAGGCGTACGGACCGGCACATGACCGTTCTCGATGCGGCTGATCTTGCCCTTGGTGCAGTCGAGGAACTCTGCGGCATCAGCCGTGGAGAAGCCTGCGGCCTCACGGAAGCGGCGCAACTCGTCGCCGAGTTGACGTCCCAGAACGGTGGATGGCTTTACGGATGGCATACCTCACTCCTTATCAGTCCGGCGATGACAGCGGCCACGGTATGTCCGAACGAGTGAATTGAGCACCAGGAATCCATTCAACGTTGCGCCAGTGCGAGTTGTACGGGCACGCTTCAGTACGAGACACCTCAACGTCGCTCCTCCGAGCGGCACTCGCTGTCCCGTCGTCCGTCCGCTGGGGAGTGTCATGGCAGAGCAGTCCGAAACTCACGAGGCCAGCCTTCGCCTGGCCCGTCGCCGCAGCAGTGTCCCCCGGGCCCGTGCCCTCCTGCGCGCCAAGCTCGGCGAGTGGCGGGCCGTCCAGGCGCCCACTGACGTAGGGGAGTTGCTGCTGTCCGAGCTCGTCACCAACGCCCTGCGGGTTGCCGTTCCCGGCGACAGGATGATCGGCGTACGCATCGTGTGCCGGGAGCGGGGCGCGTCGCTCCGGCTGGAGGTGAGCGATGCCGGGCGAGGCCGGCCCCGGGTGCGGTGGCCCGGTGAGTTGGAGACAGGTGGGCGCGGGCTGCTGATCGTCGACGCGTTGGCCTTCTGCTGGGGGGTGAAGGAACGGCCGGCCGGGATCGGGAAGACGATCTGGGCGGAGGTCGTGACCCCCGCTGTCGTTCCCGTGCCGACGATGGTCGGCCACTCGGTGATGTCATGAGGAGGTTGTGGCGTCTCCTACGGCGGCGTTCGGCGCTGCCCGCCAGGCCACTGTTTCGCGGCACTCTGATCCAGCTCGTCGACCGGCGGCCGGTCGTGATCAGCGGGGCGGGCGAGCCTGCCGTACCTGTACGGGAGTCGACCGTGCGGCGCGGCGGGCGTGGCTCATTGCGTGGACAGGTTCGGATCGCTCCTCACTTCGACGATCCCCACCCCGGTATCTCCGCAGCCTTCGGGATGGCGTGATGCGCCTTCTCCTCGACACCCCGGTGATTCTGTGGTGGCTCGACGACGCACCTCAGCTGTCCGAGGAGGCCAAACACCTCCTCGATTCCGCCGACGCCTTACACATCAGCGCCGTCTCGCCCTGGGAGATCACCTTCAAACAGCACCTCGGGCTACTGGAGGGACCTGGCGACCTCGCCGAGCGCGTGCGCGACCTCGCGTTCCCGAGTCTCCCCGTCACCGCCGCGCACGGGGTGCGGGCCGGGCGGCTGCCGATGGTCCACCAGGACCCCTTCGGCCGACTGCTCGTCGCGCAGGCGCAGGCCCATCGACTGGTCCTCGTCACCCGCAACGCCTGGATCCCGCAGTACGACGTACCGGTCATGCGGGTCTGACCGGTACGCCGTACCCCGGTGGAACGGGTCAGACCGCCGGTTCGGCGGCCGGCTTGCTCAGCACGCCCGCCGGTGCCCGCCGCAGCGCGCGGATCGCCGGGACGCTGAGCATGACCGCCAGCAGCACGAACGACATCACCGACGAGAAGATCAGCACCTCGTTCGCGCCGAACGCGTCCGCCGCCGGGCCCGCTAGGGCGCGACCCAGCGGGATGACCATGATCGAGCCGGCGACGTCGTACGCGGAGACGCGGCTCAGGACCGTCAGCGGGATGTGCGACTGGACGCTGGTCGCCCACATCACCCCCCAGAACGCGAAGCCGTAGCCCGCGATGACATGCGCGATCGCCGTCGCCGCGAAGGACCATTCCAGGGCCGGGGCCAAGGGGTTGAGCGCGAAGCAGAGCATGGCCAGGGCGCCCGCGACGAGGGGGCGGCGGGGGCGGACCCGCATGCCGATCAGGCCGCCGATGATCGTGCCCGCGCCGTCCGCCGAGGCGATCCAGCCGTACCCGCTCGCCCCGTGCTGCTCGATCATCAGCGCCGCGCCCAGCGGCAGCGCGGGGCCGAACACGAACAGGCCGTAGACGGACCAGACCGCGATGACGCCCCACAGCCACTGGCGCGACCGGAACTCCTGCCAGCCCGTCGCGAGCCTGCGCCACATCGGGGCGTCGCCCTCGTCGCGCTCCGTGTGCAGTTTCCGCAGGGGGAGCAGGACCAGGGCGCTGAGCGCGTACGCCGCCGCGATGACCAGGTACGAGCCCGAGACCTGCCAGTACGCGACCAGGATGCCCGCCAGGCCCGGGCCCAGCAGGGTGCTCAGGGCCTCGGAGATCCGCAGCAGCGCGTTGGCCTTCTGGATGTCCTCCGCGACCCGCGGGACCATGCTCGCCATCCCTGGCTGGAACATCGCCGTCGCGGCACCGCTGAGCGCCATCAGCCCCATGATCTGCCACAGCGGGACACTGTCCGACCAGAAGAGCAGCGCTCCCAGTGTGATCATGGCCAGCATGCGCACCAGGTCCGCGCAGATCATCATCAGCTGCGGGGTGAACCGGTCCGCCAGCACCCCGCCGAACAGCACCAGCAGGACGATCGGGGTCATCCACGCGGCCAGCGCGTACCCGACGCCGCTCGCCCCGTGGCCCGCTCCCAGCACCGCCGTGGTGAGCGACACCATCAGCATGCCGTCGGCCAGCAGCGACGCGCTGCGGGCCGTGAAGAACAGCCGGAACCGGCCCGACCGCCAAGGGCTGGGCAGCAGCTCGGGCTTCCGGAGGGTCGTGTCGTCAACGCTCATGTCGCACCTGCCGGCTTCTGCCGGTCCCTTCCTCGATGATCTGCAGCCGACGCCACGCGTCGCTCCGGTCCGGCTCGGTGGGTGGGTTCTCGACGAGTACGTAGCGGTGGGGTGCCAGGACCCCTGAACCGGCGGCCGGGATGAGGGCGGTCAGCGCCCGGTGGGCCTCCTCGGGCGTCAACGAGGTGTCACCGCGGGCGATGTACGCCGTCAGGTGCCGTTCCGCGTCGGCCACCCCCTCCGCAGTGCCGTCCGCCGTCCCGTCCGGTCCGGGCTCCTCGGCCACCCGCACCGGCAGTCCGCCCACCGCCCGGCCGAGGGTCTCGCGCACGGCGTCGGGCGAGACCCAGCAGCCGTCCACCCGGAGCCAGCCGGAACCGCGTTCGGCGGTGCGGACTCCCGTCACCTCGGCCAGCGCCTCCATCGGCACGTCCCCGGCGGCGGCCGCCTCCAGGA
The DNA here is from genome assembly GCF_000721175.1 of Streptomyces anulatus. Classification (GTDB taxonomy): domain Bacteria; phylum Actinomycetota; class Actinomycetes; order Streptomycetales; family Streptomycetaceae; genus Streptomyces; species Streptomyces anulatus_C. The sequence goes on from NZ_JOEZ01000016.1 coordinate 403,484, forward strand.
GCAGGACCAGCCCGGAGAGGAAGCTCTCCGCCTCCTCGGGGGTGAAGAGCGAGGGGGCGGCCCACAGGGAGATGTGGAGCTGGGGCACCGTCCGGTACGTGAAGGCGAGCAGCCGGGTCGGCAGCGTCTGGGGCGGCCCCCAGATCAGCTCCTGCTCGGCGTCGTCGCGGTCCGTCGCGACGGTGCCCAGGAGCGGGGCGGGCAGGGCGCTCACGTCGTTGAACACCACGTCCCGGCCGAAGTGGCTGCCGCGCTCGGCGGTGACCCGGACGATCATCTCCCACAGGCGTACGGAGTCGAACTGGCTGTGCCGGTAGGCGTTGAGCACCGCCCCCCAGGTCCGGGCGACCAGGGCGTCGAAGGCGGGCACCTGGACGTCCAGGTGGAGCAGCGCGTCCTGGGACGTGGTGGTCACCGAACGGGCGACCCGGGGGTGGAACCGGTTGGCGCTCGGGACGGCGGTGACACAGCAGTCCTGGCCCGCCCGGTGGGCCACCAGGGCGCACCAGGCGGCCATCAGCACGGTGGCCTCGGGGTGTCCGGTACGGCGGGCCGCCCCGGCGAGCGCCCGGCTGCCTCGACGGGAGCGCAGCGTCAGCTGCCGGGCCTCCTCGTCGGTCCCCGGCCTCCTGCCACGCGGCTCCGCGAACATCTCCTGCGGCCCGGTGCGGAGGATCCGCTCCCAGTACCGCAGGGAAGCCTCCGACTTCCGCAGTCCGGCCGGGGAGGCCTCCACGGCGGCCAGGTCGACCGGGGGCAGGGAAGCGAGCCCCGGCAGCTCCTTGCCCGCCAGCAGCTCGGTGAACTCCTCGCGCAGGATGGCCATCGCGCTGCCGTCGGCCACCGCGTGGCTGAACGCCAGCGCCACGTGGACCGGTGCTCCGGCCACGGTGAGCAGGGTGATCCGCAGCGGGAACTCCCGCTCCAGGGCGAAGCGCCCGGCCCGGGCCGCCCGCGCCACCGACTCCGCGTACCCCACCGGATCGGCGGGGAGTTCGGCGTGGTCGAGTACGTTCACCGTGAACGCGCCCTCCGCTGCCACGACCTGGTCGACCGGTGCGGCCTCCGGCGGGTGTGGGAAGGTGGTGCGCAGCCCCTCGTGCCGTACGGCCAGGGCGCGCAGGGCGTCGGTGACGGCCGCCACGGTGGTGCCCTCGGGGACGGGCCACACATCGTGGATGTTGATGTGGGTGGGGTCGTCCCGCAGGATGCAGCGGATCATGTTGGCCTGGCCCATGGTGACCGGGCCACGTCGCTCCTCACCGCCCGCGTAGGCGACGGTGACCGTGGTCGTGGTGGTGTGCGAGGGGCTCGGGTGCATGGTGTCCTTGCCGGCGGCGGAGTTCATCGGTTCACGGCCCGGACCTGCTGCCCCAGGCCCGCTTCGGCGCTCGCACCTGACAGCGCCTCCCAGTGGTCCATCAGGAGTGCGAAGTCGGCCATGTCGTCCCGGGCCTCGTCCAGGAGCCGGGTACGGCTCTCCGCGAGTGTGTCCGCGACCGTCGTGTAGCGGCCTCCGAGCCGCCGGTAGGCCCGGTCGATGACGTCGACGCGGCGGGCGGTTTCCGTACGGTCGAGGCCGACGCTGTCCCGTACGTACCCGGCGACCACGGACGCCCGGATGCGGCCCTCGGCGTCGAGCAGCGCGTCTCCGGCCGCAGCCGTCCTCGCGTACACGGTGTTCAGGTACGCCTTCGACAGCAGGAACTTCGCGAAGCGCAGCTGGTACGCGAGGAATCCGGCGTCCGTACGCCGCTCCACCGTATGGAAGTTGACGATGTGCCGGTTGTGCTCGACTCCGGGCAGTTGGGCGTCGTGGGCGAGGTGGAGCAGGAAGTAGTCGCTGCCGATGGTGTCGGGTGCGGGCGGAAGCGGGACCCTGCTGTAGACCTCGTAGTCGAGTGCGATGTTGCACATGTCCACGCGCATCGGGCTGATGGGGGCGAGCGTCGTGCGGTCGCCGTCGAACGAGGTCGTCCCGGCACCCCTGAAGGACGCGTCGATCAGATGTCCCCGCCAGATCTCCGGCATGCCCTCGGGTATCGACAGGCCGATCAGTTCGCGGTACGTGTCCGGGTCAAGCTCGCGGATCTCCGCGACGTCCACCGACATCTCGCCCACGAAGGAGCCGCCGGCCACCGCCACCCGCCGGTCGCCGGAGCCCGGTGGGAGTTTGCTGCGCGTCGCCGACTTCCCTACGCCGTCCGCCCGTTGGCCCAGGTAGGTGAGTTCCTGGTGGAGGGGGAAGACCGGTTCGCCGTCGAGGTACTGGTAGCGGCTGTCGGAGTCCCGGCGGTGGACGGACCCGCAGCCGAGGGCCTGGGCGATGAGGAACGCCCGGTTGGTGCAGGCGCCGTAGGAGATGTGGGACGGCAGCATCAGGTCCAGCAGCCGGTCCGGCCGGGTCGCCCCGGACCGGACGGTCACCTCGCGCAGGAAAGCGCGCTGCTCGTCCTCGTCGATGTGGTGGACGGTCACACCGGGGGACGGGGGCAGTGCAGCCACCGCCTCCCTGTGCCGGCCGAGCACCGGCGCGGGGGAGGAGTCCAGGACGAGCAGATGCACCTCGACGCCGAACTGCCGTGCCCCGTACGCCGCTTCCTCACCGACCGCCGCGATGGTGCCGGCGCAGGCCCGGTGGGTGGGCAGGGTCAGACAGACGCGGCGCACGAAGGCTCCCCGCTCCGCGCGGCGGGTGCCGCGTCGTCGACGCCCCCGGCGCCCCCGACGCTCTGTGCGACGGGTGCGACGTCCTCGACCGGGTCCTGCCACGAGGCGAGCCCCAGCAGCCGGCTGCCCAGCGGGTTCAGCTCCGCGGTGGGGTAGCGCTTCGACTCGGGCAGCACCGGGTCGCCGACCAGGGTGCGGTTCCAGCGCGGGGTACGCAGGTGACGCCAGGACACCACCCGGGACCTGCGCAGCCGCTCGTGTTCCTCCAGCGCGGGCATCATCGACAGGTACTGCACGGCCCGCACCCCGTTCTCGGAGAGGTTGCGCGCCACTCCGTGGGCCAGCAGGCCGTTCCAGATGAGCAGGTCGCCGGGGCGCAGATCGGGTCGTACGACGGGGAGTTCGGCCCGGTCGATGTCCGGGCGCAGGGGGTCCCGGTCCGCCGGCTGACCGGTCTTCCAGGTGTCGAACCGCCGGAACAGCTCCGGGCAGCACTGGAAGCCGCCGGTCTCCGGCCGGGTGTCGTTGAGCGCGATGATGCCCTGCACCCGCTGCGGCGGGACGGCGAGCGTGGTGTCGATGTCCCAGTGGAGCTCGATGTCGAAGCCCCGGTCCGTCGGCTCGATCAGGGCGCGGTCACGGTTGCCCCGGTTGGGCGGGTTGAGGTTGAGCCGGTCCAGGGTGACCCACAGCTCCTCGCAGTCCCATACGTCGACGAACGCGTCGTACACCCGCTGCGACTGCCGGTTGTCCCAGAGGAGTTGGTGGTGGTACGCCTCCACGAAGCCGTAGATGTGCAGCTGCTGGTCCAGCTCGGAGCGCAGCGGCCGGTCCTCGTACCAGGTCTCCGGCCGCTCGGGGTCCAGGCCCTGGAAGTCCCAGGTGAAGTCCAGCAGTCGGCGTGCCGCCGATGCGGGGACCGCCTCGCGGACGATGACGTAGCCGTACGTCTGCCAGTGGGCGAAGTCCTCCTCGGACAGCACCCGCAGGGGACGCGACTTGTCGAGCTCCCGCAGGGCGGTCTGCGCGAGGTAGGCCTCGCCGTCCGCGCTGAAGTACGGGATGTCCGACGCCGCGCGGTGCAGGCGGGGCCGACGGCGAGGGGCGGGTGTCGTCATGGGGTTCATGGCAGGTCCTTCTCCTCGGCCGGCCGTGCGGCGACCCCGGGGGAGCGGGGTCGCCGCGGACGGCGGGACGGATGGCAGTGCCGTGGTGGGAGGAGCCGTGACCACGTCGGTCAGCAGGATTGGTCCAGACCGCATGGACTGTCAAGTGCACGGTGCATATGGGGATATGGGATGCCGTCCTGTGCCCGGCGGCCACGGAACCGATACCTGCCGTTCGGTATTTTTGGTCTAGACAACAAGCGAGCGACGGGCCTAATGTCCAAGGGCGCGGTCGAGTTCGTGACGGGCCGTCAGCCCGTTCTCCCGCCTGCGCTCCGGCCGGTGACGGCCCTGTTCAGGGCCGCCGCCGCCACGGCGACGCGGTCCGTACATCCGGTGGGTGTCCCGCACGACCGGCCCACACCGAGAAAGACGCGGTCTCATGAACACATCCAGCATCACCGCCCTGCCGGGTATCGAGCTGAGGAGTCCCGGTGCCGGGCTGATCACGCTGGACCCGGTCCGCACCGCCCTGCTGAGGGGCCTGGACGATCTGCTGACCGGCCTGGCCGGGCGGCTCTCCGCCCCCGAGGTCGTCGGGCCGCCCCTGCTGTCCGCCGACGGACTGGCGCGGCTGGACTTCTTCCGCAACTTTCCCCATCTCGGCGTCTCCGCCGGGCGGTTCGCACCGGAAGCGCTCGACGGCCTGGCCTCCGGCGGCTCGCCCCAGGACCTCCCACTGCACCCGACCGGCCATGTGCTGCCGTCCGCGACCTGCTACGGCCTGCTGCTCTCCCTGGAGGGCGAGGACGTCGGCGAGGACGGGCTGCGGCTCTCGGCGGTCGGCCGCTGCTTCCGCAACGAGACCCACTACGACGGCCTGCGCCGCCTCTGGGGGTTCCACATGCGTGAGGTGATCTACCTCGGTACCAAGGACGGCGCCACCGAACACCAGGAGTGTGGCGGTGAGTTCGTGCAGGAGGTGGCCGGACGGCTCGGCCTGACCCTGAGCCGGGCCGCGGCCGACGACCCGTTCTACGACAACGGCGGATCGCGGGCCCGCCTGATGGCGCTGGACCCGGTGAAGTACGAGTACAGCGCCCCCGACGGCACGGCCATCGCCTCCGTCAACCGGCACCGCAACTTCTTCGGCGAGCGGCTCGGCATCCGCGCCGGATCCCATGGGCCCGCGTACAGCTCCTGCGTCGCCTTCGGCGTCGAGCGCTGGGTGCACGCGATGATCCTCGCCCACGGCACCGCCGAGCAGGCTTTGGAGCGGCTTCGCGCCGCCGGTTCCTGACCTTCCCCTTCCCGCCCCTTCCCGGCAGTCACCGGAACAGCCGACCGGAACAGAACAAGAGGAGCGATCTCCCCCGTGGAACAAGTCGTCGCGTGGCTCAACGAGAAGAATCCCGGCCTCGACGGGCCGATCGGCGTCGACGAGGACCTCATCGAGGCCCGCCTCATCGACTCGATGGACTTCCTGGAGTTCATCGATCTCCTGGAGGAGATCTCGGGCAGCAGCATCGATCTGCAGGAAGTCACCATCGACGACTTCCGCACCCTCGCCCGCGTCAAGGAGCGCTTCCTGGGCTCCGTCGGCCTCGCGGAGGTGCCGGCAGGGTGACCACGCGCCGGTGACCCGTCCCCCGCCGCCGCACGAGAAGGGCGCGGCCGCCGTGGCGCTGGTGGCCACCACCGCCGAGGTGCTGGCGTGCACGGAGCTGGACGAGGACATGCTCGCCCCGTGGGAGCGGCGACGGCTCGCGGGAATCCGGGTGCCCGCCCGGCGCGACGACGTGGTGGCGGCCCGTCTGCTGCTGCGGCTGTGCGCCTCCCGGGTCACCGGGCGGCCGCCGCGGGAGGTGGAGCCGGCCCAGCGCTGCCCCGGGTGCGGGCAGGACGGGCACGGCCGGCCGTATCTCCCGGACCACCCCGGGCTGGGCGCCGCCTACAGTCACGCCGACGGGCTGGCCGCGGCGGCGGTCGGGCCGGGCCCGGTCGGTATCGACGTGGAGCCGCTGACGCGTCGGCCGGGGCCCCTGCCCGTACTGCGGCGGCTGCTGCCGGAGGCCGAGGTGGACGCGGCCTGCGCCGAGCCGGACCCCGGTCCGGCGCTGCTGCGGTCGTGGGTCCGGCGGGAGGCGCTGTTCAAGGCCGGGCGGGACGACGTCCGGCTGGCCGGGTGGACGGACCACCGCCGCGCGGCCGTGGTGGCACTCGCGGGCGGCGGCGCCTGGAGGGGCGCCGGCCCGGGTCCGGCCCTCAGTCCCGCTCCGGCTCCGCCGTCAGGTCGATGAGGCGGCAGACCGTCTCGATGTCGATCTTGACCTGGGCGATCGAGGCCCGCCCCGACAGCCAGGTGATCAGCGCCGAGTGCCAGGTGTGCTCGATGACCCGCACCGCGGAGAGCTGCTCCGGCGTCGGGTGCTCCAGACCCATCGCGTCCAGGATGATCGCCGTGGTGAGCCGGGAGACGGTGTCCACCTCGGGGCTCACGCTGCGGTCCGCGAAGGTCAGGGCGCGGACCATGGCGTCCGCGAGATGCGGCTCGCGCTGAAGGGCGCGGAAGGCGCGCATCAGCGTCTCGGCCACCCGCTGGGCCGCGTCGTCGCCGGCCGGAGGGCGTTTGCGGAGCGTGGTGTGCATGTGCTGGAGCTGGTCCTGCATGGTCGCGACCAGGAGATGGATCTTGGACGGGAAGTAGCGGTAGAGGGTGCCCAGCGCGACCCCGGCGGCCTCGGCCACCTCCCGCATCTGCACCGCCTCGAACCCGCCCCGGCTGGCCAGCTGGGCGCTGGCGTGCAGGATGCGACGGCGACGGGCCTCCTGGCGCTCGGTCAGCGCAGGCGCTGCCGGTCTGGCGTCCGCGGTCATGCTGTCCCCGATCCACGATCCGTGATCCATGGCTTGATCCCGCACCCGGACGGACGAAGCGGCCCGGCCGGGCGCGCACAGCATGCCAGGGCGCCCGTCGTGGCGCGAATCACCTGATCCGGCCGTTACGCCGACGCTACCTGCCGGTAGATTCGATGCACGTCGAACGATCTAGTATGCAACTTGTTCTATCAAGTCTGAAACTTGTTCTAGATTAGCGCGACCGGTTACGCTCCGGCGAACACGCAGTCAGAAGGGGGCCGAGTGTGACCGCTGAGGCCATATGGACAGGCCCCCGCGCGGGCGACGGCGGCTCCGCCGGTAGCGGCGACCGGCCGTTGCGCATCGCACTCCTCACATACAAGGGCAATCCGTTCTGCGGCGGCCAGGGTGTGTACGTGCGCCACCTCGGCCGGGAGCTCGCCCGCCTCGGCCACAGCGTCGAGGTCATCGGCGCGCAGCCCTACCCGGTGCTCGACGAGGGCGTCCCGCTCACCGAGCTGCCCAGCCTCGACCTCTACCGGCAGCCCGACCCCTTCCGTACGCCGAAGTGGGGCGAGTACCGGGACTGGATCGACCTGGCCGAGGTCGCCACCATGTGGACCGGCGGCTTCCCCGAGCCGCTCACCTTCAGCCTGCGCGCCCGCCGCCACCTGCTGGCCCGGCGCGGCGAGTTCGACGTCGTCCACGACAACCAGACCCTCGGCTACGGGCTCCTCGGCGAGCTCGGGGCCCCGCTCGTGACGACGATCCACCACCCCATCACCGTGGACCGCAGGCTCGACCTGGAAGCCGCGACCAGCCGCCGCCGCCGCGCCTCCGTACGCCGCTGGTACGCCTTCACCCGGATGCAGAAACGGGTCGCCCGCAAGCTGGACACCGTCCTCACCGTCTCCGGCTCCTCCCGCGACGAGATCGTCGAGGACCTCGGCGTACGCGCGGACCGGATCAGCGTCGTCCACATCGGCGCCGACACCGACCTGTGGTCGCCCGACCCCTCGGTCGCCGAGGTGCCAGGACGCATCGTCACCACCTCCAGCGCCGACGTCCCGCTCAAGGGCCTCGTCCACCTCGTCGACGCGCTCGCCAAGCTCCGCACCGAGAACCCCGCCGCCCACCTCGTCGTCGTCGGCAAGCGCGCCGAGAACGGGCCGGTCGCCCGCGCGATCGAGCGGCACGGCCTCGCGGACGCCGTCGAGTTCGTCAAGGGCATCAGCGACGCCGAACTGGTCGACCTCGTGCGCAGCGCCCAAATCTCCTGCGTGCCCTCCCTGTACGAGGGGTTCTCGCTGCCCGCCGCCGAGGCCATGGCCACCGGCACCCCCCTGGTCGCCACCACCGGCGGCGCGATCCCCGAGGTCTCCGGCCGCGACGGGGAGACCTGCCTCGCCGTGGCGCCCGGCGACGCGGACGCGCTGGCCGGGGCGCTGGCCCGGCTGCTGGCCGACCCAGAGCTGCGCGCCCGGCTCGGCGCGGCGGGCCGCGAGCGGGTGCTGGACCGCTTCACCTGGGCCAGGGCGGCGGCCGGAACGGCCGAGCTGTACCGTCAGGCGATCACCGCCCGCGGAGTCCGCAGGTGACTGCGACCGCGTTCACCGGAACCCGTACCTCCGACCTCGAAGGCAGGCCCTCGTGCTGACCGTCGACTTCACCCGCTTCCCGCTCGCCGCCGGCGACCGAGTGCTCGACCTGGGCTGCGGTGCCGGCCGGCATGCCTTCGAGTGTTACCGGCGCGGTGCGCAGGTCGTCGCCCTCGACCGGAACGGCGAGGAGATCCGCGAGGTCGCCAGGTGGTTCGCCGCGATGAAGGAGGCCGGGGAGGCCCCCGAGGGCGCCACCGCCACCGCGATGGAGGGCGACGCACTCAACCTGCCCTTCCCCGACGACTCCTTCGACGTCGTGATCATCTCCGAGGTCATGGAGCACATCCCGGACGACAAGGGTGTCCTCGCCGAGATGGTCCGGGTGCTCAGGCCGGGCGGCCGGATAGCGATCACCGTCCCGCGCTACGGCCCCGAGAAGGTCTGCTGGACCCTCTCCGACGCGTACCACGAGGTCGAGGGCGGCCACATCCGCATCTACAAGGCCGACCAGCTCCTCGCCCGGATCCGCGAGGCCGGACTCAAGCCGTACGGCACCCACCACGCCCACGCCCTGCACTCGCCGTACTGGTGGCTGAAGTGCGCCTTCGGCGTCGACAACGACCAGGCGCTGCCGGTGCGGGCCTATCACAAGCTGCTCGTCTGGGACATCATGAAGAAGCCGCTCGCCACCCGGGTCGCCGAGCAGCTCCTCAACCCGGTCGTCGGCAAGAGCTTCGTCGCCTACGCCACCAAGCCGCACCTTCCGAAGGCCGAGGCGTGAGCACTCCCGAACAGACCGAACACCTCGTCCTGCCCGGCGTCCTGACGGCCGATCAGGCTGCCGAGACCGTCGCCGCCCTCCTCGCCGTACAGCGGGAGGACGGGGCGCTGCCGTGGTTCCGTGGGCACCACCTCGACCCGTGGGACCACACCGAGACCGCGATGGCGCTGGACGCGGCCGGCGAGCACGAGGCCGCCGCCCGCGCCTACGACTGGCTCGCCCGCAACCAGAACGTCGACGGCTCCTGGTTCGCCGCCTACCACGACGGCGACCCGCAGCGGCCGACCGACCGGGGCCTGGAGAGCAACTTCTGCGCGTACGTGGCCGTCGGTGTCTGGCACCACTACCTGGCCACCGGCGACGACGCGTTCGTCGACCGGATGTGGCCCACGGTCTTCGCGGCCGTCGAGTTCGTCCTCGGGCTCCAGCAGCCCGGCGGGCAGATCGGCTGGAAGCGGGAGCCCGACGGCACCCCCGTCGACGACGCGCTGCTGACCGGCTCCTCCTCGATCCACCAGGCGCTGCGCTGTGCGCTGGCCATCGCCGAGCGCCGCGAGGAGCCGCAGCCCGACTGGGAGTTGGCGACCGGGGCGCTGGCCCACGCGATCCGCAAACACCCCGAGCGCTTCCTCGACAAGAACCGCTACTCCATGGACTGGTACTACCCGGTCCTCGGCGGCGCGGTCACCGGGGCCGAGGCCACCGCCCGCATCCAGGAGGGCTGGGACCGCTTCGTCGTCCCCGGCCTCGGGGTGCGCTGCGTGCTGCCCAACCCCTGGGTCACCGGCGGCGAGAGCTGCGAACTCGCCCTGGCCCTCTGGGTGACGGGGGAGTCGGACCGGGCGCTGGAGATCCTCCAGTCCGTCCAGCACCTGCGTGCCGAGGGCGGGCTGTACTGGACGGGGTACGTCTTCGAGGGCAACCGGGCGTTCTGGCCCGAGGAGCTCACCACCTGGACGGCGGGCTCGCTGCTGCTCGCGGTGGCCGCGCTCGGGGGGGACGAGGCGACCACCGCGGTCTTCTCGGGCGAGCGGCTGCCGGTCGGCCTGGAGCCGGACTGCTGCCGCTGAACACCGCCTGAGGCGGAGCCGGTTCAGCCGCGGCGGAGCCGGCCCGCCACGGCGTGCCCGATGAACAGGTAGACCACGGCCGCCAGACCGTAACCGGCGACGACCCGCGCCCACGCCTCGTCGAAGGTGAACAGGTCGTACGACCAGCCGGCCAGCCAGCGGGCCGCGTCGTGAATCCACTGCACGAAGTCGTTGCCGCGGTTGGCGTCCAGCAGGTACATCAGGATCCAGAGGATGATGATGAAGGCCAGGATGTCGGCCACGACGGCTATGACACGAGCCGCTGAACTGCTTCCTGAACGGGTTCTGGGAGACATGGGACTCTGGTTGCCGCTTTACGCAGGGTGAAACCCGTACGGCCGCACCGGGTGACGGCCGTTGAGGGAGCGGGCCAGGCTGAGGGGGAGTGCCGAGACTCGTCACTCGCTGTGACATGAGGGCGACGTGGGCGCGTTCGAGAGCGTCATCGACAGCATCATGAACGCGGCAAGGACGCGGGCGCCGAGGTGAAGGACAAGGCGTGGTCGGCCGGTGGGCGAGACGGCCGGCCGATCCTCCTCGCACTGACCACGACCGGCGCATATCCGGGTGATCACCCCGGGTTCCGCCGGTTAGGGTGCGCCGCATGACGCTCCTCTCCCACGACCGCTACTGCGACGAGATCCTGGCCCAGACCGACGCCCTGCGCGCGGTGCTGACCGGCGCCGATCTCGGCGCGACCGTCCCCACCTGCCCCGACTGGTCCCTGCGGGAGCTCGCCGTGCACGTCGGCGGCGCGCACCGCTGGGTCGGCGAGATCGTCCGGACCCGCGCCGCCGACGACGTCCCCGAGGACAGGGTGCCCGGCATCGAAGGGCCGGTCGGCGACGACCCGGCCGCGCTCGACGCCTGGCTCGCCGAGGGTGCGGCCGCCACCGTGGACGCGCTGCGGAAGGCGGGGCCGGACGCCGAGGTGTGGACCTGGGCGTGGGAGCGGCGTACGGCGTTCTGGGCGCGGCGCATGACGCACGAGACGGTTGTGCACCGGGCGGACGCGGCGCTCGCCGCCCGCGTCCCGTACACGGTCGACGCCGACGTGGCCGCCGACACCATCGAGGAGTGGCTGCGCATCGTCTCCTTCTCCCAGCAGGGCGGCGACCCGGAGGCGGCCGAACTGCGGGGCGGCGCACGCTCGTTGCATCTGCACGCCACCGACGTACCCGGCGCGGAGTGGCTGATCGAGTTCGGCGAGGACCGCTTCACCTGGCGGCACGCGCACGAGAAGGCCACGGTCGCGCTGCGCGGGCCGCTCACCGATCTGATGCTGGTCTTCAACCGCCGCCTGGCGCGGACGAGTCAGCGCGTGGAGGTGCTCGGCGACGCGGCGCTGCTGGACTTCTGGCTGGACCGCTCCTCGTTCGGCTGACCAAGCCCTACTGGCTGTTGAGTGCCGCCAGGACCCGCAGCGTGTGCGGGTCCGGGGCGGTGACCAGCAGATCCGTCACCGGGCCCGTGCGCCACAGCTCCAGCCGCTCCGCGATCCGGGCGCGCGGCCCGATCAGCGAGATCTCGTCGGCGAACGCGTCGGGCACCGCCCGTACCGCCTCCTCCTTGCGGCCCTGGAGGAACAGCTCCTGGATCCGCCGGGCCTCCTCCTCGAACCCCATCCGGGCCATCAGGTCCGCGTGGAAGTTGCGGGCCGCGTGGCCCATCCCGCCGATGTAGAAGCCGAGCATCGCCTTCACCGGCAGCAGCCCCTCGGCCACGTCGTCGCAGACGTGCGCGCGGGCCATCGGCGCGATCACGAAGCCGTCCCGGAGTCCGGCGAGCGAGGCCCCGTAGACGTCCGAGCGCAGCGGCGACCAGTACAGCGGCAGCCAGCCGTCCGCGATCTCCACCGTCTGCGCGATGTTCTTCGGGCCCTCCGCACCGAGCAGGACGGGCAACGAGGCGCGCAGGGGGTGGGTGATCGGCTTCAGCGGCTTGCCGAGGCCGGTGGCGTCCGGGCCGGTGTACGGGTGGGAGTGGAAGCGGCCCGCCAGCTCGACCGGGGCCTGCCGCGCCAGGACCTGCCGGATCACCTCGACGTACTCGCGGGTCGCGGTCAGCGGGCTCCTCGGGAACGGCCGGCCGTACCACCCCTCCACCACCTGCGGCCCGGAGAGGCCGAGGCCGAGCAGCATCCGGCCGCCGGAGAGATGGTCCAGGGTCAGTGCGTGCATGGCCGTCGCGGTGGGCGTGCGGGCCGACATCTGGGCGATGCCGGTGCCCAGCCTGATCCGTGAGGTGTGGGCGGCGATCCAGGTCAGCGGGGTGAAGGCGTCCGAGCCCCAGGCCTCCGCCGTCCACACCGAGTCGTAGCCGAGCCGCTCGGCCTCCTGGACCAGGGCGAGCTGGCCGGGGTCCGGGCCGCGGCCCCAGTAACCGAGCGCGAGTCCGAGCCGCATTCCGTTCCCTCCAACCGCAACTGACGGTGCGTCAAGTGACAGCGTCCGGGGTGGACTGTACGACAACGGCCCCCCGCCCGGAAGGGCGAGGGGCCGCGACGTGTGTGTGGGGGATCAGCCTCGCTGGATGCCCGTGGCATCCTGCAGGACACCACGACGGCCGTCCTGCGTCTGGGCGATGAGGCTCTGGCCGCGCTGCTCGACCGCGAGGTACCAGGTGCCCGGCGCCAGCTCGGCGATCGGGTTCGGCGAACCGTCCTCGCCGTACAGCGGGCGCGCCACCGGAACGGCGAACCAGAACGGGGTGAAGTCGCCCGCCGGGGCCGCGCCGCCCTGCGAAGGCTGCGGGGCCTGGGCCTGCTGCGCCTGCGCCTGCGCCGGGTCGGCCTGGGCGGGCTGACCCTGCTGGGGGGCGCCGGGGTAGCCGTAACCCTGGCTCGGCTGGGCGCCGTACGGCTGCTGCTGGCCGCCCGGGAAGCCGTAGCCCTGGCCGGGCTGCGCACCGTACGGGGCCTGCCCGCCCTGCAGGCCCTGCGCCGGGGCGGCCGGGCTGAGCAGCGGGGCCTTGAGGAAGGGCACCAGCGGTCCGGCGATGGCGCCCCCGGCGAGCACGATGGTGGCGAGCAGACCGAGGATCATGCCGGCGCCGGCGTTGCTGATGTCGAGGATCGTCCAGAACGCGGTCCACAGGGCGAACACGGTGAGCGCCACGCTGAACTGACCGAGGTCGAGCCCGGCGACCTTGCGGCCCGGCATCGCACGGCTGACGATCAGCAGCGCCGCGGCGATGACGCCGGCGAGGAAGACGCTCATCAGGAGCCCGAGCGAGTCCCAGGCGTTCGGGTTGTCGACCCGCGAGCAGTCGATGCCCGACGGGCAGAAGCTGGTGTAGTCGAGGAAAGAGGCGATGAACAGCACGACCGCTGCTCCGATCACCACGCCGTCGCCTCGAGTGAGGGATCGGATATTCACGTGAAGGTCCTTAGTCGGTCGTCTCGTCGGGGCGGTCGTCGCTGCCGCCGGTGCGGCGGTCACGGCTTGGAGCTCGGGAGCGGCTCCCCATCGTACGGATGAATCTATCGTCTGCCCGGGCGGGTTGTGTCCCGGGCCGGATGATGAGCGGCCATCCCTCCAATATCACCGCAGAACTACCCCTTCAGGTAGCTCGTAATGCCGTCGGCCAGGCCCTGGGCCGCCTTCTGCCGCCAACTCGCGCTGGTGAGCAGGGCGGCGTCCTTCGGGTCACGCATATTGCCGCATTCGACGAACACCTTGGGCACGGTCGACAGATTCAGTCCGCCGAGATCATTACGCGTGTCCAGGCCGGTATTTCCACCGACGTAATTGGAAGGTGCGCTTCCGGTCGTGCGGACGAAGTGTCCCGCGATCCTCGCGCCGAGATCGGCCGAACTCTTCACGATCTTCGAGGTGTCGGCCCCGCCGCTCTTCACCCCGGCGGGCAGGATCACGTGGAAGCCCCGGTTGCCCACGGCCGATCCGTCGGCGTGCACCGACACCACCGCGTCGGCCTTCGCCCCGTTCCCGATCCGGGCCCGCTCGTCGATGCACGGCCCGAACGGCCGGTCCGCGTCGTGCGTCAGGCGGACCCGGGCGCCCTCGGCCTCCAGCAGCGTGCGCAGCCGGCGGGACACGTCGAGGGTGAACCGGGCCTCCGCGTAACCGTCATCGGTGGACGTACCGGTCGTGTCGCACTCCTTGCGGCCGGTGCCGATGTCGACCTGCTCGTCGATCTCCCGGGTGTGGTCGCGGTTACCCGGATTGTGTCCCGGGTCGATCACCACGGTCCGGCCGGTCAGCGGGCCCCTCGGCAGCGGTTCCGCGGAGGCGGACGCGGACGGCGTGGCCCCGGCGGATCCGGACGGCTCCGGCTGCCCGCCGCTCGGCGTCGTGGCCGTCGGGGATGCGCCGCCGGCACCCGGCCGCGGCGAGGCCGCACCGGCCTCGCCGGCTTCCGGGCCGCCGCCGCAACCGGCGGCGGTCAGGCATACGGCGGCCAGCGCGGCGGCCACGGACAGGGGCTGCCGGGCGCGGCGGGCGGGGGGAAGGCTGTCGTCGTACGGCACGCGGCGATGCTACCCACCCGGCTGTCCGGACGGCTCAGATCCCGGTCCCCGTGCGGCGCAGCACGCGCAGCGAATCCGTCACCGACACCTCGGTGAACGCCCCGGAGGCCAGCGCCCGGAGATGGATCCGGTACGGGGCCTGGCCGCCGTCGGCCGGGTCGGGGAACACATCGTGGATCACCAGCAGCCCGCCATCGGCGACATGCGGGGCCCAGCCCTCGTAGTCGGCGTTCGCGTGCTCGTCGGTGTGGCCGCCGTCGATGAAGACGAGCCCGAGGGGTCCGCGCCACACGGCGGCGACCTGCGGGGAGCGCCCGACGAGCGCCACCACGTGGTCCTCCAGGCCGGCCCGGCGCAGCGTGCGGCGGAACGTCGGCAGGGTGTCCATCAGTCCGACCTCCGGGTCCACCACGCTCGGGTCGTGGTACTCCCAGCCGGGCTGCTGCTCCTCGCTGCCCCGGTGGTGGTCGACGGTGAGCGCGGCCACCCCGGCGGCCCGCGCCGCGTCCGCGAGCAGGATGGCGGACCGCCCGCAGTACGTGCCCACCTCCAGCAGCGGCAGTCCGAGCGCACCGGCCCCGGCGGCGGCGGCGTACAGGGCGAGGCCCTCGTGGACCGGCATGAAGCCCTTGGCCGCCTCGAACGCGGCGAGGATCTCCGGCCGGGGGCCGGCGGCGGACGCGGAAGCGGAAGCGGCGGCGGACTCGGCGGTCACGGGGTTCCTCCAGGTGGGGCGCGGTGGCTCAAGGGCCTGTCGACGGCGACCCATCGTGCCGTACGTTCCGGCCGACGGCCTCGGCGGGGGCATCGTGGCGACCGGTGCGGGGGCGGGACGAGCAGGGTCCGCGTGACCGCGACGGTGATACCCGTGAAGGCGAGGACGGGCACGATGGGGCCGGAGCGCGCTTTCGGCGGCTCGGGGAGCTCCCCTGTGTGCCGTGTCCGTTTCGTCCGTTGCATGCGTGGGGCCTCCGGGCAGTGTCGATCACCCGGGCCGCCCCCAAGTGTGTGCATGGTGAACGCTTCCCGGCGGTGCTCTGCTCCGGTCCGGATCCCACAGCGTTCCGGTCCGGATCCCACAGCGTTCCGGCCCGGATCCGACGGCATTCCGGTCCGGATCCGCCAGTGATCTGACCATCTATCAGCTCTTCCACCCGAGTGGAACGTGTTCTACTCTTGCGCCGTTCCAGTGGCTGCGACCGGCGGGGATTCGCATGGGCATCGGCACGGGTATCGGCATCACCGAAGAGCACCGCGCGCTGGCGCACTCCGTACGGGGCTGGCTGGCCCGCGCCGCGCCCCCCGGCGAGGTACGCGAACTCCTCGACGCGGGGGGCCCGGCCACCCTCGGCGTGCGCCCCGCCCACTGGGAGGCGCTCGCCGCGCAGGGGCTCACCGGCATCCATCTGCCCGAGGAGTACGGGGGCGGCGGCGGGGACCTCCTCGACCTCGCCGTCGTCCTGGAGGAGGCCGCGTACGCCTCGCTGCCCGGCCCGTATCTCGCGACCACCCTCACCTCCGCCGTACTCGACCGCGCGGTGGCCGCCGGGGCCGGGGAGCTGAGCGGCCCGCTCCGGGAGCTCGCCGCGGGGGGCCGCACCGCGGCCGTCGCCCTCACCCCAGGCACCCTCACCGCGACCTGGGCCCCGGACGGCCACCGGCTCGACGGCACCGCCCCGCCCGTCCTGACCGCCGACGCGGCCGACCTGCTCCTGCTGCCCGCCGCCACGCCCGACGGCCAGCACTGGTTCCTCGTGGACGCCGGGGCCGACGGTCTCGCCGTGCGCCCGCACCGCAGCGCCGACCCGACCCGCCCCACCGCCGAGGTGCGTGCCGACGCCGTCCATGTCCCCGCGCGCCGGGTCGTGCCGGTGACCGATCCGGCGCTCGTCGGCGACCTGGCCGCCGTCCTGCTGGCCGCCGACGCCTGCGGTACCGCCGCCCGCAGCCTGGACACCGCCGTCGAACACGCCACCGTACGGGAGCAGTTCGGGCGTCCCATCGGGGCGTTCCAGGCCGTCAAGCACCTCTGCGCCGACATGCTCGTCCGCCTCGAACAGGCCCGCGCCCTCACCTGGGACGCCGCCCGAGCCGCCGGCGAGGAGCCCGGGGTGCGCGGGCTCGTCGCCGCGCTCGCCGCCGCCACCGCACCCGAGGCCGCGTACACCTGCGCCAAGGACGCCATCCAGATCCTCGGCGGCATCGGCTTCACCTGGGAGCACGACGCCCACCTCCGGTTGCGCCGGGCCGTCCTCGCCCGCCAGCTCCTCGGCGCCGCCGGCCCGCACCGGCTGCGCGCCGTCCGCCACGCCGAGGCCGGGGCCCGCCGCGAACTCGCCCTGGAACTCCCCGCCGAGGCCGCCCGCCACCGCGCCGAAGCCCGGCCGCATCTCGCCGCGGCCCGGGGCCTGGCGCCCCGCGAGGCCCGCCGCGCCCTCGCCGCCACCGGCTACGCCGCCCCGCACCTCCCCGCCCCGTACGGGCTGGGCGCAGGGCCCGTGCAGCAGCTGGCGATCCAGCAGGAGTTGAGCGAGCAGTCCATCCGGCTCAGCGATCTCTCCATCGCCACCTGGGTGGTGCCGTCCCTCATCGCGTACGGCACCGAGGAGCAGCGCGATCGCTATCTGCCGGCGACCCTGCGCGGCGACCTCCAGTGGTGCCAGCTCTTCTCCGAACCCGACGCCGGCTCCGACCTCGCCGCGCTGCGCACCCGCGCCGTACGGACCGACGAGGGGTGGCGGATCACCGGGCGGAAGGTCTGGACGAGCGCCGCCCGCACCGCCGACCACGGCATCCTGCTGGCCCGCACCGACCCGGACGCGCCCAAGCACCGTGGTCTCACCTACTTCCTGGTCGACATGGAGAGGGCCCGGGGCATCGGCATCCGCCCACTGAAGGAGATCACCGGCCGGGCCCTCTTCAACGAGGTCCACTTCGACGACGTCCTGCTGCCCGTCGACGCCGTCGTCGGCGAGGTCGGCGGCGGCTGGCGGGTCGCCCGCGACACCCTCGGCAACGAACGCGTCCACATGGCCGACCAGGTGACCTTCGACAGCGGACTCGAAGCCCTGATCGCCCGCTCGGCCGGACTGGACGACGCCACACGGGCACGTATCGGCGCGCTCGCCGCCGAAGCCCACGCGCTCGCCTGCACCGGCCTGCGCACCACGCTCCAGCAGGTCGCCGGCCGCGAACCCGGCGCAGGGGCCTCCGTACGCAAGCTCGTCCAGACCGTCCACCAGCAGAAGGTCGCCGAGATCACCCTCGAACTCCTCGGCCCGGACGGCGCGGTGGACGAACCGGCGGCGGGCGAACGGGCCCTCCACGGCTTCCTGATGTCCCGCTGCCTGACCATCGCGGGCGGCACCACCCAGATCCAGCTCAACGTCGTCGCCGAACGGATCCTCGGCCTGCCCCGGGACTGACCGCACAAGACAAGAGGAGTCGGACAATGAAGGCCTACATCGTCGGCGTCGGCATGACGAAGTTCGAGAAGCCCGAGACCCGCGACCGGCAGTACTGGGACATGGTCCGCGAGGCGGGCACCGCCGCCCTGGAGGACGCCGGGCTCCGCTACGACCAGGTCGAACAGGTCCCCGTCGGCTACTGCTTCCAGGCCTCCACCGCCGGACAGCGGGCCGTCTACGAGCTGGGGCTGACCGGCGTCCCCGTCTACAACGTCAACAACAACTGCGCCACCGGCTCCACCGCCCTGTTGCTGGCCCGGCAGTTCGTCGAGGGCGGCGGCAGCGACTGCGTCCTCGCCCTGGGCTTCGAGAAGATGGCCCGCGGGGCGTTGGGCGGTGGCTCCGACCGCGGCGACTTCGCGACCTCGCCCGTCGCCCGGCACTACGGGATCATGGCCGCCGCCCACGGCTTCGAGATGTCCCCGCCCACCGCCCAGATCTTCGGCAACGCGGCCCGCGAGCACATGGAGCGGTACGGGACGACGCCCGCGCAGCTCGCGGCGGTCGGGGCCAAGAACCACCGGCACTCGGTGAACAACCCGTACGCCCAGTTCCAGGACCCGTACACGGTCGAGGAGGTCC
Source organism: Streptomyces anulatus (assembly GCF_000721175.1). GTDB lineage: Bacteria > Actinomycetota > Actinomycetes > Streptomycetales > Streptomycetaceae > Streptomyces > Streptomyces anulatus_C. Next base: position 422,130 of record NZ_JOEZ01000016.1, read on the forward strand.
TCGCCGCCCGCACCGTCCACCGCCCCCTCACCAAGCTCCAGTGCTCGCCCACCTCCGACGGGGCGGCGGCGGCCGTCGTCGTCTCCGAGCGGTTCGTCGAGCGGCACGGCCTGGGGGACCGGGCCGTGGAGATCGCCGCCCAGGCCATGACCACCGACACCGAGGCCTCCTTCGCCTCCGGCAGCTGCATCGACGCGGTGGGCGCCCCGATGTCCAAGGCCGCCGCCCAGCAGGTCTACACCGCCTCCGGCCTCGGCCCGGACGATCTCGACGTCATCGAGCTGCACGACTGCTTCTCCGTCAACGAGCTCCTCACCTACGAGGCGCTGGGCCTGTGCGGCGAGGGGGAGTCCGGCAAGCTCGTGGAGTCCGGGGCGACCACCTACGGCGGGCGGTGGGTGGTGAACCCGTCCGGTGGCCTGATCTCCAAGGGTCACCCGCTGGGCGCGACCGGCATCGCCCAGGCCGCCGAGCTGACCTGGCAGCTGCGCGGCGAGGCCGGAGCCCGCCAGGTCTCCGGCGCAAGAACCGCCCTCGCCCACAACATCGGCCTCGGCGGGGCGGCGGTGGTCACGCTGCTGCGGCGCGGCTGAGACGGGCGGGCGCGGCCGGGGCTCCCGGGGCGCGGGTGCGTGGTGAGCGCGGCCGGGGCGCCCGGGGCCCGGGGCCTAGGTCCTGCGACCGGCGACCCCGGCCCGAGACCTGGACCCGATACCCGATGTACGGGCCGCTCGCCGCCTGGGACCATGACTTTCATGCCCGACGTCTCCGCGCCCGTCTCCGCCCGGCCCGCCTCCTCCCGAATACGGCCCAGCACCTGGGCCGTCGTGCTCGCCGCCTGCACCGGCCAGTTCCTCGTCGTCCTCGACGTCTCCGTCGTCAACGTGGCGCTGCCCTCCATGCGGGCCGACCTGGGGCTGAGCGCGGGGGGCCTCCAATGGGTCGTCAACGCCTACTCGATCGCGTTCGCCGGGTTCATGCTCCTGGGCGGGCGGGCCGCCGACATCTACGGGCGCAAGCTGATGTTCCTCGTCGGGCTCGGCGTCTTCACCGCCGCCTCCCTCGCCGGCGGCCTCGCCCAGGAGGGCTGGCAGCTCCTCGCCGCCCGTGCCGTCCAGGGCCTCGGGGCCGCCGTCCTCGCTCCAGCCACCCTCACCATCCTCACCGCGGCCGTCCCCGAGGGTCCGGCCAGGACGAAGGCGATCGGCACCTGGATGGCGGTCGGCGCGGGCGGCGGCGCGGCCGGCGGGCTGATCGGCGGGGTCCTCACCGACGCCCTCTCCTGGCGCTGGGTCCTCCTGATCAACGTGCCCATCGGCGCCCTCGTCCTGGTCGCCGCCGCCCTGCGGATCACCGAGGGCCGCGCGGGCGACCGCCGTCGCATCGACTTCCTGGGCGCGGTCCTGGTCACCGCGGGCCTCGCCGCCGTCGCGTACGGCATCGTCCAGACCGAGGCCGAGGGCTGGGCGGCCGCCGCCACCCTCGTGCCGCTGCTCTCGGGAGTCGCGCTGCTGGCCGCCTTCGTACTGGTCGAGGCGCGGACCGCCGTGCCGCTGATCCCGCTGCGCGTGTTCTCCGTACGAGCTGTGTCCTCGGCCAACGTGTCGATGCTGCTCATGGGGTCGGCGACCTTCTCCATGTGGTACTTCATGACCGTGTACGCCCAGAACGTCCTGGGCTACACGCCGTTGCGGGCCGGTCTCGCGCTGATGCCGACCTCGGCGGCCGTCATCCTCGGCTCCAAGCTGGCCCCGCGCCTCATGGTGCGCACCGGAGCGAAGAGCCTCGCCGTCGCCGGGGTCCTGATCACCGCCGCGGGCTTCGGCTGGCAGTCCACGATGGGCGTGGAGGGCTCCTACCTCACGGGGATCATGTTCCCCGGCATCCTGATGATGGCCGGGGCAGGTCTCGCCTCCACCCCGCTCGCCACCCTCGCCACCTCCGGCGCGGACCCGGGCGACGCCGGACTCGTCTCGGGCCTCGTCAACACCTCCCGCACCATGGGCGGTGCGCTGGGCCTCGCGGTGCTCTCCACGGTCGCGGCAGCACGCACCGCGGGTTCCGGCGACGCGGCCGAGGTCACCGCCGGATACGCGCTGGCCTTCCGCACGGCGAGCGGGGTGCTGCTGGCCGGGGTGATCGTGATGCTGGTCTGGCTGCCGAACCACCGCGGGCCGCGCCGCGGCACGGCGTAGCCCGCCAACCCAGCGATCTGACACCACGTCAGCAGTCTTCACAACTTCCGGGGCCTGCGTTATACATGGGCCATCGGCTAGAACGCGTTCTAGAAGGGCGTGCCCTGCCGGTCACCGCACGACCTCGGTGCGGCCGACGGTGCGGACGGCCGTGCCGAGGTCTTCCCACCATCAAGGAGCAGCTCCGTCATGCCCATTGATGCCCGGGCGGCACTCGCCGCCGAACCCCGCCGAGCCGAGATCGGCTGGAACCACAAGGACGTCCAGCTCTACCACCTGGGTCTCGGCGCGGGCAGCCCCGCCACCGACCCCGGCGAACTGCGCTACACCCTGGAGTCCCGGCTCCAGGTGCTGCCGAGCTTCGCCACCGTCGCGGGCGCGGGCACGGCCGCCTTCGGCGGCATGGGCGCGCCGGGCATCGACGTGGACCTCGCCGCCGTCCTGCACGGCGGACAGTCCGTACGCGTCCACCGCCCGATCCCGGTGACCGGCCGCGCCGTGCAGACCTCGAAGGTCGCGGCGGTGTACGACAAGGGCAAGGCCGCCGTCATCGTGCTGCGTACCGAGGCGGGCGACGACGACGGGCCGCTGTGGACCAACGACGCCCAGATCTTCGTACGCGGCGAGGGCGGCTTCGGCGGCGAACGCGGCCCCTCCGACCGGCTCACCCCGCCGGAGCGGGCCCCCGACCGGACGGTGGAGCGCCCGATCCGCGAGGACCAGGCGCTGCTCTACCGCCTCTCGGGCGACTGGAACCCGCTCCACGCCGACCCCGCCTTCGCCGAGCTGGCCGGCTTCGACCGGCCGATCCTGCACGGGCTGTGCACGTACGGCATGACCCTGAAGGCCGTCGCCGACACCCTGCTGGACGGCGACGTCTCCCGGATCACCGCCTACCGCACCCGTTTCGCCGGCGTGGTCGTCCCCGGCGAGACCCTCCGCATCCGGATGTGGAGCGGGGACGGCCGTGTCCAGGTGACGGTCGCCGCCGCCGAGCGGGACGACGCACCGGTCCTCGCCGACACGCTCGTCGAACACCTCTGAACACATCGACACCACGATGAAGATGGCGATTTGAGGGGAGCCGTACCCATGCGCGCAGCCGTACTGCACGAGATAGGCCAGGAGAAGCTCGAAGTCCTCGACGACGTCGAGGCGGTGGGCTTCGGCCCCGGAAAGGTCAGGCTCCGCATCCGCGCCACCGGCCTCTGCCACTCCGACGTCTCCGCGATGAGCGGCGTCCTCCCGCAGCCGGCCCCCTTCATCCCCGGCCACGAGGGCGCGGGCGAGGTCGTCGATGTCGGCGACGGGGTGACCGGGCTGAGCGCCGGCGACCGGGTCCTCGTCTGCTGGCTGCCCGCCTGCGGGGCCTGTCCCTCCTGCAAGCGGGGCCAGACCCAGCTGTGCCTCGCCGGGTTCATGAACGCGGGCACCCCGAACTTCAAGCGCCCCGGCGGCGATGTCTTCGGCTTCGCGGGTACCGGCACCTTCACCGAGGAGGTCGTCGTCGGTGCGGGCTGCGCGGTGCCGATCCCCGACGACGTACCGTTCGAGATCGCCGCCCTGATCGGCTGCGGGGTCACCACCGGCCTCGGCGCGGCCATCAACACGGCGAAGGTGGAGGCCGGTTCGTCGGTCGCCGTGATCGGCTGCGGCGGCGTCGGCATCTCCACGATCCAGGGCGCCCGGGTCCAGGGCGCGGCCCAGATCATCGCCGTCGATCCGGTCGCCTCCCGCCGTGAGGCCGCCCTCCGCTTCGGCGCCACCGAGGCCGTCGCCCCCGACGGTCTGGCCGACGCCAAGCAGCGGATCACCGGCGGCGAGGGCTTCGACTACGTCTTCGAGGTCGTCGGAAAGTCCGCCACCGCCCGCATCGCCTACGAGAACACCCGCCGCGGCGGCACCCTGTGCGTCGTCGGGGCCGGGGCCATGGACGACGACTTCCAGGTCAACATGTTCGAGCTGTTCTTCGACGAGAAGCGGATCCTGCCCTCCATGTACGGGGGAGGGGACGTCCTGCGCTCCTACGAGCGGGCCATCGCCCTCTGGCGGGCGGGCCGTATCGACCTGGAGTCGATGATCACCCACCGGGTCCGGCTGGACGGGGTCAACGACGCCCTGGACCAGATGCGCACGGGCGAGTCGCTGCGTACCTGCATCGAGCTCTGAACCCCGTACCCGAGCACTCGTACCCGAGCACCTGACCAACGACGATGAGGAATGCCATGTCACTTCCCCTCCCGCTGGACGGGCTGTCCGCGATCGTCACCGGCGCGGGTCGCGGCCTCGGCCGGGCCGAAGCCCTCGAACTGGCCCGCCTCGGTGCGGCCGTCGTCGTCAACGACTACGGGCAGCCCGGCCGTGACGGCTCCGGCGAGGCGTCCGCCGCCCCCGCCGAGGAGGTCGCCGCCGAGATCCGCGCGGCCGGCGGCCGGGCCGTCGCCCACCTCGGCGACGTATCCGACCACGAACAGGCACGGGCCCTGGTGGAGTCGGCCGTCGCCACCCACGGCCGCCTCGACATCCTGGTCAACAACGCGGGCATCCTGCGCGACCGGATGATCTTCTCGATGACCGAGGCGGAATGGGACTCGGTCATCCGCGTCCACCTCAAGGGCCACTTCAACACCACGCACTTCGCCGCCGCCCACTGGCGCGCCCGCTCCAAGGAGACCGGCGGGCCGGTCTACGGGCGGATCGTCAACACCTCGTCGGAGGCGTTCCTCGCGGGCTCGGCGGGCCAGCCCAACTACGCGGCGGCCAAGGGCGGCATCGTCGGCCTCACCACCTCCACCGCACTGGCCCTCGCCAAGTACGGCGTCACCGCCAACGCCATCTGCCCGCGCGCCCGGACCCGGATGACCGAGGACGTGTTCGCGGGCTTCCAGGAACCGGCGGACGGCACCCTCGACCCGCTGGCGCCCGAGCATGTCTCCCCGCTCGTCGGCTATCTCGCCTCACCGGCGGCGGCCGGGGTCAACGGTCAGCTGCTCGTCGTCCACGGAGGCATGGTCGCCGTCGTCGAACGGCCCCGGGTGGCCGCCCGGTTCGACGCGACGAAGGAGACGTTTACCTTCGCGGAGCTGAACGAACTGCTCACCCCGTACTACGCGGACCGGCCCCCGAACGAGACCTTCGCGGCCGCCGAAGTCCTGGGCCTGAAGCGGCGGTAAGGGCGTGTACGAGGCAGGGCCTGGACCGGCTGCCCGCCGGTCCAGGCCCTGCCTCGCTCGCCTGCTGCGCGGCTCAGAGCCTGTCGGGTGGCCTTGGATCGGAAGCGGACGCGGTCCGGTGCGTGCGGTTCTCAGGCGCCGAGAGGTCCTGGTAGCGGAGCTACCAGGGCCTTTCGGCAATGCCGGAAGCGTGCGTGCCAGGGCGTGGCCGCCTGATCAGAGGTCACCCGACAGGCTCTCAGGCCGCCCTGGATTCCTCCGTGGCCGGCCGGCGGTGGCGGCCGTGCGGCTGCACCGACGTGTTCTCCGCCGACGCACCCCCCCGGTGCCTTCCGGAACCGCCGGTTCCGGCCCTGTGGTCCGCCCCCGTCGGGCGCTGCTGGGTCGTGTCGGTTCGGGCTTCGGACATGTGGGAAGTCACCCCGTTGTGATCGCTTACCTGTGTCGCACCTACGTGTGTCGCAAGCCCCGCCACCGCCTTCCGACGCGGTCACCGTCGGTACCCGCGCGGTACGGCCGCGTAGCCCAGGGGGTCGATCCTAGTCCCACCGGCGATGGGCGGCGCCGCGACGCCGCCCCCCATCGCCGGTGGGTCCTGGCCAGGTCGGACAGCTCCGTGCAGAGGCGCCTGCCCCAACGGAACGGGCTTACACACAGCAGGAGCGGCGGCGGCGCCGGACGGTTCCGTTCCGCCACCACCGTCCTGCGTACGGCCGGTCACGGAGGAGGGTTCCACGTCCTCGGGGGCGACCAGCAGTGCCACGCCGCAGGGCGTCGCCCCGTTCGCGTACGGGAGGCGCAGCACCCCGTCCCGGCTCCAGTACCCGGCTCCCGGAGCCCAGCCCAGCGGCGCCGCGAACTGGTGCAGCCGCCGGCCCGCCGGACGCCAGACACCCACCCAGCTGCCCGCCGCCCCGTCGATCCGCAGCGCCACCGCACAGCTCTCCGGCATCAGCATCTGGCCCGGCTGTACGGCGAACGGCGTCACCGCCACGTCCGCGAGGCGCAGGCACTCCGGGAACCTGACCGGCAGACAGCTCCCGAGCACCCCCCAGCCGAGCCGGTCGTGGCCCGGCGCGTCGGAGCGGAGCAGCAGCAGCCCGCTGTCGGCGTCCGCCAGCAGCAGCCGGTCGTTGCTCTCCGGCGCGATCTGGAGCAGCGACGTCACCTCTGCCCCCCGCCCCAGATCGACGGCGACCGCCTTGACCGGGCCGCCGTCCGGCGCCTGCCGGTCCAGCGCCAGTATCCGGCCCGCCCGGTCCAGCCACACCCCGCCCGAGCAGCGCCCGGGGATCCGCGCCACCTCCTCGGGTCCGAACGCGCCGCCCGCCACCAGCCAGAGCGACGAGCCGTGCTCGCCGGCCGACAGGGCGTACATGCACCGGCCGTCCGGCGCCGGCGGCAGCAGGGTCATCTCCGCGCACTCGACCGCGCCCAGCGGGAGTTCGCCGGTCCCGGGCCCGGTCGGGTAGAGCAGCGAGAACATCTGCCGGTCCGCCACCCGCCGCCGGATCAGCACGCGCCCGTCGGCGAGCGGCGCCACCTGGGCGTCCGGCTCCTCGGGCTGGTCGAGGGGGAGGGGCACCGCGTACGGCTCGGGCCCGTCCAGGGTCCACCGCTCCGGATACCACGCGCGCTCGCCCGGTGGGCCGGGAGCCGCGGTGAGCCGGGCGGCGTACGCCCCGTCCGCGGTGAGCGTGAAGCCGCCGGGAAGCGGCGCGTGGTCGGCCGGCGTCCCCGGTCGGCTCCCGGCGGCCGACGCCTCCGGTTCATCGTCCGGGCCGGATCCGGGCAGGCCGGAGACGTCCGCCCCGGCAGGCTCCCCCGGTGCGCCGAACGCTTCCGGGTCGGGTTCCGCTCCGGGGTCCGCCGTCGCGGCGGCCCCGGCGGATCCCCCCTCGATGGCACAGGAAGTCATGGACTCGTCACCTCCGGCTACGAAAACTAGTTTTCGCACTTCCAGCCGAACAACACGAGCCACCTCACTTCACACATAAGGGTGGCGATGCCCGGATTCTCCTGAGGTGGAGGGGGCGAGTGTGCTGTCGAAGGCGGCCGCGTCTATGGTTAGGCAGCCCTAACCAAAAACCCGTCGCAGAGTTCGACAACGTCGTCTCGATGGGCCTGAAGCCGGTCGGCTACGCCCCCAGCGAGGGCGCCGCGGCCATCCCCTCGTACCTGGAGAAGGACGCGGGCGAGCCGAAGAGCGTCGGCACGATCAACAGCCTCAACCTCGAAGCCATCGCGGGCCTCCAGCCCGACCTGATCCTCGGCAGCCAGCTCCGCGCCGCTGACAAGTACGACGAGCTGTCCAAGATCGCCCCCACCGTGTTCTCCATCCGTCCGGGCTTCACCTGGAAGGAGAACTACCTCCTCAACGCCCAGGCGCTGGACCGCGGGAAGCAGGCCGAGGCGAACCTCGCCGCGTACCGGGCGAAGGCCCTCGAGCTCGGGAAGGACATCGGCCCCGACAAGCCGACCGTCTCGATGGTCCGCTACATGCCCGACCGCCTCCGGCTCTACGCCAAGGCCTCGTTCATCGGCACGATCCTCGAAGACGTCGGTCTGCCGCGCCCGAAGAACCAGCAGATCAACGACCTCGCCACCGAGATCAGCCCGGAGAGGATCGATGAGGCGGACGCCGACTGGATCTTCACCGGCGTCTACGGCGACGCCAAGGCCACCCAGCGCGACACCGCCCGCTCCAACCCGCTGTGGAAGAACCTGAAGGCCGTCAAGGAGGGCCGGTCCAAGGACGTCTCCGACGAGACCTGGTACCCGGGCCTCGGCGTCACCTCGGCCGAGCTGGTCCTCGACGACCTCCGCGCCGACCTGGTGAAGTAGCCGGAAGCCCGAAGACACCGCCGGACCAGAAGTAACGATTCGTGCCGGGCCGCCGGTCCTGGCGTACAGGTCCGGCGGCCCGGGGCGGCGGACCACGCCGGACAGGTAGCCTTTCCCCCGTGCCCCGTCTGTCTGAAGTCATCGCCGCCCTCGACGCCCTCTGGCCCCCCGAGCGGGCCGAGGGATGGGACGCGGTCGGGACGGTCTGCGGCGATCCGGACGCGGAGACCGACCGGGTGCTGTTCGCCGTCGACCCGGTCCGTGAGATCGCCGACGAGGCCCTGGAGCTCGGCGCTCAGCTGATCGTCACCCACCACCCGCTCTATCTGCGCGGGACGACGACGGTCGCCGCCGACACCTTCAAGGGCCGGGTCGTCCACACCCTCATCAAGCACGACATCGCGCTCCACGTCGCGCACACCAACGCCGACACCGCCGACCCCGGCGTCTCCGACGCCCTCGCCGGCGTCCTGGATCTGCGCGTCACCGGTCCCCTCGTACCGGACCCCACCGACGTCCACGGGCGGCGCGGACTCGGCCGGATCTGCGAACTGGACCACCCCGAGACCCTGGCCGCCTTCGCCGCCCGAGCCGCCGCCCGGCTCCCCGCCACCGCGCAGGGCATCCGGCTGGCCGGCGACCCGGAGGCGCTCGTGCGCACCGTCGCCGTCAGCGGCGGCTCCGGCGACAGCCTCTTCGACGCCGTGCGCGCGGCGGGGGTCGACGCCTTCCTCACCGCCGACCTGCGCCACCACCCGGCGTCCGAGGCCGTGCAGCACTCGCCGCTCGGCCTCGTCGACGCCGCGCACTGGGCCACCGAATGGCCCTGGTGCGAGCAGGCGGCCGCCCAGCTCGACGCGCTTTCCGACCGCCACGGATGGGACCTGCGGGTCCATGTCTCGAAGCAGGTCACCGACCCCTGGACCACCCACCATTCCTCTGGAGCCCCCAACTGAACGCCGCGCCCGCCGACCAGATCCGACTTCTCGACGTCCAGGCCCTCGACCTCCGTCTCGCCCAGCTCTCCCACAAGCGCACCTCGCTGCCGGAGCACGCCGAGATCGAGCAGCTCAGCAGCGACCTCGCCCAGCTGCGTGACCTGCTGGTCGCCTCCACCACCGAGGAGAGCGACACCACCCGCGAGCAGACCAAGGCCGAGCAGGACGTCGACCAGGTGCGTCAGCGCGCCGTCCGCGACCAGCAGCGCCTGGACTCCGGCGCGGTCTCCTCGCCCAAGGACCTGGAGAGCCTCCAGCGCGAGATCGTCTCGCTCGCCAAGCGCCAGGGTGACCTGGAGGACGTCGTCCTGGAGATCATGGAGCGCCGCGAGAGCGCCCAGGAGCGGGTCGCCGAGCTGACCGAGCGGGTCGCCGCCGTCCAGGCCAAGGTCGACGACGCCACCGCCCGCCGCGACGCCGCGACCGCCGAGCTGGACGCCGAGGCCGCCACGGTGACCAAGGACCGCCAGGTCGTCGCCGAGGTCATCCCCGCCGACCTGCTGAAGCTGTACGACAAGCTCCGCGCCCAGCAGGGCGGGGTCGGCGCCGCCCGCCTCTACCAGCGCCGCTGCGAGGGCTGCCGGCTGGAGCTGAACATGGCCGAGGTCGGCGACGTGCGGGCCGCGTCTCCCGACACGGTCCTGCGCTGCGAGAACTGCCACCGCATCCTGGTCCGCACCTCGGAGTCGGGCCTGTAATGAGCGTCGCCCGCCAGGTGGTGGTCGAGGCCGACGGCGGCTCCCGGGGCAACCCGGGGCCCGCCGGCTACGGCGCGGTCGTCATCGACCCGGCCACCGGCGAGCCCCTCGCCGAGGCCGCCGAGTACATCGGCGTCGCGACGAACAACGTCGCCGAGTACCGGGGCCTCATCGCCGGTCTGACGGCCGCGAAGGCGCTGTTCCCGGACGCGGGGGACACGCTGCGCGTCCACGTCCGGATGGACTCCAAGCTGGTCGTCGAGCAGATGTCGGGGCGCTGGAAGATCAAGCACCCCGACATGAAGCCGCTGGCGGCCCGCGCCGCCACGATCCTGCCGCCGTCCTCCGTGACGTACGAGTGGATCCCCCGCGCGCAGAACAAGCACGCGGACCGGCTCGCCAACGAGGCGATGGACGCGGGCCGCGACGGGAGGCAGTGGGAGGCGTCCGCCTCCACGGCCGCGCTCGACGCCCCGGCACGCATCGCGAGCACCCCGCCGCCGGCCCAGGGCCCGCCCGGCGACCAGGTCGCGGGTGCCGCCAAGGCCCGTGCGGCCCTCGCGGCCGCACGCGGCGCGGCCACTCCGGCGGCCGACACGCTCTTCCCCGTGCCGGAGACCGGGGTGCCGGACACCACGGTCCCCGCCGCGCCGGTCTCCGCACCGGCCCCCGGGCAGCCTGCCGGAACCGCGTCGGACAAGGCCGGAGCCCCGCAGACCGGCTGGGGTTCGGCCCCCGACCTGGGCGCGCCCGCCACGCTCGTCCTGCTCCGGCACGGCGAGACCGCCCTCACGCCCGAGAAGCGGTTCTCCGGCAGCGGCGGCACCGACCCCGAGCTCTCCGCCACCGGCCGTGACCAGGCCGCCCGGGCCGCCCAGTACTTCGCGGCCATGGGCACCGTCCAGGAGATCGTCAGCTCCCCGCTGCGCCGCTGCCGCGAGACCGCCGCGGCCGTCGCCGACCGCCTCGGCCTGGACGTGCGGATCGACGAGGGCCTGCGCGAGACGGACTTCGGCGCCTGGGAGGGCCTGACCTTCGGGGAGGTGCGGGAGCGGTACGGGGACGACCTCACCGCCTGGCTGGCCTCCCCGGACACCGCCCCGACCGGCGGCGGCGAGAGCTTCGCGGAGGTCGCCGAGCGGGTCGCGGCCGCCCGGGACCGGACCGTCGCCCGGTACGCGGGCCGCACGGTCCTGCTCGTCACGCATGTGACCCCGATCAAGACCCTCGTCCGGCTCGCCCTGGGGGCCCCGCCGGAGGCGCTGTTCAGGATGGAGCTGTCGGCGGCCTCGATCTCCACGGTCGCCTACTACGGGGACGGCAACGCCTCCGTACGGCTGCTCAACGACACCTCCCACCTGCGCTAGTGCCGCGTCAGCCAAGGTTCGCCCCGTCGCGACGCCCGGCACGCACTCTCGCCGCACCGGCCGAAAGCCCGAGTACGTCCAGTACGAGGGCTTCCCCCGCGGCCCTAGCGGGCGAGCGCCGCCGCCTCGGCCGCCAGACGGGCCACCCGGTCCCAGTCCTTCGCCGCCACCGCGTCGCCCGGGACCATCCAGCTGCCGCCCACGCAGCCGACGTTGGGCAGCGCGAGGTACGACGGCGCCGAGGCGAGCGAGATGCCGCCGGTCGGGCAGAACCGGGCCCGGGGGAGCGGTGCGGACAGGGCCTTCAGATAGGCCGTGCCGCCCGCCGCCTCGGCCGGGAAGAACTTCATCTCCCGCACCCCGCGCTCCAGCAGGGCCACCACCTCGGAGGTGGTCGAGACGCCGGGCAGGAACGGCACGCCGGACGCCTTCATCGCCTCCAGCAGCGCGTCCGTCCACCCCGGGCTGACCAGGAACCGGGCCCCGGCGTCGACCGTGTCCCGTACCTGCTCCGGCGAGATCACCGTGCCCGCGCCGACCACCGCGCCCGGGACCTCGGCGGCCATGGTCCGGATCGACTCCAGCGCGGCGGGCGTCCGCAGCGTCACCTCGATCGCCGGGAGCCCGCCCGCCACCAGGGCCCGCGCCAGCGGCACCGCGTCGGCGGCGTCGTGCAGGACGACGACGGGGACGACGGGCGCGAGATCCAGCACGGAGGCGTCGGACGGGGTGGAGGGCGCGGCGGACGGCACGGAGGAGGTCATGCGGCCATCCTGCCGCGAGCAAGGCAATGCTTGCAACGAACGTTGCACAGACTGCAACGCCTGCGTCGCCAGCCCTTCCTCCGGCCGGTCAGTGGATCTCCGCCACCACCACGTCCAGCGACCACGGCCGCCCGGCCCGCGCGGGGGCCTCGGCCTCCACCACGTACCCGAGGTCCCGCAGCACCTCCACCAACTGCGCCGGGCCCTTCGGCCGCGCACCCGCCAGCAGCAGATCGCGCACCAGCCGGCCCTTGGTCGCCTTGTTGAAGTGGCTCACCACGGACCGCTTCTCCACCCCGTCCACCAGCTGGGAGTGCAGCACCCGCACGCTCGCCGTGCGCGAGGCCACCTCGCCCTTCGGCTTCCACGCCGCCGCGTACGCGGAGGACCGCAGGTCCAGGACGAGCCCGTCCCCGGCGGCCTCGGGCAGCACGGTCTCCATCGGGGTACGCCAGTACGCGCCGAGCGCGCCGAGACCGGGCAGTTTCACCCCCATCGAGCAGCGGTACGGCGGAATCCGGTCGCCGACCCGGACCGCGCCCCACAGCCCCGAGAAGACCAGCAGCGAGGAGGCCGCCCGCCGCCGCGCGGCCGTCTCCAGCGAGGCCAGGCCGAGGGCGTCGTACAGCACGCCGGTGTAGAGCTCCCCGGCCGGACGGGTCCCGGCGGTGCGCAGCTCGGTGTTCTTGCCGACCTCGCCCCGCAGCCCCACGCTCAGGCCCAGCACCTCTCGGGCCTTCTCCTCGTCCGCCTGGCACAGCTCGACCAGCTCGTCCAGCACCGCCGCACGGGCCGGGGCGAGTCCCGGCAGCGACAGCGACTCCGGCTTCAGGGACGCACCGCGCCCCGAGGCGGCCTTTCCTTCGGAGGGCGGCAACAGCACGAGCACGGCGGTTCTCCTTCGTACGTACGGCGCAAGCGCGGACCCGGTCGGCGTGCGGGCTCCCCGGGTCCTCGGCAAGCGTACGGGGACGGGCCGGTGCTTCCCTTACGGCGACGGGCCGAGCTGTCCGTGACGGGTCGCGCTGTCCCTGTGGGGAGGGGCTCACGCAGGCAGGTCCGGCGTCGAAGACGGTGCTGTTCGCTCCGGCGTGAGCCGGGCGGACGGCGTCCGGTCCGGTGTGAGCGGCGGAGGCGCTGCCGGCCCCCGCGTGAGTGCCGTGACCGCCGCCCGTGGGTCGTCCGCGTGGAAGCGGAGCGTCCGGGCGCTCCCGCGCCGGCCGAGCGGCCGCACGAACCCCACCGGCTCCGTCAGCTTCACGGTCACCGTCGTCTGGCTCCCCACCGCCAGATCGAGCGTTCCGTCCTCGTCCACCCGGACCAGCCCTCCGCCGGGGAAGCGCCGGTCCACCCGGACGGAGACGATGACGGCGGCGGGCACCCGGAGGTCGAACAGGGCGCCGTAGCGCAGCCGCAGCGAACCGTCCGCCTCCACCAGGTGCGGCCGGGTCACGCACGCCGCGTGCAGGGCGAGGACGAGGACGATCCCGTACACGTCCACCACGAGCAGGATCGCGTGGACCAGCGGCCAGGGGATCACGAGGGCCAGCACCACGGTCTCCAGGACGGAGACGAAGGCGAAGGTGTACATCACCCCGGTCTGGGGCTCGGTGTACGAGACGGGCAGCGCGCCCTCCGGAATCCGGTGCCGACGGCGTACGGCCCACAGCCCGAGGCTGTGCAGGGCCCGGAGCTCGTGCACCACGAGCCGCCGCAACGTCACCGGCACCAGGACGCCCACCGCCGACCGCAGGGCCTCCCGCCGCCCGGTCCCGGCCCGCCGGCGGGAAGCGTAAAGCCGCCACAGCACCGAGGCGTCCAGGACGAGCACGGCCAGCACCAAGGACTCGGCCGCCAGCAGGACCGCGGCGGGTATCGGTACCCCGGCCACCACACAGACGACCAGCACCAGTTCGGCGGGCAGCACCGACCACGCCGCGGCCCGGGCCACCCGCAGCCCCGCCGCCCGCTTCACCGCCTCCGCCGTCACGGCCTTCGCCCCTGCACCCGCACGGCCAGCGCCTCCATCACCCGGCGCACCACCTCACGCTGCGCGGGCGGGTAGTCGTCGAGCAGCACCCGAGCGAACCCCGACGCCGACGGCTCGCCCTCGGGGATCACCGCCAGGACCTCGTCCGGTACGGCGGCCGCCAGCTCGGCCGCCAGCGGCGCGATACGCGGATCGTCCGTCCCGGCCCCGGCCAGCTCGTCGAGCCGCTCGTACAGCGCGAGTGCGCCCGGATCCTCCGCCAGCGGCCGCAGCGCGGCGAACACCTCGCTCCCGGCCCCCCCGACCGCCGTGTCCAGCAACGCCAGATGCTCGCGGTCCTTCGCGGCGGCCGGGGACGTGGTGGCGGGCGCGTGCTCCAGGAGCGCGGCGAGGGCGGGGGAGAGCGGCCCGTCCGAGGTGAGCGGCGCCTCCAGCAGTGCGGCCAGAACCTGCCGCCGCTCGTGGATCTCCCGCTCCTGCCGCGCCAGATCGGCATCCAGCTCCCCGAGCACCTCGGCCAGCTCCAGCCCCGCGTCGTCGGCGAGCACGTCCCGCACCTCGTCCAGGGAGAGCCCGATCTCGGTCAGCCGCCGGATCCGGGCCAGCAGCACGGCATCGCGGACGGTGTACGCGCGATAGCCGTTGGCCTGCCGGGCGGGCTCGGGCAGGAGGCCGATGTGGTGGTAGTGCCGGACGGTCCGGGACGTGACTCCCACGAGCGCGGCGATCTCTCCGATACGCATGTGGACAGTAGAAACGTTGACGCTGCGACAAGGTCAAGCGACAGCCCCACCGGCCCCGCCATGGCTGCTTCCGCCCCCTTCCCCTGGTCCTGTGCCACGATCGGGGGAGGAACTTCCATCTCACGGACGGCTGGTCTTCTGATGCCCCAGTCTGGCGAGCGACCGAGGAAGGAGCGTGGCATGACTGCCATGGCGCACGAGCCGCTCACGCAGGCAGAAGTCCTTCTGGAGGGCTTCCTGGCCCTGGACACGCCGGAAGGCTTCCGGGCGGAACTGATCGAGGGGGAGATCGTCGTGACGCCGCCGCCGGACGGGGACCATGAGGACTACATCGGGCTGATCGTCGACCAAGTGGCCAGGCGCGCCCGAACGCGCATGCAGTTCTCCGGAAACAAAGGGCTGAAACTTCGCAGCGGCGGTGGCTGCCCGAAGAACCACGCCATCCCCGACGGCACCTTCGCCCCGCTTGAGCTCCGCCTCTTCCGGGGCGCCGAATCCTGGATGCCCTGTGAGGGCGTAGCCCTGGTGGTCGAGGTCACCTCCACCAAGCCGCAGGCCGACCGCGAGGCCAAGCGCCGCTGCTATGCCCGTGGCGGCATCCCTCTCTACCTGCTTATCGACCGGGACGAGAGCTCGGTGACGTTGTTCAGCGACCCGGAGAACGACGACTACCGTCAGGTCCTCACGATCCCGTACGGCAAACCGCTCCCGCTCCCCGAGCCCTTCGCCTTCGATCTGGAGACCGGCGACTTCGGCTGAGCTGAGAGCCTGTCGGGTGGCCTTCGACCGGAAAGCGGACGCGGTCCGGTGCGTGCGGTTCCAAGGCGCCGAGAGGTCCTCGTAGCGGAGCTGCCAGGGCGTGCGGACGGCCGCGTGAGGATCCTCCGATCCTCCCGAGGAACGTCCGGGCTCCACAGGGCAGGGTGGTGGCTAACGGCCACCCGGGGTGACCCGCGGGACAGTGCCACAGAAAACAGACCGCCCGGGACTTCGGTCGCGGGTAAGGGTGAAACGGTGGTGTAAGAGACCACCAGCGCCTGAGGTGACTCAGGCGGCTAGGTAAACCCCACCCGGAGCAAGGTCAAGAGGGGGCGTGCCGGAAACGGGACGGCCCTGCGTGAACGTCCGAGGGCTGCTCGCCCGAGTTCACGGGTAGACCGCACGAGGCCGGCAGCAATGCCGGTCCTAGATGGATGGCCGTCTCCCCGGCCGCCGCGAGGCGACCGGGAGACAGAACCCGGCGTACAGCACGACTCGTCTGCCGGCGGGCTTGCCAGGGCCTTCGGCCGGGTGTCTCACCTGGCCGGAGGCCCTTCCGTCGTCGGGGGCTCGATCGGCCAGCGGTCCGTGAGCTCCTCCGCGTACACCTGCGAGAGCGGCTGCGGACCCACGTACTGCTGGCAGGTGCACTGCCCGGCCTCGTAGCGCAGCGGCTTCCTGTTCTCGTCCCAGGCCGTCGGCACCTCGACCTGCTCATGGCACCGGCCCCGCTTGTCGTGCTTGGCGAGATGGTGGGTGCAGCCGCACACCGGCTCCGGCGGCTTGTTCGCGGCCTCGATCGCGAGCCGCCCCTTCGTCGCCGCCTTCAGCAGTTCCAGCTTCCGCTTGTGCCGCTTGCGCAGGGCCTTGCGGACGGTGTCCTGGGTCCAGGCGAAGCCCCCGACCCAGAAGAATATGAGAATCCACCAGAACCAGCTCATCGCGGTCTTCCTCCCCCTGTGTTCCCTTGCGTGTTCCCCGGCCCTCTCGCCGCACCGGTATTTCACCTGCGCGCCGACCCCTTGGTGTGGTCTGCTGCCCGCGGCCATTGTTCCCCACGCACGGGCGGGGACGCCGGGGCCCTGGGACGAGGAGTGATGCGGGTGGCGGAGAACGTGTACGCGGGCGGACGTACGGCACCGGGCGAGGTACGGGACGCGGTACGGATACGCCCGGCCACGGCCCGGGACGCGGAGGCCGTCACCAACCTCTTCCTGGCCTCCCGCGCCGCGGCCATGCCGTATCTGCCCCGGGTCCACAGCGACGAGGACACCCGCGCGTGGATCACCCATGTCGTGCTGCCCACCAGCACCGCGGTGTGGGTGGCCGAGGAAGTGGGCGATGACGTGGCCGGCGAGGTGGTGGGGTTCGCCGTGCTCGCCGGGGACGACGAGCTGGACCATCTGTATCTGCGGCCCGACTCGCTGCGGCGCGGGATCGGGAGCCGGTTGCTGGCGGAGGTGCGCGGTGCGGTGAAGGGGCCCCTGAACCTGTACGTGTTCCAGCGCAACGCCGCGGCCCGCGCCTTCTACGAGCGGCACGGCTTCACGGCCGTCGGGTTCGACGACGGCGGCCGTAACGAGGAGAACGAGCCGGACGTGCTGTACCGCTGGGAGCCGTAGGCCCGCCGGGAGCCGTAAGCCCGCCGGGCAGGGGGTCAGATGACCGGCGGCCGGCCCAGCCGCGTCATCTGCCACACCGTGGACCAGCGCATCGGGCGCCGCTCGCCGCACGGGGTGCGGACGCCCTCGGCGAAGCCGCCCGCCCAGGCGCGCAGGCCCTTCGGGTCGCGGGTGCGGGCCAGGGTGAGCAGGGTCCAGGTGCCGAGGTAGGCGGGGACCAGCGGGAGCGGCAGGTTGCGGCGGGCGAGCCAGACGCGGTTGCGGGCCGTCATCCGGTAGTAGACCGCGTGCCGGGCCGGGGACGTCTTCGGGTGCTGGAGCAGCAGCTCGGGCTCGTACAGCACCTTCCAGCCCGCGTCGAGCGCGCGCCAGGCGAGGTCCGTCTCCTCGTGGGTGAAGAAGAACTCCGCCGGCCACAGGCCGGTCTCGGCCAGCATCTTCATGGAGAACGCGTGGCCGCCGCCGAGGAAGGCCGTCACCGGGCCTCCGCGCATCGGGTCGCCGGCGCGCAGGCGCGGCACGTGGCGGCGCTGCGTCTCGCCCAGCTCGTCGGCGATCCGGAAGCCGACGATGCCGAGCCGGTCGTCGGCCGCGAAGTGGTCCCGTACCCGGCGGAAGACGTCCTTGTCGACCAGCAGCCCGTCGTCGTCCAGCTCGATCACCACGTCCACGTCGCCGATCTCGGCGAGCCTGCGCAGTCCTTCGTTCCGGCCGCCCGGGCAGCCGAGGTTCTCCGGCAGCTCGATGGTGGTGACCCCGCCGTCGAGGTCCTCCAGGCCGGGGAACGCGGTGAAGTCCGGGAGCGCCGTGCCGTTGCCGATGATCACGAGCCGGGTGGGCCGGACGTCCTGCATGGCGACCGACGCCAGCAGCGCCTCGACGGCCTGCGGGCGGTCCCCCATGGTCACGATGGATACGCCGATGCGTGGTGCGGACAAGATCGGTACTCCTGGGGCTCGGCTGCCGGTCGGCCGCCGGTCGGCAGTGGTGCCCGCGATCGTAACGCCTCGCTGTTCAGTTCGCGGTCGCCGCCCGGTCGTCTGCGGGCCTGTCGGTGTTCAGCGGCGCGTGCACGGCCATGTCCCGCCGCCGGTCGCCCACCTGCCGCCAGCCGCGCAGCAGCCCCTCCCACCGGAAGCCGACGTCCTCGGCGATCCGGGCGGAGGCGGTGTTCCTCGGCTCGACGAAGAGCTGGAGGCGCTCGACGCCGAGGTCGCGCGGGGTCCACCGGTCACCGTGCGCGGCGCGGCGCGGCGCGGCCCACCCCGTCACCGTACGCAGCGCGGCGCGGCCCACCCCGTCACCGTACGCAGCACCGCGCGGGCCACGTTCTGGCCGCGGGCGGGGGCGGTGAGCCAGTGGCCGGGCGAGGCGCGGCCCTCGGGCAGTTCGCGCAGCCACAGGCCGATCGCGCCGACCGGGCGCCGGTCCCGGGAGCGGACGATGGCGAACGGGTACCCCGCGCCGGTGGCCGCGCCGTCCCACTGCCCGCGGACGAGCGCCTCGGGTGCCGCGTCCGAGTAGCGGGACGGGACCGTGGTGATGAGCGGGATGAACGGGTCGAGCGAGGCCTCGCGGACCAGCGGGAGACCGCTCATCCCCCGGGGCGCAGCACGCAGTCCGGTCCCGCGGACATGCTCGGAACGGTCAGCGGCTCGGTGTCGGGGCCGGCCGGGCTCGGTGTCGGTACGGGGACCGCGCTTGGGACCGGGCTCGGGACCGGGCTCGGGACCGCGCTCGGGAGGAGCCATGTCCGTCTCGTCCCGCTGTCGATCCTGTTCCGCCCCCGAGCCGGTCCCGTTCGGCTCACGCCTCCGCCGCTGCCGGCCGGTCCCTTTCCGTCAGGAAGTACCCGGCGAGGAGGGCGCCGGCCAGGACCAGGGCGGAGTTCACGAGGATGGCGGTGGAGACGCCGGACAGTATCGCCTCGGGCCCCGTCACGGCCCCCGTCCGGGCGGTGACGACCGCGCTCATCACCGGGATGCCGAGGGCGATGCCGACCTGCTGGGTCATCGTCGCCAGCCCGGTGGCCCGCCCCTGCTCCTCGTCGGGCAGGCCCGAGGTGGCCGTGACCATGAAGCCGACGATCATCAGCATGTTGCCCACACCGCCGACGAAGGTGGCAGCCAGCAGGAGCCAGATCCAGGAGCCGGACGTGCCGAGGGCGACGAGGGAGAGCGTGGCGCCGGCCTGGACGACCCCGCCCAGCACGATGGCGCGCCGGTTGCCGAACCGGCCCACCGCCCGCCCGCCGAGCATCCCGCCGAAGACCGTGCCGACGCCCAGCACGCCGAAGGCGAGGCCGGTGGCCAGCGCGGAGTAGCCGAGGACCTCCTGGAGGTACAGGGTCAGCAGGAACACCAGCGAGGTCTCGGTGACGAAGGCGATCAGCCCGGCGGCGTTGCCCCAGACGACGCTCCGCCGCTTCAGGATGTGCATCGGGACGAGCGGCGCGGCGGCCCGCTGCTCGATGCGGACGAACGCGGTCAGGAGGACGGCGCCGGCGGCCAGGGCCGCCAGGGTGGTCGGGGCGGTCCAGCCGGTCTCGCCGGCCTGGGTGAGTCCGAGGACGAGCAGCAGCAGCCCGCCGGTGACGGTGACCGCGCCGGGCACGTCCAGCCGGGGCCGCCGCTCCGGCCGGGAGTCGGTGATCACGGACGGGGCCAGGACCACGACCAGGGCCGCGACCGGTACGTTGATGAAGAAGGCCCAGCGCCAGGAGAGCAGGTCCGTCAGGAGGCCGCCGAGGATCGCTCCGGCGGTGAACCCGGCCGACATCAGGGCCCCGTTGAGCCCCAGCGCCCGTTCGCGCAGCGGACCCTCCTTGAACGCGGTGGTGAGCAGCGCGAGTCCGGCGGGGGTGACGGCCGCGGTGGCCAGGCCCTGGAGCACGCGGGCGACGAGGAGGACCTCGGGCGAGGTGGCGAGGCCGCCGAGCGCGGAGGAGAGACCGAGGACGACCATGCCGCCGATGAACAGGTTCTTGCGGCCGACGAGGTCGGCGACGCGTCCGAAGAGCAGCGTGAATCCGGCGGCGGCGAGCGCGAAGGACGTGGCGATCCACTGGAGGTGGGCGAGGGAGAAACCGAGCCCTTCCCCGACGACGGGCAGCGCCACGTTCAGGATCGAGAAGTCCACCGCGATCATGAACTGGGAGCCGAGCAGCAGTGCCAGCACGAGCTTCTGGCGTCTCGTCATGCGGGGGCCGGCGACGCGGGGGACGGCCGTCGGCCCGGTGGATGCGGGAGCGGTACGGGACATGGCAGGGGTGCCTTCCTGAGCACGGAACGGCTTAACGGTTCTATGGTTCCGTTAAGGTGGTGTCACCGTAACAGGGGAAGCGTTGTTAATGGAACTGGAGACCCGTTATGACTTCTGAAGGTGTCGACGCCGACGGTGCGGAGCCGGGCACCGTGCGCCCCGGCGGCCGCACCGCACGGGTGCGGGAGGCGGTGCTGCGTGCGGCCGGGGACGCGCTGGTCGAGCACGGTTTCGACGGGCTCGACCTGGCCGACGTCGCCCGGCGGGCCGAGGTGGGCAAGACGACCGTCTACCGGCGCTGGTCCGCTCCCGCCGGGCTGGTGGCCGACCTGCTCACGGACATGGCCGAGCAGTCGCTGCCGCGCGCGGACACCGGATCGCTGGCCGGGGACCTCAGGGCCAACGCCCGCCTCGTGGTCCGCACGCTGACCGACCCCCGGCAGGGGCGCCTCTTCGTGGCCGTCATCGCCGCCGCCACCTGCGACCCACGGGCCGCCGACGCGCTGCACCGCTTCTACGCGGCGCGGATCGGGGAGTGGTCCGGCTGTGTCGAAGCGGCGGTCGAACGCGGTGAACTGCCCGCGGGCACGGACCCGGGCGAGGTGATCGCGGCGGTGTCGGCGCCGCTGTACTACCGGCTGCTCGCCAGTGGCGCTCCGCTGGACGAGGGGGCGGCCGACCGCGCCGCCGACGCGGCGGCCGCCGCTGCGCGAGCCGGTGTGTTCGTGCGGTGATTCGTGCTGCGAGAGGCACTGGAACGCCGGAGGGCTACCGGCTTCGAGGTGCGGGAACGTCTGAGGGCTATCGGCTTCGAGGCGCTGGAAACGCTCGACGGCGACCGGCTTCGAGGTGCCCGACGGCAGATCGATAAAGTGCCGGAATGATATTCGGTAAAGCCGGGTTCGGGGGTGCCGTCGCCGACTTCGAGGCCGCGGTGACGGCGCAGGACGCCAAACGGTCCGGCAAGGCGTTCGTCCGGTTGCAGGAGACGTTCGGGCAGGCCAGGGAGTCGGAGCTGCTGGACGGCGGGCCGCGGCTCGCCGCCGTACTGGAGCAGGTGCCGCCCGGCCCCCGTGCCGTCGTCGCCGTGCTCGTCGGGGCCTGCGTCGAACGCGGTGCGGACGCCGAGCGCTGCGCCCCGGGGGTGCTGGCCGGGCTGCGGTGGGCCCTGGAGCACGCCCTGGTGTTCACCGAGGCGTGGGCCGCGACCGGTGGCGGCGCGTTTCCCGCCCCGGACGGCGGCGAGCCGGGCCCGGAGCTCGTGGAGCGGGCCGGCTCCGACGCCGCCGTCGGCTGGTGGACGCTTCCCCAGTGGGAGATGGCCGCCGTCGCCATGCTGAACCACCCCGGCGTGCGGCGGGCGGCCGGCTCCCGGGGCGAGGTGCTGCGGCTGCTCGGCGCTGTGGAGCGCGCCTCCGGCCTGGAGCTGAAGTCCCTCGCCCACGCCCTCCTGGTGCTGGACGACGAACCGCTCGTCGTTCTCCACCGGACGAGCGGCACCGGCTATCTCCTGCGGTTCTCCGGCATCGGGGACAACTTCCAGCTGCACACCCTGCTCGCCGACGCGCTCATAGGCGGCGGCCATGTGGAGGGCCGCGCGCCCTCACCGCAGGAAGCGGCCGTCTGCCGGGAGACCCCCGGGCAGGTGGACACCGTGGGCTCCTTCGACCTGGTGGCCCCGGACGGCGGACCGATCTGGAACGAGGGCGCCCCGGCCGACATCCCCGTCGTCGACGGCGTCCGGCTGCTGGTCCTGGACGAGCCGTCCTACCGCCGGTCCTGGCCCGCGGGCCGCTTCTTCCCCGGCATGCGCGGGGACGTCCTGCTGGAGCGCGCCCTCGACCCGGAGGAGACGGAGCGCTGGTACGCCCACGTCTCCCCGGTCAAGGACGCCACCGCCTGAACCGGGCCGCCGGCCTCGGTGCCGCGGTCCTCAGCTGATCCGGGCGCCCGTTCCGCCGACCCGGACCCGGGCGTCGCCCGCGCGCAGTTCGACGGTGAGCGTGCCGGGGCGGCCCATGTCCTCCCCTTGGCGCAGGGTCAGCACGGCCGCATCCGGTACGAGCCCGAGCTCCCGTGCGTACGCGCCGAACGCCGCGGCCGCCGCGCCCGTCGCCGGGTCCTCGACGACCCCGCCCACCGGGAACGGGTCGCGGACGTGGAAGAGCTCCGGTCCCTCGCGCCACACCAGTTGCAGGGTGGTCAGGTCCAGCCGGTGCATCAGCGCTTCGAGGCGCGCGAAGTCGTAGTCCAGGTCCGCCAGCCGCTCCCGGGTGGCGGCGGCCAGCACCAGGTGCCGGGCCCCCGCGTAGGAGATCCGGGGCGGCAGGGCCGGGTCGAGATCGGTGGCCGCCCAGTCCAGGGCCGCCAGCGCCTCCGCCAGATCGGCCGCGGTGGTCTCCTCGACCTGCGGGACCACGCTGGTCAGGGTGGCGCGGAGTTCGCCGCCCTCCCGGACGACGGAGACCGGCACCTGGCCGGCGGCCGTGGCGAACTCCAGCTCGCCCGGCCCGTCGCGCTCCGCCAGGGCGAGCGCCGTGGCGACCGTGGCGTGGCCGCAGAACGGCACCTCGGCCTTCGGGCTGAAATAGCGGATCGTGTACGCGCCTTCGCCGGTCCGCCCCGTCAGGAACGCGGACTCGCTGTAGCCCACCTCCGCCGCGACGGCGAGCATCCGCTCCTCGTCCAGCCCGGAGGCGTCCAGGACGACACCGGCGGGGTTTCCCCCCGCGGGGTCGGCGGAGAAGGCGGTGTAGCGCAGGACTTCGGGCCCGTGATCAGGTGTCATGCAGCAGTCAACCGAGCCGCCGCTTCCGCCATTCCCGACCCGGTCCCGACCCCGATCCCGGTACGATGTATGACGTACGGCGGGTCGGCGGTACTGCGGCACGACGCGCGAACGGGCTGGTCGCGGCCCCCGGTACCGCGACCAGCCCTCCACGTGCGACCGGTCAGTGGCGGTTCTCGACGCCCTTGTCGGCCTTGGCGGACTTCTTCCAGGAGCAGGAGTCCTGGAGTTCCGCTTGTTCGGTCACGGGCGGGGAGATGCGCAAATCCGGTCACATGATGGCCAGTTCGCACCCGCAGGTGATCACGTGCGGGCTCAGCCTCGTCCGACGTACGGCATGTTCGTCGCCAGGACCGTGGCGAACTGGACGTTAGCCTCCAGCGGCAGTTCGGCCATGTGCAGCACCGTCCGCGCCACGTCGGACGCCGCCATCACCGGTTCCACCGCCAGCTCCCCGCCGGCCTGCAGGATCCCGGTCCGCATCCGCTCGGTCATCTCCGTCGCCGCGTTGCCGATGTCGATCTGCCCGCAGGCGATCCGGTAGGGGCGGCCGTCCAGTGACAGCGACTTCGTCAGCCCGGTGACCGCGTGCTTGGTCGCGGTGTACGCGATCGAGTGCGGGCGCGGCGCGTGGGCGGAGACCGAGCCGTTGTTGATGATCCGGCCGCCCTGCGGGTCCTGCTCCTTCATCTGCCGGTACGCCGCCTGCGCGCACAGGAACGCACCCGTCAGGTTCACGTCCACGACCGCCCGCCAGTCCTCGGCGGCGAGGTCCTCCAGCGGTACGCCGCCCGGGCCGAACGCGCCCGCGTTGTTGAACAGCAGGTCCAGCCGGCCGAACCGCTCCCGTACGGCGGTGAAGAGCGCCCCGACCTCGTCGGCGTCCGTCACGTCCGTGGTGACGCACAGCGCCTCGGTGTCCCCGGCGGCGGCCGCCGTCTCCGCCAGCGGCTCGGCCCGCCGGCCCGCGAGCGCGAGCGACCAGCCCGCACCCGCGAGGGTGAGCGCGACGGCCCGCCCGATCCCTGATCCCGCACCCGTGACGACGGCGACCTTCTGCTCCGTGTTCATGGCCCGGCAGCGTACGGGACAGGCCGGTGCACAGGGCACGCGGTGCTCATCGACCCGCCATGCGGATGTTGTGCACGCGACAACGGTGCGTCGTCGCGTGCGGCTGCCATGAATCCCGACAGCATCCGGGTTGAGGAGGGGCATATGACAGCCGCACGGACCATCATGACGCCCGATCAGAACGCCCGAGCGACCGAACTTGGCACCGCCGCGCGGTTACTCGAACCGGGGGTGGGGCGCCGGCGCTTCCTGACCGCCACCGGAGCCGCCGCCGCGCTCGCCTTCGCCGTGAACCTGCCCGCCGCCGGCACGGCGAGCGCCGCCGAACTCGACTCCCGACGGATCACCGAGGACCCGTTCACCCTCGGCGTCGCCTCCGGCGACCCGCACCCCGCGTCCGTCCTGATCTGGACCCGGCTCGCCCCCCGCCCCTACGAGCCGGGCGGCGGACTGCCGGGCGCGCGGGTCGAGGTGCGCTGGGA
This sequence comes from Streptomyces anulatus, assembly GCF_000721175.1. Lineage (GTDB taxonomy): Bacteria > Actinomycetota > Actinomycetes > Streptomycetales > Streptomycetaceae > Streptomyces > Streptomyces anulatus_C. The sequence goes on from NZ_JOEZ01000016.1 coordinate 446,885, forward strand.
GGTGGCCCGCGACGAGCGCTTCCGCCGCATCGAGCGGCGCGGTTCGGTCACCGCCCACCCGGAGTTCGCGCACAGCGTCCGCGCCGAGGTCCAGGGCCTGGACTCCGGCCGGATCTACTACTACCGCTTCCGCACCGGCGGCTGGACCAGCCCGGCCGGCCGCACCCGCACCGCCCCGGCCCCCGGAACCCGTAACAGCTCCCTCACCCTGGCCGCCGTCTCCTGCCAGGCGTACCACGACGGGTACTTCACCGCCCACCGTCACCTCGCCGCCGAGGACGTCGACGTCGTCTTCCACCTCGGCGACTACCTCTACGAGTACGCCGTCACCGCCACCGGCGGCGCGCGCGACTACACCGACCGCACCCTCCCCGCGCACTACAACCGGGAGACGCAGAACCTGGAGGACTACCGGCTGCGCTACGCCCTCTACAAGTCCGACCCGGACCTGCGCGCCGCCCACGCCGCCCACCCCTTCGTCGTCACCTGGGACGACCACGAGACCGAGAACAACTACGCCGGCGAGACCCCGGAGAACGACGTACCCCCCGAGGAGTTCCTGCTGCGCCGGGCCGCCGCGTACCGCGCGTACTGGGAGAACCAGCCGCTGCGCACCCCGCAGCGCCCCACCGGACCCGACATGCGGCTCTACCGCCGCCTGAAGTTCGGGCGGCTCGCCCAGTTCGACATCCTCGACACCCGCCAGTACCGCAGCGACCAGGCGTACGGCGACGGCTGGCGCACCCCCGGCCCCGAGTCCGAGGACCCCGCGCGCACCATGACCGGGGCCGCCCAGGAGCGCTGGCTGATCGACGGCTGGCGCGCATCGGACGCCACCTGGAACGTCGTCCCGCAGCAGGTCACCTTCGCCCGGCGGCGCAACGTGCCCACCGACGCCTACAAGCTGTCCATGGACTCCTGGGACGGCTACCCGGCCTCCCGGCAGCGGGTGCTGGCCGGGGCCGAGGCCGCCGGGGTGGACAACCTGATGGTCCTCACCGGCGACGTCCACGTCTCCTACGCCTTCGACCTCAAGAAGGACTTCGACGACCCCGCCTCGCGGACCGTCGGCACGGAGATCGTCACCACCTCGATCTCCAGCGGCAAGGACGGCGCGGACCGGCCCGCCAACTGGGAGAACCAGACCCGCGCCAACCCGCACCTGAAGCACTACAACGGGCGGCGCGGCTACGCGCTCGTCACCCTCGGCACGAAGGAGGCCCGCGCCGACTTCCGTACGGTGGCGGCCGTCACGACCCCCGGAGCACCGTCCGCCACCGCCGCCTCCTTCGTCACGGAGGCGGGCAACCCGGGGCTCACGCCCGCGTAAGCATCACGCCCGCGCGAAGCCGCGCCCGCGCGAAGCCGCGCCCGCGCGAAGCCGCGCCCGCGCGAAGCCGCGCCCGCGCGAAGCCGCGCCCGCGCGAAGCCTCGCGCCCACGTAACGTCTCACGCCCGCGTCAGCGGGTCAGCGGTCCGCCGGGTAGCGGACGCCGATGCGGTCCCGCACCGCGTCGAGCGTCCGCATCACCGCCAGCGAACCCTCCAACGGGACGAGCGGGGACTCCAGCTCGCCCGCCCGCACCGCGCGCATCACCTCGGCGGCCTCGTACTGCATGCCCGAGAGCCCCAGCGGGCCGGGACCCGACGTGATCGTCTCCGGCTCCTTCCCCGCCCGCCGCAGGACGAAGTGGTCCGGGTGGAAGAAGTCGCGCGGGATGTCGATCCGCCCGGCCGTGCCGATCACGGTCGCCGCCGTCGGGTGGTGGCCGACGATCGAGCAGGACAGCAGCGCGGTCGCGCCCGAGTCCCAGCCGAGCAGCATCCCTGTGTTCAGGTCGACGCCCTCCGGGGAGAGCAGCGCGTCCGCCTGCACCCGGTCCGGCTCGCCGAGCAGCAGATGCGCGAACGACACCGGGTAGACCCCGAGGTCCAGCAGCGCCCCGCCGCCCAGGCCCGGATCGCGCAGCCGGTGCCCCGGAGCGAAGTCGCCCGCGAAGCCGAAGTCCGCCTGTACGGTACGGACCTCGCCGATCGCCCCGTCCCGTACCAGCTCGGTCAGCCGGCGGACCACCGGGTTGACGTAGGTCCACATGGCCTCCATCAGGAACAGGCCGCGTTCCCGGGCCAGCGCCACCAGTTCCCCCGCCTCCCGGCTGTTGAGCGTGAAAGCCTTCTCGCACAGCACATGCCTCCCGGCCTTCAGCGCCAGCCCGGCCGCCGCGTGGTGCGCCGAGTGCGGCGTGGCCACGTACACCACGTCCACCTCGTCGTCGGCGACGAGCTCCGCCCAGCTGCCGTAGGCCCGCCCGATCCCGTGCCGCTCGGCGAAGGCCCGCGCCGAGGCCTCCGTCCGGGAGGCCACCGCCACCACCTCGGCGTCGGGCAGTTTCCGCACGTCCGCCGTGAAGGTCGCGGCTATGCCGCCCGTCGCCAGAACACCCCAGCGCACCGTCCCACCCATGCCCGCCACCCCAGCCCGCCCGATGAAGGTATCGACCACTCCGGTCGAGCTGAGAGCATAGATGCGGATTCAACGATGTGGAGAAGAGAATGCCGGACAGCGGCGGCAGCCGGGCCCAGCGAGCACACATACCCACCTCCGGGACCGGTCCCGGAGCCGACGGCGACCCGGCCGTCCCGCACGGTGACGCGGGCGCCCTCTCCGTCGACCCGGCAGCCCCGCAGGTCACCGCCCCCGCCGGCCTCCCCGGCCCGGCGGCGAAGGCGGCCCGGCGCACCGGGCTCCTGGTCACCATGGTCCTCGGCGGACTCACCGCACTGCCGCCGCTGTCCATGGACATGTACCTCCCGGCACTCCCCGCCGTCACCGACTCCCTGAGCGCCCCCGCCGCCACCGTCCAGCTCACGCTGACCGCGTGCCTGGCCGGGATGGCGCTCGGCCAGCTCGTCGTCGGACCGATGAGCGACCGCTGGGGCCGCCGCAAGCCGCTGCTCCTGGGCATGGTCGTCTACGTCCTCGCCACCGCGATCTGTGCCCTGGCCCCCACCGCCGGACTCCTCATCGGCTTCCGCCTCCTCCAGGGGCTCGCGGGCGCGGCCGGCATCGTCATCGCCCGGGCCGTGGTCCGCGACCTCTACGACGGCGTGGAGATGGCCCGGTTCTTCTCCACCCTGATGCTGATCTCCGGCGCCGCCCCGATCATCGCGCCGCTGATCGGCGGCCAGGTCCTGCGGGTCACCGACTGGCGCGGCATCTTCGTCGTCCTGACCGGCGTCGGCATCGCGCTCACCCTCGTCGTCTGGAAATGGCTGCACGAGACGCTGCCGCCCGCCGACCGCCACACCGGCGGGGTCACCGACGCCCTGCGCACCATGCGCGGGCTGCTCGCCGACCGGGTCTTCACCGGCTACATGATCGCGGGCGGTCTCGCCTTCGCCGTCCTGTTCGCGTACATCGCCGCCTCCCCGTTCGTCGTGCAGGAGATCTACGGGGCCTCGCCCCAGACCTTCAGCCTGCTCTTCGGGCTCAACTCGATCGGCCTGATCGCCGTCGGGCAGATCAACGGCAAGCTGCTCGTGGGCCGGTTCCGCCTCGACAAGGTGCTCGGCTTCGGCCTCGCGGTGATCGTGCTGGCCGCCGTCGCGCTGCTGCTCATGACGACCGGCGTCTTCGGCGAGGTCGGCCTCGTGCCGGTCGCGGCCGGGCTGTTCGTGCTGATGTCGGCGATGGGTCTCGCGATGCCGAACACCAACGCCCAGGCCCTGATGCGGACCAAGCACGCGGCGGGCTCCGCGTCCGCGCTGCTCGGCACGTCCTCGTTCCTCATCGGCGCCATCGCCTCACCGCTGGTCGGCATCGCGGGGGAGGACACCGCCGTCCCGATGGCCGTCGTCCAGGTGGTGTGCGCGGTGTCGGCGGTGGCCTGCTTCCTGCTCCTGTGCCGCCCCTGGCAGCGTACGCGCGAGGCCGGCGGCCTCTGAGGGAGCCGGCCGGGGCGGATTCAGCCCGTGCGCGGGTAGCCGATCAGATGCGTGCGGTCCTGCCGGTCGGTCCAGCGGAACACCCCGACCCCCGTCGTCTCCGTCCCCGGCAGCCGGGCGTTGCGCGACAGCCGTTCGGTGCTCCAGGTGGCGAAGTCCATCGAGACCGGGAGCCCGCCGCCGGACAGCGCCTCCGAGGCGTCGCGCGCGTTCTCGGCCCCGTACGCGATGCCGTCGTCCGTCACGGTGGCCAGCGTCAGATGAGCCGTGCCGCCCTCGTCCTCGAAGCAGCGGCCCTGCTTCGCCTCCAGGTCGAAGGCCAGGTTCCCGGCGATCAGGTAGTCGCCCGAGGGGGAGAGGACCGCCTGCGGGTAGCGCCCCGGCTTTATGGCGGGCTTGTGGCACTCCACCGAGGTGAGCACCTCGCCGGTCGCCGCGTCGTGCACCGCCCACAGCTCGTGGGTCGCCGCCCGCTTGGTCTTCTTCGCGGGCGCCCACTTCGCCAGCACCTGGTCCGGGGTCGTCGACGTCACCACCCCGCTGCCCTTGTCGGTGCCCTTGGGCGCGACGTTCCGGCTGAACCAGCCGCCGTGCACCCAGAACTCCCGTGCCCCGCCCAGCAGCAGCCCCCCGGCGGCCTGGCCGTGCACCTCGGTGAGCTGCTTGCAGGCCGGGCAGCCCTTGGGGTACTTCACCTCGCCCGCGCCCAGTTCGGACACCTCACCGGTGACCGGGTCGACCAGGGTGCTGTTCGCCTTCGCGTCGCTGATCACGATGTCCGGACCGGTCGTATGGACGTCCGGGGCCCCGGACCACGGCACCTCGACGCGCTGCCGGTTCCCGTTCGTCACGTCGTACAGATCGAGCGCGAGGAAGGTGCTCGCCGGTGACAGGCCGTCGCCGGCCTTCCCGTAGGACCAGGTCACGAAGAACTGCCGGTCGCCCTTGGCCACCGTGGCGAGCTTCGGGAAGTGCAGCGGGTCCGGCGGCCGCCAGGCCTTGCCCCGCCAGCCCAGCTCGCCGGTGGCCGTGTCGACGGTGCGCAGCCGGTAACGGTTCCCGTCGGCCCGCTCCAGATAGGCCAGCAGACCCGTCGCATGGGAGACGGCGACGTCGGGGGAGGAGCCGATGATCTCCCAGCCCCGGTCCGTCGTGTACTGCGGCGGAACGGTCAGCCGGGTCACCGGCCCCGCGCTCGGCAGCACGGGCTTCGCCGTCCCGGTGGCCGCGCCGTCCTTCCCGCCGTCGTCGCCGGGACTGCCGCCGCAGGTGGCCAGCAGCAGGAGCAGGGCGAGAAAGGCCACCCCGCCGACCAGCGTCAGCCGCACGATCTTCTGCCTCATGGCTCCCCCGCTGGACCATCTTGATCTGGTGCCGTGCACGCGCGGGCAAGCGTAGCAACAGGCGCGCGGAGGCGTGGAGTTCGTTGGATTCCCGTTCCGTGCCGGTTACGTGAAGCCTTGGTGCGGCCCCGCCTGGCATCCCGCGCCGCCCGCGCAGACTCTCCGTACCCCCTCCGGCCCCGGCGGAGCGGAATGCGTCCGCCGGGTCGCCTCCGCCTACAATTCGGCGGTGAACGTCACCCTCCCCACCGCACAGTCCCTGCGCGCCGCGCTGGCCGGGCTGCTCGACGGACTGCCGCCCAAGCAGGCCACGCAGGCCGTCGACCGGCTGATCGCCAGCTACCGCGGGGAGACCCCGACGAACGCCCCGATCCTGCGGGACCGCTCCGACGTCGTCGCGTACGCCGCGTACCGGATGCCCGCCACCTTCGAAGCCGCACGGTCCGCCCTCGACGCCCTGGCCGAGGCCGCGCCCGACTGGACGCCCGCCACGCACACCGACGTGGGGGGCGGCACGGGCGCGGCGAGCTGGGCGGTGGCCGGGGCCTGGGAGGGCGCGGCCACCACCGTCCTGGACTGGGCCGAACCGGCCCTCGCGCTCGGCCGCGAACTGGCCGAGGCCTCCGGGGTGGCCTCGCTGCGCGACGCCCGCTGGGAGCGGGCCCGGATCGGTGCGGCGCTGGAGCTGGACCCGGTGGACCTGGTCACCGTCAGCTACGTACTCAAGGAGCTGACCGCCCAGGCCAGGACCGAGCTGGTCGACGCGGCGGCGGCCGCCGGGCAGGCGGTGGTGATCGTGGAGGCCGGCACCCCCGACGGATACGCCCGGATCATCGAGGCCCGCGACCGGCTGATCGCCGCCGGGCTGCGCATCGCGGCCCCCTGCCCGCACAGCGACGCCTGCCCGATCGAGCCCGGGTCCGACTGGTGCCACTTCTCGGCCCGGGTCAGCCGCTCCTCGCTGCACCGGCAGGTCAAGGGCGGCTCGCTGAGCCACGAGGACGAGAAGTTCGCTTACGTCGTCGCCACCCGCTTCCCCGCCGCCCCGACGGCAGGCCGGATCACCCGCAGGCCGCAGATCCGCAAGGGCCAGGTGCTGCTGGAGCTGTGCACGAGGGACGAGGGCCTGGCCCGCTCCACGGTCACCAAGCGCCACGGCGAGCTGTACCGGGCGGCCAGGGACGTCGCCTGGGGCGACCCCTGGCCGCCCGCCGGCCCCACCGACTAGGTGTATCGACCCGCAGGGCGGCCGCGCCGCGTCAGGTACGTGCTCTCCGCGTGCCGGCCCCGGGCCCTCGTACTGGACGTAATCGGGTCCGGGGTCGGTGCGGCGAGAGTGCGTGCATGGCGTCGTGAGGCAGACGGGAATGGTCAGACAGGGCTAGGGCGTGTTGCGAAAGTCCCGCCTGCTCGGCGACGCCTGGCACGCACGCTCGCCGCGTTGTCGGGATCACCCCGATACATCCAGTATCGGGGCGACCCTCCGCCTTGCGACCGAGTTGAGGCCGAACGCCGCCGCGTCCGCCTCCCGGGCGAGCAGCGCGTCCGGGAACAGCCGGCGCAACACCGCCCGGCTGCCGGGCGAGAAGGCGTCCGGGTAGTACATGATCTCGTCGGCCGCCGCGTCCAGCACGCACAGCGCGGTGTCCAGGTGGTAGTAGCGCGGATCCACCAGATCGAGCCCGACGACCGGCAGCCCGAAGAACTCCTGGGCCTCGGCGTGCGAGAGCGGGCTGGAGCGGAAGCCGCGCCCGGCCAGCAGGTACGAGGCGGTGACGGCGAAGTCCCCCTCGCCCTCGTTGACGTGCTCCGGCTCCTGGACCTCGGTGAAGCCCTGCTCCCGGAACCAGTCCCGGTGCGCCCCGGCCTCCTCGAACCGCTCCCGGTACGCGAACAGCGCGCCGAGCACCCGGCCGCCGATCACCGTGGCCCCGTTGGCGGCGAAGACCATGTCCGGCAGGTCGGGGCGGGGCGTGAGCAGCTCGACGGTGTGGCCGAGGGAGCGGTAGCGGTCGCGCAGGTCCTCCCACTGGGTCTGGGCCAGCGGCAGGTCGACGGGTTTGGACGGGTCCATCCACGGGTTGATGGAGTAGGTGACCCGGAAGTGCGTCGGTGCGCACATCAGGTAGCGACGAGGGGTGGCGTCACGGTTCAACTCGGGCTCCTCGCGAACGGCGGCGGTGGCCGCGGAACGGTGGGATGCGCACGGTCTGTGCGTGAGCCCATGGTGCGCCGTGCGCGCCGGATCCGCAGTGATCCGATCGGGTGGTTCACCGGACGGCCCGGTCAAGGCCACCAAGACGATACGCACCAGGACCAGGCCGATACGCACCAGGACCAGACCGATACGTACCGGCACCAAGGACGAAACGTACCGCACCAAGACGAAACGTATCGGCTCGTCCAGCGCTAGATTGGCTGTATGGCACCCACCAAGGCACCCGACTCCAGCCGCCGCAGCGACCGCTCCCGCCGCGCGATCCACGACGCCGCTCTCGCTCTCGTCGGGGAGGTGGGCTACCGGCGCACGACGATCGAGGGTATCGCCGCCCGCGCCGGGGTCGGCAAGCAGACCATCTACCGCTGGTGGCCCTCCAAGGCCGCCGTGCTGATGGAGGCCTTCCTGGACCTGGCGGGCAGGGCCGCCGAGGGGGCCGGAGGGCAGTCCGGCGAGACCGCGCAGGGCATCCCCGACACCGGCGATCTGGCCGCCGACCTCAAGCTCGTCCTGCGGGCCACCGTCGACGAGCTGAACGACCCGGCGCTGGAGATCCCCACCCGCGCGCTGACCGCCGAGGGCATCGTGGACGCGAAGCTGGGCGCCGAATTCGTCGAGAAGCTGCTCGAACCGCAGCTCGCGTTGTATGTCACACGGCTGCGGGCCGCCCAGGAGGCCGGGCACGTGCGCGCCGACGCCGATCCCCGGATCGCCCTGGAGCTGCTCGTCGGCCCGCTGATGCACCGCTGGCTGCTCCGGACCCGGCCGCTGACCCATGCGTACGCCGACGCGATCGTCGACCACACCGTCGGAGGCCTCGCCCCACGACCTTGATCCCCGTACCGCCGGCATATCCGGTATGTGGTGACATCGGGCGTGATGGTACTCACTCGGTGCAGTGGTACACGGCCCCGCTGGTGAACTCTGGCCACCCGAACCGCAGGATGGTGCGACGATGGACAGGCAACACTGAGGTGAACTGCTGAGGTGAGGGGATAGATGGGCGCCGATTCCGGCCGTTTCCGCGGCACAGAGAGCAGGATCTCCCAGTGGCTGCGGCGACGTCCCAAATCACCGGGGGCCGAGGCCGAGGAGACGGCCAGAGTGGCGCTGCTCCTGGCGGTCGCCGACGCGGGCATGCCCATCGCCCCCGCCGCCCACCCCCTCGGATACCGATGTTCGTGCGAGCGCATCGGCTGTCCCACCCCTGCCCGGCACCCCATCTCCTTCGCCTGGCAGACGCAGTCGACCACCGACCGTGCCCAGATCGAGCGCTGGGCCGTCGGCCAGCCGCTGGCCAACTTCATCACCGCGACCGGCATGATCCACGACGTGCTGGACGTCCCGCTCACCGCCGGCCGCAGCGCCCTGGAGCGGCTTCTCGACGCGGGCATCGACGTCGGCCCGGTCGCCCAGTCCGGCGAGGACCGGATGCTCTTCTTCACCGCCACCCGCGGTACCCCCGAGGACGAGGACGAGTGGTGGCCCTGCGAGCTGGACTGCCACCCCGAGACCATGGACGCCCACCCGGGCCTGCGCTGGCACTGCCGGGGCAGCTACGTCCTGCTGCCGCCCGCCCGGCTCCCCGGTGAGCTCGACGTCCGCTGGGTGCGCGGCCCCGAGCACGAGCTGCCCGACCCGCTGACCCTGCTGGAGACGCTCACCGACGCCTGTGCGCGGTACGCGGGCAGTGCCGAGCAGAGCGAGCTGGACCACGACTCGATCGCCTGGCCGCTGAGCCGCTGAGCGGCCTGTTCGCCCGAGCGGCCCGGTCGCCCGAGCCGTGTTCGACCGCCGGGCCGTGCACGGCCCGGCGGCCGGCGCCGCTATTCGCCCTTCGCCGCGACCAGACCCGGCAGCCGGTTCAGCATCCGCACCTTGCCGCCGGAGCCGGCGCCCGCGTCGGAACCGGCCGCCTCGGCGCGCGGCGGAACGTGCACCAGCTGGCTGGAGACCCGCTCCTTGGTGAGGCTGCTGTTCACCTCGCCGGTGAGCAGCGCCTTCACGTCCGCGTTGACCTCCGGCTTGAGCCCCTTCGCCGCGGTCTGCCGCTCGAAGTGCTTGCTGCTGAAGAAGACCAGCGCCCCGCCGTCCTCGGTGCGCAGCCCGAGCGGACCGAACGTCGCCCCGGTCAGCGGCTGGTCGATGTACTGGTACGAGAACCCCGCCCGCCGGGTGGTGCGGCGCGTCTCACGCCAGCCCGAGGTCGCCGTGCCCGGCGTGAACACATCGGGCTCGCCGTCCCGCAGATACGCCGTGTAGGAGGTGCTCAGGTCCGCCGGGGCGACGGCCAGCGCCTCGTCCTCCGGCTCCACCGGGATGGCGAGCCCGTCCTCGTCCAGGGTGAACTCCGGCACCTGGGACGGCTGGACGACCGCGAGATACGACGCCTTCCACAGCGCGTCGGGGCTCGACCGCACGAACACCACCAGCCAGCGGGTGTCCAGCTTCCCGCCGTCCTGGTCCCGGTTGGAGTCGGTGTCCGCGAGGAACCAGCGCGGCCAGCCCGCCTTCTTGGGAATGACGTACGTCGCGTCGTCCAGCACCAGCGGCTTGTGCGCCTTGTTGCCGTCGGGGTTGTACGTCTGCCGCGCCTTCAGCCCGGCCTGGTTGATCGCGCCGAGCGAACCCGTCACCCGGTCCGCGTCCAGCGCCGGATCGAACGCCTTGTCCGCCGCGTTGTAGGCCTCGGTGAAGTCCTTGAGCGCCTGCGCGGCCTCCGGCTTCTTCGCCCCGGGCAGCACTTCCAGCTCCCCGTGCACCGTCACACAGCCGCTCGCCGTCACGCACAGCACCGTCGCCGTCGCGAGCCCCGTCGTCAGTCGACCCAGCCTTGTCATCCGTTGCCTTCTGCGCCTTCTGATCCGTCGCCCGCACTGACCGTCGAAACCCTACCGGGCGGCGAACGGCGTGCGTACCCGCTCGGTTCCCGACCTGGCGCCGGGCAGTGCTTGAATGCCCCCGTGAACGACTACGACGTACCCCGGGGCATCGACGTCCTGCGGGTGTTCTGCGGACCCGACGGCCGGCACGGCAACGCCCTCGGCGTCGTACGCGACGGACGTGACCACCCCGACGAGGCGTCCCGGCAGCGGCTCGCCCGGCGACTCGGCTTCAGCGAGACCGTGTTCGTCGACGATCCGGAGCGCGGGCAGGTGGACATCCACGCCCCCGGGCTGCGGCTGCCGTTCGCCGGGCACCCGCTGGTGGGCATCGCCTGGCTGCTGGACCTGGAGGTCCTGGAACTGGCCGTCGGGGACGTGTTCGCGCGCCAGGACGGGGAGTTCACCTGGATCGCCGCCCGCCCCGAGTGGGTCCCGCCGCGCACGCTCCAGCAGTACGCGAGCGCCGCCGAGGTCGAGGCGCTGCCGGGACCGCCGCCCGGCGAGGGCTGGCTCTACGCCTGGGCCTGGGAGGACGAGGCCGCCGGGCGGGTGCGCGCGCGGGCCCTCCCGAGGCGCGGGGGGACCGGGGTCGTCGAGGACGAGGCGACGGGCGCGGCGGCCCTGCTGCTCAGCGCGCGACTCGGCCGGGCCCTCAACATCACCCAGGGACGCGGCTCCCAGATCCTCACCGCACCCGCCCCGGACGGCACGGTGGAGGTCGGGGGCCGCGTCCTGATGGCCCTGACGCATCTGCCCGCGGGCCGATAGGGCGTCAAACCCCTTATGGGGAGCGGCTTTCCCCCGTTCCTGCGGCAAAAGAGGAAAAGGGGCATGGGGGAGAGCCCACGGCTCCACCAGAACCTCCGGTGGATCCGTGCGCCGATACGCGTGCATTCACCCGCCGTTTCGTTCACGCGCTGAGCGGGAAGACCTCGCCCAGCTCGCGGAAGACCGCGGTGTTCAGCGCGAAGGCCCGCTTGCACTCCTCGATGATGCGCTGCCTCTCCAGGTCGTCCGCGTTCACCGCGTCCAGCAGCTCGCGGTAACCCCGCTTGAACGCGGCCGGGTTGGTGATCTCCTCGAAGACGTAGAACCGCACGCCGTCGCCCTTGCGCTCGAAGCCCCAGGTCTTCTCCGCCTTGTCACGGATGATCTGGCCGCCCGAGAGGTCGCCGAGGTAGCGCGTGTAGTGGTGGGCGATGTAACCGGCGGGCCAGGTGCGCGCACACTCCGTGACCCGGGCCGCGTAAGCGGCGGTGGCGGGCAGCGGCTCCAGGCCCTCGCGCCAGTCCGCCCCGCGCAGGTGGGCCAGGTCGCGCTCCAGCTCGGTGGAGCGCATCAGCTCGGGCTGTATGAACGGGCCCGCGACCGGGTCGTCGCGCAGAGCCTCCGAACCCTCCTCCAGCGCCCGGTACACGAACCACAGCTGCTCGGTGTAGCGCGTGTACGCGTCCACTCCCAGTCGCCCGCCGAGCAGGTCACTCATGAACGTCGAGGTCTCGGCCTCGGTGTGCTGCTCGTGCGACGCGGTACGGATGAGCGTCGAGAAGGGAGTGACGGTGGCGGTTGCGTCCAAGGCGGGCCTCCGGGGACCGAGGGGGACGGGAATCCAGGCAGAGACGGAGATATCGGCAGGCGACCGCCGCGACAGTGCGGCGGTGCGTGCCAGTAGTCCCGATCCTCCTGCTTAGGTTTACCTAAGTCAACTGGTTCCCGACTTCCTGTCGGTAAAAAGCTACGCCCGGAGGGAGTGAAGTGTGCGGTTATGAAGACTTCGGGGTGATGTGAACCGGTCTACGGGTGACTCACGGGGGATCTACGGGAGGGTGAGGATCTCCGCTCCGGTCTCCGTGACCACCAGCGTGTGCTCGAACTGGGCCGTCCGTTTCCGGTCCTTCGTCACCACGGTCCAGCCGTCCTCCCACAGGTCGTACTCGTGGGTGCCCAGCGTCAGCATCGGCTCGATGGTGAAGGTCATCCCCGGCTGCATCACCGTGGTGGCGTGCGGGCTGTCGTAGTGCGGGATGATCAGCCCGGAGTGGAACGAGGAGTTGATCCCGTGCCCGGTGAAGTCGCGGACGACCCCGTAGCCGAACCGCTTCGCGTACGACTCGATGACCCGGCCGATGACATTGATCTGACGCCCGGGCCTGACCGCCTTGATGGCCCGGTTGAGCGACTCCCGGGTGCGCTCGACCAGCAGCCGCGACTCCTCGTCCACGTCGCCGCAGAAGTAGGTGGCGTTGTTGTCGCCGTGCACCCCGTTGATGTACGCGGTGACGTCCAGGTTCACGATGTCGCCGTCGCGCAGCACGGTGGAGTCGGGGATGCCGTGACAGATGACCTCGTTGAGGGAGCTGCACAGCGATTTCGGGAAGCCCCGGTAGCCGAGCGTCGAGGGGTACGCGCCGTGATCGACCATGAAGTCGTGGGCGACCCGGTCGAGCTCGTCCGTGGTGACCCCCGGGGCGATGTGCCTGGCGGCCTCCTCCATCGCCTGCGCGGCGATACGGCCCGCGACGCGCATCCGCTCCACGGTATCGGCGTCCTGGATCTCCGGGCCGGTGTACGGCTTCGGAGCCGGCTTCCCCACGTACTCGGGACGCCGGATGTTTCCGGGTACGGAACGGACGGGAGTGATCTCCCCTGGTACGAGAAGCGACTGGCCAGACATGCCAGCGAGTCTAACCAGCGGCTCCGGGGCACCATGGCAGGGAGGAAAGGAACCGTCGATGGCCCTGTTCAAGAAGCGCACGGTCGGCAAACCGGGCGAATGGTACTACTGCCTGGAGCACAAGAAGGTCGAGGAGGGCCCGGAGTGCCCGGCCCAGAACCGCTTCGGCCCCTACACCTCCCGCGAGGCGGCACAACACGCGATGGACACGGCCCGCGACCGCAACCTGGAGTGGGACACGGACCCCAAGTGGCACGACGAGGACAAGGGCAGGTCAAGCCCTCCCGAGGGCTGACCTCAGCCCGTCCGGGGGCACCTCAGGCCCGTCCGGCGATCGAGGACATCTGTTCCGCCCCTCCGGCGCTTGAGGAGCGGGGGCGGGGGCGGAGCCCCGGGTCACCCCTCCACCCGGGCCCCCCGCCTCCGCACCGCATCCTCATCCGTCTCCGAGTCGTACCGCACCAGCTTCGGCAACGCGGCGGTCAGCAGCGCCACCGACGCCACACACGCCACCCCGCCCGTCCAGATCGCCGACCGGGTCCCCGTCCAGCCGGCCGGGCCGCCAGATGCCAGGGCTCGTACGCCTCGGTCCCCGCCAGCAGCAGGCCGCCGCCCCGGGGGACGACGGAGCCGCCCTGCGCCAGCGCGAACCGGCGGGCGTCCTGCGGCCACCGGGTCCCCGGCACATCGCGGAGCAGGGACACGTACGGCATCCATGGCCCGGCACCCTGCCCCGGCCGGGCCCGTCGGCTGCTCCCTCACCCGAACGGAGGGCCGCGCGGTGAGCGGAACCGCGGCCCCGGGGGCGGTTTCCCAGGCGCTACCTGGCAGTAGGGTCGGCCCATGACTACACAGGACAGCGGCAGCGCGCCCAAGCCCCCCGCCAAGGACCCCTGGGACCTTCCCGACGTCTCAGGTCTGAGCGTCGGCGTGCTCGGCGGGACCGGACCGCAGGGGCGTGGCCTCGCCTACCGGCTCGCCCGCGCCGGACAGCGGGTCACCCTCGGTTCCCGGGACGCGGCGCGAGCCGAACAGGCGGCGGCCGAACTGGGCTTCGGCGTCGAGGGCGCGGACAACGCGGAGTGCGCCCGGCGCAGCGACATCGTGATCGTCGCCGTGCCGTGGGACGGCCACGCCAAGACGCTTCAGTCCCTGCGCGAGGAACTCGCGGGCAAGCTCGTCATCGACTGCGTCAACCCGCTCGGCTTCGACAAGAAGGGCGCCTACGCCCTCAAACCGGAGGAGGGCAGCGCCGCCGAACAGGCCGCGGCCCTGCTGCCGGACTCCCGGGTCACCGCCGCCTTCCACCACCTCTCGGCCGTGCTGCTCCAGGACGAGTCCATCGAGGAGATCGACACCGACGTGCTGGTCCTGGGCGAGGCCCGGGCCGACACGGACCTGGTGCAGGCGCTGGCCGGCCGGATCCCCGGAATGCGGGGCATCTTCGCGGGCCGGCTCCGCAACGCCCACCAGGTCGAATCGCTGGTCGCCAACCTGATCTCGGTCAACCGCCGCTACAAGGCCCACGCCGGGCTGCGCACCACCGACGTCTGACCGGGCCACGCCGCCCGGGAGCGCTCCCCGGGGCAGGGCACAACGGGGCATGGGGGACACTGGACGGGACCGCGACCCGTTCCCGACAGGAGCCGACCCCCATGCCCCGCATCGCTCTCTACGCCCTCGTCGTCTGCGTCCTCGCCGCCGTGGCGGCCGTGGTCTCCTTCGCGCAGGGCAGCCTGCTCGGGATCGTCTGGGTGCTCATCGCGGGGCTCTCGTCGAACATGACCTGGTTCTACATCCGCAGGCACCGGCTGGCCGTCGCCGCCGACGCGGGCTGAACAAGGCGCCACGCGGTCAGCCCACCGCGCAGCCCGGATCCTGCTCGTCGAAGAGGCCCCGCCAGAAGCGGTACAGGTCGTAACCGCAGTACCGCTGGTACTCCTCGACGCCGAGTCCGCGCAGCAGTGCGTGGATCGCGTCGAAGAACGCGATGTTCACCTCGGGGATCCACAGGATGGCGAACACCGCGATCAGCCCGAACGGCGCGATCGGCTCCACCTGACGCCTGATCCGGTACGACAGCCAGGGCTCGATCATTCCGTAGCCGTCCAGCCCCGGAATCGGCAGGGAGTTCAGGATCGCCGCCGTCACCTGGAGCATCGCCAGGAACGCCAGCGCGTACCGGAAGGCGACCGGCACCCCGTCGAGC
Source organism: Streptomyces anulatus (assembly GCF_000721175.1). Taxonomy (GTDB): domain Bacteria; phylum Actinomycetota; class Actinomycetes; order Streptomycetales; family Streptomycetaceae; genus Streptomyces; species Streptomyces anulatus_C. The sequence continues at coordinate 462,159 of NZ_JOEZ01000016.1, forward strand.
GCGTCCAGCCAGAACGGGGCCGTGCACACGATGGCGAAGGCCACGTTCGTCAGCGGGCCCGCCGCCGAGATCAGGCTGTGCTTCCACCGGCCGTGGATCCGGCCGCGTTCGATGTACACCGCGCCGCCGGGCAGCCCGATCCCGCCCATGATCACGAAGAGCACCGGCAGCACGATGCTGAGCAGCGCGTGCGTGTACTTCAGCGGGTTGAGCGTCAGATAGCCCTTCGACCCGACCGAGAGGTCCCCGCTGTGCAACGCGGTACGGGCGTGCGCGTACTCGTGCAGACAGAGCGAGACGATCCAGGCCCCGGTGACGAACAGGAAGACCGCGAAGCCGGTGGCGTCCGCGAAGCCCGTCCACACCGCCCAGCCCGCGACCGCGGTGACGGCGGCGATGCCGAGGAAGACCGGGCTGATCCGCCGGTCGCCGCGTTTGGCTGCGGTGGTCATCGGCACTCGACTCCTGGGATGGGATGGGATGGGGTGGGAGAGGGACAAGGCGCGGGGCCGGGAAGGGCGATCGTACGGTCCCGGCTGTTCGTACGGTCCGGCGGTTCGTGCCGTTCCCACGGTTCGTATCGTTCCGACACGGCGGGAACGTCGGGGACCGGCGGCGTAGTTCCACCCTGTCAACGCCGCGCCGCGCGGCGTCACGGACAATGAGCCCGTGCGCTACTGCATCCTCGGCACCACCCGGGCACTTCGCGACGACGGCACAGCCGTCGCCCTCGGCGGGGCGCGGCTGCGCGCCCTGCTCACCGTTCTCGCGCTGAGCCCCGGACGCACCGTCCCGGCCGGGGTCCTCGTCGACGAGGTGTGGGACGGCGACCCGCCCGCCGACGCGGCCGGCGCCCTCCAGGCCCTCGTCGCCCGGCTGCGGCGGGCCCTGGGCCGGAGCGCCGTCGAGTCCGTGGCGGGCGGCTACCGGCTCGCCGCCCCGCCGGACGCCGTGGACCTGCACCGCTTCGAGCGCCTGACGTGGGAGGGGAGCCGGGCCCTGGAGGACGGCGACGCTTCGAGCGCCCTCGCCGTCCTGGGAGAGGCCCTCGCGCTGTGGAACGGGCCCGCCCTCGCCGATCTGCCCGACCGGGCGGCGACCGCGTCCCGCTGGGAGGCCCGCAGGCTCGACGCGCGGCGGGCCGGGCTGGGCGCCCTCCTCGCCGTCGGGAACCCCGGGGCGGCGCTGGCGGAACTGGCCGCGCTCTGCGACGCCCACCCGCTCGACGAGCCGCTCCAGGCGCTGCGCATCAGGGCCCTGCGGGACGCCGGACGCCCCGCCGAGGCGCTGGCCGCGTACGAGGAGGTCCGCACCCTGCTCGACGACCGCCTCGGCACGGCCCCCGGCCCGGCCCTGCGCGCCCTGCACTCCGATCTCCTCCACCAGGAACCGGCCGGACCGAGGCCCTCTGCCCCGCCCGGACCGGAGCCCGCGCCGGGAAATCCGCTCGCCGCCGGCGCGGGAGCCGCCCTGAAGAACCCGCCCGCCCACGGGAACCTCCGCGCCCGGCTCACCAGTTTCGTCGGCCGCGACACCGACATCGCCGCCCTGCGCGAGGACCTCGGCCACGCCCGGCTCGTCACCTTGCTGGGACCCGGAGGCGCCGGAAAGACCCGGCTGTCCCAGGAGACCGCGGAGGCCGCCGCCGAGGCCTGGCCCGACGGCGTCTGGCTCGCCGAACTGGCCCCCGTCGACGACCCCGGCATCGTGCCCGAAGCCGTCCTGACCGCGCTCGGCGCCCGGGAGACCGTGCTGCGCGGGGCCGGAGCCGAGGAGCTGCGGGCCACCGACCGCGTCGGCGCCGACCCTCTCGTACGCCTCACCGAGCACTGCGCCCCGCGCCGGATGCTGCTCCTCCTGGACAACTGCGAGCACGTCGTCGGGGCAGCGGCCGCCCTCACCGACCATCTGCTGACCCACTGCCCGCAGCTCACCGTCCTCGCCACCAGCCGCGAACCCCTCGGCGTGCCGGGCGAGTTCGTGCGCCCCGTCGATCCGCTGCCCGGCCCGATGGCGCTGCGCCTGCTCGCCGAGCGCGGGGCCGCCGCCCGCCCCGGCTTCCGTATCGACGCGGACGAGGCGACCGCGGCCGCCTGCGCCGAGATCTGCCGCCGTCTGGACGGCCTGCCGCTCGCCATCGAACTGGCCGCCGCGCGGCTGCGGATGCTCACCCCGCGCCAGATCGCCGACCGGCTGGACGACCGCTTCCGCCTCCTCACCGGCGGCAGCCGGACCGTGCTGCCCCGCCAGCAGACCCTGCGCGCCGTCGTCGACTGGTCCTGGGACCTGCTCGACGCCGCCGAACGTGCCGTACTGCGCCGTCTGTCCGTCTTCGCCGGAGGCTGCTCCCTCGCCGCCGCCGAGGAGGTCTGCGCACTGCCCGCACCGGACGACGGCGTCACCGTGGACTCACTCGACGTCGCGTTTCTGCTCGGCTCCCTCGTCGACAAGTCCCTCGTCGTGGCCGAGCCCGGCGACGACGAGGAGATGCGCTACCGGCTGCTGGAGACCGTCGGCGAGTACGCCGTCGAGCGTCTGGAGGAGGCGGGCGAGCGGGACGCCGTCGAGCGCCGCCACCTGGTCCACTACCGGGAGCTGGCCCGCACCACCGGGCCGAAGCTGCGCGGCGCCGGGCAGCGGGAGGCCATAGCGCTCTTCCAGCGCGAGTACGAGAACCTGCGCACCGCGCTCCGCCACGCCGTAGCGGCCCGGGACGAGCACGAGGCGCTGTGCATGGTGCTGTCGTTGGCCTGGTACTGGATGATGCGCGATCTGCGCCCGGACGCCCGCCAATGGGCCAGGGCCGCGTCGTCGCTCGGCCCCGACCCGTTCGCCCCGCCCGGCGTCCCGGCCCCCTCCCTGCTGGAACGGACAACCGACCGGCCGCCGCCGTGGGTGCACGAACAGGTGGCGGAGGCGCGGCGTGGGGTGGGGTTGATCCAACTGGCCACCACGGACCACACGATGGAGGAGTGGACCACCGAGGAGGGCCAGGCACGGCTGCGGAGCATCGCCCGTACCTACCGGGCAGGCCAGCCACAGACCTGCCGTGCGCCCGGGTCGCTCTGGATGTACGCGGTCCTGCTCGCAGGCGAGACAGACGACCTGCGCGAGCTGATGGACGCGACGGTCCGCGCCTCCCGGGAGTACGGCTACGAGTGGGAGCTGGGCGCCGCGCTCCAGATGCGGTCCAGAATCCTGGCCAACCGCCCCGAATGGGCGGACGAAGCACTGGCCGACGCCGACGAGAGTCTGGAGATCTTCGTTCGGCTCGAAGACGACTGGGGCGCCGCGGAATCGCTGGCGTCCCGGGGCGAGGCGCACGAACAGCGGGGCCGGTTCGCCGAGGCCGCCGAGGACTACCGGTCCGCGGTGGTCCACGCGCGGGCGCTCGGCGCTCAGGTGCAGGCGGCGGTGCTGCGGGCTCGGTACGCCGGGGTCCTCGCCGATCTGGACCGCCCCGACGAGGCGGAGGCCATTCTGCGGGAGATCATCGGCAACGGTCGCTTCGCGGGCCACGAAGCGGTGCCGACCGCCCGACTGAACCTGGGGTTCCTGCTCGGGCGCCAGGGCCACATCGGCGAGGCGCGGGAACAGATGACGCTGCTGCGCGAGGAGTTCAGCTCGCATATGGTCGCGGGCTTCGACGGCTTCGTGCTCGGGGTGCTGGCCTGGCTGGACAACCTCGACGGCGCGTACGCCTGCGCGCTGGACAGGGGCCTGGCTGGGCTGAGCCGCTCCCGGGGGCGGCTGTCGACGATGATGGCCCCGCACCTGGCGTCCATGCAGCTGCTGGTCATCGCCCGTGCCCTCGCCGGACTCGACGGTGCCGGGGCTCCGGAGGCAGCCGCCCGGCTGCTCGGCCTCCAGGTGGCGCTGCTGCCCCGAGGGCACGTGCCGACCGTGATGGAGTACCGCTTCCGGAACGACGCCGAACAGGCGGTGCGGACCCGGATCAGTGATGACGCGTACACGGCGGCGTACGAGGAGGGCGGTGGCCTCACCCTCGACGAGGCCACCGCCCTGGCGGAGACGTACCGGCAGACCTCTCCGGCGTAGCGGTCGTTCGCTCGATCCTCCTGCGCTCAGGCCTTCTTGCGGAACTTGGCGACCGCCAGCGGAGCCATCACCACCGTGATCCCGGCGGCCCAGGCGAGCGTCCACCAGACCGAGTCCGCGACCGGGCCGCCCTGCATGAGCCCGCGCGCCGCGTCCGCGAGGTTGGACAGCGGGTTGTATTCGGTGAACGCCTGGAGCCAGCCCGGCATGGTCTGCGGCGGCGCGAAGATCGAGGAACCGAACTGCAGCGGCATCAGCACGATCATCGCCGTCCCCTGAACAGCCTGGGCCGTCTTCATGGCCAGCCCCAGCAGGATGAAGATCCACATGACGGCGGCGCCGAACGTCGCGGCCAGCGCGACCGCTCCGAGGAGACCGAACACCGAGCCGTTCAGCTCCATGCCGAGTGCGAACCCCATGGCGAGCAGGATCAGCGTCGCGACCAGCAGCCGGCCCAGCTCGACCACGATCTTGGCGATGAGCACCGAGGAGCGGGCGATCGGCATCGTCCGGAACCGGTCCATGACCCCCTTGCGGAAGTCGTCGTTGACGCCGGTGCCGACGGCCATGGCGATGTTCATGCCCATCATCGCCATCAACCCGGGCACCAGGTAGTTCACATAGGACTGCCGGTCACCGCCGAGGCTGGCGCCGACCGAGCCGCCGAAGACGTACACGAAGAGCACGATGAAGACGACCGGCATCAGGAGGACGTCGAACATCGACTCGGGGTCCTTCTTGATCTGGAGCAGATTGCGCCGGACCAGGGCCCCGATGTGCCGCAGGCCGGCCCGCAGCCCGATCCGGCCCTCCTCGGCCCCCGCGGCCTTCGACGGGCCGGTGCCCGCGGACCCGGCGGGGGTGGGGGGCAGTGTCGTGGTGCTCATGCGGCGACCTCCTGGGGAGCCTGGTCGGAGAGGGGCGCGGCCTCGTCGCCGGTGATCGCGAGGAACACCTCGTCGAGGCTGGGCAGGGCGGTGGCGACATGGGCGAGGGAGAACCCCCGGACGCCCAGCAGCCCGATGACGGCGGTGAGCTGCTCGTCGCTGAGGATCGGCACGTACAGCAGCCCTTCGTCCGGCACGGCCTGCGCCCCGGCGACGCCGTCGAGCCCGGCCTCCCGGATCGCCTGCGCCATCGCGGCCAGCTCCGCCGCGTCCGAGGGCCGGATCTGCAGGGTGCGGCCGCCGACCTTCGCCTTCAGCTCGTCGACGCCGCCCCGGGCGATGATCTTCCCCTTGTCGATCACGGTCAGCTCCTTGGCGAGCTGTTCCGCCTCCTCCATGTACTGGGTGGTCAGCAGTACGGTCGCGCCCTCGGCGACCATCCGCCGCACCTCGTCCCAGACCTCGTTACGGGTCCGGGGATCGAGCCCCGTCGTCGGCTCGTCCAGGTAGAGCACGGCGGGGCTGCCGATCATCGAGGCGGCCAGGTCGAGCCGGCGGCGCATCCCGCCGGAGTACTCCATGCAGGCCCGTCCGGCGGCCTCGGTGAGGGAGAACCGCTCCAGCAGTTCGTCGGCGCGGGCCCGCGCCTGCTTGCGGGGCAGATCGAGCAGCCGCCCGATCATGTACAGGTTCTCCCAGCCGGAGAGCTTCTCGTCGACCGAGGCGTACTGCCCGGTCAGGCCGATGGTGCGGCGGAGCTGCCGGGGCTGCTTCACCACGTCGTAGCCCGCGACGACCGCGTGGCCGGCGTCGGGGGTGACCAGGGTGGACAGGCAGCGTACGAGAGTGGTCTTGCCCGCGCCGTTGGGGCCGAGCACACCGAGGACGGTGCCTTCGCGGACGTCGAGGTCCACGCCGTCCAGTGCTCTGGTCTCGCCGTAGTGCTTGACCAGCCCCCGCACCTCGACGGCGTTCCGGCCGCTGCCGGGCTTGTTGTCGGTTCGTTCCATGCCCACCAGCGGACCAGCACCCACCGACAGACCACCGACAGACCACCGACAGACCGCCGACAGACCGCCGACACGGCCCGGCACCGGCCGCCGCGCGGGCGACAGCCCGCCGATGGGGGATGTCGGCGGGCTGTCGGTGGTGCGGGAAATGGTCGGTGAACCAGCGGGCGCAGGGCGGCCCCGCGCCGGGGCCGGTGTCAGTGGAAGGTGTGCTCCGGCGCCGGGAACGTGCCGCCGACGACCTCGTCCGCGAACTCCTTCGCGGCATCGCCGAGGACCTGCCGCAGGTTCGCGTACTGCTTGGTGAAGCGCGGCACCTTGCCGCCGGTCAGCCCGACCATGTCCGTGTAGACCAGTACCTGGGCGTCGGTCGCGGAACCGGCGCCGATGCCGACGGTCGGGATGTGCAGCGTACGGGTGACCTCGGCGGCCAGCTCGGCGGGCACCAGCTCCAGCACGACGGCGAACGCGCCCGCGTCCTGGACGGCCTTGGCGTCGCGCAGCAGCTGCTGGGCGGCCTCCTCGCCGCGGCCCTGGACCCGGTAGCCCATCGCGTTGACGGACTGCGGGGTCAGACCGATGTGGCCCATGACCGGGATGCCGGCCTCGACCAGCAGCCGGATCTGCTCGTGGGACCGCTCGCCGCCCTCCAGCTTGACCGCGCCGACGCCCGACTCCTTGATCAGCCGGGTGGCGTTGCGCAGCGCCTGGACGGGACTCTCCTGGTACGAGCCGAAGGGCAGGTCGGCGACGATCAGGGCGCGCTTGGTGCCCCGCACGACGGCGGCGGACAGCATGGCGATCTCGTCCATCGTGACGGGCACGGTGGTCTCGTAGCCGAGGTGGACGTTGCCCATCGAGTCCCCGACGAGCATGACCGGGATCCCGGCCTCGTCGAAGACGGACGCGGTCATCGCGTCGTAGGCGGTGAGCATGGGCCACTTCTCGCCGCGCTCCGTGGCGGCGGCGATGTCGTGGACGGTGATGCGGCGGGTGGACTTCCCTCCGTACAGCGCTTTGCTGCTGTCGGCGGACGGACCTGCGGGGGAAGCGGACGCGCCAGCGGGGGAGGACTGGTTCTGCGCAGCCTGAAGCGACATGGCCAACGGCTCCTTCGTCATCTCGAGGCGCCCTGACGGCGTCCCCGGATCCCTTCCATGGTGGCATCCCGCCCCACCGCTCGGGAAGTGGGCCCGCCTCCCGGCCCCGTGACCGCCGAAGAAGGCTTCAACGATACGAGACGGTCCCGTATCGAAAAGGGCTGACGACTGTCCGCATGTCCGTACCGTCCGGCGCCCCCGTCCCCGCCGCCGTGCCCCGTGTCCCCGAGGCGATCCATCGCCGCCGCTGGTGGAAGCCGCTCGCCGCCGCCGGGCTCGCCGACGTGCGCGTGATGCTGGAACCGATGCGCACCCGGGGCCTGGCCCCCGGGCGAGTGTGATCGTTCTGTCACAAGGCCCTCTTGCCGGCCCCGGACCGGAACCCGTCGTCCCGCCCCCGTCGTCCTGCTCTCCGTACGGGATCTCCGTACGGTCGTCGGAGGCCGGGCGAGCCGGTAGGTCGACGGCGGGAAGACGTCGCTCATCACCTAGGGTCGAGAGCGCGGCGATGTGCAGGGCAAGGCAGTGAGGACAGCGCGATGGTGCAGGCGTACGGAGCGGACACGGGCAACGGCAGCGCGGAGCAGCCGGGGGCCGGCGGGTCCCGCTTCCGGGACCTGCGGGACAGACTGACGTCCGACCGGGGCATCTGGCGGCGCGGGATCGTGCTGGCCCTCTGCTCGGTGCTGCTGACCCTGCTGATGGTCGTCCACGCGCAGATCCCCAACCGGCTCGGCAACCTCGGCAGCCTCATCGAGACGTTCCTGCCGTGGGTCGCGCTCTTCATCCCGGTGCTGCTGGTCCTGGGCCTGGTGCGGCGCTCCGCGACCGCCCTGATCGCGCTGCTGCTGCCCGCCGTGGTCTGGCTCAACGTGTTCGGCGGACTGCTCACCGACAAGTCCGGCGGCGGCGGCGACCTCACCGTCGCCACCCACAACGTCAACGCCGGCAACCCCGACCCCGACGGCACCGCCCAGCAGGTCGCCGGATCCGGGGCGGACGTCGTGGCCCTCCAGGAACTCCCGGGCGGGCAGGTCTCCACGTACGAGAAGTCGCTGGCCGGCCGTTACCCGTACCACTCGGTCCAGGGCACCGTCGGGCTGTGGAGCAAGTACCCGCTCAGCGACACCAGGCCGGTCGACATCAAGATGGGCTGGACCCGGGCGATGCGCTCCACGGTCGAGACCCCGCAGGGCGAGGTCGCGGTGTACGTGGCCCACCTGCCGTCCGTCCGCGTGAAGCTGCACGCCGGGTTCACCGCCAACCAGCGCGACGACAGCGCCGACGCGCTCGGCGAGGCCATCGCCGACGAACCGGTGAAGCGCGTCGTTCTGCTCGGCGACCTGAACGGCACGATGAACGACCGCTCGCTGAACGCGGTCACCTCCCAGATGCGCTCCACCCAGGGCGCGGCGGGCGACGGCTTCGGATTCAGCTGGCCCGCTTCCTTCCCGATGGCCCGGATCGATCAGATCATGGTCAAGGGTGTCGAGCCGCTGTCCTCCTGGACGCTCGCGGCGACCGACAGCGACCACCTCCCGATCGCCGCCCGCGTGGAGCTGTGACCACGGTCGCGGCCGTTTCCTCGCCGGTCTGCCCCCCCACGGCGCGTTCTTCGGCGTCGGCGCGGTCGTGGCCGCCCGGCTGGTCGCCGGGGGCCGCCGGGCGCGGGCGGTGGCGACGATGTTCCTCGGTCCGACGGTCGCCAACATCGTCGGTGTCCCCGCGGCGACCCTGCTCGGCCAGCACCTCGGCTGGCGGGCCACGTTCCTCGTGGTCGCGGCGATCGGCCTCGCCGCGATGGCGGCCCTGGCCCGACTCGTGCCCGGCATCCCGGTCGAGGCGCACCAGGACGTACGCCGCGAACTCCGCGCCCTCGGCGGCACGCACGCACCAGACGCCGCCGAGCCCGCCCTCCGGGCGGACGGCGCTACTTTCGAACACGCCCTAGGACGACTCGCGCCACCTGTTCGTGATCGGCAGCCGCCGGTCCTTCCCGAACCCCTTGGGCGAGATCTTCGTCCCCGGCGGGTACTGCCGCCGCTTGTACTCGGCGGTATCCACCATCCGCAGCGTCTTCGCCACCAGCTCCGCGTCGAACCCGGCCGCCACGATGGCGTCCAGCCCCTGGTCCCGGTCCACGTACATCTCCAGGATCGCGTCCAGGACGTCGTAGTCCGGCAGCGAGTCCGTGTCGACCTGCCCCGGCCGCAGCTCCGCGCTCGGCGGCTTGGTGATCGAGGCCTCCGGGATCGGCGGCGTCTGACCCCGCTCCTCGGCGGCCCGGTTGCGCCACTTCGCCAGCCGGAAGACCGACGACTTGTAGACGTCCTTGATCGGCCCGTACGCGCCGACCGCGTCCCCGTAGAGCGTGGAGTAACCGACCGCCAGCTCCGACTTGTTGCCGGGCGCCAGCACGATCTGCCCCTCCTGGTTGGACAGGGCCATCAGCATCGTGCCGCGCAGCCGCGCCTGGAGGTTCTCCTCGGCGAGGCCGGTGAGCTGGAGCGACCCCATGTAAGCGTCGAACATCGGCTCGATCGGTACGGTCCGGAAGTTGAGCCCGGTCCGCCGCGCCAGCTCGGCCGCGTCGCCCTTGGAGTGGTCCGAGGAGTACTTCGAAGGCATGGACACGCCGTACACGTTCTGCGCGCCGAGCGCATCGCACGCGATGGCCGCGCAGATCGCCGAGTCGATCCCGCCCGAGAGCCCGATCAGCACACTGCTGAAACCGTTCTTCGCAGCGTACGCACGCAGCCCGACGACCAGCGCGGAGTAGATCTCCTCGTCGTCCTCCAGCCGCTCCGCGTACCCGCCCGCGAGCTCCGGCTCGTACGCGTCCACGGGCCGGTCGGACAGCACCACGTGGTCGATGCGCAGCCCGTCGTCCACCACACCCGACGGCGCCACGGCCTCGGCGGCGGGCAGCTCCAGATCGAGGATCACGCTGCCCTCGGAGAACTGCGGGGCGCGGGCGATGACCTCGCCCTCCTTGCCGACGACGATCGAGTCGCCGTCGAAGACCAGCTCGTCCTGTCCGCCGATCATCGCCAGGTATGCCGTCGTGCAGCCGGCCTCCTGGGCCCGCTTGCGGACCAGCTCCAGCCGGGTGTCGTCCTTGTCCCGCTCGTACGGCGAGGCGTTGATCGACAGCAGCAGCCCGGCCCCGGCGGACCGGGCGGCCGGGACGCGCCCGCCGTCCTGCCACAGGTCCTCGCAGATCGCGAGGGCCACGTCGATGCCCTTGACCCGGATGACGGGCATCGAGTCACCCGGCACGAAGTACCGGAACTCGTCGAACACCCCGTAGTTCGGCAGGTGGTGCTTGGCGAAGTTGAGCGCGATCCCGCCGCGGTGCAGCACGGCGGCGGCGTTGCGCGGGGAACCGGCCGGCTGCCCGTAGCGCGCCGCGGCGTGCTCGGAGCGGTCCAGGTAGCCGACGAGGACCGGCAGTTCGCCGAAGCCCTCCGCGTCGAGCCGGGCGGCCAGCGCGCGCAGCGCCTGTCGCGAGGCCTCGACGAAGGACGACCGCAGGGCCAGGTCCTCGACGGGGTATCCGGTCAGCACCATCTCGGGGAACGCCACCAGGTGGGCGCCCTGCTCGGCGGCGTGCCGGGTCCAGTGGACGATCGCCTCGGAGTTGCCGGCGAGGTCGCCGACGGTCGAGTCGATCTGATTCAGTGCGAGGCGTAGTTGAGGCACGTCCGCCAGTGTAATCGTCTTTCTGACGCGATGTCCCGGCGGGCCGGGCGGAATCTGCCCGGCCTCACCGGAAGCGCAGGTCAGAGCCGGTCACCCGGCCCCGACTCGCCGTGCACCGCGAGGGTCAGCCCCGATACCCGATGACCGTCATCATCCCCGCCTCCGCGTGGTAGACGTTGTGGCAGTGGACCATCCACAGTCCCGGGTTGTCGGCGTCGAACTCCACGGTCAGCGACCGGTGCGGCAGCACGATCGCGGTGTCCTTACGTGCCCCGGCGGCGTTCCCGGCCAGCGCGAACGTGTGCCCGTGCAGATGGAGGGGATGCCACATGGCCGTCCCGTTGTCGAAGACGACCCGCACCCGCTCGCCCGTCTCGACCGGCCGCCGCTGCTTCGCGCTGTACGGCCGCCCGTCGAAGGCCCAGTCGTACTTCGCCATCCCGCCGGTGAGCCGCATCCGGATCGTCCGGTCCGGCGCACGGCCGGACAGTGCCACCGACGGGTCCGGGACCAGCCGCCCCGCCTCCACCGGCTTACCGTCCAGCTCCTTGGGCCGTACGGAGGCGGCGGGCGCGGCCCCGCTCCCGGTCCGCAGCAGAGCCAGCGCCGACGCCTTCTTCCCCTCGGCCAGCGCGGTCAGTGGGAAGACCCCGTCGCCGGCGGTGACGAGGACGTCGTACCGCTCGCCCATCCCCAGCAGCAGAGCGTCCCCCGTGGTGTGCCGCACCGGGAACCCGTCGGTGTGCGTCACGGTCATCCGGTGCCCGCCGAGCGCGACCCGGAAGGCGGTGTCGCCACCGGCGTTGATGATCCGCAGCCGGATACGGTCACCGGGCCGCGCGGTGAACGACTCCGGGTCCTCCGGCACCCGCCCGTTGACCAGGTAGTGCGGGTAGGCCACATCACCGGCGTCCCCGCCGAGCAGCTCACTGGTGGCGCCCATCATCATCCGCGAGGGCCCGTCGCCGCCCGGCTCGTCCTCGCCCGCGCCCGACATGGTGTGCGCGCCGTGATCCATCCCGCCGCCCATACCCCCGGACAGCTCGTCGAGGACAGCATCCGGAGTGGAGCCGTCCACCCCGTCGACCCAGTCGTCGAGGACGACGACCCACTCCTTGTCGTACGCCAACGGCTCCTTCGGGTCCTCGACGATCAGCGGCGCGTACAGCCCCCGGTCCTGCTGGACGCCGGAGTGCGGGTGGAACCAGTACGTCCCCGGATGCGGCACGGCGAACCGGTAGGCGAAGTCGCCCCCGGGTGCGATGTCCCGCTGGGTCAGCCCGGGGACCCCGTCCATGTCGTTGCGCAGGGCGAGGCCGTGCCAGTGCAGTGAGGTGGGCTCCGGCAGGTGGTTGGCGAGGGTGAGCGCGAGAGTGTCGCCCGCCGTCACCCGCACCTCGCGCCCGGGCAGCCGGTCCCCGTACGCCCAGGAGGCGACGGTCCGCCCGCCGCCGAGGTCGAGCCGGGCCCGGGTGGCGGTGAGGGAGACCTCACGTACGGGCCCGGAGCCGCGCGCCGCCTCGGCCGCCTCGACCTCCTTGCCGCCGGGGGAGACGTACCTACCGGAGTCCCGCGCTCCGCCGGGGGAGTGCGCACCGCCGTGGCCGCTGCCGCCGTCGGAACAGGCGGCCAGGGCTCCCGTGCCGGCGACGGCGAGAGCGGCGCCGAGCACGGCGCGTCGAGTGTGTTGCGTGGGCATACCGAATACACCTCTGAAGATATGAAGAACCTGGTGTCACTGGGGAGGGCGGAGGTGAGACGCCCACTCCTAGATACGCAGCACCGACGTGCTGGCGAGCACCGGCATCCGGGGCGGCGGGACCGGGCGCAGAACCCGCAGCAGCCCCGCACCCGCCGGCGTACCGAGGGGCCGCCCATCGGCGCGCAGGCCGAGCAGCCAGGAACCGACGAGGGCGAGACCCCAGACACTGAGGACGGCGAGACAGACGGAGAGCGGATCCATGCCGCTCATGCCGCTCACGGGGGCGCCGGAGGCGGGGGAGTCGTGCGACGACGTGTGCTGCTGTACGCCGGAACCGCCCGGCGCCGGAGCGCTAGCCGGGGCGTGGACGACGCCCGGGGCCCGGCCTCCATGCTCGGTCATGGCGGGGAGCGACGACGAGCCGCCGTGCTCGGCCGGATGCCCGACCGTGTGCATGGTGACGATGCCGAACAGCAGAGCGGCGAACAGCATCAGCCGCCCGTACGTCCCGCTGCCGCTCCGCGTCGTGCCCGCCATGGGGCCACCCTACCCCCGGCGGGTATACCGGACGGTGGCCCCTGCGCCCCTGTGCCCCTCCGCCGGACCGGCGGAGGGGCACAGGGGCTGCCGTTCGCCCGCGCACGGAGCCTCAGCTGCGGGAGTAGACCTTCTCGGCCCAGACCGCGATCTGCTCCTCGCTGAGGTGCTGGGCGAGGTCGGCCTCGCTGATCATGCCGACGAGCTTCTTGTTCTCGACGACGGGCAGCCGGCGGATGCGGTGGGTCTGCATCTCCTCCAGGACCGCGTTCACGTCGGCCTCCGCCTCGATCCAGCGGGGCGTGCCCTGCGCGAGATCACCGGCCGTGATCTTCGCCGGATCGTGCCCCTTGGCCACACAGCCGACGACGATGTCGCGGTCGGTGATGATGCCGACCATCCGGTCCGAGTCACCGTTGGCGGAGACGGGCAGCGCACCCACGTTGTGCTCGCGCATCAGCTGCGCCGCACGGTCGAGCGTCTCGTGGGCCGGGATCCAGCGGGCCCCGCTGTGCATGATGTCTTTGGCGGTCGTCATGGGGTATTTCCTCCTGCGTGCCGATGGCACTGCCGTACGGTCCCGAGCGCAACCCATCGTCATCTGCCCGCCGGGGCCGCGCGACCGCAACCACCCGTTCGGGTGTGCCGGCGGAAGGACGAAAGCTGACGCACCCGTCGTCCGGGCCGCACGGCCCGAATCAGGACCGGGGCTTGGCACCCCGCTCGGCCAGCATGTCCCGCATCAGCCCCAGCTCGGACTGCTGCCCCTCGACCATGCCCCGGGCGAGCCGCTGCTCGGCCGGAACCGAGCACAAGGACGCACAGGCCTCGGCCATGGCGACGCCGCCCTGGTGGTGGTCCGTCATCAGCTGGAGGAAGAACACCTCGGCCTGCTCGCCGTCGAGCCGCCCGAGCCGCACCAGCTCGGAGCGACTGGCCATGCCCGCCATGAGCACCCCGTCAGCGCCGTCACCGGCCGGGTCGCCACCCGAGCCATGCCCATGCCGTTGTCCATGCCCATCCGCATCGGCCATCCACGCCATGGGCGGGTCCCCGCCCGGGGCGACCTTGGGCAGCTCCCACAGGTCGAGCCAGCCGAGCAGCATGCCGCGCTGGTTGGCCTGGGTGTTGGCGATGTCGTAGGCGAGACGGCGTACGTCCTCGTCGTCGGTGCGGTCGCGGACGATGAAGGACATCTCGACGGCCTGCTGGTGGTGGACGGCCATGTCCCGGGCGAACCCGGCGTCGGCGGACGGGGCGGCCGGAACGAGGGCGTTCCCCCGCCCCTCTCCGCCCCCACCCCCGTCGCCGCGCGCGGAGGCGACCGCGGCGGCCCCCGCGAAGAGCAGCGCGAGGGCGACGGCGGTCCCGGCGGCCCAGCGGACACGCCGGGTCCTTCCCCGCTCCACGAGGGCCTGGGCGTCGTCGTCCCGCGGGCTCCGCCCCGCCGTCACTGCGGCACCGTCGTCAGCCCGCCGGTGCAGGGTGCGCCGGGCTCGGGCGTCTGCGCGCCCTGGACGTACTGGGTGAGGAACTGCTCCACCCGCCGGTCGTCGGCGGAGTCCACGGTGACCTGCTTGCCCCAGGCGCTGAGCATGATCGCGCCCTCCTGGCCGGCGTACGGGCTCATCAGCGTGAACGGGGTCTTCTCGACGCGCTCGGCGAGCGCGTCGACGTCCCGCTCGGCGGCCGTGCCGTTGTAGGTGACCCAGACCGCGCCGTGCTCCAGGGAGTGGACGGCGTTGACGTCCGGGAGGGGCTTTTCGTATACGTCGCCGTCGCAGTTCATCCAGGACGCGTTGTGGTCGCCGCCGACCGGGGGCTTCATCGGATAGTCGACCGGGCCCGCCACATGCTCACGGTCCAGCTTCGCCGCGTCCCAGGACCTGAGCCCCTCGACGGCCCCGCCCTTGGCGTCGCCGTGGGAGTCGCCGTGCCCGCCCGGATGCTTGCCGTCCTGGGCCGCCGAAGCGTCGTCGGACTTCTCGCCGGCCTCGGAGTTCTCCAGCAGCAGGTAAGAGCCGAAGGTGACGAGACCGGCCACGACGGCGGCGCTCAGCCCTATGGCGATGGCCCGGTTGCGGGTGCCGCGCGCGCGGGTGTCGGGGGCCTGTGGCTGGGGGTACCGGGGGTCGAAGCTCATGTCGTCGAGTCCTTCTGCGAAGGGGCCGGGAGGCGGGAGGGCGGTCCCGTGGACCGATGCGCGCGGACGGGCGGGAAAGCCGGTCATCGCTCGGTCACCGCCCCCGTGCGCCACGGTCGCCGATCGTAGTGGGTGGCCACGTGCTCCCTCTCGCACCGAGTGCGTAATGTGGGTGAAATCCCGGGTCGCGATACTGGCAGTGTCCCCCTACCCCGGGCGGTGGTGCACGGACCGTCTGAACTGCAAGGATGTGGCAATGGACAAGCAGCAGGAATTCGTCCTCAGGACCCTTGAGGAGCGCGACATCCGCTTCGTGCGGCTGTGGTTCACCGACGTCCTCGGGTTCCTCAAGTCCGTCGCCGTCGCTCCGGCCGAGCTGGAGCAGGCCTTCGACGAGGGCATCGGCTTCGACGGCTCGGCGATCGAGGGCTTCGCGCGGGTCTACGAGTCGGACATGATCGCCAAGCCGGACCCGGGCACCTTCCAGATCCTGCCCTGGCGCGCGGAAGCCCCGGGCACCGCGCGGATGTTCTGCGACATCCTGATGCCGGACGGCTCCCCGTCCTTCGCGGACCCGCGCTACGTACTGAAGCGGATCCTCGCGAAGACGTCGGACCTCGGCTTCACCTTCTACACCCACCCCGAGATCGAGTTCTTCCTGCTGAAGAACAAGCCGGTCGACGGCACCCGCCCGACCCCGGCGGACAGCTCCGGCTACTTCGACCACACGCCGCAGAACGTCGGCATGGACTTCCGCCGCCAGGCGATCACCATGCTCGAATCGATGGGCATCTCGGTCGAGTTCAGCCACCACGAAGGCGCCCCCGGCCAGCAGGAGATCGACCTGCGGTACGCGGACGCGCTCTCCACGGCGGACAACATCATGACGTTCCGTCTGGTGATGAAGCAGGTGGCGCTGGAGCAGGGCGTGCAGGCCACGTTCATGCCGAAGCCGTTCTCGGAGTACCCGGGTTCGGGCATGCACACCCACCTCTCCCTCTTCGAGGGCGACCGCAACGCCTTCTACGAGTCGGGCGCGGAGTACCAGCTCTCCAAGGTCGGCCGCTCCTTCATCGCGGGCCTGCTGAAGCACGCGGCGGAGATCTCGGCCGTCACCAACCAGTGGGTCAACTCCTACAAGCGCATCTGGGGCGGCTCCTCCCGCGCGGCCGGCGCGGGCGGCGAGGCCCCCTCGTACATCTGCTGGGGCCACAACAACCGCTCCGCCCTCATCCGCGTCCCGATGTACAAGCCCGGCAAGACCGGCTCGGCCCGCGTCGAGGTCCGCTCCATCGACTCCGGCGCCAACCCGTACCTCACCTACGCGGTCCTGCTCGCCGCGGGCCTCAAGGGCATCGAGGAGGGCTACGAACTCCCGGCCGGCGCCGACGACGACGTCTGGGCCCTCTCCGACGCGGAGCGCCGCGCGATGGGCATCGAGCCGCTCCCGCAGAACCTGGGCGAGGCGATCTCGCTGATGGAGAAGAGCGAACTGGTCGCCGAGACGCTGGGCGAACACGTCTTCGACTTCTTCCTCCGCAACAAGAAGCAGGAGTGGGAGGAGTACCGCAGCGAGGTCACGGCCTTCGAGCTGAAGAACCTGCTGCCGGTGCTGTAACACCTGGTCAGGGCAGGTAAGGATCCGATCCGACGATCAGGGCCGGCGGTCGTGCACCGCCGGCCCTGAAGCGTCCCACTCGCCCGCCGGCGCCACGCGGAAGCCCTCGAGGTGCTCCGGGGCGTCGCGGGCGACCGCGGCCACAAACCGCCCGTGGTGGTTCCCTTCCGAGCCGGTCGGTGCCCAGCTGCCGGTCGAGCGCACGCACTGCGACCGTGACGGCCGGCTCGCGGAGACGGCCGGCATCGTCGTGCCGGACATCCGCTGGGAGACCGCCTGCGAGATCCACGTCCACCAGCTGGACTCCCGAACCGGCACCGGATTCCTGACCGGCACCGGACTCCCGCGAGCCGATGCCGGTGCGTGGTGCCGGTGATCAGCTGTGCTTCCCGGAGTGGTCGTACGAGGTGTCGGCGGCGCTGTCGCCGCCGATGGCGCCGACGTGCCGCAGCACGACGGCGGACAGGAACGAGAGCGCCAGGGTGCACACCGCGGCGACGGCCATCGCGGTGTTCATCCCGGAGGTCGCGGCCTCCTTGGCGACGTCGAGCCAGCCGGCGGGCATCCGCTGTGCCGAGGCGACCGCGCCCGCGAGGCTGTCACCCGCGACGCCGGCGACCTCGGACGGGGTGCCGGCGGGAATCTCCTTGTCGACCCGGCCGCGGTAGACCGCGGTCGCCGTGCTGCCCAGGATCGCCACCCCCAGGGCAAGGCCCAGTTCCTGCACGGTCTCCGACATCGCCGAGGCGGATCCCGCCTTCTCCGCCGGCGCGGCTCCGACCACCAGGTCCGTGCCCAGGGCCGCGATCGCCCCGAGCCCGAGGTAGACGAGGCCGAAGCCGATCACCATCAGGGCGATGCCGCCCGAGGCGTCCACCAGGGCGAGCAGCACGTACCCGACGGTGGACAGTGCCAGGGCGGCCGCCACCACGACTCCCGGCGGCACCCGGCGCGCGACCAGGGGAGAACCGATCGCTGCCAGGAACATCAGCAGCGCCGGCGGACCCATCCACAGGCCCGCCTCGACGGGCGGAAGCCCCTCCACGAGCTGGAGCTGCTGGGTGATGAGCAGCATCGAGCCGCCGACGCCGACGAGGCCGATGAGCAGCACGCTCAGCGCGGAGCTGAACGTCCGGTCGGTGAACAGGCGTACGTCCAGCAGCGGGCTCACCAGCGTGCCCTGGCGCCGGACGAACAGCACCGCGAAGACCAGGCCGATCACCGCGGCGGCGACCGTGGGGCCGTCCGGGCCGTCCTTGGCGAACCGCTTCACCGCGTAGACCACCGGCAGGATGGCGATCAGGGACAGCGTGACGCTGAGCAGGTCGAACCTGCCGCTCCGCGGCGCCCGGTACTCGGGGATCAGGGCCGGTGTGGCCACCAGCAGCACGATCGCGACCGGGACCGCGAGGAGGAACACCGAACCCCACCAGAAGTGGTCCAGCATCACGCCGCCGACCACCGGCCCGAGCGCCATGCCGAGCGCGAAGCTCGTCGCCCAGACACCGATGGCCAAGGAGCGTTGGCGCAGATCGGCGAACATGTTGCTGATCAGCGCCAGCGTGGACGGCATCAGCGTGGCACCGGCGATCCCCAGGGCCGCGCGCGTGGCGATGAGCATGTCGGCGCTGGTGGAGCAGGCCGCCAGGACCGAGACGGCCCCGAAGGACACGGCACCGATCATCAGCAGTCTGCGCCGGCCGATCCGGTCGCCCAGCGTGCCCATGGTGAGCAGGAAGCCGGCGATCATGAAGCCGTAGGCGTCCATGATCCACAGCTCTTGGGTGCCGGACGGCCGCAGATCCTCGGACAGCGAGGGGAGGGCCAGGTACAGCACGGTGACGTCGAGGCCCAGCAGCACGGTGGGCAACGAGAGGACGGCCAGCCCTCCCCACTCCCGGGCGCCCGCCCTGCGTACGGTCGTTGTGCTCATGGCACTCCCTGCGTTTCGCGTCTCGACAACGTGTGCAGGCGCCACTGTGCGGACCCTTCCGCACGATTTCCTGAGGGCTGCTCGGCGATAGACTGCGGCCATGCGCTACGGGGTGCTTGGCCCGCTGGCCGTCTGGGACGCCGAGGGGCGGCCGATCAAGGTCCCCGAGGTGAAGGTGCGCGCCCTGCTGGCCGATCTGCTCGTCCACGGCGGCGGACCGGTGTCGGCGGACCGCCTGATCGAGGACCTGTGGGCGAGCAACCCGCCGGGCGGGTCGGCCAACACGCTGCAGACCAAGGTCTCCCAGCTGCGCCGCGTGCTGGGCCGGGAGCAGGTGGTCCGCGAACCCGCCGGCTACCGGCTGCTGCTGGCGGACGACACGGTCGACGCGGTGGCCTTCCAGGAGCTGGCCGAACGCGCCCGCGCGCACGAGGAACCGGCGGTGAAGGAAGGCCTGTTCGCCGACGCGCTCGCGTTGTGGCGGGGCCCGGCCTACGCCGACGTCGCCGAGTCCCTGTTCGCCCGCGACGAGATCACCCGGCTGGAAGAGCTGCGCCTCGACGTCGTCGAGGACCGGGCCGAGGTGCGGCTCACCCTGGGCGAGCACACCGCGCTGGCGGCGGAGCTGGGGGTGCTGGTGACACGCCACCCGCTGCGCGAACGGCTGCGCATGGCCCATATGCGCGCCCTGTACCGGGCGGGGCGACAGGGAGATGCGCTGCAGAGCTTCCAGGACCTGCGGCGGCGACTGGCCGAGGAGCTGGGGGCGTCACCCGGCCCCGGGGCCTCCGCGCTGCACGAGGCGATCCTGCGCCAGGAGCCGGAGCTGGCCACCCCCGCGATCGGATCGCTGTCATGCCGTACCAACCTGCCCACCCCGCTGACTCCGCTGATCGGCCGGCGCGAGGCGGCCGAACAGGTACGGGCACGGCTGGACCCCGCCGCCAGCACCCGCCTCGTCACGCTCGCCGGTCTCGGCGGAGTGGGCAAGACACGGCTGGCGATCGCCGCGGCGCGCGACGTGGCCGAGCAGTTCGCCGACGGCGTATGGCTGGTCGAACTGGCGGGCCTGGGCGCCGCGTCGGCCCCGGACGACATCGCTGATCGGGTCATCACGACGCTGGGTCTGTGCGACACGGCGGCGACCGAGCCGAACCTGGACGACCTGGTGGGCTGGCTGTGCCGGGCGGTGGCCGACAGACACCTGCTGATCCTGCTGGACAACTGCGAGCACCTGGTCGAGCCGGTCGCCGTGCTCGCCAACGCCGTGCTGTCGGCCGTGCCCGCGGCGCACCTCCTGCTCACCAGCCAGGAAGCCCTCGACGTTCCCGGCGAGGTGGTGCATCCCGTACCGCCGCTGACGCTGCCGGAGCACACCGACCCGCGGATGGTCGCCCGGTCCAGCGCCGTCGAGCTGTTCGTGCAGCGGGCCGCGGCGGCGGCACCCGGATTCGTCCTCGACGCGGACAACGCGGCGGCCGTCTCCGCCATCTGCCGTCGCCTCGACGGCATTCCGCTCGCACTGGAACTCGTGGCGTCCCGGCTGCGGACACTGAGCCCGCACGAGCTCGCGGCCCGCCTGGACGACCGGTTCGCCCGGCCCGACGTCCGGGCGCGCGGACTACCGGCCCGCCAGCAGACACTGCGGGGCATGCTCGACTGGAGCTGGCAGTTGCTGACCTCGGACGAGCGCACCGTGCTGCGGCGCCTCGTCGTGCACGCCGACGGCTGCCTCATGCCGTCCGCCCAGGCGGTCTGCGCCGACGACGACCTGGGTGCCGAACGGATTCCCGACCTGCTGTCCCGGCTGGTGGACCGCTCGCTGGTGGTCCGTGTGGGAAACCGGTTCCGGCTGCTCGAATCAGTGGCCGCCTACTGCGCCGAACGACTGGCGGAGGCGGGCGAGGAGACCGCCGTACGCGCACGGTTCGTACGCCACTGCACCGAGTGGGCCGAGCGGGAGAGCGAGCGGCTGCGCGGCCCGGACCAGCGGAGCTCCCTGGAGCGCCTCAACGCGGAGACCGTCAACCTGCGCCGCGCCCTGGACCTCGCGGTCACCCAGGGCGCCGCCGGATACGCGGTACGGCTGGTGAACGCGCTGGCGTGGTACTGGTTCCTGCGCGGCAAGCTCACCGAGGCCCGCAGGTCGCTCCGGGCTGCGCTGGCCGCCGTCGGCGAGGCCGCCCCGGCCGCCCGGCTGACGGCACGGGCCTGGCTGACCGGCATCGAGCTGCGCACCTCGCAGGCAGGTGCGGCACCGGCCCCGGCCAGTGAGGACCCCACCGCCGGTGTCGAGGATCCGGTGCTGAGAGCCCGGTTGCAGTGGTTCGTCGGCACCGGTCTGACCGGCGACGGCCGGCGCCGGGAGGGGCGGAGGCTGGTGGAGGCGAGCCTGGCCGGAGCCCGCGCCGCCCGGGACCGCTGGGGGGAGGCCGCGGCGCTGGTCGAGCTCGCGAGTCACGCCCCGGCCCAGGGCGCATCGGCGGAACTGGGTGCCGCGCTGTTCCACGAGGTCGGCGACCGCTGGGGCCGCCTCCGGGCCACCCGGTCCCTGGCGCTCGTGGCCGAACGCGAGGGCGACCGGGCGCGGTCGGAACGACTGCACCGGGAAGCTCTCGTGATGGCCGAGGAACTCGGGCTGTGGACCGAGGTCGTCGAGGCGCTGACCTGGCTCGGCAGGACCGCGCTGGCGGGCGGCCGCACGGAGCGGGCGACGGAACTGTACGAGCGTGCGCTGTCGGTGTCGGCCGAGCGCGCCTACAACAGGGGCGAGATCCATGCCGAGTTGGGCCTGGCGCACGCCGCGCGTCTCCGCGGCGACCGGGAAGCCGCCAGGCGCCATGTGAACCGGGCACTGGCCAAGGGCCGTTCATCGGGCCACGCCGCCCATGCCGAGTCCGCGCCGGCGCAACCGAACCTCCGAACCTCGTTCTGAATCGATCGGTCAGCCCCGGCCCCCCTCACAGGAACCCCCGCCCCATCTCGTCCGGAACCTCGTCGATCACAGCCCGCTTCCGCGCCACGTCCGGGCGCGGAAGCGGGCTGTTGTACTGTTACGACCCCCGTACGCCACGGGGAACGACGAGACCGACCGAGGAGGTGAGCCCCATTACCGCTGGATCAGGCTGGGTGCTCACCCCGCGCGATCACGTCGAACGACCGGCAGCGACAGCAGCAGCCGACCGGACGGCCTAGGACGATCGCGGAGCGCCCATCGGTTTTCCCGAAAGGCTTCGCTCGTATGCCGGTTCACCCCTCCGTCCCCTTCTCCACCACCGTCGTCGCCCTCCGCCGCGCCGGCTGTGTCTTCGCCGAGGACGAGGCCCGCCTCCTCCACGAGGCCGCCACCTCCCCGGACGAACTGTCCGCCCTCATCGGGCGCCGCGCCGCCGGACTGCCGCTCGAACACGTCCTGGGCTGGGCGGACTTCCACGGCCGCCGCTACGCCGTGGACACCGGAGTCTTCGTACCCCGGCGCCGTACGGAGTTCCTGGTGGCGCAAGCCGCCGCCCTCGCACCCCGCCGGGCCGTCGTCGTCGACCTCTGCTGCGGTTCCGGCGCGCTCGGCGTCGCCCTCGCCGCCGCGTCGGACGCGGCCGAACTGCACGCCTGCGACGTCGAACCCGCCGCCGTGCGCTGCGCCCGGCGCAACGTCGGCGACCTGGGGCAGGTCCACGAGGGCGACCTGTTCGCCCCGCTGCCCGCCGCCCTGCGCGGCCGGGTCGACGTGCTGCTGGCCAACGTCCCCTACGTCCCCACCGGCGACGTCGAGCTGCTGCCCGTCGAGGCCCGCGTCCACGAACCGCGCGTCGCCCTGGACGGGGGCGGCGACGGGCTCGATGTCATGCGCCGGGTCGCCGCCGAAGCGCCCGAATGGCTCGCGCCCGGCGGCAGCCTGCTCGTGGAGGCGAGCGAGCGGCAGCGGGAGACGGCGGTCGAGGTCCTGCGCGCCGCCGGGCTGCGCACCCGGGTCCTGGTCTCCGAGGAGCTGTACGCCACCGTCCTCGTCGGGACGGCCGGGCGGATCACGGGAAGCGGTAGCGCGTCTGGCTGAACGGCTCCCCCTTGCCGAAGCCGAACGCCGTACGGGGGCGGACCGCGAACACGAGGGCGTGGCCCGCCCCCGCCTGGACGAAACCGCCGTCCTCGACGTCGAAGTGCCAGTCGCCGCCGTACTTCGCCTCCCACTCCCGGGCCAGAGCGGTCAGCCGGCCGTGGTCCGTCACCCGGTCCGCCCGGCCCTCCACCACCACGTCGAAGCCGGAGTTCAGGGTGTTCGCGCCCGTCGTCAGGACCACCTCGGGGTTGCCCGCCAGGTTGCGTGCCTTGCGCTCCTCCGCGCCCGTACAGAAGTGGAGGGCGCCGTCGGACCAGATGCCGATCAGCGGCGTGGCATGGGGGCGGCCGTCCGGGCGGACCGTGGACAGCCAGTACAGCGGGGCATCGGCGAGTACGGCGGCGGCCTCCGGCCACGGGCGGGCCGTCGCGCCCTCGCTGCTGTAGCGGGCGTCCAGCTCGGTCGCCGGGGAAGGGGCGGGTGCATCGGCCGGGGGTCCGGCCGGGAAACCGTCGGGCAGCGGGCTTTCGGTCGTGGACATGGTTCCTCCGCGGGGCGTCGAGGGGTGCTGTCAGGTGCTTTCCCCGGAGGTGGACTCCGCCGCCGCCCCGAATTCATCGGCACAGGACTAGGCTCGGAGAACTGTGACGCGGCAAGGGAGCGGCCGAGCAGCCACACAGATCGGTTCGGGCGGCAGGAGAGCACGGAATGACGACGGTGCCGGGGCGCAGAAGCAGTACGTTCACCAGGCTGCTGCGGCACGGATTCACCGACCCGTCCGCCGCCGAGCAGCTCCTGGGCCTGGACGCGCTGGCCTCCGTACGGTCGGATCCGGTCCTCCTGGAGGCGCTCGGGGCCACCGCAGATCCGGATCTGGCCCTGCGCGGACTGGTCCGGATCGTGGAGGCCGGGGCGGCGGACGAGCGGCAGGTGCTGCTCGACACCCTCGTCACCGCCAAGCCCCTGCGCGACCGGCTCCTCGGGGTCCTCGGCGCCTCGGAGGCGCTCGGGGACCATCTGGCCCGGCACCCGCGCGACTGGAAGGCGCTCGTCACGTACGAGGCGATCGACCTGCACCCCGGCGTCGCCGAGTTCGAGCGCGGGCTCGCCGACGCCGTCGACCCTGACTCGCTTCGGGTCGCCTACCGCCGGTGCCTGCTCACCCTCGCCGCCCGGGACGTGTGCGGGACGACCGATCTCGCCCAGACCGCCGCCGAACTGGCCGACCTCGCCACCGCCACCCTGCGCGCCGCACTCGCCATCGCCCGGACGGCCGTACCCGAGGACGCCGCGCAGTGCCGGCTCGCCGTCGTCGCGATGGGCAAGTGCGGCGGGCG
This sequence comes from Streptomyces anulatus, assembly GCF_000721175.1. Taxonomy (GTDB): domain Bacteria; phylum Actinomycetota; class Actinomycetes; order Streptomycetales; family Streptomycetaceae; genus Streptomyces; species Streptomyces anulatus_C. The sequence goes on from NZ_JOEZ01000016.1 coordinate 486,244, forward strand.
GGAGCTCAACTACGTCTCCGACGTCGACGTGATCTTCGTCGGGGAGGCGCGCGATGGGGTCGACGAGACCAAGGCCATGCAGGCCGCCACCCGGATGGCCGCCCACCTGATGCGGATCTGCTCCGAGACCACCGCCGAGGGCACCATCTGGGAGGTCGACGCCAACCTCCGCCCCGAGGGCCGCAACGGTCCCCTGGTGCGCACCCTCAGCTCCCACCTCGCCTACTACCAGCGCTGGGCCAAGACCTGGGAGTTCCAGGCCCTGCTCAAGGCCCGCGCGGTGGCTGGCGACCCCGAGCTCGGCGCGGAGTACGTCGACGCGGTGTCGCCGCTCGTCTGGGGGGCCGCCGACCGGGAGAACTTCGTCCCCGACGTACAGAAGATGCGCCGCCGGGTCGTCGACAACATCCCCGCCGACCGGATCGAGCGGGAACTGAAGCTCGGCCCCGGCGGACTGCGCGACGTCGAGTTCGCCGTGCAGCTCCTCCAGTTGGTGCACGGACGCAGCGACGCGTCCCTGCGCAGCGGCTCCACCCTGGAAGCACTGCGGGCGCTCGCCGAGGGCGGGTACGTGGGGCGCGCGGACGCCGCCCAGCTCGACGAGGCGTACCGCTTCCTGCGCTCCATGGAGCACCGCATCCAGCTCTACCGGCTGCGCCGCACCCACCTGGTCCCCGAGGACGAAGGGGACCTGCGCCGGCTCGGCCGGTCGCTCGGGATGCGCACCGACCCGGTGAGCGAGGTCAACAAGGCCTGGAAGCGGCACGCCTCCGTCGTACGGCGGCTGCACGAGAAGATCTTCTACCGGCCGCTGCTGGACGCCGTCGCCCAGCTGGCCCCCGCCGAGTCCCGGCTCAGCGCCAAGGCCGCCGCGATCCGCCTGGAGGCCCTCGGGTACGCCGATCCCGCGGCCGCCCTGCGGCACCTGGAGGCCCTCTCCTCCGGGGTCTCCCGCAAGGCCGCCATCCAGCGCACCCTGCTGCCGGTGCTGCTCGGCTGGTTCGCGGACTCCGCCGACCCGGACGCCGGGCTCCTCGGCTTCCGCAAGGTGTCCGACGCGCTCGGCAAGACCCCGTGGTACCTGCGGCTCCTGCGCGACGAGGGCGCCGCCGCGGAGAACCTCGCCCGGGTCCTCTCCGCCGGCCGCCTCGCCCCTGACCTGCTGATGCGGGCACCGGAGGCGGTGGCGATCCTCGGCGACCCGGAGGGGCTCACGCCCCGCACCCGGGCCCACCTGGAGCAGGAGATCCTGGCCGCGGTGGGGCGTGCCGGGGACGCGGAGTCGGCCGTCGCGGTGGTGCGCGGGGTGCGCCGCCGTGAACTGTTCCGCACGACGGCCGCCGACCTCATCGGCTCGTACGGCACCGAGGACAACCCCGCCGAGCAGGACCACGGGGCGCTCGTCGACCGCGTCGGCTCGGCCGTCACCGACCTGAACGCCGCCACCATCGCGGGCGCGCTGCGGGCCGCGGTCCGCGCGCAGTGGGGTGACACGCTGCCGACCCGGTTCGCGGTCATCGGCATGGGCCGCTTCGGCGGACACGAACTGAGTTACGGCTCCGACGCCGACGTACTCTTCGTCCACCGGCCGCGCGAGGGCGTCGGCGACGAGGAGGCGGCCCGGGCCGCCAACACGGTCGTCGGTGAGATGCGCAGGCTCCTGCAGCTGCCTACCGCCGATCCGCCGCTGCTGATCGACGCCGACCTGCGGCCCGAGGGCAAGACGGGGCCGCTGGCCCGGACGCTGAAGTCGTACGAGGCCTACTACCGGCGCTGGTCGCTGGTCTGGGAGAGCCAGGCGCTGCTGCGGGCCGAACCGGTCGCGGGCGACGAGGAGCTGGGGCGCGACTTCATCGAGCTCGTCGATCCGCTGCGGTATCCGGTGGAAGGCCTCGGCGAGGACGCCGTACGCGAGATCCGCCGGCTCAAGGCACGGATGGAGTCCGAGCGGATGCCGCGCGGCGCGGACCCCACGCTCCACGCGAAGCTGGGGCGGGGCGGGCTGAGCGACGTCGAGTGGACCGTGCAGCTGATGCAGATGCAGCACGGGTGGGCGGAGCCCGGGCTGCGTACGACGCGTACGCGCGAGGCGCTGGCCGCCGCGTGTGCGGCGGGACTGATTCCGGCGGAGGACGCGCAGACGCTGGACGAGGCGTGGGTGCTGGCCACCCGGGTGCGCAACGCGGTGATGCTGGTGCGGGGGAGGGCGGGCGACACGTTCCCGTCCGAGGCGCGGGAGATGACGGCGGTGGGGCGGTACCTGGGGTACGAGCCGGGGCATGTCGGGGACATGCTGGACGACTACCGGCGGATCACCAGGAGGGCTCGGGCGGTGGTGGAGGAGCGGTTCTACGGGGCGGCGCCCTAGGTGTTCCGTCCCGGGGCCGGGCCCCGGCGCTGTCGGACTGCTTCGCCCCGGTCCCCGCTCCTCAAGCGCCGGAGGGGCTGGATTTCCGGGCCACCGCTACGGTCTCCGCGAGCCGGCCGTCTCCGTCTCCGCCTCCGGAGCGGTCTCCGGCTCCGGCTTCGCTTTCGGCTCCGGCTCGGGTTCCGAGGCCGGGCGTGGCAGCCGGGCGGCGCGCAGCCTGGTCAGCCGGCTGTTCCCGTTCCCGGCGGGCACGCACTTCGGCAGCCGGTGCGGCAGCGAGCCGTACCAGACGCGGGAGACGGTGTAACCGAACGCCAGGCAGATCATGCCGCCGACCGCGTCCAGCCAGAAGTGGTTGGCGGTGGCCACGATGACGACCAGGGTGAGCGTCGGGTAGAGCAGGCCCAGAATGCGGGCCCAGGGCGCCGAGGCCAGGGCGAAGATCGTCAGACCGCACCAGAGCGACCAGCCGATGTGCATCGACGGCATCGCCGCGTACTGGTTCGACATGTTCTTGAAGTCGCCCGAGGCCATCGAGCCCCACGTCTCGTGCAGGAGCACGGTGTCGATGAAGTTCGCACCGTTCATGAGACGGGGTGGCGCCAGTGGGTAGAGGTAGTAGCCGAGCAGGGCCACTGCCGTCGTCGCGAAGAGGACCAGCCGGGTCGCCGCGTAACGGCCCGGGTGGCGGCGGAACAGCCAGACGAGGACGCCGATGGTCACGACGAAGTGCAGCGTCGCGTAGTAGTAGTTCATCGACACGATCAGCCATGTCACGGAATTGACCGCGTGATTGACCGTTTCCTCGAAGGCGAGGCCCAGGGACTTCTCCGCCGACCAGATCCAGTCCGCGTTGCTCAGAGCCGCCGCCTTCTGCTCCGGAACGGCGTTGCGCACGAGCGAATACAGCCAGTAACTGACCGCGATGAGCAGGATCTCGAACCAGAGCCGGGGGCGGCGGGGGGCCCGCAGCGAGCGGAACCGGGCCGGCCAGCCGGCCTTCTCCGTCCTGTCGGCCGTCATGGGTGAAGGACCGGCCGTCGACCGGCCTTCCTGTGCTGTCACCTGTGTTTCACCCATAGGCAGAGAGTCTTCCATAGTGATTCCCCTGCCCTCGATCATCCTCCGGTCGGGTTCCGGCCGCACATCCTGCACCTCAAGGACGAGAGTGGGACCCTGAGCCGCCTGCGGGTCCGGAGGCCGTCGAGCCGCGGACCACCAGCTCGGGCATGAAGACGAATTCGCTGTGCGGGGCCGGGGTTCCGCCGATCTCCTCCAGGAGCGTGCGCACCGCGGCCTGACCCATCGCCGTCACCGGCTGCCGGATCGTCGTCAGCGGCGGGTCCGTGAACGCTATGAGCGGCGAGTCGTCGTAGCCCACCACCGACAGATCGCGCGGCACCTCCTTCGACAGCCGGCGGGCCGCCCGGATCGCCCCGAGCGCCATCATGTCGCTCGCGCACACGACCGCCGTGCAGCCGCGCTCCATCAGGGCGGAGGCGGCGGCCTGACCGCCCTCCAAGGTGTACAGGGAGTGCTGGATCAACTCCTCCACCTCGTCGGCGGCGAGTCCCAGCTGCTCCCGCATCGTGGAGTGGAAGCCCTCGATCTTGCGGAGCACCGGCACGAAGCGCTTGGGCCCGACCGCGAGGCCGATACGGGTGTGGCCGAGGGAGACCAGGTGCGTCACCGCGAGCCTCATCGCCGCCCGGTCGTCCGGGGAGATGAAGGGGGCCTGCACCTTGGCGGAGAAGCCGTTCACCAGGACGAAGGGGACGCCCTGGCCGCGCAGTTGCTCGTAACGCTGCATGTCGGCCGAGGTGTCCGCGTGCAGCCCCGAGACGAAGATGATGCCGGAAACGCCCCGGTCCACCAGCATTTCGGTGAGTTCGTCCTCGGTGGAGCCGCCGGGGGTCTGGGTCGCCAGCACCGGGGTGTAGCCCTGCCGGGTCAGCGCCTGGCCGATCACCTGCGCCAGCGCCGGGAAGATCGGGTTCTCCAGCTCCGGGGTGATCAGGCCGACCAGCCCCGCGCTGCGCCTGCGCAGCCGCACCGGGCGTTCGTACCCCAGGACGTCGAGCGCCGCGAGGACGGATTCGCGGGTGGTCGCCGCGACTCCGGGCTTGCCGTTCAGGACCCGGCTGACCGTTGCTTCGCTGACCCCCGCCTGAGTTGCGATATCGGCAAGCCGTGCGGTCATGGGATGGGACTGTACCGGGCCCGTGTCGGATTGCCCACCGTGCGCGGGGTGGTGCGGAGGTGCTGCGGGGGAGGTCGTCGGCGGGGTTTCCGGCAATGTCTTGCAAGGACTTGCGGCCCTGGATCGCGGACTGCGGTCGGATCGTCGCACTGCGGATATGTCGTGCCCCGCCTGTCCCTGCCAGGGATGAGCGACGTCCGTCAAGGGGCTTGACGGCAACCTTGAGGACACGCGAATGTAACGATCACCAGGGCTTGCAGAAATCTTCCGCAAGGTCTTTCGGTCGTCTTTCATCCTTGTTACGTTCACGTCGACCCGGCGCCGCGACGGAGCGGTACGGCAGTTGAAGGAGTTCAGATGCGACGTGGCATAACGGCCACCGCCCTGGTCGCGGCCCTGGCGCTCGCGGCGACCGCCTGCGGCAGCGACGACGAGACCGGCGGCGGCAAGAGCTCGGGCGAGCTCTCCGGCACGGTGACCTGGTGGGACACCTCCAGCGTCGGCAGCGAGGACAAGGTCTTCAAGAAGCTGGCCGAAGGCTTCGAGAAGCAGCACCCGAAGGTCGACGTCAAGTACGTCAACGTGCCCTTCGGTGAGGCGCAGAACAAGTTCAAGAACGCCGCCCAGGCCGGCGGCGGCGCCCCCGACGTGATCCGCTCCGAGGTCGCCTGGACGCCGGACTTCGCGAACCTCGGCTACCTGGCCTCGCTGGACGGCACCCCCGCCCTGAAGAACCAGGACGACTTCCTCAAGCAGGCCGTCGCGTCCACCGAGTACGAGGGCAAGACCTACGCCGTCCCGCAGGTCATCGACTCCATGGGCATCTTCTACAACAAGAAGCTGTTCAAGGAGGCCGGCGTCGAGGCGCCCGCCGACCTGGACGACCTCAAGACCGTGGCCAAGAAGATCAAGGCCAAGACCGGCAAGACCGGTCTCTACCTGCGCGGCGACGACCCGTACTACTTCCTCTCCTTCCTGTACGGCGAGGGCGGCGACATGGTCGACGCCGGCTCCAAGACCGTCACCGTGGACAAGCCCGAGGGCGTCAAGGCGTTCAAGGCGGTCAAGGCCCTGGTCGACGACGGCACCGCGAAGACGGATGCCTCGGACGGCTGGGAGAACATGATGCAGTCGTTCAAGAACGGCGACGTCGCGATGATGATCAACGGCCCCTGGGCCGTCGCCGACACCCTGACCGGCAAGGAGTTCACGGACAAGGACAACCTGGGCGTCGCCCCGGTCCCGGCCGGCTCCGCCGCCCAGGGTGCCCCGCAGGGCGGCCACAACCTCGCCGTCTACGCGGGCTCCAAGAACCTCGACGCCTCGTACGCCTTCGTCGAGTACATGACGTCCGTGGACAGCCAGGCCACCGCCGCCGGCGAGCTGAACCTGCTGCCGACCCGCACCTCCGTGTACGCCAAGAAGGAAGCGGTCGACAGCGAGATCGTCGGCTTCTTCAAGCCGGTCGTCGAGACCGCCGTCGAGCGCCCGTGGATCCCCGAGGGCGGCAGCCTCTTCGAGCCGCTGCGCGTCGAGTACACCAAGGTCCTCACCGGCCAGACCACGCCGGAGAAGGCCGCCAAGTCGACCGGCGACTCCTACCGCAAGCTCCTCGAGGGCTGGAAGTAACAGGAAGGTTGGCCGACTGATGGCTGTCCACACCAGCCAGTCGGTGGTGAAGGCCGCGGGCGGAAACGTCGCCCGCGGCCGGAGCCGCGGTACTGGCACCCCACCACCGAAGCCCGGCCGGATCCGGCGGGCCCTGTCGGTCCACTGGTACGCCTGGGCCATGGTCGCCCCGGTCGTCGTCGTGATCGGCGTGATCATCGGCTATCCGCTGGTCCGCGGCATCTACCTCTCGATGACCGACGCCGACGAGCGCAACGTCGCACGCTCCATCGGCGTCAACGAGATCCCCGCCACCTACGAGTTCGTCGGCGCGGACAACTACATCGACGCGCTGACCGGCTCGCAGTTCCTCGGCACGCTCGGCTGGACGCTGGTGTGGACCGTCTCCTGCGTGAGCGTCACGTTCGTCCTCGGCATGGCCCTGGCGAACATCCTCAACCGCCGCATCGCCGGACGCTCCGCCTACCGCATGGCCCTCATCCTGCCCTGGGCCATCCCCGGCTTCGTCTCCGTCTTCGCCTGGCGCTTCCTCTACAACGAGGAGCGCGGTCTGCTCAACAAAGTCCTCGGCGGCGCCGGCATCGACGCCGTACCGTGGCTGAACGACCCGTCCTGGGCCAAGTTCGCGGTCATCGCCGTCAACGTCTGGCTCGGCATCCCGTTCATGATGGTCGCCCTCCTCGGCGGACTCCAGTCCATCCCCTCCGAGCAGTACGAGGCGGCCGAGATGGACGGCGCCACCGCCTGGCAGCGCTTCCGCCACATCACGCTGCCGGGACTGCGCCCGGTCTCCACCACGGTGGTCCTGCTCTCCACCATCTGGACCTTCAACATGTTCCCGGTGATCTTCCTGCTGACCCGCGGCGGACCCGGCGAGGCCACCCAGATCCTCGTGACCCAGGCCTACAAGTTCTCCTTCGAGATCAGCCCGCGCGACTACGCGCAGTCCTCCACCTGGGGCGTGCTGATCCTCGTACTCCTGATGCTCTTCGCCGTCGTCTACCGGCGAGTCCTGCGCTCCCAGGGAGACAACTGGTGACCACCGCGACCGAAACCCCCGCCCGGCACGCCGTGCCCAAGGTCCGGCTGCGCGGCGAACGCTCCCCGCTCGCCTCCGTCGCCCTGCACCTCACCCTGATCACCGCCTCGGTGATCGCGGTCTTCCCGGTGCTGTGGGTCCTGCTGACCTCGCTCAAGCCCGCCAAGTACGCCACCACCACGGACTTCTTCCGCGAGACGACGTTTCTCAACTACACGAACCTGATCCGCGACACCGAGTTCCTCAACTGGTTCGCCAACTCGGTGATCATCTCCGCACTCTCCACCGTGATCGGCGTCTTCGTCGCCGCCACCACGGGATACGCGGTGAGCCGCTTCCGCTTCCCCGGCAAACGCGGGCTGATGTGGACGCTGCTGATCACCCAGATGTTCCCGGTCGCCGTCCTCATCGTGCCGATCTACAACATCATGTCGACCCTGGGGCTGCTCAACCAGCCCACCGGACTCGTCATCACCTACCTCACCATCTCGGTGCCGTTCTGCGCCTGGATGATGAAGGGCTTCTTCGACACCATCCCGCGTGAGATCGACGAGTCGGGCGAGGTCGACGGCCTCACCCCGTTCGGCACCTTCTTCCGGCTCATCCTGCCGCTGGCCAAGCCGGGCCTCGCGGTCACCGCGTTCTACTCCTTCATCACCGCCTGGGGCGAAGTGGCGTACGCCTCCGCCTTCCTGGTCGGCGACGAGAACCTGACGCTCGCCGGCGGACTGCAGAAGTTCGTCAACCAGTACGGCGCCCAGTGGGGCCCCATGACGGCGGCCTCCGTGCTCATCGCCATCCCGGCCGCCCTGGTGTTCCTGTTCGCGCAGAAACACCTCGTCACCGGCATGTCCGCCGGGGCCGTCAAGGGCTGAGGCTCGCGGCTCCCGCACGCACCACCGCACCCGTCACGGCGGCGCCGGCTCCCCGACCCGGTCACCGGCGCCGCTCCCCACCCAGACACCCAGGGACGACATGACCCAGCACCTCGCTGCCCCCTCCACCGGCACGTCCGACGACGCCCCGGGCCACCGCACCGGCTGGTGGCAGGACGCGGTGATCTACCAGGTCTATCCGCGGAGCTTCGCCGACGGCAACGGTGACGGCATGGGTGACCTCGCCGGCGTCACCGCCCGCCTCCCCTACCTCCGGGACCTCGGCGTCGACGCGGTCTGGCTCTCCCCCTTCTACGCCTCCCCGCAGGCCGACGCCGGCTACGACGTCGCCGACTACCGGGCCATCGACCCGATGTTCGGAACCCTGCTGGACGCCGACGCCATGATCCGCGAGGCGCACGGTCTGGGCCTGCGCATCATCGTCGACCTGGTGCCCAACCACTCCTCCGACCAGCACGAGTGGTTCAAGCGTGCCCTGGCCGAGGGCCCCGGCTCCGCCCTGCGCGAGCGCTACCACTTCCGCCCCGGCAAGGGCGCGAACGGCGAACTCCCGCCCAACGACTGGGAGTCCATCTTCGGCGGCCCGGCCTGGACGCGTACGACCGACCCGGACGGCACCCCCGGCGACTGGTACCTCCACCTCTTCGCCCCCGAGCAGCCCGACTTCAACTGGGAGCACCCGGCAGTCGCCGACGAGTTCCGCTCCATCCTGCGCTTCTGGCTCGACATGGGCGTCGACGGTTTCCGGGTCGACGTCGCGCACGGCCTCGTCAAGGCGGAGGGCCTGCCCGACCTCGGCTCGCACGACCAGCTCAAGCTGCTCGGCAACGACGTCATGCCGTTCTTCGACCAGGACGGCGTCCACGAGATCTACCGCAGCTGGCGCACCATCCTCGACGAGTACCCCGACACGATGGGGCCCGGAGGGCCTTCCTCGGAAGGGCGGCGGCAGGTGACGGGCGGGCGCATCGCCGTGGCCGAGGCCTGGACGCCCACCGTCGAGCGGACCGCCAACTACGTGCGCCCCGACGAGATGCACCAGGCGTTCAACTTCCAGTACCTGGCGACCGCCTGGGACGCCGCCGAACTGCGCAAGGTCATCGACACCTCGCTCGACGCGATGCGCCCGGTCGGCGCCCCCACCACCTGGGTGCTCTCCAACCACGACGTCACCCGGCACGCCACCCGGTTCGCCAACCCGGCGGGCCTGGGCACCCAGATCCGTACCCCCGGCGACCGCGAGCTGGGCCTGCGCCGTGCCCGCGCCGCCTCCCTGCTGATGCTCGCCCTGCCCGGCTCCGCCTACGTCTACCAGGGCGAGGAGCTCGGCCTGCCCGACGTCACCGACCTGCCCGACGAGGCCCGCCAGGACCCCTCGTTCTTCCGCGCCGAGGGCCAGGACGGCTTCCGCGACGGCTGCCGCGTCCCGATCCCGTGGACCCGCGAGGGCACGTCGTACGGCTTCGGCGACGGCGGCAGCTGGCTCCCGCAGCCCGCCGGCTGGGGCGAGCTGTCCGTCGAGGCGCAGACCGGCGCGGAGGGCTCCACCCTGGAGCTGTACCGGGCGGCGATCTCCGCCCGCCGGGAGCACCCGGGCCTCGGCGCGGGCTCCGACGTCGAATGGCTGGACGGCCCCGAGGGCGTGCTCGTCCTCGCCCGCCCCGGCTTCGTCTGCACCGTCAACACCACCGGCGCCCCGGTCCGGATCACCGCCCGCGGCCGGGTGCTGCTCGCCAGCTCGCCGGTCACCGTGGACGGTGCCGAGGCCGTGCTGCCCGCCGACACCACGGTGTGGTGGACGGTGTGACACCGCCCGCACCCAGGACCACCGCCGCGCCCCGGCTCTCCGACATCGCCGGCCAGGCGGCGGTCAGCGAGGCGACGGTCAGCCGGGTCCTGAACGGGAAGCAGGGCGTCGCGGACACCACGCGTCAGCGGGTGCTCGCGGCGCTCGACATCCTGGGCTACGAGCGGCCCGTACGGCTGCGGCAGCGCAGCGCCGGACTGATCGGCCTGGTGACGCCCGAACTCACCAACCCGATCTTCCCGGCGTTCGCGCAGTCCGTCGAGCAGGTGCTGGCCGGGCACGGCTACACCCCCGTGCTCTGTACCCAGCTGCCGGGCGGGGCCACCGAGGACGAGCTGGTCGAGCAGCTCGTGGAGCGGGGCGTCGGCGGCATCGTCTTCCTCTCCGGGCTGCACGCCGACACCTCCGCCGACCCGGGGCGCTACGCCGCGCTCACCGAGCGCGGCGTGCCGTTCGTCCTGATCAACGGCTACAACGAACGCATCAGCGCACCGTTCGTCTCGCCCGATGACAACGCTGCCGTACGGATGGCGCTGGGACACCTCGCCGACCTCGGCCACCGCCGGATCGGCCTGGCCATCGGCCCGCAGCGCTACGTCCCCTCCCGCCGCAAGCGCGACGGGTTCGTGGAGGCGGCCGTCTCGGTCCTCGGTATGGACCGCTCGGAAGCCGAACTGCTGGTCTGCTCCACGCTGTTCAGCGTCGAGGGCGGTCAGGTGGCGGCCGGCGCCCTGCTGGACGCGGGCTGCACCGGCATCGTCTGCGGCAGCGACCTGATGGCCCTCGGCGTGGTCCGCGCCGCGCGGGGGAGAGGCCTGGAGGTGCCGCGTGACGTCTCGGTCGTCGGCTTCGACGACTCACAGCTCATCGCGTTCACCGACCCGCCGCTGACGACCGTGCGCCAGCCCGTGCAGGCGATGGCGGCGGCCGCCGTGGGCGCGCTGCTCGAGGAGATCGGCGGGAGTCCGGTGCAGCGCACCGAGTACGTATTCCAGCCGGAGCTGGTCGTCCGGGGCTCGACGGCGGCGGTACGCACGGGGGACTGAGCCGGGCGGCAGAGCACGTACAGGAGAGGCACCAGGAGTCGGCCCAGGATGGGCCGGCGGGGAGTTGCAGCGACTCCGGGTGCCTCTCTTGTCGTGACCGGCCCGGCCGGCCGGGCGCGTGGGGTCCGATGCCGCGAGGCAGTACCGGAACCCCCGGCCGGCCGGACCGGAGTCGGGATGAAACGTAACAGGCCCGCAATATCTTGCGAAAGGCCTTGCAGCAAGAAAACGAGAAGGAGCCGGGAAGGAAACCCCGCTGTTTCGTGGATGTGAGCGGGAGATGTCCAAAGGGTTGACCGGTGAGGGGAGGGCTCGTACGGTCTGCTCCGCGGCAAGGTTTGCATTCTTGCAGCAAGAACCTTCAGGAGCCTTGAGGGCATGGCGCGTTGCCGAGGCTGCACCGTCACCCGCGTTTCCCCCCACCCGCAGGAGGAAAAACATGGCACGCAGATCCCCGTCTGCCGCGCTCGCCCTCGTGGCCTGCGCCGCCGCCCTCGTCATCCCCACCGGATTCGGCGCCGCGTCCCCCGCGCAGGCCGCCGCACCGGGCGACAAGGACGTCACCGCCGTGATGTTCGAGTGGAAGTTCGCCTCCATAGCCAAGGCCTGCACGGACACCCTCGGTCCGGCGGGCTACGGCTACGTCCAGGTCTCGCCGCCCCAGGAGCACATCCAGGGCGGCCAGTGGTGGACGTCCTACCAGCCCGTCAGCTACAAGATCGCCGGCCGCCTCGGCGACCGGGCCGCCTTCTCCGCCATGGTGAACACGTGTCACTCGGCCGGTGTGAAGGTCGTCGCCGACGCCGTCATCAACCACATGGCGGCGGGCAACGGCACCGGCACCGGCGGCTCCGCGTACACCAAGTACGACTACCCGGGCCTCTACTCCGGCCGCGACCTCGACGACTGCCGGGCCCAGATCACCAACTACAACGACCGCGCCAACGTCCAGAACTGCGAACTGGTCGGCCTCGCCGACCTGGACACCGGCGAGGACTACGTACGCGGGAGGATCGCCGGCTATCTGAACGACCTGCTCTCGCTCGGCGTCGACGGCTTCCGGATCGACGCCGCCAAGCACATGCCCGCCGGTGACCTCGCGAACATCAAGTCCCGGCTGAGCAACCCGAACGCCTACTGGAAGCACGAGGCGATCTTCGGAGCGGGCGAGGCCGTCTCGCCGTCCGAGTACCTCGGCACCGGAGACGTCCAGGAGTTCCGTTACGGGCGGAGCCTCAAGCAGGTCTTCCTCAACGAGAACCTCGCCCACCTGAAGAACTTCGGCGAGGGCTGGGGCTTCATGGAGTCCGGGAAGTCCGCCGTCTTCGTCGACAACCACGACACCGAGCGCGGCGGCGACACCCTCAACTACAAGAACGGCTCGGCCTACACCCTGGCCAACGTCTTCATGCTGGCCTGGCCCTACGGCTCCCCGGACGTCCACTCCGGCTACGAGTTCAGCGACCACGACGCCGGACCGCCCAACGGCGGCCAGGTGAACGCCTGCTACAGCGACGGCTGGAAGTGCCAGCACGACTGGCGCGAGATCTCCTCCATGGTCGGCCTCCGCAACGCGGCACGCGGCCAGGCCGTCACCAACTGGTGGGACGACGGCGGCGACCGGATCGCCTTCGGCCGGGGCACGAAGGCGTACGTGGCCATCAACCACGAGGGCTCCGCGTTCACCCGGACCTTCCAGACCTCGCTGCCCGCCGGCGACTACTGCGACGTCCAGTCCGGCAACGGTGTCAGCGTCAACGGCTCCGGCCAGTTCACCGCCACCGTCCCGGCCGGGACCGCCGTCGCCCTGCACGCCAACGCCCGCACGTGCTCCGGGGGCGGCGGCTCCAGCCCCGACCCGGGCCCCGGCGACGGCTCCTCCGGCGCGTCCTTCGGCGTCGACGCCACCACCCAGCCCGGCCAGAACATCCACGTCACCGGCGACCAGGGCGCCCTCGGCGACTGGAACCCGGCGACCGCGCCGAAGCTCGACCCGGCGGCGTACCCCGTGTGGAAGCTGGACGTGGACCTGCCCGCCGGGACCACGTTCGCGTACAAGTACGTCCGCAAGGACGGCAGCGGCAACGTCACCTGGGAGAGCGGCGCCAACCGCACCGCCACCGTCCCGGCCTCAGGGAAGGTCACGCTGACCGCCGACGTCTGGCGCGGCTGACCCCTGCCCCCTCAGCGGGCCGGTGGCATCGCCACCGGCCCGCTTCCCACCGATCGACCCCGACCGATCAAGCCGAGGAGCACCCTCCGTGTCCCGAACCACCCTGAGACGAGGGGCGGTGGCCGCCCTGTGCGCGGCGCTGCTGCCCGTCGTCCCGGCGGCCACCGCCGCCGCGTCGCCCCGGCCGCCCGCCCCGCCCTCGGACGCCGAGCTCGCCCGTGAGGCGGCTCGGCACGACCTCACGCGCGAACAGTTCTACTTCGTGCTGCCCGACCGGTTCGCCAACGGCGACTCCTCCAACGACCGGGGCGGGCTGACCGGGTCGCGCCTCGATCACGGCTACGACCCCACCGACAAGGGGTTCTACCAGGGCGGCGACCTCAAGGGCCTGACCGGGAAGCTCGACTACATCAAGGACCTCGGCACCACCGCCATCTGGCTGGCGCCGATCTTCGAGAACCGGCCCGTGCAGGGCACCGGCAAGGACGCGTCGGCGGGCTACCACGGCTACTGGATCACCGACTTCACCCAGGTCGACCCGCACTTCGGCACCAACGCCGACCTGGAGAAGCTGATCGACAAGGCCCACGCCAAGGGCATGAAGGTCTTCTTCGACGTCATCACCAACCACACCGCCGACACCATCGACCACGCCGAGAAGGCCTACGGCTACAAGCCCAAGGGCGCCTTCCCCTACCTCGACGAGGACGGCCGCCCCTTCGACGACCGGGACGGCGTCGAGAAGGTCGACCAGGACTCCTTCCCGTACACCCCGGTGCAGGCGCCCGGCACCGGCAGGAAGGTCCCCTCCTGGCTCAACGACCCGACCATGTACCACAACCGGGGCGACTCGACGTGGGCCGGCGAGTCCAACGAGTACGGCGACTTCTCCGGGCTCGACGACCTGTGGACCGAGCGTCCCGAGGTCGTGAAGGGCATGGAGGAGATCTACGAGAAGTGGGTCCGCGACTTCGACATCGACGGCTTCCGCATCGACACCGTCAAACACGTCGACCTGGACTTCTGGACCCAGTGGGCCACCACGCTCGACGCGTACGCCGCGAAGCGCGGCCGGGACGACTTCTTCATGTTCGGCGAGGTCTACTCCGCCGACACCGAGGTCACCTCGCCCTACGTCACCCGGGGCCGCCTGGACTCCACGCTGGACTTCCCGTTCCAGGACGCCGCCCGGCAGTTCGCCTCCCAGGGCGCGCCCGCCGACCGGCTCGCCTCGGTGTACGGCAACGACTACCGCTACACGACCGACAAGGCCAACGCCTACGAGCAGGTCACCTTCCTCGGCAACCACGACATGGGCCGCATCGGGACCTTCCTCCGGCAGGACAACCCGAAGGCCGACGACGCGGAGCTGCTGAAGCGGGCCCGCCTCGCCAACGAGCTGATGTTCCTCGGCCGGGGCAACCCGGTGATCTACTACGGCGACGAGCAGGGCTTCACCGGCGCGGGCGGCGACAAGGACTCCCGCCAGACCCTCTTCGCCTCGAAGACCGCCGACTACCTCGACGACGACCAGCTCGGCACCGACCGCACCCATGCCTCGGACGCGTACGACACGAAACACCCGGTCTACCGCTCCATCGCCGCGCTCTCGAAGCTCACCAAGGACCACCCGGCGCTGCGCGACGGCACGCAGATCGAGCGGCACGCACAGGGCTCGGTCCACGCCACGTCCCGCATCGCGACCGGGCGGCCGCATGAGTACCTCGTCGCCTCCAACAACGGCACGAGTCCGAAGAAGGTCCAGCTCGCCACCGAGTCGGCCGGCATGAAGTTCCGTACGCTGTACGGCGGTTCCGGCCAGGTCCGCAGCGGCAAGGACAAGACCGTCACCGTCACCGTGCCCGCCCTCTCCAGCATCGTGCTGAAGGCGGACCGGCCCGTGGGCGCTCCCGCGGCCAAGCCCGCGGTCTCGCTGAAGGCCCCGGCCGCCGGTGCCACCGGCACCGTCGAGATCACCGCCGACGTGGCCGGCGGACAGCTCAACCGGGTCGTCTTCGCCGCCCAGGCGGGCAACGGGAAGTGGAAGACCCTCGGCACCGCCGACCACGCCCCGTACAAGGTCACCCAGTACCTCGACGGGACGGTGAAGGCGGGCACCCCGCTGCGCTACAAGGCCGTCGTCGTCGACCGGGCCGGCCGCACCTCCAGCGCTCTCGCCTCGACCACCGCCGGCCAGGCCCCGCCGCCCGGCAAGCCCGTCGCCGTCGAACGTGACCGGGCCGTCGTCCACTACACGCGCGCCGACGGCGACTACGACGGCTGGCAGCTGAAGTCCGGTGGGAAGACCGCCGAGTTCATCGGGCGGGACGCGTACGGCGCGTTTGCCTGGATCGACCTGGAGGAGGGCGCGGGCTCGCTCCCGTACACCGTCGAGAAGAACGGCACGGCCGACGGCCCGGAGCGGACCGTCGACCTCGGTGTGACCGGTCAGGTCTGGATCGAGCAGGGCAAGGACGACCAGAGAGCCGAAGCCCCCGAGGCCCCGCCGCAGGACACCACCAAGGCCGTCCTCAACTACCACCGCCCGGACGGGGACTACGACGGCTGGGGACTGCACACCTGGGCCGGGGCCGAGGAGCCCACCGACTGGTCGAAGCCGCTGATGCCCGTGAAGAAGGACGCCTACGGGGTCACCTTCGAGGTGCCGCTCGCCGACGGCGCCACCACGCTCAGCTACATCCTGCACAAGGGCGACGAGAAGGACCTCCCCACCGACCAGTCCCTCGACCTCGCCACCTATGGCCACGAGGTGTGGATGCTCGGCGGCAAGCCCGGCTACCTGCTCCCGCAGACCGGCGGCGGTGCGGCCCCCGACCTCGGAAAGGCCGAGGCGCAGTGGATCGACGCGAACACCGTCGTCTGGAAGGTGAAGGCCACCGACGCCACCAGCCAGCAGCTCGTGTACGCGAAGAAGGGCGGCATCTCCGTCGTCGACGGGGCGCTCTCCGACGAGGGGCGGTGGCTGCGGCTCACGCGGTCCGCGCTGAGTGACGCACAGAAGGCCAGGTTCCCGCACCTCAAGGACTATCCGGCGTTCACCGTCGACTCCCGCGACCGGGACCGCGTCGCTGAGTCCCTGCGCGGCCAGCTCATCGCCACCCAGCGCGCAGCCAACGGAGCTCTGCTCGCCGCCACCGGCGTACAGACCGCGGGCATCCTGGACGACCTGTACGGGAAGAACGCGGTCTCCGCCGAGCTCGGCCCGGTCTTCCGCAGGTCCACGCCCACCCTGTCCGTGTGGGCCCCGACCGCCGCGACCGTCGCCCTCGAACTCGACGGCCGTACACACCCCATGAAGCGCGACGACCGCACCGGCGTCTGGTCGGTCACCGGGAAGAGGAGCTGGCAGGGCAAGCCCTACCGGTACGCCGTGACCGTCTGGGCCCCCACCGTTCAGAAGCTGGTCACCAACAAGGTCACCGACCCCTACTCCACCGCCCTGACCGCCGACTCCGCCCGCAGCCTCGTCGTCGACCTCGCCGACCCGAAGCTCGCGCCGCGCGGCTGGTCCGTCCTGAAGAAGCCCGCCGCCACCCCGCTGCGGGACGCCCAGATCCAGGAGCTGCACGTCCGCGACTTCTCCATCACGGACCGCACGGCCAAGCACCCCGGTGAGTACCTCGCGTTCACCGACACCCGTTCGGCCGGTATGAAGCACCTCGAGAAGCTCGCCGACTCCGGCACCAGCTACGTCCACCTGCTGCCCGTCTTCGACATCGGGACCGTCCCGGAGAAGAAGCGCGACCAGGCCGGCCCCGACTGCGACCTGCCCGCCCACGCCCCCGACTCCGAGAAGCAGCAGGCCTGCGTGAGCAAGGCCGCCGCCAAGGACGGCTTCAACTGGGGCTACGACCCGCTGCACTACACCGTCCCCGAGGGCTCCTACGCCTCCGACCCGGACGGCACGCGGCGCACCGTCGAGTTCCGGCAGATGGTGCAGGGCCTCAACCGGGCCGGGCTGCGCACGGTCATGGACGTCGTCTACAACCACACCGTCGCCTCCGGCCAGGACGACAAGTCGGTCCTCGACAAGGTCGTGCCCGGCTACTACCAGCGGCTCCTGGAGGACGGCACCGTCGCCACCTCCACCTGCTGCGCCAACACCGCGCCCGAGAACACCATGATGGGCAAGCTCGTCGTCGACTCCGTCGTCACCTGGGCGAAGGAGTACAAGGTCGACGGCTTCCGCTTCGACCTGATGGGCCACCACCCCAAGGACAACATCCTCGCCGTCCGCAAGGCCCTGGACGGGCTGACGCTCGCCGAGGACGGCGTCGACGGAAAGAAGATCGTCCTGTACGGAGAGGGCTGGAACTTCGGCGAGATCGCGGACGACGCCCGCTTCGTCCAGGCCACCCAGAAGAACATGGCCGGCACCGGCGTCGCCACCTTCTCCGACCGGGCCCGCGACGCCGTCCGCGGCGGCGGCCCCTTCGACGAGGACCCCGGCGTCCAGGGCTTCGCCAGCGGCCTCTACACCGACCCCAACTCCTCCCCGGCCAACGGCACCCGAGCCGAGCAGAAGGCCCGGCTGCTGCACTACCAGGACCTGATCAAGGTCGGTCTCACCGGCAACCTCGCCGACTACACCTTCACCGACACCACCGGGCGCACGGTCAAGGGCTCCGACGTCGACTACAACGGGGCGCCCGCCGGATACGCGGCCGCACCCGGCGACGCGCTCGCCTACTCCGACGCCCACGACAACGAGACCCTCTTCGACGCCCTCGCCTTCAAGCTCCCGGCCGGCACCACGGCCGCCGAACGGGCCAGGGCCCAGGTGGTGGCGATGGGTGCCTCCGTCCTCTCGCAGGGGCCCTCGCTCTCCCAGGCGGGCACCGACCTGCTGCGCTCCAAGTCCCTGGACCGCAACTCCTACGACAGCGGCGACTGGTTCAACGCCCTGCACTGGGACTGCCGCGACGGCAACGGCTTCGGGCGGGGCCTGCCGCCCGCCGCCGACAACCAGGACAAGTGGGCGTACGCGAAGCCGCTCCTGGCCGCCACCGGCACCATCGCACCGAAGTGCGCGCAGATCGACGGGGCCTCCGCCGCCTACCGCGACCTGCTCACCATCCGCTCCACCGAGAAGGAGTTCTCCCTGAGCACCGCGGGCCAGGTGCAGTCCGGCCTGTCCTTCCCGCTCTCCGGCACGGCCGAGACCCCGGGCGTGATCACCATGCGCCTCGGCAAGCTCGTCGTCGTCCTCAACGCCGCGCCGACCACCGCCGAGCAGCGGCTCGCCGCACCGGCGGGGAAGACGTACGCGCTGCACCCCGTCCAGGCCAAGGGCGCGGATCGTACTGTCAAGCGAGCCGGTTACGACGGGAAGTCGGCCACTTTCACCGTCCCGGGACGCACGGTGGCCGTCTTCACTCTGCGCTGACCAAGGGCGGCACGACGGTGACGGCAGACGTCGGCAACGGAGCCGCGACAGCCGTCCCCGTCCACCGGGCCGGTCCCGTTCTCCCCGTCGGGGGAGGCGGGGCCGGCCCGGTGTGCTCGGCGGGAGAGCCCCGCCCGGGGCGGTCGGCCCGCCGACGCCCGGTCCCCGGGCTGTCCACGTCCAGGCGGTGTGAGTAAGGTTAGGTATACCTAATTATCACGCCGAACTCGTCCCGCTGCTCCTGCGCCTCGTCCACCCCCGCCCGGAGCGCGGCATGACCCGGGCCGTGCCGCTGGCGATGGACCGCTTCGGGGTGACCCTGCGGCTCGAATGCCCCCGCGCCCACGAGGATGTACGGCTGCCGTTCCCTCGCCCGGTCACCGAGATCGACCAGGTGGGCCCGCAGATCCACGCCCTGCTGGCAGCCGCCCGCCGCGTCTCCCACCGCAACGGCCTGCCGGCCTGACCGGAGTCGTCGGGGGTCAGTGCGGCAGCCGCCGCGCCGGTACGGCGGGCGCATCCGGGGCGAACGCGGAGAGCCGGGACAGCAGTTCACCGAACGGGCCGTCCACCGGCTCCTGGGACAGCACCCGCAGCACGATGCCCGCCATCTCCTGGTCGTACGCGGCGCTGACGGCGGCGAGCGCCGCGAAGTCGTGCACCAGCTGCAGCTCCAGCTCGGCGCGCGGAATGCGCCGCCCGTCCAGCCAGATCAGCGCCGTCGACTCGGCGAGCGAGACCCAGGAGCGGACCACCAGCTCCAGCCGGGCGGGCGGTTCACTCACCCCGAGGTGCGTGATGATCTGCTCGTACGCGGCCTGCCGCACCCCGTCGATCATGGCGTTCGCCGTCGAGGAACCGACCGCGGGCCCACCGCGCATCAGCGCCGAGAAGCCGGGGCCGTGCTCGTCGACGAAGTCGAAGAACCGCCCCATCACCCGCAGCAGCCGTGCCCCCAGGGGACCTTCGAGGGGCTCCAGGAAGCGGGCCGCCAGCTCGTCGGCGGCCCGCCGCAGCGCCGCCTCGTACAGGCTCTGCTTCCCGGGGAAGTAGTGGTAGACCAGCGGACGGGAGATCCCCGCGGCGGCGGCGATCTCGTCGATCGACACCTCTTCGGGCGAGCGGTGGCTGAACAAGTCCAGCGCGACGCCGATCAGTTGCTGTCTGCGCTCGTCGACGCCCATCCTGCGCCGCACCCCGGTCGTCATGCGAACAGCCTATCCGGGGCGCCGGCCGGAGCGGTCTACAGGTCCAGGACGAGACGCCCGCCCCAGCAGCGCGAGACGCAGATCAGCATCGAGTCGCCCCGCTCGTCGTCGGTCAGCAACTCGTCCCGGTGGTCGATCTCGCCCTCCAGTACCCGCTGTTGGCAGGTCCCGCAGAACCCCTGCTCGCAGGAGTACGCGACATGGGGCAGCTCCGCGCGGACGGCGGCCAGCACCGACTGCCCGGCCGCGACCGGCACCGTGCGCCCGCTGCGCCGCAGCTCCACCTCGAACGGCCCGGACCCCGTCGCATCCCCGGCCGCGGCCGAGAACCGCTCCAGGTGCAGGGGGTGCCCCTCGGGGAGCGCGGCGGCCACCGCGTCCATCAGGGGCTCGGGGCCGCAGCAGTAGACCGCCGTGCCCTGGGCGAGGCCGGCCAGCGCCGCCGCGACGTCCGGGTGGCCCGCCTCGTCCTGGGCGACGACCGTGACCCGGTCCCCGTCCGCGCCGAGCTTCTCGATCTCCGCCAGGAACGGCATCGAGGCGCGCGAGCGACCCCCGTACAGCAGCCGCCACTCGGCCCCCGAGGCGGCCAGCGACCGCAGCATCGGCAGGACCGGGGTGATCCCGATGCCGCCGACGACGAACACGTAACCCCTGGCGTCGGCCAGCGGGAAGCGGTTGCGCGGCCCGCGCACCCCGACCTCCAGGCCCTCCTGGAGCTGTTCGTGCACCTCCCGCGAACCGCCCCGGCCGTCCTCCACGAGCCGGGTCGCCACCGTGTACGCACCGGTGTCCTCCGGGTCGCCGCACAGTGAGTACTGCCGCACCAGACCCGACGGCAGCACCAGGTCCAGATGGGCCCCCGGCTCCCAGCGCGGCAGACCGGTGCCCTCGAGACGGAGCTGCACGACACCGTCGGCGGCCACGGTCCGCCCGGTGATCAGCAGGCGGCGGACCGCCGTCGCGCGCCGCTTCGAGTGGCCCGATACCGGCTCGGGCAGGGCGGGCAGCGGCCACAGCGGGGACCGGGCGATCCGGCGCTTCAGGGCCCGCCGGGTGAGCAGGGCGGCGCCGGAGACCAGAACGACGGTACGCAGACGGGGCAGGGCCATGGGTCAGGCCCCTCCCGTCGTGGCGGCCCCGGCGGCGAGCGCGGCGGGGGAGCGGGTGAGGTAGTCGACGGCCTGGGCCGTACTGCCCTCCTGCGAGGGGTGGTAGGACCGGCTGAGATAGCTGGGGACGGACCGCAGGATCGCCCCCGTGGTGGGCAGCGTGCCCTGCTTCCCGCTCGCGTGGAACGCCTTGAAGGAGGCTTTGCCGTCCAGCAGCGTGGGGTCGTTCTCCATGAAGAAGCGGATGCCGCGCTGCCAGAGGAACACCAGCGCGGAGAACGCCGTCGCCCAGGTCCGCAGCCGCCGCCGGTAGCCGCCGTCCACGTGCATGAAGACGTCGAAGGCCACCGACCGGTGCTCGACCTCCTCCGCCCCGTGCCAGCGCAGCAGGTCCAGCATGGTCGGGTCCGCTCCCCGGCGGTCCAGCGCCTCGGCGTTGAGGATCCAGTCGCCGAGGAACGCGGTGTAGTGCTCGATCGCCGCGATCGTCGCCACCCGCTCCATCAGCCACCACTTCGACGCCCGCCCCGGCGGCAGGGTCCGGTCCCCGAGCAGCTTCTCGAAGAACCAGTCGATCTGCGCGGTGTACGGGGTCGGGTCGAGGCCCAACTCCCGCAGGTGCGGCAGCACATCGTCGTGCGCCTGCGAGTGCACGGCCTCCTGCCCGATGAACCCGATGACGTCCTCGCGGAGCCAGTCGTCGTCGATGTACGGGAGGATCTGCCGGTAGACGTGGATGAACCAGCGTTCCCCGGCCGGGAGCAGCAGATGGAGCACGTTGATGGTGTGCGCGGCGAACGGGTCGCCCGGCACCCAGTGCAGGGGGGTCTTCTCCCAGGTGAAGGACACCTTGCGGGCCTTGAGAGGCGTCCGCTCCGACGCGACCGCCGCTGGCTGCGTGTTAGACATGGTGTCAATGTAATGACGGGTACGCGGGGGGACCAGAGTCGTGCGGAGATTTCCGTGCCGTTCTGCGGGACCCCGCGCGATGATTGCTTGTATGACGAAACCTGTGCAGGCCCGCTCCTTCGACGCGGTGGCCGCCGCCTACGACGCGAACCGCCCCACCTACCCGCCCACGCTGTTCGACGCCGTCGAGGACCTGGCCGGAGTGCCGCTCGCCGGAGCCCGGGTCGCGGACGTCGGGGCGGGCACCGGGCTCGGTACGGCACGGCTGTACGAGCGCGGGGCCGAGGTGACCGCGGTGGAGCCGGGCGACGGGATGGCCGAACAGTTCCGCCGGAGCCTGCCGGACGTCTCCCTGGTCCGGGGCGACGGGAACAGCCTGCCGCTGCGGACCGGCTCCATGGACCTGATCACGTACGCCCAGGCCTGGCACTGGACCGACCCGGCCCGCTCGGTCCCCGAGGCCCGCCGGGTGCTGCGGCCGGGCGGGGCGCTCGCCCTGTGGTGGAACGACGGCGACCCGTCCGTGGAGTGGCTGGTCGACCAGGAGAATCGGCTGCGGACCTTCTTCGGGGCGGAGATCCCCGCCGTCCCGTCCCACCGGGCCCGCTTCCGGGCCGAGCTGCCCGGCGGGCTCGACTTCCGCACCCGGCAGGTGGCGTGGAGCCGCCGCGTACCCCTGGACATCCATCTCGCCAACATGGCCACCCACTCCGACTTCCTGATCGGCGACCCGGCGGAGGTCCGCGACTACTTCGACCGCGAACGGGCCCTGCTGACCGCCCTGTTCCCGGACGGCGAGGTCGAGGAGGCGTACCTCGTGAGTCTTGCCGTAGCCCATCCCTGAGCCTGGGTTCGGGTGCAGGATGGGCCGATGGCGACACAACCGGAATGGCGAGGCACACGGCACGGCGGTGCCGTCGCGGCCGTCCTGGCGGGGATTCTGCTCCTGGCCGGGTGCAGCACGGAACCGGCCGACGACGGCGACGGCCGGGAGCGGCCCACACCGCCGCCGGCCGCGACGGGCACGCTGGAGCAGCTGGCGAAGAAGGCCGGCTGCGACCCGAACGTGCAGACCGACGCGGCCGAGCTCCGGCAGGCCAACTGCAGGACGGACGAGGGACGTTACGTTCTGACCACCTTCGCCACCGACCGCGGTCAGCGTGAGTGGATCAACGAGGCCAAGGACTACGGCGGCTCGTACCTCGTCGGACGGCAGTGGGTGGCCGTCGGCGATCCGGAGGTGGTCGCGGCGCTGCGCGGCCGGCTCGGGGGGACGGTGGAGACCGCCTCGCCTCACCACTCGGGGAACAGTGGCGGAGGGGGGAGCGAGGACGGGCACTCCGGTCACCACGGGAGCTGACCGCGCAGGTTCACGGGGGCCGCACGCGCCGCGTCAGCGGCAGCGGCGGCCGTCGTTGATGCACCGCACCATCTTCTTCATCAGCCTGTCGTCGAAGACGTTGATGAAGTCACCGTGATCGGTGATGGGCTTGTGCAGCTGCTCGGGGAAGGAGTCGACCGCGAACCCCGGCCCCGGCGGAACGTCGTAGACGATGCGCTGCACCAGCTGCGGCACCGCACGGAACCCGTTCGGGCACCGGCCGTTCTCCTGGGCGAACGCCACATGGGTGCGGTGGTTCGCGCTGTCGGTGTTCTGCCCGTCCCAGCAGTTCTGGAAGGCGAACGTACGCACCACCTGACTGCCCTCGGGACAGATCGGGTACTTGTCCGTCAGCTGGCGGTCCTCGAATCCGGTGCAGCTCCACGAGGCGTTGGCATTGGCGTCGCCGTTGGTGAACGCCTTCGCGTCCCCGGTGATGATCCGCAGGAAGCGCGGCATCGCGGTGACCCTGCCGACGGGCGAGCCGACGAACTTCAGCGTCACCTCGGACGGCGTCTGGATCTCCCCGACGTTCTGGTCCCGGCCGCCGCCGTCGGCGTCCGCGTCGTTCTCGTCCTGCCCGTTCTGCAGACGCAGGACGGGCCAGTAGTAGGTCGACCGGTCACCCTGGTTGCGGCAGGTGGTCGCGCCGTCCGCCAGATCGTCGTCGCTCGCGAAGGCGTCGTTGGCCTGGTTGCCGATGTAATCGTGCATATGGTGCGCGCCGTTGCTCACGCCGGGCGCGACGATGACGTTGTCCGGGTTGAACTTCCCGTTCTCATTACGGCCGCAGTCGGTGGTGAAGGTGCCCCGGGACGCGCCGCGGCGCTGGCGGGGCCGGTCGATGTCGGGCTGGACGGACTGGATATCGACGAAGTCGGCGGCCACGGGCCCGTTGCCGCCCTGGCTCTGCCCGGGGTCTTCGCCCTGGCCGGGATCCTGCCCCTGGCCGTCGTCCTGACCGCCGTCACCATCACCTTCACCGTTGCCGCCGCCGTTCCCGGGGCGGCTGTCGTCGGCGCGCAGGCTGCATCCGGCGAGGCTCTCCAGCCCCGCCGGCCGCTCGCCCACCCGTCCGATCGCGATGCCGATGCGGTCGAGGCTCGCGGTCCGCTTGCTGCGCAACGGGCCCAGCACGGCGTTCTCCGCCAGCCCCGGGTCCTGGGCTATCTGCTCCTTCCGGTCCGCGAACTGCCGGTAGGCGTCGGTGATCTGGGTATCCATCGCCGCGAGTTCGCGGTCGACCTCCCCGCGCGCCTGATCCGGCACCTCGGACAGCCCGTTCACGGCTTCGGGGCAGTCGATGGTGGACACCTGGCGGCCGGCGTTCTGCGTCCGCGTGGGCGGAGAACCGGACGGTCCTTCTCCCGCGGAGGCGTAGACATTGACCGCGACCAGCCCACCTCCTCCCAGGATCAGGGCCGCGGAGGCGGCAATGGCCCGGCTGGCCAGTGTGGAACGTTTCTTGCGCGATGTGCGTCGCATGGGACTCCTCTGCTTCGAGGGAGAAGCGTGACGTCCCATACGCGCGGGCCCCGCGACCCGTTCAGCCCTCCGGCCGATTCGTGGGAAGCTCCAGCCGGAAAGCGGCCCGAACCACCGACTCTCAGGCGTAGGCGGCCAATGGGGCGTCCACCGGGGCTCCGGTCAGCCGGTTGGCCAGGGTCGACAGGGTGTACGCGCCGATGCCCAGGACCACTTCGAGGGCGTTCTGCTCGGTGTAGCCGTACGCGAGGAAGTCCCGCAGGACCGCGTCGTCCACCGCGCCCGCCGAGGCGAGCACCTCCAGCGTGAACCGCCTCACCGCTTCCAGCCGTTCGTCCGGCAGTGGGGCCCCCGCACGGTCACGGTCGCGCAGGGCGGCGATCAGCGCCGGGTCGGCGTCCAGGGCGGTCAGCTTCGCGGTGTGCATCGCGACGCAGAGGTGGCAGTCGTTGCGGGTGGCCATCGTCATGATCAGGACCTCGCGGGAGAGCGGGTCCAGGGTGCAGGCCTCGAAGATCGCGCTGATCTTCAGGAAGCCGTCCAGGGCATGGGGCGAGGCGGCGAGCCGGGCGATGGCGGCGGGCCGGTAGCCCAGCCGCTCCGTCACCGCCTCCATGGGGCGCCGTGAACCGGGCGGGGCGGTCTCGGGGGTGTGGTCGGGGAAGGGCACGGCGAACCTCACATGCGGATAGGGTCGACAACATGGTTGACGAACAAAAGGTAAACCAGGTTGTCGAATCTCGCAATGGCTTCGAGCTGCCGTTGCTTCTCTTCGCCGGCTTCCGCTCGATCATCGACGCCCTGCACCGGGACCTGGCCGAGCACGGACACCCCGCGACCCGGCCCGCGTACGGCTTCGCCCTTCAGGCGGTGGGGCGCGACGGCGCGGCCATCAGCGAGATCGGGCGGCGGCTCGGGGTCTCCAAGCAGGCCGCCGGGAAGACCGTCGAGAAGCTGGCGGCGCTCGGCTACGTGGAGCGCGCCCCCGACCCCGCAGACGGCCGCCGCACCCTGATCCACCTCACCCCGCACGGCGTCGACCTGCTGACCCGGTCCGCCGAGGGCTTCGACCGGCTGCGGGCGGAATGGGCCCGAACACTCGGCGAGGAGCGGCTGACCGCCCTGGAACGGGACCTGCGCACGATGGCCCCCGGAGGCGCGTTCCGGCTGGACGCGGCGGGCTGGTTCACCGGCTGAGCCGAGGCCCGGGCCGCGCGCTCGGCGCGGCCCCGGACGCGGGCGGCTCGGTCGCGGCCCCCGCTCGCCGGCCGTAGGCGGCCCGGATCAGCCGTGGTCCAGATAGGCCAGCACCGCCAATGACCACGGCGACTCACCGTTCACATCCTTCCTCTCGCCCGCTCGGACCCCCGGCGTCCGGCCGGCACCGGTCCGCGGTTCTCGCGCCACGCCCTCGGCTCGTACGCCGTCATGGCGAACCCGTCCGACCCCGTCGCCCCCCCACAGGACAGCGGCGCCGCCCCGCGCGCCCTCATGACTCTCCGGCGAGGAGCAGGAGATACCAGAGTCCGTGAACAGCGGTCATCGCGGGGAAGAACGCCCAGGACAGCTGCAAGCGCCGCCCGATGTCCAGACCTTCAGGCGCGGGATCCGCGGGGGTCAGTCGGGGCTGCACCGCCCGTCGGAACTTCTTCGCGGACTGGTAGCCCCCGAGTCTCCCGCTCAACGAGGGGGCGACGGCCGGGCTTTTGAGGACGCGGCCGTCCTTGAGTTCGACGCCGAGCCCGTCCGTGGTGAGGATGCGCTGGATGAGACCGTACGGCACCCAGATGTCCGTCAGCCTGTTGTGCATCAGCAGCCCGTCCTTGCCCAGGACCACCCGGCATCTGAGGTGCAGCCAGGCCGGATATCCCAGGACCAGGCTCCATGGGAGCCCGTGAAGCGACCGTTGCCAGAGCGGCAGCGTCTCACCGGCCGGCTGGATGGCCGCGAGGAAGAAGCCCAGGGCGACCGAGAAGGTGAGCGCCACCACCCCCACGCCGAACTCGGAGCTGCGCAGGCGAGATATCGACTCCGGCTCAGATCTCACGGGTCCCTCCGTCCTCCCTCAGCGACTACAGCGTGCCGGTCCTGCCTCACAGGTCGCACCAGGTGGGCTTGAAGGTTGAGATACCGCATCCCTCGACGCCGAACACCGAGGCCACGCCGTAGCCGAGGCCCTGCCCGAACCTGTCGATGCGCAGTGCGTGCTTGCCTGTTGGCCGGGCGTGCTGGCCCTTACCGGCTCTTCGGTGGTGGCCTTGCGGAATGTACTTCTGCAGCCCCCACTTCCTGCCCAGGTGAACGAGGGTCGTATTGCCGATTTTACCGAAGAACAGTCCCAGAAGGGCTCCTTGGGTGTTGGCGACGGCGTTGCCCTTGGCGTTCTGGGGCCCGACGTCAAAGTAGTCATAGCCGTACGCACCCGCCGGTTGTCGTCGTCCGACGGGGGCAGACCGAGCTTGCCGAAGATGTTCGACGTGTGCTTGGCCACCGCCCGCTCCGTGATCACCAACTGCGAGGCGATGGCGGCGTTCGAGCGGCCCTGGGCCACCAGCTCCATCACCTCCCGCTCGCGCGGGGTGAGGCCGCCCATCGGCTGGTCCTGCGAACGGCGGGACAGGAGCTGGGAGATGACCTGCGGGTCCATCGCCGTGCCGCCCGCCGCCACCCGCCGTACCGCGTCGATGAACCGGTCCGCGTCGAAGACCCGGTCCTTCAGCAGATAGCCGATGCCGCCCTTGCCGGGGCCGTCGCAGGCGCATAGCCGGTCAGGGCGTGTACGTGTACCCCACCCGGCGGACCGTCCGGATCGAACGGCGGTACTCCGCACCCAGCTTGCGGCGCAGCCGGGCGACATGGACATCGACGGTGCGCCCGTCGCCCACATGTCCGTAACCCCACACTGTCGTCACCAGTTGGTCGCGGGTGTGCACCCGGTGCGGGTGCGCCACCAGATGGGCCAGCAGTTCGAACTCCAGGTACGTGAGGTCGAGGGCGACGCCGTCGACCGAGGCCGTACGCCGGGCGGCGTCGATCCGGACCGGACCGGCGGGCCCCTTCACGTCGCCGGACGGGTCGGCCGCCGGCTGCGGGGCGAACGGCGAGGCGCCCGGCCGGTGCTGGGAGTCGGCGACGGCCCTCGCGAGCGCGGGCTGCTGATCGGCCGGCACGAGCACCAGGTAACCGATCATCGGCGGCTGGCCCGGCAGCGCGGGCAGGGTGTGCGGCGGGGCCGGCAGCCAGGTGGCCCCGGGCGGGAGGAAGCCCGCCACATCGGCCGGGGCCGCGACCTCGTCGCGGTCGACCGCGCGCAGCCGGTGCCGGTTCGGGTGGGCGGGGAGGGAGCGGGCGGTGGGGTGGGCCGCAGCGGGTGCCGGGGACGCCGTGGTGGCGGCGGACGCGGCGGAGAAAGTACGAGTGTTCGCCATGAGGGTCAGCTCTTTCGCGCGAGGAGTCGTCTGGGACGGACTTGCGTCGTGCGCGCGGACCGAAGGCCGGGGTGAGCGGCTTTAGTGGGCCTGCGCGTTCCACGCGCGGCAACACACCCGGTCGAAATCATGGTGCTGACGGGAAGGCCAGAACGGTTCGAGGTCGCTGCGCCCCGACGCGATGTGCTGGTAGCCGACCATGTGCCCCATTGAAGCAGACATTGCGGCTGTGCATCAGACTCCTCTCACCCGTCGATACGGACCCTTGGCGTCACGTTCCTCACGCCCGGCCGCCGCGGCCCACGAAAGAGGGGCCCACCGGCGAACCGGCGGGCCCCTCTTGGCGTGTCCGGTACGTGACCGGTGGCGGGATCAGACCTGGCCGGCCTTCTCCAGCGCGGTGCAGCAGGTGTCGACGATCAGCCGCGTGACGACGTACGGGTCGACGTTCGCGTTCGGACGACGGTCCTCGATGTAGCCCTTCCGGTCCTGCTCGACCTGCCACGGGATGCGGACCGAGGCGCCGCGGTTGGAGACGCCGTAGCTGTACTCGTTCCACGGGGCGGTCTCGTGCAGGCCGGTGAGCCGGTCGTCGATGCCCGCGCCGTAGTTCTTCACGTGGTCCAGCGGCTTGGAGCCCTCGCCCAGCGACTCGCACGCGGTGATGATCGCGTCGTAGCCCTCGCGCATCGCCTTGGTGGAGAAGTTGGTGTGCGCGCCCGCGCCGTTCCAGTCGCCCTTGACCGGCTTCGGGTCCAGCGTCGCGGAGACGTCGAAGTCCTCGGCGGTGCGGTAGAGCAGCCAACGGGCCACCCACAGCTGGTCGGAGACCTCCAGCGGGGACAGCGGGCCGACCTGGAACTCCCACTGGCCGGGCATGACCTCGGCGTTGATGCCGGAGATGCCGAGCCCCGCCGCCAGACAGTTGTCGAGGTGCTTCTCCACGATGTCCCGGCCGAAGATCTCGTCCGCGCCGACACCGCAGTAGTAGCCGCCCTGCGCGGCCGGGAACCCACCCTCGGGGAAGCCGAGCGGCCGGTGGCCGTCGAAGAAGGTGTACTCCTGCTCGATGCCGAAGATCGGGGCCTGGCCCGCGAACTGCTCGGCGAGCGGACGCAGCGCGGCACGGGTGTTGGACTCGTGCGGCGTCATGTCGATGTTGAAGACCTCGCACAGGACGAGGATGTCCGCGCCGCCGCGGATCGGGTCCGGACAGGTGAAGACGGGCTTCAGCACGCGGTCGGACGCGTGGCCCTCGGCCTGGTTGGTGCTGGAGCCGTCGAATCCCCAGATGGGCAGATCCGCCACGTCCCCCGACGGCGTGCCGTCCATGATCTTCGTCTTGGAGCGAAGCTTCGCGGTCGGCTCGGTGCCGTCTATCCAGATGTACTCAGCCTTGAACGTCACGGACGCCATCCTTTGCGGGTGCAGCGGTCTATGCGGCGCAGCTTGGCAAGACGCGATTTCCCGTCCGTTGCCCCGATGTGAACCTCGTGTTACCGAGGTTTCCTGCGTTACAAGAGGGCCGCGTCCGGACCCGCCACCCGTTGCCCGGGGGCTTCGGGGGGTGGCTCAGACGCTGCCCTTGAGCAGGGCCGAGAACCCGGCCGCCCGCATCCGGCGCACCAGCTCCTCCCGGCTCGACCCCAGCGCGACGGCCGCCCGGTCCAGCTCCCAGCCGGCCCCGGACAGGGTCCGCAGGAGATGTCCCCGGCGGATCTGGGGGTCGGAGAGCCGGAACGTCTTGAGGTAGGCGACCTGCCCCTTGTGATCGGTGATCGTTTCCCCGATGTGCTGCCCGCCCCCGTCCCGGACGAACGGCGGCAGGAAGCGCCACAGAGTGAAGGACTTCATCCGGTACACCTTGTCGAACGCGTACGGGGTGTCCAGCAGCTCCCGCGAGAACAGGGTGTCGTGCGCCTCCTCCCACGCCCGCTCCTGAACCCGCGCGGCCGCCCGCAGCTCACCGAGGTCACGGATGTGCTCCTCGCCCCCGATCCGCACCGGGTTCTCCGGCACCGGAGCCCCGTACAGTGCGTGCTGGTGCACCAGCTCCCCGTAGAGGTCCTCCACCAGCGAGGCGTGCAGGAGCCGGTAGTCGTCCGGGTGCGGGACGACGAAGGCGGCGGCGAGAGCGTCGCAGACGTACACCATCACCCCGCACTGGCCCGGGTGGATCTCGAAGATCCGCAGCGCGTCGCCGAGCCCGCGCACCGACCGCCCGAGGTACGCGTCCTCGGCGCGCGGCGAGAGCCCGTCGCGCAGGGCCGTGCGCGACCACTCCTCCCAGGCGGTCGACGGCCCGCCGAAGTGCAGCGAAAGATAGCCCTCCAGCGCCAGGTGCAGCGGCAGGAACCGCAACCGGTCGCCGGGCCGCCGCTTGGCCTGCCGGTGGTGCGGCACCGGCGGCAGCTGGATGCCCCGGGGCGCGCCGCCCCCGCCGAACTGGGTGCCGTACGCGGCCGACTTCCGGCCCGTCTCGGGGCCTGGGCCGCCCTCGCCCGACCAGTCGGCGACCAGACCGTGCGGAACGTACGAGACGTAGCGGGTCCGGGGCCCGAGCTCGACGATCCCCGCACCGAGGCCCTCGTACACCTCGCGGTGCAGCCGCAGCCCCTCCACCGGCGCCTCACGGACCAGCGGGACGAGACGGACACCGCCCCACACCTGCGAGGGCCGGGCGGTGAGCCCGGTCAGCTCCAGCCGGTTCACGCGACCACCCCTACCCCTTCTCGTTCGCCTTCTCCGGTGAACCGGGCCACCCGCCGGTCCAGATACGCGTACAACTCCGCCGGCCCCGTGCGCCCCTCCGCGAACCGGGCGATCTCCACCAGGGCGGGCAGATCCTCCGCGTCCCGGATGCCGGCCGTCGCCACCCCCGCCGCCAGCCGCCGCACGTCGAAACCCTCCGCGTCGTATACGGGGTTGACGTGCACCACCGCCGTCCGCCGCTCCGGATCCAGCCGGCGCCGCCACACCCGCAGCACCTCGCCCGCCAGGCCCGCCGGGGCGTTGTCCCAGCCGTCCGAGACGATCACCAACCGGTCCGGGGCCGCCCCGTCCGGTCCTGGCTCCAGCGCGTCCAGGACCCGCATCCCCAGCGGGGTCGGCCCCCACGGGCGTACGAGCAGCGCGTCGCCCGCGCCCGAGGTCCACAGTCCCCGGTACGCGCCGGGCGCGGCGAGCGCCTCCAGCAGATGGTGGCAGGCCAGCGCCACGGCGAGCGGCCGCCGCCGCTTCTGCCCCGAACCGGACGAGGAGAAGCTGTCGTCCAGCACCGCGTGCACCCGCCCCCAGCTCCCCGCGTGCGCGCCCGTCGCCCGGCGGGCCGCCGCGCGCAGGGCGCCGCTCAGCTCGGCGCGGCGCTCCGCGCGCTGCTCGAAGCCGAGCGACAGCACGTACAGCGCGAGCCGGGTCAGCGGCATCACGGTCAGATCCACCTCCGCCGACGGGGCGTTCGGTCGCCGGACCGCCGCCCGCATCTCCTGGGTGCGCAGCCGCTCCAGCCGGGTCATCCGGGGCGCGGCCCGCTTCAGGAACACCTCGCGTTTCATCCCGTGCTTGGCGGCGAACCCCTCCGCGACGGTGAACGGCAGCTCGGCCAAGGCCCCCTGCTCGTAGTGGGCGCGTCGCCAGGCGTCGAGCATCCCGTGCTCGTAGCGCGGCAGTCGCCCGGGCCGGAACAGGAACTCCCCGACCTCGGACAGCGGTCCGGACCCCTCAGGGCAGGGCAGATGGATGTGCCGGGCGGCCCTCTTCAGCCCGGCCCGGTACTTCACGGCGTCATGGCCGAGGTCCGGCCGGGCCGCCAGCCACTCCCGCACGATCGCCCGCGTCCGCCGGTTGTTGACTCCGGCCCGGCGCAGCTCGCCGAAGAGCCGGTAGACGCGCGGCGGGGGCAGCAGAGCCAGCCGGGCGGCGATCAGCCGGCCCTCGGTGCGCCGCTCCCCGGGGCTCGCCTCGCCCGCCGTCTCCAGCAGTCGGCGCACGATGAGCGCCGCGTTGTGGTGGTTGATGTCCAGGGCCAGCGAAGCCGCGTACACCCGGCGGTAGTTGACCCGTACGTAGGTGTGCAGGAAGTCCAGGGAGAGCTGCTGGTCGGCGGCGGCCGAGCGGAACTCGCGCTGCCCGGTCGCGGTGATCGCCGCGTTCACGAAGAGCAGGACGTCCTCGGCGGCGACGAGGTCGGCGAAGGTGTCGGACGCTCGTACGGTCTCGGGCGCGTTCATGGAGGTCCCCCGGTGGAAACAGAGAGGCCGGCCGGGGAATGGGGGCGCGAACAACGAAATCATCGCTTCACAGGCAAGTCTCGGAAGTCGCGCCGGAGTCCCGCGGCCGGCCCCGGAAACGTAACGGGGCAGGGCCGCTTCGCGCCACCGTATTCGGCCGCCCGACGACGTCCCGCGCGAAGAGCCGACTCCCCGCCCTCGGTCGGCGGACGCCTCGGCCCCTGCCCAACCGTCCGCCGCACCCGGCACACTGGCCCCATGGATCCAGCAGCCGGCACCACCACCTCCCCCCTGCGCATCGGCCTCCTCGGCACCGGCCCCTGGGCGCGGAACACCCAGGCCCCCGCGCTCGCCGCCCACCCCGGCGTGGAGCTGAGCGGGGTGTGGGGCCGCCGGGCCGAGCCGGCGGACGCCCTCGCCGCCGTCCACGGGACCCGCGCGTACACCGGTGAGGAGGGCATCGACGCGCTCCTGGAGGCGAGCGACGCGGTGGCCTTCGCGCTGCCGCCGGACGTCCAGGCGCCGCTCGCGGTCCGGGCGGCGGAGGCGGGCTGCCACCTCCTGATGGACAAGCCGGTCGCCACCACGGTCGCCGGGGCCCGCGCGGTGGCCGAGGCGGCGGAGAGGTCAGGAGTGGCCTCGGTCGTCTTCTGCACGCTGCGGTTCGCGCCCGCCACCTCCGCGTGGATCGCCGAACAGGCGGCGGCGGACGGCTGGTTCACGGCCCGCGCCCAGTGGCTGGGTTCGCTCTACGCCGCGGGTTCGACCAGCGAGTACGCGGACTCCCCGTGGCGGCGCGAGAAGGGCGGCCTGTGGGATGTCGGCCCGCACGCGTTCTCCGTGCTGATCCCGGTCCTGGGCGATGTCGAGCACCTGACCGCCGCCCGGGGACCGGCCGACACCACGCACCTGATCCTGCGCCACACCTCCGGCGCATCCAGCACGGTGACCCTCGGGCTGAGCGCCCCGCCCGGCGCGGCGGGCGTCGAGATCGAGTTCCGGGGCGAGGGGGGCACAGCGTCGATCCCGGGCTGGGACGGCGCGGAGACCGCGTTCCGGGGCGCGGTGGACGCCCTGGCCGAAGCGGTACGCACGGGGGTGCCGCACGCCTGCGACGCCCGCTTCGGCCTCCACCTCACGGAGCTGCTGGTGGCGGCGCAGACGCAGGCGCAGTCGGGTTGAGGGCCATCCGGGCGGGCCACCTCGGGCGGCCCTCGGCCCGGCGTCGGCTCACCCCGGTGGCAGGGCCCGGCACAGGGCCTCCAACGCCTCCGGGTAGGCGGATTCGGCAGGTGTCGCGTATCCGACGACGAGTCCGTCCCGGCCGGGGACTCCGGCGGCGGCATCGGCGGGACCGGCAGGACCGGCGTTCGAGGCGCCCCGCGCGCCCTCCGCCCGCCCCGCCCGCTCCGCGCCGGGGTGCAGGTAGTCGGCGAGGCCCTCCACGGCCAGCCCCTGCCAGGCGGCCGCCCGGACCGCCGATCGCTCGGTGCCGGGCGGCAGTTCCAGTACCGCGTGGAGGCCGGCCGCGATGCCGGTGACCCGGACGTGCGGGGCCCGCCGCTCCAGGGCCGCCACCAGTTGGTCCCGGCGGCGACGGTGACGCTGCCGCATGCGGCGTACCTGCCGGTCGTACGCGCCCGACTCGACGAAGTCCGCGAGCGTCAGCTGCTCGGTGGCGCTCGACCACTGCTCCCGCTCGCCCTTCACCGCGACGACGGAGGCCACGAGCCGCTGGGGCAGCACCATCCACCCGATCCGCAGGGTCGGGGAGAGACTCTTACTCACCGACCCCAGCAGCGCCACATGTTCGGGATCGAGCCCCTGGACGGCCCCCACGGGCTGCCGGTCGTAGCGGAACTCCCCGTCGTAGTCGTCCTCGACGACGAGCCCGCCGGTGGCCCGGGCCCAGTCGACGACGGCCGCCCGCCGCGCGGGATGCAGCGGCCCGCCGGTGGGGAACTGGTGGGCGGGCGTGAGGAGTACGGCACGGTCGCGGCGGGTGAGCCCGTCGACCCGGGCGCCGTCCGCGTCCACGTGCAGCGGCCGGGTGCCCACCCCGTGGGAGGCGAGCAGCTCACGGTGGAAGGGCAGGCCGTACTCCTCCGCCGCCCAGGGGCCGCCCACCACCTCCGCCAGGAGCCGCAGCCCGTGCGCGGCCCCCGAGCACAGCACGATCCGCTCCGGTGCGGCCCGCACCCCGCGCACCCGGGCCAGATAACCGGCCAGGGCCCGCCGCAGCTCGGGCCGCCCGTGCGGATCACCGGGCCCGAACGCGTCGTCGGGGGCGGCGGCGAGCGCCCGGCGCGCCGAGGCCAGCCAGGCGGTGCGCGGGAAGACCGAGGGGTCCGGCTGCCCCTGGACCAGGTCATGGACCGGGCGGGCGGCGCGCTCGGGGGTGCGCGGCCGGTGGACGGGGGTGACCGGGACGGCCCGCTCGGCGACCCGGGTCCCCGAGCCCTGGCGGGCGGCGAGCCAGCCTTCCGCGACCAGTTCCGCGTAGGCGTCGGCGACGGTGTTGCGGGCGAGGCCCAGGTCGGCGGCGAGGGAGCGGTAGGGCGGCAGCCGAGTGCCCGGGGCGAGCCGCCCGCTGCGCACGGCGTCACGGAGGGCGGCCATCAGGACGGCCCGGCGGTTGCCCGTGCCGGAGAGCTCCAGTGGCAGATCACTGCCCAGGATCTCCGCGGAATTGACCCATGAATCCGTCATGGAAATGCACCCCACACCCAGTCGCCTGTCGCCCTAGATTCGTACCCATGACGACGACGGAGAGCAAGACGAACGACCGCACCACCGCCCCCGCCACCACCGTCCGGAGCAACGAGGACACGGCCCGGCTCGACTTCGCGAAGAGCGCCCCGAAGGTGTTCCGGGCCGTGATCGGGCTGGACGCGGCGGCCCGCGCCGGCCTGGACCCGACGCTGGTCGAACTGGTCCAGATCCGCGCCTCGCACCTGAACCACTGCGCGTACTGCCTGCACATGCACACCACGGACGCGCGCAAGGCGGGGGAGAGCGAGGAGCGCCTGCACATGGTCGCGGTGTGGCACGAGGCGGACCACTTCTTCACGGACAGGGAGCAGGCCGCCCTGGCCCTGACGGACGCGGTCACCCGGATCGGGGACGCCGGGGTGCCGGACGAGGTCTACGACCGGGCGGCGGCCCACTTCGACGAGGAGGAGCTGGCCCACCTGCTGGCCCTGATCCTCACCATCAACACGTGGAACCGCATCGCCCTGTCCACCGCCAAGCGCGCGGGCACGGACGAACGCTGACCGCACCCGCACCGGGGGGCACGTCAGGCGGAGCCGGGGCCGGATCGGCCGCGGGCGCCGAGGTCAATTCGAGCGGAGCCGGGGACCGTTACCGCCCCAACGCGTCCCGTACCGCTTCCTCGCTCCGCGCCACCACGGCGGTGCCGTCCTCGGCGGTGATGACGGGCCGCTGGATCAGCTCGGGGTGCTCGGACAGGGCGGCGATCCACCGCTCCCGGGAACCGGCCTCCCGTGGCCACTCCTTGAGACCCAGCTCCTTCGCCGCCGCTTCCTGCGTCCGCGTGATGTCCCACGGCTCCAGACCGAGCCGGTCCAGCACGGTGCGGATCTCCTCGGGCGAGGGCACGTCCTCCAGGTAGCGGCGGACGGTGTAGTCGGCCCCTTCCGCATCGAGCAGAGTGAGCGCGCTGCGGCACTTCGAACAGGCCGGATTGATCCAGATCTCCATGGGGCCAAGGTTACGCGAGGGACTGCTGAAATGGCCTCTGGCCAGGGGCGATTGTCAGTGGGGGGCAGTAAAATGGAGGGAGTTCGTGAGGGTTCCACCACGCTGCCAGGAGGATGCCGATGGCCGTTGCCGCAGTCACGACCGAGCCGCTCGACCGACAGCTCCCGATGCCCTTCCACCCGCCGCTTCCCGCGCCGCTGCCGAAGAAGCGGCTGCCCGCGGGCCGCCCCCGCGAGTGGTACGTCTCCCACAACCGCCGCCTCAAGGCCATGCGCCTGGCCATCGCCCTGCTCGACAGCGGGGTCTACCAGCCCTCCAGCGCCCGCAACCGCCGGATACGGATCACCGCCGAGCGCCTGGGCATCCACCCGCCGTCCGACACCACCTGCCGCATGGTCCGCGCCCTGATCCGCTACGGCCGCTGACCCGACCCGCTCCGACCGCCGATCGCTCTGTGCCCCTGTCCCCCGGCCCATCCGCCCGGGGACAGGGGCATGACGATGCTCCTGCGCGCAGGTGCCCCCCGGCCCGTGTCGCGGCCACCGCGGCCCGGAAGGCACGCGGAGCCGCGGCGAACGAAGCGGCTCGGAGGCGTGCCGCCCGTACCGAGCGTGCCGGCGCCCGCTTCGGCCTGGCGCGGCGTCAGCTCGGAGCCTCGTAGACCACCGACCACGGGCGGGGCGGCCCGCCCGGCGGGCGCGTGCTGTCGTCTCGGCGCAGGGCCGTCGTACGGTCACGGGCGAGCACGCCGGCCGCGAGCTCCGCGAAATGACGTGCGGCCGGATGGGCGGAGCGGCCGGAGGGCCAGGCGCCGGTCGTCCGCCGGGTGAGGGGGCGGCCGGCCAGGGGGCGCCAGACGACACGGGGCTCCTTGCGGGCCACCGGCCCCTGGTCGAAGGCGATGCCGTGGCCCGCGTGGACAAGGGCCAGCAGGAACTCGGGGTTGGCGGCGTGCCGGAGCCGGCCCGGCACGAAGCCGCCTGTGCGACAGGTGTCGAGGATCCGGTCGTACCAGCCGGGGGCCTGGGCGCGGGGGAAGAGCACCAGATCGTGGCCGGACAGGTCGGCGAGTGCGACCTCGGGGATCCGGGCCAGCGCCGATGCGCGGGGCAGGACGACGCCGAGTTCCGCGCACACCTCGGGCCCGAGGTGGAGTTCGGTGGCGTCCACGGGCTGGTGGACGAGTCCGACGTCGAGCCCGCCGGAGCCGAGCAGCCGCAGCTGTTCCTCGGTGGTGGTCTCCTGGAGATCGACGGACAGGCCAGGAGAGTGCTCCGCGCAGGCCGAGAGCAGGGTGGAAAGCGTGGCGACCGTGGTGTCGGGAGGAATACCGGCCCGCAGGATGCCCAGCCCGCCGTCCCCCGCGCGGCGTGCCAGTGTGCGTAACCGCTCCTCGCGGGCCAGGAGTTCGCGTGCCTCGTCCCGCAGCACCACACCGGCGGCGGTGAGCCGGACCTGGCGCTGCGATCGGTCGAACAGCTCGGCTCCGAGGTCCTTCTCCAGCCTGCGTACCGCCTGGCTGAGGGGTGGCTGGGCCATGCCAAGCTGGTCAGCGGCCCGGCTGAAGTGCAGCTCGTCGGCGACGGCGACGAAGATGCGCAGGTGGCGCAGAAGATCCACAGCCGGAAACCTTACGTGAGGGGAACAGTGATGGTCGAGCAACGGATCCGTGACATCTTCGCGGGGGCGGGGGCCGACGGGTTGCTGCACGCGGTCCCCGTCGGCGGGACACCCGCCGACGGACCGGCTGCCGGAACGGAGCCCGGCGGCGGGGAGGTCGCCGTCGGCGCGGACGAGCCCGTCGTGATCGCCTCGGTCTTCAAGGTGCTGCTGGTCCTGGAGTTCGCCAGGCAGGTGGCCGCCGGCCAGCTCGATCCCCGTGAGCGGGTGCGGGTGGGGGCGCCCGACAGGCTCGGCGGCTGGGGCACGGCGGGGTGTGCGGACGACGTCGAGCTGTCGCTGCGCGATCTGGCGTTCTTCGCGATGTCGGTGAGCGACAACTCGGCGGCCGACCTGTTGCTGGCGCGGGTCGGTCTGGACACGGTGCGGCTCCTGGCCGGGGAGCTCGGGCTCGACAGGACGCGGATCGTGGGCGGCCCCCGTGACGTTCTGGACTCGATGCTCGCCGAGGTCGGCGCACGGGACGAGGCGGAGTTCGCCCTCCGCTACCCCGCTCTGCCGGAAGATCGGAAGAGGCGGCTGAGCGTGCTGGATCCGCTGCGGACGAACGCCAGCACGCCCCGGGAGATCACCCGGCTGCTGCGCCTCGTCTGGAGTGACGAGGCGGGTCCACCGGAGGCGTGCTCCCAGGTGAGGGAGCTGATGGGCCGCCAGGTGTTCCGGCACCGGCTGGTGTCGGGGTTTCCCGACGAGGTGGCGGTCGCGGCGAAGACCGGCACCCTGCCCGGGCTGCACATGGAGGCGGGGGTCGTCCGGTACCCCGACGGCGGCCACTACGCGGTCGCCGTCTTCGCCCGAACGCGGGAGCTGGCCGCCTCGCGTACGGCGGTGGACGCCGCGCTGGGCGCCACGGCCCGAATCGCCGTCGACTCTCTGCGCGCCAGCAGGCTCTGACCTGTGGTCATATGCGTCCGCATATGACTACGCCCAGATTCTGATCTTGGACGAAGGGGGGCGCGTCCTGGTCTGCTTCCGCCATGAGCGACGACACAGAAGCACAGCGCCCGAAGCGGCGCACCCAGGCACTCGGCCGGCGTACGGTGCTGCGCGGCGCCGCGATCGGCGCGGCCGCTCCGCTGCTTTCCGCCACGACGACCGCCGCCGGTGCGGCAACGCGAGAGCCCCCGGCGGCGGGCCCGGCGTCCTTCCGCTGGCTGGGCACCTCCGGCTGGCGCATCGACGTCGACGGGCGGACGGTGCTCTTCGACCCGTACATCACCCGGTTCAGGACCGGCCTGTTCGACGGAGGGTTCACACCCGGCACCAAGCTGAGGTCCGATCCCGGTCTCGTACAGGAGCACGTCGGCCGCCCTGAGATCGTTTTGGTCAGCCACTCGCACTGGGACCACATCGCCGATGTGCCGCACATCGCCAAGTCCACCGGCGCACGGGTCGTCGGCACGGAGACCACCTTCCATCTGCTGGTCGCGTTCGGCGTCGACCCCGCACAGATCTCGGTGGTGAAGGGCGGCGAGGTGCTGGACTTCGGAGGGATCACCGTCGAGGTCGTGTCGAGCCTGCACAGCCGCAACAAGCGGCACTCCTACTTCGCCCCGGGCACGCTGACCGCGCCGCCGGCAAAGGCCCCGAGGACCATCTCCGACCTTCCGGAGGGCGACACGCTCGCCTTCCAGGTGACGGCGGGCAGCGGTGGACCGTCGGCGTTCCTCATGGGAGCCAGCGACTTCTCCGAGGGAGCCGTGCGGGGGCTGAACCCCGATCTCGCGATGGTCGCGGTGCCGTCCAGCGCCGCTACGTTCCGCTATGTGCCACGGCTGCTGCGGGCGCTGGGCGAGCCCGGCGTCGTCGTGCCCGTTCACTGGGACAACTTCGAGAGGCCGCTGAGCGAGCCACCGCACCGCGACCCGGTGATGGACCTGGACGGGTTCGTCGCCCAGGTCCACCGGGAGTCTCCGGCGAGCCGGATCGTCGTCCCGGACTACCGCACCACCTACGGCGCGGACATGCGCGCGGCCGGGCCCGCACGGTAGAGGGACGACGGGGGATGCCGGGAGGCTGCTCACGAGTAGGCTCCCGGCATCATGAAGGTTCTCATCTCGGTCGACATGGAAGGCGTCTCGGGAATCGTCCACTCCGCCGAGACGAACCCCGGGCGTGACGACTACCAGCGCGGCCGGGAGTTGATGACGGCCGACGCGAACGCAGTCGTCGCGGGTGTCCTGGACGCCGAACCCACGGCCGAGGTGCGGGTCGCCGACGCACACGGCACCTTCCGCAAC
This sequence comes from Streptomyces anulatus, assembly GCF_000721175.1. Classification (GTDB taxonomy): domain Bacteria; phylum Actinomycetota; class Actinomycetes; order Streptomycetales; family Streptomycetaceae; genus Streptomyces; species Streptomyces anulatus_C. Next base: position 526,204 of record NZ_JOEZ01000016.1, read on the forward strand.
CTGCTGCCGGAACAGCTCGACCGCAGGGCCCGCCTGGTCCGGGGCAAGCCGCGCGCGCTGCACATGCTCGCCGGGCTCGACGAGGAGACCGACGCGGCCCTGTTCGTCGGCTACCACGTTCGTGCGGGCGTGGGACCGGGCGTGCTGGCGCACACGATGAACGGCGAGATCCTCGACGTACGGGTGGCCGGCCGCTCCCTGGGAGAGATCGGGCTCAACGCCGCCATGGCCGGCCACCTCGGCGTACCGGTTGTCCTGCTCAGCGGCGACGACGCGGCCTGCGCCGAGCTGACCGATCTGGTCCCCGCGGCGGTCACCGTCCCGGTCAAGGAGGCCCTGGGCATGGCGGCCGCCGTGACGCTGCACCCGGAGGAGGCCCGGGACCGGCTGCGCCGGGCGGCGGCTGACGCGGTCACCCGCCGCGCGGAGATCCGGCCCCTGACGCTCACCGGGCCGCTAGGCGTGGAGGTCGACCTGGCGAGCCCGCACACCGTCGACCTGGCGACCTTGGTGCCGGGCGTCTCGCGCGCCGGGGGCGCCCGCACGGCCGCCTTCACGGCCCCCGACTACGCGACCGCCTACCGGCTGATCCTGCTGCTCGCGCAACTCGCCACGATCAAGCCCGCCTAGCCGGGCAGCCTTTCGCCCGAAAACCGCGTCGACGGTCGTACGGGAGACCTCTAGGGTGACCGGGTGACAATCCAGGTGGTCGTGCTGAACGGCGGCTCCAGCTCCGGCAAGTCCGGCATCGTCCGCTGCCTCCAGGCGGAACTGCCGGGCCCGTGGCTCGCCGCCGCGATCGACGCTTTCGTCGATGCGCTGCCCGCTTCCCTGAGGGCGTCGGACGCGGGCATCGAGTTCGCCGAGGACGGCGGCGTGGCCGTCGGACCGGAGTTCCGGAAGCTGGAGGCGGCCTGGCGCGAGGGCGTGGCCGCGATGGTCCGGGCGGGAGCGAAGGTCATCGTCGACGACGTGTTCCTCGGCGGCCCGGCCTCCCAGGAGCCGTGGCGGAAGGCGCTGACGGGCCTGGACGTCCTCTGGGTCGGGGTCCGGTGCGAGAGCACGGTCGCGGAGGCCCGCGAGATCGCCCGGGGGGACCGCCCGAGGGGCATGGCCGCAGCACAGGCCGAGACGGTCCACCTGGGCGTGGAGTACGACCTGGAGGTGGACACCACGCACCAGGAGTCCCTGGCCTGCGCGAGGACGATCGCGACCCACGTAACCTGACCGGCCGAACTGACGGACCTGACCGCCCGCCCCTACATACGCACCAGGCTGGAGCACGATGAGCGATCTGTGGACCGGCGAGAGGGTACGCCTGCGGGGCATCGAACCGCAGGACTGGGAGGGCTTCCGGGCCCTGGCCCTGCACACCGTGGACGCCCGGAACGCCGACGTGGTCGAACCACCGCGCTCGGACGAGAGCTTCCGGGCCTGGGTCACCGAGCGGGCCGGCCGACCCCCGAACCCGGCCGCGTACCAGCTGGTCATCGAGACCCGCTTCGAGCACGCCTTCGTCGGCGCGGTGTCGGTGGGCGAGACGGACGCCCGGGCAGGCCGCTTCCGTACGGGCATCGAGGTCACCCGGGAACACCGCCGCCAGGGCTACGCGGCCGAGGCCACCGAACTGGTCCTCACCTACATGTTCGCCGAACAGCGCAGCCACAAGTGCGAGGTGGAGGTCTACGCCTTCAACGACGCCTCACTGGCCCTCTACCGCAAACTCGGCTTCGTGGAGGAGGGCCGCCTGCGCCAGCACGAGTTCTTCGCGGGCACCTACCACGACGTGGTCCTGCTCGGCATCACGGCGGACGAGTACTGGGCGGGACGGGCGCGGCCCTCGGTGCGGTGACGCCGCGTTCACGAGGACGGGCACGGTCGGCTCGCGGGAGGAGCGCGCCTCGTCGTCGGCGGCGCCGATGGCAGTGAGCCCGACGCCGGCAGTGACCTGCCCGAGGCCTGGAACGTGGACGCCGCTGCGTGACTGCCGTGGTCCGCGTGAGCGTGGTTGCTGTCCACAGCGCGGCTGACGGAACGAGCGAGGGCCGCCACCTCCCGGAGGAGGTGGCGGCCCTCGGCGTCTCGGGCGCGGGTGAGCCCGGCCCGTGGTGTTCCTAGATGTCGAAGTACAGCTCGAACTCGTGCGGGTGCGGCCGCAGCTGGATCGGGGCGATCTCGTTCGTGCGCTTGTAGTCGATCCACGTCTCGATCAGGTCCGACGTGAAGACGCCGCCAGCCTGGAGGTACTCGTTGTCCGCCTCCAGGGCTTCGAGCACGGCCGGGAGGGACGTCGGGACCTGCTGGACGTTGGCGTGCTCCTCGGGAGCCAGCTCGTAGAGGTCCTTGTCGATCGGCTCGGCCGGCTCGATCTTGTTCTTCACGCCGTCCAGGCCAGCCATCAGCAGCGCCGAGAACGCGAGGTACGGGTTCGAGGACGGGTCCGGGGCGCGGAACTCGACGCGCTTGGCCTTCGGGTTCGAGCCGGTGATCGGGATGCGCATCGCGGCGGAGCGGTTGCGCTGCGAGTACACCATGTTGACCGGGGCCTCGAAGCCGGGGACCAGGCGGTGGTACGAGTTCACCGTCGGGTTGGTGAAGGCCAGCAGCGACGGCGCGTGCTTCAGGATGCCGCCGATGTAGTAGCGGGCCATGTCGGAGAGGCCGGCGTAACCCTGCTCGTCGTAGAAGAGCGGAACGCCGCCCTGCCACAGCGACTGGTGCACGTGCATGCCCGAGCCGTTGTCGCCGAAGATCGGCTTCGGCATGAAGGTCGCGGTCTTGCCGTTGCGCCAGGCGACGTTCTTCACGATGTACTTGAAGAGCATCAGGTCGTCGGCCGCGGCGAGCAGCGTGTTGAACTTGTAGTTGATCTCGGCCTGGCCGGCCGTGCCGACCTCGTGGTGCTGGCGCTCGACCTGGAGGCCGTTCTTGTCCAGCTCCAGGGAGATCTCGGCACGCAGGTCGGCGAAGTGGTCCACCGGCGGGGTCGGGAAGTAGCCGCCCTTGTAGCGGACCTTGTAACCGCGGTTGTTCTCCAGCGCACCGGTGTTCCAGGCGCCGGCCTCGGAGTCGATGTGGTAGAAGCTCTCGTTCGCCGACGTCTGGAAACGGACGTTGTCGAAGACGTAGAACTCGGCCTCCGGGCCGAAGTACGCGGTGTCCGCGAAGCCGGTCGAGGCGAGGTAGGCCTCGGCCTTCTTGGCGATGTTGCGCGGGTCACGGCTGTACTGCTCGCCCGTGATCGGGTCGTGGATGAAGAAGTTGATGTTGACGGTCTTGTCGCGGCGGAAAGGGTCCACCCGAGCCGTCGACAGGTCCGCGCGCAGCGCCATGTCGGACTCGTGGATGGCCTGGAAGCCACGGATCGACGAACCGTCGAAGGCCAGTTCCTCGGCCGGGTCGAAGGTCGCTGCCGGGATCGTGAAGTGCTGCATCACCCCGGGCAGGTCGCAGAACCGGACATCGATGAACTTGACGTCGTTGTCCGCTACGTACTTCTGCACTTCGTCGGCGTTCTGGAACATCCAACTCCTCCTACTCCCGGCCCGGGCGGGACGGGGTTGTAGCTCGTGGTGCGGCCAGTGCGGTGGCACACGCTGGACCCGACCATAGGCAGGCGTGATTTCTCAAGCGTGACCCATTTGTTTCGCCCAAGTTAACCGGGGCGGTGGCGGGCGGCATCTCCGCGACTGTTACCGGTGCCCCCGCCCGGCCGGGGGCAAACACGGGCGCAGTACCGTGGACGGGTGGACAACAGGCAAGCAATCGGATCGTGGCTCTCGGGGCCCCGCGCGGCCGCCGAGGAGATGGGCGCCGACTTCGGCTACCGGGGCAAGGGACTCGGGCTGCCGGAGGAGGGGCCCGGCTCGGTCGCCCCGCTCGGCCGGCGTTTCGGGGCCCTCTTCATCGACTGGTCGCTCTGCATGGTGATCGCATACGGGCTGCTCGCTCGCGGTGACCAGCAGGCGGCGGGGAACTGGGCGCTCGGGGTCTTCCTCGTGATGAGCCTGCTGACGGTCGGGACCATCGGCTGCACGCCCGGGAAGCGCCTCCTGAGTGTCCGGGTGGTCGCCGAGGACGGCGGGCGGCTCGGGTTCGTGCGTGTGGTCGTGCGGACCGTGCTGCTCCTGCTCGTCATCCCCGCGTTGGTCTGGGACCGCGACGGGCGCGGACTGCACGACCGCTTGTCGCGTGCCGTGCAGGTCCGGATGTGACCTCTCCGGCCTCTTCTCCGGTACGGGCGGATGTGACGTTCCCGATACGGGCGTGAGAACGGGGCGGCCCCGGGACCGTTCACCGGTCCGGGGCCGCCCCGTCGCGTACGTCAGTCGTCTCGCGTACGTCAGGCCGTCAGCGCATCTTTCCGCCGCGCGGCATCCGCATGCCCTTGGGCATCGGGCCCTTCGGCAGCGGCATGTTGCTCATCAGGTCGCCCATCGCGCGCAGCCGGTCGTTGGTGCTGGTCACCTGCGGGCCGGTCAGGACGCGGGGGAGCTTCAGCATCTTGGTGCGGACCTTCTTCAGGGGCACCTGGCCCTCGCCGTTGCCGACGATGATGTCGTGCACCGGCACGTCCACCACGATGCGGGCCATCTTCTTCTTCTCGGCCGCCAGCAGGCCCTTCACCCGGTTCGGGTTGCCCTCGGCCACCAGGACGATGCCGGCCTTGCCGACCGCCCGGTGGACGACGTCCTGGCTGCGGTTCATCGCCACCGCGGGGGTGGTGGTCCAGCCGCGTCCGACCCGGTCCAGGACGGCGGCCGCCGCTCCGGGCTGGCCCTCCATCTGTCCGAAGGCCGCCCGCTCGGCGCGCCGGCCGAAGATGATCGCCATCGCGAGGACGGCCAGGACGAAGCCCAGGATGCCCAGATAGACCGGGTGTCCGATCGCGAAGCCGATGCCGAGGAGGACACCGAACGTGAGGATTCCGACGCCCGCGACGACAAGACCGATCTTGCTGTCGGTCCGCCTGGTCATCTTGTAGGTCAGGGCGATCTGCTTGAGCCGCCCTGCGTTCTCGGCGCTGTCCGCGCCTTCAGTTCTTGCCTTCCTCGCCATGTACCGAAGTTTACGTGGCGAGGGGGCGACCTAGAAACGGTGGTCGGCCACGGCTTCCAGCACGTGCTGGGCCTCCACCCGGTCCTTGGCACGACGGCGGTCCTCCAGGACGGCCGTCCAGGCGTTGCGGCGGGCGGTGCGCTGGCCGCTGCTCAGCAGCAGCGACTCGACGGCGCGCAGGGCGGTGGTGACGGACGGGATGGCGTGGGCGCGGACCGGTGCGGCCTGCATCGTGGTGTTCCCCTCGGAATGGATGCGCCCCTGGGGCGCGGACTGAGTACGGGAAGCGGTGACGGCGGCGGCCGTGGGAGTCGCCGCACGTGTACCTAAGGTCACTGCTTGGTGTTACCAGCGCATGACCGGGCGGTCAAACACCAATGAAACCTTCATTCCGGTGCCGCGCACGCCGAAGCGGTCCGTACGCGTCCCCGACCTGCGGGGAGCCTCCGGACCGCTTCGGTCATGCGGTTACTGCTCGTAGCCGCTCGTGAGCGGATTCACACGGCCGGCGCGGCCTGGACGCTCCCGGCCGCCGCGCCGCGCGCCTCCATCGCCTGCTGGAAGAGACGCCCCGCGCGGTACGAGGACCGCACCAGCGGACCCGACATCACACCGGAGTAGCCGATCGCGTCGGCCTCGTCCTTCAGCTCGACGAACTCGTGCGGCTTCACCCAGCGCTCGACCGGGTGGTGCCGTACGGAGGGGCGGAGGTACTGCGTAATCGTGATGAGCTCGCAACCTGCGTCGTACAGGTCCTGGAGCGCCTCGCTGACTTCCTCGCGGGTCTCGCCCATGCCGAGGATCAGGTTCGACTTGGTGATCAGGCCGGCCTCGCGGGCCCGGGTGATGACCTCGAGGGACCTTTCGTAGCGGAAGCCGGGGCGGATCCGCTTGAAGATCCGCGGCACCGTCTCCACGTTGTGCGCGAGCACCTCGGGGCGCGAGGAGAAGACCTCGGCGAGCTGCTCGGGCTCGGCGTTGAAGTCGGGGATCAGCAGTTCGACCTTGGTCGCGCCGGCCTCCCGCTCCGCGGTGAGCGCGTGGATCTGGCGGACGGTCTCGGCGTACAGCCAGGCCCCGCCGTCCTCCAGGTCGTCGCGTGCGACGCCGGTGATGGTGGCGTAGTTCAGGTCCATCGTGACGACCGACTCGCCGACGCGGCGGGGCTCGTCACGGTCCAGCGCCTGCGGCTTGCCGGTGTCGATCTGGCAGAAGTCGCAGCGCCGGGTGCACTGGTCACCGCCGATGAGGAAGGTGGCCTCGCGGTCCTCCCAGCACTCGAAGATGTTGGGACAGCCCGCCTCCTGGCAGACCGTGTGCAGCCCTTCGCCCTTCACCAGCTGCTGCAGCTGCTTGTACTCGGGGCCCATCTTCGCCCGCGTTTTGATCCACTCGGGCTTGCGCTCGATGGGGGTCTGGCTGTTCCGGACCTCCAGGCGCAGCATCTTGCGCCCGTCGGGTGCGACAGCGGACACTCCGGCTCCCCTTTGCTCTCTGCTGCGTTGGATTCGCGTCGGGTTCGCGATGGGATTCGCGAGCGATTCGCGAGGGACTCGCTTTGGATTCTTCGGCGAACACCAGGGTACGCCCGTACATCGAACGGCCTTGACCCTGCCCAACCTGCGGCCGACGGGGCCTATTCCCCGACCGGTGGTGCCGGTCGGGGCTACTGGCCGGTACGGCCGGGTGGCCCTAGGGCGTGTTTCGAAAGTAGCGCCGTCCGCCCGGAGGGCGGGCTCGGCGGCGTCTGGTGCGTGCGATCGCAAGGCGGAGGGTCGCCCCGATACTGGGCCGCACGGCACGATCCGGTCGAACCAGGTGTTGTCCGGATTCACGTTGAGCGAGAAGCCGTGCATCGTCACGCCCTTGGCGACGCGGATCCCGATCGCGGCCAGCTTGCGGTCCTCGCGGCGCTGGCCGGCGTTGGACGGGGCGTACTCGGGGCCGTTGAGGCGGGCGTCGAACTCCTCGTCCTGGAGCCTCGGGTCGAAGTCCAGCGAGAGCCCGCCCAGCGCCCGGCGCTGCTCGACCGGGTCGCCGAGCACCCAGACGCCGCTGCGGCCCTCGACCCGGGAGGTCTCCAGGCCGAACTCCGCGGCCGTGAGGATCAGTGCGTCCTCCAGCCGGCGGACGTGCGCGACGACGTCGACCGGGCGCGGCAGCTTCTGGATCGGGTAGCCGACGAGCTGCCCGGGGCCGTGCCAGGTGATCTTGCCGCCGCGGTCCACATCGATGACGGGGGTGCCGTCCAGCGGACGTTCGCTGTCCGCCGTGCGACGCCCGGCGGTGTAGACCGGCGGGTGCTCCAGCAGCAGACAGGTGTCCGGCACCCGGTCCTCGAACCGGTCCGCGTGCACCTCACGCTGCTTCTGCCAAGCCTCCGTGTATGCGACGGCCTGTTCGCCGAAGCCCAGACGGACGAACCGCAGCTCGCTCACCGATGCCTCCCTACGTGGGCCCCGCGTGCCCGGAGGGGTGTCCCCGGGATGACGGCGCCCTTGCACTGATCGCGCCCACATCCACTGTACGACCGTCGCCCGGACAGCCCCCCGGCAGGTTCGGCGGCCGGCCCCGGAGCGGCAGGGACCTGCCCGTCCACGGGTCGGACGTTTCCGTCAGCTCTGTCCGGAATCCTCACACGATCGGATGAACGTGGAGCAAAGGGTGGCGGTGGCCGCCCCGGTGGCCGCTAAATTCGCGCCGTTCCCATGAGGGCTGCCCGTCCGGCCCCGAAGGCAGGAGACCGTACAGCTGATGTCGGAACGACCCCCGCAGCGCACGCCCAACAGCCGACTCGCCTCACTCATCGCCGAGGCCGGGTTCTCGCACGCCGGCCTGGCCCGCCGGGTCGACCAGCTCGGCCTCGAACACGGCCTCGACCTGCGGTACGACAAGACCTCGGTCACCCGCTGGCTCCGGGGACAGCAGCCGCGCGGCACCACGCCCGCGCTGATCGCCGAGGTGTTCGCCCGGCGGCTCGGGCGGCGGCTCTCCGCGCAGGACCTCGGGCTCGACGCCTGCGCACCCGTCTACGCGGGCCTGGAGTTCGCGGCGACCCCCGCCGAGGCGGTGGACATCGTCAGCGGCCTCTGGCGCAAGGACTCCGGCACCCACACCGAGCTGCGCAAGATCGCCTTCACCCCGGCCGGACTCGTCGTCCCCAGCCGGGACTGGCTGATCGGCCGGGCCGACGAACGGGTCGCCCGGGACGGCGGGGCCACCCGCCGGGCCGGGGGAGAGGCCGGGGCCCCCGCGCCGGGGCGCCCGGACGGGCCGCTGCGCACCGAGATCCGGGGCCTGCCGCGCCCGGCCGCCGGACCGCTGCGGCCCACGCCCCCCGGCCCGGCCGCCACGCACCCTCCCGCCACGCATCCGCCCGCCGCCGGGGCGCAGTCCGGAACCGGGGCGCCGCCCGTGGTCCCACGCCAGCGGCAGACGGACCGCGGCCCCGGGCAGCGGGTCGGCGGCGGGGACGTCGCCGCACTGCGCTCGGTCGGCGAGCTCTTCCGCACCCTCGACCACGCGTACGGCGGCGGCCACGCCCGGCAGGCCCTCGTGCGGTATCTGGAGCACGAGGCCGAGCCGATGCTCCGGGGCACGTACGGTGAGGCCACCGGACGGCGGCTGTTCGCCGCCGTCGCCGACCTGACCCGGCTGGCCGGCTGGACCTCGTACGACATGGCCGCCCACGGCCTGGCCCAGCGGTACTTCGTCCAGGCGCTGCGGCTCGCCCAGGCCGCCGGGGACCGCGGCTACGGCGCCTACGTGCTGATCACGATGAGCCGGCAGGCGGTCTACCTCGGGCACGGCAGGGAGGCCGTCCAGCTCGCCCGGGTGGCCCAGCAGGGGGTCGGCTCGGCCGCCCCGCCCCTCGTCCAGGCGCTGCTGCACGCGGTCGAGGCGCGCGGGCACGGCGTGCTCGGCGAGGCGCGCTCCTGCACCGCCGCCCTGACGCGGGCCGAGTACGCCCTGGAGGCCGCCCGCCCCGGCGACGAGGTGCCGCACTGGGCCCGCACCTTCGACGAGGCGCAGCTCGCCGACGAGCTGAGCCACTGCCACCGCGACCTCCAGCAGTACCGGGCCGCCGCCCAGCACGCCGAGCGGTCGCTCGCGCTGCGCCCCCCGGCGTACGCCCGCAGCAGGCTGTTCTGCCGGGTGGTCCTCGCCTCGGCCCGCCTGGGCCTGGGCGAGCTGGACCAGGCCTGCCGGCTGGGGGCGGAGGCGGCCCAGCAGGCGGCCGAGATGCGTTCGGTGCGCGCCACGGAGTACGTACGCGCCTTCGAGTGCAGCCTGGAGCCCTACCGGGACGCGGTCGCCGTACGCGGCTACCGCGACCGGGTCGCCGCCCTCGGCTGAGCGGACCGGGGTTCCTCACGCCGCCTCCGGCAGCCGCGGGCTCCCCTCGTGCGTGCCCGGGACGGCCAGGTCGGTCAGGATCGCCTCCGCCGCCCGGCGGCCCGAGTGCAGCGCGCCCTGGACCGAGCTCGTGTCGCGGTGGTCGCCGCACACGTACAGCCCGGCCAGCACCCGCACCGGCCGGCGCGGGTCGTGCGGGGCCTCCATCGCCGGCACCGCCTCCGGGTCGTGATGGGCAGCCAGCAGCTCCCAGCCGGCCGTCGGTACGCCGTACAGCGCCGCCAGATGCGCCCGCACCGAGCGGTCCAGGTCCGGCGGCGGGGTCCCGGGCACCGCAGAGGTGATCAGCGCCCGGCCCTCCGGCGCCCGCGAGGGGTCGACCTCGCTCATCACCGCGGTGTACGCCACCGGGCCCGACCGGTCACCGTCCAGCACCAGCGATCTGCCCGTCGGCGGTGGGGTGGGCGCGGTGTGGTGAAGGACCGTCACCGGGTGGAAGGACGGCACCCGCAGACCGGGCAGCAGCTCGGCCGCCGCCCCCGCGCCGGTCGCCAGCAGCAGGGAGCGGCAGCCCAGTTCACCGTGCTCCTTGGTGCGTACGGAGGTGATGTCGGCGGCCGTCACGTGGACGCCCGTGCGCACCGTCCCCGGCGGCAGCGAGGCCGCCAGCAGCTCCGGCAGCGCGGACGAACCGCCCGCCGGTACGCACAGACCGCCGCGCGCGTAGTCCCGCAGGGCGAGATCGGCGCACCGGCTGGACGTGGTGAGGGCGGGGTCGCTGAGCAGCGCGGTGAGGAGGGGGCGCAGGACGCCGTCCACCGTACGGGCGGGCAGCCCGACGCCGGCCAGGGCGCCGGCGGCCGTCCGCTCCGGGCGGGCCAGCAGCCGGGCCGGAGGGGTGGCCGCCAGCCGGGACAGCGCGGTGCCCAGCCGGGCCCGGTCGATCGCCCCGGTCACCACGCCGCCCCGGCCGCCGCCGCGCGCCGGGGCACCGCGCTCGTGCCCGTACGCGCTCTGCGCGACCCAGGGGGTGCGGGGAGCCCGGGGGGCGCTCGAACGGGCACGTACCGCCTTGAGTGCGCCCCTCGCGCCCCGTGTGTCGCCGGTGAGATGGCGGCGGCCCTCGCTGTGGACCAGGACCCCCGGCGCGAACTCCCGCAGTTCCGGAGCACCCAGCCCCGGGGTGCCGGTCAGCTCGGGCCAGGAGGCGCAGAGCAGCGGGCCGAGCCGGTCCAGCCGGAACCCGTCCACCTCGTCGGTGGCGAGCCGGCCGCCCACCCGGGGCGCGGCCTCCAGGACACTGACGCCGAGCCCCGCCCCGATGAGCAGGTGGGCCGCTGACAGGCCGGCGATTCCGGCCCCGATGATGACCACGTCTGCGTGGTGTGCCGTGCTGCGCACGTGCCCCTCCCCGAGTCGGTGCGACTGGTGGGGGGCTCTTGCCCCCAACAGGCCCCCGGAATGCCGGAGTTCGCATCGAGGCTAGGAGGATGGCTGATACTGGGTCAGACGCGCGTGCCCGGGAGCACCGCAGCACGGGGTCGCACACGCCGCGCCGGACGGGTCGCGAAGGGGGCGCGCGGACCGATGGGCACCGAAGTGCGGCCGGGTCGTCGGAGCGAGGCCGGGCCGTCGGAGCACGGCCGGAGCCTCGCGCGGTCGGGCCCTCAGCGCCGCGCGCTCACCTCAGCGCCGCGCGGATCGCCCCGTCGATGCCGGGGAAGGCGAACGAGAAGCCGGAGGCCAGCAGCTTCGCCGGGATCACCCGCTGGCTGCCCAGCACGTCCTCCGCGAACTCCCCGAGCACCAGCCGCAGCGCCGGTGCCGGCGCAGGGAACAGCGTCGGGCGGCGCAGCACCCGGCCCATCGCGGCGGTCACCTCGGCGTTGGTGACCGGCTCAGGCCCGGTCAGGTTCACCGGGCCGGCCAGCGACTCGGTGTCCAGGATGTGACGCAGCGCCGCGACGTGGTCGTGCAGGGCGATGAAGCTCCAGTACTGGCGGCCGTTGCCGAGACGTCCGCCCAGTCCGGCCTTGAACAGCGGGAAGAGCCGCCCCCAGGCCCCGCCCTCGTGGCCGACGACCAGCCCGGTCCGCGCGTGCACCGTGCGGATGTCCGCCTCTTCGGCGGCGGCGGTGGCCGCCTCCCACTCCTCGCAGACCGAGGGCAGGAACCCGTCCCCGGGCGGCGCGCTCTCGTCCACCGCACGGTCCCCGGTGTCGCCGTAGAAACCGATGGCGGACCCGGAGAGCAGAACGCGGGGCGGTGTGTCGAGCGAGGCGACGGCCTCGGCGACGGCGGCGGTGCCCAGGACCCGGCTGTCGCGGATCTCCCGCTTGTAGGCGTCGGTCCAGCGGTGGTCGCCCACCCCGGCCCCGGCCAGGTGCACGACGGCGTCGCAGCCGACGAGCCCGGCCACGTCCACGTAACCCCGCTTCGGGTCCCACTCGACCTCGTCGCCGGTTCTGGCGGGCCGGCGCACCAGGCGGGCCACCTCGTGCCCGTCGGCGCGCAGCGAGCGCACCAGCGCCGCTCCGATGAGTCCGGACGATCCGCTGACGGCGATACGGGAGCTCGGCATGCGCCCATCCTGCCCCATGAAACGCCTCGAACACCGGGAACACCACGTGACAGAGTGACCCCATGGCCGCACTACTCACCCTCCGCCCCGTCCGCCCCGCCGTGCCCGCCGACGACGCAGAGCTCGCCGAGCTCGACCGGTCCACCTGGTCCACGCTGCACGCGGTCCTGCCGAAGCCGGCACCCCCGTACGACCCCTTCTTCGGGGAGGGACACCTGCCGGAGGACTTCCTCGTGGTGGAGGCGGAGCGGGAGGACGGCCAGGTGGGCATCGCCGGGTACATCCGTCTCGTCCCGCCCACCCCGCTCGCCTCCAACGCCCATGTGCGCCAGATACGCGGCCTCGCCGTGGCGACCTGGGCGCGCGGGGCCGGTGTGGGGCGGACCCTGCTGCGGGCCGCCTTCGCCGAGGCCCGCCGCCAGGGCGCCAACCGGATCACGCTGCGGGTGCTCGCTCACAACGACCCCGCCCGCGCGCTGTACGCCTCCGAGGGCTTCGCCGTCGAAGGGGTGCTGCCCGGGGAGTTCTTCCTGAACGGACGTTACGTCGACGACGTCTGCATGGGCCGCTCGCTCGGCCCCTCCTGAGCGCCGACGACCTGAGCGCCGGGGGTCAGCGCGGCCCGAAGCGGTCCCACAGCTCGGGGAAGCGGGCGGCGAGCGCCCCCTCGTCCTCGAAGTCGACCGGGGTGCCCAGCGGCTCGGCGGCCTGCGGCGGCAGCCCCGGGTCCGGCGCGCCCACGCCGGTGAGCTGCTCGTACGCCTCGTCGGCCGCGTAGCCCAGGTCCTCGCCGTCCCCGTCGATCTCCTCGTCGAAGTCCGCCAGCAGCTCCGCCAGGCTGTCCGGGTCGTGCAGCGCGCCCTCGAAGACCTCCCGGCCCTGGCCGATCAGCCAGCAGCGGAAGTAGTCGAACGCGTCGTCGCTCGCCCCGCCCAGCAGCACGGCCGCCGCGCCCCACAGGTCCCAGTGGTAGGCCCGGTTGTAGCGGGCCTCGAAGTGCCGGGCGAAGTCCAGCACGGAATCGGGATCGAGCTGCACCAGCCGTTCCACCAGCAGGTCGGCGTGGTCCTCGGGGTCGCCCTCGGCGGCCTCGCGGGTGCTGTCGATGATCTCCCAGAATTCCGTTTCGTCCATCACGGGTCCAGCATCCAGCCTGCCGGGTGCTCCCGCACGCGCAGACACCGAATTGACGCCTTTCAGCGATACATCTCGCGCAGGCGTTCGGCGGTGTCCGCGAACCGGGCCCGCAGCGACTCGGGCGCCAGGACCTCCAACTCGGGTCCCAGCGCCAGCAGCTGGCCGTATGCCACATCCAGTGATTCCACCGGCAGCGTGAGGGTACGCAGCCCGTCCGGGCCGGGCTCGGAGGCCTCCGCGAGCGCCGCCGCGGCCGCCGCCCGGTCACCGGTGTACGCGAGCATCCGCGCCCCGCGGCCGGACACCCGTACGGTCACCTCGGTACGCAGCAGGGACCGGGCGAACCCGGCGGCCCGCTCCTCCCAGAACCCGGGCAGGTCGAAGGTCTCGTCCCGCTCGAAACGCTCCTCGGCCGGCTCCACCGCGGTGAAGCGGTCGATCCGGTAGACCCGGAAGTCGTCGCCCGCCCTGGCGCACAGGTACCAGACCCCGGCCTTGAGGACGAGACCGTACGGAGCGAGCTCCCGCGCCACCTCCGTACCCCCGTCGCCCGCCTCGCGGCCCCCGCCCCTGCGGTATCGGGCCCGCAGCAGCCGGTCGTCCCAGACCGCGTCGGCGATCGCGGGCAGCAGCGCGGGGGTCTCCGGCTCGTGGTACCAGGAGGGCGCGTCCAGGTGGAAGCGCCGGGCGGCGGAGGAGGAGGCGTCGCGCAGGGAGGGCAGCAGCGCCGCCGACACCTTGAGGCGGGCGGCCGACGCCGCGTCCTCCAGGCCCATCTCGCGCAGCGCGGCGGGCAGCCCGGAGAGGAAGAGCGCCTCCGCCTCGTCCCGGGCGAGGCCGGTCAGCCGGGTGCGGTAGCCGCCGACGAGCCGGTAGCCGCCGGCCCGGCCGCGCTCCGCGTACACCGGGACGCCCGCGTCGGAGAGCGCCTGCGCGTCCCGGGTGACCGTGCGCTCCGACACCTCCAGCTCGGCCGCCAGTTCGGCGGCGGTCATCGTGGGGCGGGCCTGCAGGAGAAGCACCATCTTGATCAGCCGGGCAGCGCGCATGGGTCCATTGTGGCGGCAGCGACATCGGGAGGCCGCCCACGCCGGAACCCCCGGCCGCCGGGGCGGGCGCGTCGTCGGACGCGTCCGCCCCGGTGACCGGGGGTTCGGTCCTCCAGGGGACCAGGGGCTCAGAGGCCGTAGCGCTCCCGGGCCTCCTTGACCGCCGAGGCCGGGACCTCGCCGCGCTTGACCAGCTGGGCCAGCGAGGCCACCACGATCGACTGGGCGTCGACGCCGAAGTGGCGGCGGGCCGCGGCGCGGGTGTCGGAGAGGCCGAAGCCGTCCGTGCCGAGCGAGGACCAGTCCTGCTCCACCCACTGGCTGATCTGGTCCGGAACCTGGCGCATCCAGTCGCTGACCGCGAGCACCGGGCCCGGCGCGCCGGAGAGCGCCTGCGTCACGTACGGGACCCGCTCCTCACCGCGGAGCAGCGCCTCGTCGGCCTCCAGCGCGTCGCGGCGCAGCTCGCCCCACGAGGTGGCGGACCAGACGTCGGCCGTGACACCCCAGTCGGCGGCGAGCAGCTCCTGGGCCTCCAGGGCCCAGTGGATCGCCGTACCGGAGGAGAGCAGCTGGATGTGCGGCGCGTCCGCCTTCGCGGGCGTGCCCTCCTTGAAGCGGTACAGGCCCTTGACGATGCCCTCCTCGACGCCCTCGGGCATCGCGGGCTGGGGCTTCGGCTCGTTGTAGACCGTCAGGTAGTAGAAGACGTTCTCGGCGTCGGGGCCGTACATCCGGCGCAGACCGTCCTTGACGATGACCGCGACCTCGTACGCGAACGCCGGGTCGTAGTTGAGCGAGGCCGGGTTGGTGGCCGCGATCAGGTGCGAGTGGCCGTCCGCGTGCTGGAGGCCCTCACCCGTCAGGGTCGTACGGCCCGCCGTGGCACCGACGATGAAGCCCTTGCCGAGCTGGTCGGCGAGCTGCCACATCTGGTCGCCGGTCCGCTGCCAGCCGAACATCGAGTAGAAGATGTAGAACGGGATCATCGTCTCGCCGTGCGTCGCGTACGACGTGGCGGCGGCGATGAAGTCGGCCATGGCCCCGGCCTCGGTGATCCCCTCGTTGAGGATCTGGCCGTCCTTGGCTTCCTTGTAGTACATCAGCTGGTCGCGGTCGACCGGGTCGTACGTCTGACCCAGCGGCGAGTAGATGCCGGCGGACGGGAAGAGGGACTCCATACCGAAGGTACGGGCCTCGTCCGGGACGATCGGCACCCAGCGTCTGCCGGTCTCCTTGTCCCGCATCAGGTCCTTCACCAGGCGGACGAACGCCATGGTGGTGGCCATCTCCTGCTTGCCGGAACCCTTGTACAGGGCCTTGAACGCGCGCTCCTCGGGCTGCGGGAGCGCCACCGCGTGCACCCGGCGGGCCGGGGCGGGGCCGCCGAGGGCGGCACGGCGCTCCTGGAGGTAGCGGACCTCGGGGGAGTCGGCGCCCGGGTGGCCGTAGGGGACCAGACCGTCCTCGAAGGCGCTGTCGGGGATCGGGAGGCCGAGCAGCTCGCGCATGCCCTTGAACTCGTCGATTCCCAGCTTCTTCATCTGGTGGTTGGCGTTCTTGGACTCGAAGCCCTTGCCGAGCGTGTAGCCCTTGACCGTCTGGGCCAGGATCACGGTCGGCGCGCCCTTGTGCTCGACGGCCGCCTTGTACGCCGCGTACACCTTGCGGGCCTCGTGGCCGCCGCGTGAGGTGGAGAAGCACTCTGTGATCTTCGCGTCGGTGAGCAGCTTCGCCAGCTCGGCGAGGGCGGGCTCGGCGCCGAAGAAGTGTTCGCGGATGTAGGCGACGTCGCGGGTGGCGTACGTCTGGAACTGCGCGTCCGGGACCTCGCGCAGGCGGCGCAGCAGCGCGCCCGTGGTGTCCAGCTGGAACAGCTCGTCCCAGGCGTTGCCCCAGAGCGTCTTGACGACGTTCCAGCCGGCGCCGCGGAACTGCGCCTCCAGCTCCTGGACCACGCGGAAGTTGGCGCGGACCGGGCCGTCGAGGCGCTGCAGGTTGCAGTTGATGACGAAGGTCAGGTTGTCGAGCTGCTCGCGGGCCGCCAGCGCGAGGGCGGCGGTCGACTCGGGCTCGTCCATCTCGCCGTCGCCCAGGAAGGCCCAGACGTGCGAGTCGGAGGTGTCCTTGATGTTGCGGTTGGTCAGATAGCGGTTGAAGCGCGCCTGGTAGATGGCCGAGAGCGGGCCGAGGCCCATCGACACGGTGGGGAACTCCCACAGCCAGGGCAGCCGCCGCGGGTGCGGGTAGGAGGGCAGACCCTCGCCGCCCGCCTCCTGGCGGAAGTTGTCGAGCTGCTGCTCGCTGAGCCGGCCGTCGAGGAAGGCGCGGGCGTAGATGCCGGGGGAGGCGTGGCCCTGGATGTATAGCTGGTCGCCGCTGCCGTCCCCCTCCTTGCCGCGGAAGAAGTGGTTGAAGCCGGTCTCGTAGAGCCAGGCCGCCGAGGCGAAGGTGGCGATGTGGCCGCCGACCCCGTACCTGGCGCCCCGGGTCACCATCGCGGCCGCGTTCCAGCGGTTCCACGCGGTGATCTTCGACTCCAGCTCCAGGTCGCCGTCGAACGCGGGCTCGGCGGCGGTCGGGATGGAGTTGACGTAGTCGGTCTCCAGCAGCTTGGGCAGCGCGAGACCGGCGCCCTCGGCGTGCTGCAGCGAGCGGCGCATCAGGTACGCGGCACGGTGCGGGCCGGCGGCCTGGGTGACGGCGTCCAGGGAGGCCGCCCATTCAGCGGTCTCCTCGGGGTCACGGTCCGGGAGCTGGTCGAGCTCGCTCGGAAGCTTTCCTGCGGGGTCGGTCATGATCGCCGCCTTCCGGAGAGGAGGGGGGTGGAGAAGGCCCTGACTGGCAGGACAGGGCGATGGGGCCGGTGGGCCCGCGGATGAACTGTAAGGCGCTGATCGATGATCGATCAAAGGATTGAAGGCAAAACTTCTCGATATGAAGAAAAGTGGCATGGGGTGCCTCGAAAGGGGGCACGGAGTGACGCGAAATAGCGTGCAAATAGGGCGCTGACCTGCACGGAAGAGCAGGTCGGGTGCCAGATGATCGGAGCCTCGCGGAAGTGGTCAGGCCCGGGGTGCGCAGCCCAGCACGTGCGCCTTCACCAGGGCCCCGATCTGCGGGTCCTCGGCGAGGAACGCGTCGATGAGCGCCTGGTGCTCCTCCGCGTACGACTTCTGCACCGTGCCCAGCCAGCGGATCGACAGGGCCGTGAACACCTCGATGCCCAGCCCCTCCCAGGTGTGCAGCAGCACCGCGTTCCCGGCGGCCCGCACCATCTCCCGGTGGAAGCCGACCGTGTGCCGCACCTGGGCCTCGCCGTCGGCCAGCCGGTCCGCCTCGTACAGCGCGGCCACGTGCGGGGCCAGCGCCGAACAGTCCTGGCCGAGCCGGGGGGCCGCCAGCTCCGCCGCGATCTGCTCCAGGCCGGCCCGGACCGGGTAGCTCTCCTCCAGGTCGGCGGCGGTGAGGTTGCGGACCCGGACGCCCTTGTTGGGGGCCGACTCGATCAGCCGGAGCGTCTCCAGCTCGCGCAGCGCCTCGCGCACGGGCGTCTGGCTGACCTCCAGCTCGGTGGCGATGCGGCGCTCCACGATCCGCTCGCCCGGCTTCCAGCGCCCGCTGACGATCCCCTCCACGATGTGCTCGCGGATCTGTTCGCGCAGCGAGTGGACGACGGGCGGGGTCATGAGGTGCTCCTTCTGGGCAAACCGGTGGTGCCTACACCAGCACGGCGGCGCGGGCGACCGGTGGTGCTTAGACAATACGGCGGCGCCCCCGCCCGGAAGAGTTCCGGACGGGGGCGCCGCTGGTGAGGCTGGTTACAGCCGGAGCGTTCAGAGGCCGAGCTCGACCTCGAACTCACCGGCCTCCAGGATCGCCTTGACCGACGTCAGGTAGCGGGCGGCGTCCGCGCCGTCCACCAGACGGTGGTCGTAGGAGAGCGAGAGGTACGTCATGTCGCGCACCGCGATGGTCTCGCCGAGGTCCGGGTGGTCGATGACCACCGGACGGCGGACCGTCGCGCCGATACCGAGGATGGCCGCCTGGTTCGGCGGCACGATGACGGTGTCGAACAACGCACCGCGCGAACCGGTGTTGCTGATGGTGAAGGTGGCGCCGGACATGTCGTCCGGCGTCAGGCCGCCACCGCGCGCCTTGCCCGCGAGCTCCGCGGTCTTCTTGGAGATACCGGCGATGTTCAGGTCGCCCGCACCCTTGATGACCGGGGTCATCAGACCCTTCTCCGCGTCGACGGCGATGCCGATGTTCTCCGCGTCGAAGTACGTGATGGTGCCTTCGTCCTCGTTGATCCGGGCGTTGACGACCGGGTGGGCCTTCAGCGCCTGGGCCGCCGCCTTCACGAAGAACGGCATCGGGGACAGCTTGACGCCCTCACGGGCGGCGAAGGAGGCCTTCGCCTGGTTGCGCAGCTTCATCAGCTTGGTGATGTCGACCTCGAGGACCGAGGTCAGCTGGGCCTGCGAGTGCAGCGCCTTCATCATGTTCTCGCCGATGACCTTGCGCATGCGGGTCATCTTGACCGTCTGACCGCGCAGCGGCGACGCCTCCAGCTTCGGCGTCTTCGCGGCGGCATGGCCTCCGGCGGTCACAGCTGCCGGGGCCGGAGCGGCTGCGGCGGCCTTGGCGGCCTCCGCGGCGGCGACGACGTCCTGCTTGCGGATACGGCCACCGACGCCGGTGCCCTTGACCGCGCTCAGGTCCACGTTGTTCTCGGACGCGAGCTTGCGGACCAGCGGCGTGACGTACGCGCCGTCGTCACCGGAGGGCGCGGCCGGGGCGGCCGGTGCCGGGGTGACGGGGGCGGGCTGCGCCGGAGCCGGAGCCGGAGCGGCGGGAGCTGCCGGGGCCTGGGCTGCCGGAGCCGGAGCGGCGGGGGCCGGAGTGGCCGGAGCCGGAGCGGCCGGGGCCGGAGCGGCGGGGGCCGGGGCGGGAGCTGCGGGGGCCTCCTGCTTCGGGGCCTCCTGGGCCGGGGCGGCGGGCTGCGCCGGAGCGGCGGCGGGAGCCGTGCCCGGAGCACCGATGACGGCGAGCTTGGCGCCGACCTCGGCGGTCTCGTCCTCGCCGACCACGATCTCCAGCAGCACACCGGCGACCGGGGCGGGAATCTCGGTGTCGACCTTGTCCGTGGAGACCTCGAGCAGCGGCTCGTCCTCGGCCACCTCCTCGCCGACCTCCTTGAGCCAGCGGGTGACGGTGCCCTCGGTGACGCTCTCGCCGAGCGCCGGGAGGGTGACGTCGGTGCCCTCGGCGGACGAACCGCCGGTGGCGGCCTCGGCGGTCGGGGCCTGGGCCGGAGCCTCGGTCTCGGTCGACGGGGCGGTGGGCGCCTCCTCGGCCTGCGGGGCCGGGGTGGAGGCGGGCTCGGCGGCCGGAGCCGCGGCCTCGGCCGGAGCCGCGGCCTCGGCCGGAGCGCCCGAGCCGTCGTCGATGACGGCAAGCTCGGCACCGACCTCGACGGTCTCGTCTTCGGCGACCTTGATGGAGGTCAGTACACCGGACGCGGGGGCCGGGATCTCGGTGTCGACCTTGTCGGTCGAGACCTCGAGCAACGGCTCGTCGGCCTCGACGCGCTCGCCCTCGGCCTTCAGCCAACGGGTGACAGTGCCCTCGGTGACGCTCTCGCCGAGCGCCGGAAGGGTTACGGAAACCGACATGGTTTCAGTTGCTCCTTACGAAAATGCGGAAGTGGTCGGTCGTCGCGCCCGGGACCGGGGGATCAGTCGTGGGCGTGGAGGGGCTTGCCGGCCAGTGCCAGGTGAGCCTCGCCCATCGCCTCGTTCTGCGTCGGGTGTGCGTGGATGAGCTGGGCGACCTCGGAGGGCAGCGCCTCCCAGTTGTAGATCAGCTGGGCTTCGCCGACCTGCTCGCCCATACGGTCGCCGACCATGTGGACGCCGACCACGGCGCCGTCCTTGACCTGGACGAGCTTGATCTCGCCCGCGGTCTTCAGGATCTTGCTCTTGCCGTTGCCCGCGAGGTTGTACTTGAGGGCGACTACCTTGTCCGCGCCGTAGATCTCCTTGGCCTTGGCCTCGGTGATACCGACGGAGGCGACCTCGGGGTGGCAGTACGTCACCTTGGGCACGCCGTCGTAGTCGATCGGGACGGTCTTCAGACCGGCCAGACGTTCCGCCACCAGGATGCCCTCGGCGAAGCCGACGTGGGCGAGCTGGAGGGTCGGGACGAGGTCGCCCACGGCCGAGATCGTCGGGACGTTGGTCTGCATGTACTCGTCGACCAGGACATAGCCGCGGTCCATCGCGACGCCCTGCTCCTCGTAGCCCAGGCCCTGCGACACCGGGCCGCGGCCGATGGCGACGAGCAGCAGCTCCGCCTCGAAGGTCTTGCCGTCGGCGAGCGTCACGCGGACGCCGTCCTGCGTGTACTCGGCCTTGTCGAAGAAGGTGCCGAGGTTGAACTTGATGCCGCGCTTGCGGAACGCGCGCTCAAGAAGCTTGGAGCTGTTCTCGTCCTCGACCGGGACGAGGTGCTTGAGGCCCTCGACGATGGTGACCTCGGTGCCGAAGGACTTCCACGCCGAGGCGAACTCGACGCCGATGACGCCGCCGCCCAGCACGATCGCGGACTTCGGAACGCGGTCCATCTTCAGCGCGTGGTCCGAGGAGATGATCCGCTTGCCGTCGATCTCCAGGCCGGGCAGCGACTTCGGCACGGAGCCGGTCGCCAGCAGCACGTGGCGGCCCTGGACGCGCTGGCCGTTCACGTCCACGGAGGTGGGGGAGGAGAGCTTGCCCTCACCCTCGATGTAGTGGACCTTGCGCGAGGCGATGAGCCCCTGGAGACCCTTGTACAGGCCCGAGATCACCTCGTCCTTGTACTTGTTGACGGCCTCCATGTCGATGCCCTCGAAGGTCGCCTTCACGCCGAACTGGGCCGACTCGCGGGCCTGGTCCGCGATCTCGCCCGCGTGCAGCAGTGCCTTCGTGGGAATGCAGCCGTTGTGCAGGCAGGTGCCGCCGACCTTGCCCTTCTCGATCAGTGCGACGTCCAGGCCCAGCTGCGCTCCGCGCAGGGCCGCGGCGTAACCGCCACTGCCACCGCCGAGGATCACTAGGTCGAAAACGGTGCTGGCGTCGTTCGCCACGTCACGTCCTCCATGCATGTGCGCCGTACGCCGGGCCCCGTCGCTGGGGTGTGACCGGCCGGTCGGCTGGTGTGCGGCCGCTTTTGTCTTCGGCCCTGTGGTGGGGCCCTGTCCTGCCGAGAACCCATCTTCGCACTTGTCGACGGTGGGCGGGACGCGGGGCCCGGGTCCGGGACGGATGATCGTCCGTTCCGGAGGGTTACTGCTGCGTAGATTGCTACGGATTCGGCCGGTGTTCGTCGAGAGCGAAACCCGTTCGCCCTCCGCCGCTCATCCTTGCCGCTTCCGCTCCGAGAACACGTACGGCCCCGGACCTATGCCCGGGGCCGTACACGTCATCGGCGGGGTCCGGCTCAGCCGAGGTCGCCGTCGGCGGTGCGCTCGGCGAGGCGGACCAGGGTGCGGACCGCGGAGCCGGTGCCGCCCTTGGGCGTGTAGCCGTACGGCGCGCCCTCGTGGAAGGCCGGGCCCGCGATGTCCAGGTGCGCCCAGGCGATGCCCTCGCCCACGAACTCCTGCAGGAACAGGCCGGCCACCAGGCCGCCGCCCATCCGCTCGCCCATGTTGGCGATGTCGGCGGTGGGGGACTCCATGCCCTTGCGCAGGTCGGCGGGGAGCGGCATCGGCCACGAGGGCTCGCCGACCTCCTCGGCGATCTCGTGGATCGACGTGCGGAAGGCGTCGTCGTTGGCCATCACACCGAAGGTGCGGTTGCCGAGCGCCAGCACCATCGCGCCGGTCAGGGTCGCCACGTCGACGATCGCGTCCGGCTTCTCCTCCGAGGCGCGGGTCAGCGCGTCGGCCAGGACGAGCCGGCCCTCGGCGTCGGTGTTGAGGACCTCGACGGTCTTGCCGCTGTACATGCGCAGCACGTCACCGGGGCGGGTGGCGTTGCCGGAGGGCATGTTCTCGGCCAGCGCCAGCCAGCCGGTGACGTTGACCTTCAGGCGCAGACGGGCGGCCGTGACGACGGCGGCGAACACGGCGGCGGCGCCGCTCATGTCGCACTTCATCGTCTCGTTGTGGCCGGCCGGCTTGAGCGAGATGCCGCCCGAGTCGTAGGTGATGCCCTTGCCCACGAGGGCCAGGGTCTTCTCCGCCTTCGGGTGCGTGTAGGCGAGCTTCACCAGGCGGGGGCCGTGCGTGGAGCCCTGGCCGACGCCGAGGAGGCCGCCGTAGCCGCCCTTGGCGAGAGCCTTCTCGTCGAGGACCTGGACCTTGATGCCGTGCTCCTTGCCCGCGGCGGTGGCCACGGCGGCGAAGGACTCGGGGTACAGGTCGTTCGGCGGGGTGTTGATCAGGTCGCGGGCCCGGTTGATCTCCTCGACCAGGGCCAGGGCGCGCTCGACGGCCGCCTTGTAGGCCTTGTCGCGCGGCTTGGCACCGAGCAGGGCCACCTCGGCGAGCGGCAGCTTCGGGCCATTGCCCTGGGACTTCGCGTCCTTGGGAGCCAGCTTGTTCTCGCCGCCCTGGTAGGCGGTGAAGGCGTACGCCCCGAGGAGCGCGCCCTCGGCGACGGCAGCGGCGTCCTCGACGGAGGCGGCGGGCAGCGCGAAGCCGGCCTTCTTGGAACCGGTCAGCGCACGGGCCGCGGTGCCCGCCGCGCGGCGCAGCGCCTCGGCGTCGTACGCGTCCTCCTTGTCCGGGACCGGACCGAGACCGACCGCGACGACGACCGGGGCCTTGAGGCCGGACGCGGCGGGCAGCTTGGTCAGTTCGCCCTCGGCACCGGTGGCACCCAGGGTCTCGAGGACGGCGGCGAGCTTTCCGTCGAACGCCTTGTCCACGGCCTCGGAGCCCGGTGCCAGGACCAGAGCCCCCGGCTTCGACCCAGTGCCCTTGGCGACGCCGACGACGAGTGCGTCGGCGCGCAGCGTCGCCGCACCGGTAGTGCTGAGAGTGAGAGCAGTCACGGTGGTGAAATCTCGCTTCCGTTGAGTTCGAGTTCGGTCGAGGGGTGGGCCGACCATGCCCGGCGCATCGTAGACGCCCCGACGATGTGCCGGGAATGAGCCTACGCGCGCGGTTCCTGCTCCGTGACGGCGGCGGGGCGTTCCGGACCGCCAAGGCGGTCGGTTCCGCCCGGTGCGACGCCCGGTACGACGGCTGCTACGACGACACCCCCGGTGCTGCCGCGCCGTCAGGTCCCGAGCGCCAGCACCACCAGGGCCGCCGTCGCCGCGGTCTCCTCGACGCCCCCGAAGACATCCCCGGTGACCCCGCCGAACCGCCGTACGCAGTGCCGCAGCAGCAGTTCGGCGGCGGCGAGCGCGCCGAGCACCGCGAGCGCGTGGTGCGGTGCCGCGTACGGGCCCAGCGGCGCGCCCGCCGCCGCGCACAGAGCCACCGTCACCACCGTCGCGAGCAGCGCCCGCCCGGCCGGCACCGTGGACGCCACCGTCGCCCCGAGCCCCTCCGGCCGGGCCGCCGGGACGCCCTGACGGGACGCCAGGGTCAGCGCGAGCCGGGCGGCGACGCCCGCGACGACGGCTCCGAGCGCCCCGTGTGCCCAGCCCTCCCCGTACAGCTCGAAGAGGACCGCGACCTGGGCCAGCAGGACCAGGAGCAGGGTGATGACACCGAACGGCCCAATGTCGGACTGCTTCATGATCCGCAGTGCGTCCTCGGCCGGCTTCCCGCTGCCGAGGCCGTCCGCCGTGTCCGCCAGGCCGTCCAGGTGCAGCCCCCGGGTGAGTGCGGCGGGCACCGCGACGGAGGCCACCGCTGCGAGCAGCGGCCCCGAGCCGGCCAGCAGCGACAGCGAGCCGAGGGCGGCGGCGAGCAGCCCCACGGCGAGTCCGGCGATCGGGGCGAGGAGCATCCCGGAGCGGGCGGCCGCGCGGTCCCAGCGGGTCACACGGACGGGGAGCACGGTCAGGGTGCCGAAGGCGAAGCGCAGCCCGTGGCTGTTCAGGGAGGTCACCGCGCGCAGGCTAGCCGTCGGCGCCCACCGATAGATTGGCCGAAACGCGGCAAAAAATGGCAAAGCCGGACGCATCGGGAGTGGGTGGCATGGGTCACTGGTGGCACGACAACATCGCGGAGCCGGGCAAACTGCCGCTGCTCCTCGCGCTGGCCGCCTTCGTCCTGACCTTCGCGATCACACGCACCATCACCCGCATGATCCGTGCCGGGAAGGGCCCGTTCCGCAACATCACCCCGGGCGGGGTGCACATCCACCATGTGGTGCCCGGGGTCGTGCTCACGGTGATCGGCGGGTTCGGCGCGGTGGCCGGTGGACGGCACGGCGTGGCCGCCGGGGTCTGCGCGGTGATCTTCGGGGTGGGGGCCGGTCTGGTCCTGGACGAGTTCGCGCTGATCCTGCATCTGGACGACGTGTACTGGACCGAGGAGGGCCGCCAGAGCGTGGAGGTGGTCGTGCTGACCGTCTCCCTGGTGCTGCTGGTCCTGGCGGGCTTCTCCCCGCTCGGCGTCGACGACGTCACCGACGAGGAGCAGCAGGGCCGGTTCGGCGTCATCACGACGTACGTGGTCAACTTCTGCTTCGTCCTGATCGCCCTGTTCAAGGGCAAGACGCGGATGGCGGTGCTCGGCACCCTCGTCCCGTTCGTCGCGCTGGTCGGCGCGATCCGGCTGGCCCGCCCCACCTCGCCGTGGGCCAGGCGCTTCTACCGCCACCGCCACCGGGCCCGCTCCAAGGCGCTGCTGCGGGCCTACCACCACGATGTGCGCTGGGTCGGGCCGCGCCGGAAGTTCCAGGACCTCATCGGCGGCGCCCCGGACCGGCTCCCGCTGCCGCCCGCGCCCAGGTCCTGAGCGCCGCGCCGCCGCCCGCGCCACTCCCGTACGCCGCACACCACCAGGACGGCGACGATGGCGGCCAGGTGCTCGCGGCCCGCCAGGTTGTCCTTGACGAGGACCTCCACCACCATCGCCAGGACCACCAGAGCGCCGGTGAACCAGGCGCGTTGCCGGTGGCAGACGTACACCGCGAGCCCCACGACCGCCGCCGAGGGGCCGGTGTCCACCACCTGCGCGTCGGAGGCGGGCAGCCCGGGGAACGTCTCCGGCCCGAGCGCGATGCCGATCCGGGCGTACAGCGTCCCCGCCAGCGTCGCGGCATACGCCACCGCGAGCGTGCGCCACCGCCCCAGGCACACCTCCGCGATGCCGAACACCAGCAGGATCTGCGCCAGCGCACCCCACACCGGCAGGTCGAGCGCGGGCACGAACAGCGACAGCGGGGTACGCAGGAGGGCGAGCCAGAACGGGTCATCGGCCCGTACGGCTCCGAGACCCTGCACCGGCCGGTAACCCCACGCCTGGTTCTGCACCACCTGGACGGTCGCGGTGAGCGCCACCGCGGTCAGCGTCAGCGCGAGCGCCCGCGCCCCGCGTGCGGCGAGCCCCCGCCCTACGGTCGTGCACAGCGGGCCCCACTCCCGTACCGCCGCCCGGCGCAGGGCCGGGAGACGGCTCATCCGCTCTTCTCGAACAGCATGGAACGGGCCCCCGGTCGGTCGGTGTGCGGCGTCGGCGCGGATGCGCGCCGAGCCGCGGTCCCTCTCGAAGACGGGCCGGGGCAGCGCGGAGTTGAGCGACACCCGAGTGACGCCGATCTCGTCCGCGCACCGGGGGAGGCGGGGGAGCCGGGGAGGTGGAGGGCCGCGCCCTCAGACCCCGTCGAGGGCCTCCGCGTCCGCCCCCGCCCGGGCCTGCGACTCCTCGTCCACGGCCTTCTCCGGCTCACGCTCGGGCAGTTCGGCCGCCAGCGCGGCCGCCGCCTGCACCAGCGGCAGGGCCAGCAGCGCGCCGCTGCCCTCGCCGACCGTCACCCCGTGGTCCAGCAGCGGCGTCAGCGCCATCCGGTCCAGCGCCTTCGTCTGCGCGGGCTCCCCGCTGACCTGGCCGGCCAGCCACCAGTCCGGCGCCCGGAACGCCGCCCGCTGCGCCACCAGCGCACAGGCCGCCGAGACGACCCCGTCCAGGATCACCGGCATCCGGCGTACCGCGCTCTGCAGCAGGAAACCCGTCATCGCCGCCAGGTCCGCCCCGCCGGACGTCGCCAGCAGCTCCAGCTGATCGCCGAGCACCGGCCGGGCCCGGCGCAGCGCGTCCCTGATCGCCGCGCACTTGCGCATCCACGCCAGGTCGTCGATGCCCGCGCCACCGCGCCCCGTCACCACGGAGGCGTCCGTTCCGCAGAGCGCCGCGACGAGGGTGGCCGCGGCCGTGGTCCCGCCCACGCTGAGGTCGCCGAGCACCACCAGGTCGGTGCCGGAGTCCGCCTCCTCGTCGGCGATGGCCATGCCCAGGCGGACCGCCTGCTCGGCCTCCTCCGCGCTCATCGCGTCCTCGACGTCGATCCGCCCCGAACCGCGCCGCACCCGGTGCCGCACCACGGACTCGGGCAGCAGCTCCGGATCGCAGTCCAGGGAGACGTCCACGATCCGCATCGGCACCGAGAAGCGCCGCGCCAGCACCGCGACCGGGCTCGCCCCGTCGAGGGCGGCCCGCACCAGCTCGTACGCGCCTCCGGCCGGCCGGCCGGATACACCCAGCTCCGCCACCCCGTGGTCGCCCGCGAAGAGCACCAGACGCGGCTGCTCGACGGCCCTGACCGGCACGGACTGCTGCGCCGCGCTGAGCCACTCGCCCAGCTCGTCGAGCCGGCCGAGCGCCCCGGGGGAGACGATCAGCCGCTCGCGCCGCTCCTCGGCATCGCGCCGCACACCCCCGTCGGGGCGTTGGATCAGGTCGGAGAAGTCGTCCAGGTTCACGGAGGTCTGCCTCGCGGGTCGTCACGTCGGGTCCGGTGCGGGAACCCGGCGGCGGGCCCCTGCCCGGAACAGTACCGGTCGGCCCACGGGGCGGGCCCGGCCACGAGCGGCACGGCCCCGCCCACGGGACATGCCCGGCGCTGATCCGCCCAACGCCCCTGCCTCCTCACCCCCGCAGCACCAGCACCTGCCCCGCCACCACCAGCAGCACCTGCTCGCACTCGGCCGCCACCGCCGCGTTCAGCCGCCCCAGCTCGTCCCGGAACCGCCGCCCCGCCGACGTCGCCGGAACCACCCCCGACCCCACCTCGTTGGTCACCAGCACCACCGGCCGCCGGGTCCCGCGCACCGCCGCGACCAGCTCCGCCACCCGCTCCCGCAGCGCCGCCTCGCCGCCGTCGTGCCACCGCTCGCCCTCCCAGGCCCCCACCCGGTCCATCGCGTCGGTCAGCCACAGCGACAGGCAGTCGATCAGCAGCGGCGGCCCGTCCGCGGCCAGCAGCTCCGTGAGCTCGCAGGTCTCCTCGGTCCGCCAGGCGCCCGGCCTGCGCTCCCGGTGCAGTCCGACCCGGGCCGCCCACTCCGGGTCCCCGTCGCGGCGGCCGCCGGTCGCCACGTACACCACCTCCGGGAACGTCTCCAGGCGCTGCTCCGCCTCCAGCGACTTCCCCGACCGCGCGCCGCCCGTCACCAGCACCCGGCGCGGCACGTCCGGCACCGCGTGGTACTCGCCCACCACCAGCGTCGTCCCGTCCGGCACCGCCCGCGCACCGGCCGCCGCGAGCCGCCGCTCCAGCGCCGCACCCGGCGGGGCGTCGTGGCCCAGGTGGACCGCGATCACCTCGGTCGTCGGGCCGACAGCGCCGGCCGACCGCAGCCGGGCCACTGCGTCGGGCCGCGCGATCACATCGCAGACGACCATGTCGTACGGCGGCTCCGTCCGCCCGTCGAGACCCGAGGGCGCGGCGCCCGGCGGCAGGTACAGCAGCCGCTCGCCCTCCGGGGCGGTCACCTCGTACCCGGTCCCCGGGGCGTCCAACGCCACCGCCCGCACCCGGTGCCCGCTGATCAGCGTCAGCACCTGGCCGTCCGGCACCCGCCCGGCCGGCGGCAGCAGGGCGGGCAGTTCGACGGCGGGACCGTCGTGCGGGTGGGTCAGCAGCACCTGGCGGACCGCACCCAGCGAATGCCCGGCACGGGCGGCCGCGAACACCGCCCCGGGGGTGAGATCCAGCAGCAGCGCGTCGTCGGCCAGCAGGGCCGTCGCGGCCCGCGCCCACGGGCCACGGGCCGATGCGCAGGCCGCGCAGGGACAGGAGGGGCGTGGCAGCCCTTCGGGGGCTCCGGTGCCGAGCAGAGTCAGTTCCACCCCTTGATCCTCCCGCGTCCCCCCGCGAGGTGCGCGCCCGGCTAGGCTTCGGGCAGCAACGTGACCCAGGAGGCTGACATGGCGTGGACGTGGCGGTTCGAGAAGTCCGACGGTACGGAGACGGAGCCGGCGCTGCAGCCGGAGGAGTTCACCACCCAGGGCGACGCGGAGTCCTGGATCGGTGAGTACTGGAAGGAGCTCCTGGAGGGTGGTGCCGCACAGGTGACGCTCTTCGAGGACTCCACCAAGATCTACGGCCCGATGAGCCTGCAGGCCGACAGCGCCTGACGCCCGGGCGGCAGCGGGACAGCCGAAGGGCGGGCGGTACGGGCATCTCCTCGTACCGCCCGCCCTTCGGGCGTCTGCGGATCAGATCTCGCCGAGTGCTCAGATCTCTCCGAGCGTGACCTCCGCCGTCCGGCTGTCGCCGTCACGCGTGTACGTCACGGTCACCTTCTGGCCGGGCCTGTCGCCCGCCAGCGCCTCGGAGAGCGAGGTGATCGTGGTGACCCCGGTGTCCCCGATCTTCGTGATGATGTCCCCGGCCCGCAGCCCCGCCTCGTCCGCCGCCCCGCCCCGCTCCACGCTGACCAGCGCCACCCCGGCGGGGCGGTAGTCGTCGTCGACGACCGTGCGGCCGGTGACGTTCAGCGCGGCCCGGCCCGAGTCGGTGACCTTGCCGTCCTCGATGATCTGGTCGGCGACCGTCCGCACCATCGAGACGGGGATCGCGAAGCCGATGCCCGGAGCCGCGCTGTCGCCCATCTGCGGGTCGGTCGCCGCGAGGGTCGGGATGCCGATCACCTGGCTGTCCAGGTCGACCAGGGCTCCGCCGCTGTTGCCCGGGTTGATCGCCGCGGACGTCTGCACCATGTTGGCGATCGTCGCGCCCGTGCCGCCGCCCGCCCGGCTCTCGCTCACCGTCCGGCCGAGCGCCGAGACGATGCCCTGGGTGACGCTGCTGGACAGGCCGAGCGGGGAGCCCATCGCCAGCACGATCTGCCCCACCTCGACCTTCTCCGCGTCGCCGAACTTCGCGGGCTTCAGCCCGTCCGGCACCTCGTCGAGCTTGATCACGGCCAGGTCCTGCTCCGGGTAGGAGGAGACCAGCGAGGCGTTCAGCACCGCCTCCCCGGTGGCGACGCTGACCTTGAACTTCTTCTCGTCGCCGACCACGTGGGCGTTGGTGACGATGTGCCCCTTGCCGTCGTAGACGACCCCGGAACCGAGGCCCTCCGAGGCGTCGATCTGCACGACCGACGGCAGTACGTCGTTGATGACGGCCTGGTAGGCGTTCTGCAGGTCGTCGGGGGCACGCTTCACCGCACCCTGCGCCGTGCCCGACGCGGGGGCCTCGGGGGACGGGGCCGCCGGATCCGTACCGGAACAGCCGCCTGCCAGGGCGAGGGCGAAGACGGCCGCGGACAGGGGAAGCGGCAGCCCGCGCGCCCGGCTGCGGGAGAGGGATACGTCCATATCCGGAGTCTGGAGGCCGACCTGATCGGGTGCCCGTACTGATGGGCCGTACGGGCCCGACGCCGTATCGCCGGCCGCCCGGCCCGTAACGCCGGCCGACGGCCGTCAGCCGCGCACTCCGCACAGATGCAGCAGCGCCGCCACACCCCGGTACGGGTCGGTCCGCCCGGCCCGGTCCTCCAGGGTGAGGACCCGTTCCAGTTCCTCGGCCGGCAGCTCCTCATCGGGCCCCACGTTGTCCGTGAAGACCCGTACCCCGTACCAGGCGTGCAGCGGTGCGGCGATCCCCGCGAGCGTGGCCCGCAGGGCGTCGAGCCGGTCCGCGCGCACCGTGAGGCCGAGGCGGTCGGTGTACGTGGCGGTGTCGAAGGCGGTCAGGGCCGCACCGAAGTCACCGGCGAGCCCCGGGCGCATCGCGAGCGCGTCCGCGTTCCGTACGAGCAGGGAGAGCAGGCCGCCGGGCGCCAGCATCCGGGCGAGCCCGGCCAGCATCGGGTCCGGCTCCTCGACGTACATCAGGACGCCGTGGCACAGCACCAGGTCGAAACTGCCGGGCAGGAAGTGCACACCGGTGTCCCGGCCGTCGCCCTCGATGAGCCTGACGCGATCCCGGATGCCCTCCGGCTCGGTCGCCAGGGACTGACGGGCGGACGCCAGCAGCTCGGAGTCCGACTCCAGGCCGGTCACCGAGTGCCCGGCCCGCGCCAGCCGCAGCGCCTGCGTTCCCCGGCCCATGCCGACGTCCAGGACGCGCAAACGCCGACCCACCGGGAAACGCGCGGCTATCTGCTCGTCCAACTGCCGTGCGACGAGCTCCTGGCGAACCCTGTCGCGTACGCCGACGGGACCTGCCGGCCACGCCGGGGAGACCCCGGTGACGCCGGAGGTCTCCGTGCTCAGGGCCGCTCTCCGCGCTTGACCTGCGGCTTCGGAAGCCGCAGTCGGCGCATCTGGAGCGTGCGCATCAGGCCGTACGCCACGGCTCCGCGCTTCGGCGTGTCCGGGAAGCGCTCGCGCAGCTGCTTCTTCAGGCGCATCGACAGACCGATCGAGTCGATCACGATCAGGATGATCACGCCGAGCCAGAGCAGCAGCGAGATGCTCTGGATGTTCTGCACCTGGATCACGCTGAGGATCAGGATGATCACGGCGAGCGGCAGGAACCACTCGGCGATGCAGAAGCGCGAGTCCACGTAGTCGCGGACGAAGCGCCTGACCGGGCCCTTGTCGCGGACCGGGAGGTAGCGCTCGTCGCCCGACGCGAGCGCCTCACGCTGCCTGGCCAGGTCGGCGCGGCGCGCTTCGCGCTGGCGCTTCATGGCCGCCTTGCGGTCGGTCGGCGCGCTGGACGCGGCGCGTCGGCGCTGCGTCTGGGCCTCGCTGCGCTTGGGGGTGGGGCGACCCTTGGGAGCCTGCGGGTCGCGGGGCTGCGGGGAGAGGTCCGCCGTCACCTTGCCGGTGGGGGCCTTCTCTGTCTTGGAACGGCTACGGAACACAAAACCCAAGGGTACGGGGTCGGCGCGCGGGCCCGGAGACCCGGGCGGGAACGATCCGGCAACGGACGGCGTCCCCAGAAGTGTCACGACGGGCCGATACGGGCGTTAACCGCCTGTTCCGGCGTACGCCTACGAGTCGTCCCGGGGCCCGCCTACACCCTGGGCGGGAGCGTTCACGGGGTGCAGTCGTCCTTGGGGAGGAGCACATCGAGACTCGGACAGTGCGGTAATAGAGGGAGGGCCCGTACTGTGGGTTCTATCGGGAGTGCTGGAGCTCAGTCCGTCAGAAGGGGGCGCGCGAAGCCCATGAGCGGTGTCATGAAGCGTATGGGGATGCTTTTCCGCGCGAAGGCAAACAAGGCCCTTGACCGGGCCGAGGATCCGCGCGAGACCCTGGATTACTCGTACCAGAAGCAGCTGGAGCTGCTTCAGAAGGTGCGTCGCGGCGTCGCGGA
Organism: Streptomyces anulatus; assembly: GCF_000721175.1. GTDB lineage: Bacteria > Actinomycetota > Actinomycetes > Streptomycetales > Streptomycetaceae > Streptomyces > Streptomyces anulatus_C. Next base: position 558,051 of record NZ_JOEZ01000016.1, read on the forward strand.
CGTCGCGACGTCCCGCAAGCGCCTGGAACTGCAGCTGAACCAGCTGCAGGGCCAGTCGTCCAAGCTGGAGGACCAGGGCCGCAAGGCGCTGGCGCTGGGCCGCGAGGACCTGGCGCGTGAAGCGCTGTCCCGGCGTGCCGCCCTCCAACAGCAGGTCACCGACCTGGAGACGCAGCACACCACGCTGCAGGGCGAGGAGGAGAAGCTCACCCTCGCGGCCCAGCGGCTGCAGGCCAAGGTCGACGCCTTCCGCACGAAGAAGGAGACCATCAAGGCCACCTACACGGCGGCACAGGCCCAGACCCGGATCGGAGAGGCCTTCTCCGGCATCTCCGAGGAGATGGGCGACGTGGGCCTCGCGATCCAGCGGGCCGAGGACAAGACGCAGCAGCTCCAGGCGCGGGCCGGCGCCATCGACGAGCTGCTCGCCTCCGGCGCCCTGGACGACCCGACCGGCACGGCGAAGGACGACATCGCCGCCGAGCTGGACCGGATCTCCGGCGGCAGCGATGTGGAGCTGGAGCTGCAGCGCATGAAGGCCGAGCTGGCCGGCGGCTCATCGTCCTCGCAGCAGGCCATCGAGGGCGGCGCCCAGGACAGTACGCCGCAGTCGCAGCAGTCGTCCCCGCACAAGTTCGACAAGCAGTAAGGGCAGCGTCATGATCGTACGGATCATGGGGGAGGGCCAGGTCAAGCTGGCCGACAGTCACTTCGTCGAACTGAACGAGCTCGACGACGTCCTGCTGAAGGAGATGGAGAGCGGCGACAGCCCCGGCTTCCGCACGACTCTCCACGCGCTCCTGGACAAGGTGCGCGAGCTCGGCACTCCGCTGCCGGACGACTCCCTGGAGCCGTCCGAGCTGATCCTGCCGGCGCCCGACGCCACCCTCGAAGACGTACGCGCCATGCTCGGCGACGACGGCCTCATCCCCAGCTGAATCCACGGGCCGGCCCCGGCGGGCCCGTGGAGCGGCCGCGTACCGTTGCTGGACGTGACCCCCCTCTCGTCCGGCTTCGCGCCCGCCCGCCGCTGGCTCCGGGACCATCCCCTCGCGTTCGACGCGGCGCTGGCCCTCGGCGCCCTCGTCGCGATGATCTGCGGCTCCTTCGCCGACCCGGGCACCGGACACGGGCCGACCTTCGGCACCCGCACTCCCGAGCTGCTCAGCGTGCTCCTGATGGTGCTGGCCGCCCTCGCCCTGGTCCTGCGGCGACGGCGTCCGATGGCGGTGCTCGCCGCCACCGGGCTCCTCTCGGCCGCCGAGTACGTCCTGGTGGACCCGCCCGCCCCGGTCGTCATGAGCGCGGTCGTCGCCCTCTACACCGTCGCCTCGCGCACCGACCGCCCCACCACCTGGCGGGTCGGGCTGCTCACCATGGGCGGGCTCACGGCCGCCGCCATGGTCTTCGGCTCGACGCCCTGGTACAGCCAGGAGAACCTCGGCGTGTTCGCCTGGACCGGGATGGCCGGGGCCGCCGGGGACGCGGTACGCAGCAGGCGCGCGTTCGTCGACGCCATCCGGGAACGCGCCGAGCGGGCCGAGCGGACCCGTGACGAGGAGGCCCGGCGCCGGGTCGCCGAGGAGCGGCTGCGGATCGCCCGGGACCTCCACGACGTCGTCGCCCACCACATCGCGCTGGTCAACGTCCAGGCCGGGGTCGCCGCCCACGTCATGGACAAGCGCCCGGACCAGGCCAAGGAAGCGCTCGCCCACGTCCGCGACGCCAGCCGCTCCGCACTCAACGAACTCCGGGTCACCGTCGGCCTCCTGCGCCAGCAGGGCGACCCCGAGGCGCCCACCGAACCGGCCCCCGGGCTGGCCGTCCTCGGCGAACTGGTCACCACCTTCCGCAACGCGGGGCTCCCCGTCGACGTGGCCTGCGCCGAGGGCGGGGCCCGGCTGCCCGCCGCCGTCGACCTGGCCGCCTACCGGGTCATCCAGGAGGCCCTGACCAACGTCCGCAAGCACGCGGGCACCGGGGCCGAGGCCGAGGTGAGCGTCGTACGGGTCGGCGCCACCGCCGAGGTCACCGTGCTCGACAACGGCCGGGGGAGCACCGCCCGGCGGCCCGGCGCCGGACCGGGCGGCACCGCCGACGACGGCCTGGACAGCGGAGGCCACGGCCTGGTGGGCATGCGTGAACGTGTCACCGCCCTCGGTGGCGCCCTCACCGCGGGACCTCGGTACGGCGGCGGCTTCCGGGTCCATGCGATCCTTCCGGTCGAGGCCCGCACGGGTGAACCGGAGCGGCCGGGCACAGCGGGCGGGACGGGGCTCAGCCGATGACACAGCCGACACCGACGCCCGCGCCACGGCCGACGCCCGAGGCGCCGGCCGTACCCGTCAAGGTGCTGCTCGCCGACGACCAGGCGCTGCTGCGCAGCGCGTTCCGGGTGCTGGTGGACTCCGAGCCGGACATGGAGGTGGTCGGCGAGGCCGCCGACGGGGCCCAGGCGGTCGAGCTGGCCCGCGCCACGAGCCCCGATGTGGTGCTCATGGACATCCGGATGCCGGGCACCGACGGGCTCGCCGCCACCCGCATGATCAGCGCCGATCCGGAGCTGTCCGCGGTGCGGGTGGTCATGCTCACCACATTCGAGGTCGACGAGTACGTGGTCCAGTCGCTGCGCGCCGGAGCCTCCGGCTTCCTCGGCAAGGGCGCCGAGCCGGACGAACTCCTCAACGCCATCCGGATCGCCGCGGCCGGCGAGGCGCTGCTCTCCCCGGCGGCGACCAAGGGGCTCATCGCCACGTTCCTGGCCCAGGGCGGCAGTTCGGGGGAGGGGCCGGACAGCGCGGAGTACGCGGAGCGGCTGGCGGCGCTCACCGGCCGCGAACGCGAGGTGCTGGTGCAGGTCGCCGGCGGCCACTCCAACGACCAGATCGCCGAGCGGCTCGCGGTCAGCCCGCTCACCGTCAAGACCCATGTGAACCGGGCGATGGCGAAGCTGGGAGCCCGGGACCGGGCCCAATTGGTGGTGGTCGCCTACGAATCGGGCCTGGTGCGCCCCCGCGCGGACTGACCGCGGGAGGCGGGGCGTACGACGACGTACTCCACCTGCGGTATCCGCGGCATGAGAAAGCAGCCCGGGGGGCGACGTTTCGCCGACGCGGAGCGGAGATCGTAGGACTGGGCTGGAGGTGTCCCCCTGATTCCCTCCCCGCCCCTCTGCCGCGTACGCCACAGAAGAGAGACCCACCCATGTCCTGGCTGTCCAGATTCAGCCTCGCGCAAAGGGCCCTGATCGGGCTGATCTCGATTGTCGCGCTGGTCTTCGGCGCGATAGCGATCCCGCAGCTCAAGCAGCAGCTGCTGCCGACCATCGAACTGCCGATGGTCTCGGTGCTGGCGCCCTACCAGGGTGCGTCTCCCGACGTGGTCGAGAAGCAGGTCATCGAGCCCCTGGAGAACTCCCTCAAGGCCGTCGACGGCGTCGAGGGCATCACCTCCACCGCCAGCGAGGGCAACGCCCTCGTCATGGCGACCTTCGACTTCGGCGACGAGGGCACCAAGCAGCTCGTCGCGGACATCCAGCAGGCGGTGAACCGGGCCCGCGCCCAGCTGCCCGACGGGGTCGACCCGCAGGTCGTCGCCGGATCCACGGACGACATCCCGACCGTCGTCCTCGCCGTCACCTCCGACAAGGACCAGCAGGTCCTGGCCGACCAGCTCGACCGCACGGTCGTCCCGGCCCTCGAGGACATCGACGGCGTCGGCCAGGTCACGGTGGACGGCGTGCGTGACCTCCAGGTCTCCGTCGTCCCCGACGACAGGAAGCTCGCCGAGGCAGGCCTGAACGCGGGCACGCTCTCCCAGGCCCTCCAGGCGGGCGGCGCCACGGTGCCGGCCGGTTCCTTCTCCGAGTCCGGCAAGAGCCGCACCATCCAGGTCGGCGGCGCCTTCACCTCGCTGAAGCAGATCGAGGACCTCCAGGTCGTCGCCAAGGACCCGGCGGGCGGCGAGCCCGGAAAACCGGTGCGCGTCGGCGACGTCGCCGAGGTGAAGCAGGAGCCGTCCACCGCGGTCTCCATCACCCGCACCAACGGCAGGCCGAGCCTCGCCGTGATGGCGACGATGGACAAGGACGGCAGCGCCGTCGCGATCTCGGACGCCGTCAAGGACAAGCTCCCCGACCTCCGCAAGGACCTGGGCGGCGGCGCCGAGCTGACGGTCGTCTCCGACCAGGGCCCCGCCGTCTCCAAGTCGATCTCGGGCCTGACCACGGAGGGCGCGCTCGGCCTGGTCTTCGCGGTCATCGTGATCCTGGTCTTCCTCGCCTCGATCCGCTCGACGCTGGTCACCGCGGTCTCCATCCCGCTCTCGATCGTCCTCGCGCTGATCGTGCTCTGGACCCGCGACCTGTCGCTCAACATGCTCACGCTCGGCGCGCTCACCATCGCCATCGGCCGGGTCGTCGACGACTCGATCGTGGTCCTGGAGAACATCAAGCGTCACCTCGGCTACGGCGAGGAGCGCCACGCGGCGATCATCACCGCGGTCAGGGAGGTCGCCGGAGCGGTCACCTCCGCCACCCTCACCACCGTCGCGGTCTTCCTGCCCATCGGTCTGGTCGGCGGCATGGTCGGCCAGCTCTTCGGCTCGTTCTCGCTGACCGTCACCGCGGCCCTGCTGGCGTCGCTGCTGGTCTCGCTCACGGTGGTTCCGGTGCTGTCGTACTGGTTCCTGCGCGCGCCCAAGGGCACTCCCGACGACGCGGCGGAAGCCCGCCGCCTCGCCGAGGAGAAGGAAGCGGCCAGCAGGCTCCAGCGGATCTACGTCCCGGTCCTGCGCTTCGCGACCCGCCGCCGCGTCACCAGCCTCGTCATCGCCGTCGCCGTGCTCTTCGGCACCTTCGGGATGGTCCCGCTGCTGAAGACGAACTTCTTCGACGCCGGCGAGCAGGAGGTCCTGACCGTCAAGCAGGAGCTCACCCCCGGCACCAGCCTGGAAGCCGCCGACGCGGCCGCCCGCAAGGTCGAGAAGGTGCTGACCGAGGACAAGGGCGTCAAGGACTACCAGGTCACCGTCGGCTCCTCCGGCTTCATGGCCGCCTTCGGCGGCGGCACGGGCGCCAACCAGGCCTCCTACCAGGTCACCCTGAAGGACGCCGCGGACCACGAGGACGCCCAGGACCGCATCGACGAGGCCCTCGGCAAACTCGACGGCATCGGCGACACCACCATCGCCGCCGGCGACGGCTTCGGCTCCCAGGACCTGAGCGTCGTGGTCAAGGCCGCCGACGGGGACGTCCTGAAGCAGGCCGCCGAGGCGGTCCGCACCGAGGTCGCCACCATCAAGGACGTCACCGACGTCCAGAGCGACCTCGCGCAGAGCGTCCCGCGCATCTCCGTCACCGCCAACGACAAGGCGGCCGCCGCCGGATTCGACTCCGCCACCCTCGGCGGGATCGTCGCCGGAGCCGTACGCGGCACCCCCGCCGGCACGGCGACGCTGGACGACACCGAGCGCGACATCGTCATCCGCTCCTCCAGCCCGGCCGCCACCATGGCCGAACTGAAGGCCCTGCCGCTCGGCCCGGTCGAGCTCGGCGACATCGCCGACGTGAAGGTCGTCCCCGGCCCGGTCTCCATGACCCGGATCGACGGACAGCGCTCGGCGACGATCACCGCCAAGCCCGTCGGCGACGACACCGGCGCGGTCAGCACCGATCTCGCCGCGAAGATCGACGCCCTGGACCTCCCCGAGGGCGCCACCGCCACCATCGGCGGCGTCACCGAGGACCAGAACGAAGCCTTCGCCCAGCTCGGCCTCGCCATGCTGGCGGCCATCGCGATCGTCTTCATGCTGCTGGTGGCCACGTTCCGGTCGCTCGTCCAGCCGCTGATCCTGCTGGTCTCCGTCCCGTTCGCGGCGACCGGGGCCCTGGCCCTCCTGATCATCACGGGCACCCCGCTGGGCGTCCCCGCGATGATCGGCATGCTGATGCTCATCGGCATCGTGGTCACCAACGCGATCGTGCTGATCGACCTGATCAACCAGTACCGGGCCCAGGGCCTGGGGATCGTGGAAGCCGTCATCGAGGGCGGCCGCCACCGCTTCCGTCCGATCCTGATGACGGCGCTCGCGACCATCTTCGCCCTGCTCCCGATGGCGCTCGGCGTCACCGGCGAGGGCGGCTTCATCTCCCAGCCGCTGGGCGTCGTGGTGATCGGTGGTCTGATCAGCTCCACGCTGCTGACCCTGCTGCTCGTGCCGACGCTGTACGCGATGGTCGAGCTCCGCAAGGAGCGCCGCGCCGAGAAGAAGGCCGCCAAGCGTGCCGCGAAGGCGGGCGCGGCGGCCCAGGCCGAGCCGGAGGAGGCCCGGGAGGCCGAACCGGCGCAGGCCTGACCCGGGAGCCGGAGGGGACAGACCCGACCGGCACGCGAGAGCCCCGGTACGCCGACCTGCGGCATACCGGGGCTCCCGGCGGGGGGTGGCGTCCGTTACGGCAGCGCCAGCATCCGCTCCAGCGCGAGCTTCGCGTACTTCTCCGTCTCCGGGTCGACCTCGATCCGGTTGACCAGCCTGCCGTCGGCCAGCGACTCCAGCGTCCAGACCAGGTGCGGCAGGTCGATGCGGTTCATCGTCGAGCAGAAGCAGACCGTCTTGTCGAGGAAGACGATCTCCTTGTCCTCCGCGGCGAAACGGTTCGCCAGTCGGCGGACCAGGTTCAGCTCGGTACCGATCGCCCACTTCGAGCCGGCCGGGGCCGCCTCCAGGGCCTTGATGATGTACTCCGTCGAGCCCACGTAGTCCGCGGCGGCGACGACCTCGTGCTTGCACTCGGGGTGCACCAGCACGTTGACCCCGGGGATGCGGGCCCGGACGTCCTCGACCGACTCGACCGAGAAGCGGCCGTGGACCGAGCAGTGTCCGCGCCACAGGATCATCTTCGCGTCGCGCAGCTGCTCGGCGGTGAGTCCGCCGCCCGGCTTGTGCGGGTTGTAGAGGACGCAGTCCTCCAGGGTCAGTCCCATGTCCCGCACGGCCGTGTTGCGGCCCAGGTGCTGGTCGGGGAGGAAGAGGATCTTCTCACCCTGCTCGAAGGCCCACTCCAGGGCCCGCTTCGCGTTCGACGACGTACAGATCGTGCCGCCGTGCCTGCCGGTGAAGGCCTTGATGTCGGCGGAGGAGTTCATGTACGAGACGGGCACCACCTGGTCGGCGACCCCGGCCTCCGTCAGCACGTCCCAGCACTCGGCGACCTGCTCGGCGGTGGCCATGTCGGCCATCGAGCAACCGGCCGCGAGGTCGGGCAGCACGACCGCCTGGGCGTCCGTGGTCAGGATGTCCGCGGACTCGGCCATGAAGTGGACGCCGCAGAAGACGATGTACTCGGCCTCCGGGCGCGCGGCCGCGTCACGGGCCAGCTTGAACGAGTCGCCGGTGACGTCCGCGAACTGGATGACCTCGTCGCGCTGGTAGTGGTGGCCGAGGACGAACACCCTGTCCCCGAGCTTCTCCTTGGCGACGCGGGCGCGCTCCACCAGGTCCGGGTCGGACGGGGAGGGGAGGTCGCCGGGGCATTCGACCCCGCGCTCGCTCCTCGGGTCGGCCTCGCGGCCGAGCAGCAGCAGCGCGAGCGGTGTCGGCTGTACGTCCAGGGGCTGGGCCGTGGTCACGTCACGCACCCTTTCTTCTCTGCGTTCTGCTCTGCGCTTCTGCGAACGCGCCTTTTCGTCTATTTGACGCTATCTATCATAGCCGCTTCGTGTCACTTTGACGATGCCGATAGCGTCGATGTGACGCATCCCCCGGGCGGCCGGGTGTGCGAGCATGAAAAGGAACAGACAAGCGCTTGGCCCGGAATGAATCCGCGGGTCTGGCGGTTGAACCGTCGGCAAGCAGTCCGTACAACCCGGGAGAGAAGCAGATGTCCGTATCGGACGAGACCACCACCGTGAGCGACGGCATCCTCCTGTCCGACGCCGCCGCCGCCAAGGTCAAGGGCCTGCTGGAGCAGGAAGGCCGCGAGGACCTGGCGCTGCGCGTCGCCGTTCAGCCCGGCGGCTGCTCGGGCCTGCGCTACCAGCTCTTCTTCGACGAGCGTTCGCTCGACGGTGACGTCGTGAAGGACTTCGACGGTGTCAAGGTCGTCACCGACCGGATGAGCGCCCCGTACCTGGGCGGCGCCTCCATCGACTTCGTCGACACCATCGAGAAGCAGGGCTTCACGATCGACAACCCGAACGCCACCGGCTCCTGCGCCTGCGGCGACTCCTTCAGCTGAGCGCTGAGGTCGGGAACACACGGCATACGGCGGCGGCCCCGGGAAGGAATCCCGGGGCCGCCGCCGTATGCCCGTCCGTCGCCGCTCCCGCCGTCAGGCGCGCGGCACCGCACCGCCCGACGCCGCGTCGATCACCGTGCGGTCGCCCAGCGGCTTCTCCAGCGTCACCGTCCGGGTCAGCTCCTTGGCGATCATGATGCAGGCCTTCTTGCCCTCCTGCGGCTTCTCCGTGACCGAGATCCGCACCTGGCCCGCACTCTCCTCCGCGCTCGCCGTGTACGTACTGCACACGCCGCCCCAGAACGTCACCTCAAGGGTCCGCCCGTCCGCGCCGTACGAGGTCACCTTCCGGTCACCGGAGGGCGTCGGCGTATCCGGCTTCTCGATGAACTCCGGGTCCACGGCGACCTGCGTGACGATGTGCTCCGGGCCGCCCGGGGCCTGCCGGACCGTGAACAGCCAGGACGGCACCAGCGTCTGCCGGCCGTCCACGTAGTTCAGCGCGAGACCGAACACCGCGTCCTCGACCGTCCGCGTCACCGGAGCCCGCTTGCCGTTCGACGGCACGCACTGCGGGTCCGAGGGCTTCGGCTCGCCCTCCAGCGGTACGGGAGTGGCGCAGCCGCCGATGTCCCGGTCGGCGTCGCCCTTTCCCCTGCTCGCCGCGTTCAGCTGCTTCAGCGCCTCGTCCGCGCCGACCGCCGGGTAGGTGTGGCCCTTCTCCAGCGCCTTCAGATGTCCGCTGCCGCCGGTCACCTCGCCGTCCGGGCCCACCTGGACGCCCGTCGACCAGCCGTACGTCGGGAGCCCGTCGATCTTCGGATCGGCGTTCACCACGCGGACGTCGCCCATCAGCTGGCCCGCGTTCAGCGCCGCGCCGTCCTGCCCGGCCGCCTTGAGCACCGGGACCGCGGCCGCCTTCGCGGCCTTCTCGCTCACCGGGTCGCCGCCCGGCTCCGTGGGCCCGTTCGCGCACATCTTCCCCGGCTCGCACGGCTTGGACGGGGTGGTGCGGGCGAACGTCCAGGTGCCCGGGGACTGCTTCGTCACCTTCAGGAGCGCGCCGGGGCCGTCGTCGTCGCCGACCACCCAGGACGCGCCCTCGGTGCGCGGCGAGCCCGGGATGCCCAGCGCCTTCGCCAGCCGGGCGACATCGGCCGCCGCCACCGTGCCCTTGGCGTGGTGCACCGCCGCCTCGTCCGGGCCGTCCGGGAGTTCGCCCGCCGCCCGGTAGATCACGGACGGGCCGCCCGGGTCCGGTTCGCCGGGGGCGATGCCCGGGGGAGGGGTGTCCGAGGGCGAGGAGGCGCTGCCCGGGCCGTCCGCCGCGGCGTCCAGGGCCAGCAGGGGGGCCGAGTCCTTCGCCGCCGCACCGCTGTCCGCCGCGCCGCCGCCGCCCGAAGCGGTCGAGGCCCAGTACGCCCCGCCGCTCCCGGCCAGCAGGACGGCCGCGGCCACCGAGGCCACCGCGAGCGGCGGACGCCGCCGCCGGGGGCCGGTCACGTCGTTGTCGGGTCGCTCGGTGCTCACCGGATCGCTCCTTCGACTGCGTTGCCGTCGCGGTGCCTACCGCGTGTCCCCGGACGGGGACACCGGTGGGACGGAGCGGAGGAGCGTACGGTTCCCACGCCCGGGGGCGGCCCGGGCCAGGGCACCGTACGGTTCCCGCCGGAAGTCGCACGGAAAGGCTGAAAGGTGATGCCGTCCGGCTCGGCCCGGCCGGTCCTCAGTCGCCGTACTCGGACATCGCGTCGATCAGCCGCGCCGACGAGGGCGGTACCGTCACCCCGTTGATCAGCGACGGCTTCAGCGCGGCCGGTGCGCTCTTCGCGGGCGCCGTCCAGCGCGGCGCCATCCGCGCGCAGTCCCCGCGAAGTGCGGCCAGGCTCAATTCCGACTCGGGCAATGCGGTGTGCTTCGACATATCCGCACCGTAACCACGGTCGCGCTCAGGTAGAAAGCCCTACTATCGGGTAGTTTCCCCTTTTCCTGGCCGTCGGCTCACCCGGTAGCGTGAACTGTCACGTCGTCCCGGAGGGCGCACTCACGGCCCTTCGCCTTCCGCAGGAGTAGCCTCCCCGTGCGTATTGCAGTCACCGGCTCGATCGCCACCGACCACCTCATGACCTTCCCCGGCCGCTTCGCCGACCAGCTGGTCGCGGATCAGCTGCACACGGTCTCCCTGTCCTTCCTGGTCGACAACCTCGATGTGCGCCGGGGCGGTGTCGCCGCCAACGTCTGCTTCGGGATGGGCCTGCTCGGCACCAAGCCGATCCTGGTCGGCGCCGCGGGCTCCGACTTCGACGAGTACCGCGCCTGGCTCGACCGGCACGGTGTCGAGACCGGTTCGGTCCGCATCTCCGAGGTACTGCACACCGCCCGCTTCGTCTGCACCACCGACGCCGACCACAACCAGATCGGCTCCTTCTACACGGGCGCGATGAGCGAGGCCCGCCTCATCGAGCTGAAGAGCGTCGCCGACCGCGTCGGCGGCCTCGACCTCGTCTCCATCGGCGCCGACGACCCCGAGGCGATGCTCCGCCACACCGAGGAGTGCCGCTCCCGGAACATCCCGTTCGCCGCGGACTTCTCGCAGCAGATCGCGCGGATGGACGGCGAAGAGATCCGCATCCTGCTCGACGGCGCCACCTACCTCTTCTCCAACGAGTACGAGAAGGGGCTCATCGAGTCCAAGACCGGCTGGACCGACGAGGAGATCCTCGCCAAGGTCGGCCACCGTGTCACCACCCTCGGCGCCCGCGGTGTCCGGATCGAGCGGTCCGGCGAGCCGGTCATCGAGGTCGGCTGCCCCGAGGAGGAGACCAAGGCCGACCCCACCGGCGTCGGCGACGCCTTCCGGGCCGGCTTCCTCTCCGGCCTCTCCTGGGGCGTCGGCCTGGAGCGCGCCGCCCAGGTCGGCTGCATGCTCGCCACCCTGGTCATCGAGACGGTCGGCACCCAGGAGTACACCCTGCGCCGCGCCCACTTCATGGACCGCTTCACCAAGGCGTACGGCCACGAGGCCGCCGCCGAGGTCCGCCGGCACCTGGCCTGATCAGCTGAGCCGGCGGACCACGTAGGCCGAGCCGAGGTCCGCCGGCTCCTCGCCCACGTACTCCTGGCCCCGCATCTCGCACCAGGCCGGGATGTCCAGGCGTGCCGCCTCGTCGTCGGCGAGCACCGTCACCGTGGCGCCCACCGCTACCTCCCCGATCACCTTTGCGAGCTCGATCACCGGAATCGGGCAGCGGCGGCCCAGCGCGTCGACCACCAGGGACGCGGCGGGGGCGGGGGAGGGGGGCGCGGACACCGGGGCCCCGAGCCGTTGCCGTACGTCGGCGACCAAGCCCGGAAGGATCTCCAGGAAGCGGTCCACGTCCGCCGAGGCCGCACCCGGCGGCAGCGACACCCGTACGTTCCCCTCCGAGAGCACCCCCATCGCCTTGAGCACATGGCTCGGGATCAGGGTGCTGCTCGTGCAGGACGAACCGGATGATACGGAGAATTCCCTCCGATCCAGCTCGTGCAGCAGGGTCTCCCCGTCGACATAGAGACAGGAGAAGGTGACCAGATGCGGCAGCCGCCGCTCCGGATCGCCCACCACCTCGACATCGGGCACCCGCTCGGCCACGACCGACCGGATCCGGTCGACCAGGGCCCGCAGCCGCGCCGACTCCGCCGCCGCCCCGTCCCGTACCGCGCGCAGCGAGGCCGCAGCCGCCACGATCGCCGGCAGGTTCTCGAACCCCGCCGCCCGCCCCGACTCCCGCTCCCCGGCCGGGCCCTGGGGTGCGAAGCGCACCCCCTTGCGGACCGCGAGCAGCCCCACCCCGGCCGGACCGCCCCACTTGTGCGCGCTCGCCGTCAGCAGCGACCAGCCCGCCGGGGCCGGGCCCCAGCCGAGCGACTGGGCCGCGTCCACCAGCAGCGGCACCCCGGCGTCCGCGCAGAGCGCGGCGACCTCGGCCACCGGCTGCTCGGTGCCCACCTCGTGGTTGGCCGACTGGAGGCAGGCCAGCGCGGTGTCCGCCCGCAGCGCACCGGCGTACGCCACCGGATCCACCGCCCCGAAGCGGTCCACCGGGACCTCGGTGAACGAGCCGCCCGCCGCCTCGTGGGCCGCCGCCGAATGGAGCACCGACGAATGCTCGACCGCCGAGAGGGCCAGATGGCGGCCGACACGCCGACGCCCCGAAAGAGCCCCGGCGATTCCCGCGTGCACCGCCGTCGTCCCGGACGAGGTGAAGACCAGCTCGTCGGGGCGGCATCCGACGGCCTCCGCGGCGGCCTCCCGGGCCGCGTCCAGGAGCAGCCGGGCCCGCCGCCCCTCCTGGTACAGGCGGGCGGGATCGGCCCACCCCTCGTCGAGCGCGGCAAGCAGCGCCTGGCGTGCGACGGGATGCAGGGGGGTGGCGGAGGCGGCATCGAAGTAGGGCACCCCGCCACGCTAGCCCGCCCCCGGTCCCACCTCGCCGGGGGCCGCTCCTCCCGGACGGGCGAGTGGCCGTCAGATGGGTGCCGGAGGCCCGGATTCCACTCCATGGGGGTCTCGGGCGGCGCGTTGGGCACCCTCCCCGCGCGACCCCAAATAGCGTCCAGTAGGGTTTGGTCCGCATAAACATCCAAACCCCTGCCCGCGTCAGGGCCGGCGACCGACCAGAGACATACGGGCGCGCCGACCGTGCGGGCGAGACTCTCGGGAAGGCGCTACGTGAGTCCCAACGGCTCCGACCGCTCGTCGCGGCGCCCGATGCGGCGGAAGCTGCCGCAGGTGCTGACTGCGGGCCTGGTCCTGGCGACAGCCTCCGGTTGTTCATACAACTGGGAGGATTTCCCCCGCCTCGGAATGCCCACACCGGTAACGGAAGAGGCCCCTCGGATCCTCTCCCTCTGGCAAGGCTCGTGGGCGGCAGCGCTCATCACGGGTGTCCTTGTCTGGGGGCTGATCCTCTGGAGCGTCTTCTTCCACCGGCGCAGCAGGACCAAGGTGGAGGTACCTCCGCAGACCAGGTACAACCTGCCCATCGAGGCGTTGTACACAGTGGTTCCCCTCATCATCGTCTCGGTGCTGTTCTACTTCACCGCACGTGATGAGTCGAAGCTCCTCGAGCTCTCCGAAAAGCCCGCCCACACCATCAACGTGGTCGGCTTCCAGTGGAGCTGGGGCTTCAACTACATCGAGAAGGTGGACGGCCAGCCCGCAGCGGGCCCCGAGCTCCCCAAGGAGCTCGACGCCATCCCCGACCGGTTCCGCAAGGACTTCCCCGAGGGCGCCGGCGGCGTCTACGACGTGGGCATCCCCGGGACCCGCAACCCCCAGAACGGCAACCCGGGGCCGACCCTGTGGCTGCCGAAGGGGGAGAAGGTCCGCTTCGTCCTCACTTCGCGTGACGTCATCCACTCCTTCTGGGTGGTGCCGTTCCTCATGAAGCAGGACGTCATCCCGGGCCACACCAACGCGTTCGAGGTCACTCCCACCCGGGAGGGCACCTTCATGGGCAAGTGCGCCGAACTCTGTGGCGCCGATCACTCCCGGATGCTCTTCAACGTCAAGGTCGTCTCCCCGGAGCGTTACCAGCAGCACCTCAAGGAGCTGGCTGAGAAGGGTCAGACGGGCTACGTGCCGGCAGGCATCGCGCAGACGGACCCGGCCAGGAATGCGGAGAAGAGTCAACTGTGAGCATCCTCAACGAACCTCAGGGTGCCGCTCCGGCAGACGACTCGTACGAGGACGAGCTGCCCGTGCGGCGCAAGCAGCCGGGAAACATCGTCGTGAAGTGGCTGACCACCACTGACCACAAGACGATCGGCACGCTCTACCTGGTCACGTCGTTCGCGTTCTTCTGCATCGGCGGACTCATGGCGCTCTTCATGCGCGCCGAGCTCGCCCGTCCCGGCACGCAGATCATGTCGAACGAGCAGTTCAACCAGGCGTTCACGATGCACGGCACGATCATGCTGCTGATGTTCGCGACGCCGCTGTTCGCCGGATTCGCGAACTGGATCATGCCGACATGTGGATCATGGGTCTGGCCTTCTCCGGCTTCGGTACGATCCTCGGCTCGGTCAACTTCATCACCACGATCATCTGCATGCGCGCACCCGGCATGACGATGTTCCGCATGCCGATCTTCACCTGGAACGTCCTGCTGACCGGTGTCCTGGTCCTGCTGGCCTTCCCGGTCCTGGCCGCCGCGCTCTTCGCGCTGGAGGCGGACCGGAAATTCGGTGCGCACATCTTCGACTCCGCCAACGGCGGCGCATTGCTCTGGCAACACCTCTTCTGGTTCTTCGGCCATCCAGAGGTGTACATCATCGCGTTGCCCTTCTTCGGAATCATTTCCGAGGTCATCCCGGTCTTCAGCCGCAAGCCGATGTTCGGCTACATCGGTCTGATCTCCGCGACGATCGCCATCGCCGGCCTTTCCGTGACGGTGTGGGCGCACCACATGTACGTCACGGGCGGTGTGCTGTTGCCGTTCTTCTCGTTCATGACGTTCCTCATCGCCGTGCCGACAGGCGTGAAGTTCTTCAACTGGATCGGCACGATGTGGAAGGGCTCGTTGTCCTTCGAGACACCGATGCTCTGGGCCGTCGGCTTCCTGATCACCTTCACCTTCGGTGGTCTGACCGGCGTCATCCTCGCCTCGCCCCCGATGGACTTCCACGTCTCGGACTCGTACTTCGTCGTCGCGCACTTCCACTACGTCATCTTCGGCACCGTGGTCTTCGCGATGTTCGCCGGATTCCACTTCTGGTGGCCGAAGTTCACCGGCAAGATGCTGGACGAGCGGCTCGGCAAGATCACGTTCTGGACGCTGTTCGTGGGCTTCCACGGCACGTTCCTGGTGCAGCACTGGCTCGGTGCCGAGGGCATGCCGCGTCGTTACGCGGACTATCTCGACGCCGACGGCTTCACCGCGCTGAACACGATCTCGACGATCGCCTCGTTCCTGCTCGGCCTGTCGATGCTCCCGTTCTTCTACAACGTCTGGAAGACCGCGAAGTACGGCAAGAAGATCGAGGTCGACGACCCGTGGGGCTACGGCCGTTCGCTGGAGTGGGCGACCTCCTGCCCGCCGCCGCGGCACAACTTCCTCACGCTGCCGCGGATCCGTTCCGAATCCCCGGCGTTCGACCTGCACCACCCGGAGATCACGGCGCTCGAACAGCTCGATCACCTCTCCGAGTCGGACAAGGCCCTCGCCGGCGGCAAGGAGGCAGGCAAGTGAAGATCCAGGGACAGATGTTCATCTGGCTGAGCGTCTTCATGCTCGCCGTGGCCGTCGCGTACGGCCTGTGGTCGAAGGAGCCGGTCGGCACCACGGCGCTCTTCCTGGCCTTCGGGCTGTCCATCATGATCGGCTTCTACCTGGCCTTCACGGCCAACCGGGTCGACGCGATGGCCCAGGACAACAAGGAAGCCGACGTCGCCGACGAGGCGGGCGAGCTGGGGTTCTTCTCCCCGCACAGCTGGCAGCCGCTCTCGCTGGCGGTCGGCGGAGCCTTCGCCTTCATGGGCGTCGTCTTCGGCTGGTGGCTCCTGTACTTCTCCGCACCCCTGCTCTTGATCGGCCTCTTCGGCTGGGTCTTCGAGTACTACCGGGGCGAGAACCGCACCCAGTGACACCGCACTCCGTGACACCGCACCACGGGTGACACGCGCTACACCACGAAGGGCCCGCATCGCCGACAGCGACGCGGGCCCTTCGCTCGTTTGCAGTCACTGAACGCGCTGGAACGGACGAACCTTCCTAGCGTGGACCGCATGAACCACACGCCGCGCATCCGCACCGTAGTGAGCTGCACCCTGCTGGTCGTGACCCTCGCCGCGGGTGCGACCGCATGTGGCTCGCCCGACGGCCACCCGCTCTCGACGAAGCCTTACGACGCGGGCGACCAGGTCTCCTTCAACGGCCCCTCCAAGAAGCAGAAGGCCGACCCCGACAAGCCCCTGGAAGTCACCGTCAAGGGTGACGACGGGCGCATCACCGACGTCAGCGCCGTGGACACCGGCGGCCGCCACCTCGCGGGAGAGCTCTCCGCCGACGGGAAGCGCTGGCGCTCCACCGCCCCGCTCGCGGCCGGCACCGGATACACGGTCAGGGTCGCAACGGAGAACAGCGACGGCGCCCCAGGCGTCCGTACGCTCTCCTTCGACACCTCCTCGCCCAAGAGGCTGCTGAAGGTCTCCTTCGGCCCGCAGGCGGGCACCTACGGCGTCGGACAGCCCGTCACGGCGGAACTCAGCGCTCCGATCACCGACAAGGCGGCCCGGGCCACCGTCGAGCGCGCCCTGAAGGTCCGCTCCAGCCCGGCGGTCACCGGCTCCTGGTACTGGGTCGACGACAAGAACCTGCACTACCGCCCGAAGGAGTACTGGCCCGCGAACGCCACCATCGAGGTGCGCTCCAACCTGGCAGGCATCAAAGTGACCAACGCCCTCTACGGTGCCGAGGCCAAGCCCCTCAAGCTCGCCACGGGCGACCGGATCGAGGCCATCACCGACGCCTCGGACCACTCCATGACGGTGCTGCGCAACGGAGAAGTGATCAAGACCATTCCGGTCACCACCGGGAAGCCCGGCTTCTCCACCCGCAACGGGGTCAAGGTGGTCCTCGCCAAGGAGCAGTTCGTACGCATGCGCGGGGAGAGCATCGGCATCGCCGCCGGCTCCCCGGAGTCGTACGACCTGCCGGTCTACTGGGCCACCCGGGTGACCTGGAGCGGCGAGTACGTCCACGCCGCCCCCTGGTCCGCCGGCTCCCAGGGCAACGCCAACGTCAGCCACGGCTGCACCGGCATGAGCACCGGCAACGCCGAGTGGTTCTTCGACACCGTGCGTCAGGGCGACATCGTCAAGGTCGTCGGCAGCGCGGGCGAGGACATGACCCCGTTCGACAACGGGTTCGGTGACTGGAACCTGTCCTGGGAGAAGTGGCAGAAGGGCAGCGCCCTCCACGAAGGGGCGCCGGACAGCCCGCAGTCCCTCCAGGCCGCCCGGCTGCGTCCCCACGTCTGACCCGGGCCGAGGAGGGTGCCCCGCTGCCCGGGACGGCCCTCAGCGGGGCACGGGGGCCGCTCAGGCCTCTACGGCGAGCCGGTCGCGCAGCAGCGCCGCCAGCGCGTCGGCGAACTCCACGGGGTCCACCGGAAGCGTCACAGCGGCCTCCGCGCGGCTCCAGGTGGCCAGCCACGCGTCCTGCGGGCGGCCGATCAGCAGGAGCACCGGCGGGCAGTGGAAGATCTCGTCCTTGATCTGGCGGCAGACGCCCATGCCGCCGATGGGAGCTGTCTCCCCGTCCAGCACACAGACGTCGACGCCGCCCTTGTCCAGCGCCGCGAGGACGGCCGGAAGCGTCGCGCACTCCAGGAACTCCACGGGTGGGACGTCGGCGGCAGGCCTGCGACCGGCTGCCAGCCTCACCTGCTCGCGGATGTTGGCGTCGTCGCTGTAGACCAGGACCGTGGCGGTCGCCTGCATTGTTCCTCCGTGACATCGACGTCGTCGGGGCTCTCGGGGCATGAACCGATGCGCGGATCGTACTCCGCCCGACCGGCCGTCAGCACCGGTAACGACGACGATTCGATGGGCCGTTCGGCGCAGGGTGCGACCCCTGCAGACGGTACGGACACACCGAACGGCACCCCCCGGGGTGAGGGCGGGATAAGCGACCGACATAATGTCGGTCGTGGCGACAGCAACGACAGTAGAAACCGGGCACGCGCACCCGTCGGTCAATCGGCCGAACCTCACCAGCGTCGGAACCATCATCTGGTTGAGTTCCGAGCTGATGTTCTTCGCGGCCCTCTTCGCGATGTACTTCACCCTGCGATCGGTGATGGGACCCGATTACTGGAAGGAGATGGCCGGCCATCTGAACTTCCCGTTCTCGGCTACGAACACCACGATCCTGGTGCTCTCCTCACTCACCTGCCAGCTCGGCGTCTTCGCCGCGGAGCGGGGCGATGTGAAGAAGCTCCGCACCTGGTTCATCATCACGTTCGTGATGGGTGCGATCTTCATCGGCGGCCAGGTCCTGGAGTACACCGAGCTGGTCAAGGACGCGGGGCTCTCCCTGTCGTCCGACCCGTACGGCTCGGTGTTCTACCTGACCACCGGCTTCCATGGTCTGCACGTGACAGGCGGTCTCATCGCCTTCCTGCTGGTCCTCGGCAGAACGTACGCGGCCAAGAGGTTCACCCACGATCAGGCCACCGCAGCCATCGTCGTGTCCTATTACTGGCACTTCGTCGATGTCGTATGGATCGGCCTGTTCGCAACGATCTACATGATCAAGTAACCGGGACTCGCACCCGCCCACCATCGACGCAGAAGATCCTGACACCGGGGTAATCCGTGAAAAAGCTCTCCGCACGACGACGCCATCCGCTGGCGGCGGTCGTCGTACTACTCCTCGCGCTGGCGGCTACCGGGGGGCTGTACGCCGCGTTTGCGCCTGCGGGCAAGGCGCAGGCCGATGAAACCGCCCAGTCCCTCGCCATCGAAGAGGGCAAGAAGCTCTACTCCGTAGGCTGCGCCAGCTGCCACGGAACCGGCGGTCAGGGCACCACCGACGGGCCGTCCCTCGTGGGCGTGGGCTCCGCCGCCGTCGACTTCCAGGTCGGTACGGGCCGTATGCCCGCGCAGCAGCCGGGCGCCCAGGTACCGAAGAAGAAGGTCATCTACACCCAGGCGGAGATCGACCAGCTCGCGGCGTACATCGCGTCGCTCGGCGCCGGTCCGGTCACGCCGACCGACAAGCAGGTCGACCCGTCCGGCGCGGACGTCGCCAACGGTGGCGAACTGTTCCGCACCAACTGCGCCCAGTGCCACAACTTCACCGGTAAGGGCGGCGCCCTCACGGAGGGCAAGTACGCACCTGACCTCGAAGGCGTGAGCCCGAAGCACATCTACGAGGCCATGCAGACCGGCCCGCAGAGCATGCCCTCCTTCCCCGACACGACGATGCCGGAGCAGGAGAAGAAGGACATCATCGCGTACATCGAGTCCGTGAACGGTGACGAGACGGAGAGCCCCGGCGGCCTGGCCCTCGGCGGTCTCGGTCCGGTCAGCGAAGGTCTGTTCGCCTGGATCTTCGGACTCGGCGCGCTCGTCGCAGTCGCCGTTTGGGTCGCGGCCCACACCGCTAAGGCCAAGAAGTCATGAGTAGCCAACAGATTCCAGAAGACAGCCTGCCCGTGGTGCAGGAGACCGCGCACGGCGCGGTGGAGCGTACGGATGACCCGTTCGCCGACCCGGGGCTGCCGGCCCACCAGCCGCGCATCCAGGACCTCGACGAACGCGCCGCGAACCGCTCGGAGCGCGCCGTCGCGTTCATGTTCACCCTCTCGATGCTGGCGACGGTGGGCTTCATCGCCTCCTACGTCATCTTCCCGGTGGACAAGATCGTCTACATCTGGCCCTTCGGCCATGTGAGCGCGCTCAACTTCTCCCTGGGTCTCACCCTGGGCGCAGCGCTCTTCTTCATCGGAGCGGGAGCCGTCCACTGGGCGCGCACCCTGATGTCCGACGTCGAGGTCGCCGCCGACCGGCACCCGATCGAGGCCGAGCCCGAGGTCAAGGCCCAGGTCCTGGCCGACTTCAAGGCCGGCGCCGAGGAGTCCGCGATCGGCCGGCGCAAGCTGATCCGCAACACCATGTTCGGCGCGCTGGCCCTGGTGCCGCTCTCCGGTGTGGTCCTGCTGCGCGACCTCGGTCCGCTGCCGGAGAAGAAGCTCCGGACCACCCTGTGGGCCGAGGGCAAACAGCTCATCAACATGAACACGATGAAGCCGCTGCGCCCCGAGCACATCACTGTCGGGTCGCTGGCCTTCGCCATGCCCGAGGGTCTCGACCCGGAGTCGCACGACTTCCAGACGCAGATGGGCAAGGCGGCCCTGATGATCGTCCGCATCGAGCCGGACGACATCAAGGACAAGCGCCAGCGGGACTGGGCCCACGAGGGCATCGTCGCGTTCTCCAAGATCTGCACCCACGTCGGCTGCCCGATCAGCCTGTACGAGCAGCAGACGCACCACGTGCTCTGCCCGTGCCACCAGTCCACCTTCGACCTCTCCGACGGCGCTCGCGTCATCTTCGGTCCGGCCGGCCACCCCCTTCCGCAGCTGCGGATCGGTGTCAACAGCGAGGGCAACCTCGAGGCGCTCGGCGACTTCGACGAGCCCGTCGGTGCTGCCTTCTGGGAGCGCGGATGAGTACTGCGACAAAGAACCCCTCCGCCGCCGAACCGGCGGGCGCACGCAAGGCTCCGGCCGGCGAGCGGGTGGCCGACTGGGCGGACGGCCGACTGGGCATCTACGGCCTGGCCAAGGCCAACATGCGCAAGATCTTCCCGGACCACTGGTCCTTCATGCTCGGTGAGGTCGCGCTCTACAGCTTCATCGTCATCATCCTCACGGGTGTGTACCTGACGCTGTTCTTCCAGCCGAGCATGGGCGAGATCGTCTACCACGGTCCGTACGAGCCCATGCAGGGCATCCGGATGTCCGAGGCCTACGCCTCGACCCTGAAGATCAGCTTCGAGGTCCGCGGTGGTCTGCTCGTGCGGCAGATCCACCACTGGGCCGCGCTGATCTTCCTGGCCGCCATGTTCGTGCACATGATGCGCGTCTTCTTCACGGGCGCCTTCCGCAAGCCGCGCGAGATCAACTGGCTCTTCGGCTTCCTGCTGTTCGTGCTCGGCATGTTCACCGGGTTCACCGGCTACTCCCTCCCGGACGACCTGCTCTCCGGTACGGGTGTCCGCTTCACCCAGGGCGCGATCCTGTCCGTGCCGATCGTCGGTACGTACATCTCGATGTTCCTGTTCGGCGGCGAGTTCCCCGGCCACGACTTCGTGGCCCGGTTCTACTCGATCCACATCCTGCTGCTGCCGGGCATCATGCTCGGCCTGCTGGTGGCGCACCTGATCCTGGTCTTCTACCACAAGCACACGCAGTTCGCGGGTCCCGGCCGGACCAACAAGAACGTCGTCGGCATGCCGCTGCTGCCCGTGTACATGGCGAAGGCCGGAGGGTTCTTCTTCCTCGTCTTCGGCGTCATCGCGGTCATCTCGGCCATCGCCACGATCAACCCGATCTGGGCGCTCGGTCCGTACCGTGTCGACCAGGTGTCCACCGGCGCCCAGCCCGACTGGTACATGGGCTTCGCCGAGGGTCTGGTCCGTGTGATGCCGGGCTGGGAGATCAACCTGTGGGGTCACACGCTCGCCCTGGGCGTCTTCATCCCGCTGGTCGGCTTCGGCGTGGTCCTCACCGCGATCGCGGTGTACCCGTTCGTCGAGTCCTGGATCACCGGCGACAAGCGCGAGCACCACATCCTGGACCGCCCGCGCAACGCCCCGACCCGTACGGGCTTCGGCGTCGCCTGGATCACGGCGTACTTCATCGGCCTCGTCGGCGGTGGTAACGACCTGTGGGCCACGCACTTCCACCTGTCGATCAACTCGATCACCTGGTTCGTCCGGATCTTCTTCTTCGCCGGACCGGTCATCGCGTTCATCGTCACCAAGCGGATCTGCCTCGGCCTCCAGCGCCGCGACCGGGAGAAGGTGCTGCACGGTCGCGAGACCGGCATCATCAAGCGCCTGCCGCACGGTGAGTTCGTGGAGGTCCACGAGCCGCTCAGCCCCGAGCAGCTGCACACGCTCACGGCGCACGAGCAGTACCAGCCGCTCGAACTCGGCCCCGAGGTCGACGAGAACGGTGTCAAGCGCAAGATCTCCCCGGTGCAGAAGCTGCGCGCCAAGCTCAGCAAGGGGTACTTCGCCGAGGGGAACCAGATCCCCAAGGCCACCCCCGAGGAGTACAAGGAGATCAGCGAGGGCCACGGCCACCACTGATCGCCCGACCTGATCGCCACCGTGAGAGCCCCGTCCATTCGATGGACGGGGCTCTTCGCGGTCCCCCCCGGCTGGATAGGGTGGAGCCATCTTTCCTGACCGGCTGTGGACCCTGGAGCGGACCATGAACGTTGTGACCCCGAACGGCGGCGACAGCGTGGCGGACCGTTCCTGGCCCGGCCTCCTGAACCCCCTGCTGCGCGGCGAGGACCTCAGCTCCGAGGAGACCGCCTGGGCCATGGACCGCATCATGAGCGGCGAGGCCACCGACGCGCAGATCGCCGGGTTCGCCGTCGCGCTGCGGGCCAAGGGCGAGACCGTCGACGAGGTCACCGGACTGGTCCGCGCGATGTACGCGCACGCCAACACCATCCATGTGCCTGGCCGCACCGTCGACATCGTCGGCACCGGCGGCGACCTCGCCAAGACGGTCAACATCTCGACCATGTCCGCGATCGTCATCGCCGGCACCGGCGCCAAGGTCGTCAAGCACGGCAACCGCGCCGCCTCCTCCGCGAGCGGCTCCTCCGACGTGCTGGAGAAGCTCGGCGTCAACCTGGAGCTGACCCCGAAGCGGGTGGTCGAGGTCGCCGAACAGGCGGGCATCACCTTCTGCTTCGCCGTGAAGTTCCACCCCGCCCTGCGGTACGCCGCCAAGGCCCGCAAGGAACTCGGCGCGCAGACCACGTTCAACATCCTGGGCCCCCTCACCAACCCGGCCCAGGTCCGCGCCCAGGCGGTCGGTGTCGCCGACGCCCGGATGGCGCCCATCGTCGCGGGTG
Organism: Streptomyces anulatus; assembly: GCF_000721175.1. GTDB lineage: Bacteria > Actinomycetota > Actinomycetes > Streptomycetales > Streptomycetaceae > Streptomyces > Streptomyces anulatus_C. The sequence continues at coordinate 580,934 of NZ_JOEZ01000016.1, forward strand.
TCCTCGCCGACCGGGGCAACTCCGCCCTGGTCTTCCGCGGCGACGACGGGCTCGACGAGCTGACCACCACCGCCACCTCCCGGGTCTGGGTGGTCCGCGACGGCGCGGTCCGCGAGGAGCCCTTCGACCCGCGCGACGTCGGGCTGCCCATCGTCCCCGTCGAGGCGCTGCGCGGCGCCGACGCCTCGTACAACGCCGATGTGGCCCGCCGGCTGCTGGACGGCGAGGGCGGTGCGGTCCGCGAGGCGGTGCTGCTCAACTCGGCGGCGGCCCTGGTCGCCCTCGACCCGGGCCCCGGCACGCTGACCGAGCAGCTCGCGGCGAAGATCCTCGTCGCGGCCGAGGCCATCGACTCAGGGGCCGCCAAGCGGGCCCTGGAGCGCTGGATCGCGGCCAGCAACGCCTGAGCGCGCCGGAGAGACACCCCCGGAGCACACGGTGTGGCAGGGCGCGTTCCGGATGCCGGACCGCGCCCTTGCGCGTGTGCACACGTATGGCAAAATGCTGCGCAGGTCATGAGTGACAGCGACTACGGCCCCGGCCCGCTGTCCGGCAACCCTCCGTCCGTGGCGGGGTGCCCCGGGTGAAGACCAGGCCGTAGGCAGCGAGGTCTGCGGCAAGCGCGGGCCCCTCGGCATCCAGCGGATGCCAGCCCCCGGGGTCCTGGTCCCCAGGGAGCCTCTTGTGAGCAAGCGAATGCGTTAAGGGCTGTCCCGCAATTCCCGGCGGGCGCACGACGACAGCTACGGCACCTCGCCGCGTTGTCGGAACATCCACATACATCCAGTATGCGGATGCCCCTGTCTGTCCCTACCGCTGCCCTCGACTCGTCGGTTTGTGCCCCGCTGCCCGTTCTGGGGCAGAACGTCACCGTCCCGCTCGTCACCGGCGGTGAGGTCACCTACGCCCCGCTCGACTACGCCGCCAGCGCGCCGGCCCTCCAGCGGGTCTGGGACGACGTCGCCGCGTACGCCCCGTACTACGGCAGCGTCCACCGCGGCGCCGGCTACCTCTCGCAGCTCTCCACCGACCTCTTCGAGAACAGCCGCCGCACGGTCGCGGACTTCCTCGGCTGCCGCGCGGAGGACCAGGTGGTCTTCACCCGCTCCACGACCGACTCCCTCAACCTGCTGGCCGCCGCGATCCCCGCCGACTGCCAGGTCTTCGTGTACGAGACCGAGCACCACGCGTCCCTGCTGCCCTGGCGCGACGCCCAGGTCACCTACCTCAACGCGCCCCGGACCCCGGCCCAGGCCGTCGAGACCCTGGAGCGCGCGCTCGCCGACCGCGACCCCTACGGCCCCGCCCTCGTCTGCGTCACCGGTGCCTCAAACGTGACCGGCGAGCTGTGGCCCGTGAAGGAACTGGCCGCCGCCGCCCACGCGCACGGCGCCCGCATCGTCCTGGACGCCGCCCAGCTCGCCCCGCACCACCCCGTGGACATCGCCGAACTGGACGTCGACTGGGTCGCGTTCTCCGGACACAAGCTGTACGCGCCCTTCGGCTCCGGGGTCCTGGCCGGCCGCGCCGACTGGCTCCAGGCGGCCGAGCCGTACCTCGCCGGCGGCGGCGCGTCCCGCAAGGTCGCCCGGCGCGCCGACGGCGGCGTGGACGTCGACTGGCACACCACGGCCGCCCGCCACGAGGCCGGTTCGCCCAACGTCATCGGCGTCTACTCCATCGCCTCCGCCTGCAGGGCCCTGACCGAGGCGGGCTTCGACGGCCTGGTGGCCCGGGAGCAGGAACTGGTGAGCCGGGTCGGCAAGGGGCTCGCCGAGGTGCCCGAGGTGCAGGTGCTCTCGTTGTTCGGCGACGACGCGCCCCGGGTCGGCGTCATCTCCTTCGTCGTGCGCGGCTGGAACAGCTCGCACTTCGCCGCCGCCCTCTCCGCCGAATACGGCATTGGCGTGCGCGACGGCCTCTTCTGCGCCCACCCGCTGGTGCGCACCCTGCTCGGCAGCGACCCGCGGGACCCGGGGGAGTGCGGCGCGCCGGAGGCCGAGCCGGGCGAGAGGTCGCTCAACGCGATCCGCGTCAGCTTCGGGGCCGGTACGCCCGACGAGCACATCGACCGGTTCCTGCGCGCTGTCTCCGAGCTGGTCCGCGAGGGCGCCCGGTGGAACTACCGCACCGAGGACGGCCGTTGCGTCCCGGACCGCGGCTAGGGCGTGTTTCGAAAGTGCGTGCGATCGCAAGGCGGAGGGTCGCCCCGATACCGGATGTATCGGGGTGATCCCGACAACGCGGCGAGCGTGCGTGCCAGACGCCGCCTGTCACGGCACCAGGAGGTGTCATGCCGGGCTCGCGGGGTCTGGTGCCGCGCCTCGCCGCGTCGTCGTCACTCGCCATGGCTCCTTCCCCGAGCTCGCGGCTCCGCTCGAGCAGGGGAGGCCCCGTCCGACCCCCTCCTCCGCCTTGCGATGCACGGCACCGGACTTCGCTCCATGATCCGGCCCGACCGACAGGACACCCCCGTGGCCGCCCAGGTCGGAGACACGTCCTGATGAAACACCTCGGCCGGGGACGGGCGCGCTGCCTGTCCCCGGCCGAGGTGCGTCGCCGGTGTGCCTACGCGTCGAGGCCGATGGCGAAGGCCGCTTCCAGGTCGTGCTGGGAGTACGTACGGAACGCCACGTGGGTGTCGGTGCCCTCGACGCCCGGGATCTTGCTGATCCGGCCGGGGATGACATCGGCGAGGTCGTCGTGCTTGGCCACCCGGACCATGGCGATCAGGTCGTAGGTGCCGGTGACGGAGAAGACCTCGCTGACACTGTCCAGCGCGGCGATGGCTTCGGCGATCTCCGGAATCCGGTCCACGCTGGTCCTGATGAGCACGATCGCGGTGATCACGGCTGGCTGTCTCCCTCGGTGGCTGGAACCTTCACTCTAGCCCCACCCCGATAGCGCACCCAGGCGTACAGGAACCCGACCGCGAACCCCGCCACATGCGCCAGATACGCCACCCCGGGCCCGCTGCCCGCCTCCTGCGCCGCCCACTGGAGAGCGAACCAGAAGACCAGCACGATCCAGGCCGGGAAGCGCAGCGGCAGGAAGAAGAGGAACGGGAACAGGCTGGTCACCCTGGCCTTGGGGAAGAGGCGGAGGAACGCGCCGAGCACCGCGGAGATCGCCCCCGACGCCCCGACCAGCGTCTGCTCGGAGTCCGCGTGTGCCGCCGCGTAGCAGACCAGGGCCACATAGCCGCAGCCCATGTAGAACAGCGCGAACTGCGCTCGGCCCATGCGCTCCTCGGCCATCGCGCCGAACACGTACAGGAACAGCAGGTTCCCCAGCAGGTGCAGCCAGCTGCCGTGCACGAACAGCGCGGTGAACGGCGTGACCAGCGCATGGGCGGAGCCCTCCCACAGCTCCGCGGGGATAACCCCCCACCGCTCGAAGTACCCCGCCTGCGCGGCGAGCAGCGCGTCCTCGCTCCGGTAGGCGTCGCCACCGAACCCGGAGAGCGGACTGATCAGGAAGATCACCCCGCAGGCGCCGATCAGTCCGTACGTGACCGGGGCGCCGCCGGCCGCCGCGGCGTCCCGGATCCTCCTGGCCGTGGTCCGCCAGTCGGCCTGCCGCCACTCGATCATGTGCAGAGCATGGCGTACCGGCCGAGAACATGACGGAGCGCCTCGCCGTGTCGATGCTTATACGCGAGGCCGTAGGGTTACGCCAGGACTTCCGCAGTTCGACGGCGCACCGCGAGATCCTTGACGTAGACAGGTGGAGTCGCGGCGGCGCGCCCGGCGCGGACTCCTGGAGACGACGAAAGAGGACGCAACGATGACGACGGTTCCCCTGCCGACGGACGGGACCCGCTGGCGCTGCACGCTGTGCGGCAATCTCACGCGCTTCGACGTGACCCGCTCCTCCAAGGTCGTGGAGTACGTCCACCTCGACCTGGCCGGTGAGTCGAGTGTCGAGGAGCGGGAGGTGGTCAGTGAGACCATCGAGTCGGTCCGCTGTCGTTGGTGCAACGCGGTGGACCAGATCGAACTGGTGGACAGGCCGGGTGCCGCCTCCTGAGGGAGCGCACCCATCACACATCTATGGGGTGACGGACGGTGGATCAGCCGACCAGCGGCGCCGGACCGGCCGATGAGGCCGACGGCGGTGCAGAGGCGCTCGGCCGTCCGCTGCCCGAGGGTGTGCGACGGCGCGTCATCGCGCTGGTCTCGGACGCCTTCGGCGGGCTGACCGTCGCCGAACTGCCCGCCCAGCTACGACAGTACGCCCGGTTCACCCCGACGCGACGGGCGAAGTTCGCGGGGAACGCGATGGCCGCCGCGCTGGAGGGTGACGCCCTCTTCCGGCGGCGGATCGGTGAGCGGCTGGCCCAGGCCCAGCCGGAGCTGACCGACGCCCTGGAGGCGGGTTCACCGCCTGCCGCCGCCGACCCCCTCGACGTGGCCGCGGCCGCCTACGTGCTGCGCCCGGCCGGCTGGGTCAAGCTGGTCGAGTCGGCCGGCGAGGAGGTCCAGCGCGCCGACGCGGAGCGGGCGGACGAGGAGACCCGGCGCGAACTGGAGCAGCTGCGCGAGGAGCTGGAGCGGGCCCGCGCCCACACCCGCGCCGAGACCGAGCGGCTGCGCACCGAGCTGGAGGCGGCCCGCAAGGAGAGCGAGTCGCTGCACCGCAAGCTGCGCAGCGCGCTCAGCGAGGTGAAGCGCGGCGAGGCGGCCCTGCGCCGCAGCGTCGCCGACGCCGACACCGCACGGGCGGAGTCGGCCGCCCAGCTCTCCGCCGTGGAGAGCGAGTCGCGCCGGCTCAAGGGGCGGCTGGGGGAGGCCGAGGCGGCGCTGGAGGCGAGCCGCCGGGCCGCCCGTGAGGGCCGCTCGGTGGAGGACATGCGGCTGCGGCTGCTCCTGGACACCGTGCTGGACGCGGCCTCGGGGCTGCGCCGGGAGCTGGCGCTGCCCCCGGCGACGACGCATCCCGCCGACACCGTGGACGCGGTGGAGCCTGGCCGGATGTCGCCCAAGGACATTGCCGCCAGGGCCCTTTCGGAGACCGATCCGGCTCTCCTCGACCAGCTGCTGGCGCTGCCGCAGGCCCACCTCATCGTGGACGGCTACAACGTCACCAAGACCGGCTATCCGCAGATGCCGCTGGAGAAGCAGCGGTTGCGGCTGCTGGGCGGTCTCTCGGTGCTCGCGGCGCAGACCGGCGCGGAGATGACCTGCGTCTTCGACGGGGCGGAACTGGCCGCCCCGGTGCTGCTCGCCCCGCCGCGGGGTGTGCGGGTGCTGTTCAGCAAGGCCGGGGTCACGGCGGACGAGCTGATCCGTCAACTGGCCCGCGCGGAGCCGCCGGGGCGGCCCGTGGTGGTCGTCTCCACCGACCGTGAGGTGGCGGACGGCGTGGCGAAGGCCGGAGCGAGGCCGGTAGCGTCCGTCATGCTCCTCAAGCGCCTTTCGCGCGTCTAGAGAGATATGTGTGGCATGTGTGACATGCCTGGTTTCTGGGAACGTACCGTCAAGTCACCGCTACACGCGGTGGGGTGAGAGTAAAGAAGTGCCTGGTGTGACGAGAAAAATCCTGTGAGGATTTGAACTGATCACAAGATGGTCACTAGGGTCAGGCCTCGAACCTTCGCACGGTTGATCACCCATTGGGGGTGACGGCGAAGGAACCGCCGAGTCCGTCATGTGCACGGAGCCGGGGAATCTTTCCCCCACAGCCCGGTAGGCGGCTCTGAGGAAGAAGGAGCTCGCCTTCGTGGCGTCCCACCGTCGTCCCAAGCAGCCGAGCCGCACCCGCGTGACCGTGCTCACCGCGACCGCCGCTGCGGCCGTGGCCCTGACCTCCCAGGCCGCCCACGCCGACCCCAAGCCGAGCAAGAGCGAAGTCAAGGCGAAGGTCGACAAGCTCTACCACGAGGCCGAGGCGGCCACGGAGAAGTACAACGGGGCCAAGGAGCAGCAGGACAACCTGAAGAAGGAAGTCGACGCGCTCCAGGACAAGGTCGCGCGCGGCCAGGCCGAGCTCAACACGCTGCGCGGCGAACTCGGTTCGATCGCCACCGCGCAGTACCGCTCCGGCGGCATCGACCCCTCGGTGGCCCTTTTCCTCGCCTCGGACCCGGACAGCTTCCTCGACCAGGCCTCCGCGCTCGACCAGCTGACGGTCAAGCAGACGGAGTCGCTGCAGAAGATCCAGTCCAAGCAGCGCACCCTCGCCCAGCAGCGCAAGGAAGCCCAGGACAAGCTCGGCGACCTCGCCGACGTCCGCGAGGCGCTCGGCGAGAACAAGAAGAAGTTCCAGGGCAAACTGGCCGACGCCCAGCAGCTGCTCAACACGCTGACCCAGGCCGAGCGGGCGAAGATCCAGGAGGAGGAGAACCGCGCCAGCCGCGCCTCCACCGAGCGGGTCGAACTCGGCAACGAGGCCCCCGCGTCCGGCCGTGGCGCCGCTGCCCTCAGCGCCGCCGCCACACAGATCGGCAAGCCGTACGTCTCCGGCGGCTCGGGCCCCAACTCCTACGACTGCTCCGGGCTGACCCAGTGGGCCTTCGCCCAGGCCGGCGTCTCCATCACCCGGACCACGTACACCCAGCAGAACGACGGCCAGCGGATCGGCCGCAGCCAGCTCAAGCCGGGCGACCTCGTCTTCTTCAACGGGCTGTCGCACGTCGGCTTCTACGCCGGCAACAACCAGATCCTGCACGCCCCGAAGCCGGGCACCGTCGTCCGCTACGAGTCGATGGACTACATGGGCACCTTCCAGTTCGGCGTCCGCATCTGACGCCACGGGGCGCCCACGACACCCCCACGGAACGCCCGAACGAGGGAATCGTCGCGCACCACGCTGACGCCCCCGCCCCGCCGGAGACCAAGGTCACGGGCGGGGCGGCGGCGTTGGGACCCCCGCTCTGCCCCCGGCGCGGTCTTTGGCCGGTGCGTAGTCGTCCGATTACTGTCTGGCTGCTGTGCAGCTCCCGGTCTCCGTCCGCCCGCCCGGGCGGCAGGGTCTGCGCACCACCGCGTCAGCGGAAGGGAGTGCGGCTACCTGTGGTGTCCCATCGCCGTTCCACACAGTCCGGCTTCAACAGAGGCGTCCGGGTCACGGTCATCTCGGCTGCCGCCGCCACCGCGGCGGCCACACTGACCGGGGCCCCGGCGACCGCCGACCCGAAGGACACCCGGGAGAGCGCCAAGGCCGCCGTCGACCGCCTCTACGGGGAGGCCGAGCAGGCCACCGAGCGGTTCAACGAGGCCGGGGAGCGTGTGGACCGGCTGCGCGGCGAGGCGGACCGCGCTCAGGACGCCACCGCCCGGGGCCAGGAACGCGTCAACCGGATGCGCAACGCGCTCGGCGCCATGGCAGGAGCCCAGTACCGCACCGGCTCCATCGACCCGGCGCTCGCGCTGCTGCTCTCCGCCGACCCGGACACCTACCTGGAGCGGGCCGCCGCCCTCGACCGGGCCGGCGCCCGCCAGGCGATGATCATGGACAACCTGCGGCACGCCCAGCGCAAGATCGCCCAGACCCGCGCCGAGGCCACCCGCGCCCTGACCGAACTGGAGCGCAACCGGGCCGCCGTCACCCGCCACAAGCGCGCCGTCGAGGGCAAGCTCCGCGAGGCCCGCCGGCTGCTCGACTCGCTGCCGCCCGAGGAACGCGCCTCCTTCGACCGGGCGTCGCGCACCGGCCGCGACGGGGTGCCCGACCTCTCCGGCGTCGCCCCCGGCTCCGTCCGCGCGATGTCCGCTGTGGCCGCCGCCCACCGGGCGCTCGGCAGACCCTACGTCTGGGGCGCCAACGGGCCTTCCGGATTCGACTGTTCCGGCCTGATGCAGTGGGCCTACGCCCAGGCCGGGGTGAGCCTGCCCCGCACCTCCCAGGCCCAGCGCCACGCGGGCCGCATGGTGCCGCTCTCCCAGGCTCAGCCCGGTGACCTGGTCGCCTACCGCGCGGACGCCAGCCACATCGGCATGTACGTCGGCAACGGCCAGGTCATCCACGCCCCCTACCCGGGCGCCCCGGTCCGCTACGATCCGGTCGGCATGATGCCGGTCTCCTCGGTCACCCGGATCTGACCGTACGATCGGCAGGGTGGCCGTACGAGGACGTGACGCGCGCGGGGGAGGCCCCCGGGGACGGCGGCGTGCGGCGGGCCTGCTGCTCGCCGCGCTCCTGACCGCGTCCGCCTGCACGGCCCCCGCCGACCCGGACACCTTCCTCACCACCGGCGCCCTCGACGCCACCCTGGAGAGCCGCGCGGCGGCCGTCCTCGCCCACGACCCGGCGGGCTACCTCGACGCCCTCGCCCCGGACGCCGCGCAGCTGCGGGCCGCCCAGCGCACCGAACTGGACCAGCTCGCCGACGTGCCCCTGAAGTCCTGGACCTACGACGTCAAGGGCATCACCGAGCAGGACGGGCAGTGGGCCACCGCCGACGTGGAGCTGCGCTACCGGATCGCCGGGTACGACACCGCCCCGGTCGCCACCCGCCGCGTCCTGGAGCTGATGCGGGACGGCGAGCGCTGGTACATCACCGCGGACCGGCCCGCCAAGGGCGCCTCCGGGCAGCTGTGGCAGCAGGGGGACGTGGAGGTCGTCGAGGGCGCCCACAGCATCGTCCTGGGCGTCGGACGGCCCGAGAGCGAGCTCCGTCAGGTCGCCGACACCGTGGACCTCGCCGTACCGGCCGTCTCGGACGCCTGGCCGAGGCCCTGGACCCGCCGGGTGGTGGTCCTCGTCCCGGACTCCGTCGAGGACATGGCGGGGCTGCTGGGCTCACCGGAGGCCAGCTACCGGGGCATCGCCGCCGTCACCACCGGCGAGGTCGGCGGCACCGGCAAGCGCCCGGCCATCGCCGACCGGGTGATCGTCAACCCGCAGGCGTACGCCACCCTGGGCGGTTTCGGGCAGCGGATCGTCCTGACCCATGAGACGACCCATGTCGCCACCCGGACCAGTACCTCCACCGCCACCCCCGTCTGGCTCTCCGAGGGCTTCGCCGACTGGACGGCCTACCGGGGCGAGGACCGCGCCGCCGACACGATCGCCCCCGAGCTGGCCGCCGCCGTCCGCAGCGGCGAGACCCCCGCCGAGCTCCCCGCCGACCCGGACTTCGGCTTCGACGGCGACCCCGCGAAGCTCGCGGGGGCCTACCAGGGCGGCTGGCTGGCCTGCGAGCTGATCGCTGAGCGGTGGGGCAAGGAGAAGCTGATCGCCTTCTACGAGGCCGTCGGCGCCCACGACGGGCGGGACGGGGCGGTGGAGCAGGCGCTGAACGCGGTGCTCGACACCACCCCCGAGCAGTTCACCGCCGACTGGCGTGACTACCTCGCCACCCGGCTCGGCTGACCCCCGACCGCGAGAGGGGCGGCGGCCTCCGCACGCGGTCTCCCCGGCACCGTCGACCGCCACAGCCGCCGAGCCGCGATCAGCGAGGCGGCCACCAGAAGCCCGTTCCGTACGAGAAGGAGCGTCACGCCCCACGCGTCGCTCGCCACCACATGGCCGAAGCCGATCGGGAACTCCAGCAGCGTCACCCCCGACGCCACCAGCACCAGGACCGCCGGAAGCGTCATCGCGGCCCCCCGGAACGCCAGGCACACCGCCGCGAGCCCGACCAGCCACACCACGTACTGCGGGCTGATCACCCGGCTGGTGACCGTGAACAGCAGCACCGCCGTGAACGCCGCCTCGGCCGGGGTGTGCGCCGCGAACGACCCCGCCCGCAGGCGCCACAGCACCAGCCAGCCCAGCGCCAGGGCCCCAAGCCCCAGCGCCAGCGTCGACACCAGTTCCACGTGCGGTCCGACGAACTCCAGCGAGCCGTAGCGCAGCTCCACCCGCCCCTCCCAGCCGAACCGCCGCGCCACATGGAAGACCAGCGCCCCCAGCGACTCGACCTCGGTACCCCGGTCCCGCTGGAAGGCCAGGAACGCGAAAGCCCCCGGCAGCCACAGCGCGAACGACGCCGCGAGCCCCGCCGCCGTCAGCGCCGCCGCCCCCCAGGCCGCCCTCGTCGGACGCCCCTTCCGCACCCCCACCAGCAGCAGCGCGGGCCACCCCTTCAGCAGCGCCCCGAACGCGGCCAGAGCCCCCAGCGCACGCGGGCGGCACACTCCGGCCAGCAGCGCCGCCACCGCGACCGCCGTCACCATCAGGTCGTACCGGGCGTAGACCGTCGGCCCCAGCAGCGGCACCCCCACGATCCACCCCCACGCGCCCGCCGCCCTTATCCCCGGCCGCCGCCCCACGTACAGCAGCAGCCCCAGCACCAGCGCGTCGCAGAGCAGTACGAGGACGAAGAAGGCGGCCGCGTACCCCAGGAACGGCAGCAGGGCCGGGGAGAGGATCGCCAGGGCCGCCCCGGGCGGGTACTGCCAGGTGACATCGTCCAGCGGATACGTGCCCGTCAGCAGGGTCTCGTACCAGCTCCGGTAGATCACCGACACGTCCACCGTGACGTCCGGGCCGGGCACCGTGACCACCTTGAACACACAGGCCAGCAACCAGGCCCGGCTCAGCACCCACACCGCGTACGGCCACGGCCTGGCGCCGGTGACCGCTCGTCCCGTCATCGCCGTCCGCCTTCGTCGTCCCCAGCCGGGTCTCCCGGCGGCCCATGATGCCGGGGGCCATGCGCGGGAGCGGTGAGGCGCGGCCGTTCGGTACTGTCGGCGGCGATGGACAAGACCTTGATCGTGACCAACGACTTCCCGCCCCGCCCCGGTGGCATCCAGGCGTTCCTGCACAACATGGCGCTTCGCCTGGATCCCGACCGGGTCGTCGTCTACGCCTCCACCTGGAAGCACGGCGAGGAGGGCGCGGCGGCCACCGCCGCCTTCGACGCCGAGCAGCCGTTCACCGTGGTCCGCGACCGGACGACGATGCTGCTGCCGACCCCGCGCGTCACCCGCCGGGCCACCGCCCTGCTGCGCGAACACGACTGCACCTCCGTCTGGTTCGGCGCGGCCGCCCCGCTCGGCCTGATGGCCCCGGCGCTGCGTCGCGCGGGCGCCCGGCGGCTGGTGGCCACCACCCACGGGCACGAGGCCGGCTGGGCGCAACTGCCCGCCTCCCGGCAGCTGCTGCGCCGGATCGGGGAGGGCACGGACACGATCACCTATCTCGGTGAGTACACCCGCTCCCGGATCGCCGCGGCCCTCACCCCGGACGCGGCCGGGCGCATGGTGCAACTGCCGCCCGGCGTCGACGAGAAGACCTTCCACCCGGCATCCGGCGGCGACCGCGTCCGGGCCCGCCTCGGGCTCTCCGACCGCCCGGTGGCCGTCTGTGTCTCGCGCCTGGTGCCGCGCAAGGGCCAGGACACACTGATCCTGGCCATGCCCGCGATCCTCGCGCAGATCCCGGACGCGGTACTGCTGATCGTCGGCGGCGGCCCGTACGCCAAGGACCTCAAGCGGCTCGCGGTGGAGACCGGCGTCCAGGACTCGGTGCGCTTCACCGGGCCCGTGCCCTGGGCCGAGCTGCCCGCGCACTACGGGGCCGGTGACGTCTTCGCCATGCCCTGCCGGACGCGGCGCGGGGGGCTCGACGTGGAGGGCCTCGGGATCGTCTACCTGGAGGCGTCCGCGACCGGGCTGCCCGTGGTGGCGGGCGACTCGGGCGGCGCCCCGGACGCGGTGCTCGACGGCGAGACCGGGTGGGTGGTGCGCGGCGGAAGCGCCGAGGAGTCGGCGGACCGGATCGTGACGCTGCTCGGCGACCCGGAGCTGCGGCGGCGGATGGGGGAGCGGGGCCGGGCCTGGGTCGAGGAGAAGTGGCGCTGGGACCTGCTGGCGGAGAAGCTCAAGACCCTGTTGTGAGTACGGAAGAGGGGCCCGCACCCGCACCAGCCACTTCGCAGCACTTCGCCCCGCCGACCAAGTCGACGGGGCGAAGCAACAGGGCCCGAATCGACCAACAGCGTCCGACTCCCGGTGCGGGCCCCTCCGTACACGTACGCGTCACGCCGCTCAGGCGCGGTAGATCGACTCCACCTCGTCCGCGAAGTCCTTCGCCACCACGTTCCGCTTCAGCTTCAGCGACGGCGTGAGGTGGCCCGCCTCTTCGGTGAACTGGGCAGGCAGGATACGGAACTTGCGCACCGACTCGGCCTTGGAGACCGCCGCGTTGCCGTCGTCCACCGCCCGCTGCACCTCGGCCAGCAGCTCCGCGTCCTCGCGCAGCGACAGGGCCGTCGAGCCGGCCGGTTTGCCGTTCTCCTCGGCCCAGCGGCTCAGGAACTCCTCGTCCAGGGTGACCAGCGCGCCGACGAACGGGCGGCCGTCGCCGACCACCATGCACTCCGCGACCAGGGCGTGCGCGCGGATGCGGTCCTCGATGACGGCCGGAGCGACGTTCTTGCCGCCCGCCGTCACGATGATCTCCTTCTTGCGGCCGGTGATCGCGAGGTAGCCGTCCTCGTCGAGCGTGCCGATGTCCCCGGTGTGGAACCAGCCGTCGGCCAGCGCCTCGGCCGAAGCCGACTCGTTCTTCCAGTAACCGGTGAACAGGTGCTCGCCGTGCAGCAGCACCTCGCCGTCGTCCGCGATCCGCACCACGGATCCGGGCAGCGGCTGGCCGACCGTGCCGATCTTCTGCCGGTCCCACGGGTTGAACGCGGTCGCCGCACAGGTCTCGGTCAGGCCGTAGCCCTCCAGGACCGTGAAGCCGATGCCCCGGTAGAAGTGGCCGAGCCGTTCGCCCAGCGGGGCGCCGCCGGAGATCGCGTGCTCGCCCCGGCCGCCGAGCACCGCGCGCAGCTTCCCGTAGACCAGCTTGTCGAAGAGCTTGTGCTTGAGCTTCAGCCCCAGCGAGGGACCCCCCGGGGTGCTCAGCGCCCGGCTGTAGGCGATCGCCGTGTCGGCGGCCCGGTCGAAGATCTTGCCCTTGCCGTCCGCCTGTGCCTTCGCACGGGCCGCGTTGTAGACCTTCTCGAAGACCCGGGGCACGCCCAGGATCAGCGTCGGCCGGAACGAGGCCAGCTCATCGGTGAGGTTCTTGATGTCGGGGACGCAGCCGAGCTTGATCGGGGCCATCACCGAGGCCACCTCGACCAGCCGGCCGAAGACGTGCGCGGCGGGCAGGAACAGCAGCACCGAGCACTCGCCCGTACGGAAGAGGGGCTTCAGCCGCTCCACCACGTTGCCGCACTCCGCGAAGAAGCTGCGGTGGGTGAGCACACAGCCCTTGGGGCGGCCCGTGGTGCCCGAGGTGTAGACGATCGTCGCCGGGTCGTCCGCCTTGGCGCTGCGCGTCCGCAGGTCCATGGTCTCGTCCGAGACCTCGGCCCCCGCCCTGCCCAGCGCCTCCACGGCACCCGCGTCGATCTGCCACACATGCGCGAGCTCCGGCAGCGCGTCCCGTACGGAGGCCACGGACGCGGCGTGCGCGTCGCTCTCCACGAGCACCGCCACCGCCCCGGAGTCGCCGAGGATCCACTGCACCTGCTCGGCGGAACTGGTCTCGTACACCGGCACGGTCACCGCGCCCGCGCTCCAGATCGCGAAGTCCAGCAGCACCCACTCGTAACGGGTGCGCGACATCAGGGCGACCCGGTCACCGGGCTGCACGCCCGAGGCGATCAGCCCTTTGGCGGCGGCTCTCACCTCGGCCAGGAACTGGGTGGCGCTGACGTCCGTCCAGACGCCGGCCACCTTGCGGCTCATCACCGCGACGTCGGGATGCTGAGCGGCATTGCGGCGGATGAGATCCGTCAGGTTGCCGTCCGTCGGGACCTCGTACAGGGCCGGAAGGCTGAACTCGCGCAAGGCTGCTGCTCCTCATCGGGCTCCGGTGCCACGGCTCTGTGTGACGCACCGGCTGCGGTCCAAGAATGGCGGGTGCTCAGCGGGGTGAGCACGACTGGACTGCCCGGACGTTACCCACCAGTACTCGGTTCCGGATAGGGGGTTCCGGCCAGATGTCTTATGCATCACACATATAAATGGCCCTTTCGCGCACAGTAGTCCACTGCCGTCACGACGTGGAAGTAACCGCAGGTCCGGACGGTCTACCCAGGGACGGAACGGGCGCTCTAGGGTGATCCCATGCGAGGCAGCGAACCGGACAGCCGGGATCCGGCCGGGGGATCGACCCGGATTCACGTGGTCAGCGACGTGCACGGCAACACCGAGGCCCTGGCCCGCGCCGGGGATGGCGCCGACGCCCTGATCTGCCTCGGCGACCTGGTGCTCTTCCTCGACTACGCCGACCACTCGCGCGGCATCTTCCCCGACCTTTTCGGCGAGGAGAACGCCGACCGCATCGTCGCCCTGCGCACCGCCCGCCGCTACGACGAGGCCCGCGCCTTCGGCCGCGAGCTGTGGGCGGGCCGCGACCGCAGCGCCGAGATCCTCGGCGCGGTGCGCAAGCAGTACGCCGAACTCTTCGCCGCCTTCCCCGCTCCGACGTACGCCACCTACGGCAACGTCGACGTCCCCGACCTGTGGCCGGAGTACGCCCTTCCCGGCACCACCGTGCTGGACGGCGAACGCGTGGAGATCGGCGGCCGGGTCTTCGGCTTCGTCGGCGGCGGCCTCAAGACCCCGATGAACACCCCGTACGAGATCAGCGACGAGGAGTACGCCGCCAAGGTCGAGGCGCTCGGCCCGGTCGACGTCCTCTGCTCGCACATCCCGCCCGAGGTCCCCGAGCTGACGTACGACACCGTCGCCCGCCGCTTCGAACGCGGCAGCCGCGCCCTGCTGGAGGCGATCCGCGCCACCCGCCCCCGGTACGCGCTTTTCGGCCATGTTCACCAGCCGTTGGTCCGCCGGATGCGGATAGGGACCACCGAGTGCGTCAACGTCGGCCACTTCGCCTCGACCGGAACGCCCTGGGCGCTGACCTGGTGACCACGGGCGGCCGGGCCGTGGACCGGAGCGCCCCGGGCACGCGATAGCCTGCACAGCGGCAGGCTCCTGCCGAACGCGACCGGTAACACCGCACTGGAGGGCCACGGCGATGGCTGAACACACCAGCTCGAGCATCACGATCGAGGCGACGCCGGCCGACGTCATGGGCGTGATCGCCGACTTCGCCCGCTACCCGGAGTGGACCGGAGAGGTCAAGGAGGCCGAGGTCCTCTCCACCGACGACCAGGGCCGCGCCGAGCAGGTCCGCCTCGTCCTGGACGCCGGCGCGATCAAGGACGACCACGTCCTCTCCTACACGTGGACCGGCGAGAACGAAGTCAGCTGGAGCCTCGTCAAGTCCCAGATGCTGCGCTCCCTGGACGGCACCTACGCCCTGGCCCCGCTCGGCGGCGGCGAGCGCACCGAGGTCACCTACCGGCTCGCGGTCGACGTCAAGATCCCGCTGCTCGGCATGATCAAGCGCAAGGCCGAGAAGGTCATCATCGACCGCGCCCTCGCCGGTCTGAAGAAGCGCGTCGAGTCCGCTCCGGGGACCTGACAGCCGTGCGTACGGTCCTGGTCACCGGCCTCGGCGGCGCGGGCCGCACCACCGTCGCCGCGGCCACCGCCCTGGCCGCCGCGGCGCACGGCAGCCGCACGCTCCTGATCGCCGCCGAGGCCATACCCGGCTTCCCGGCCGCCACGGAACCCACCCGGGTCACCGGCCTTCTCGACCACGCCCGCGTCGACTCCGGCGAGCACTTCCGCGCCGAACTCACCGAACTCCAGAAGCGCGCGTCCGGCGTCCTGGACCTGCTCGGCGCCGGCCGGCTCGACGGCGAGGAGCTCACCGAGCTCCCCGGCTCCCCGCAGCTCGCCCTGCTGCACACGCTGCGCCGGGCCGCCGAGGGCGACTGGGCCGGTTACGACACCCTCGTCGTCGACCTCCCGCCGCTCACCGAAGCCCTCGCCCTCCTCGCCCTGCCGGAACAGCTGCGCCGCTACCTGCGCCGGCTGCTCCCCGCCGAACGCCAGGCCGCCCGCGCCCTGCGCCCGGTCCTCGCCCAGCTCGCCGGGGTCCCGATGCCCGCGCAGTGGCTGTACGAGGCCGCTGCCCGCAAGGACGCCGAGCTGGCCGCCGTCCAGGCCCTGATCGAGGACGCGTCCACCACGCTCCGGCTGGTCGCGGAGCCGGGCCCGGCCGCCGAGGACTCCCTGCGCGCCGCCCGTACCGGCCTCGCCCTGCACGGACTGAGCGCCGACCTGCTCGTCGCCTCCCGCGTCCTGCCCCGGCACTCGCCCGACCCCTGGTTCGCCGCGCTCGCCGCCCAGCAGGAGAAGTGCCTGGACCACTGGCACCAGGACGTGGCGCCGGACCTCCCCGTGCACGAGGCCGCCCACCTGGGCCGCGACCCGCAGGGCCCGGACGACCTGGCCGCGCTGGAGATCCCCGCCCCCGACGACCGGACGCCCGGCCGGGCCGAGGACCCCTGGTGGACCGAGGAGGAGCCGGACACCGAGGACGCGACGGTCCTCGCCTGGTGTCTGCCGCTGCCCGGCGCCGCCAAGGAGGACCTGCGCCTGGTCCGCCGGGGCGACGAACTGCTCCTGACCGTCGGCCCCTTCCACCGGATCGTGCGGATCGCCTCCGCGCTGCGCCGCTGCACCGTCTCCGGCGCCGCCCTGGCCGACGGGGTGCTGCGGGTGAGGTTCACACCGGATCCGGCCCTGTGGCCGCGCACCTCCTGAACGGCGTGCGGCCGTTCGGGTAACGTCGGTAGTACGTGATACCGCAGGCCGACCGTCGGCCGCCCCGCGTCGCAGGAGTCCCCCATGAGTGAAGCCACCGATCGTCCCGTCGACGGCGACGCGTGGGCCGACGCCTGCGCCGAGGACCTCGCGGCCGAGAAGGCCCGCCGCCGGGCCGAGTACGGCCCCCAGCCGGGATCCGCCGCCGAGGAACTGCGCAAGCTGGTCGACGCGGTCGCCGACAAGGTGTCCTCGCTCCAGACCCCGCTGCTGGGCGTCGCCGCCCAGGGCGCGGTCCAGCAGGCCATCCGGCAGGCGAAGTCCGCCGTCGAACCGGTCATCGAACGCAATCCCGAGCTCTTCGACCACCTCGCCGCCGCGGGCAACGAGCTGCTGGCCGCCTACCGCTCCGCGGTCGAGGGCCAGGAGAGCCGCTGGACCCGGACCACCGAGGGCGCGTCCGGCACCGCGGGCCCCTCGAAGAAGGCCGCCGAGGACCCGTCCGACCCCCGCGACGAAGGTCCCTCCGGCACCGAACGCATCGACCTGGACTGACCGGACGCAACGGCCGGGAGAGACCGGGACACAACGGCCGGGACCCACCGGCCCAGGCCGGGCCGGAGCCGCGCCTCGGGTACGGTTGCCCCTAGCGGGGCTCGACCGAAACTGAGGGATTCATGGGACTCACCATCGGCGTCGATATCGGCGGCACGAAGATCGCGGCTGGAGTGGTCGACGAAGAGGGCCGGATCCTCTCGACGTTCAAGGTGGCGACCCCGCCGACGGCCGAAGGCATCGTCGACGCGATCTGCGCGGCGGTGGCCGGGGCGAGCGAGGGACACGAGGTGGAGGCCGTCGGCATCGGCGCCGCCGGTTACGTCGACGACAAGCGCGCCACCGTGCTGTTCGCACCGAACATCAACTGGCGTCACGAGCCGCTCAAGGACAAGGTCGAGCAGCGCGTCGGCCTGCCGGTCGTCGTCGAGAACGACGCCAACGCCGCGGCCTGGGGCGAGTATCGCTTCGGGGCCGGCCAGGGTCACGACGACGTCATCTGCATCACACTGGGCACCGGCCTCGGCGGCGGCATCATCATCGGCAACAAGCTGCGCCGCGGACGCTTCGGCGTGGCCGCCGAGTTCGGCCACGTCCGGGTCGTCCCGGACGGTCTGCTCTGCGGCTGTGGCAGCCAGGGCTGCTGGGAGCAGTACGCCTCCGGCCGCGCCCTCGTCCGGTACGCCAAGCAGCGCGCCAACGCCACCCCTGAGAACGCCGTCGTCCTGCTCGGCCTCGGCGACGGCTCGGTGGACGGCATCGAGGGCAAGCACATCAGCGAGGCCGCCCGTCAGGGCGACCCGGTGGCCATCGACTCGTTCCGCGAGCTGGCCCGCTGGGCCGGCGCCGGACTGGCCGACCTCGCCTCACTGTTCGACCCGTCCGCGTTCATCGTCGGCGGCGGCGTCTCGGACGAGGGCGAGCTGGTCCTCGACCCGATCCGCAAGTCGTTCCGGCGCTGGCTGATCGGCGGCGAGTGGCGCCCGCACGCCCAGGTACTGGCCGCCCAACTCGGCGGCAAGGCAGGGCTCGTGGGCGCGGCCGACCTGGCCCGCCAGGGTTAGAGGGCGCCCGGCGGATCATGACCGGGCCGGACCTGATCCGCCGGACACTCCCGGTCATCCCCCGCTCGTACGACGCACGAGGCGCCCGTCGCCGCCCTCCGGGGCGGTGGCGGGCGTCCGTCGTATCGTGGCCCGCATGGTCCTGACGCCACTGCCCGACTCCCGTACCGAGCCGGACGGTTCAGCCGTGATCCGGGTGCTGAGCTACAACGTCCGGTCGATGCACGACGACACCGCCGCGCTGGCCCGGGTCATCCGCGCGTGCGCACCCGACCTGGTCCTGGTCCAGGAGGCCCCGCGCTTCTTCCGCTGGCGCAAGGCCGCGGCCAGGCTCGCGAAGAGCAGTGGGCTGGTGGTGCTGAGCGGCGGGGCCACCGCCGCCGGGCCGCTGCTGCTGTGCTCGCTGCGGACGACCGTCGAGCGCACCGAGGACGTCCTGCTGCCGCTCACCCCCGGCCTGCACCGCAGGGGCTTCGCCACCGCCGTGGTGCGGATCGCCGGCACCCGGCTCGGCGTGCTGAGCTGCCATCTGAGCCTCCAGCGCGACGAACGCCTCGCCCAGGCGGACCTGCTGCTGGAACGGCTGGCCTCGATGGGCGTGGAGCACGCGGTGGCGGGCGGCGACCTCAACGACGTACCGACCGGCAGGGCGTTCCAGCACCTGGCCGGGAAGCTCCAGGACTGCCGGGCCGTCGCCCCGTGGGGCGGCGAGCTGACGTTCCCGCAGGACGGACCGCGCAAGCGCATCGACGCGGTGTTCGCGACCCCGGGCATCGAGGTGCTCGGCTGTGGTGTCCCGGCCGGGCTGCCCAAGGTGAGCGGGGACGACCTGAGGGCGGCCACGGACCATCTGCCCGTCCTGGCCGCCCTCAAAGTCCCCGCCGGATGATCCACCGGACACTCCCTACACGACCGCGCCGCGCCCCGGGTCGCCGTAGGTGTCGTCATCGTCGTCGTGCGGCATCCGGGCCACCAGGGTGGCGAAGCCGCCGAGGAAGCCACCGATGCAGAGCGTGGTGAGCCACCAGGTCATCTCCCACTGGAGCAGCACCGCGACGAGCATCAGGACCGGCCCGCCGATCACCGCCAGCCAGGCGAACTTCGCCGTGACGTCGGCCTCCGGCAGCGGCGGCGGCTCCGGGGGCACGAAGTGGCCCTCGTCCCCGTCGTCCGGCACGTCGATGCCGTCGTCCTTGGACGCGGGCAGCTCGTAGTCCCGCGGACCGGCGACGCCGGGTGCGAAGACCACCGAGCTGCCCAGCGGCTTCTTCTCCGGCGGCTTCGGGGGCGTCTTGCCGGACCCCTTGTCCGCCTGGTCCCCGGCGCTGCCGTCCTTCGGCCCCAGCACGTTGCGCTGATCGTCCTCCAGCAGGGCCAGGTCCTCGACGGACTTGAACGGCTTGGCGCCCGGCGGGTCCGGCGGCTCCTCCCCGTACCCCGCGACGATCGCGGCCCACGCCGCGTCCTCGTCGATCGCCCGCTCCTGCTCCGCTCCCGCGTCCCCCGCCGGCTTCGTCCCCTCGGGGACGGCCGCGGGCTCCGTGGGGCGCGGTTCACGCTCCTCGCCGCTGCCTGTACGTTCCGCGTCGTGCTCAGCCACCGGACGTGCTCCCCTTCATCCCGACGTTCGGTGCGAGACGGCCGATGAACCGGTAGCTCTCATCGAAGATCCGCTCCGCATCATGGTCCAACGTCGCCACGTGGTAGCTCTGTTCCAGCAAGATCTCCGAGACGTCCGTGGAGGAGATCCGGCTCAGGATCCGCGCGCTGTCCGCGGGCGGCACGACATGGTCCTGCGGGCTGTGCAGCAGGACCACCGGCTGGGTCACCTGGGGCAGTTCCCCGTCGACCAGCCGCAAGAACCTCCGCAACGAGTGCGCCGCGTGCAGCGGCACCCGGTCGTAGCCCACCTCGTGCGAACCCGGCAGGGCGATGTCGTCGGCCACGCCCTTGGTCGTCGGCACCAGATGGCGGGCCACCGGCAGCGCGTACGCGGACAGGCCGTGCACCTTGTTGGCCGGGTTGACCAGCACCAGACCGCTGATCGCGTCCCCGTGCCTGGCCGCGAGCCGCAGGCTCAGCGCGCCGCCCATGGACAGGCCGAAGACGAAGACCCGCTCGCACTTGTCCCGCAGGGCCCGCAGCTCCCGGTCGACCTCCGCGTACCAGTCCTGCCAGCCGGTGACCGCCATGTCCTCCCAGCGGGTTCCGTGGCCGGGCAGCAGCGGCAGCGAGACCGTCAGCCCGCGCTCGGCGAGATAGTCGGCCCAGGGGCGCAGCGACTGCGGTGATCCGGTGAAGCCATGACAGAGGAGGACGCCGACCTCTCCGCCCTCGTGGCGGAACGGCTCGGCTCCAGGGAGGACCGGCACCAGGGTCTCCTGTTCGTGGGACGGGGCGGGGAGCACCTGAGGGAGTGCTTGACGGATGACTTCACCGTACGCGACCGGACCGACACCGACCAGGGCCGTCACGCCTCCCGGGGCGGCCCCGCACGGCCCGCCCGGGCAGGGGGTCGCCCCCTGCCTGGCAAAGGCCGCGACGACCCCACAGGTTAAGGTCTGACCGACAGCACACAGGAGGCACCAGAGTTGATCTACGGCGCAATGAAGTTCTCCATCGGCGGGTCCCTGAAGCTTGCCTTCCGGCCGTGGGTGGAGGGCCTGGAGAACATCCCCGAGCGCGGTCCGGCGATCCTCGCGAGCAACCACCTGTCGTTCTCCGACTCGTTCTTCCTCCCGGCCGTGCTGGACCGCAAGGTCACGTTCATCGCCAAGGCCGAGTACTTCACCGCACCCGGGGTCAAGGGCAAGCTCACCGCCGCCTTCTTCAAGGGCGTCGGTCAGCTCCCCGTCGACCGCTCCGGAGCCCGTGGCGCGGGCGAGGCGGCGATCAGGGCGGGCATCCAGGTCGTCGAGAGCGGCGGCCTCTTCGGCATCTACCCCGAGGGCACCCGCTCGCCCGACGGCCGCCTCTACCGGGGCAAGCCCGGCGGGCTGGCCCGCGTCGCGCTGGCCACCGGGGCCCCCGTGATCCCGGTCGCCATGATCGACACCGAGAAGATCCAGCCGCCCGGCCAGGTGATGCCCAAGCTGATGCGCCCCGGCATCCGGATCGGCAAGCGGCTGGACTTCAGCCGCTACCAGGGCATGGAGGGCGACCGCTTCATCCTGCGCTCGGTGACCGACGAGGTCATGTACGAGATCATGAAGCTCTCCGGCCAGGAGTACGTCGACATCTACGCCACCGCCGCCAAGCGCCAGATCGCCGACGAGGCGAAGGCCAAGGCCGAAGAGGCGAAGCGGGCCCAGAAGCAGGCCGCCGCGAGCAACGAGAACGGAACGGAACGGTCCGGCGCCTGACCGCGTCGTTCACCGTCCGGGGGGTGTGGTCATGGCCAAGCGTGAGCGGGTCGTACGGATGTCGGTCGAGCTGCCGCTGTGGCGTGCGCTGACGGGCTACCGCGTCCTGACGATGATCTACGCGGTGCTGCTCGCGATCTTCGGGAAGGACAACTTCGGCCAGCAGAGGTTCGAACGGCCCTGGGTGGCCGTCGCGTATCTGGCCTTCCTCTCCGTCTGGACGCTCGCCACGCTGCCGAAGGTCCGCTCGGCGGCGAGCTGCACCAAACGCTTCCTCGTCGCGGACCTCGTCGTCGCGCTGACGGGCATCCTGCTCACCCCGCTCGCCGACTTCGACTCGCAGTCGTTCGACGGCCCGACGCTGCCGTCGATCTGGACGGCCGGCGCGGTCCTCGCCTTCGCGATCAAGGGCGGCTGGCGGTGGGCGGCCTTCGCCTCCACCTTCGTCGCCGCCGCCAACATCATCCAGCGCGGCGAGCCCAGCCGGGACACCTACCACAACGTCCTGCTGGTCTGGGTCGCCTCCATCGCCATCGGGTACGTCGTCGAGGTCGCCCGCGCCAGTGAGCGCACCCTCGCCCGCGCCCTGGAGATCGAGGCCACCACCCGCGAACGCGAACGGCTCGCCCGCGACATCCACGACAGCGTGCTCCAGGTCCTCGCCATGGTGCAGCGCCGGGGTACCGCGATCGGCGGCGAGGCGGCCGAGCTGGGCCGGATGGCCGGGGAGCAGGAGGTCGCCCTGCGCACCCTGGTCTCCAGCGGTCTGGTCCCACCGACCCGGGTCTCCGAGGACGCCGCCGAGGGGGCCGTGGTCCGTACGGTCGAGATCGACGAGGAGAGCCCCGGCGACGGGGCCGCCTGCGACCTGCGGGCGCTGCTCGCCCCGCACACCGGATCCCGTACGAGCTTCGCCGAGCCGGGCGCGCCCGTGCTGCTCCCCGCCGAGTCGGCCCGGGAGCTGGCCGCCGCCGTCAGCGCAGCCCTGGACAACGTACGGGTGCACGCGGGCCCGGACGCCCAGGCGTGGATCCTGGTCGAGGACGAGCCGGACGAGGTGATCGTCACCGTCCGGGACGACGGCCCCGGCATCCCGGAGGGGCGGCTCGCCCAGGCGGAGGGGGAAGGGCGGCTCGGGGTCGCCCTGTCCATCCGCGGCCGGCTGCGCGACCTGGGCGGCACGGCAGAGCTGATCTCGGTGCCCGGACAGGGCTGCGAGGTCGAGTTGAAGGTTCCGAAAGCACCGAAGGTTTCCCGGGGGAAGGCAGGATCGGCCCGATGAGTACGCAGAACGCGGCACAGGACGAGCGGGGGGCCACAGGCCGGCCCATCAAGGTCATGGTGGTCGACGACCACCCCATGTGGCGCGACGCGGTCGCCCGTGACCTGGCCGAGTCCGGCTTCGACGTCGTCGCGACCGCCGGGGACGGCCCGCAGGCGGTCCGCCGGGCCAAGGCCGTGGGCCCGGACGTCCTGGTCCTCGACCTGAACCTCCCCGGCATGCCCGGCGTCCAGGTCTGCAAGGAGCTCGTCGGCTCCCACCCGGGCCTGCGGGTCCTGGTCCTCTCCGCGAGCGGCGAGCACGCCGACGTCCTGGAGGCGGTGAAGTCCGGGGCCACCGGCTATCTGCTGAAGTCCGCCTCCACCCAGGAGCTGACCGACGCCGTCCGCTCCACCGCGGCCGGCGACCCGGTCTTCACCCCGGGCCTGGCCGGCCTGGTCCTCGGCGAGTACCGCAGGCTCGCCTCCGACCCCGTACCCGTGGCGTCGAACGAGCCCAAGGCCCCGCAGCTCACCGACCGGGAGACCGAGGTGCTGCGGCTGGTCGCCAAGGGACTCTCGTACAAGCAGATCGCCGAACGCCTCGTCATCTCGCACCGCACCGTGCAGAACCACGTGCAGAACACCCTCGGCAAGCTCCAGCTGCACAACCGGGTGGAGCTCGTGCGGTACGCCATCGAGCGCGGCCTCGACGACGTCTGATGCGGCGGGGGCGGGGGCGGAGCCGTATATTCGCGATGTCCGGCCCCGCCCGCGGAATCAGATCGGGAGTACCCGTGGAAATCCTGGCCTTCGGTGTGCAGTCCGATGAGAAGCCCTTGATCGAGAAGGCGTTCGAAGGGCTGCACGAGGTCCGCTGCCTGGACGTCTTCCTGAACCGGGACACCGCCCCCATCGCGGCCGGCTACGAGATCGTCTCCTCCAGCGTCAACGCCGACCTCGGCTCCCAGGTGCTCCAGACGCTCGCCGCGGGCGGCACGCAGATGATCGCCCAGCGCTCCACCGGCTTCAACAACATCGACCTGGAGGTCGCCGAGCGCCTCGCCCTGCGCGTCTCCCGGGTCTCCTACTACTCCCCGTACTCGGTCGCCGAATTCGCCTGGACGCTCGCCATGGCCGTGAACCGGCGCATCATCCGCGCCGCGAGCCGCACCCGGGACTTCGACTTCCGCCTCGACGGACTCCTCGGCCGGGACATGCGCGGCCGGACCGTCGGGGTGCTCGGCACCGGGAAGATCGGTGAGGCGTTCACCCGGATCGCCCACGGCTTCGGCATGAAACTGCTCGGCTGGGACGTGGCCCGGAACCCGGCCTGCGTCGAGCTGGGCATGGAGTACGTCGACAAGGAGCGGCTGTTCGCCGAGGCGGACCTGATCAGCCTGCATGTGCCGCTGCTGCCCAGCACCCAGCACATCATCGACGAGGCCGCCCTCAAGGCGATGAAGGACGACGCGATCCTCGTCAACTCCAGCCGCGGCGGCCTCATCGACACCGCTGCCCTGGTCACCGAACTGCGCGCGGGCCGCTTCCTCGGCGTCGGACTCGACGTGTACGAGGCGGAGGCGGGGCTGTTCTTCCTCGACAAGTCCCTGGAGGGCATCGACGACGACACCCTCGCCCGGCTTGTGACCTTCCCCAACGTCGTCGTCACCTCCCACCAGGCGTACTACACCGAGGACGCGGTGGGCCAGATCATCGACGCGACGGTGCGGAACGTCACCGACTACCTGGCCGGCCGCCACAGCGAGAACGTCCTCGTACCGAGGACGTCGAACCTGCCGAGGAAGTGAGGCGGTCCCTTCAGCTCGGCACGGGCAGCCCCGCCAGCAGCTCCGTCACGATCGCCGAGCCCCGCACGGTCAGCACCGACTCCGGGTGGAACTGCACCGAGGCGAAACCGGGCCCGCGCAGCGCGTGCAGCTCACCGCTCTCCTCGTCCCGGCTCACCTCGATGCCGTGCGCGGCCAGCTCGGCGGCGGCCGGACCGTCGCAACGCCCGGTGAAGCTGTTGTAGAAGCCCACTGTCTCCGGCCGTCCGAACAGCTCGATCCGGGTCTGCGCCCCCTGGTACGGCACCGCCTTGCGCACGATCTCCAGACCCAGCTCCGCCGCGATCAGCTCATGCCCGAGGCAGACCCCCAGCAGCCCGTGCCGGTGGTCCCGCACCAGCTCCGCGGTGATCTCGCGCAGCAGCCGCATCTTCGGATCGGTGAGATCGCCCGGGTTGCCGGGGCCAGGACCCAGCACCACCGGCCCTTCGTGCGCCCGGACCACCTCGCGCAGCCCCGACTCGTCGTAGCGGCGCACCGAGACGTCCAGCCCGGACGCCCGCAGAAGATGGGCCAGCATCGCGGTGAACGTGTCCTCGCCGTCCACCACCAGCGCGTGGCCCGCCAGGTCCCGGGTGCGCTCCTGCATCCGCAGCCAGAACGGGGCGAGGCCGCCGCGCCGGTCGTCCAGCGCCGCCTGCACCCGTGGGTCGGAGGCCAGCCGCGGGCGGTCCGCCTCCGCCGCCGGCCGGCCCGGCCGCACCCCCAGCGCGGCCAGCACCCCGGCCGCCTTGGCGTGCGTCTCGGCGACCTCGCTGTCCGGGTCCGAGTGGCGTACGAGCGTGGCCCCGACGGGCACCTCCAGCGAACCGTCCGGGGCGATGTCGGCGGTACGGATCAGGATGGGCGAGTCCAGCGTCTGCGCCCCGTTCGCGTCCCGCCCCAGCAGGGCCAGCGCGCCCGCGTAGTAGCCGCGTCCCCCGGACTCGTACCGCTCGATGACCCGGCACGCGTTCTGCACCGGGGAGCCGGTGACGGTCGCCGCGAACATCGTCTCGCGCAGCACGTCGCGCACATCCAGCGAGGACCGGCCGCGCAGCTCGTACTCGGTGTGCGCGAGGTGCGCCATCTCCTTGAGCCGGGGCCCGACCACCACCCCGCCCATGTCGCCCACCGTGCACATCATCTTCAGCTCCTCGTCGACCACCATGGACAGCTCCTCGCTCTCCTTGCGGTCCCCGAGGAACGCCAGCAGGCTCTCGGCGGTGGGCCCCTGGGCCGGGTAGCGGTAGGTCCCGCTGATCGGGTTCATCACGACCGTCCCGCCGGACATCCGCACATGCACCTCCGGGCTCGCCCCCACCAGCGTCCTGTCCCCGGTGTGCACCACGAACGTCCAGTACGCGCCCCGCTCGCCCGCCAGCAGCCGCCGGAACAGCGCCAGCGCGTCCGCCCGCCCGAACCCGGGGATCTCGCCCCGGAACGTCCGCCGGATCACGAAGTTCGCGCCCTCGCCCTGCCCGATCTCGTCCCGGATCACCCGCCGCACGATGTCCGCGTACTGGGCGTCCGGCACGTCGAAGCCGCGGTCCTGAACCGTCACGTCATGGGCGGGCAGCGCCGCCAGCAGCTCCGCGAGCTCCAGCTCGTGCGTCTCGTGGGCGACCAGCACGCTCAGCGGGGTGCCGTCGTCGCGCACGTCGAAGCCGCGCTCGGCGATCTGCCGGAACGGCACCAGGGCGAGCGCAGGCGACGCGCCCACCGGCAGATCGGCCAGCCGGTCCGCCTCCCGCACCCCGCCGATCAGCAGTTCGACGTGATCGTGGTCACGGCCGGGTGTGCGGCGGCGCAGCAGAGCGAACGGCGGGGCGTCGTCGGCCAGCAGCCGGCGGACGAGACCGGAGGCGGAGCGGGGCGCGGTCTGGGACATGGGAGCAGGTTCCTTCCGGACGGGCCCGTACGGGATTCCGTACGGGACTCACAAGGGGAGGAACGGCTCCGCAACGCAGAAAAGGCCGCCCCTCGGGCGGCCTTCGCGAGTGTCAGCGCGATCAATCAGCGGGCCGCCGGATGAGCGGTCCACCACCAGTTCTGGATCGAGATCCGGATCAGTCGCGTCGACATGCTGCGACCCTAGCGGACGTTCCGGGCATCGGAGCGGGCGTCTCAACTGTTGAGCGCTCGAATGGACGCCTCCCGCGACCCCGTAATGTTGTCCATGTGACCGTGAACGCCAATACCTCCGTCGCCGGTGGCAACACCTGGCGAGACCTTCCCGCGGCGCAGCAGCCCGAGTACCCCGACTCCGAGGCCCTGCGCGATGTACTCGCGGACCTCGCGTCGTATCCGCCGCTCGTCTTCGCCGGCGAGTGCGACCAGCTGCGCGCCCGTCTGGGAGCCGTCGCCAAGGGCGAGGCGTTCCTGCTGCAGGGCGGCGACTGCGCCGAGGCCTTCGACGCCGTGTCGGCCGAGCACATCCGGGCCAAGCTGAAGACGCTGCTCCAGATGAGCGCCGTCCTGACCTACGCGGCCTCCGTGCCCGTGGTGAAGGTCGGCCGGATCGCGGGCCAGTACTCCAAGCCGCGCTCCAAGTCGACCGAGACCCGCGACGGCGTGACCCTGCCGACCTACCGCGGCGACTCGGTGAACGGCTTCGCCTTCACCGAGGAGGCCCGGATCCCGGACCCCGCGCGGCTGAAGCAGATGTACCACGCGTCCTCCTCCACGCTGAACCTGGTGCGCGCCTTCACCACCGGTGGTTACGCCGACCTGCGCCAGGTCCACGCCTGGAACCAGGACTTCGTGAAGTCGTCCCCCGCCGGCCAGCGCTACGAGGCCCTGGCCCGCGAGATCGACAACGCGCTCAACTTCATGAAGGCGTGCGGCACCGACCCGGCCGAGTTCAAGGCGGTCGAGTTCTACGCCTCGCACGAGGCGCTGCTGCTGGACTACGAGACGGCGCTGACCCGTACGGACTCGCGCACCGGCGAGCTGTACGACACCTCCGGCCACATGGTCTGGATCGGTGAGCGCACCCGGCAGATGGACGGCGCGCACATCGAGTTCGCCGCCAAGGTCCGCAACCCGATCGGCATCAAGCTCGGCCCGACGACCACCGTCGACGAGGCGCTCGGCTACGTCGACCGCCTGGACCCGCAGCGCGAGCCCGGCCGGCTGACCTTCATCGTCCGCATGGGCGCCGACAAGGTCCGCGACAAGCTCCCCGAGCTGGTCGAGAAGGTCACCGCCTCCGGCGCCACCGTGGCGTGGGTGACCGACCCGATGCACGGCAACACCTTCGAGGCCGCCTCCGGCCACAAGACGCGCCGCTTCGACGACGTCCTGGACGAGGTCAAGGGCTTCTTCGAGGTCCACAAGAGCCTCGGCACCCACCCGGGCGGTATCCACGTGGAGCTGACCGGCGACGACGTCACCGAGTGCGTGGGCGGCGGCCACGAGATCTTCGTGGACGACCTGCACCAGCGCTACGAGACGGCCTGCGACCCCCGGCTCAACCGCAGCCAGTCCCTCGACCTGGCCTTCCTCGTCGCCGAGATGTACCGCGACCAGTAGGCGGTGGGCCGGGTGGACTCCCGGCCGTCGCAGCTGTGGGGCACGGATCCTTGTGATCCGTGCCCCACAGCTCGTCCCAGGGCTTTACGCCACTTGAGGGACGGGTAAGGTTAGGTTAGCCTCACCGGCAGAGACCGGGACGGCGACCAGCGACGACCCGCAGGGAGGTGAACCGCATGTACGTCTGCTCCTGCTTCGGCATCACGGAACAGCAGGTCAAGAAGCATGCGGACGCCGGAGCCTGCACACCCCGCCAGATCGCGTCGGCCTGCAAGGCCGGGACGGACTGCGGCGGATGCGTGCGCCGCATCCAGGCGCTGCTGGGACGGGGCGACTGCCCCCGCCGCGAGCTGCTCGACCAGCGGCAGGAACCGGTGACCGCCTCCCGCACACCCCCGGCAGCGGTGTCGGCGGCCGGCATCCGGGACGTACGGCTCTCCGGCGCCGCCTGAGCGGTCAGCTCTCCGGCTGCTCGATCAGCTGGGCGATGTAGAGCGGCTCACCGAGCTTCTCGACCAGCTCCAGCTGGGTGTCGAGATAGTCGATGTGGTGCTCCTCGTCCTCCAGGATCGACTCGAAGATGTTCGCGGACGTGATGTCGCCCTTGCCGCGCATCACCTCGATACCGCGCTTGAGGCGGTCGATCGCCTCCACCTCGACCTGGCGGTCCGCCTGGAACATCTCGGTGACCGTCTGGCCCACCCGGACATGGAAGAGGCGCTGATAGTTCGGCAGCCCGTCGAGGAACAGGATCCGGTCGGTGAGGATCTCGGCGTGCTTCATCTCGTCGAAGGACTCGGCCCGGGTGTACTTGGCGAGCTTGGTCCACCCGAAGTTCTCCTGCATCTTCGCGTGCAGGAAGTACTGGTTGATGGCAGTCAATTCGGCGGTCAGCTGCTCATTGAGAAACTCAAGGACCTCGGGGTCGCCCTGCATGGCAAAGGCTCCTTCCAACCGGTGATCGATCTGGCAAGTTGGCCAGATCCTCGCACCGCGCCCAGCGGCCGTCCAGTAAGTGCACGCTTAGTACGAGTTGCCCGGATGGGGTCCTCTCCGGTCATGACCACCCCTGCCTGTCTGTCACCATGGAGGCATGGGTCAGCCGGAAAGCCGGGAAAACCGCGAGACAGAGCAGTCCGGGCTTCCGCCGGGACAGCGACTGCAACGCGGATGGCCGGTCACCCACTACGGGCCCGTTCCCAAGTTCAAGCCCGACCGCTGGGAGTTCCGGGTCTTCGGGGCCACCGCCGACGGCGACAAGCACTGCTGGAGCCACCAGGAATTCTCGGCGCTGCCGTTCTCCTCGGTCGTCGCCGATCTGCACTGTGTGACGAAGTTCAGCATGATCGGCGCCGAATGGGGCGGGATCCCCGCCCGCACGATCCTCGAACTGGCCCCACCCGCCCCTGATGCCACCCATGTGATGGTCTGGGCCGAGTACGGCTTCTCCTCGAACCTGCGCCTCGACGACTTCGCCTCCGAGCGCACCCTCTTCGCCACCCACAAGGACGGCGAACTCCTCACCGCCGAGCACGGCTTCCCGCTGCGCCTGGTCGTCCCGCACCTGTACGCCTGGAAGGGCCCGAAGTGGGTCCGGGGCATCGAGTACATGACGGCGGACCGGCGCGGATTCTGGGAGGAGCGGGGCTACCACAACATCGGCGACCCCTGGAACGAGCAGCGCTACTCCTACCAGGAGGAGCCCGGGGACGGCCCCGAACTCTAGTGCTGTGACCGGCGACGTTCGCCCCGTCGCGGCGCCCGGCACGCACGCCCGCCGCACCGGCCGAAATCCCAGATACGTCCAGTACGAGGGCATCGGGCCGGCACACCGGGAGCACGCACCGGACGCCACTCCTTGACGGGCAAACGTTGCCGGCCACGGCACTTGCCGGGGCCTGTCGTCACATTCCGCCCGGGCGACGACGGGAATGTGACGACAGGCCTCAGGTTCCGGGAACCTCCCGCAGCTCCTTCAACCGGGCCACGTCCGCCGCGTGCCCCTCCTTGCCGCCGGGCGTCTCGATGATCAGCGGTACGCGCTTGGTCGCCGGATGCGCGAACAGCTCCCGGAACGGCTCCGCCCCGATGTGACCTGCGCCGATGTTCTCGTGCCGGTCCTTGTGCGCGCCCGCGACGTCCTTGGAGTCGTTGGCGTGGATCAGCTTCAGCCGTCCCTCGCCGACCGTGTCCACCAGCAGGTCCAGCGTCTGCCGCATCCCCGAGGGGCCGGCCAGGTCGTGTCCGGCGGCGTGGATGTGGCACGTGTCCAGGCAGACGCCCAGCTTCGGGTGGGAGTCCAGCGCCTCGAAGTACGGCCCGAAGTCCCAGGTCCGCGAACAGAGCGAGAAGCCCTGGCCGGCCGTCGACTCCAGCAGCAGATCCGGATCGTCGTCGTGGGTCAGCTCGTCCAGCAGCGGGCGCATGTGCTCCCGCACCTGGGCCAGGGCCTCGACGCGCGGCCGCCCGCCGGTCGCCGAACCGGTGTGCACCACCACGCCCAGCGCGCCGATCTCGCGGGCCCGCCGCAGCGAGTGGCGCAGGGACTCCACGGACCTCTCGACCGTCGCCTCCGTGTGCGAGCCGAAGTTGATCAGATACGGGGCGTGGACGTACGCCGGGATCGAGGCCGCCGCGCACTCGGCGCGGAACAGCTCGTCCTGCGCCGGGTTCCCGGCGGGCGTCGCCCAGCCACGCGGGTTGGCCACGAAGACCTGCACGGTCTCCGCCGCCAGCTCACGGGCGTACTCCAGGCCGACCTTGGCGAGACCGCCGGCCACCGGGACGTGTCCGCCCACCGGATTGCGCAGAGAGTGCATCTGGTTCTAGAACCCCTTGGTCTTGATCGTGATCGTGGACCCTTCGGGGGCCTGCTCGCCGCCGTCCACGGACTGGCTCGCGATCGTGTCGCTGAAGGAGAGGAACGGCCGGTCGACCTTCACCTCGAAGCCCGCCTCCTCCAGGGTGCTCCGTGCCTCGTCGACGTCCCGGCCGGTGACGTCCGGGACGTCCAGCATCCGGGGGCCCTTGGAGATCGTCAGCTGGACCGTGTCGCCCTCGGCGGCCTCGGTGCCCTCGCCGGGGGACTGCTCGGCGACATCACCCTCGGCCTCGGCGGAGTGGATCCGGCCGGGCAGCACCTCGGCCTTCAGGCCTTCGGCCTCCAGCTCGGCGGTGGCGTCCTCGGCCGACAGACCGGTGACGTCCGGGACGTCGACGGGAGCGCCCTTGCTGACGACGAGCGCCACGGCCGTGTCCGGGGTGCGGTCCGTGCCCGCGCGGGGATCCGTGCGGATCACCTCGCCGCGGGCCACGTCCTCGCTGAACTCCCTGGTCACCATCCCGGGGACCAGGCCCACCTTCTTCAGGGAACGCCGGGCGTCCGCGAGGGAGCTGCCCACGACGTCAGGCACCCGCACGACCTCCGGACCCCGCGAGACGACGAGCTTCACCGAGCCGTTGCCCCGGATCCGCGCGCCCGACGCGGGATCGCTGCTGACGACCGAACCCCGCTCGACGGTGTCGCTGAAGACCCGGTCCACGCCCTTCAGCCCGAGCCCCTCGTCCGAGAGCCGCTGCTCGGCGGTCTTCTGGGTCTGACCCAGCAGGGAGGGGACCTGGGTGAACTGCCCGGAGTTGATGTACCAGACGCCCGTCCCGATGCCGAGCGTCAGCAGGACGGCGGTGAGGATGGTGATCAGCTTGCGATGCGGCCCGCCGAACGGTCCGCGCCGGCCGGTCCCGCGCCGGGGGGCGGCGGGCCCCGCCGGCGGCATCTCCAGACGGCTGGTGCGGTGCACTTCGGCCCCGTCACCGTCCGCCGGGAGGGCCCGCGGGATCACGCTCGTACGGTCGTCCGCGCCGTCGTGCGCCTCCGACAGCGCCTGCGGCGGTACGGCGTCCAGCTCGGCGTCGGTCAGCGCGGTGCGCGCCTCACGCGTCTCGGCCAGCAGCAGCACCGCGTCGTGCGGGCGCACCTCCGGATTACGGGCCGTCGCGCTCGCCACCAGGCTGTCCAGCGCGACCGGGAGCCCCGGCACGACGGCGGACGGGGCCGGGACGTCGGAGTTGAGGTGCTGGTAGATGACCTGGGCGGCGGTCTCGCCGGTGTGCGGCTTGGCGCCGGTCAGCATCTCGTACAGCACGACCCCGCAGGCGTACACGTCGCTGCGGGTGTCGGCCGTGCCGTGCTCGATCTGCTCGGGGGCCAGATACGACACCGTGCCCAGGAGCGAGCCGGTGCTGTCGGTGGCCGTGCCGACCGCCCTGACCAGGCCGAAGTCGGCGACCTTCACCCGGCCGTCGTCCCCTATCAGGACGTTCTCCGGCTTCATGTCGCGGTGCACGAACCCCGCCCGGTGCGCGGCGCCGAGCGCGGCGAGGACCGGCTCCAGGATGTCGAGGGCCGCCCGGGGCTGCAGGGCCCCCCGCTCGCGCAGCACATCGCGCAGGGTGCAGCCCGCCACGTACTCCATCGCGAGATAGACGTACGCGCCCTGGGCGCCCTGGTCGAAGACCGCGACGACATTGGGGTGCGCGAGGCGGGCCACCGACTTGGCCTCGCGGATGAAGCGCTCGACGAACGAGACGTCGGTGGCGAGCGCCGGGTGCATCACCTTGAGGGCGAGCACCCGGTCCAGGCGGGTGTCCACGGCCCGGTAGACCGTGGCCATCCCGCCGACGGCGATGCGCGCCTCTATGCGATACCGGCCGTCGAGCAGCTGCCCGACGAGAGGGTCCTGGAGGGTCGTGTCCACCCCGAGAGTCTACGAGCCGCCACCGGCACCCCGGACGGGCCGGGGCACTCCCGGGGCCGTTCTGCAGCGGATCCGTGACAGGGACACGTCCCAGGTGGCGAGCCCGTCCGGATGCTCAGAACGCCGGGCGCTCCGGATCGAGCACCGCCCGCCCGTCCACCGGCGACGAGGCCTGGGCGAAGTGGCGGCGCGGAATCCGGCCCGCCCGGTACGCGAGCCGACCGCCCTCCACCGCATGGCGCATCGCCCCGGCCATCAGCTCCGGCTCCTGGGCCCGGGTCACCGCCGAGGCGAGCATCACAGCGGCGCACCCCAGCTCCATCGCCTGCGCCGCGTCCGAGGCCGTCCCTGCGCCCGCGTCGAGGATCACCGGCACCCCGGCCCGCTCGACGATCAGCTCGAAGTTGTGCGGGTTGCGGATGCCGAGCCCGGAGCCGATGGGGGAGCCGAGCGGCATGATCGCCGCGCACCCCACGTCCTCCAGCTTCTGGGCCAGGACCGGGTCGTCGTTGGTGTAGGGCAGCACGACGAACCCGTCGTCCACCAGGATCTCCGCCGCGTCCAGCAGCTCGATCGGGTCGGGCAGCAGGGTTCGCTCGTCGGCCATCACCTCCAGCTTCACCCAGTCGGTGCCGAGCGCCTCCCGGGCCAGGCGGGCGGTCAGTACCGCCTCGCCCGCGGTGAAGCAGCCGGCGGTGTTCGGCAGGACCTGGATGGAGAGCCGCTCCAGCACCGAGAGCACCGAACCCTGCACGCTCGGGTCCAGCCGGCGCATCGCGACCGTGGTCAGCTCGGTGCCGGAGGCGATCAGCGACCGCTCCAGCACCTCCAGGCTCGGGGCGCCGCCGGTGCCCATGATCAGCCGGGAGCCGAAGGTGGCAGGGCCCAGCGTGAAGACGTCGTCCGACATGGTCAGCCTCCCTGCACGGCGGTCAGTACCTCGACGCGGTCGCCCTCGCCGAGCGGGGTGGTGGCCCACCGGCCGCGCGGGACGACGCTCTCGTTGACGGCGGCGGCGACTCCGGAACGGGCCGGGGTCAGCGTGGCGACGAGGGCGTCCAGGGCCGTCCCGGCGGGTACGGCCCGGGCTTGCCCGTTCACCGAGACGGAAACCGAGTCTCCGGACGGCACGGGCGCGGAGTCGGGCGCGGAGGCGGGCTCGGGCACGGTGGGCTGCTGGGTCATACGGGCTGCTCCTGGAGCACGGGGGCGGGGGCGGCCGGACCGAACCGGCCGGGGTCGAAGGGGCGGGCCGCCTCGGGCAGCTCGCCGGTGGTCAGGGCGTCGGCCATCGCGTCCCCGGTGACCGGGGTCAGCAGGACGCCGTTGCGGTGGTGACCGGTGGCGAGCAGCAGACCTGGCAGCGCGGTCGGGCCGAGCAGCGGGGCGTTGTCGGGCGACGCGGGACGCAGACCGGCCAGGGTCTCGGTGAGCGGCAGCTCGGTGATGCCGGGCACCAGCTCATGGGCGTCGCGCAGCAGCTCGTACACCCCGCCGGCGGTGACCGTGGTGTCCCAGCCCAGCTCCTCGCTGGTGGCGCCGATGACCAGCTCGCCGTTCTCGCGCGGCACGAGGTAGAGGTGGCCGCCCCGGACCACGGCGCGCACGGTGCGGCTGAGGAAGGGGGCGTACGCCGGGGGCACGGTGAGCCGGAGGACCTGGCCCTTGACCGGGCGGACCGGCGGTACGAGCTCCGGCGGGAGCCCCGCGAGCCGGCCGCTGAGACTGCCTGCGGCGAGCACGACCTGATCGGCCGCGAACTTCGTGCCGTCGCCGAGCAGCGCCCCGGTCGCCCGGCCCCCGGCGACGGTGAGCCGCTCGGCGGTCGTCCGGCGGAACGCGACCCCGGCCCGCTCGCACGCGGTCAGCAGCGCCGAGGCGAGGCGGCGCGGATCCACCTGGTGGTCGCCGTCGACCCGGAGGCCGCCCCGGACGCCCGGGGCCAGCATCGGCTCCAGGCGACGGCACTCACGGCCGCTCAGCCAGGTCGACTCCAGCCCCGAACGCTCCTGGAGGGCGTGCAGTTCACGCAGATGCGCCCGGTCGTCGGAGTCCAGCGCGACGGCGAGCGTGCCGCAGGCGCGAAAGCCGGTGTCCCGGCCGCTCGCCTCCTCCAGCTCGGCCACGAACGCCGGATAGCGGGCGGCGGAGGCGAGGTTGAGGCCGAGCAGCATCTGCTCGCCGTAGTGCAGTTCGGTGACGGCGGCCAGCATGCCCGCCGCGACCTGCGCGGCGCCGCGGCCCGGGGCGGGGTCCGCCACGGTGACGCCCAGCCCCCGCTGGGCGGCCCGCCACGCGGTGACCAGGCCGATGATTCCGCCCCCGATGACGAGGACGTCGGATCCGGAGGCTCTCCCCGAGATGCGCATGGGTGTCCAGCCCCTCCCTTCGCCGGCATGACCCGGAGCAGGTTCGTACGGTCGGAGGCCGCCCAGCCTCCCTCTCAGCCCGGTGCGTCCGGGCTCCCGCGAGTGTTCTACGTTGGCCAGCCTAGACCCACTCGCCCGCGGCCTGTAAGGGAGCGACCACCATGGCCCGTTCGCTCGACGGACTCGTCCTCTCGCCCGTCGCCGACCAGGCCCCCGGCCAGGTCGGCACCCGCACCCGCTTCACGTACCACGAGCGGGGCGGCCGGATCTGGGCCGAGTACGCGGGCGGCGACGTGGTCCGCGGTCATCTCGTCGGCACCCGGGACGGAGACGCGCTGGACTTCCGTTACGTACAGCTCAAGCAGGACGGAACGACCTCGTCCGGGCACTGCCTCTCCACGGTCGTCGACCTCGCGGACGGCCGGGTGCGGCTGGAGGAGCGGTGGGTCTGGGAGTCCCAGGAGGGCAGCGGGACGAGCGTGGTGGAAGAGCTCCCATCCCGAGCTCCTTCCCCGCACCCCTCTATCTGACGGCACGTCAGTTGACTAGGGTGGGCAGGTGAGCGAGCAGACACAGCAGCGGGCGGCACGGCAGCGGACACGGCACGTCGTGGTCGTCGGAGCGGGCATGGCCGGCGTGCAGAGCGCCGTGGCCCTGCGCGAGGCGGGCTTCGCCGGGCCCGTCACCCTGATCGGCGCCGAGCCCCACCAGCCCTACGACCGGCCGCCGCTGTCCAAGGCCGTGCTGCTGGGCAAGGCGGAGGACTCCGCCTTCGACGTCGACTTCGAGGCGCTGGACATCACCCTGCGCCTCGGCCTGGACGTCACCGCCCTGCGCGCCGCCGACCACGTGCTCGACACCGCCGACGGGCCGGTCCCCTACGACGCCCTGATCCTCGCGACCGGAGCGGAGCCCCTGGCCCTGCCCGGCGCCGAAGGCGTGCCCGGCGTCCACCTGCTGCGCACCCTCGACGACGCCACCCGGCTGCGGCCCGTCCTGGACCGGCAGCACGACGTGGTCGTCGTCGGGGCCGGCTGGATCGGCGCGGAGTTCACCACCGCCGCCCGTGCCGCCGGCTGCGCGGTCACCGTCGTCGAGGCCGCCGCCCGCCCGCTCGCGGGCACCCTGCCCGCCGAGGTGGCCGCCCCGATGGCCCACTGGTACGCCGACAGCGGCGCCGAACTCCTCACCGGCGCCCGCGTCGACCG
Organism: Streptomyces anulatus; assembly: GCF_000721175.1. Lineage (GTDB taxonomy): Bacteria > Actinomycetota > Actinomycetes > Streptomycetales > Streptomycetaceae > Streptomyces > Streptomyces anulatus_C. The sequence goes on from NZ_JOEZ01000016.1 coordinate 617,443, forward strand.
CGTCGAGGAGGGGGCCGTCATCCTCCAGGACGGCCGCGTCCTGCCCGCCGGGGCCGTGGTCGTCGGCATCGGCGCCCGCCCCGCCACCGGCTGGCTGGCCGGCTCCGGGGTCGAGCTCGGCCCGGACGGCTCGGTCACCGCCGACAGCGCGCTGCGCACCTCGCTGCCCGATGTGTACGCGGTCGGGGACTGCGCCTCCTTCCCCTCCGTCCGCTACGGAGCACGCCTGCTGGTCCACCACTGGGACAACGCCCTCCAGGGCCCGCGCACCGCGGCCGCCGCGATCATGGCCGCCCAGGACGGCGAACCGCTCCCCGTCTACGACCCCGTCCCGTACTTCTGGTCCGAGCAGTTCGGCCGCTTCGTGCAGTACGCCGGCCACCATGCGGACGCCGACACCCTGTTGTGGCGCGGCGACGGGGCGGAGGCGACCTGGTCGGTGTGCTGGCTGCGCGACGGCGCACTGGCCGCCGTGCTCGCCGTGGGCCGCCCGCGCGACCTCGCCCAGGGCCGCAGGCTCATCGAGTCGGGGGCCGTCCTCGACCCGGAGAAGGTGGCCGACCCCGCCGTACCGCTGAAGTCCGCCGCCCTGTGAGGGACCCGGGCCCCCCGCGGCCGACCCCCGTACGGTCGGCCCGGCTACCGACTGTCGGTCCCGGATGGCACGCTTGTCCTTGTGACCGAGATTGACGCAAAGACCGATGCTCTCGTCCCCGCCTGGCTCCACCTGCCCGACATCGCGGAAATGCTCGATGTCCAGGTGACGCGCGTACGGCAGCTGGTCAGGGATGGCCAGCTCATCGCCGTACGCCGCGGTGAGAACCGGGCGCTCCAGGTGCCCGCCGCCTTCATCGACGGCGACAAGGTGGTCAAGGGCCTCTCCGGCACCCTGACCCTCCTGAGGGACGACGGCTATTCCGACGAAGAGATGCTGGAGTGGCTCTTCACTCCCGACCCGACCCTGCCCGGCACCCCCGCCCAGGCGCTGAGCGAGAATCGCGGTACGGAGGTGAAGCGCCGCGCCCAGGCGCTCGCCGTCTGACCGATACGACAGCAAGCGAAGCACGGGCCGCCCGGCGCGGCCCGTGCACCGTCACGACCACGGGGGAGCTCCACCTATGTCCACGTCTCGCGAGCAACTGTCCGACGCCCGGCTGTATCTGTGCACGGACGCCCGCAAGCGGCAGGGCGACCTCCCCGCCTTCCTGGACGCCGTGCTCTCCAGCGGCGTCGACATCGTCCAGCTCCGCGACAAGGGCATGGAGGCCGCCGAGGAGCTGGAGCATCTCGCCGTCCTCGCCGACGCCTGCCGCCGGCACGGCAAGCTCCTCGCGGTGAACGACCGCGCCGACATCGCCCACGCCGTCGGCGCCGACGTCCTGCACCTCGGGCAGGGCGACCTGCCGGTCCCCGCCGCCCGCGCGATCATCGGCGCCGACCGGCTGATCGGCCGTTCCACGCACGCCGAGGCCGAGGTCGACGCCGCCGTCGCCCAGGACGGCGTGGACTACTTCTGCACCGGCCCCTGCTGGCCCACCCCCACCAAGCCCGGCCGCCACGCCCCCGGCCTCGACCTCGTGCGCCACGCCGCCTCCCTCGACCAGCCGCGCCCCTGGTTCGCGATCGGCGGGATCGACGCGGGCAATCTGGACCAGGTGCTGGCCGCCGGGGCCCGCCGTGTCGTCGTCGTCCGGGCGATCACCGAGGCCGACGACCCGGCCGCCGCCACCTCCGGCCTGGCCCGGCGCATCCGGGCGCACGCGCTCTGAAATTCCGGCGTGCGGATGTCGGACATTCCGGGCTCCTGTCCGAGGGATGGACAAGAGCGCGACAAAACGAGGCAAAGTTTCCTGCTCTGCTTGGGGGAGTGTCCACCCCCTGGTTAACCTCCCCTTATGGCCCTTGGCACACCCTCCACCAGGACGGACCACGCGCGCACCGTGCGTGACCTGCTAGCGACCGGCATGACGTCGTACTCCTTCGAGTTCTGGGCGCCCAAGACGGAAAAAGGCGAGCGCAACCTCTGGAACGCGCTGCGCCGGGTCGAGGCGGTCCGCCCGAGCTTCGTCTCCGTGACGTACGGCGCCGGTGGCTCCACCCGCGCCGGGACGGTCCGGGCCACCCAGCAGATCGCCGCCGACTCCACCCTGACCCCGGTCGCCCACCTCACCGCGGTGAACCACTCCGTCGCCGAGCTGCGCAACATGGTCGGGCAGTACGCCGACGCGGGCATCAGGAACATCCTCGCGGTCCGCGGCGACCCGCCGGGCGACCCGATGGGCGAGTGGGTGGAGCACCCGCAGGGCGTGAAGTACGCCGCCGACCTCGTCCGGCTCATCAAGGAATCGGGCGACTTCTGTGTCGGCGTCGCGGCATTTCCCGAAATGCACCCCCGGTCGACCGACTGGGAGACGGACATCGGTCATTTCGTGGACAAGTGCCGCGCGGGCGCGGATTACGCGATCACCCAGATGTTCTTCCGCCCGGAGGACTATCTCCGGATGCGTGACCGCGTGGTCGCTGCGGGTTGCGAAACGCCGGTGATCCCCGAGGTCATGCCCCTTACCAGCGTGAAGCAATTGGAAAGGTTCTCCCAGCTCAGCAACGCGACCGTGCCCGCGTCGTTGAAAGAGCGCATCCTCGCGGCCAAGGACGATCCGGCCGCTGTACGCTCCATTGGCATCGAGTTCGCAACGGAGTTCTGCGCGAAGCTGCTGTCCGAGGGTGTGCCCGGGCTGCACTTCATCACGCTCAACAACTCGACGGCGACGCTCGAAATCTACGAAAAACTCGGACTGCACAAGCAGTCGTGACCGGTCGTACCCGCCGCCGATGCGGCTACGGCCGAAGGAGGGGGCGGGCGTGGGCTGGACGGTCCTCTACATCGCATTCGGTCTGGTGGCCCTGTGGCTGCTCGGCGAGGTGCTGCTGCAGTACAAGGCACGACTGCGCTGGCGGCTCCTCGCCTTCGCCGGCTTCCTCGGCGTGGTGGTCGGGGTGCTGCTGGCCTCCGTCCCGGTCATCGTCGTCGGCACGCTCGCCTTCGCCACCGGCCAGACCTTCGTGACGCTGTCCTTCCGGCGCGGCTTCTCCACCGGCTGGGCCATAGGCGGCAGCCCGGGGGAGAGCCGCCGGCGCAGGGGCGGCGGCGAGGGTCCCGCAGGGAGGGAACCCACGCTGGAGGTCTCGGACCTGGAGGTCGCCGACCCCGGGTACGACCGCCCACCGGCCGCCCCGCCCGCACCGTCCGTCTACGAACCGCAGCCGCTGCCCGACGACACCGGCCAGTACGGCGTGTACGGCGACACCGGCTACGACGCGCATGGCAACGCCCGCCAGGACCAGGACCAGGACCAGGACCAGGGGCACGAGGCCGACCCCTCGGCCCAGCCGCAGTACGCCGCGTACGACCCGTACACCGGCTACGAACAGCAGCCGGCCCAGGACCCCTACGCCGACGCGTACGACTACGGCACCGGCCGGCAGACCTACGCCGCCTACTCCGACCCGTACATCGGCACCACCAACGGAGCTCCCTCCTACGGCGGTTACGACGCCTACGGCAACGGTGACGGCTACGACAGCCAGGGCGGGCAGCAGAGTTACGCCGACCCCTACGCCCAGAGCCACGGCACGGAGACGTACGGCACGGACACCCCGCCCGGCGGTGTCTGGGTCCCGCAGCAGCGCGACGCCGAGAAGTACCCCCCGATGCCGCCGGAGCAGCCCGCGGGGCCCACCCCGTACGGCAACGGCTACGACACCGGCCAGAACGAGCAGTACCGCTACTGAAACAAGCAGCACCGCTGCCGAGGGACCGCGCGCCGCTCCCGGGGGACGGCCCCCGGTCGGCAGCCGTCCCCGGGCGGCCGCCCGCCCGGCGGCAGCGGCCGTACTCCTCGCTCAGCGGGAGCCGCGGAAGTCGTCGCCCTCCACGACGAGCCCGGCCACCAGCGTCCCCGACATCCCGGCGTGCGCCAGTCCGCCGCCCGGGTGCGCCCAGCCGCCCGCGAGATACAGCCCGGGCAGCCGGGTGAGGTTGCCCGGGTGCAGATACGCGCCGTCCGCCCCGGCCAGCGCGGGCGCCGGAACCGCACCGCCCTCGGCCCCCGTCTCCGCCTCGGTCTCCGCGGGCGTGCGGACCCCGGTGTGCAGAATCCGCCCCCGCAGCCCCGGAACGGCCGCCGCAGCCCGCTCCACCAGGATGTCGGCGAACCGCTGCCTCACCCCCGCGTCCCGCCAGTCGACCGGCCCCTGTGGAGCCACCGTCGCGGTGAGCGTCACCGCCTCGTGCTCCGCGTCCGGACGGGTCGCCGGGTCGTCGGGGCGCAGCACCGTCACCGTGGGGTGCCCGGCGACCCGGCCCCCGAACACCGCCTCCTGCTCCGCCGCCCCGTCGGCGCTGTGCACCACGGTCCGGTGCGCCGCGTCCGCCTCCCGGGCCCCGCGCAGCGACAGCAGCACCGTGAACCGGCCCGCCGCTCCCGCTCCGGAGCCCGCCCGGACCGTCACGTCGCCGGCGCCCCACACCTGCTGAGCCGGCACCAGACCCGGGCGCGGCCGGACCCCGAGCACCACCCGGTCGGCCTCGGCCACCTCACCGCCCGCCAGCTCCACGCCCGCCGCCCGGCCGTCCTCCTCGACGACCCGGACCACCTCGGCCCCGAAGACGAACCGCACCCTGCGGGCCACGCACCGCTCGTACACCGCCCGGGCCAGCTCGCGCATCCCGCCCAGCACGTACCAGCTGCCGAAGGTCTGCTCCATGTACGGCAGCAGCGCGGCGCTCGCGGGGGCGGTGCGCGGGTCGAGGCCGTGGGACAGCGCGTACCCGTCGAGCAGGGCGGCGAGCCGGGCGTCCGCCAGCTCCCACGCGCCGATCTCCGCGACGGTGGACGCCTGCCGGGCCGCGCGCAGCAGGCGGCGCTGGCGTACCGCGGGATACGGATCGCGCCCCAGCACCTGGTGATCGGCCCGCAGCGGCTCCTCCAGGAGCGGCCGCCGTGACCGGTCCCAGGCGTCCCGGGCCCGGTCCATGAAGTCGCTCCAGCGCGCCCCCGCCCCCGCCCCGAGCGCACCGTCCAGGGCGGCGGCCACCCCGGCCCGCGAGGCGTTGGGCAGGGACACCGCCGTGCCGTCCGCGAAGAGATGACGGCTCGCCGGATCGACCTGGGTCAGCGTCACGCACTGCTCCAGCGACTCCTTGCCCGTCTTCACGAAGAGGTCGCGCTGGACGGCGGGGAGATGCAGCAGCCCGGGCCCGGTGTCGAAGACGAAACCCTCGTGCTCATGTCGGCCGACCGAGCCGCCGTAGCTCGCGGACCGCTCGTACACCGTCACCTTTTCGCCCGCCACGGCGAGCCGGGCGGCCGCCGCCATCGCGCCCGTCCCGGCGCCGATCACCGCAATTCGTGCCATGCCGGTGACTTTATCGACCGGCACCGACAGTTCAGCCGGGAGGCCAGGGCCCACCCGTCCCGGCCAGGTTCTTCTCCTCGCGGCGCTGGGCCCGGCGGCGCAGGAACCGGCGGATTCGGGAGGCGAGGACGACCACGACGACGATGCCGAGCACCAGCAGCACGGCCGCGATCACGGCGGCCGCCACCGGATTGAATACGGCGACGGTGACGACTCCGGCGACCCCGAGGTCCTCGGCGATACTCATCCCGACGTTGCTGAAGGGCTCCGGGGAGGTGTTGACGGCCATCCGCGTGCCGGCCTTCACCAGATGGCTCATCAGAGCCGTCGACCCGCCGATGGCCCCGGCCGCCAGCTCCGGCAGCGAACCGTTCTCCCCGGCGAGCAGAGCGGCGATCACCGCCCCGGCCACCGGCCGGATCACGGTGTGCGCCGTGTCCCAGACCGAGTCCACGTAGGGGATCTTGTCCGCCACCGCCTCGCAGAGGAACAGCACACCGGCCACGATCAGGACGTCCGTGCGCTGCAGGGTGGCGGGCACCTCGTCGGACACGCCGGCCGCGCCGAACAGACCGAGCAGCAGGACCACCGCGTACGCGTTGACTCCGCTGGCCCAGCCGCTTGTGAACACCAGGGGGATTATTGACACGCAGGCGATCGTAACGACCCCGCGCCGGACCCGGGTGGGGTTCGGCGCGGGCCCTGAGTACCCGTACTCAGGGACACAGATGAGTAGCTACGCGGATAGGCCCCCACCTGCGCGGACGGCAGAGTGATGACCACGGAAGGGGCGCTGCGCCAGGACCGCCGGCACGGGGCGGCGGAACGGTGCGGTTCCCCCGACGCAACGGGGGTGCACGACGGAGGCCCGGGGACCACGGGGGACGTACGGGGTCACGGGGAACGGGTTTCCGGCAAGCACGGAAGACGCCGGTCCGGTGAAGTTCGCGGGGGATGCGAACTCCAGCGGCCGGCGTCTTCGGCTTTCCCGGCACGTTCCGGCTCGGGCCCCGGAGGTCCGGAGGGGCCGGCCTCAGCGCCCGCTGACCCGCCCGTGCAGCAGCAGCGACAGCGCCGAGTGGACCTCGTCGATCGAGCGCTCCGGCTGGAACGCCTGCCAGTCCAGCGCCGCCACCAGCACCATCCCGACCAGCGCGGCGGCCGTCAGCGGGATGTCGATCTCCTCGCTCAGCTCACCGCTGCGCACCGCGTCCCGCAGTACGTCCTCGACGACCGCGACGGCCTCCTGACGTACCACCAGCAGCGTGGACTGCCAGGCGCGGTTGGTGCGCCAGAGCTCGGCCACGTACAGCTGGGTGAAGGCCGGGTAGCGGTCGATGAAGGCGAGCCCGGCCCGGATCATCGCGTCCAGCGCCTCCACCCGGGTGCCGCCGCGCTCCTCGGACTCCTCCGCGGAGGCCCGCAGAGAGGCCGTGAGCAGCCCCACGCCGTGCCGGAGCAGCTCCTCGAACAGCTCGGTCTTGCTCTTGAAGTTGTAATAGACCGTGCCCTTGGCGACCCCGGCCCGCTCGGCGATCTCGTCGACGGTGGTCGCCGAGAAGCCCTTCTCGGCGATGAGCGTCACCGCCGCCTCGTAGAGCTTCTGCCGGGTGGCCTGGCGGCGCGTGGTGCCACTGCTTTCCATGAGCCCGATTCTTCCAGGCCGCGCCGCAGGCCCGGCTCCCGGCGCGTTCACAGGCTCAGCTCAGGGTGCAGCCGGCTCAGGCTCCACACCTGCTTGCGGCGGGCGGTGAACGCGGTCAGGGCGAGTGCGCCGACGGTGAAGGCCCCGAGCACCGCGCAGCCCAGCCACACCGGGCCGAGGGGGCCGCCGGTGATCAGCCTGCGCAGCCCCTCGACGACGTACGTCATGGGGAGGTACGGGTGGATCGCGCCGAAGAAGCCGGGGCTGGTCTGGACGGGGTACGTACCCCCGGCCGAGGTCAGCTGGAGCATCAGCACCACCAGCACCAGGATCCGCCCGGCCGCCCCGAAGCAGGCGTTCAGCCACTGCACGATCGCGGCGAAACAGCAGGTCACCAGGGCCAGGAAGCCGATCGTTCCGGCGGCGTGGGTCATCTGGAGGCCAAGGCCCCAGTGCAGGACGGCCATCAGGGCGCCGACCTGGGCCGTGCCGATGGCGGCGACCGGGAGCCAGCCGGCGAACGCGATCCGCCAGGAGGAGGCCCCGGCGGCGAGGGCCCGTCGGTTGAGCGGCTGGATCAGCATGTACGCCACCATCGCGCCGACCCACAGGGACAGCGGGATGAAGTACGGGGCGAAACCGGTGCCGTAGTTGGGGGCTTCGTGCAGCGACTTGGAGGCCAGCTGGACGGGGTCGGCCATGACGTGGGTCCGCGCGTCGCGGTCCTTCTTGTCGTAGTCCGGGATCTTGTCCACGCCGTCGCTCAGGCCCTGGGCCAGCTCGGCCGAACCGTCGCCGAGCCGGAACAGCCCGCCGTCCAGGTTCTCCGCGCCGGTCTTCAGCTTGCCGACGCCGGTGTCCAGGTTGCTGGAGCCGGTCTGCGCGCCGCCGAGTCCGGTGTGCAGCGCCTGCGCGCCCTTGGCGACCTTGTGGGCTCCGGTGTTGAGTTCGTTGACCTTGCTGACGGCCGATGCCAGGTCGTCGTCCAGGGTCGGCGCCCGCTTCGCGAGATCCTCGGCCTGCTTCTGGAAGGCGGTCAGCTGGGTGCTCAGCTTCTTCAGGTCGCCGTTCTGGTTGGTGACCAGGGTGTTCACATCAGCGGCGATCTTCGCCACGTCGACGGCCGTGACCTTGGCGCGTTCCAGCGGCGGGCAGACCGTGGCGTCGGGCTCCTCGGCCTCCTCGCACTGGGTGCGGTGGATCTCGGTCAGCTCGTCGGCCGCCTCCTTGGCGCCGACGGCGGCGGTCGGCGCGCTCTTCACCAACAGGTCGAGGTTGTGCCGTACGGCCCCGGAGGTGTCGGCGACCAGGCGTGCCGTGTCGCGGATGGACTGCCCGTTGTCCTTGAAGAAGGGGCGTACGTCGGTGGCGATCTTGTTGACCTTGTCGGCGAGGACCTGGGTACCGCCGGCGACCTGCGCGGAGCCCGTGGCGAGATCGCGCGAGCCCTGGTTCAGCTTGACGATTCCGTCGGAGAGCTTCTTACTGCCCGCCTTGGAGTCCTTGAGGCCGTCCGCGAGGTCCTTGGAGCCCTGCTTGGCCTTCGAGATGCCGCCCTTGAGGTCGTCGGCGCCCTTGGCCGCCTCGGCGGTCTTGTCGTGCAGATCGGAGAAGCTGATGAAGATGCGGTCCAGGAAGCCCCGGGAGGCGTTCGTGGAGGCGGCGTCGCGGACCTCTCCGAAGACCGTCCTGGAGATCTGCCCGACGATGTAGTTGTTCGCGTCGTTCGTGCGGACCTGGAGCGCGCCGGTCTCGGGGGAGTCCCCGCCGCTGGACGCGATCTTCTTACTGAAGTCCGACGGCATCGTCAACGAGAGGTAGTACGTGCCCTCCTCGACGCCCTTCTCGGCGTCGGTGGAGCTCACCTCGTGCCAGTCGAACACGTTGGAGTCGAGCAGCTTCTTGCTGATCTCGTCCCCGGCCGTGAAGCGCTTCCCGTCGCTGGTGGCCCCCTTGTCGTCGTTGACCAGGGCGACGGGCAGCTTGTCGAGCTTGCCGTACGGGTCCCAGAAGGAACACAGGTACAGGGCGCCGTAGAGCAGCGGCAGGAGCAGCAGGGCCACCAGCGCGGCGGCCGGCAGCTTCCCCCGTCCGAACCGCTTCAGCTCAAGCGCGGCCAGCTTCGGGATGCGCATCGGCCGTCTCCTCATCGGTGGTGGTTGCGGGGGCGGTACGGACGACCTGGGTGTTCTCGGGGGCCTCGCTGCACACGGCGAGCACGGTCGTCCCGGCGTCGGCCACGGAGCGCAGCAGCGCCCAGGCCTGGTCGCGTTCGGCGTCCGAGAGCTTGAGGCCGGTGTCGTCGACGGCGAGCAGACGCGGCTTGCCGATCAGCGCCAGCGCGACGGACAGCCGCAGCGCCTCCAGCCGCTCCAGATCCCGTACGGAGGTGCGTCCCGACTTGGGCAGCGTGGCGAGGTCGAGGCCCGCGGCCTCCAGGGCCTCGTCGACCCGGGCCTCGGCCGCGGCCCGGCGCTCGGCGCGCGGGCGCAGCAGGGTGCGCAGGGAGGCGCCGTAACGGCCCTGGAGGAGGGCGTGTTCGCGGAGGTGCTCGGCGACGGTGAAGGCGGGGTCCAGCTCACTGACGCCCGGCACCGGTCCCAGGGCGGCGATCCTGCGGACGGCGGCGGCCTGTCCGGGCAGCCGCAGTCCGCCGGCCACCGCGTGGCCCTCGGTGGTGCGCATCCGGCCGGTCAGGGCGAGCAGCAGGCAGGTGCGGCCCGATCCCGACGGTCCCTCGACGGCCACCAGCGTTCCTGGCTCGGCGCTGAACGTCACGTTCCGGAAGACCCGGCCGCGCGGTCCCTCCAGTCCGAAGTCCTCGGCGCTGACAGACGCGCCGTGCGGGCTCTCCACAGACCCTCCCCTTTTGAACTGACCAGTCAGTGCAAAAAGGTAGACCGAACTTGCGCTCGAGGCAAAACGGCAGGTCAGAGCCGCGCTCGGGTCGATTGTCAGTGGGGCCCGCCACCATGGACACAGACGGCCACGAAGCCGTCACACGACGACAGGAGGTTCGTCATGGCCAGCTCGTCCGCAGCCGCCGCCCCGCGGCGCCGCGCAGGCAGCCCTGCCCCCTCACTGACCGGTCCGGCCGGCGATGTCCACCCCGTGCCGCGCCGCAGCGCGGCGCCGCCCGCCGCTCTCGAACTGCTCGCCAAGGCCCGCTCCGGCCTCGACGAGGCCGCCGTGCTCCACGAGCCCAACGAGCGGTACGCCACCGCCCACCTCGCCGCCCTGCGCACCGCGGCGGCCGTGCTGGCCGCTCGCGGCCGCCCCGAGACGAACAAGCGCCGCCGCGAGCGCATCCGCAGCGCCTGGGAGGTCCTCCCGGAGATAGCACCGGAACTGACCGAATGGAGCGCCCTCTTCGCCTCGGGCGCCCTGCGCCGGGCCCGCGCCGAGGCCGGTATGCCGGGAGCCGCCAGCGGGCGCGACGCCGACGACCTGCTGCGCGACGCGGCTATGTTCCTGCGCCTGGTGGAACGGCTGCTGGTGCTCCAGCCGGTGCTCCCGCAGCCACGCCCGGAGCGGCCCGGGGAAGCGCGTCCGGAGCGCCCCGGCGGCGGGTGACCTCGACGGCGGTGCGAGGCAATAGGGTGGTGACCGCTCACATCACCACCCGCACTGTTCACGCTCCGCCGTCCCCGGCGGCACCGTGCCGAGGAGTCATCTGCCGTGTCGGACCAGCTGCGCCCCCGCGCCTCCCTCCGTACCGCCGTGGTCTGGGAGGTCCTCAAGGACGCTCTGGACCGTCAGGTCAAGGCGACCGGCAGGGACGCCCTGGATGTTCTGGACACCGGTGGCGGCACCGGTAACTTCGCCGTGCCCGCGGCCCGGCTCGGCCACCGGGTCACCGTCGTCGACCCCAGCCCCAACGCGCTCTTCGCGCTGGAGCGCCGCGCGTCCGAGGCCGGGGTCGCCGACCGGGTCCGGGGAGTCCAGGGCGACATCCTCGGACTGTTCGACGTCGTGGAGCGCGACGGCTTCGACGCGGTGCTCTGCCACGGCGTCCTGGAGTACGTCGACGAGCCCGCCGAGGGCGTGCGCAACGCGGTCGAGGCGCTGCGTCCCTCCGGTGTGCTCAGCCTGCTGGCCGCCGGCCTCGGCGGAGCCGTCCTGGCCCGCGCGCTCGCCGGTCACTTCACCGAGGCCCGGCAGGCGCTCACCGACCCGGCCGGCCGCTGGGGCGAGGGCGACCCGGTGCCCCGCAGGTTCACCGCCGACCAGCTCTCCGACCTGGTCTCCGAGGCCGGTCTGGAGATCGCCGCGGTGCACGGCGTCCGGGTCTTCGCCGACCTCGTGCCGGGCGGCCTGGTGGACACCGAGCCCGGCGCCGTTGAGGCGCTCCTCAGGCTGGAAGCTGCCGTCGCCGAGCAGCCCGCGTTCCATTCCGTCGCCACGCAGCTGCACATTCTGGGCGAGAAGCGCCGCTGATCAGCAACGCAGCTGCGGACGGAGTGGGACTCAGGACCCCCGTACGGGGCGTGCGCCCCGTATGATCGAGTGACACCATCCGGCATGGCGGATCGGTCGTCGGGGAATCTACGCCTCAGCAGCCGAGCCGACACAGCGGTCCGGACTGGCTGAACGCTAGAGGGCGGGTTTCACGGGGGCGAATCCCTGCCTATCCTGGAAGGGCCGCATACCGGTCGCCCCCGCGGCCGACGACGAGGAGGATCCCGTGCCGCTCTCGGAGCACGAGCAGCGCATGCTCGAGCAGATGGAGCGAGCGCTGTACGCCGAAGATCCCAAGTTCGCGACAGCGCTCGAGGGAAGCGGACTGCGTACGTACACCCGGAAAAGGGTCTATCAGGCGGTCGCTGGCTTCCTGGTGGGTATCGCGCTCCTCATGGCCGGAATGGTCGCCCAGCAGATCTGGATCAGCGTGGTGGGGTTCCTCGTCATGCTCGGCTGTGCCGTGCTCGCGGTCACCGGATGGCGCAAAGCGCCCAAGCCCGGTGAACAACAGCCTGCCGCCGCGGACAGCGGGGACAGCGGTGCACGCCGCCGACCGAGACAACGCCGGTCGATGATGAACCGCATCGAACAGCGGTGGCAGCGCCGCCGCGACGAACAGGGCCAGTAGACGCCTCGGGCCTGTTGTTCTTCACAGGACCGTGCGACGGCACGACGTATGACACCGATGGGTGAGGGGCGGCCGCGTTCTCCGCGGCCGCCCCTCACCCATGTGCGCGCCACCCCGCGGGGGTGACCTCTCGTACGACGACCGCCCGGCAGCCTCAGCCGTGCTGGCGCGCGAGGCGGCGCAGCCGGGCCGTCCAGCGACCCGCTCCCGGACGGGCCGCCCAGCGCTCCGCGATCCCTGCCCGACGCTCCGTGAGAGCCCACACCACCCGGACGGACGAGCGGGGCAGCAGCGTCGCCCGCAGCCGGGCGCCGCGGCCCGCCGATGCCCGCAGACCTGCCCGTACCGCCAGCGCGTCCTCGGCCAGTCCGGCCCCGGGGCGCGGCTCGGGCGCGTACAGCACCTGCTCCACCGAGCCCGCGATCCGGTGCACGGCCTCGGTCGCGGGGGTGTCGAGCCGGCCCAGCCGCACGATCCTGGCCGCCGCCTTCCGGGGCGTCAGCGACTCGTCAGGACCGATGCCGTGGTCCCAGGCCGCATCGGTGATCTCCTGCCAGGCAGCCAGCGTCCGCGCGGCGGCGTCCGCGGGAGTCCGGCCGCCGGAGCCCAGCCGGCGGTTTCTCGTCCGGGTCCGCCACAGCAGCGGGGACAACGGCAGCACCAGCACCAGGACCGCCGCGAGGATCACCAGCAGCACCGTGCCGGCCGGGGTGCCCCGGTCGGTCGGCAGCGCCGCTCCCGGCTCCTGCGAGGGCCCGCACCCGCCTTCCTGGCGCAACTGCGGCGGGCAGCTGTCATCGGCGGAGGGTGCGGCCGACGGTGCGGCCGAGGTGTCCGCGGAGGGCTGGGCCGCGTCGCTCGCGCTGTCCGTGGGGACCTCGGGCCGGGTGTACGAGGGAGCGCTGCCCCGGCTCGGGGTGGGCTCGAACCGGGTCCACCCGACCCCCTCGAAATACAGCTCGGGCCAGGCGTGCGCGTCGCGCAGCCCGACCGAGGTCGCCCCGTTCGACTTCATGGTCCCCGGAGTGAAGCCCACCGCGACCCGGGCCGGAATGCCCAGCGTCCGGGCCATCGCGGCCATCGAGAACGAGAAGTGGACGCAGAAGCCCTCCTTGTCGCGGAGGAACCGTGCGATGGCGGACGACCCGGTCCCCGAGGTGACCGTCGTGTCGTACGTGAAGCCGCCGTCGGAGGCGAACCAGTCCTGGAGCTTGACGGCCTGCTCGTAGGCGTTGGACGAGCCTTCGGTGACCTGCTCGGCGGTCTTGGCGACCACGCCCGGCAGCGAGCCGGGGATCCGGGTGTACTCGCGGACCAGCTCCTCCGGCGGCGAACCCGCGGCCGCGAGCTGGTCCGCCGTGGGCTCGACGACGAGGCTGCCGACCTCGTACTGCGCGCCGCGCGTGGTCTGCCCGTCGTCCCCGACCAGGGTGCGGCCCTCGGGCTCGTACCGCCAGCGGCCGCCGACGCGGATCTCGCTCGCCGGGTAGGGGAGGGGCAGGTAGGTCTGCTGGTAGGAGCGCGAGGCGGAGATGTTCGTCCGGACCTCGGTGACGGCGACGTCCCCGCTCAGCCCGGTCGGCTGCGGGAGACGGTCGGGCACGTCCGTCAGCCGGCGGGTGGAGGAACGCCACTCACTGCCGTTGAACTCGTCCAGGGCCAGGATCCGCAGATAGAGGCTCTGCGGGTCCTCGATGTTGCTGCGGTACGTCATCACCTCCCGGTTGTCCGGCTGGTTGAGGTTGTTCTGGAGCGACACCAGCGGATTCACCGCGGAGATGGTGCCGCCGCCGCTGCCCCTGCCGTTCCCCGGACCGCTGCCGCCCAGCAGTCCGCTGTCCAGGGCGGGCAGGGCCAGGGGGGCCACCAGGGCGATGCCGAGCGCCAGCACGCCGATCCGCCGCCCGGTGCGGACGGGGGAGGAGCCGCCGCTCGCACCGGCCAGCCCGTCGGCCAGACCGCCCGCGTTCCGCGCGGCGCCGCCGAAGACGCGGCCCCACTGGGAGAGCCGGTCCCGGCCCTCCGCCAGCAGGAGCAGCAGATAGCCGGAGGCGGCCAGCAGGAACCACAGCCAGCTCGCTCCGCCGTCGGAGAGACCGGCCGCGACCGAGTACAGGGCGAGCAGCGGCAGGCCGGCCGGGGCCGCGCTGCGGAAGGTCACCGCCAGCGCGTCCACCGCGAGACCGATCAGGACCACCCCGCCGATCACCATCAGCCTGATGCCGTCGGTCATCGGGGCCGGGGTGGAGTACGTGCCGACGTCCTCCCCGCCCGCCACCAGCAGCTCGCCGAGCCGCATGACGGCCGCCGGGCCGGGCAGCACCCCGAACAGGGCCTGTTCCCGGGCGAACGTCAGTGTCAGCAGCAGCAGGGTGACCAGCGTCTGCACGGCGATGGTCAGCGTCCGTGCCAGCGGTACCCGGCGCGCGATGGCGCCCACCCCGCTCTGGACGCCGAGCAGCACCGCCGCCTGCATCAGCCAGCCGACCCCCTCCACCAGCGGGATCAGCGACCCCGCCGTCAGCAGTGTCGCCGCATAGGCGCACAGCGCCAGCCTGGCCCGCCCGCTCATGACCATCCCCCCGCGAAACCTGTCGTACCACCGCTCGGGGCGGAGGAACCATCCGTGCGCATCCGGCCCGCCAGCTGCCACAGGGCGGGCAGCTCGGCCCCCGGCTCCACGGGCACCGCGATCCAGCCCGACTCGCGCAGCCGGCGAAGCCGCTCCTCGCCCCGTCCCGTCGCGGTCTCGTCGCCGGCCCAGGCGGCGCTGTCCAGGACGAAGGCGAGCCCCGCGCCGGCGCGTTGCCGCATCCGGGCCGCGACCGCGGCCTGTTCCTCGTCCAGATCGCCGAAGAAGGCGATGAGCAGCCCTTCGTTGCCGCCGCGCAGCACGTCATGGGCGCGGGAGAGGCCCCCGCCGTCGGAATGGCCGACCACCGCGAGCGTGTCGAGCATCAGCCCCGCCGAGTCCGCGGACTCCTGGGTCGAACCCGCGAATCCGCCGGACCCCTCGCCCGGCACCGCGTTCCCGTCGTCGGTGAGCAGCCGTACGGCGAAGCCGCGCTCCAGCATGTGCACCAGTGCGGAGGCCGCCCCCGAGACCGCCCACTCGAACGCCGAGTCGGGCCCGGCGCCCTGGTAGCCGATCCGCCGGGTGTCCAGCAGGACCGTGCACCTGGCGCGCTGCGGCTGTTCCTCCCGGCGCACCATCAGCTCGCCATGGCGCGCGGTGGAGCGCCAGTGGACCCGGCGCAGGTCGTCGCCGTGCCGGTAGCCGCGCGGAATGATGTCGTCCTCGCCGGCGAGGGCGAGCGATCGCTGCCGTCCGTCGCCGTAACCGGAGGCCTCGCCCGCCAGCCGCAGCGCGGGCAGCGGAACCGTGCGCGGGATGACGACGAGGGTGTCGTACGCGCTGAAGGAGCGGGTCAGCTCGCACATCCCGAACGGGTCGCTGAGCCGCAGCTGCAACGGGCCCAGCGGGTAGCGGCCGCGCAGGTCGGAGCGGACCCGGTAGGACACCTCGCGCCGCCCGCCCGCCTCCACCCGGTCCAGGACGAAGCGGGGGCGCGGGCCCAGCACGTACGGAACGCGGTCCTGGAGCATGAGCAGACCGGTGGGCAGCCGGGAGACGTTCTCCATCCGCAGGTGCACCCGGGCCTCCGCACCCGCGGGCACCCGGGACGGCGAGAGCCGCCGGGTGCCCGTCACCCGGTAGCGGGTGCGGTAGAGCACGGTGACGCAGACCAGGGGCAGCACGGCCAGCAGCAGTCCGACCCGCAGCAGGTCACCCTGGCCCAGCACGTACGCGCAGACGGCGGCGGCAAGCCCGGCGGCCAGGAACGAGCGTCCCCGGGTGGTCAGTCCGCCCAGGGCCGCCCGGGCGCCGCCCTTGCTCTCGCCGTCCTCCACGGCGCCGGGCTCGCCGGCCGCCATCACAGCCGCCGTGCGCCGGGCTGCTGCTGGTGGTACAGCGGGCGGCCCGGCTCCTGTCCGCCCGGCAGCGGTGCGGTGCCGCCGGCCGAGGTCGGCACGGGGGTGCGCTGGATGATCTCCAGGACCACCTGCTCCGCCGTGCGGCGGTTCAGCTGGGCCTGGGCGGTGGGCAGCAGCCGGTGCGCGAGCACGGGGGTGGCCAGCGCCTGGACGTCGTCCGGCAGGGCGTAGTCGCGCCCGCTGAGAGCGGCGGACGCCTTCGCGGCGCGCAGGAGGTGCAGCGTCGCGCGCGGGGAGGCGCCGAGTCGGAGGTCGGGGTGGCTGCGGGTGGCCCCGACGAGCTCCACGGCGTAGCGCCGCACGGCGTCGGCGACATGCACCGTACGGACGGCGTCGATCAGCTTCACGATGTCGTGGGCGTGAGCCACCGGCTGGAGGTCGTCCAGCGGGGAGACGCCCCCGTGCACGTCGAGCATCTGGAGCTCGGCCTCCGGACTCGGGTAGCCGATGGAGACCCGGGCCATGAACCGGTCGCGCTGGGCCTCGGGCAGCGGGTAGGTGCCCTCCATCTCGACCGGGTTCTGGGTGGCCACCACCATGAACGGGTCGGGTAGCTCGTAGGTGTGCCCGTCGATGGTGACCTGGCGCTCCTCCATCGACTCCAGCAGGGCCGACTGCGTCTTCGGCGAGGCACGGTTGATCTCGTCGCCGATCACGATCTGGGCGAAGATCGCACCCGGCTTGAACTCGAAGTCCCGCCGCTGCTGGTCGAAGATCGACACGCCGGTGATGTCCGAGGGCAGCAGGTCCGGAGTGAACTGGATCCGCCGCACCGAACAGTCGATGGACCGCGCCAGCGCCTTGGCCAGCATGGTCTTGCCGACACCGGGTACGTCCTCGATGAGGAGATGCCCCTCGGCGAGCAGCACGGTCAGCGAAAGCCTTACGACCTCGGGCTTGCCCTCGATCACCCCCTCCACCGACCTGCGCACCCGCTCTGCTGTGGTGGTCAGATCCGTGAGGCTCGCTCGATCGTCATAGGTCGTCACCCGGCCCTCCTCGGCCCTTTTGCGCAGGGGCCGTCGCGCGTACCCACGCGGCCCACCCCGAAAAAAATCGGACACTCCTCCGGAAGGCCCGGGGATGTCACACCCGCATTCTTGTTGCCGTTACCGCTTCGTGTCACTCGCCTGTGGATAAGTGGGTGTGAAAAGTCAGCTTCTGTCACGATTTCGGCACCGCGAGTCACGGTATTGGGTGTGTGAGGTGGAGCAGAGGGCCGGGAAGTGAGGGGGATGCGTTCAGGAATCGGAGTGGATCTCGCGCAGCAGACCGGTGGTCACGTCGAACACGAACCCGCGCACGTCGTCGGTGTGCAGCAGGAACGGAGAGGTGCGCACCCGCTGCATCGACTGGCGTACGTCCTGGTCGGCGTCCGAGTAGGCCTCCACGGCCCAGACCGGACGCTGCCCCACCTCGCGCTCCAGCTCCTGCCGGAAGTCCTCGGTGAGGGACTCCAGGCCGCAGTTGGTGTGGTGGATGAGGATCACACTGCGGGTGCCGAGCGCCCGCTGGCTGATGGTCAGCGAGCGGATCACGTCGTCGGTGACCACGCCGCCCGCGTTGCGGATGGTGTGGCAGTCGCCGAGCTCCAGGCCGAGCGCGGCGTGCAGGTCGAGACGGGCGTCCATGCAGGCGACCACGGCCACCTGGAGGACGGGGCGCGCGTCCATGCCCGGATCGCTGAATTCCTTCGCGTACCCGGCGTTCAGCGCGACGAGCCGGTCGGTGACCTGGCCCCCCTCGCGGACCGCGGCGGTGGGCGTCACGGATTCGGTGGCGGAGGAGTGAGCGGAAGTCGACATGGATACGACGTTAACCTTCCCACCTGGCCCGGACGTGCTGTGAGAGCGGACAAAGAACGTCAACGCGACTTGTTGTGAGCTAACCCACAGGGCCAGGGGGATGCGCCTGTTCGAGTGGGTTCACCGCATCCGTACGGGTGGAGCGACGCGCTGCGCCGTTCGTTGATCGCGCATCGATCGAATGGCAGGGTGGACTAAAGTAACGCGAAGCCACCACCCGCCTCCGTACCCGACCCACTGCACCGTCGCACCCCCTGCACCTCCTGCATATTCCGTATTTCCCCCGTGATGTGCGGCGTACGTGCGACCCGGCCCTCTCCCGCTCTCGGTCGGCCGACGCCTCTTCCCCGGCGCCGGCGGACCTCCCCTTCAGGGCGGGCGGGGACCAGGACGTACGTGCCGGCCGCGCGGGACAGAGCCTGAGAGGGCGCATTGAGCCAGACCCGACACGTCCCGGTGATGCTCCAGAGGTGTCTGGACCTGTTGGCCCCGGCTCTCCAGGACCCGGCCGACCCGGAGCCCGTGGTCGTCGACTGCACCCTCGGCCTCGGCGGTCACAGCGAGGCGCTGCTCGCCTCCTTCCCCACCGCCCGGCTGATCGCCCTGGACCGCGACAAGGAGGCGCTCCGCCTCTCCGGCGAGCGGCTCGCCCCCTACGGCGACCGGGCCACCCTCGTCCACGCGGTCTACGACGAGCTCCCCGAGGTCCTCGAACGGCTCGGCATCCCGAAGGTCCAGGGCATCCTCTTCGACCTCGGCGTCTCCTCCATGCAACTGGACGAGGCCGACCGCGGGTTCGCGTACGCCCAGGACGCCCCGCTCGACATGCGCATGGACCAGTCCACCGGCATGGGCGCCGCCGAGGTGCTCAACACCTACCCGCCCGGCGAACTGGTCCGTATCCTGCGCGCGTACGGCGAGGAGAAGCAGGCCAAGCGGATCGTCTCCGCCGTCGTGCGCGAGCGCGAGAAGGAGCCGTTCAGCAACAGCGCACGGCTCGTCGAGCTGATCCGCGACGCGCTGCCGCAGGCCGCCAAGCGCACCGGCGGCAACCCCGCCAAGCGGACCTTCCAGGCCCTGCGCATCGAGGTCAACGGCGAGCTGAGCGTCCTGGAGCGGGCCATTCCGGCCGCCGTCCAGTGCCTCGCCGTCGGTGGCCGCATCGCGGTGCTCTCCTACCACTCGCTGGAGGACCGGCTGGTCAAGCAGGTCTTCGCGGCGGGCGCCGCCAACACGGCGCCCCCCGGACTGCCCGTCGTCCCCGAGCGCTACCAGCCCCGGCTGAAGCAGCTCACCCGGGGCGCCGAGCTGCCCACCGAGGAGGAGGTCGCCGAGAACCGGCGCGCCGCCCCCGCCCGGCTGCGCGGCGCCCAGCGCATCCGCGAGGAGGAGCGATGACCACCGGGGCCGGGCACCGCACCAGGGGAGCCGTGGGGTGAACAAACCGGCCGCACCGCTGAAGGGGCGGGCCGCACGGCTCGCCCGGCTGATGCCGTCCACCGGGCCCAGCACCGCGGCCCGCACCCCCTTCGTCCTGCTGGTCGTCCTGCTCCTGGGCGGCGGTCTCATCACCCTGCTCCTGCTGAACTCCGCCCTCAACGAAGGATCGTTCAGGCTCAGTGAGCTGAAGCGGGACACCACCGAGCTCACCGACGAGCAGCAGGCCCTCCAGCGCGACGTCGACAGCCGCTCACAGCCCGACGCCCTGGAACGCCGGGCCCGGGAGCTGGGCATGGTCCCCGGCGGCAGCCCCGCCTTCCTGAACCCCGACGGCACGGTCCGCGGCGTCCCCACCGAGGCCACCGCCCCGCCGGCGCCGAGCCCCAGCGCCTCGGCCGACGTCGCCCCGGACCCCGAGGCCACCGCGGACCCCGGCACTCCCGCCGTCGGGGCCTCGGCCGGATCCACCGGTTCCGCGTCGCCCTCCGGATCCGTACCCGCGACCGAGCCCGCCCCCGCGGCGGAGAACAGCCCGCCCCCGACGAGCCCCGGCAGGTGACGCAGTGCCGCCCAAGGAACCGCCGCGCCGCCGCGTACCCGGACCGGCCCGCCCCCGTAACGGGGCCAACGGATCCGGCCGCTCCGGCGCGCGCCCGTCGGCCCGCCGCCCCCGCCCCGCCCCGGGGCGCACCACCGCGCGCCCAGGCGCCCCACGCTCCCTGCGCCTGGGCAGCCCGCGCCCCCGGCTGCGGCTCGTCAGCCTCGGGCTGACGCTCGTCATGCTGGCCTTCGTGGCCCGCCTGCTCCAGGTCCAGGCCGTCGACGCCAGCGCGTACGCGGCCAAGGCCGAGAAGAACCGCTACCTGGAGTACACGGTCGCCGCCGAGCGCGGCGAGATCACCGACCGCAAGGGCGTCGCGCTCGCCACCAGCGTGGACGCGCACAACATCACGGCTGACCCGAAGATGTTCACGCCCGAGGACAGCAAGGCCCCCGACGCGCCCCAGCAGGCCGCCGCCCTGCTCGCCCCGATCCTCGGCAAGGACGTCGACGAGCTCGTCAAGAAGCTCTCGAAGCCCAAGTCCCGCTACACCGTCCTCGCCTACCGGCAGACCCCCCAGGTCTGGAAGCAGATCAAGGACCTCAAGTCCGTCTTCGCCGAGAAGGCCTCCGAGGACAAGCTGAAGGGCGGCCCGGGAGCCAACGTCCTGGCCGGTGTCCTCCAGGAGCCCACCACCAAGCGCGTCTATCCCAACGGGAATCTCGCCGCCGGGATACTGGGATTCGTCAGCGACGACGGCAAAGGCGGCGGCGGCCTCGAATCGCAGCTGAACGAGGAACTCGCGGGCGAGGACGGCAAGATCCGCTACGCCCAGGCCGGCGGCCGGCGGGTCCCCACCGCCGGCAGCACCGAGATCCCGGCCGTGCCCGGCTCCGACATCGAGCTGACCATCGACCGCGACATCCAGTGGGCCGCGCAGAAGGCCATCAGCGACCAGGTCGCCAGGTCCAAGGCCGACCGCGGCTACGTCATCGTGCAGAACACGAGGACGGGCGAGCTGCTGGCCATGGCCAACGCCCCCGGCTACGACCCCAACGACCTCTCCCAGGCGACCTCTGCGTCCCTCGGCAACGCGGCCCTCCAGGACGTGTACGAGCCCGGCTCCACCAGCAAGGTCATGTCCATGGCCGCCGTACTGGAGGAGAAGGCCGCAACCCCCGGCACCCACGTCACCGTCCCCAACCGGCTGCACCGCGGAGACCGGCTCTTCAAGGACGACGTCGACCACCCCACCTGGTACCTCACGCTCAACGGGGTCCTCGCCAAGTCCAGCAACATCGGCACCATCCTGGCGACCGGTCAGCTCGGCAAGACCCAGGCGGAGTCCAACCAGGTCCTCTACTCCTACCTGCGCAAGTTCGGCCTCGGCACCAGGACCGGGCTCGGCTACCCCGGGGAGTCACCGGGTCTGCTGGCCCACCCCGAGGACTGGTCGACCTCGCAGCAGTACACGATCCCCTTCGGCCAGGGCCTGTCGCTCAACGCCGTCCAGGCCGCCTCGGTCTACTCCACCATCGCCAACGGAGGCGTGCGGATCGCCCCCACCCTCGTCCGCGGCGCCAAGGGCTCCGACGGCCGCTTCGCCGCCGCCGAGGCCCCCGAGGAGAATCGGGTGGTCAGCGAGAAGACCGCCAAGACCCTGGCGACGATGCTGGAGTCCGTCGTCGACGACCAGGAAGGTACCGGCACCAAGGCCGCCATCCCCGGCTACCGGGTCGCGGGCAAGACCGGCACCGCCAACCGCGTTGACCCCGTCCGCGGCGTCTACAAGGGCTACACCGCATCCTTCGCGGGCTTCGCCCCCGCCGACAACCCGCAGGTCACCGTCTACTGCGCGATCCAGAACCCCACCAAGGGCAGCTACTTCGGCGGCCAGATCTGCGGCCCGATCTACAAGCAGGTCATGGAGTTCGCGCTCAAGACGCTCCAGACCCCACCGTCCGGCAGCGAGCCGCCCCGGCTGCCGGTGTCCTTCAAGCCCGGCGAGTGAACACGGGGATGCGCGAGCATCCCCGTCAAGGGAACCCTCAGTGACAACCATCACCCCCGATCCCGGGAACCGGAACGAGAACCGCCGGAACCAGGGTCCCTCGCTTCGCGAGACGCCGCACCGGCCCGGTACGCTCACCGCCGTGCCCCACGCTGATCAGTCCCAAACCTCTCAGAAGGACGCCCCTGTGACCTACCCGGGAGCGCCCCGACCGGACCGGCTCCGACCCACCCCTCTCGGCGAGCTGGCCGGCCGGCTCGGCGTCGAAGCGGCCGGGGCCGGTGAGGTCACCGGCATCACACACGACTCACGGGCCGTGCGCCCGGGCGACGTGTACGCGGCCCTGCCCGGCGCCCGCTTCCACGGCGCCGACTTCGCGGCCCAGGCAGCGGGCCTCGGCGCCGCCGCCGTCCTCACCGACCCCGCCGGCGCCGAACGCGCCGCCGCCACCGGCCTGCCGGTCCTGGTCACCGAGAACCCGCGCGCCGTGATGGGCGAGCTGGCCGCCGACATCTACGGGCGGCCCGGCATCGGCCTCCTCCAGCTCGGCATCACCGGAACCTCCGGCAAGACCACCACCGCGTACCTCGTCGAGGGCGGACTGCGCGCCGCCGGACGCCCCACCGGGCTGATCGGCACCGTCGAGATGCGGATCGGCGACGAGCGCATCAAGTCCGAGCGAACCACCCCCGAAGCCACCGACCTCCAGGCCCTGTTCGCCGTCATGCGCGAACGCGGCGTCGAGGCCGTCGCGATGGAGGTCTCCAGCCACGCCCTGGTGCTCGGCCGGGTCGACGGCTGCGTCTTCGACGTCGCCGTCTTCAACAACCTCAGCCCGGAGCACATGGAGTTCCACTCCGGCATGGAGGACTACTTCCAGGCCAAGGCCCAGCTGTTCACCCCCGAGCGCAGCCACCGCGGCGTCGTGAACTTCGACGACGAGTACGGCCGCAGGCTCCTGACCGAGTCCGGGGTGCCGGTCACCAGCTTCTCCGCCGAGGGCCACCCGGACGCCGACTGGCACGCCGAGGACGTCGAGGTCGGACCGCAGGACAGCACCTTCACCGCCGTCGGCCCGAAGGGCGAGCGGATCACCGCCCGCGCACCGCTGCCCGGCCCGTTCAACGTCGCCAACACCCTCGCCGCGATCGTCACGCTGGCCGTCGCGGGCGTCGACCCGCAGACCGCCGCCGACGGCATCGCGGCCGTCCCCGGGGTCCCCGGCCGGCTGGAGCGGGTGGACGCCGGACAGCCCTACCTCGCCGTCGTCGACTACGCGCACAAGACCGACGCCGTCGAGTCCGTACTGCGCTCCCTGCGCAAGGTCACCGAGGGCAAGGTGCACATCGTCCTCGGCTGCGGCGGCGACCGCGACACCACCAAGCGCGGCCCGATGGGCGCCGCCGCGGCCCGGCTCGCCGACACCGCCGTACTGACCTCCGACAACCCCCGCTCCGAGGACCCCCTCGCGATCCTCGCTGCGATGCTCTCCGGCGCCGCCGAAGTCCCCGTCCACGAACGCGGCGACGTGCTGACCGACGCCGACCGCGCCTCGGCCATCGCCGCCGCCGTCGCCCGCGCCGAACCGGGCGACACCGTCCTCGTCGCGGGCAAGGGGCACGAACAGGGCCAGGACATCCACGGGGTGGTACGCCCCTTCGACGACCGCAAGGTCCTGCACGCAGCCATCGAGCGGTCCCTGACGCGCCCCGGCGCCGCGGACCGTGCCCCTCACCACGAGAACAACAGTCAGGGATGACCAAGTGATCACCCTTTCCCTCGCCGAGATCGCCGAAATCGTCGGCGGGCAGTCGTACGACATACCGGATCCGGCAGTCACCGTGACCGGACCCGTCGTCATCGACTCCCGCGAGGTCGCGCCCGGCAGCCTGTTCGCCGCGTTCGCCGGCGAACGGGCCGACGGCCACGACTACGCCCAGCGCGCCGTCGAGGCGGGCGCGGTGGCCGTACTGGCGGCCCGTCCCGTCGGCGCTCCGGCGATCGTCGTGGACGACGTCGTCGGCGCGCTCGGAGCCCTCGCCCGTGCCGTCGTCGAACGCCTCGGCACCACCGTCGTCGGCCTCACCGGATCCGCCGGCAAGACGTCCACCAAGGACCTGATCGCGCAGCTCCTCCAGCGCAAGGGCCCGACCGTCTGGACGCCCGGCTCCCTCAACAACGAGATCGGCCTGCCGGTCACCGCCCTCACGGCCACCGCCGAGACCGAGCACCTGGTCCTGGAGATGGGCGCCCGCGGCGTCGGCCACATCCACTACCTGGCCAACCTCACCCCGCCCCGGATCGGCCTCGTCCTCAACGTCGGCTCCGCCCACCTCGGCGAGTTCGGCAGCCGGGAGGCCATCGCCCAGGCCAAGGGCGAGCTGGTCGAGGTCCTGCCCGAGGACGGCTGCGCCGTGCTCAACGCGGACGACCCGCTCGTCCGCGCCATGGCCTCGCGCACCAAGGCCCGCGTCCTGCTCTTCGGAGAAGCCCCGGAAGCGGACGTACGGGGCGAGAAGGTCAGGATGACCGCCGACGGGCGGCCCGCCTTCGAGCTCCACACACCCACCGGGTGCAGCGACGTGACCATGCGCCTGTACGGTGAGCACCACGTGTCGAACGCGCTCGCCGCGGCCGCCGTCGCCCATGAGTTGGGCATGTCCGTGACCGAGATCGCCGAGGCGCTCTCGGAGGCGGGCACCCTCTCCCGCTGGCGCATGGAGGTCACCGAGCGTCCGGACGGTGTGACGGTCGTCAACGACGCCTACAACGCGAACCCCGAATCCATGAGAGCCGCACTGCGTGCGCTGGCCGCCATGGGCCAGGCCCGAGGGGCCGACGGGGGGCGCACCTGGGCGGTGCTCGGTCAGATGGCCGAGCTCGGTGACGCGTCGCTCGCCGAGCACGACGCGGTCGGACGGCTCGCCGTCCGGCTCAACGTCAGCAAGCTCGTCGCTGTCGGGGGGAGAGAAGCCTCCTGGCTGCAACTGGGCGCATATAACGAGGGTTCGTGGGGTGAGGAGTCGGTGCACGTGTCCGACGCACAGGCGGCCGTCGACCTGTTGCGCAGTGAACTGCGCCCGGGAGACGTCGTGCTGGTGAAGGCGTCCCGGTCGGTCGGCCTGGAGAGGGTCGCCCTGGCACTGCTGGAGAACTCGACCGAGGGCGAGGTCGCCGGCCGATGAGGCAGATCCTCTTCGCGGGGGCCATCGGGCTCTTTCTGACCCTGGTCGGTACTCCGCTGCTGATCAAGCTGCTGGCCCGCAAGGGATACGGGCAGTTCATCCGGGACGACGGCCCGCGCACGCACGGCAGCAAGAAGGGCACGCCCACGATGGGCGGCATCGCCTTCATCCTGGCGACGATCATCGCGTACCTCCTCGCGAAGGTCATCACGGGTGAGGACATCCGCTACTCCGGCGTCCTCGTGCTGTTCCTCATGACCGGGATGGGACTCGTCGGGTTCCTCGACGACTACATCAAGATCGTCAAGCAGCGTTCGCTCGGTCTGCGGGCCAAGGCGAAGATGGCCGGGCAGCTGATCGTCGGCATCGCCTTCGCGGTGCTCTCGCTCCAGTTCCCCAACTCCATGAACTACACACCGGCCTCCACCCGGCTCTCGTTCGTCGAGGACTTCGGCTGGTCGATCGGCCCGGTGCTGTTCTGCGTCTGGGCGCTGTTCATGATCCTCGCCATGTCCAACGGCGTGAACCTCACGGACGGCCTCGACGGGCTGGCCACCGGCGCCTCGGTGATGGTCTTCGGCGCCTACACCTTCATCGGTCTCTGGCAGTTCCAGGAGTCCTGCGCCAACGCGGACAACCTGACCAACCCGAGCGCCTGCTTCGAGGTGCGCGACCCGCTCGACCTCGCCGTCGTCGCCGCCGCGCTGATGGGCGCGTGCTTCGGCTTCCTGTGGTGGAACACCTCGCCCGCCAAGATCTTCATGGGCGACACCGGCTCGCTCGCCCTCGGCGGCGCGCTCGCGGGCCTCGCGATCCTGTCCCGCACAGAGTTCCTGATGGCCATCCTCGGCGGCCTCTTCGTGATGATCACCATGTCCGTGGTCATCCAGGTCGGTTCGTTCAAGATGACCGGCAAGCGGGTCTTCCGGATGGCGCCGCTCCAGCACCACTTCGAACTCAAGGGGTGGTCCGAAGTCCTGGTCGTGGTCCGCTTCTGGATCATCCAGGGCATGTGCGTGATCGTCGGCCTCGGCCTCTTCTACGCGGGATGGGCAGCCAAGAAGTGAGCACCGTGGACTGGCAGGGCAAGCACGTCACCGTCGCCGGGCTCGGCGTCAGCGGCATCCCCGCGGCCCGCGCCCTGCACGAGCGCGGCGCGCTCGTCACCGTCGTCAACGACGGCGACGACGAGCGCGCCCGCGCGCAGGCGGCCGAACTGGAGGCGCACGGCATCACGGTGCGCCTCGGCGACGGCGCCACCCTGCCGCCGTCCACGGAACTCGTCGTCACCGCCCCCGGCTGGCAGCCGGACAAGCCGCTCTTCCTGGCTGCCGCCGAGGCGGGCGTCCCGGTCTGGGGCGACGTCGAACTGGCCTGGCGACTGCGCGGCACGGGCGGCCGCGAGCCCGCGCCCTGGCTCGCGGTCACCGGCACCAACGGCAAGACCACCACCGTACGGATGCTGGCCTCGATCCTCGAAGCCGCGGGCCTGCGCACCGCGGCCGTCGGCAACATCGGCGTATCGCTGCTGGACGCGGTGCTCGGCGAGACGGAGTACGACGTCCTCGCCGTCGAGCTCTCCAGCTACCAGCTGCACTGGGCGCCCTCCCTGCGCGCCCACTCCGCCGCCGTCCTCAACCTGGCGCCGGACCACCTCGACTGGCACGGCTCGATGGAGGCGTACGCTGCCGACAAGGGCCGCGTCTACGAGGGCAACACGGTGGCCTGCGTCTACAACGTGGCCGACCCGGCCACCGAGGACCTGGTCCGCGAGGCCGACGTCGAGGAGGGCTGCCGGGCCATCGGCTTCACCCTCGGCGCCCCTGGCCCCTCGCAGCTCGGTGTGGTCGACGGCATCCTCGTCGACCGGGCGTTCGTCGCCAACCGCCAGAAGCAGGCCCAGGAACTGGCCGAGGTCTCCGACGTCAACCCGCCGGCCCCGCACAACATCGCCAACGCCCTCGCGGCCGCCGCCCTGGCCCGCGCCTTCGGAGTCGAGGCGGCCGCCGTACGCGACGGACTGCGCGCCTTCCGGCCGGACGCCCACCGCATCGAACACGTCGCGGACATCGGCGAAGTCGCCTACGTCGACGACTCCAAGGCCACCAACACCCACGCCACCGAGGCCTCCCTCGCCGCCTACGACTCCATCGTCTGGATCGCGGGCGGACTGGCCAAGGGCGCCACCTTCGACGAGCTGGTGACCGGTGCGGCGACGCGGCTGCGGGGGGTCGTGCTCATCGGCGCCGACCGGGCGCTGATCCACGAAGCCCTGACGCGACACGCCCCCGAAGTCCCGGTGGTCGACCTCGACCGGACCGACACTGGGGCGATGTCCGAAGCGGTCGCGCAGGCCGCAGCGCTCGCCCGGCCGGGCGATACGGTACTGCTGGCCCCGGCCTGTGCCTCGATGGACATGTTCACCAACTACAACAAGCGGGGCGAGGCGTTCGCGGACGCGGTCCGCGCACGCGCCGACCAGAGCGCCTGACCGACCGGGGCCTCCGCGCCCGGGGTCCACGGGCCCCGGTCACGAGCAGTGGAGGGGACATCGACAATGCCGGCCGACGAGAGATCCGCCGTACGGCGGGGCCGCCCACGGGCCTCGGTTCCCCGCCCCCTCGCCGCGGCGCCCGCACCCTCCGGAGTACCGCTGCCCCCCGGACTCGCCCTGCGCGGACGCCTCGCCACCGGCGCCCGGCGCCCCGAGACACCGCGCGGCTCCGGACGCGGCCGTTCCGGCCCCCGCACCCCGCGTTCCGGGCGCGGCGGCGGACCGCGGCGGACCTACGAGCGGGCACGGCGGGCCTGGGACCGGCCCCTGACCGCCTACTACGTGATCCTCGGCTCCAGCCTCCTGATCACCGTGCTGGGCCTGGTGATGGTCTACTCCGCCTCGATGATCAAGGCGCTGGACATCAGCAAGCCCTCGACGTACTTCTTCGGCAAGCAGTTCCTCGCCGCCGTCATCGGTGGCGGGCTGATGCTGATCGCCGCCCGGATGCCCGTGAAGCTCCACCGGGCGCTGGCCTACCCGATACTGATGGTCACCGTCTTCCTGATGGTCCTGGTCCAGGTGCCGGGGATCGGGCTCTCCCGCGGCGGCAACCAGAACTGGATCTACATCGCCGGGCCGTTCCAGCTCCAGCCCAGCGAGTTCGGCAAGCTCGCACTCATCCTGTGGGGCGCCGACCTGCTCGCCCGCAAGCAGGGCAAGCGGTTGCTGGTGCAGTGGAAGCACATGCTCGTGCCGCTCGTCCCGGTCGCCTTCATGCTGCTCGGGCTGATCATGCTCGGCGGCGACATGGGAACCGCGATCATTCTCACGGCGATCCTCTTCGGCCTGCTCTGGATGGCCGGCGCCCCCACCCGGCTCTTCGCCGGAGTGCTCGGCTTCGCCGCCGCCATCGCCTTCGTCCTGATCTGGACCAGCCCCAACCGGATGTCCCGGCTCTCCTGCATGGGCATCATCGGCGAACCCGATCCGGAGGCCGGCTGCTGGCAGGCCGCGCACGGAATCTACGCTCTGGCGTCCGGCGGATGGTTCGGTTCCGGGCTGGGTGCGAGTGTGGAAAAATGGGGTCAACTCCCAGAACCCCACACCGACTTCATCTTCGCGATCACCGGTGAGGAACTGGGTCTGGCGGGGACGCTGTCCGTGCTCGCCCTCTTCGCGGCTCTAGGCTATGCGGGTATCCGCGTGGCCGGACGCACGGAGGACCCCTTCGTGAGGTATGCCGCGGGAGGCGTGACCACGTGGATCACGGCCCAGGCCGTGATCAACATCGGTGCGGTGCTCGGCCTGTTGCCGATCGCCGGGGTTCCGCTCCCGCTGTTCTCCTACGGGGGATCGGCCCTGCTGCCGACGATGTTCGCGGTCGGGCTGATGATCACCTTCGCACGGGAGGACCCCGCCGCGAAGGCGGCCCTGGCCATGCGGAAGCCCGGGGTGAGATGGAAGACGATGAGACGGCGCGTCAAGAAGCGTCCGTCCGGAGAGCGGTGAATTTCGGTGCATGTCGTACTCGCCGGCGGGGGGACCGCCGGACACATCGAGCCCGCGCTTGCCCTCGCAGACGCCCTGCGCAGGCAGGACCCGACCGTGGGCATCACTGCCCTCGGCACGGAACGCGGACTGGAGACCAGGCTCGTGCCCGAGCGGGGGTACGAGCTGGCGCTCATCCCTGCCGTGCCACTGCCCCGTAAGCCCACGCCCGAACTGATCACCGTCCCGGGCCGGCTGCGCGGCACCATCAAGGCCGCCGAGCAGATCCTGGAGCGCACCAAGGCGGACTGCGTGGTCGGCTTCGGCGGCTACGTCGCGCTGCCCGGCTACCTGGCCGCCAAGCGGGCCGGTGTGCCGATCGTGGTTCACGAGGCCAATGCCCGCCCGGGCCTGGCCAACAAGATCGGCTCGCGGTACGCCCACGGGGTCGCCGTCTCCACCCCGGACAGCAAGCTGCGCGGCGCCCGCTACATCGGCATCCCGCTGCGCCGCACCATCGCCACCCTGGACCGCGCCCGGGTCCGCCCGGAGGCCCGCGCCTCCTTCGGCCTCGACCCCAACCTGCCCACGCTGCTGGTCTCCGGCGGCTCGCAGGGCGCGCGCCATCTCAACGAGGTGGTCCAGCGGGTCGCGCCGCTGCTCCAGCGCTCCGGGATCCAGATCCTCCATGTGGTCGGTCCGAAGAACGAACTGCCGCGGATCGACAACATGCCCGGGATGCCGCCCTACATCCCGGTACCGTACGTGGACCGGATGGACCTCGCGTACGCTGCGGCCGACATGATGCTCTGCCGCGCGGGCGCGATGACCGTCGCCGAGCTCTCCGCCGTCGGGCTCCCCGCCGCCTATGTCCCGCTGCCCATCGGCAACGGCGAACAGCGACTCAACGCCCAACCGGTGGTCAACGCCGGCGGCGGTCTGCTGGTGGACGACGCGGCGCTCACCCCGGAGTGGGTGCAGGGCAATGTCCTGCCGGTACTGTCGGACCCCCACAGGCTGTACGAAATGTCCCGCGCCGCGGCCGAGTTCGGCCGCCGCGACGCCGACGATCTGCTCGTCGGCATGGTGTACGAAGCGATCGCCGCGCGCCGCTAGGCGCCCGGCGCGATGCGGTGCGGACCCGGGGCGGGTGCCCCGGGTCCGGTGAAGGAGCGAGCGTGGCCGGACCGACGACCGCCCAGCGCGGCGCACCCGGGCGGGCGGACACCTCCGCCCGCCCGCCGGACCTCGACCCCGAGGGGCCCCGGATCAGCCGACGTACGCTGCTGATCCTGATCGCGGTGGTGGTGGCCCTCCTCGCCGCCTTCGTGATCTGGGTGCTCTACGGCTCCTCCTGGCTCCGCGTCGAGAAGGTCAGTACGAGCGGCGTCGAGGTCCTGACCCGGGAGGAAGTGGAAGTGGTTGCCGCCACTCCGATCGGCGCCCCGCTGGTCTCCGTGGACACCGACGCCATGGAGCGCCGGTTGCGCCAGAAGTTGCCTCGTATCGACACAGTTGATGTCGTTCGGTCCTGGCCGGACGGCATCGGCCTTAAGGTGACCGAACGGAAGCCTGTCCTGCTCGTCGAGAAGGACGGGAAGTTCGTGGAGATGGATGCCGAGGGCGTGCGCTTCGCCACCGTGGACGAGGCGCCGAAGGGCGTGCCCCTGCTGGAGCTGACTCCCGAACCGTCCGCGAGCCTTCGCCGCTTCGGCGGTGACCGTCTGTTGCGGGAAGCGGTCCGGGTCGCCGGCGACCTTCCGGCGGGCGTCGCCAAGGACACCGAGTCCGTACGGGTCACCTCGTACGACGCGATCTCCTTGCGGCTCACCCGGGATCGTGTGGTGACCTGGGGAAGTGGTGAGGGCGGCCCGGTGAAGGCGCGCGTGCTCATCGCACTCATGAAAGCCGCCCCCAAAGCGGGACAGTTCGACGTAAGCGCTCCCACCGCCCCGGCGGTATCGGCGAGTTGACGGGCATTTGTGCTGGCCAGCACCCTGGTTGGTCAGCGCTACGGGTGATCACATAGGGTGAAAAGAAAAACGGGAGGTTCGGCGTGTTCGTTGAACGTGCGCCGCTTGTCGACTTAGTGTCCTGTTCGGAAGAGTCCAGGAAGCAGACACACTGGTAACCCTGAACTTCAACGTTAGGGTTTGGGTCGGCGTTCGGACCGTCCCCATCGACATCAGTCGTCGCCGCGGGGCCACCGCAGAGCGACGACACGTAACTCGAGGCGAGAGGCCTTCGACGTGGCAGCACCGCAGAACTACCTCGCAGTCATCAAGGTCATCGGTGTCGGCGGCGGTGGTGTCAATGCCATCAACCGAATGATCGAGGTCGGTCTCAAGGGCGTCGAGTTCATCGCGATCAACACGGACGCACAAGCCCTGTTGATGAGCGACGCCGACGTCAAGCTCGACGTCGGCCGCGAACTCACCCGGGGCCTCGGCGCCGGGGCGAACCCGGCCGTCGGTCGCAAGGCGGCAGAGGACCACCGTGAGGAGATCGAGGAGGTCCTCAAGGGGGCCGACATGGTCTTCGTCACCGCCGGAGAGGGTGGCGGCACCGGCACCGGCGGCGCACCCGTCGTCGCCAACATCGCGCGCTCGCTCGGCGCCCTGACGATCGGCGTGGTCACCCGCCCGTTCACCTTCGAGGGCCGGCGACGCGCGAACCAGGCGGAGGACGGCATCGCCGAACTCCGCGAAGAGGTCGACACCCTCATCGTCATTCCCAACGACCGCCTGCTGTCCATCTCGGACCGCCAGGTCAGCGTGCTCGACGCGTTCAAGTCGGCCGACCAGGTGCTGCTCTCGGGTGTCCAGGGCATCACCGACCTCATCACCACCCCGGGTCTGATCAACCTCGACTTCGCCGACGTCAAGTCGGTCATGTCCGAGGCCGGATCGGCGCTCATGGGCATCGGCTCGGCGCGCGGCGACGACCGTGCGGTGGCGGCCGCGGAGATGGCGATCTCCTCGCCCCTCCTGGAAGCCTCCATCGACGGCGCCCGCGGTGTCCTGCTCTCCATCTCCGGCGGCAGCGACCTCGGTCTCTTCGAGATCAACGAGGCCGCCCAGCTGGTGAGTGAGGCGGCACACCCCGAGGCCAACATCATCTTCGGCGCCGTCATCGACGACGCCCTGGGCGACGAGGTGCGGGTCACCGTGATCGCCGCGGGCTTCGACGGCGGACAGCCGCCGGCCCGCCGGGAGAACGTCCTCGGCGCGAACAGCAACAAGCGCGAGGAGCCGGCCGCCCCGGCCAGGCCCTCCGCCGAGTCCACCCGCCCGACGGGCGGACTCGGGTCCGTACCTCCGCGCGAGGAGAGCCCGGCCCCGGCCGAGCCCGCCCCCGCGTCGGCCTCGAGCGAGAGCGCGCTGCCGCCGGTCTCTCCGCCGCACGTCCCGCCGGCCCGTCCCTACCAGGACACCCAGGCCGAAGAGCTGGACGTTCCGGACTTCTTGAAGTGATAGGTCAGCATCGGGCGGCACCCGTCACGGGCAGCGCTCATTTCGCCTTCACCGACCGGTGGGGCGGGGTGAGCGCCGCTCCGTACGGTGAACTCAACCTCGGCGGCGCGGTCGGTGACGACCCCGCCGCCGTCGGCGCGAATCGCGAGCGTGCGGCGCGCGACCTGGGCATCGATCCGGCGCGGGTCGTCTGGATGAACCAGGTGCACGGCCGGGACGTCGCGGTGGTGGACGGACCCTGGGGTGCGAAGGCGGAGATTCCCGCCGTGGACGCGGTGGTGACCGCCCGGCGCGGACTGCCGCTCGCGGTCCTCACCGCCGACTGCACCCCCGTACTCCTCGCCGACCCGGTCGCCGGAGTCGTCGGGGCAGCGCACGCCGGGCGGCCGGGGCTGGTCGCCGGAGTCGTTCCGGCGGCGGTCGAGGCCATGATCGCGCTCGGCGCACACCCCTCCCGGATCACCGCGCACACCGGACCGGCCGTCTGCGGTCGGTGCTACGAAGTACCGGAGGCGATGCGGGCCGAGGTCGCCGAGGCCGTCCCCGGCACCTGGTCCGAGACCAGCTGGGGAACCCCGGCGGTCGACGTCACCGGCGGAGTCCACGCCCAGCTCGCCGCCCTCGGTGTGACGGACCGGCACTCCTCGCCGTACTGCACCCTGGAATCGGGCGACCACTTCTCGTACCGCCGCGACCGCACCACCGGGCGGCTCGCCGGATATGTCTGGCTGGACGGATAGGGCATGACGGACCGTAAGGCTCAACTCGCCGCGAATCTGGCGCAGGTGGAGGAAAGGATCGCCTCCTCCTGTACCGCGGCCGGTCGCAAGCGCGAGGAAGTGACCCTGATCGTGGTCACCAAGACCTACCCCGCGAGCGATGTGCGGATCCTGCATGAACTCGGTGTGCGCCATGTCGCGGAGAATCGTGACCAGGACGCGGCCCCCAAAGCCACTGCTTGTGCGGATCTTTCTCTGACGTGGCACTTTGTCGGACAATTGCAGACGAACAAGGTTCGTTCTGTGACCAGTTATGCCGATGTCGTGCAGTCGGTGGACCGCGTCAAGCTGGTCACCGCTCTCTCCGCCGCCGCGGTCCGCGGGGAGCGCGAACTCGGCTGCCTCGTCCAGGTCGCCCTGGACGCGGAGAGCGGTGCGCGCGGTGAGCGCGGCGGTGTCGCTCCGGACGGGGTCGAGGAGTTGGCGGCCGCGATCGGCGCTGCTCCCGGACTCCGGCTCGACGGTCTGATGACCGTGGCGCCGCTGGCCGGGGAGTACGCCGGCCGGCAACGGGCCGCTTTCGACCGGCTGATGGAAATCTCATCCCGCCTGCGCGCCGGTCATCCGGCTGCGAACATGGTCTCCGCAGGTATGAGCGGGGACCTGGAGGACGCGGTGGCGGCCGGAGCGACACATGTACGCGTCGGTACGGCGGTACTCGGAGTCCGACCCCGGCTCGGGTAACGTCGCGAAGCAAGTCGGACCACAGCAGAAAATATGGTCATTACCGCTCATGGCGGGCAGACCACAGTGGATCGCGGGCACTTGGTGACGAATGCCGATCCACCACAGAGCGGAGGACTCGGAGCATGGCCGGCGCGATGCGCAAGATGGCGGTCTACCTCGGCCTCGTGGAGGACGATGGGTACGACGGTCCGGGGTTCGACCCCGATGACGAATTCGAACCTGAGCCGGAGCCCGAGCGCGACCGGCGGCGGCATCAGCCCCCGCACCAGGTGGAGCGGGAACGCGAGCGGGATCGTGAGCGTGAGCGCGAAAGGGACGAACCGGTACGAGTGGTGCAACCGCCCGCGCAGCGCGAGCCGGTTCAGCTCCCCGTGGAAAGCGGGCGACCCGCCCGAATCGCCCCCGTGGCATCCATCACACCTGAACGCCCGAACATGGAGAAGAACGCACCGGTGATCATGCCCAAGGTCGTGTCCGAGCGGGAGCCGTACCGCATCACCACGCTGCACCCCAGGACCTACAACGAGGCCCGTACCATCGGGGAACACTTCCGTGAGGGCACTCCGGTGATCATGAATCTCACGGAGATGGACGATACGGACGCGAAGCGACTTGTCGACTTTGCCGCAGGACTCGTCTTCGGTCTCCATGGCAGCATTGAACGCGTGACGCAGAAGGTGTTCCTGTTGTCGCCTGCTAACGTCGATGTCACGGCGGAGGACAAGGCCCGCATCGCAGAGGGCGGATTCTTCAACCAGAGCTGAGAACACGACACCGGGAACAACCCGGCCGAGAGGCCGGTGCCGGCCACGAGGCCGGAGCTACGAGAGCCAGGGGAGAGGGAAGCGCGAGACATGGGCGTCGCACTGGATGTGGTCTATATCGCGCTGATGTGTTTCCTCATCGTGCTGATCTTCCGGCTGGTCATGGACTATGTCTTCCAGTTCGCACGTTCATGGCAACCCGGCAAGGCGATGGTGGTCGTACTTGAGGCCACCTACACTGTCACCGATCCACCGCTCAAGCTTCTGCGGCGATTCATCCCGCCGCTGCGTCTCGGGGGCGTGGCACTCGACCTGTCCTTCTTCGTTCTGATGATCATCGTCTACATCCTGATCAGCGTTGTGGTCAGGTTGTGAGCGATACGGTCTTGCCGACTGCCGACGACTACGTAGAGGTGAAGAAGAGATGCCGTTGACCCCCGAGGACGTGCGGAACAAGCAGTTCACGACCGTCCGCCTCCGAGAAGGCTATGACGAGGACGAGGTCGATGCCTTTCTGGACGAGGTCGAATCGGAGCTGACCCGTCTGCTCCGCGAGAACGAGGACCTGCGCGCCAAGCTGGCCGCCGCGACGCGTGCCGCCGCGCAGAACCAGCAGCAGCAACAGCAGCAGGGCATGCGCAAGCCTCCGGAGCAGCAGGACCGCCCGGGTGCACCCGTTCCCGCCGCCATATCCGGACCGCCGCAGCAGCAGCAGCCCCCGCAGATGGGTCCGCCCCAGCTGCCCGGTGGCGCGCCGCAGCTGCCCGCAGGTCCCAGTGGCCACGGCCCCCAGGGCGGCCACGGCCCCGGTCCGCAGGGCCCGCACGGCCCCGGCCCGATGCAGGGCGGTCCCATGGGTGGCCCGATGGGTGGCCCCATGGGTCAGCACCCCCAGCAGCAGCAGATGCAGCAGATGCAGCAGATGCAGCCGCCGCAGATGCAGCAGCAGGGGCAGGGCCCCGGTGGCGACAGCGCCGCCCGTGTCCTCTCGCTCGCACAGCAGACCGCCGACCAGGCGATCGCGGAGGCCCGTTCCGAGGCCAACAAGATCGTCGGCGAGGCGCGCAGCCGTGCCGAGGGCCTGGAGCGCGACGCGCGCGCCAAGGCCGACGCCCTGGAGCGGGACGCGCAGGAGAAGCACCGCGTGGCGATGGGCTCGCTGGAGTCGGCCCGCGCGACGCTGGAGCGCAAGGTCGAGGACCTGCGTGGCTTCGAGCGCGAGTACCGCACGCGGCTGAAGTCCTACCTGGAGAGCCAGCTGCGTCAGCTGGAGACCCAGGCGGACGACTCGCTCGCCCCGCCGCGGACTCCGGCGACGGCTTCGCTGCCGCCGTCCCCCTCGCTGGCCCCGGCCGGTGCGGGTGCGATGGGTCACTCCATGGGCGGCTCCAACCACGGTGGCCACGGCGGCCAGCAGATGGGTGGCGGCCAGTCCATGGGCGGCGCGCCGTCCTACGGCGGCCAGCAGCAGATGTCGCCCGCGATGACGCAGCCGATGGCGCCGGTGCGGCCGCAGGCGCCGCAGCCGATGCAGCAGGCGCCCTCGCCGATGCGTGGGTTCCTGATCGACGAGGACGACAACTGAGCGGTTCGCGCTCGCTGAGCGCGTAGCCGTCGGCAGGCAAAGGGCCGGGCCCCGGGGTTCCCCGGGGCCCGGCCCTTTGCCGTGCGGGTGGGGCGCCTGCGGCGGGCCTGTTCCCCTACCCGCCCCTTCCCGAAACCGGGGCTCCACCCCGGACCTCCCGTTGCCATCAAGCGCCGGACGGGCTGGATTGCGGGGCAGCGCCCCTGAGGGGGTACGGCAGAGGGGCCCGCCGGAAGCTTCCCGGCGGGCCCCTCGCAGACGTACGGGGCTACTGCTTGCGCAGGCGGAACGCCAGCGACAGGCCCTCGTCCTCGAACGCCTCGCCGTACGTCTCGTCCGCCTCGCCCTGCGCGTAGTCCAGGGCCAGGACCTCGTCCGCGATCAGCGGCGTGTGCTCGGTGAGCGCCTCCACCGTTGCCGGGGACGTCGAGGTCCAGCGGACGGCGATGCGGTCCGCGACGTCCAGGCCGCTGTTCTTGCGGGCCTCCTGGATCAGGCGGATCGCGTCACGGGCCAGGCCCGCGCGGCGCAGTTCCGGGGTGATCTCCAGGTCCAGGGCGACCGTCGCGCCCGAGTCCGAGGCGACCGACCAGCCCTCGCGCGGGGTCTCCGTGATGATGACCTCGTCGGAGGAGAGGGTGATCTGCTCGCCGTCCACCTCCACCGAGGCCGTGCCTTCACGCAGAGCGAGGGAGAGGGCCGCCGCGTCCGCGTTCGCCACTGCCTTGGCCACCGCCTGCACGCCCTTGCCGAACCGCTTGCCCAGGGCGCGGAAGTTGGCCTTCGCCGTCGTGTCGACCAGCGAACCGCCCACCTCGGAGAGCGAGGCGAGCGATGTGACGTTCAGCTCCTCGGTGATCTGTGCCCGGAGTTCCGAAGAGAGCGACTCGAAGCCCGTCGCCGCCACCAGGGCGCGCGACAGCGGCTGGCGCGTCTTCACGCCCGACTCGGCGCGCGTGGCCCGGCCCAGCTCCACCAGGCGGCGCACCAGCGCCATCTGGGAGGAGAGAGCCGGGTCGATCGCCGAGACGTCCGCCTTCGGCCAGGAGGAGAGGTGGACCGACTCCGGGGCGTCCGGCGTGACCGGGGCGATCAGGTCCTGCCAGACCCGCTCCGTGATGAACGGGGTCAGCGGCGCCATCAGCCGGGTGACCGTCTCGATGACCTCGTGCAGCGTGCGCAGCGCCGCCTTGTCGCCCTGCCAGAAGCGGCGGCGCGAGCGGCGTACGTACCAGTTGGAGAGGTCGTCCACGAATGCCGAGAGCAGCTTGCCGGCGCGCTGGGTGTCGTAGCCCTCCATGGCGACCGTCATCTGGTCGACCAGCGCGTTGAGTTCGCTCAGCAGCCAGCGGTCCAGGACGGTGCGGTCCACCGGGGCCGGGTCGGCCGCCGACGGGGCCCAGCCCGACGTGCGCGCGTACAGGGCCTGGAAGGCGACCGTGTTCCAGTAGGTGAGGAGCGTCTTGCGGACGACCTCCTGGATCGTGCCGTGTCCCACCCGGCGTGCCGCCCACGGGGAGCCGCCCGCCGCCATGAACCACCGCACCGCGTCCGCCCCGTGCTGGTCCATGAGCGGGATCGGCTGCAGGATGTTGCCCAGGTGCTTGGACATCTTGCGGCCGTCCTCGGCGAGGATGTGGCCCAGGCAGACCACGTTCTCGTAACTCGACTTGTCGAAGACCAGCGTCCCTACCGCCATCAGCGTGTAGAACCAGCCGCGGGTCTGGTCGATGGCCTCCGAGATGAACTGCGCCGGGTAGCGGCTCTCGAAGACTTCCCTGTTCTTGTACGGGTAGCCCCACTGCGCGAACGGCATCGAACCCGAGTCGTACCAGGCGTCGATGACCTCCGGGACGCGGTACGCCTCCAACTGGCAGTTCTCGTGCGTGCAGGTGAAGGTGATCTCGTCGATGAACGGGCGGTGGGGGTCGAGTGACGACTGGTCCGTGCCTGTCAGTTCTGTGAGCTCCGCGCGTGAGCCCACGCAGGTGAGGTGGTTGTCCTCGCAGCGCCAGATCGGCAGCGGCGTGCCCCAGTAGCGGTTGCGGGAGAGCGCCCAGTCGACGTTGTTGTTCAGCCAGTCGCCGAAGCGGCCGTTCTTGACCGAATCCGGGTACCAGTTGGTCTTCTCGTTCTCCTGGAGGAGACGGTCCTTGATCGCCGTCGTCCTGACGTACCAGGACGGCTGCGCGTAGTAGAGCAGCGCCGTGTGGCAGCGCCAGCAGTGCGGATAGCTGTGCTCGTACGGGACGTGGCGGAAGAGCTTGCCGCGTGCGTCCAGGTCCGCGGTGAGCGCCTCGTCGGCCTTCTTGAAGAAGACGCCGCCGACCAGGGGGAGGTCTTCCTCGAAGGTGCCGTCCGGGCGGACCGGGTTGACCACCGGCAGGCCGTACGCACGGCAGACCACGAGGTCGTCGGCGCCGAACGCGGGGGACTGGTGGACCAGACCCGTACCGTCCTCGGTCGTCACGTACTCGGCGTTGACGACGTAGTGCGCCTCCGCCGGGAAGTCGACCAGCGCGAAGGGGCGTTCGTAGGCCCAGCGCTCCATCTCGGCGCCGGTGAACGACTGGCCGGTGGCCTCCCAGCCCTCGCCCAGCGCCTTCTCCAGGAGCGGCTCGGCGACGACCAGCTTCTCCTCGCCGTTCGTCGCGACGACGTAGCGGACCTCGGGGTGGGCGGCGACCGCCGTGTTGGAGACCAGCGTCCAGGGGGTGGTCGTCCAGACCAGGAGGCCCGCCTCGCCGGCCAGCGGGCCGGAGGTGAGGGGGAAGCGGACGAACACCGAGGGATCGACGACCGTCTCGTAGCCCTGGGCCAGCTCGTGGTCGGACAGGCCGGTGCCGCAGCGCGGGCACCAGGGGGCGACCCGGTGGTCCTGGACGAGCAGGTCCTTGTTGAAGATCTCCTTGAGCGACCACCACACGGAGTCGACGTACTCCGGGTCCATCGTGCGGTACGCGTCGTCCAGGTCGACCCAGTAGCCCATGCGGGTCGTCAGCTCGGCGAACGCGTCGGTGTGCCGGGTCACGGACTCACGGCACTTGGCGTTGAACTCGGCGATGCCGAACGCCTCGATGTCCTTCTTGCCGTTGAAGCCCAGCTCCTTCTCGACCGCCAGCTCGACCGGCAGGCCGTGACAGTCCCAGCCGGCCCTGCGGCCCACGTGGTAGCCCTGCATGGTGCGGAAGCGGGGAAAGACGTCCTTGAAGACGCGGGCCTCGATGTGGTGGGCGCCCGGCATGCCGTTGGCGGTGGGCGGGCCCTCGTAGAAGACCCACTCGGGGCGGCCCTCGGACTGGTCGAGGCTCTTGGCGAAGACCTTGCTCTCGCGCCAGAAGTCGAGCACGGCGTGCTCCAGTGCGGGCAGGTCGACCTGGGCGGGTACCTGGTGGTACTGCGGCGATGTCATGTGCGGCTTCCTCCGGCGGACGTATTCCACTTCCGTCGGAGGGACGAGAGCGTCTCGGCTCCCGCGGTACCACCCTCCTTGGCCCCGGGCGTGCGCCCGTGGCCCCCTCATTGGGGTCGCGATGCCGGGTCTAGTGGCCTTGCGTCCGTGGGAGGACCCGCGGTGCAGAGCGTTCTTCCGGCGGCTCCGGGGTGATCTTCACGACGCGCTCGCCCCCGGGCTCCCACCGTCCCCGGGTCGCTGCTGGCTGCGTACGGCGCTACTCGTCCCATCCAAGCCTCTCGCTGGGGCCAGTGTACGGGCCCGTACGGGCGACGGCCGACCGATTATCGGCGGCGCGCGGGCGTGACTCGACTGGCGGGACGGGGCGCCCGGACTTCCCGGCGGGGCCCGGGGGCCGGATTACCGGGCGGGGAGCTGGGAACAACGGAGGCAGGTGCGCCACGACCGGATACGGGAGGGGCGGGAAGGCGGCGTGCCCCGTTGCCGTGGGGCTGGAGTCGATTTATCGTCCCAGCACGATTCGCGAGCAAGATCACGATATGTGAAGGGGCCGCGGCCATGGTGGCGAAGAAGACGGCGGAAGAGACCGCGGCCGAGCACGACGGCACCCACGAGCCACCGGCCGACCAGGAGGCCGCGCCCGCGACGAGGACAGCGAAGAACGTGAAGAAGGCCGCTGCCAGGAAGACCGTGGCCAAGAAGACCGTGGCCAAGAAGGCTGCGGCGAAGAAGACGACGGTCGGCGAGAAGCCCGCCGGCAGGAAGAGCACCGGCAAGAAGAGCGCGGCAGAGAAGGCGTCGGAAAAGGCCGCAACGGCGGCCACGGAGGCGGCCCGGGCCGCCGAGCAGACGGGAGCCCCCACGGTGGTAGCCAAGAAGAGCGCGAGTCGTTCCGCAGCAGGAGCACAGGCCACGGCCCCCGTGCCGCCGGCCCGCGCCGCCGCCCCCGACGAGCTGGCCGTCCGGCCCGGGGAGGACCCCTGGACGCCCGAGGAGGTCAGCGAGGCGCGGACACTGCTGACCAGCGAGACGCTGCGGCTCCGCAGCGAGCTGGAGGCCTCCGGCGCGGCCCTCGCCGGTCTGATGCGGGACTCCGGCGACGGCGCGGGCGACGACGAGGCCGACACCGGCACCAAGAACATCACCCGCGAGCACGAGCTGTCGCTGGCCGCCAACGCCCAGGAGATGCTGGAGCAGACCGAGCGGGCGCTGGCCCGTCTGGAGACGGGGACGTACGGGCTCTGCGAGGTCTGCGGCAAACCGATCGGCAAGGCGCGGATGCAGGCCTTCCCCCGGGCCACCCTGTGCGTCGAGGACAAACAGAAGCAGGAGCGGCGCGGCTGATCCGCACAGGTGTGTCGTACCCTCATCCTCAGTCAGGCACCTAGGTCGAGGGATTCACGTGGCAGAGGCGGAGCGCATCATCGGTACGCCGGACAATCCCGATGCAGAGGGCACGGACGAGGGCGGCAGCACGGCCGCCGACGCCGCCGTGAACGCGGGCCGGGGCAAGCGGAAGGTCCTCGTACTCATGAGCGTGGCCGTCGTGGCCTACCTCCTGGACCTGATCACCAAGATGATCGTGGTCGCGAAGCTGGAGCACCAGCCGCCGATCGACATCATCGGCGACTGGCTGCAGTTCCGGGCGATCCGGAACGCGGGCGCCGCGTTCGGGTTCGGCGAGGCGTTCACGGTGATCTTCACCATCATCGCCGCCGGCGTGATCGTGGTGATCGTCCGGCTGGCCCGCAAGCTCTACAGCCTGCCGTGGGCCATCGCCCTGGGTCTCCTCCTGGGCGGTGCGCTCGGCAACCTCACCGACCGCCTCTTCCGGGCGCCCGGCGTGTTCGAGGGTGCGGTGGTGGACTTCATCGCCCCCAAGCACTTCGCCGTCTTCAACCTCGCCGACTCCGCCATCGTGTGCGGCGGCATCCTCATCGTGATCCTCTCCTTCAAGGGCCTGGACCCCGACGGGACCGTGCACAAGGACTGAGGACCGACCGGGCGGCGCGGGGAGCGGCGGGCGCAAGGCATACTCGACAGGTGAGTACGCACCCCGAGATCCGCACCCTGCCCGTACCGGACGGCCTGGAAGGCGAGCGCGTCGACGCCGCCATCTCCAGGATGTTCGGTTTCTCCCGCACCAAGGCCGCCGAGCTGGCCGCAGCCGGGAAGGTCCAGGTGGACGGTTCGGTGGCCGGGAAGTCCGAGCGGGTCCACGGGGGCGCCTGGCTGGAAGTGGAGATGCCGGGGGCACCCGCCCCCGTCCAGATCGTCGCCGAGCCCGTCGAGGGCATGGAGATCGTCCACGACGACGACGACATCGTCGTGATCATGAAGCCGGTCGGCGTCGCCGCCCACCCCAGCCCCGGCTGGACCGGCACCACCGTCATCGGCGGCCTCGCCGCCGCCGGCTACCGGATCTCCACGTCCGGCGCCGCCGAGCGCCAGGGCATCGTCCACCGCCTCGACGTCGGCACCTCCGGCCTGATGGTCGTCGCCAAGTCCGAGCGCGCCTACACCCTGCTCAAGGCCCAGTTCCGCGACCGGATCGTCGACAAGAAGTACCACGCCCTCGTCCAGGGCCACCCGGACCCGATGAGCGGCACCATCGACGCCCCCATCGGGCGCCACCCCAACCACGACTACAAGTGGGCGGTCACCGCCGAGGGCAAGCCGTCGGTGACCCACTACGACCTGATCGAGGCCTACCGCGCCGCCAGCCTCCTCGACATCAAGCTGGAGACCGGCCGCACGCACCAGATCCGGGTCCACATGTCCGCCCACCGCCACCCCTGCGTCGGCGACCTCACCTACGGCGCGGACCCGACCCTGGCCAAGCGCCTCGGGCTGACCCGGCAGTGGCTGCACGCCGTGCGCCTGGGCTTCGAGCACCCGGGCGACGGCAGCTGGGTGGAGTTCGCCAGCACCTACCCGGCCGACCTCCAGCACGCCCTCGACACCATCTCCGCGGAGAGCCAGTGAGCTCCACCCCCATCTCGTACAGCACCCGCAGGGCCGCCGAGGAGAGCGACCTCCAAGCCTGCTTCCAGGTCCGCAAGGACGTCTTCGTCGGTGAGCAGAACGTGCCC
Source organism: Streptomyces anulatus (assembly GCF_000721175.1). Taxonomy (GTDB): domain Bacteria; phylum Actinomycetota; class Actinomycetes; order Streptomycetales; family Streptomycetaceae; genus Streptomyces; species Streptomyces anulatus_C. The sequence continues at coordinate 660,353 of NZ_JOEZ01000016.1, forward strand.
GAGGAGCTGGAGTACGACGCCTGCGACGCGACCGCGGTGCATGTCCTGGCCGTCGCGGCGGACGGCACCGCGCTCGGCACGGGACGGCTGCTGCACGGCGCGAACGCGGCGGGCAAGACCGGCGGCGACCCGTCGATCGGCTCGCTGGGGCGGCTCGCCGTGAGCCGGGAGGCCCGCGGCCTCGGGGTCGGCGCGGCCCTCGTACGGGCCATCGAGGACGAGGCGCGGAAGCTGGGCCTGGCCGCCGTCGACCTGCACGCCCAGACCCACGCCCTCGGCTTCTACGAGCGGCTCGGATACGTCGCGTACGGCCCCGAGTTCCCCGACGCGGGCATGCCGCACCGGGCGATGCGGCGGGAGATCCACCCGGCCTGAGTGCCGCCGTCGCCGCGGTCGCCAACTCGATCGTGCCGGGGCCGCCCATCGCCGCGGCCGTTGCCCTCGGCGCGCTCGTCGCCCCGCCCGACCCGGTCGCGGCGACCGCTGTGGCGGGCTCCGTGGGGCTGCCGCGCCAACTGGTGTCGATCCTGGAGGGCGAGGGGCTCTTCAACGACGTGACCGCCATCGTGCTCCACCACGTGGCCATCGCCGCCGCCGTCAGCGGCACCTTCTCGCTCCCGGATCAGCCCGGACATGGTCGACGAGGAGCGGCGCGAGGCCCGCGCCGAGCGTGCCGAGCGCTTCAAGGCGGTCAGCCGTGTCCAGCGCGAGATGATGTCGACCGCCCGCCACGAGGTGCTCTCCGTGCGCGGCGAGCCCAGCTCCGACCCGGAGGTCGTGGACCGGGTGCTGCGGTATCTGGACTTCCGCTCCCTGCGCTGAGCGTTCGGCGTTGTCAGCCGCGTCCCGTGCGCGGGGCCTTGGCGTCGCCCCGGTCGGAGGGCGACGCCGCCCCGTTGCTCCTGGATCGGCCCCCGGAGCCCGTCAGCTCCGCCCACTGCTTGCCCGGCGGCAGTGTGGCGGGCGCGGTGGCGATTCGCGGCAGCGCGTACGGGTGGTGGTCGCGCAGCCAGCCGATCAGCTGCTCACGCACCGCGCAGCGCACCGTCCAGATGTCGTCCGCGTCCTTCGCCGTGACCACCGCACGCACCTCGATCGTGGTCGGCGTGGTGTCGGTGACGGCCAGCGACCAGTCCCGGCCGTCCCAGGTGGCGATGTCCCCGAGGAGGTCCCGCAGCTTCTCCCGCATCGCGGCGACCGGAGCGGAGTGGTCGAGGTGGAAGAAGACCGTGCCGGTCATCTGCACCCCGCCGCGCGACCAGTTCTCGAACGGCTGGCTGGTGAAGTACGAGACCGGCATCGTGATCCGCCGCTCGTCCCAGGTCCGTACCGCCAGGAACGTCAGGGTGATCTCGTCGATCGTGCCCCACTCGCCGTCCACCACCACGGTGTCGCCGATCCGCACCATGTCGCCGAACGCGATCTGGAGCCCGGCGAAGAGATTGCCGAGCGTCGACTGGGCGGCGACACCCGCGACGATGCCGAGCAGGCCGGCCGAGGCGAGCATCGACGTGCCGACCGCGCGCATCGGGGGGAACGTCAGCAGCATCGCCGCGATGGCGACCACCGTCACCACCGCGATGACCACCCGCTGGATCAGCGTCACCTGCGTTCGGACCCGGCGGACCCGGGCCGGGTCACGGGTGCCCGTCGCGTACCGGGCGTAACTCGCCTCCACGACCGTCGCCGCGATCCGCACCACCAGCCAGGCGGACGCGCCGATCAGCACCAGGGTCAGGATCTGGCCGATCCCGGCCCGGTGCTCCCACACCCAGGCGATGCCCGACTGGCGGTAGCTGCCCCGCAGCAGCGCCGTGATGATCACCACTTGCAGTGGAGGCCTACAGAGCCGCAGCAACCCCCACAGCGGCGTCTCGTGGTGACGGCTGTCGGCCCGCCGCAGCAGCCGGTCGACCAGCCAGCCGACCAGCAGGGTGATCACCACGGAACCGCCGATGACGATCAGCGGGCGCAGCACGCTCTCCATTGGGCAGTCCTCCTGGCTGTAGGCAGCCCCCAGGGTACAAATGGCACCATGGGCTTCATGAACATCATGCTTTTCCACTCGACGTACGGGCTCCGGCCCGCAGTGCACGCCGCGGCCGCGCGCCTCAGGGACGCCGGCCACGAGGTGCGCGTGCCCGATCTGTTCGAGGGGCACACCTTCGAGACGGTGGAAGAGGGGATGGCCTACAAGGAGGAGACCGGCAAGGAGGAGCTGCTGAAGCGCGCCGTGCTGGCCGCCGCCCCCTACTCCGACCAGGGGCTCGTCTACGCCGGCTTCTCCCTCGGCGCGGCGACCGCGCAGACCCTGGCCCTCGGCGACGCGAAGGCCCGCGGGCTGCTGCTGTTCCACGGCACCTCGGACGTCGCCGAGAACGCCTCGGTGGACGAGCTCCCCGTCCAGCTGCACGTCGCGGACCCGGACCCCTTCGAGTCCCACGACTGGCTGAACAGCTGGTACCTCCAGATGCAGCGGACGGGCGCGGACGTGGAGGTCTACCGCTACCCCGGGGCCGGGCACCTGTTCACCGACCCCGATCTGCACGACTACGACCAGGCGGCCGCCGAGCAGACCTGGAAGGTCGCACTCGGCTTCCTGGCCACCCTGTAGGAGCGCGCGGAGGCCGGCCCCGGGCCTGAGAGGCGCTACGCCTTCAGCGCCTTGTCGACGGCCTTCGTGAACTCGTCGGCCGTCATGGGGGCGTTCTCACTGCCCTCGGCCGTGATCTTCTTGTCGTCCATCATCAGCGTCGGCGTGCCCTGCACACCGCTCTCGTCGAACGTCTTGGACATCTTCAGCGCCCAGGCGTCGTACGTGCCGTCCTCCACGTTCTTCTGGAAGGCCTTGTTCCCCTTCAGGGCGTCGACGGAGTCCGCGACCTCGATGAGGTAGCTGTCCTTGGCGAACTTGTCGTCGCTCTCCGCGGGGTGGAACTTTGCCGAGTACAGCGCGGCCTTGTACTCCAGGAACGCCTCGGGGCTCACGTCCAGCGCCGCGCCGAGCGCGCTCAGGGCGTTCTTGGAGCCCTCGCCGTTGTCCATGTTGTCGATGAAGGTCGCGCCGACGAACCTGACCTTGTACTTGCCGGCCTCGACGTCCTTCGAGACGGTCTCGCCGACGCCCTGCTCGAACGTGGCGCAGACCGGGCAGCGCGCGTCCTCGTACAGCTCCAGGGTCTTCTTCGCGCTCGACTCGCCGACCACCACGGTGGTGCCGTCCTTGCCCGAGGTGTTCTTCGGCGCGGTGACGTTCTTCGCGTCGGCGGCCGTCTCCCAGGCGTCCGGCTTGTTCAGCTGCGTCACGCCGTAGCTGATGCCGCCGATCACCGCGAGGGCGGCGACGACCGAGCCCGCGACGACGAGCTGCTTGCGGGTCTTGTCCTTCTTGGCCTGGCGCTCGCGCTCGGCGCGCAGCCGCTCGCGGGCCGCTGCCTTGTTCGCCTGGGTGTTCCGCTTGCTCATGATCGTTCTCCGTGAGTGCGTGTTGCTACGTGTGTGGGGAGCGGCCCTGCCGCGTGTCCGCGTCGCCGTGCCCTCAGGCGGCGGCGTACGGCGCGGGCGGCGGGCCCCTGCGTCCCACACTGTGCACGAGGAAGCGGGCGGTCAGCGGCGGGTGCGGACGCCCGGCGGGCCGGGCCCGGCGGGCCGCGGACCGGACACCCGCCCGTACCACGGCGACCGCGGTCAGCAGCGGCCGGAACGCCAGCAGGGCCGCCGCGCGCAGCAGCCCGGCCAGGGCCGCCTCGCCGCGCCGCAGCCAGGCCGCGGCGAGCAGCCCGACCGCCACGTGGGCGACGAGCAGCAGCCACGGCACGGCGGGCCCGGGCTGCGCCAGCAGCGCCGCCGCCCGGTCGCCCGCACCGGCCACATCGGCCAGCGGGGTGCCCACCGCGCCGACCCCGGCGATCCGGGCCCCGGTGGCACCGGCCTCGCCGCCGCAGAGGACGTCGAAGCCCACCGCGCGCAGCGGGCCGGCGACCGGGCCGCCCGCCGCCCCGTAACAGAGATGCTGGCCCGTGGTGAAGAGCGTGTCGGCGGCCAGCTCCAGCGGGACCAGCAGGCCCGCGATCGCCCCGAAGCCGCGCTCCCGGCCGGCCAGCGCGTACGCCACGGCGAAGACGACAGCGGCCAGCAGCGCGACCGCGGTCAGCGGCAGCGGGACCCGGGAGAGCAGCACGTGGGACGCCGTGGACAGGGTGACGACGAGCGCGGTGAAGAGCGCCGCGCGCGCGACCCTGAGCTGCGTCCCTGAGATGTCCATCGCCGGAAAGTGTGTCATGCGCCGAGGTAAGTGGACCTTAAAAGAGGCTGAGAGTCCCCGGGCCGCCCCGGGGACTCCCGGGCCCTACAGGCCCGGGATCCGGCCGTTGCGGAAGAGGTCCACGAAGATCTGGTGGTCCGCGCGGGCCCGCGCACCGTAGCTGTGGGCGAAGTCGACCAGCAGCGGCGCGAAGCTCTCCTCGTCGGCCGCGATGGCCGCGTCGATCGCCCGCTCCGTGGAGAACGGCACCAGCGAGTGCCCGCTCTCGTCGTCGGCGGCCGCGTGCATCGTGGCCGTCACCCGGCCCAGATCCGCGACGACCGCCGCGATCTCGTCCACCTCGTCGATGTCGGACCAGTCCAGGTCGACCGCGTACGGCGAGACCTCGGCGACCAGCTGACCGGAGCCGTCCAGCTCGGTCCAGCCCAGCCACGGGTCCGCGTGCGCCTGGAGAGCGCGCTGCGAGATCACGGTGCGGTGCCCTTCGTGCTGGAAGTACTCCCGCACGGCGCCGTCCGTGATGTGCCGGGAGACCGCCGGGGTCTGCGCCTGCTTGAGGTAGATCACCACATCGTTCTCCAGGGCGTCGCTGTTGCCCTCCAGAAGGATGTTGTACGAGGGCAGCCCGGCGGATCCGATGCCGATGCCCCGGCGGCCCACCACGTCCTTGACCCGGTAGGAGTCGGGACGGGTCAGGCTCGACTCCGGCAGCGTCTCCAGATAGCCGTCGAACGCGGCCAGCACCTTGTAACGCGTCGCGGCGTCCAGGTCGATCGCTCCGCCGCCGTCCGAGAACCGGCGCTCGAAGTCCCGGATCACCGTCATCGAGTCCAGCAGCGAGAACCGCGTGCGCGAACGGGCGGCGCGCAGCGCGCCCAGCAGCGGGCCGTCCGCCGTGTCCAGGGTGAACGGCGGTACCTCGTCGTTCTTCGCGCCGGTCGCCAGCGCGTGGATCCGCTCGCGGTAGGACGCGGCGAAGATCCGGACCAGGTCGGTGATCTGCTCGTCGGCCAGTGCCTTCGCGTAACCGATCAGGGCCACGGAGGCGGCGAAGCGCTTCAGGTCCCAGGTGAAGGGGCCCACGTACGCCTCGTCGAAGTCGTTGACGTTGAAGACGAGGCGGCCGTTGGCGTCCATGTAGGTGCCGAAGTTCTCCGCGTGCAGATCGCCGTGGATCCACACCCGGCCGGTGCGCTCGTCCAGGAACGGGCCGCCGTGCCGCTCCCGCTCCAGGTCGCTGTAGAACAGGCCGGCCGTGCCGCGGTAGAACGCGAAGGCCGAGCCCGCCATCTTGCGGAACTTGACCCGGAAGGCGGCCGGATCGGCGGCCAGCAGCTCCCCGAAGGCGGTGTCGAAAACGGCGAGAATCTGCTCCCCGCGCCGCGCTGCGCCGGTCTGCGTTTCCGACATTTCTTGCTGCCTCCTGCTGTAGTTGGCGTGTCTGGCCGAACTCCGGGTCCGGGTGACCGAGTGCATGACAAAACGGACACGTGTCCCGCCCTCTCCAACGCTCGGCGGAAGCCGGGAGTGCCCGTCGTTCGACTCCGTCACGTCGTAGACTTCCACGCTGTCCCCCCGTCCGTCATCGCCCGACTTCCCGGAGGCCCGACGCCGTGACCAAGCCGCCCTTCACGCACCTTCACGTTCACACCCAGTACTCGCTGCTGGACGGTGCGGCGCGGCTCAAGGACATGTTCGAGGCGGCCAACGAGATGGGCATGACGCACATCGCGATGACCGACCACGGCAACCTCCACGGGGCGTACGACTTCTTCCACTCCGCCAAGAAGGCGAACGTCACGCCGATCATCGGCATCGAGGCGTACGTCGCCCCGGAGTCGCGCAAGCACAAGCGCAAGGTGCAGTGGGGACAGCCGCACCAGAAGCGCGACGACGTGTCCGGATCCGGTGGTTACACCCACAAGACGATCTGGGCGTCCAACAAGACCGGGCTGCACAACCTCTTCCGGCTCTCCTCCGACGCGTACGCAGAGGGCTGGCTCCAGAAGTGGCCCCGGATGGACAAGGAGACCATCTCCCAGTGGTCCGAGGGGCTCATCGCGTCCACCGGCTGCCCCTCCGGCGAGGTGCAGACCCGGCTCCGGCTCGGCCAGTTCGACGAGGCGGTCCAGGCGGCCTCCGACTACAAGGACATCTTCGGCGAGGGCAGGTACTTCCTGGAGCTGATGGACCACGGCATCGAGATCGAGCGCCGGGTCCGCGACGGGCTGCTGGAGATCGGCAAGAAGCTGAACATCCCGCCCCTCGTGACGAACGACTCGCACTACACGTACGCCCACGAGGCCACCGCCCACGACGCCCTGCTCTGCATCCAGACCGGCAAGAACCTCTCGGACCCCGACCGCTTCCGCTTCGACGGCACGGGCTACTACCTCAAGACGACGGACGAGATGTACGCCGTCGACTCCTCGGACGCCTGGCAGCAGGGGTGCGCCAACACCCTCCTGGTCGCCCAGCAGATCGACACCACCGGCATGTTCGAGGCCAAGAACCTCATGCCGAAGTTCGACATCCCGGACGGCTTCACGGAGGTCACCTGGTTCCAGGAAGAGGTCCGGGTCGGCATGGGTCGGCGCTTCCCGAACGGTGTCCCCGACGACCGGCAGAAGCAGGTCGAGTACGAGATGGACATCATCATCCAGATGGGGTTCCCGGGGTACTTCCTGGTCGTCGCCGACTTCATCATGTGGGCCAAGAACAACGGCATCGCGGTCGGCCCCGGCCGAGGCTCCGCCGCCGGTTCGATCGTGGCGTACGCCATGGGCATCACCGACCTCGACCCGATCGAGCACGGGCTGATCTTCGAGCGGTTCCTCAACCCCGAGCGCGTCTCCATGCCCGACGTCGACATCGACTTCGACGAGCGTCGGCGCGTCGAGGTGATCCGGTACGTCACCGAGAAGTACGGCGCCGACAAGGTCGCCATGATCGGCACCTACGGCAAGATCAAGGCCAAGAACGCCATCAAGGACTCCGCCCGCGTGCTGGGCTACCCGTACGCGATGGGCGACCGGCTCACCAAGGCGATGCCCGCCGACGTCCTCGGCAAGGGCATCGACCTCAACGGCATCACCGACCCCAAGCACCCGCGCTACAGCGAGGCGGGCGAGATCCGGGGGATGTACGAGAGCGAACCGGACGTCAAGAAGGTCATCGACACCGCCAAGGGCGTCGAGGGCCTGGTCCGGCAGATGGGCGTGCACGCCGCCGGCGTCATCATGTCCAGCGAGCCGATCGTCGACCACGCCCCGGTCTGGGTCCGGCACACCGACGGCGTCACCATCACGCAGTGGGACTACCCGCAGTGCGAGTCGCTCGGCCTGCTGAAGATGGACTTCCTCGGCCTGCGCAACCTGACGATCATGGACGACGCCATCAAGATGGTGAAGTCCAACAAGGGCATCGACCTGGAGATGCTCTCCCTGCCGCTGGACGACCCCAAGACGTACGAACTGCTCTGCCGCGGTGACACACTCGGCGTCTTCCAGTTCGACGGCGGGCCGATGCGCTCCCTGCTGCGCCAGATGCAGCCCGACAACTTCGAGGACATCTCCGCCGTCTCGGCCCTCTACCGGCCGGGCCCGATGGGCATGAACTCGCACACGAACTACGCGGAGCGCAAGAACGGCCGCCAGGAGATCACCCCGATCCACCCGGAGCTGGAGGAGCCCCTCAAGGAGGTCCTCGGCCTCACCTACGGCCTGATCGTCTACCAGGAGCAGGTCCAGAAGGCCGCCCAGATCGTCGCCGGGTACTCGCTCGGCGAGGCCGACATCCTGCGCCGCGTGATGGGCAAGAAGAAGCCCGAGGAGCTGGCGAAGAACTTCGTACTCTTCGAGGCGGGCGCCAAGGAGAAGGGCTTCTCCGACGCGGCGATCAAGGCGTTGTGGGACGTCCTGGTGCCGTTCGCCGGGTACGCGTTCAACAAGGCGCACTCCTCGGCGTACGGCCTGGTCACCTACTGGACCGCCTACCTCAAGGCGAACTACCCCGCCGAGTACATGGCCGCCCTGCTGACCTCGGTCAAGGACGACAAGGACAAGTCCGCGGTCTACCTCAACGAGTGCCGCCGCATGGGCATCAAGGTGCTCCCGCCCAACGTCAACGAGTCGCTGTCCAACTTCGCCGCCCAGGGCGACGACGTGATCCTCTTCGGCCTGACGGCCATCCGCAACGTCGGCCAGAACGTCGTCGACTCGATCATCCGGTCCCGCAAGGCGAAGGGGAAGTACAGCAGCTTCCCCGACTTCCTGGACAAGGTCGAAGCGGTCGTCTGCAACAAGCGGACGGTGGAATCGCTCATCAAGGCCGGCGCCTTCGACGAGATGGGCCACACCCGCAAGGGTCTCGTCGCCCACCACGAGCCGATGATCGACAACGTGGTGCAGGTCAAGCGCAAGGAGGCCGAGGGACAGTTCGACCTCTTCGGCGGCATGGGCGAGGAGGAGAGCGACGAGCCGGGCTTCGGGCTCGACGTGGAGTTCTCCGACGTCGAGTGGGAGAAGGCCTACCTGCTCGCCCAGGAGCGGGAGATGCTCGGCCTGTACGTCTCCGACCACCCGCTGTTCGGTCTGGAGCACGTGCTGTCCGACAAGGCCGACTCCTCGATCTCCCAGCTCATGAGCGGTGACTACGGCGACGGCGCGATCGTCACCGTCGGCGGCATCATCTCCGGACTCCAGCGCAAGATGACCAAGCAGGGCAACGCCTGGGCCATCGCCACCGTGGAGGACCTGGCCGGTTCCATCGAGTGCATGTTCTTCCCCGCCACCTACCAGCTGGTCTCCACCCAGCTCGTCGAGGACACCGTCGTCTTCGTGAAGGGGCGCCTGGACAAGCGCGAGGACGTGCCCCGGCTGGTCGCCATGGAGATGCAGGTCCCCGACATCTCCAACGCCGGGACCAACGCGCCCGTCGTCCTCACCATCCCCACCGTGAAGATCACCCCGCCCATGGTCACCCGGCTCGGCGAGGTGCTCAGCCACCACCGGGGCGACACCGAGGTACGCATCAAGCTCCAGGGCCCCCGCAAGACCACCGTGCTCCGGCTCGACCGGCACCGGGTCAAGGCCGATTCAGCCCTCTTCGGCGACCTGAAGGTGCTGCTCGGCCCGGCCTGCCTGGCCGGCTGAGCCCGGGCACGACACGACGCGAGGGGCGTCCCGCACCGGCGGGACGCCCCTCGCGTTCCATGACCGCATGCGGCCGACGGGTCAGTTGTGGCCGAAGCGTCGCTGATGCTTGCGTGCCACGTCGGACGGGCTGCCCTGGGCCTGTGCCTGCGGCTGGTTCTGCGACTCGTACGCCGTCGACTTGGCCTGCTCCGCACTACGCTCCGACGCGGACGCGCGGTCGTGCTGGCTGCCCTGCTTGCGGTTCTTGTTCTTCGCCATGGTGAATGCCTCCTGTGGGGAATCCTGGGGGGCCAGGACCGCTGTCAGATTCACATAGCGCCGCAAACACCGCATGTTGGATCATTACCGCGCGTAGCGGTTTCCGCAGCGGGTCCCCGTTCCGCGGCCTCCGCCCGGCCTGCCCGTCGCCTTTCCTGCGTCCATCCGCATCGTCTCCGCGCCCTTTCTCCGTTCCTCCCCTCTTCCTTTCCGGATCCGCCACGCCGATGATCCAGTTCCGGCCGTGAACCCCTGCGCGGTCGGGCAGACTCGAAGGAAACCCTGGGTAAGCGGACCCGGTCATCGCGGAGCGGGCCGCTGAACCGTTCCCGAATTCTGGAAGAGGGTGGAACGCGTGGACCGTTGTGTCGTCCTGGTGGACGCCGGCTACTTGCTGGGCGCAGCCGCGAGTCTGCTGGCCGGAGAGCCCGCCCGTTCCCGCATCACCGTCGACCACGCTGCCCTCATCCAGGGGCTCCGCGAGCGCGCCGAGGCCGACACCCAGCAACCCCTGCTGCGGATCTACTGGTTCGACGGCGCCCCCGACCGGGTGCCCCAGCCCGAGCACCGCCGGCTCCGCGTGATGCCCCGCGTGACCGTACGGCTGGGAGCCCTGACCCGCAGCGACGGGCGCTGGGCGCAGAAGGGCGTCGACGCCGCCATGCACGCCGAGCTCACCGAGCTGGCCCGGAACCGGGCCTGCTCCGACGTGGTGCTGGTGACCGGCGACGGCGATCTGCTGCCCGGTCTGATGTCCGCCAAGGAACACGGGGTCGCCGTCCACCTCTGGGCCGTGCAGGCCGCCGACGGCGACTACAACCAGTCCGAGGACCTGGTCGCCGAGGCCGACGAGCGGCGGGTCCTCGACCGGGCCTGGATCACCAAGGCCGTACGCGCCAAGGACACCGGCGGCAGCTGCGCGCCGCCGCCCGTCCCGCGCCCCGAGATCGCCGCGATCCTCTCCGCGCCGCTGCCCGAGGCAGCCCTCGCCGCCTCCGCCGAACGCGCCTCCGAGGCACAGGCCGCCGCTGCCCGCAGCGACTCCGCGGCCCCCGCCGAGAACGCCCCCGCCGCCGAGGCCGACACCCAGCCCGCCCCCGGCCACAAGACCGTCCCCACCCCCAAGGACCTGGCCGCGCTGCGCGCCCACGCCACCCACCCGGACCGCCAGCACCCGCCCCAGCCCGCGAACGCCACGCTGCGCTGGTCCTCCGACAAAGGGTGGGTGGAGCGCGGCGGCCCCCTCGGCGAACCGGCGGAGACCGCGTCCCTGCCGACTCTCGCCCAGGTCACCAGCGCCGAACAGCGCTGGGCGGACCGGGAGGAGGACATCACCACCGTCGGCGGCGACCCCTTCGAAGTGGGCCAGGTCTTCGCGCGCCGCTGGATGGAGCGCCTGCCGGAAACCGTCCACCTGCAGAAACTCTCCACCATGTACCCCCGCATTCCGCACCGGATCGACGGCGAACTGCTGCGGTACGCGGCCCGCTTCGGCCTCCTCGCCCACAAGGACGACCAGATCGACGAGCACGACCGCTACGCGATCCGCGCCGGGTTCTGGCGGGAGATCGACGTGCGGGCCGCCGCCGAGCACGTACCGGCGGGGGAGTAGCCGCCCCGCACGGGGGTGACGAGGGTGGCCCCGGACGCGAACCGGGGCATGTGACCCCGTACCCTCGTACCTCGTGAGTACGGGCACAGCACAGGCGCAGAACGACACCGGCACCGTGTGCGCGGTGCGCGATCTGGTCAAGACCTATCCCGCCGTCCGGGGCCGCCGCGGCACTCCCGCGACGCCCGAGGTCCGCGCCACGGACGGCATCAGCCTGGACGTCGGGCGCGGCGAGATCTTCGGACTGCTCGGCCCCAACGGCGCCGGCAAGTCCACCCTGGTCCGTCAGCTCACCGGACTCATGCGGCCCGACTCCGGCAGCGTCGAGGTGCTGGGCCACGACCTCGTACGCCATCCCGAGCGGGCCGCCCGGCTGATCGGCTACCTCGGGCAGGAATCCACCGCCCTCGACGAACTGACCGTCTCCCTCGCCGCCGAGACCACCGGACGGCTGCGCGGCCTCGCCGTACGGGACGCCCGCGCCGAGCGCGACGCCGTCCTGGAGGAGCTGGGTCTCACCGCGATCGCCGGGCGGCCCCTGAAGAAGCTCTCCGGCGGTCAGCGCCGGCTCGCCTGCTTCGCCGCCACGCTGGTCGGGGACCGGCCTGTCCTGGTCCTCGACGAACCGACCACCGGAATGGACCCGGTCGCCCGCCGCGCCGTCTGGGCCGCAGTCGACCGCCGCCGGGCGGAGCGCGGGGCCACGGTCCTGCTGGTCACCCACAACGTGATCGAGGCCGAGACGGTCCTCGACCGGGTCGCCGTCCTGGAACACGGCCGGGTCATCGCCTGCGACACCCCCGCCGGGCTCAAGGAAAAGGTCGCGGGGCAGGTGCGCGTCGAGCTGGTGTGGCGCGAGCGGGCCCCGCTGGACGTCCCCGAGGTGGCCGCCCTGCGGCCGTCCGCCCAGGAGTCCGGGCGCCGCTGGGTGCTGCGGCTGGGACCGGACGAGGCCCGGGCCGCGGTCGCCGCGGTGACGGGTGGTGCGGCCTTCGCCGCGCTCGACGATTTCACCCTGGCCACGCCCAGCCTGGAAGATGTCTATCTCGCGCTCGGGGGAGACGCGGCCAATGCGATCAAGGGGCTGGTGAAGGCGTGAGGGCTGCGACAGGGGTGGGGGACGTGAACGCCGCGGGCGCGGCGAACGTACTCCACAGGCTGGATGAATCGGACGGGTTTGACGTGGTGGACGTGTCTAAGGGGAGCGGCCTCAGGTGACGAGCATCATTCCGGCCAGGACCGCACCGTCGCAGGTCCGGCCCGCGCCCGGTCCCTCCGGCTCGGGCCCCGCCCGTACCGCCGCCGCGCCCCTCGCGCCGCGCGCCCGGCTGCTGCCCTCGCTGGCCGCCGTCTACCGCGCCCAGCTCTCCCGGGCGCGGGTCGCCCGGATCCCGCTGCTCTTCGTGGCGACCTTCCAGTCCGTCGGGATCATGGTCCTGATGCGGGGTGTCGTGGACGGCGGCGCGGAGGCCCGCGCGGTGGTCGCGGGATCCAGCGTCCTGGTCGTCGCGTTCGTCGCGCTCAACCTGCTCGCCCAGTACTTCGGGCAGCTGCGGGCGTCCGGTGGGCTCGACCACTACGCCACCCTGCCCGTGCCGCCCGCCGCGGTGGTGCTCGGGGCGGCCGGCGCGTACGCCTCCTTCACCGTGCCAGGCACGGTCTTCACCGCGATCACCGGGAGCGTGCTCTTCCAGCTGCCGATGACCCATCTGTGGGTCCTGGTGGCCGTCGTCCCGCTCTCCGGAGCCGCCCTGGCCGGTCTCGGCGCGGCCCTCGGGCTGCTCGCGCCGCGCCCGGAGCTGGCGACCCTGCTGGGTCAGCTCGGCATGTCCGCCGCCCTGCTGCTCGGGGTGCTGCCGGCCGAACGGCTGCCGGAGCCGGTGGGGTGGGCGCGTGACCTGCTGCCCTCGACGTACGGGGTCGAGGCCCTCGCCCGGTCCTTCGACGCCAGCCCGGACTGGGGGATCATCGCGTTCTTCCTGGCGATCTGCGCGGCGGTGGGGGTTCTCTCGCTGGCCGTGGCGACGTGGGCGTACCGGCGGGCCGCCGTGCGGTAGGGCCCGGCCGGGGCCTGCCGGGCCTGGTGCGGTATCCGTGGGCCCCGGCCGGGGCCGCCCGGGCACGGGTGCGGTATCCGGTGAGGCGCCTCACCGGGTGGCCTGGCACGATGGCACGGTGACCGCACCTCTGACGCCGCCCCACCAGCCCGGTCCCCACGACCCGTGGCAGGCCCCGCCCTCGGGCTCCCACTTCGCGCCCTCCCCGGGCGCGCCGGACGACCCGGACACGGCCACGGAGCTCCGTCAGGCCGCCGTCGTCGTCGTCCTGGTCGCGCTCTCGGGCATCGCGCTCGGGCTGCTGTGGCTGTGGCTCGCGCCGCGCGTACCGCTGGTCTCCGACGACACGGCCGTCTTCCTCAAGAACAGTGAGGGCGAGGAGGCGATCGGGGCGGACGGAACGTTCGTCCTGCTGGCCATCGGCTTCGGCGTGCTCTCGGCCGCAGCCGTCTTCTGGCGACTGCGCCGCGGGGGCATCCTCGTGGTCGTGGGGCTGGCGCTGGGCGCGCTGCTGGCCTCGCTGCTGGCGTGGCGGGTCGGCATCTGGCTGGGGCCGTCGTCCGACGTGGTGGGGCGGGCCCGGGAGGCCGGGCAGGGGGTGACGTTCGAGGCTCCGCTGGAGCTGCACGCGGTGTGGGTGGCGGTGCTGGCGTGGCCGTTCGCGGCGATGGGGATACATCTGCTGCTGACCGCGGCGTTCGGGCCGCGGGATGTCGAGCCGGGCTGGTCGGGGTATGCGGAGTACTACGGGGCCGGGCCTGTGCAGGGGCCCCTGGCGGGGCCGGGGTCTTCGTCGTCGCCCTAGGGTCGCCTGCGGCGGGCTTGACCCCCTGCCCGCCCCTTCCCGAAACCGGGGCGTTGCCCCGGGCCCCCTCTGTCCTCAAACGCCGGACGGGCTGGGTTTCGGGGCAGCGCCCCCGAAAGGGTGCTCAGGCGCCCCGCGCGATCTCCGCGAACGTCGCCCCCGTCAGCTCCGCCAGGTCCGTCGCCGCCAGCTCGACCTCCAGGCCGCGTCGGCCCGCCGACACGCAGATCGTCGCGTGGGCGCGCGCCGACGCGTCCAGCACCGTGCGCAGGCGCTTGCGCTGGCCCAGTGGGGAGATGCCGCCACGCACGTAGCCCGTGGTGCGTTCCGCGGCCGTCGGGTCCGCCATCGCGGCGCGCTTGCCGCCCACCGCCGCTGCCAGGGCCTTGAGGTCCAGGGAGCCGGCCACCGGGACGACCGCGACCGTCAGGTCGCCGTCCACGTCCGCCACCAGGGTCTTGAAGACCCGGTCGGGCGAGACGCCCAGGGCCTCGGCGGCCTCCTCGCCGTAGGAGGGGGAGGCCGGGTCGTGGTCGTAGGCGTGGACCGTGAACGCGGTGCCCGCCGTGGTCAGGGCGACCGTGGCGGGGGTGCCGCCCGACTGTTGCTTCCTGGGTTTCTTCGCCACCGGGGGCCGGTCCTCGTCAGTTGGGGTGGGTGGGGGCCCGCGTCAGGTCCGTCGCGGGCAGGGAGGGCAGGTGCCGGATGACCGCGGTCTCCTTGCGCAGCAGGGTCAGCTCCTCGCGCAGCCGGGTGGCGGTGTCCGGGGCCTGGAGTAGGCGCTGTTTGGTGGGGACGTCCAGGACCGTGGCCGCCGCGACCAGGTAGGAGATCACCGACGGGTCGTCGGGGAGGTCGGCGCCGGTCGCCAGTGAGCGTTCGCTCGCTCCGGCAAGCCGCTTCTGGTAGGCGCGGAAGGCTCGCAGGACGCCCTCGGCGAGCGCTCCCGCCTCGTCGCCCTCGTCCTCGCCGGGCGGTTCCTCGGCCAGGTCCTCGACCTCTGCGGTCAGATACGGGCCGCTCTCCTCGACGGACAGCAGCCTGACCCGGGTGGTGCCGGTGGCCAGGACCTCGAAGCTGCCGTCGGCGCGCTCGCGGATCGTCGCCGCGTCGGCGACGCAGCCGACCCGGTGGAAGGTCTGGATCGGGTCGGGGCCGAAGCCCTCCGCCGGGGCGCGCTCGGCGGTAGGGGCCGCCGCGACGGTGTCCGGCATGCCGGTGGCCGTCGGGGCGATCTCGCGGCCGTCGCGGATCGCGACCACGACGAAGCGGCGAGGTTCGTCCTCGTCGCTCTTCAGCAGCTCCCGCATCATGGCGCGATATCGCTCTTCGAACACGTTGAGCGGCAGCACCAGGCCGGGGAACAGCACCGCGTTGAGCGGGAAAAGGGGAAGGCGGGCGGTGGTCACAACGCTCAAGCGTAATGGCCCCGGGGGCGGCCGTGGTCGGCCCGGTTGCGTAAGGGGGTCAGGGAGGCCACCTGGAGCCGTGCGCCGTCCCGCGCGTCCAGGAACCGGCCGAGCGCGTCCTCGGACACCGACGACCACGGGAACGACGTCGCGTACAGGCCGATCATGTTGAACTGGTGCAGCGCCTCCGCCCAGCGGCCCCGGGCGAGCAGGACGTACGCGAGGAGGTTGCGGACCTCCGCCGGCCACGGGTCGCCGGGCCGGTAGGCGGCGGAGAGCCTGATCGCCAGGTCGGCCGCCGCGTCGATCCGCTCCTCCAGTACGGAGGTGGTCCGGCCCGCCGCCTGGGTGTCCAGGAGCAGCGCGAAGGCCGCCCGGACCGGCAGGGCCTGCACCAGGGAGTCGGGCAGCGCGTCCTCCGCGGCCCGCTCGGCGAAGTCGAAGCACTCGCGGTGCGAGCCGTACCAGGCGGCGGAGAGGTAGCGCAGGGCCGCCACATGGCAGCCGTAATGGTGCGCGGAACGCCGTACGGCCTGTTCCCACAGCGACTCGAACGCGGTGTGCGTGGCGTGGGTGCCGCGTGCGTGGTCCAGGGCGAGCCGCCACGGCACGGGGTCGCGCGGGTGGGCGTCGGCGGCGGCGGTGATCAGCGGGCCGATCTCGCGGAGCCGTTCCGCGCGGGCAGGGGACTCCCAGGCACGGCGGACCGACAGCTCCGCCTTGACCAGCAGCGCGTCCGGGTCGCGCGGGGCGGCGGCCAGCCATGTGTCGAGCCAGCCGTCCCGGCTGCGGGCGAAGGCGACGAGCCGCCCGAGGTAGCGGTCCCGGTTCTCCCAGTCGGCGGCGTCCCGGGTGGTGGCGAGCAGCTCGGCTGCCGGCTCGTGGTCGCCCAGGGCGGCGGCGACCAGCGCGGGAGAGAGCCGCTCGTCGGGGGCGTCGAGCAGCACAGCGTCATCCGCGGACAGTCCGGCGGACAGCGGAGGGCTGTGCCGGACCATGCGCGCGGTACTGAGCAGAGCGCGAAGGAAGGCCATGGTGCAGACCATTGAAAAGCGCTGGTGAGGGCCGCGCCAGAGGTGTGCTGTGAAGCTTCTGTGCCGAGTGAACGGGTTGTATCGGACCAGGTCAAGAAAAGGCAAAGGAAATGCCTTCTGGTGGCTTGATCGCGTCAACTCGTGATGCTCGTCCGCCCCGGTGGCCCCATGGTGCGGGCAGTCGGGGCCGCCGCCCCGGCCGCCCGTGCTCGGCTGGGGGCGGCTCTCCGGCCCCGGGGTCCGCGACGCTCCTGGAGTCAGCCCCTGCGCAGCATCCGCGACGCCCCCGCTGCCACCGTGGTGGCCAGAACCCACCCCACCAGCACCAGACCGGCCGCCGCCCACTGCCAGGCGTCCTCCATCCGCCAGTAGCCGTCCTGCCCGAGGTTGATCACCGGGATCAGCAGATCCAGCGCGTACAGCGCGGGATTCCACTGCGGATGCTCCTCGCCCTTGACCGAGGGCGGTGTGTGCTGTGCGAAGGCCGCCGTGCCCGCCGCCCACAGCACCGCCATCCACACCGCCGCCCGTCCCGGCCGGTAGCCGTACGCCACCGTCCAGTCCTGGAGGTACCCCCAGGCCTTCGCGGCGGGCGGCAGTGTCTCGCGGCGGCGGCGCTGCTTGGCGAGCAGCACCTCGCGCGCGTCCGCGTCCTCGCCACAGCTGCGCATCACCGTGGCCAGCCGCTCGTACGGCTCGGGGACGTACTCCGGGGTCGCCGCCTGCACCCACTCCAGGCGCCGGGAGAGCGGGAAGTGGCCGTAGGGGACGAGGTTCTCGTAGACGAAGCCGCCCATCGCCAGGCCGCCTGGGCCCGGCCAGCTCGTCGACAGGTCGATCAGCGTCACCACCTTCGCGCCGTTCAGGACGACCCGGCCCTCCTCCGGGCGCTCCGCGTTGAACCGCAGCTCCGGCGTCACGATCCGGCGCAGCGACAACTCCTCCTGCCGCGTCATCGTGAACCGGGCCTTGTGCAGGTCCACCGCGTCCCCGAACCGCCCGTCGTCCAGGCGCACCCCGCCCCGGCACTCGAAGATCTGCGAGCGGGTGCCGCGCGCCGGGGTCGGGGCGTAGACCACGCCGTACGGGGGAGTGGTGCCCTGGTTCCCCGTCTCGACGCTCACCCACGCCTCGGTCATGTAGAGCGTGCGCTCCACCGTCAGCTGCGGGGCGTTCAGCGCGCGACGGTCCTCCGCGGCGCGCAGCCGGCTGCCGCGCAGGCTCAGCGAACCGCCCACCTTCGTCCCGCGCAGGCTCAGCTCGCCGAGCGTCTCGATCATCTCGGCCTGGAGGTCCTGCGCGACCGCCATGCCGTCCCCGACGATGGCCCGCCCGTGCCGGTCCGGGCCGACGCTGAGCTGGTTGATGAGCAGGTCCGTGCCGATCTGGGCGTCGGTCAGCCGGACGCCCCGGTCGATCCGGCAGCGCGGCAGATGCAGATCGCCCTCCGTGTGCAGCCGCGCCGCCTCCAGCCGGGGCAGCGCGCAGCCCACCAGCCGCAGCGTCGTGAAGTGGCACTCGGGGACCACCACCTCCTGCTCGAAGCGGCAGCCGGTCAGCTCCACGTACGGAGAGACCCGGCCGCCCGCCAGATCCAGCTTTCCGGTGATCCGCACCCCCCGGAGCTTCAGCGCCGCCACCCGCCCGGGCCGGGCGGGCGGACCGCTCAGCAGCAGTCGCGCCACCGTGCGTGCGCCGACGCTCCGCTCGGGCCCCCACTCCTGCGGGGCGAACGGGTCGTTGCGGGCCGTGTCGTAACTGCGTAAGTCGTAGATGGTCCCGTTGCGGAAGGACTGCCACATGCCCAGCTCCGCTGCGCTGAGGCCGTCCGGGATGTCGCCTTCGTGCGGCTCGGTCACGGCCGCTCCCTCCGTGCACACATGCTGTGGTGCTGTTCTTCCCTCTGCGTGACGCCGTGAAAGCTAGCGGTCAGCAGTGACAGCCGGACATGGCCGAGACGCGTATCGGCCAGTGGTGCGGACGATCGGTATCAGCCACTGATACGGGTGACCGGCCGCTCCGGGCGGTCTGAGAGAATTGCCGTGTGATCTCTCGAATCGATCTGCGCGGTGACGCCCTCCCCGAGGGTGCCGCTCTGCGCGACCTGCTGCCCCGTGCCGAGTTCGACGTGGAAGCCGCCCTGGAGACGGTGCGGCCCATCTGTCAGGACGTGCGCCATCGTGGCTCCGCGGCAGTGATCGACTGGGGGGAGAAACTGGACGGTGTCCGGATCGAATCGGTCCGGGTGCCCGGCGACGCGCTCTCCCGAGCCCTCCAGGAGCTGGACCGGGCCGTCCGCGCCGCCCTGGAGGAGTCGATCCGCCGCGCCCGTCTCGTCCACCGCGAGCAGCGCCGCACCACGCACACCACCCAGGTCGTCCCCGGCGGCACCGTCACCGAGAAGTGGGTGCCCGTCGAGCGTGTCGGGCTCTACGTCCCCGGCGGCCGCTCGGTCTACCCCTCCTCCGTCGTGATGAACGTCGTCCCGGCCCAGGAGGCGGGCGTCGAGGGCATCGCGGTGGCCTCCCCGCCGCAGAAGGACTTCGGCGGGCTCCCGCACCCCACGATCCTCGCCGCCTGCGCCCTGCTCGGTGTGGACGAGGTGTACGCGGCGGGCGGCGCCCAGGCCGTCGCGATGTTCGCCTACGGCACCGAGGACTGCCTCCCGGTCAACCTGGTCACCGGCCCCGGCAACATCTACGTCGCCGCCGCCAAGCGCCTCCTCAAGGGCCGCATCGGCATCGACGCCGAGGCCGGGCCCACCGAGATCGCGATCCTGGCGGACGCCACCGCCGACCCGGCGCACGTCGCCGCCGACCTGATCAGCCAGGCCGAGCACGACCCGATGGCCGCCGCTGTCCTGGTCACCGACTCCGAGGAGCTGGCCGCCGCCACCGAGGCCGAGCTGGCCCCCCAGGTCGCCGCGTCCAAGCACATCAAGGAACGTATCGAGCCCGCCCTCGCCGGCCGCCAGTCCGCGATCGTCCTGGTCTCCTCCATCGAGGCCGGCCTCAAGGTCGTCGACGCGTACGGCGCCGAGCACCTGGAGATCCAGACCGCCGACGCCGCCGCCCTCGCCGACCGGGTCCGCAACGCCGGAGCGATCTTCGTCGGCCCCTGGTCGCCCGTCTCGCTCGGCGACTACTGCGCCGGCTCCAACCACGTCCTGCCCACCGGCGGCTGCGCCTGCCACTCCTCGGGCCTCTCCGTGCAGTCCTTCCTGCGCGGCATCCACATCGTCGACTACACCCGCGACGCGCTCGCCGAGGTCACCCACCATGTCGTGACCCTCGCCGAGGCGGAGGACCTCCCCGCCCACGGCGCCGCGTTGAAGGCACGGTTCGGATGGAAGGTCCCGCAGCAGTGACGAGCGACACCGCCCCCCGCAACCCCTGGGACGAGCTCCCCATCCGCGACGAACTCCGCGGCCAGTCCCCGTACGGAGCGCCCCAGCTCGACGTCCCCGTACGCCTCAACACCAACGAGAACCCCTACCCGCTCCCCGAAGCGCTGGTCGACCGGATCGCCGAGCGGGTCCGCGAGGCCGCCCGCAGCCTCAACCGCTACCCCGACCGGGACGCCGTCGAGCTCCGCACCGAGCTCGCCCGCTACCTGAGCCGCACCGCCGGACACGAGGTGACAGCGGCCAACGTGTGGGCCGCCAACGGCTCCAACGAGGTCCTCCAGCAGCTGCTCCAGACCTTCGGCGGACCCGGACGCACCGCGATCGGCTTCGAACCCTCGTACTCCATGCACGCCCTGATCTCCCGGGGCACCGGCACCGGCTGGATCTCCGGCCCGCGCTCCGACGACTTCACCATCGACGTGGACGCCGCCCGCGCCGCCATCGCCGAGCACCGCCCCGAGGTCGTCTTCATCACCTCGCCCAACAACCCCACCGGCACCGCGGTCGACGCGGAGACCGTCCTCGCCCTGTACGACGCCGCCCAGGCCGCCGGGCCCTCGATGGTCGTCGTCGACGAGGCCTACGGCGAGTTCAGCCACCACCCCTCGCTGCTCCCGCTGATCGAGGGCCGCCGCAACCTGGTCCTCTCCCGGACCATGTCCAAGGCGTTCGGCGCGGCAGGCCTCCGCCTCGGCTACCTCGCAGCCGCCCCGGCCGTGGTCGACGCGGTCCAGCTGGTGCGGCTGCCGTACCACCTCTCCTCCGTCACCCAGGCCACCGCGCTCGCCGCCCTGGAGCACACCGATACGCTGCTCGGGTACGTCGCGCAGCTCAAGAGCGAGCGCGACCGGCTGGTGGCCGAGCTGCGCGCCACCGGCTACGAGGTCACCGACTCGGACGCCAACTTCGTCCAGTTCGGCCGTTTCGACGACAGCCACGCCGTCTGGCAGCAGATCCTCGACCGGGGCGTCCTGGTCCGGGACAACGGCGTACCGGGATGGCTGCGGGTCACCGCGGGAACCCCGGCAGAGAACGACGCGTTCCTCGATGCGGTACGCGAAATCAAGAAGGAGCACGACGCATGAGCCCCCGCGTAGGCCGCGTGGAACGCACCACGAAGGAAACGTCCGTGCTGGTCGAGATCAACCTCGACGGCACCGGAAAGGTCGATGTCGCCACCGGGGTCGGCTTCTACGACCACATGCTGGACCAGCTCGGCCGGCACGGCCTCTTCGACCTCACGGTCAAGACCGAGGGCGACCTGCACATCGACAGCCACCACACCATCGAGGACACCGCGCTCGCGCTCGGCGCCGCCTTCAGGCAGGCCCTCGGCGACAAGGTCGGCATCTACCGCTTCGGCAACTGCACCGTCCCGCTGGACGAGTCGCTCGCCCAGGTCACCGTCGACCTCTCCGGCCGCCCCTACCTCGTGCACACCGAGCCCGAGAAGATGGCGCCGATGATCGGCGAGTACGACACGACGATGACCCGGCACATCCTGGAGTCCTTCGTCGCCCAGGCGCAGATCGCCCTGCACGTCCACGTGCCGTACGGGCGCAACGCCCACCACATCGTCGAGTGCCAGTTCAAGGCGCTCGCCCGCGCCCTGCGGTACGCCTGTGAGCACGACCCGCGCGCCGCCGGCATCCTGCCCTCCACGAAGGGCGCCCTGTGACCGGTCTCAACACCATCCTGATCGTCGTCGGCCTCTTCCTGGCCGGCGGCGTCTACTCCTTCGCGAAGCAGGGGATGCCCAAGGGCGTCATCGTGCTGCTGTCGATCGGCTCCGTGATGTGCCTGGTGGCGGGCATCCTGCGGATCCAGGGACTGTGGGACTGAGAGGCACGCTGTGACTGACACGAAGAAGGTCGTGGTCTTCGACTACGGCTTCGGCAACGTCCGTTCCGCCGAGCGGGCCCTCGCCCGCGTCGGCGCGGACGTCGAGATCACCCGCGACTACGACCGCGCGATGAACGCCGACGGACTCCTCGTTCCCGGCGTCGGCGCGTTCTCCGCCTGCATGGACGGGCTGAAGCGGGCCCGCGGCGACTGGATCGTCGGCCGCAGGCTCTCCGGCGGCCGTCCCGTCATGGGCATCTGCGTCGGGATGCAGATCCTGTTCGAGCGCGGCATCGAGCACGGCGTGGAGACCGAGGGCCTGGACGAATGGCCCGGCACGGTCGGACCGCTCAAGGCCGACGTGGTCCCGCACATGGGGTGGAACACCGTCGAGGCCCCCGAGGACTCCCGGCTCTTCGCGGGCCTGGACGCCGACGCCCGGTACTACTTCGTGCACTCCTACGCGGCGCACGACTGGTCCCTGGAAGTGACCAACGCCAAGATCCGTGCCCCCAAGGTCACCTGGGCCACGCACGGCGAACGGTTCGTGGCCGCCGTGGAGAACGGTGCGCTGTGGGCCACCCAGTTCCACCCCGAGAAGTCCGGCGATGCCGGCGCCCAGCTGCTGACCAACTGGATCGAGACGCTGTAATGCCGAAGCTTGAACTGCTCCCCGCCGTCGACGTCCGCGACGGCCAGGCCGTCCGCCTCGTGCACGGCGAGTCCGGCTCCGAGACCTCCTACGGCTCCCCGCTGGAGGCCGCCCTCGCCTGGCAGCGCGCCGGCGCCGAGTGGCTGCACCTCGTCGACCTGGACGCCGCCTTCGGCACCGGCGACAACCGCGCCCTGATCGCCGAGGTCGCCGGGGCCATGGACATCAAGGTCGAGCTGTCCGGCGGCATCCGCGACGACGCCTCGCTCGCCGCCGCCCTCGCCACCGGCTGCCGCCGGGTCAACCTCGGCACCGCCGCCCTGGAGACCCCCGAGTGGGTCGCCAAGGTCATCGCCGAGCACGGCGACAAGATCGCCGTCGGCCTCGACGTCCGCGGCACCACCCTGCGCGGCCGGGGCTGGACCCGCGACGGCGGCGACCTCTACGAGACCCTCGCCCGCCTCGACGCCGAGGGCTGCGCCCGCTACGTCGTCACCGACATCGCCAAGGACGGCACCCTTCAGGGCCCCAACCTGGCCCTGCTGCGGGACGTCTGCGCCGTCACCGACCGCCCGGTCGTCGCCTCCGGGGGCGTCTCCTCCCTCGCCGACCTCCGCGCCATCTCCCTCCTCGTCCCCGAAGGCGTCGAGGGCGCGATCGTCGGCAAGGCGCTGTACGCGAAGGCCTTCACGCTGGAAGAGGCCCTCAAGGCGGTCGCCGCATGACCGATTCCCCCGAGCCCACCGCCACCGGCGCCGTACGCCGGATCTCCACCGGCGCGCCCTGGGAGGAGAAGTTCGGCTACTCCCGAGCCGTCGAGCTGCCCAACGGGCTCGTCCTGGTCGCCGGCTGCACCTCCGTGGTGAACGGCCAGATCTCCGCGGGCTCCCCCTACGAGCAGGCGATCACCTCCTTCGACGTCGCGTTCGCGGCGCTGGAGCAGGTCGGCCTCACCCGTGAGGACGTCGTCCGCACCCGGATGTACATCACCCACGCCCGGGACGTGGAGGACATCGGCCGCGCCCACAAGGAGCTGTTCGACGCCGTGCGCCCCGCCGCCTCCATGATCATCGTGTCCGGTTTCGTGGACCCGAGCCTGGTCGTCGAGGTCGAGGTCGAGGCCTACCGGGGAGGCGCGAAGTGAGCCTCGCCGTACGCGTCATCCCCTGCCTGGACGTCGACAACGGCCGGGTCGTCAAGGGCGTCAACTTCCAGAACCTGCGCGATGCGGGCGACCCCGTCGAGATGGCCAAGCTGTACGACGCCGAGGGCGCCGACGAGCTGACCTTCCTCGACATCACCGCCTCCAGCGGCGACCGCGAGACGACCTACGACGTGGTCCGCCGCACCGCCGAGCAGGTCTTCATCCCGCTCACCGTCGGCGGCGGCGTCCGCACCCCGGACGACGTCGACAAGCTGCTGCGCGCCGGGGCCGACAAGGTCGGCGTCAACACCGCCGCCATCGCCCGCCCCGACCTCATCCGCGAGATCGCCGAACGCTTCGGCCGCCAGGTCCTGGTGCTCTCCGTCGACGCCCGCCGCACCCCGGAGGGCACCTTCGAGGTCACCACGCACGGCGGCCGCAAGAGCACCGGCATCGACGCCGTCGAGTGGGCGCACCGGGCCGCCGAGCTGGGCGCGGGCGAGATCCTGCTCAACTCGATGGACGCCGACGGCACCAAGGACGGCTACGACACCGAGATGATCGAGGCGGTACGGAAGCACGTCACCGTCCCCGTCATCGCCTCCGGCGGCGCGGGCCGGCTCGCCGACTTCGCCCCGGCGATCGAGGCGGGGGCCGACGCGGTGCTCGCCGCGTCCGTCTTCCACTTCGGCGACCTGCGGATCTCCGAGGTCAAGGGCGCCCTGCGGGAGGCGGGACACCTGGTCCGCTGAGAGCCTGTCGGGTGGTCTTCGACCGGAAACGGAAAGCGGACGCGGTCCGGTGCGTGCGGTTCCAAGGCGCCGAGAGGTCCTCGTAGCGGAGCTGCCAGGGCGTTTCGGCAACGCCGGAAGCGTGCGTGCCAGGGCATGGCCGCCCGGTCAGAGGCCACCCGACAGGCTGTGAGGCCCGGCCGAGCACAGCAGGCGGTATCACCGGTCTTCCGAGGCCGGTGATACCGCCGATGCGTATCCGCGGGATGTGGCGTGAGAGTGGCGAACGACGCCGGCAGCCACGCGGCGCACCCCGAGGCCCCCGGACGACGGGCCGGAGGTCCCCGCGTGGCGCGGTCCCGCCACCACCGAGAGGATCCCCCCGTGCAGC
This sequence comes from Streptomyces anulatus, assembly GCF_000721175.1. Classification (GTDB taxonomy): domain Bacteria; phylum Actinomycetota; class Actinomycetes; order Streptomycetales; family Streptomycetaceae; genus Streptomyces; species Streptomyces anulatus_C. The sequence goes on from NZ_JOEZ01000016.1 coordinate 685,114, forward strand.
AGCACCTCCCCTCCGGCACCATCCCCCCGCGCCCGAGCCGCCCCCGTACGCTCGCGGGTCTGCTGACCGCCGCCGCGGCCACCGCCGGTCTCCTGATGACCGCTCTGGTCCCGGGCGCCCAGGCCGCCGACAACCCCTACGAGCGCGGCCCGGCCCCCACCAACGCGTCCATCGAGGCGAGCCGGGGCTCGTACGCCACCTCGCAGACCTCCGTCTCCTCGCTCGTCGTGAGCGGGTTCGGCGGCGGCACCATCTACTACCCGACGTCCACCGCCGACGGCACCTTCGGTGCGGTCGTCATCTCGCCAGGCTTCACCGCCTACGAGTCCTCCATCGCCTGGCTCGGCCCGCGCCTGGCCTCGCAGGGCTTCGTGGTCTTCACCATCGACACCAACACCACGCTCGACCAGCCCGACAGCCGGGGCCGCCAACTCCTCTCCGCACTGGACTACCTGACCCAGCGCAGCTCGGTACGGACCCGGGTCGACGCCTCCCGGCTCGGCGTGATGGGCCACTCGATGGGCGGCGGCGGCTCGCTGGAGGCCGCCAAGAGCCGTACGTCGCTGAAGGCGGCGATCCCGCTGACCGGCTGGAACACGGACAAGACCTGGCCCGAACTGCGCACGCCCACCCTGGTGGTGGGGGCGGACGGCGACTCGGTGGCCCCGGTCGCCACGCACTCCGAGCCCTTCTACCGGTCGCTGCCCGGGTCGCTGGACAAGGCGTACCTGGAGCTGCGCAACGCCTCGCACTTCACGCCGAACTCCTCCAACACCACGATCGCGAAGTACAGCATCTCGTGGCTGAAGCGATTCATCGACAACGACACCCGTTACGAGCAGTTCCTCTGCCCGCTCCCGCAGCCGAGCCTGACCATCGCGGAGTACCGGGGCAACTGCCCGCACACCGCGTAAACCCGGCGCTCCGGGCCCTGCCGCACTGTGCTCCGGCACAATGCGGCAGGGCCCGGGCTGGGAGCGCGCACCGCACCGGGCCGTCCCCGCGCGGGACCCGGACACGGCGCTTCCACCCTCGCCGACACGAACGTACGGTGCCGGTGTGACCCCATCGACGACCGTGCGCAGTCCGCTCCGGCTGTACGGCCGGGACGATGAACTAGCCATTGTGAGAAGCCTGTTGGAGCTGTTGTGGCGGGGCGACGGAGGTGCGCTCGTGCTGGCCGCGCCACCCGGTCTCGGCCGTACGGCGCTGCTGCGCGCGTCAGCCGACGCGCACCGCGACCGGGGCCCCGTGCTGTACGCCACGGCCGCCCGCGCCGAACGGTCCGTGCCGGGTGGCGGGCTGGGCGCCCTGCTCGGCCCGTCCCTCGCAGCCGGCCCTCCGTACCCCGTCATCACGCCCGGGGCGCTGGCCGGCCGACTGCGGGAACCGGACGCCGGGCGGCCCCTGTTGGTCTGCGCCGACGACGCGCACGCCTGGGACCCGGCGTCCCGGTCCGCCCTCGCCCACGCGGCCCACGGGCTGGGCCCGGGCAGCCGGACCGCCGTCCTCCTCACGGCCACCGACGGCACCGCCTTCGCCGGGCTGCCCACGCTCCACCTCGCGCCCCTGGACGAGGGCGCGGCCTCGGCGCTCCTGGACCGGCTGACCGGCGGTACGGAGGGGCTCGACCCGGTCGTGCGCGCCGAACTCCTCCGCGAGGCGGCCGGAAACCCCCGCCTGCTCGCCGGACTCACCGGCCGCCTCACCCCGGACCAGCTCGCCGGCCGCAGCCCGCTGCCCTATCCGCTGCCCGGCGGCGAAGCGGTGCTGGCCGCCTACGCCGAACGCCTCGACGGCCTCCCGGACCGGACCCGCACCCTGCTCCTGCTCGCCGCCGCGGCCCAGGAGCACGAGCCGGACGGCGCCGGGGCGGACGCCCTGCTCCTGCTGCGCGCGGGCACCCGCAGCCAACTGCCCCGGACCTTCCTCGACCGGGCCCTGTTCGGTGGCACGGTCACCGACGGTCTCCTCCAACGGGCGGGCAGCCGCGTCCACTTCGCCCACCGTCTCGTCGCCCGTGCCGTACTCCACCACGCCCCTCGGCCCCACCGCAGCGCCGCCCACGAACTGCTCGCCACGCTGCTGACGGAGACCGGCGACCGGGCCTGGGCCGCTCGGGCGGACGAGGCCAGGGTGGCTCCGTTGGCTCCGGCGGCTCCGGCGGCCGAGCAGGGCACCACGGCCGCCTTAACGCCCTGGCCGGGCGCCAACCCGTCGCCCTCGCCGGGCGCCTCGCCCGCCGCACCCCCGCCCGGCCCGCCCGTGCCGCTGGCCGCTCTCGTCCAGCGGGCCTGTGCCGCGCCAGGGCCGGACGCCGCGCTGGCCGCCCGGCTCGAAGCGGCCGCCGTCGCCCCCTTCCCGCACGCCGAACGCTCCGCGGCCCTGGTCCGCGCCGCCCTGCTCTCCACCGGACCGGCGCTGCGGGCGGCCCGGTTCGCCGCGGCGGCCGAGCAGGCGTGCCTGGCGGGCGACCCGTCCCTGGCCCGGGCCCTGCTGGCCAGGACCGGACCCCGGGCGCCCGGCGCGGCGGGTCCGGTGACCGAGCCCGCGCGCGGCCTCGCCCCGTACGTCCACGGCATGCTCGCCCTGCGCTCCGGGCCCGCCGCCGACGCCCACGAAGCGCTGCTCGCCGGGGCCGCGCTCCTCGCGCCGTACGATCCCCGCCGGGCCCTCGACGCCCTCCTCGGCGCGGCCGAGGCCGCCTGGGCGGCGGGCGACGCGCTCGGTTACCTCGACGCCATGAACCGCCTCGCCCGCACCCCGGTGGACGCGGACCTGGAGCACTACCGGGCCGGCATGTGCGCCGTACTCGAAGGCCGTACCGCCGAGGGGCACGCCCTGCTCCGCCACTGCCTCGACCCCGCCGGGGACCCTGGCGCCCCGGCCGCGCTGCTGCGGGCCGGGGTCGCGGCCCTGGTCCTCGGGGACGTCGCCGCAGCCTGCCGCGCCGGCGCCCGCGCGCTCGCCGCCGTACGGACCAGGGGGCCTGACGCGCTGCTGCCCCAGGCCCTCGAACACCTCGCCTACGCCGAGCTGCGGGCCGGGCGGCACGCCGGTGCGCGGGCCCACGCCCTGGAGGGGCTGCACGCCGCCCGACGTACGGGGCAGCCAAACGGCTCCGCCCATCTGCACGCCGTGCTCGCCCTCGCCGCTTCCGTGGAGGGGCCCGCCGAGGCGTGCGCCGCGCACGGCGACGCCGCGCTGGCCGGGGCGGGGCCGCACGGCCTATCCCAGGCCGTCACCCTCGCCACCTGGGCACGGGCCCGCGCCGACCTGGCCTCCGGGCGGCCCGGTGAGGCGGCCGCCCGGCTCGCCCCGCTGGTCGGGACCGGCCCGGGCCGGGGCCACTTCGCCGTCCGGACGCTCGCCGTGCCCTGCTGGGTCGAGGCTGCCGTGCTGAGCGGCCTGCAGTCCGGGGAGACCTGCGAACTCCAGGCCGCCGTCGACGAGTTCGCGTCCTGGACCGCCCGGACCGCCGACCCGGGAGCGCCCGCCCAACTGGCCCGCTGCCGGGCCCTGCTGGCCCCCGCCGACGAGGCCGACGCCCGCTACGCCGAGGCCCTGGCCCACCACGGCCGGGCGGGCGGCGACTTCGAACGGGCCCGCACCCAACTGCTGTACGGGCAGTGGCTGCGCCGCCGCCGGCGTACCCGCGAGGCCCGCGGCCCGCTGCGCGACGCCCTGGTCGCCTTCCAGCGCTGCTCGGCCCGCGCCTGGGCCGACAGGGCGGCCGGGGAACTGCGGGCGGCGGGGGAGCCGGTCGGAGCCCGGCGGGCCGCGGCCGACGAACCGCTGGCGGCGCTCACTCCCCAGCAGCAGCGCATCGCCCGCTGCGTCGCCGAGGGGGCCACCAACCGCGAGGTGGCGCTGCGGCTGTCGCTCAGCCCGCGCACGGTCGACCACCACCTCCGCAATGTCTTCGCCGCCCTCGGCATCCGCTCCCGCACCGAACTGGCCCGGCTGCTCGCCGCCTAGGCGTGTTTCGAAAGTCCCGCCTGCTCGGCGGCGTCTGGCACGCACGCTCGCCGCGTTGTCGGGATCACCCCGATACATCCAGTATCGGGGCGACCCTCCGCCTTGCAGGCCGCCATGCCACAGGTCGTACGTCCGCGGATCGGGGCGCTGCACGGGCCGCCCCCGGCGACGCCGTTGCCCCACCGCTTCCGGTCCCTGGCCGACCGCGAGTCCGTCGAGGTGCTGCACCGGGCCGCCCGGGTCCTCGTCGCGTCGCTGTCGGCCCTCACCGACCGGCTCGTCGAAGCCCTGTACGCGCAGGAGCCCGGCTACCGGGCGGCGATCGAGTCCGACCGGGCCGAGGTCTGGCAGGAGGTCCACCAGTCGCTGCGGCACAACGTGGGCTCTCTGATCCAGCCCCGGGAGTTCCGGGAGCCCGCCCACCGCACCTCCCGCTGGATCGGCGAGATCCGCGCCGAACAGGGCGTACCGCTCGACGCCGTTCTGCACGCCTTCCGGATGGGCGGCGCGATGGTCTGGCAGGACCTCGTGGACGAGACCGCCCGGCGCGACCCCGACGACGTCCGGCTGCTCGTCCATGTCGCCGCCGACGTGTGGAACTTCGTCGACGAGCACTGCGGGATCGTCGCGGACGCCTACCGGCAGGCCGAGCGGCGGCTGTCCTGGCGGCGCGAGAACCGGCAGCGGCTCATGGTCGCCGCCCTGCTGGACGGCACCGCCCGGATCGCGGACCTCGCCGAGGCGGCCGCGATGCTGGGCCTGCCGGAGCACGGCCGCTACGCCGTGCTCGCGGTGGCCGCCGCCCCACGCGGGCAGCGATCCACCGCCCGCCCGCCGCTGGCGCCGCCCGCCGCCGTACTGGACGCGACGGTGCTCTGGCACCCGGGCCCGGAGGCCGGGTTCGCGATCCTGCCGCTGGCGGGCCTGCCCGGCGAGCTGAGCGCGCTGGCCGCCGCACTGGACGTCCCGGCCGGCGCCCGGGCCGGGATCGGCTCCGCCGTCGAGGGGCTGGCCGCGCTCGGCGACGCCCGGCGGCTGGCGGAGACCGCGCTGCGCGCCTGCCCCGCGTCCGGGGGCACCGTCCTGCTCGACGAGCACCTCCCGGACGCCCTGGTGGTGACCTCCCCGACCCTCGCCGGGGCGCTCGCCGACCGGGTGCTGGGCCCGCTGGACCGCCTGGACCCCGCCGACCGCGACGTCATCGTGGAGACCCTCACCGCCTGGCTGGACACGGACGGCTCGGCGCAGCGGGCGGGCGCGAAGCTCTACTGCCACCGCAACACCGTCCTCAACCGCCTCCGCCGCTTCGAGCAGCTCACCGGCCGCTGCCTCACCCGCCCCCGGGACGCGGTTGAGGTCTCGCTCGCCCTGGCCGCGCGACGGCTCCTGGGCACTTGAGGGACCCCGCAGCGGACGAAGTCCGCGACCACCCGAAAACGGCGCAACAAATATTGCGCAATTTGTCACCTCCGTGTCGACGCTCTTCACCTACGCCATCGCCCCGCTCAGCTACCCCGTCACCGGGGCCGCCGTCGCCTTGTGGGGCACCGGGCCGGTCTTCGCGGTCAGCGCGGCGGTGTGCGCGGCCGGCGGCGCGATGGGCCTGACCGTCACCGCGCTCCGCCGCGCCGAACTGCCCCGCTGACCCGGGGCCCGCAACCGCCCCGGGGCCCCGGGCCCTACATCCCCAGCTCGGCCGACTTCAGCCGCTCCACCGCCGCCTGGTCGCCCTCCACCTCGACGTCCGCCGCGTCCTGCCGGCCGTACGCGTACAGCAGCAGCTCGGCGGGCTCCCCGGTCACCGTCACCACCGGGGTCCCCTTGTGGGCCACCGCCGTCTGGCCGTCCGGGCGGCGCAGCACGAGGCCCACCGGGGACCGGCGGCCCAGCAGCCGGGCCGTCCTCTCGGTCCGGGACCACAGCACATCGGCGAAGACCGGGTCCAGCTCGCGGCGCGACCAGTCGGGCTGGGCCCGGCGCACGTCCTCCGCGTGGACGAAGAACTCGACGGTGTTCGCCGCCTCGTCGATCTGTTTGAGGGACATCGGGGAGAACCGGGGCGGACCGGTGCGGATCAGCTGGATCAGTTCCTCGTACGGCTTCGCCGCGAACTCCGCCTGCACCCGCTCCAGCCGTGCCTTCAGAGCGCTGACCAGCAGCCCGCCCGCCGCGTCCGCGCGGCGTTCGCGGACCACCACATGGGCGGCCAGATCGCGGGTCTTCCAGCCGTCGCACAGCGTCAGGGCCTCGGGACCGGCCGCTTCCAACAGATCGGCGAGCAGAAGACGTTCGCGCTTCGCATGGGTCGACATGCCCGCCAGCGTACGACCGCCACCCGGGGTCCGCCCAGTGGACGACCGCCGGGAAAGCCACCGCGACCACGGCACAATGGGCCCATGACCAGCACGCCCGGCGCCACGCCGCCCGCCAGCAGCCTCGACCCCGCCATCGCCGCCCGCCTCAAGCGCGGCGCCGACGGTCTGGTCCCGGCCATCGCCCAGCAGTACGACACCGGCGAGGTACTGATGCTCGGCTGGATGGACGACGAGGCGCTGCACCGCACCCTCACCACGGGCCGCTGCACCTACTGGTCGCGCAGCCGCCAGGAGTACTGGGTCAAGGGCGACACCTCCGGTCACGTCCAGCGGGTGAAGTCCGTCGCCCTGGACTGCGACGCCGACACCGTGCTGGTCAAGGTCGACCAGACGGGCGCCGCCTGCCACACGGGCGAGCGCACCTGCTTCGACGCCGACGTCCTCCTCGCTCCCGCCCAGTAAGGTCACCGGCCATGGATCTCGACACCTTCCGCAAGCTGGCCGTCGACCGGCGCGTCGTCCCCGTCAGCCGCCGCCTCCTCGCGGACGGGGACACCCCGGTCGGGCTGTACCGCAAGCTCGCCGCCGAACGCACCGGTACCTTCCTCCTGGAATCCGCCGAGAACGGCCGGACCTGGTCGCGCTACTCCTTCATCGGCGTCCGCAGCGACGCCACCCTCACCGCCCGCGACGGCGAGGCCCACTGGCTCGGCACCCCGCCCGTCGGCGTCCCCGTGGCCGGCGACCCGCTGGACGCGCTGCGCGCCACCGTCGAGACCCTGCACACCCCGCGTGACCTGGTCGGCGACGCGGGCCTGCCGCCGTTCACCGGCGGCATGGTCGGCTACCTCGGCTACGACGTCGTACGCCGCCTGGAGAAGATCGGCGAGCACGGCGGCGACGACCTGAAGCTGCCCGAACTGACCATGCTCCTCACCTCGGACCTCGCCGTCCTCGACCACCAGAACGGCACCGTCCTGCTGATCGCCAACGCGATCAACCACAACGACCTCGACACCGGCGTCGACGAGGCGCACGCGGACGCCGTCGCCCGCCTCGACGCGATGGAGCGGGACCTGCGCCGCCCGGTCGAGAACGCCCCCGCCGTTCTGCCCCCGTCCGAGCTGCCGCCGTACACCGCGCTCTGGGGCGGCGAGGCCTACCAGGACGCCGTCGTGGACATCAAGGAGCGGATCCGGTCGGGCGAGGCCTTCCAGGTCGTCCCCTCCCAGCGCTTCGAGACCCCGTGCACCGCGAGCGCCCTGGACGTCTACCGGGTGCTGCGGGCCACCAACCCGTCCCCGTACATGTATCTCTTCCGCTTCGACGGGTTCGACGTCGTCGGCTCCAGCCCTGAGGCCCTCGTCAAGGTCGAGGACGGCCGGGCCATGGTCCACCCGATCGCCGGGACCCGGCACCGGGGCGCCACCCCGCAGGAGGACCAGGCCCTCGCCGAGGAACTCCTCGCCGACCCCAAGGAGCGCGCCGAGCACCTGATGCTCGTCGACCTCGGCCGCAACGACCTGGGGCGGGTCTGCGAACCCGGCACCGTCGAGGTCGTCGACTTCATGTCGATCGAGCGCTACTCCCACGTGATGCACATCGTCTCCACCGTCACCGGCCGCGTCACCGAGGACCGCACCGCCTTCGACGTCCTGACCGCCTGCTTCCCCGCGGGCACGCTCTCCGGCGCGCCCAAGCCCCGCGCCATGCAGATCATCGAGGAACTGGAGCCGAGCCGCCGCGGACTGTACGGGGGATGTGTCGGCTACCTCGACTTCGCCGGGGACTCCGACACCGCCATCGCCATCCGGACCGCCCTGCTCCGCGACGGCACCGCGTACGTCCAGGCCGGAGCCGGTGTCGTCGCCGACTCCGACCCGGTCGCCGAGGACACCGAGTGCCGCAACAAGGCGGCGGCCGTGCTCCGCGCCGTCCATACGGCCAACCGGCTCCACGACCGCTGAACCGGTAGGGGATAGTGGAGGGCGTGAGCGCTGTCCCCGTACCCCAGCCCCGTGCCCGAACCGCCGACTCCGCGTCCGGCGCCGCGCCCGACTCCGCGGGGAGCCGCCGCAGCCTCGCGGCCGGTCTGCTCCTCGGCGCGGCCGGCGCGACCGTCGTCCTCCTCGGCTCCGGGCAGACCTGGGCCGAGGGTGACGCGGCCACCGGCGGCGGAGCCCTCCCGCTGACCGTCGACGGCCAGGACGTCACCGGCGTCCCGGCCGCCCTGGCCGTCGTCGGTCTCGCCGCCCTCGTCGCCGTCTTCGCCGTACGCGGCGCCGGCCGCCGGATCGTCGCCGCCCTGCTCGCCCTCAGCGGCCTCGGAGCCACCCTCAGCGCCTGGGCCGGCGGCTCCGACAGCACGGCCCTCGACGAGGAGGCCGCCAGGACCACCGGCGACGCGGCGGCCACCATCCACGCCCTCGGTCACACCGCCTGGCCCTACGTCACCGCCGCCGGCGGCCTGCTGATCCTGCTGGCCGGGCTCCTCGCGCTGCGCTACGGCGGCCGCTGGCCCGCCATGTCCGGAAAGTACGAGCGCGACGGCACCCCCCGCCCCGGCAAGGCGCCCCGCACCGCCCCCGACCCGGACCGGCCCGAGGACCTGTGGAAGGCCCTCGACCGCGGCGAGGACCCAACGCGCGAGGCGTGACCCCACGCTCACCCCCGACGGCCCCGTACGGGACAATGGAGCCGAGCCGCCCTGGGGGCGGCAGCCACACGTATACAGCCTCACCCACAGCGCAACACCAACGAGGAGCAACTCATGGCGGGCAGCAGCCACGGACACACCCCGGCCGCCTGGACCGGTGCCATCATCACGTTCATCGGCTTCTGCGTCGCAGGCGTCTTCATGGTCGCGGCCAACCCGCTCGGTTTCTGGGCCGGTGTCGTCGTCATCTTCGCCGGAGGTCTCGTGGGCCTCGCCATGAGGGCCGCCGGACTCGGCGCGCAGAAGGAGTCGGCCGAAATGACCGAGGCCAGGGAGCGCGCCGGGCGGGCGCAGATCTCCCACTGACCCGGACGCCGGCCCGTCCCGGCGACCGACACGCAGACAGGCGCAGCCCCGGTGGGGCTGCGCCTTTTCGCATCGGCGGGGGACAATCACCGGGTGGACGCCTCACCTACCCCCGCCGCAGCCCAGCCGCCGGACCCCGAGTCCGCCCCTCAGCCGGGTCCCGGCCCCGGCTCGGCCGGCCCGGAAGCCGCGCCGCACGGCGTCGGTCCCAGGAGCATGCCGCTGACGGTCTGCCCGACCCCCGACACGGCCCCGCCCATCCCGGCCGGTCCGGCGTTCGAGGACGGAACCCCCGCCACGGCGGGCCCGGCGCTAACCAGCCCCTCGGGCGCGGGGCCCTCGTCGGTGCCCGGCCCCTACGGCCACGGGCCCGTCCTCAAGCGCCGGACGGGCCGGGTGGGCCGGCTCGCCACGCCGATCGGCATCCTCGCCGCCGTCGCGGGCGCCTTCGCCTACGTCGGCGCCGTCGACCCCAACGAGTCCGGGCACTACCCGGTCTGCCCGCTGCTCAAGCTGACCGGAGTGTTCTGCCCCGGCTGCGGCGGGCTGCGCAGCGCCCACGCCTTCATCCACGGCGACCTCGGCGCGGCGTTCTCCGCCAACGCGATCGCCACCGCCGGCTACTTCCTCTTCGCCGCCGTCTGGGTCCTCTGGCTGGCCAGAGCCTGGCGCGGGAAGCCCCTGCGGATCGGGCTGGCACCCGCCTGGTGGTGGGGTGTGGGGGCCGTCCTGCTGATCTTCACCGTGGTCCGGAACCTGCCGTTCGGCTCGGCGCTGGCCCCCTGAACGCCCAGGTGGTGGGACGCGGCGTGGCCGGATGCGAGCCCCGGGCCCTCCTGCGGATACCATCGGTATGGCTGATCCTGTTCCCTCATCACCGTTCCGGAAGGGGGCCGCTCGCGTGAGTGTGCTCGACGAGATCATCGACGGCGTTCGCGCCGACCTCGCGGAGCGACAGGCGCGCGTCAGCCTCGACGAGCTGAAGGAGCGCGCGGCCCGCGCCCCCCAGGCCAAGGACGGAGTCGCCGCGCTGCGCGGCGAGGGCGTGACCGTCATCTGCGAGGTCAAGCGCTCGTCCCCCTCCAAGGGGGCCCTTGCCGCCATCGCCGACCCGGCCGCGCTCGCCGCGGACTACGAGGCGGGCGGCGCGTCCGTCATCTCGGTACTCACCGAGGAGCGCCGCTTCGGCGGCTCGCTGGGCGACCTGGAGGCCGTCCGCGCCAAGGTCGACACCCCGATCCTCCGCAAGGACTTCATCGTCACCTCGTACCAGCTGTGGGAGGCCCGCGCGTACGGCGCCGACCTCGCCCTGCTGATCGTCGCCGCCCTCGACCAGGAGGCCCTCGTCTCCCTGATCGAGCGTGCCGAGTCGATCGGGCTCACCCCGCTCGTCGAGGCGCACGACGAGGAGGAGGCGGAGCGCGCCGTGGACGCCGGAGCCAAGATCATCGGCGTCAACGCGCGCAACCTGAAGGACCTCAAGGTCGACCGCTCCACCTTCGAGCGCGTCGCCCCCGAGATCCCCGACCACATCGTCAAGGTCGCCGAGTCCGGCGTCCGGGGCCCGCACGACCTGATCGCGTACGCCAACGCCGGCGCCGACGCCGTCCTGGTCGGCGAGTCCCTGGTCACCGGCCGCGACCCGCGCGCCGCCGTCGCCGACCTGGTCGCCGCGGGCGCCCACCCGGCGCTCCGCCACGGCCGCGGCTGACCGGGGACGAAGCGACCATGACCGACCGTCCCGTGCCCCGCACCCGGCCGGGCAGGGCCTGTCGTCGGACCGCCGTCGTCGCCCGAAGGGCGGCCGGGCGGCGCAGGGCGCGTGCGATCGCAAGGCGCCGGAACAGTCTCGTAGCGGAGCTACTTGGCCATTCCGGCAACGCCGCGAGCGTGCGTGCCAGGTGTCGCCCGGCAGGCGGCAGTCCGATGACAGGCCCTGGCCCCGCCGGGGCCCCGGCGCGGGATCCGCACGCCCCGCTGGCGCGCGGCTGCCGCCCACGCGGCTGCCGCGCCCCCGCCCGGCGCGTGCACGGCCGGCGCGTGCGGTACGTCATCGGCGACGAGCCCGGCCAGGTGAACGGCATGCGATGGCGCCCGGGGTCCGCGCTGTAGGCGAGCCCCGGCCGACGTACCGCAGTACCCCTTCTCGTACGTACGACCGCACCGCCGTGACCGCAAGCCGGTCCCGGTGGCGCTCCGCCCCCGGCGCATACGGTGCATCCATCCGTTGCCATGCCAAGGAGCACGTCGCATGTCGTCCGACTTCTTCATTCCGGACCCCGAGGGTCTGATCCCCAGCGCCGAGGGTTACTTCGGCGAGTACGGCGGCAAGTTCATCCCGGAGGCGCTCGTCGCCGCCGTGGACGAGGTCGCCGTCGAGTACGACAAGGCCAAGGCCGACCCGGCCTTCGCCGCCGAGCTCAACGAGCTCATGGTCGACTACACGGGCCGGCCCAGCGCGCTGACCGAGGTCCCGCGCTTCGCCGAGCACGCCGGCGGCGCGCGGATCTTCCTCAAGCGCGAGGACCTGAACCACACCGGCTCGCACAAGATCAACAACGTGCTGGGCCAGGCGCTCCTCACCAAGCGCATGGGCAAGACCCGCGTCATCGCCGAGACCGGAGCCGGCCAGCACGGCGTCGCCACCGCGACCGCCTGCGCCCTCTTCGGTCTCGACTGCACCATCTACATGGGCGAGATCGACACCGAGCGCCAGGCGCTGAACGTGGCCCGGATGCGGATGCTCGGCGCCGAGGTCGTCGCCGTGAAGTCCGGCTCGCGGACCCTGAAGGACGCCATCAACGAGGCGTTCCGCGACTGGGTCGCCAACGTGGACCGCACCCACTACCTCTTCGGTACGGTCGCCGGCCCGCACCCCTTCCCGGCGATGGTCCGCGATTTCCACCGCGTCATCGGCGTCGAGGCCCGCCGCCAGATCCTGGAGCGCGCGGGCCGCCTCCCGGACGCGGCGGTCGCCTGCGTCGGCGGCGGCTCCAACGCCATCGGCCTCTTCCACGCCTTCATCCCCGACGCCGACGTCCGCCTGGTGGGCTGCGAGCCCGCCGGGCACGGCGTGGAGACCGGCGAGCACGCGGCGACGCTGACCGCGGGGGAGCCCGGCATCCTGCACGGTTCGCGCTCCTACGTCCTCCAGGACGACGAGGGCCAGATCACCGAGCCGTACTCCATCTCGGCGGGACTGGACTACCCGGGCATCGGCCCGGAGCACGCGTACCTCAAGGACACCGGACGCGGCGAGTACCGCGCGGTCACCGACGACGCGGCCATGCAGGCCCTGCGCCTGCTGTCCCGCACCGAGGGGATCATCCCGGCCATCGAGAGCGCCCACGCCCTCGCCGGCGCACTGGAGCTGGGCAGGGAACTCGGCAAGGACGGGCTGATCCTCATCAACCTGTCCGGCCGCGGCGACAAGGACATGGACACCGCCGCCCGCTACTTCGGGCTCTACGACACCGACGCCGCCGTTGAGGCGGACGCCGACAGCGACCGCGCCGAGATCGAGGGGGACGCCAAGTGAGCGGCAACATCGAGCTGTTGAACACCACCCTGGCCGCCACCCGGGCCGAGGGCCGGGCGGCGCTCATCGCCTACCTCCCGGCGGGATTCCCGACCGTCGACGGCGGCATCGAAGCGGTCAAGGCCGTCATCGCGGGCGGCGCGGACGTCGTCGAGATCGGGCTCCCGCACAGCGACCCGGTCCTCGACGGGCCGGTCATCCAGACCGCGGACGACATCGCCCTGCGCGGCGGCGTCCGGATCGCCGACGTGATGCGCACGGTCCGCGAGGCGTACGAGGCCACCGGCGTCCCGATCCTGGTCATGACGTACTGGAACCCCATCGACCGCTACGGCGTCGAGCGCTTCACCGCCGAGCTGGCCGAGGCGGGCGGCGCCGGGTGCATCCTGCCCGACCTGCCGGTCCAGGAGTCCGCGCTGTGGCGCGAACACGCTGAGAAGCACGGCCTCGCCACCGTCTTCGTCGTCGCCCCCAGCAGCCAGGACGCCCGCCTCGCCACCATCACGGCGGCCGGCAGCGGCTTCGTCTACGCGGCCTCCCTGATGGGCGTCACCGGCACCCGCGCCTCCGTCGGCGCCCAGGCCCAGGACCTGGTGGGACGCACCCGCGCCACCACCGACCTCCCGGTCTGCGTCGGCCTTGGTGTCTCCAACGCGGCGCAGGCCGCCGAGGTCGCCGGGTTCGCGGACGGCGTGATCGTCGGCTCGGCCTTCGTCAAGGCCGTGCTGGACGCCCGCGACGAGGCCGCAGGCCTCGCCGCCGTCCGCTCGCTGGCAGGCGAACTGGCCGAAGGTGTTCGAAAGCGCTGAGCCCTTTAATCACCCGAATGGGTGGATTATGGACCGGGGAGGCGCGGAGGCGCCTCCCCGGTTCGTTCCCCGGGTGTGAGCGACAAGATCCCTGAGGGAAACAGAAGCGCGCGCGAGCGCCTGGCCCAGCAGCGTGAGCTGGAGAAGGGGCGCGAGAAGCGCCGCCGGACGCTGATCGTCGCCTCGGCGGTGGTCGGGGTGCTCGCCCTGGCCGCCGTGGTCGGCCTGATCGCGGCCAACGCGGGCAAGGACGACGGCGGCGACACCGCGTCCGGCCCCGCCATCGCCCCGTCGGGCGCGACCGGCGAGGACGCCCTGACCCTGCCGGTCGGCGCCGCCGACGCCCCGTCCACCCTCACGATCTGGGAGGACTTCCGCTGCCCCGTCTGCGCCCAGTTCGAGAACGCCTTCCGGGACACCGTCAAGGAACTGGCGGACGACGGCCAGGTCAAGGTGGAGTACCACCTGGCCACCATCATCGACGGCAATCTCGGCGGCACCGGCTCGCTGCGCGCCGCCAACGCCGCCGCCTGCGCCCAGGACACCGGCAAGTTCGCCCCGTACCACGACGTGCTCTTCAGCAACCAGCCTCCCGAGCCGGACGACGCCTTCGGCAAGAACAGCCGGCTGATCGAGCTGGCCGGGAAGGTCGAGGGGCTCGACACGCCGGGCTTCCGCAGCTGTGTGGAGGACGGCGAGCACGACAGCTGGGTGAAGAAGTCCGATACGGCGTTCCGCGAGGGCGGCTTCCAGGGCACGCCGACGGTGCTGCTCAACGGGGAGTCCGTCTTCCCGAGCAAGGGCGACGAGCAGATCTCCCCGGAGAACCTGAAGAAGTGGGTCGCCGCGGCCAACAAGGGCAAGAAGCCGGGCACCGCCGACCCGTCCGCCCCGGCGGAAGGGGCCTTCGACCCGGCCTCGCCCTCCTCCGCGGCCGGTTCCTGACGGGGCCCCGCACCCGCCCGTGACGCGGCCCTCGTTACCCAGACGTTGCCGGGTGGCTTGCCGTACCCACCGCCCGGCAAGGTAGCGTCGACCTCGCCATGAACCTTGCCTTCATTCCCAGCCCGTCGACCGGCGTGATCGAGCTCGGCCCGATCCCGCTCCGCGGCTACGCGTTCTGCATCATCATCGGTGTCTTCGTCGCCGTCTGGTTCGGCAACAGGCGCTGGGTCGCCCGGGGCGGCAAAGCCGGCACCGTGGCCGACGTCGCCGTCTGGGCGGTGCCCTTCGGGCTCGTCGGCGGCCGGATCTACCACGTGATCACCGACTACCAGCTGTATTTCAGCGACGGTGAGAACTGGGTCGACGCCTTCAAGATCTGGGAGGGCGGCCTCGGCATCTGGGGCGCGGTGGCCTTCGGTGCCGTCGGCGCCTGGATCGCCTGCCGCCGCCGGGGCATCCCGCTGCCCGCCTGGGCGGACGCTATGGCCCCCGCCCTCGCCATCGCGCAGGCCATCGGCCGCTGGGGCAACTGGTTCAACCAGGAGCTGTACGGCAAGCCCACCGACCTCCCCTGGGCGCTGGAGATCAGCGAGGGACCGAACCGGGTCGCCGGGACGTACCACCCGACCTTCCTGTACGAGTCGCTGTGGTGCATCGGCGTCGCGCTGCTGGTCGTCTGGGCCGACCGCCGCTTCAGGCTCGGCCACGGACGGGCGTTCGCGCTGTACGTCGCTGCCTACTGCGCGGGACGCGGCTGGATCGAGTACATGCGGGTCGACGAGGCCCACCACATCCTGGGCCTCCGCCTGAACGTGTGGACCGCGATCATCGTCTTCGTCCTCGCCGTCGCCTACATCGTGGTCTCCGCGAAGATCCGCCCGGGCCGCGAGGAGATCGTCGAGCCCGACCGGGACGCCGCCCCCGAGAAGAAGGACGGCCCCGCAGACGAGGGCGGCTCCGACGAGGGCGGCTCCGACGAGGACGGCTCCGACGAGGACGGCTCCGGGAAGGCGGACGCCCCAGAGAAGAAGGACCCGTTCACGAAGGACGAGCCGGGCGAGTCCGGCAAGGGTGCCACCGCCGACAGCACCGGATCGGCCGAAGCAGCCGAGAAGAGCTGACCGGCCGCGCCCCGGCGGGCGCTTCCACCCCGCACACCTCCCGCTCGCCGGGCGGGCCCGGAACCTCAGGCCCGCCCGGCGAGCGCGATCGTCCGGCGGGCCGATGCCACCACCGCCGCGTCCACGAACCTCCCGTCCGGCAACGCCAGCGCCCCCGCCTCCACCGCCGAGGCCGCGACGATCTCCTCGGCCGCCTCGATCTCCCTTGCCGTCGGCCGGAACGCCCGCTCGATCACCGGCAGCTGGCGCGGATGGATCGCCGCCCGGCCCAGCATCCCGAGCGCCCGCCCCCGCCCGCACGACGCCCACAGCCCGTCCAGGTCCCGGATGTCCGGGAACACCGACTGGGCCGGCGGCGGAAGGGCCGCGGCCCGGGCCGCCACCACGATCCGGCTGCGCGGCCAGTCGAGCCCGGCGTCCTCCCGTACGCCCAGATCCGCCCGCAGATCCGCCTCGCCCAGCGCGATGCCGCGTACGGCGGGATGGGCCGAGGCGATCGAGTACGCGTGCTCGATCGCGAGCGCCGACTCCAGCAGCGGATACAGCGGAACGCCCGGGGCCACGGCCGCCACATGGTGCACCGAGACCGCATGGGTGATCTTCGGCAGCCGGAACGCGGCCAGCCCCGGCAGCGCCGCCAGCGCCCGGATGTCGTCCTCGCCGTGCACCCGGACATGGACCGGCACCGCGTCCGGGGCCGCCGTGACCTGGTCCGCGAGGAGCTCGACGGTGGCCGCCCGCGCGTACTCCTTACGGTCCGGGGCGACGGCGTCCTCCAGGTCGACGATCACCACGTCCGCCCCGCAGCCCAGCGCCTTGGCCACCACCTCCGGCCGGTCCCCGGGCACGTACAGCCAGGTCAGCGGCGGCCGGCCGGCGGGTGGCGGCGGGCCCTCCGGCAGCGGCGGGGCCGGAACGGGCCGGCCGGTCACAGCGCCCCCTGGTCCCGCAGCGCCGCGATCCGCGTCTTTGAGAGGCCGAGCCCGGCCAGGATCTCCTCGGTGTCCGCGCCGTGCGGGCGGCCCGCCCACCGGATCCCGCCGGGGGTCTCCGAGAGCCGGAAGAGGACGTTCTGCATCCGCAGCGGCCCCAGCTCCGGATCGTCGACCTCGGTGATCGTGTCCAGCGCCCGGTACTGCGGGTCCTCCATCACCTCCCGTACGTCATGGATCGGCGCGACGGCCGCCTCCGCCTTCTCGAAGCCGTCTCGCACCTCCTCGCGGCTGTGGCGGGAGATCCAGTGGCCGACGGCCCCGTCCAGCTCCTCGGTGTGCTCGGCCCGGGTGGTGCCCGCGCCGAACCACGGCTCGTCGATCAGGTCCGGACGGCCGACCAGCCGCATCACCCGCTCGGCGACGGACTGGGCGGAGGCGGAGACCGCGACCCAGTGACCGTCGGCGGTGCGGTAGGTGTTGCGCGGGGCGTTGTTGCGGGAGCGGTTGCCGGTGCGCGGCTGGACGTAGCCGAGCTGGTCGAACCAGAGCGGCTGCGGGCCCAGCACGGTCAGGATCGGCTCGATGATCGCCAGGTCCACCACCTGCCCCGCGCCGGTCTTCTCCCGCCCGGCGAGCGCGGCCATCACCGCGTACGCCGTCGCCAGCGCCGCGACGGAGTCCGCGAGTCCGAACGGCGGCAGCGTCGGCGGTCCGTCCGGCTCCCCGGTGATCGCGGCGAACCCGCTCATCGCCTCGGCGAGCGTCCCGAAGCCGGGGCGGTGGGCGTACGGCCCGAACTGGCCGAAGCCGGTGACCCGGGCCAGCACCAGACGCGGGTTGACGGCGTGCAGCTCCTCGGGGCCCAGGCCCCAGCGCTCCAGGGTCCCGGGCCGGAAGTTCTCGATGATCACATCGGTCTCGGCGGCCAGCCGGAGCAGCACGTCGCGGCCGCCCGGCGCGGACAGGTCGAGGGTGAGGGCGCGCTTGTTGCGGCCGAGCAGCTTCCACCACAGGCCGACCCCGTCCTTGGCGGGCCCGTGCCCGCGCGAGGGATCCGGCTTACGGGGGTGCTCGACCTTGATCACGTCGGCGCCGAAGTCCCCGAGCATGGTGGCGGCGAGCGGTCCGGCGAAGAGGGTGGCCAGGTCGATGACCTTCAGCCCGGTGAGGGGTCCTGCTCCGGTCGTACTCATACGGCATCGGCCTCGATCTCGCTGCGGTACGGCATGGACGTGGACGCGCCCGGCTTCTGGACACAGAGCGCGGCGGCCGAGGAGGCGAACGCCAGCGCCTTCGCCACGGGCCGCCCTTCCCCGAGCGCCACGGCCAGCGCCCCCACGAAGGTGTCCCCGGCCCCGGTCGTGTCGACGGCGTTCACCGCGGGGGCCTCGAAGAGCACCGGCTCGCCGCCCCGGGCCGCGTACAGGGACCCCTTCGCACCGAGCGTGATGATCACCTCGGGCACCTGGCGCAGCAGGATCTGCGCCGCCGCGTGCGGTTCGGCCTGCCCGGACAGCTCGGCTGCCTCGTGCTCGTTGGGGACCAACAGGTCGATGTGGTCGAGGAGTTCATCGGGGAGGGGTTGTACGGGGGAGGGGGTGAGGATGGTCCGTACGCCCTGGGCCCGGGCCGCGCGGGCGCCCTCCACGACGGCGGAGAGCGGGAGTTCGAGCTGCATCAGCAGCAGGTCGGCGGCGGCGATCGCCGCAATCTCCCCGGGCCCGAGCGCGGTCACGACGCCGTTGGCGCCGGGGATCACCACGATCGCGTTGGACCCGGTGTCGTCCACCACGATGTGCGCGGTGCCGCTGGGGCCCTCGGCAGTGTGCAGCAGGTCGGTGTCCACCCCGGCGTGTTCGAGGCCGTCGCGCAGCCGTGCGCCGTACGCGTCGTCGCCGACCGCGCCGATCATCGTCACCGCGCCGCCCGCGCGGGCGGCGGCGACGGCCTGGTTGGCGCCCTTGCCGCCGGGGATCGTGCGGAACTCCCGTCCGGTGACGGTCTCGCCGCCGCCGGGGGCGCGGGCCGTGTAGGCGACGAGGTCCATATTGGTGCTGCCGAGCACCGCGATGCGGGTCATGGGTGCAGAGCCTCCTGATGGGTCAGTGCGGCGAGGGTGTCGAACCCGGTCCGGTCGAAGCCGGGTACGGAGGTGGCGAGCCGGTTCTTCAGCGGGGCCGTCCAGTGCTCGGGCAGGGCGTCCGGCCCGCCGGAAAGGAGTCCGGCCAGTGACCCGGCGGTCGCCCCGTTGGAGTCGGTGTCCCAGCCCCCGGAGACCGCGCGGCCGATGGACCGGGTGAAGTCGCCGTCGGCGTGGGTGAGGGCGGCGGCCAGCAGCGCGGCGTTGGGCAGGACGTGCACCCAGTGGTGGGTGTCCGCGTAGACGGCGTGCAGCCGGTCCACGACGACGTCGAAGTCCCCTTCCGTACGGGCCGCCTCGATGCCGAGGCGGACCGCGCGCGCGTACCGCGAGTGTGGCGGCACCACCCGCAGCCCGGCCGCCAGACAGCCGTGCACATCGCTCTCACCCTCGGCCGCGACGGCGAGTGCGGCGGCGGTGAACATCGCGCCGTACACCCCGTTGCCGGTGTGGGTGAGGACCGCGTCGCGGTGGGCCTGGGCGGCGGCCCCGGCCGGGTCGCCGGGGTGGGTCCAGCCGTGCACGTCCGCCCGGATCTGGGCGCCGATCCACTCCCGGAACGGGTTGCGGAGGCGGGCGGTCTGCGGGGGTTCGACGCCGGCGAGGAGGTTGCCGTACGCGATGCGCTCGGCGGTGAAGGCGCGTCCGGCGGGCAGCTCGTCCAGCCAGAGCCGGGCCAGGTCGGCGGTGGTGAAGGAGCGCCCGTGCCGTTGGAGCAACAGCAGGGTGAGGAGAAGGTGGTTGAGGTCGTCGTCCTCGGGCATGCCGTCGATGTTCTCGGCCAGGGACGTGGGGGCCGAGCGGCGGTTCCAGGGGTGGGCGGCCAGCAGCCCGGGGGGCACGCCGCGTGCGGTGAACCAGGTGGTGGGGGGCCAGTTGCCGGTGGCGCGGGCCAGGGCGCGGATGCCGGTCAGCGGCAGCTTCTCGACCGGCTTTCCGAGCAGGCAGCCCGCCGCCCGGCCCAGCCAGGCCGCGTGCAGCCGGTCCCGGCCGACGGCGGGCGTGGCGTCCACCGGGCCTGGCCAGTGGGGGCAAGCGGCCACGATCTCGTCCAGGGCGGTCGGCTCGTCGGCGGCCAACGGCGACTCAAGCAGGGCGAGTTCGTCGAGGAGTTGCCCGGCAAGCTCGCGCAGTCGCGGCGGCGCGGGCGGCTCGGACGCTCCCGCACGGTCCGGGGCGGGGGAGCCCCCGGCCGCGTACCACCGCTCCTCGATCTCGCGGGCGTCCCGGCCGTCCTGCGCGGCCTGCCGCAGCTCGTGCCCGACCAGGTCCTCGGGCTGCACCCAGGTGAGGCGGACGTTCACCGCGCACCGGCCAGCGCGGTGAACGCGGTCTCGTGGGCCCGGCGGCGCTCCAGATCCCGGGCGAAGACCTCACGGGCCACCTGCGCCAGGGTCCGGGCCGGGGCGTCCAGGTCCAGCCGGCTCGCCTCCGCCACCGTGGACGCCCAGTCGGCCGGGACCTCGCCGCCGAGCGAGCCCACGATCGCCCCGCTCATCGTCGCGATGGAGTCGCAGTCCCGCCCGTAGTTCACCGAGCCGAGCACCGTACGCCGGTAGTCGCCGCCCCCGACCAGCAACATCCCCAGCGCGATGGGGAGCTCCTCGATGGCGTGCAGCCGGGAGGGGCGGCGGGCGCCGAGCGAGGGGCTCCGGTAGTCGGGGCCGACCGTGTCGAAGGGCTCCACCGCCGCCCGCAGCGGGCCGAGCGCGGACTCGAAGTCGTCGTGGTGCGCCGCCACTTCGCAGACCGCCTCGATGGCGGAGCGGGTGCCGTCCTTCGCCAGGGCGAGCGCGGCGTCGATCACGGTGCCGGGGGTGGCGCCGGGGTGGCAGGCGGCGGCGACGGCGGCCGCGAAGACCCCGGCGGCCTCCCGCCCGTAGGAGGACTGGTGGGGCGCCGCGACCTCCAGCGCCTCGGCGTACGCGGCCTCCGGGTGGCCGGCGTTGACCAGGCCGACCGGGGCCATGTACATCGCCGCCCCGCAGTTGACGATGTTGCCCGCACCGGCCTCGCGCGGGTCGACGTGCCCGTAGTGCAGCCGGGCCACGATCCACTTCTCCGCCAGGAAGATCCGCTGGAGCGGCAGCGCCTCGGCCTCCAGCTCCGGGATCCAGCGGGGGGAGAGCAGATCCGGTACGAGGTGGTCGGCGACGGCGTACGCGTCGAGGTGGTCGCGGACCCGGTCGTAGACGCGGATCAGCGCGTGCGTCATCAGGGTGTCGTCGGTGACGTGCCCGTCGCCCTTGTGGTAGGGCGCGATGGGGCGTGCGGTGCGCCAGTCCTCGCCGTACCAGGGGCCGACGATCCCGGTCACCCGGCCGCCGTGGCGCTCGGCGATCTGCTCGGGGGTCCAGCCCTCGACCGGGCCGCCGAGC
This sequence comes from Streptomyces anulatus, assembly GCF_000721175.1. GTDB lineage: Bacteria > Actinomycetota > Actinomycetes > Streptomycetales > Streptomycetaceae > Streptomyces > Streptomyces anulatus_C. The sequence continues at coordinate 706,295 of NZ_JOEZ01000016.1, forward strand.
GCGTCGCCGACGGCGGCTCCGGCGAGGGCCCGGGTGATGCGGTCATCGAGTCCGGGCGTGCTGGGGAAGAGGGGCGGCGTCGAGAGAGAGGGTGCCGGCGTGGCCGTCGTGGGCGTCGTGGGCGTCATGTCGGAATTGTCCACCCGGGGTGGCCGGTTCCGTGGCTGCCAGCAGCCCGGCGAGTTCGATCAGATCCGCGCCCGCGAGCCGGGGCAGCGCGCAGCCCGCCAGGGTGCGGCACGCCTCGCGCCAGCCCGCCGGTACGGCGGTGATCGAGCCGATCGCCCCGGTCAGCGCCCCGGCCAGGGCGGGCGCGGAGTCCGCGACCCGGGACAGACAGGCGGCGGCCGGGATGGCCTGGGCGATCTCGCCCCGGGCGGCGGTCGTGAGGGCCAGGGCGACCGGCACGGTCTCCGCCGCCGCGATCCCGTAGCTGTAGACGTGGTCCACGATCTGATGTTCCAGCACCGGGACCAGGGCGAACGCCCCGGCCGGCTCGTGCGCGAACTCCCGGGCCAGGCGGACCGCGTGCGCGGCGTTGCGGGCGATCTCGGTGCCCTCGGGGAGCTGGGCCAGGGCGGCGTTCACCACGGTGTCGACGTCCGCCCCGGCCAGGGCCGCGGCGATGGCGGCGGCCACGGCCCGGGCCCCGTGCACCCCGTCGCCGTCCTGGGTGTAGCGGGCGTCGAACTCGGCGAGAGCGGCGGCCTCCTCCGGGTCGCCCGGGTGGACCACGGCGAGCACGGCGGCCCGTACGCAGGCGGCGTCGTCGAAGTAGTGCGGGTTGTCGTGCCCGGTGGCGGGCGGCCGCAGCCCGGCGGCCAGGTTGCCGAGCCCGGCCCGCACCGAGATGCGGGCCCGCAGCGGGAGCACCGCGGCCTCGACCTCGGGGGCCCGGGCGCTGGCGGCGGCGACGGTGGCGGCGAGCGCGTTCCAGGCCCGGTCGACCGCGTCCCGCATCCGGCGGCCGGTGGTCAGGCCCACCGCGTCGTCGCCCGCCGCCAGCACCGTACGGGCGGCGAACGCGGCCCACTCGGCGTCGTCGGACGGGCCGAGCCGCAGCGGCTCGGGCGGCTGGTTGAGGGCGATGGGCACCGGGAGCGTGGTGGTGGCGTTCTGCTCGGCGAAGGTGTCCAGCTCCCGGGTGAGCCGCCGGGTCCACTCGGGCATCCGGACCGCCCGGTGCCGGGCGGCGGGCCACCCGGCGGCGTCGCCGGAGGCGAGGCCGAGCAGCAGCCCCTCGATCCGGGCGCGGCGGGAGGGGGCTGGGGCCCCGGCCGTCCTACGCGCTGTCGTCATCGCTGCTCCTCCCGCACGGGCTCGAAGGAAGCCGCCACCGACGCCATGTTCCGCACGGCCGAGGGTTCGCGACCGCCGCCCCGCTCCTGCGCGCTCCCGGCCGGCCCGGCCGCCCCGGCCACTCCCGGGTCGTCCGGCGTCAGCAGTTCCGCGATGTCCAGCACGTGGTAGCCGCGCATCGAGGGCAGGCAGCTGCCCCGGACCGGGCCGATCGCGCCCGCCCAGCCCGGCGGGATGGCACTCTCCCCGTTCAGCGCCCCGGCCAGCGCGCCCGCCACCGCCGCCGTCGTGTCCGCGTCGCGGCCCATGTTGACCGCCGTGAGCACCGCCGTCCGGAAGTCCCCGCGCGCCGCCGTGAACGCCCCGAACGCCAGGCCCACCGCCTCCGGCGCGAGGTCCGTCCACGGGTAGCCGGCGATCACCACCGCCGAGCGCACCGCCCGCTCCATCGTGAGCCGGTCGGGGTAGGGCCGCTGGGCCGCCGCCACCGCCCGGCGCAGCGACCGGGCGGTCCAGGAGTCCATCGGGACCACCGAGAGCGCGGCCGCGATCACCGAGGCGAGGCCCGAGCCGACCATGGCCGCCGCGACCCCGGCCGCCACCGCCTGGCCCCCGTAGATCCCCTCGCCCTCGTGGCTGACCCGCCCGTCCACCGCGACCAGCCGGGCCGCCTCGGCGGGGCGGCCCGCCGCGAACACCCCGAAGGGGGCCGCCCGCATCGCGAGCCCGTCGCTCCAGGCGTGCCGGTGCTGGGCCGAGATGGGTGCCGCCAGGCCCCGGCGCAGATTCTCCAGGGTGCCGCGCTCGCTGAACCCGGCCCCCCGGAACGGGCCCTCGTCCAGATCGGCGATCCAGTGGTGCCAGGCCCGCTCCACGTGGGAGACGTCGAGCGCGGAGCCGTGCCGGGCCAGCAGCAGCCCGGAGAAGATCGCGTACTCCGTGTCGTCGGTGCCCGCCGGATCATCGCTCACGAAGCCCTCGATCCGCCCCCAGCGGCGGCGGATCTCGGAGGGCCGCAGGTTCTCCGCGGGAGCGCCGAGCGCGTCCCCGACCGCCAGTCCCAGCAGCGCACCCCTGGCCCGGTCATTGCCGACGGCCGTGTCCATCGCGTCGCCCTTCCGCTCGTCCGGCGAGTCCGAATCCGGGTCCGTATCCGAGTCCGCATGCGATTCCGTTTCCGGGCCCTGTCCGCATCTGTGCCACGCGGAAGGCGAAGGGAGGCGGGAAACGCCGGGAAAGGGGCCAGGAGGATGACGGCGGGGATAGCTGAGGCTGACCTTTCTTCGCAGGTCAGAGGGGTGGTAAGGCAGGCCTGCCTTGCTGGCGGAGGCCGCCCGACCGGCGTACTTTGGACTCTGTCGAAAGTTGTATTCACCGGGGAGAAGTGGGCCGTGGCCATCATCGAGACCGAAGCCGTCCTGCACGGGGCGCACCGGGACAACCACACCCACCGGGACGTGAACGGCGGCTGGCTGCGCCCCGCCGTCTTCGGTGCGATGGACGGCCTGGTCTCCAACCTCGCCCTGATGACCGGCGTCGCCGGCAGCGCGGTCTCCCAGCAGACCATCGTGATCACCGGCCTGGCCGGACTCGCGGCCGGGGCCTTCTCCATGGCGGCGGGCGAATACACCTCCGTGGCCTCGCAGCGCGAACTGGTCGAGGCCGAGCTGGACGTCGAGCGCCGCGAGCTCCGTAAGCACCCCAAGGACGAGATGGCGGAGCTGGCCGCGCTCTACGAGTCCCGGGGCGTGGACGCACCGCTGGCCCGCGAGGTCGCCCGGCAGCTGTCGCGCGACCCGGAGCAGGCGCTGGAGATCCACGCCCGCGAGGAGCTCGGCATCGACCCGGGCGACCTGCCCTCGCCGCTCGTGGCCGCCGTCTCGTCGTTCGGCGCGTTCGCGCTGGGCGCCCTGCTGCCCGTCCTGCCCTACCTCCTCGGCGCGAGCGCCCTGTGGCCCTCGGTGCTCCTCGCGCTGCTCGGCCTCTTCGGCTGCGGCGCGGTGGTGGCCCGGGTGACGGCCCGCAGCTGGTGGTTCAGCGGACTGCGGCAGCTCGCCCTCGGTGGCGCGGCGGCGGCGCTGACGTACGGCCTGGGCACCCTGTTCGGTGTGGCGGTCGGCTGACTCCGGCGCGGCCCGGCGTACCGCGTGACCGGGCCGCCCGAACGGCTCAACGGCGCGGCAACCCGTGTGACGTACGTCTTGGCGACGCCCACTGGGCGGATCGGGCCCCACGGCCGTAAAATGAGACCCTATGCAGGGCTGCACATATGTAGCCATTACCCGGTGGTTTCGTTTCCGTTGCCACCGGGCATGAGCCGTAGGCACCGCAGGCAACGACGCCTGCTCTCTGCGACTCCCGGGCGCCGATCCTTTTCGACAGCGACCCACCCCCTGGTCAAGCCGGTCGCCACTGGTCACCCAGTCACTTCCGGTCACCACGGTGTCCGTATGTTGGAATGAACCTTCCGCTTCTTGAGAAGCGCCCCATCATGTAACCTGCACGAAATTTCGCAGAGGGCCAACGTCGTCCCTCGGCACCGCAAATGCCACGACGACGACGGGAGAGCCGATGCGTATCGACGCCTGGTCGCCCATGGACGGTCGCCCCGCCCAGCAGGGGATGTACGACCCCCGTAACGAGCACGACGCCTGTGGCGTCGGGTTCGTGGCCACTCTGACCGGTGTGGCCAGCCATGAGCTGGTCGAGCAGGCGCTGACCGTACTGCGCAACCTCGAACACCGCGGCGCCACCGGTTCCGAGCCCGACTCCGGCGACGGCGCCGGCATTCTCTGCCAGGTCCCGGACGCCTTCCTGCGCGCCGAGACCCCTTTTGAACTTCCCGAGGCCGGTTCGTATGCCGTGGGCATCGCCTTCCTCCCCGCGGACGAGTCCACCGAGGCCGTCCGCACGATCGAGAAGATCGCCGCCCAGGAAGGCCTGAAGGTCCTCGGCTGGCGCGACGTCCCGGTCACCCCCGCACTTCTCGGCAACGGCGCCCGCGCCACGATGCCCGAGTTCCGCCAGGTCTTCGTCGCCGACGGCGAGTCCACCGGCATCGCCCTGGACCGCAAGGCCTTCGTCCTGCGCAAGCGTGCCGAGCGTGAGGCCGGGGTGTACTTCCCCTCGCTCTCCGCCCGCACCATCGTCTACAAGGGCATGCTCACCACCGGGCAGCTGGAGCCGTTCTTCCCGGACCTCTCCGACCGCCGCTTCGCCTCCACGGTCGCGCTGGTCCACTCCCGCTTCTCCACCAACACCTTCCCCAGCTGGCCGCTGGCCCACCCGTACCGCTTCGTCGCGCACAACGGCGAGATCAACACGGTCAAGGGCAACCGCAACTGGATGAAGGCCCGCGAGTCCCAGCTCGCCTCCGAGCTCTTCGGGCAGGCGCAGCTCGACCGGATCTTCCCCGTCTGCACCCCGGACGCCTCGGACTCGGCCTCCTTCGACGAGGTCCTGGAGCTGCTCCACCTCGGCGGGCGCTCGCTGCCGCACTCGGTGCTGATGATGGTCCCCGAGGCGTGGGAGAACCACGACTCGATGGACCCGGCCCGGCGCGCCTTCTACCAGTACCACGCCACGATGATGGAGCCCTGGGACGGCCCGGCCTGCGTCACCTTCACCGACGGCGTCCAGGTCGGCGCGGTCCTCGACCGCAACGGTCTGCGCCCCGGCCGCTACTGGGTCACCGACGACGGCCTCGTCGTGCTCTCCTCCGAGGTCGGCGTCCTGGACATCGACCCGGCGAAGGTCGTCCGCAAGGGCCGCCTCCAGCCCGGCAAGATGTTCCTCGTCGACACCGCCGAGCACCGCATCATCGAGGACGACGAGATCAAGGCGTCCCTCGCCGCCGAGCAGCCCTACCAGGAGTGGCTGGAGACCGGTGAGATCGGCCTCGGCGACCTGCCCGAGCGCGAGCACATCGTGCACACCCACGCCTCGGTCACCCGCCGCCAGCAGACCTTCGGCTACACCGAGGAAGAGCTCCGCGTCATCCTCGCGCCGATGGCCCGCACCGCCGGCGAGCCGCTCGGCTCCATGGGGACCGACTCGCCGATCGCCGCGCTCTCCGAGCGCCCCCGGCTGCTCTTCGACTACTTCACCCAGCTCTTCGCGCAGGTCACCAACCCGCCGCTGGACGCCATCCGCGAGGAGCTCGTCACCTCGCTGCGCTCCTCGCTCGGCCCCCAGGGCAACATCCTGGAGCCGACCGCCGCCGCGTGCCGCAGCGTCACGCTGCCGTTCCCGGTGATCGACAACGACGAGCTCGCCAAGCTGATACACATCAACGCCGACGGCGACATGCCGGGCATGAAGGCCGCCACGCTGGCCGGTCTCTACCGGGTCGGCGGCGGCGGCGAGGCGCTGGCCGCGCGGATCGAGGAGATCTGCACCGAGGTCGACGCCGCCATAGAGGACGGCACCCGCCTGATCGTCCTCTCCGACCGGCACTCCGACGCCGAGCACGCCCCGATCCCCTCGCTGCTGCTCACCTCGGCCGTCCACCACCACCTCATCCGCACCAAGCAGCGCACCCAGGTGGGCCTGCTGGTCGAGGCCGGGGACGTCCGCGAGGTCCACCACGTCGCCCTGCTCATCGGCTACGGCGCCGCCGCGGTCAACCCGTACCTCGCCATGGAATCCGTCGAGGACCTGGTCCGCGCCGGCACCTTCATCGAGAACATCGAGGCCGAGCAGGCCATCCGGAACCTGATCTACGCGCTCGGCAAGGGCGTCCTGAAGGTCATGTCCAAGATGGGCATCTCCACCGTCGCCTCCTACCGCGGCGCCCAGGTCTTCGAGGCCGTCGGCCTGGACGAGGCCTTCGTCGCGACGTACTTCAACGGCACCGCCACCAAGATCGGCGGCGCCGGCCTGGACGTCATCGCCAAGGAGGTCGCCGCCCGGCACACCAAGGCGTACCCCGCCTCCGGCATCGCGGCCTCGCACCGCGCGCTGGAGATCGGCGGCGAGTACCAGTGGCGGCGCGAGGGCGAACCGCACCTGTTCGACCCGGAGACGGTCTTCCGCCTCCAGCACGCCACCCGCAACCGGCGCTACGACATCTTCAAGCAGTACACCGAGCGGGTGAACGAGCAGTCCGAGCGCCTCATGACGCTCCGCGGCCTCTTCGGCTTCGACTCCGGCCGCGAGCCGATCTCCCTCGACGAGGTCGAGCCCGCCTCCGAGATCGTCAAGCGCTTCTCCACCGGCGCCATGTCGTACGGCTCGATCTCCCGCGAGGCGCACGAGACGCTCGCCATCGCGATGAACCAGCTCGGCGGCAAGTCCAACACCGGTGAGGGCGGCGAGGACCCCGACCGCCTCTACGACCCGGCGCGCCGCTCCTCCATCAAGCAGGTCGCCTCCGGCCGCTTCGGTGTGACCAGCGAATACCTGGTCAACGCGGACGACATCCAGATCAAGATGGCCCAGGGCGCCAAGCCCGGCGAGGGCGGCCAGCTGCCCGGCCACAAGGTCTACCCGTGGGTCGCCAGGACGCGTCACTCGACGCCCGGCGTCGGCCTCATCTCGCCGCCGCCGCACCACGACATCTACTCCATCGAAGACCTCGCCCAGCTGATCCACGACCTGAAGAACGCGAACCCGCAGGCGCGGATCCACGTGAAGCTGGTCTCCGAGGTCGGCGTCGGCACGGTCGCCGCCGGTGTCTCCAAGGCCCACGCGGACGTCGTGCTCATCTCCGGCCACGACGGCGGAACGGGCGCCTCCCCGCTCACCTCGCTCAAGCACGCGGGCGGCCCCTGGGAGCTCGGCCTCGCCGAGACCCAGCAGACGCTGCTGCTCAACGGCCTGCGCGACCGCATCGTCGTGCAGACCGACGGCCAGCTCAAGACCGGCCGCGACGTCGTCATCGCCGCGCTCCTGGGCGCCGAGGAGTTCGGTTTCGCGACCGCGCCGCTCGTCGTCTCCGGCTGCGTCATGATGCGCGTCTGCCACCTGGACACCTGCCCGGTCGGCATCGCCACCCAGAACCCGGTCCTCCGGGACCGGTTCTCCGGCAAGGCCGAGTACATCGTCAACTTCTTCGAGTTCATCGCCGAAGAGGTCCGCGAGATCCTCGCCGAGCTGGGCTTCCGCACCATCGAGGAGGCCGTCGGTCACGCCGAGCTCCTCGACACCGACCGCGCGATCACGCACTGGAAGGCGCAGGGACTCGACCTGGCTCCGCTCTTCCACGTGCCCGAGCTGCCCGAGGGCGCGGTCCGCCACCGCATCGTCGAGCAGGACCACGGTCTGACGAAGGCGCTCGACAACCAGCTCATCAAGCTGGCCGCCGACGCGCTCGGAGCGACAAGCCCCGAGGCCGCCCAGCCGGTCCGCGCCCAGGTGCCGATCCGCAACATCAACCGGACCGTCGGCACGATGCTCGGCCACGAGGTGACCAAGAAGTTCGGCGGTGCGGGCCTGCCCGAGAACACCATCGACATCACCTTCACCGGCTCGGCCGGCCAGTCCTTCGGCGCGTTCCTGCCGCGCGGGATCACCCTGCGCCTGGAGGGCGACGCCAACGACTACGTCGGCAAGGGCCTCTCCGGCGGCCGGGTCGTCGTCCGCCCGGACCGGGGCGCCGATCACCTCGCCGAGTACTCCACCATCGCCGGCAACACCATCGGCTACGGCGCCACCGGCGGCGAGGTCTTCCTGCGCGGCCGCACCGGCGAACGCTTCTGCGTCCGCAACTCCGGTGCACTGGTCGTCTCCGAAGGCGTCGGCGACCACGGCTGCGAGTACATGACCGGCGGCCAGGCCGTCGTCCTCGGCGAGACCGGCCGCAACTTCGCCGCCGGTATGTCGGGCGGTGTCGCGTACGTCATCGACCTGAACCGCGACAACGTCAACGTCGGCAACCTCGGCGCGGTCGAGGAACCGGACGACACCGACAGGCAGTGGCTGCACGACGTCGTGCGCCGCCACCACGAGGAGACCGGCTCCACCGTCGCCGAGACGCTCCTCGCCGAGTGGGACACCGCGGTGACCCGCTTCAGCAAGATCATCCCGTCCACGTACAAGGCAGTGCTCGCCGCCAAGGACGCCGCTGAGCTCGCCGGTCTCTCCGAGCAGGAGACCACCGAGAAGATGATGGAGGCGGCGACCAATGGCTGACCCCAAGGGCTTCCTGACCACCGGACGCGAGGTCGCCAGGACCCGCCCCGTGGCCGAGCGCGTCAAGGACTGGAACGAGGTCTACGTCCCGGGCTCGCTGCTCCCGATCATCAGCAAGCAGGCCGGCCGCTGCATGGACTGCGGCATCCCGTTCTGCCACAACGGCTGTCCGCTGGGCAACCTCATCCCCGAGTGGAACGACTACGCCTACCGCGAGGACTGGACCGCCGCATCCGAGCGGCTCCACGCCACGAACAACTTCCCGGAGTTCACCGGGCGGCTGTGCCCGGCCCCCTGCGAGTCGGCGTGCGTGCTCGGCATCAACCAGCCCGCCGTCACCATCAAGAACGTCGAAGTCTCCATCATCGACAAGGCGTGGGACAGCGGCGACGTCACCCCGCAGCCGCCGGAGCGCCTCTCCGGCAAGACCGTCGCGGTCATCGGCTCGGGCCCGGCGGGACTCGCCGCCGCCCAGCAGCTGACCCGGGCCGGCCACACCGTCGCCGTCTACGAGCGCGCGGACCGCATCGGGGGCCTCCTCCGCTACGGCATCCCCGAGTTCAAGATGGAGAAGTCGCACATCAACCGCCGCATCGAGCAGATGCGCCTGGAAGGCACCAAGTTCCGTACGGAGGTGGAGATCGGCAAGGACATCGACGCCGCGAAGCTCCGCCGCCGCTACGACGCGGTCGTCATCGCGGCCGGTGCCACCGTCTCCCGCGACCTGCCGGTCCCCGGCCGTGAGCTGGGCGGCATCCACTTCGCGATGGAGTACCTGCCGCTCGCCAACAAGGTGCAGGAGGGCGACCTCACGGTCTCCCCGATCCACGCCGGCGGCAAGCACGTCGTCGTCATCGGCGGCGGCGACACCGGAGCGGACTGCGTCGGCACCGCCCACCGCCAGGGCGCGGCCTCCGTCACCCAGCTGGAGATCATGCCGAAGCCGGGCGAGGAGCGGAACCCGGGCCAGCCCTGGCCGACCTTCCCGATGCTCTACAAGGTCACCTCCGCGCACGAGGAGGGCGGCGAGCGGGTCTACTCCGTCTCCACCACCCACTTCGAGGGCGACGAGGACGGAAACGTCGCGGCCCTCCACCTGGTCGAGGTCGAGTTCAAGGACGGTAAGCTGGAGCAGAAGCCCGGCACGGAGCGGCGCATCCCCGCGCAGCTCGTCACCCTCGCCATGGGCTTCACCGGAACCGACCAGTCCAACGGTCTGGTCCAGCAGTTCGGCCTGGAGCTCGACCAGCGTGGCAACGTCGCCCGCGACGAGCACTACGCGACCAACGTCGACGGCGTCTACGTCGCCGGTGACGCGGGACGCGGCCAGTCGCTGATCGTCTGGGCGATCGCCGAGGGCCGCTCCGCCGCCCGCGGAGTGGACCGCTTCCTGACCGGGACCAGCGCCCTGCCGGCCCCGATCCGCCCGACGGACCGGTCCCTGCTGGTCTGAGCACCATCCGGGTTCCCCCTGGGCCACGCGGCCCGGGGGAGCCCCCATCACACGTCCCGTACAACGGCGTACGGAACTGAACGCGGCGCCTGCCCGTCCCCGACCGGACACCAGCGGGCGCCGTGGCGCGTCCGGGGCCGGTTTCCCGCCCGGCCCCGGAGCCGGTTTCGCGCCCGGCCCGGCCTCAGCCGCCCGTCAGCGCCGAGGTCTTCACCACCACCGCCACCGCGAACAGCCCCACCAGCACCAGCCCACCCGCGAGCTGCACCGGCCAGACCCGCAGCTTCGCGGGCGCGTAGGCGAGCCCGTACGTTACCAGCGCCCCGGTCAGCAGCCCGCCCAGGTGCCCCTGCCACGAGGTGAACGCGGCCGAGATCAGCATCCAGAGCAGGAACCCGGCCATGAACCGGTTGACCGCCGACATGTCCCGGCCGAGCCGCCGGTGGATGACCCAGTACGCGGCGGCCAGTCCGAAGACCGCACCGGAGGCGCCGACCGTCGAGGTGTCCGGCGCCACCAGGTACACCAGGACCGAACCGCCCACCGCGGACAGCAGATACAGCGCCGCGTAGCGGGCCCGGCCGAGCTGTCCCTCCACTGCCCGGCCGATGTTCCACAGCGCGAACATGTTGAACACCAGGTGCATCACCCCGAACGAGGCGTCCGGAGGAAGATGGAGGAAGGCCCCGGTCACCAGCCGGTACCACTCGCCGTCCGCGATGCCCGTCAGCTCGTACCCGGGATACGTGTCACCCCGGTAGTAGTACTGCTCACCGTCCGGGCCGGTCAGCACCGCCCCGAGCACCGCGAACCGGTCCACGATCTCCGGCCTGACCACCTCGCCGATGTAGGCCAGGACGTTGAGCGCCATCAGGACGTACGTCACCAGCGGTGCCGTCGCCCGGGAGACGGCACCGCCGAAGACCGTACGGGCCTGCCGTACCGAGCGCTGCCCCTCCTTCACGCACTCCACGCAGTGATGGCCGACGGCGGCCTCCCGCATGCAGTCCGGGCAGATGTAGCGGTCGCAACGGGTGCAGCGGACATACGTCTCGTAGGACGGATGGCGGTAACACGCGGTGGCGGCGGCCTCCATGGCCGGCTCCTTCACTGGGGGTGTGCAACGGGGCCGGTGGGGGCGGCGGCGATCAAGATAGCGAACCGGTGCGGTGGGCCGTGTGCCCGGGGCCCGGCGGTGGCCTACGCTCGAGGTCCGCAGAGCGCAGAACGGGGGGCCGTCATGAACGGTGTGAACACGGCCGTGGGCACCGGCCCGGCCATCAGCCTCACCAAGGTGCAGGAGACGGCTCCGGCCCTGGTCAGCCTCTACAGGAGCGCCGGGGTCTCGCTGGAGAAGCACGGACTGGGCGGTCACCGCGCGGCCGTCTACCTCGTCCTGGACCATTCGGGCTCGATGAAGCCCTATTACAAGGACGGCAGCGTCCAGGCGCTGGCCGACCGGGTGCTGGGCCTGTCGGCCAACCTCGACGACGACGGCACGGTGCCCGTCGTCTTCTTCTCCACCGACATCGACGCGGTCACCGACATCGCCCTCGACAACCACCACGGCCGGATCGACGAGATCACGGCGGGCCTCGGGCACATGGGGAAGACCAGCTACCACCTGGCGATGGACGCCGTCATCGACCACTACCTCGACAGCGGTTCCACCGCGCCCGCCCTGGTCGTCTTCCAGACGGACGGGGGGCCGATCAACAAGCTCGCCGCCGAGCGCTACCTCTGCAAGGCCGCGAAGCTGCCGCTGTTCTGGCAGTTCGTCGGCTTCGGCAACACCCGCAGCAGCCAGTTCGACTTCCTGCGCAAGCTCGACGAGCTGGCCGTCCCCGCCAAGCGGACCGTCGACAACGCCGGGTACTTCCACGCCGGCCAGGACCCCCGGAAGGTCCCGGACTCCGAGCTGTACGACCGCCTCGTCGCCGAGTTCCCGCTCTGGCTGGCCGCCGCCGAGGCGCAGGGGATCATCCGGTGACGGACCGGACCCTGCGCGTCCTGCGCGCCGCCGACCGTACGCCCGCGCCCTGGAAGAACGGTGGCGGGATCACGCGGGAGATCGCCACCGGCCCCGAGGGCGCGGGCCCCGGCACCTTCGACTGGCGGGTGAGCCTCGCGGACGTCACCGCCGACGGGCCGTTCTCCGCCTTCCCGGGCGTGGACCGCATCCTGACGGTGGTCGAGGGCGCGGGCATGGACCTCGTCGTCGGCGGCGAACACCACATCGTCGACGAGCCGCTGTGGCCGCACGGCTTCCCCGGCGACCTGCCCACCGAGGGCTTCCTGCTGGGCGGCCCGGTCGTCAATCTCAACGTCATGTACGGCAGGGCCCGTACGCGGGCGGAGACCGCCGTGGTCTGCGGCACGGTGCGCCTGCTGCCGCCGGAGGGCGGCGCGGTGCTCGCCGTCTCCCTGGACGACGGCGCGGAGCTGGAGGGCACGGGCGTCCGGCTGGACCGCTACGACGCGGTGCTGGCGGCCGGGGTGTCACCCGGGGTCCTGCGGACGATGGGCCAGGCGGTGCTGATCACGTTCTCGGCGGTGTGATCGCCCGGCCGGCGGTGTGCGGAATAACCGGCTGACGGGTTCGCCCGCGCGGGATACGGTCACCCGCATGCCCGAACACGCAGCCGGACCCACCGTGATCCGCCGTTACGCCGCCGCGGACGAGAACGCCTCGATGGACGTCTGGTCCCGGGCCGGCCGTACGGCCCATCCCTTCATCCCCGGTGAGGGCGAGGGCGAACGCGCCCGCAAGATGCGCGAGGTCTACCTCGTCCACGCCGAGAACTGGGTCGCCGAGTCCAACGGCCGTGTGGTGGCTCTCCTGGGCCTCCTGGACGCCGAGATCGGCGGCCTCTTCGTGGCTCCGGAGGCACAGGGCACGGGGGTGGGCCGGCGCCTCGTCGAGCACGCGGCGGCGCTGCACGGAGCCCTGACCCTGGAGGTGTACGAGAAGAACACGCAGGCCCGCGGGTTCTACGCCCGGATGGGCTTCGTGGAGGAGAGCCGTCGCCTCGACGAGGAGTACGACGAGATCATGCTCAAGCTCGTCCGCCCGGCCCCGGAGAACCCGGCCCGGGGCGGCGAGGCGGTCTGACTCCATCCCGGGGTCTGCCCGCCTGTCGTGCCGGAATACCGACAGGAGATGTCGGGTATCCGGTGTTCCATGGCGCCCATGACGTCTTCATCGCCCGCGCCCGCACCTGTCTCCTGGGACGGCTTCGCCGCCGCCGAGCCCGACTTCGCCGACACCGTGCAACGCCGCTTCCGGCTCTACAAGCACCACGTCCTGGCCACCCTGAGGAAGGACGGCTCGCCCCGGGTCACCGGCCTGGAGGCCGACTTCCGCTACGGCGAGCTGCTCCTCGGGATGATGCCGAACTCCCGCAAGGCCCTGGACCTGCGACGCGATCCGCGCTTCGCGCTCCAGGCCAACCCGGGCCCCGACGCCGAGATGAACGACGGCGATGTCCGCGTCAGCGGCCGGGCCGTGGAGATCACCGACCCGGAGGTGATCGCCCGCTTCATCAAGGACGCCACCCCGCCCGAGCCGTTCCACCTCTTCCGCGCGGAGCTGACCGAGGTGGTCCGCATCGGGCTCGACGGCGACTTTCTGGTCATCCGATCCTGGCGCCCGGGTCAGCCACTGCGCACCGTGCGCCGCACCGGCGACGACGCTCCGGCGGTCGAAGCGTCCTGAGAGCCTGTCGGGTGACCTCTGATCGGGCGGCCACGCCCTGGCACGCACGCTTCCGGCGTTGCCGAAATGCCCTGGTGGCTCCGCTACGAGGACCTCTCGGTGTCTGGGAATCGCACGCACCGGACCGCGTCCGCTTTCCGTTCGAAGGCCACCCGACAGGCTCTGAGCCGGGGCCTCAGCCCGCCAGCACCCGGGCCCGGCAGGCGGACGGCGTCCCCCAGGCGTCCCGCAGCGGCCGGGCCCGGCGCAGCCACCACGCGAGGTCCAGCTCCTGCGTGTAGCCGACCGCCCCGTGCGACTGGAGCGCGGTGCGGGCCGCCGCGTACCCCGCCTCGCCCGCCGTCACCTTCGCCGCCGCGACCGCCGCCCCGGCCCCGGGCGATCGCCCGGCCAGCTCCACCGCCGCCCCGTACAGCAGCGGGCGCGCGAACTCCAGGCCGAGCAGGGTGTCCGCCAACCGGTGCTTGACCGCCTGGAACGAGCCGACGGGCACCCCGAACTGGGTGCGCTGCTTCACGTACGCCACCGTCGCCCGCAGCAGCTCCTCCCCGCAGCCCAGCGCCAGGGCCGCCGTCGCGAACGTGGCCCGGTCGGCGGCCGCCCGCGCCGACTCGCCCACCCTCGGCCCGGCCGCCATCACCTCGCCGCCCGCCGGCGGCCGGAACCGCCGCCGCGCCGGGTCGGCCGACGCCGAGAGCTCGCCGGGCCCCGGTGCGAGCCGCAGTTCGTCGCCGGTCACCGTGAACACCGCGTCGGCCGCGTCCGCGTCCAGGGCGTACGGGCCGTGCCCGTCCAGGACCAGTGACACCACCGCCGTACCCGACGCGATCCCCGGCAGCCACTCCTCGGCCACCGCCCCGCCCGCCCCGCCCAGCAGCACCCCGGCCGCCAGGGTCTCCGCCACCGGGCCGGGCACCGCGTGCCGCCCCAGCTCGACGCAGGCGACGGCCAGCTCCACGGGGAGCGGCCCGAGACCCCCGTACGCCTCCGGGACCGCGAGCGCGAACACCCCCGCGTCCGCGAGCCGCCCCCACAAAACCCGCCCCGGACCGTGATCCCCGGCGGCCCACGCCCGCAGGACCGACGGTGTGCCTGCCGCCGTCAGCATCGCGTCCAGGGAGCGCCCGAACTCCCGCTGCTCGTCGTCGAGGAGGAAACGCATCAGCGCCGTCCCTTCGGCAGGCCGAGCAGCCGCTCGGCGATGATGTCGCGCTGGATCTCGTTCGTCCCCGCGTAGATGGGCCCCGCCAGGGCGAAGACGTACCCCTGCGCCCACGCTCCGTCCGCCGCCTCCGCGTCCGGGCCCAGCAGGTCGAGCGCCGTCTCGTGCAGCGCGATGTCGTAATGCGACCAGAACACCTTGTTCAGGCTGGACTCGGGTCCCAGCGACGCCCCCGCCGCGAACCGGGAGGCGGAGGCGGCCGTGAACAGCTGGTACGCCCGCGCCCCGATCACCGCGTCCGCCACCCGGTCCCGCAGCGCCGTGTCCGCCGGGTCGCCCGCCTCCCGCCACAGCTCCGCCAGCCGGCCGGCGGCGGCCAGGAAACGGCCGGGGGAGCGGAGCGTGAGGCCCCGTTCGTCCCCGGTGGCCGACATCGCGATCCGCCAGCCCTGCCCCGGCTCCCCGATGACGTCCTCGTCCGGTACGAAGACCTCGTCGAGGAAGATCTCGGCGAACGCGGGCTTCCCGTCCAGCCGCCTGATCGGGCGGACCGTGACGCCCTCCGCCCTCAGGCCGAACATCAGGTACGTGAGCCCGTGATGCGGCTTCGCGGCCCCCGGGTCCGTACGGAAGACGCCGAACGCCCGGTCCGCGAACGCCGCCCGCGAGGACCACGTCTTCTGCCCCGACAGCAGCCAGCCGCCCTCCGCGCGCACCGCCCGCGAGCGCAGCGCCGCCAGGTCCGACCCGGCCTCCGGCTCCGACCAGGCCTGCGCCCAGATCACCTCGCCGCTCGCCATCGACGGCAGCACCCGGGCCCGCTGCTCCGCCGTGCCGTGGGCGAGCAGGGTCGGGGCGAGGAGGCTGATCCCGTTCTGCGAGACCCGGCCCGGAGCGCCCGCCGCCCAGTACTCCTCCTCGAACGCCAGCCAGCCGAAGAGATCCGCGCCCCGGCCCCCGTACTCCTTCGGCCAGGAGACCGCCGACCACCGCCCGGTGTGCAGCAGCGCCTCCCACTCCCGGTGCGCGGCGAACCCCTCCCCGGTCTCCAGGGAGGGCAGCGGCCGGGCGGGTACGTGGTCCCGGAGCCAGGCCCGGGCTTCGGCCCGCAGCGCTTCGGTCCGTGCTGTCCGCGCCAGATCCATGACCGGCCCGCCTCTCCGCGTTGTCGGCGCCATCACCGCCCGCCCGTTCCCTAACAAGTGTTTGGTAGGCTAACGTACGACCCCTGCACCGTCGAGGAGCCGGGGGATCGGGCCATGAACACACCGCCGTACCTGCCGGGACACGGACTGCTGGCCGGCCGCACCGCCGTCGTCACCGCCGCCGCCGGAGCCGGGATCGGCGGGGGGACCGCCCGCCGCTTCCTGGAGGAGGGCGCCCGCGTCGTGATCGGCGACGCCCACGCCCGCCGCCTCAAGGAGAGCGCCCACGCCCTCGCCGACGAGTTCGGCCCCGACCGGGTCACCCACCTCACCTGCGACGTCACCGACGAGGAGCAGGTGGGCGCCCTCTTCGCCCACGCCGAACACACCCACGGCGGCCTCGACATCGTCGTCAACAACGCGGGCCTCGGCGGCACCGCCGAACTCACCGACATGACCGACGACCAGTGGACGAGGATCCTCGACGTCACCCTGAACGGCACCTTCCGCTGCGTCCGCGCCGCCCTGCGCTCCCTCAAGGCCGCCGGGACCGGAGGAGTCCTCGTCAACAACGCCTCCGTCGTCGGCTGGCGCGCCCAGCGCGGCCAGGCCCACTACGCCGCCGCCAAGGCCGGCGTCATGGCCCTCACCCGATGCGCCGCCGTCGAGGCCGCCGACTACGGCGTACGCGTCAACGCCGTCGCCCCCAGCCTCGCCATGCACCCCCACCTGGCCAAGGTCACCTCCACCGAACTCCTCGCCGAACTCACCGAGAAGGAGGCCTTCGGCCGGTACGCCGAACCCTGGGAGGTCGCCAACGTGATCGTCTTCCTCGCGAGCGGCTACTCCTCGTACATGACCGGCGAGGTCGTCCCCGTCAGCAGCCAGCACGCGTGAACGGATGCGTGAACACACGGGCCTCGGGCGGACAATGGCCGGGTGCCTACCAAGAAGAAGCCCCAGGTGACCCCCACGCCGGAGCGACGCCGTGAGCTGCTCGCCACCGCCGCCGGGGTCTTCGCCGCCCACGGATACAACGCCACCACCGTCCGCCGCATCGCCGACGAGGCCGGAATGCTCGCGGGCAGCCTCTACTACCACTTCGATTCCAAGGAATCGATGGTCGACGAGATCCTCTCCACCTTCCTCGACGAACTCTGGCGGGGCTACGACGCGGTCCTGGCGGCCGGGCTCGGCCCCCGCGAGACCATCGAGGCCCTGGTCACCGAGTCCTTCCGGGAGATCGACCGGCACCGCCCCGCCGTCGCGATCTACCAGAAGGAGTCCAAGCACCTCGCCACCCAGCCGCGCTTCGCCTACCTCGTCGACTCGCAGACGAAGTTCGAGAAGGCCTGGCTCGGCACCCTGGAGCGCGGCGTCGCCGAAGGCGTCTTCCGCGACGACCTCGACATCCGCCTCACCTACCGCTTCGTCCGCGACACCGTCTGGGTCGCGGCCTCCTGGTACCGGCCCGGCGGACACCACAGCCCCGAAGAGATCGCCCGTCAGTACCTCTCGATGGTGCTCGACGGAATCGCCCTGCGTACGTAAGCCCCCTCCGTCCACCCCGAGCGCACCGAGGAGCAGCAGCCATGGCCGAGGCCTACATCGTCGAAGCGGTACGCACCCCCGTCGGGCGGCGCAAAGGAGGCCTCGGGGCCGTCCACCCCGCCGACCTCGGCGCGCACGTGCTCAAAGAGCTGATCGCCCGCTCCGGCGTCGATCCGGCGGCCGTCGAGGACGTCGTCTTCGGCTGCCTGGACACCGTCGGACCACAGGCCGGCGACATCGCCCGTACGTCATGGCTGGCCGCCGGACTGCCCGAGGAGGTCCCCGGCGTCACCATCGACCGCCAGTGCGGCTCCTCCCAGCAGGCCCTCCACTTCGCGGCCCAGGGCGTGCTCTCCGGCACCCAGGACCTCGTCGTCGCGGGCGGCACCCAGAACATGACCCAGATCCCGATCGCCTTCGCATCCCGTCAGGCCGCCGAGCCCCTCGGCCTCACCCAGGGGCCGTACGCGGGCAGCGAGGGCTGGCGCGCCCGCTACGGCGACGCCCCCGTCAACCAGTTCCACGGCGCCGAGCTGATCGCCGGGAAGTGGGGCATCAGCCGCCGGGACATGGAGGAGTTCGCCCTCACCTCCCACCGGCGGGCGCTCCGCGCCATCGACGAGGGCCGCTTCGCCCGCGAGACCGTCGCGTACGGGGACGTCACCGCGGACGAGGGGCCGCGCCGCGACACCACCCTGGAGAAGATGGCCGGCCTGAAGCCCGTCATGGAGGGCGGCACCATCACCGCGGCCTGCTCCTCCCAGGTCTCCGACGGGGCCGCCGCCCTGCTCATCGCCTCGGAGCGGGCCGTCGCGCAGCACGGCCTCACCCCGCGGGCCCGCGTCCACCACCTGTCCGTACGCGGGGAGGACCCGATCCGGATGCTCTCGGCCCCGATCCCGGCCACCGCGCACGCCCTGAAGAGGACCGGCCTGACCATCGACGCGATCGACCTCGTCGAGATCAACGAGGCGTTCGCCCCGGTCGTCCTCGCCTGGCTCAAGGAGACCGGCGCGGACCCCGGGCGGGTCAACGTCAACGGCGGGGCCATCGCGCTGGGCCACCCGCTCGGCGCGACCGGCGCCCGGCTGATGACGACCCTGCTGCACGAACTGGAACGCACCGGCGGCCGTTACGGGCTCCAGACGATGTGCGAGGGTGGCGGACAGGCCAACGTCACCATCGTCGAGCGGCTCTGAGGGGCCCGGGGTGTCGCGCTCCCGCACCGGGAAGCCACCCCGCGTACGCCCTCTGGTCAGCCAGGTTTTCCCTCCGGCGGTGTGGCGTGATCCGCCGCCGGAGGAGAGGACGTGCTAGGGTGTTTCCCGTTGCAGTTTTGGTACCCATGAACTTTATGTGCGCCTGACGGGAATGCTTCCTCAGGCGCTTTATTGTTTTCCGGCTTTCTCCGGATGGGGCTCAATGCGGCGACTTGGAATCCGTGAAGTGCGGATTCTCGGCACTGCACCTCTTTTAGGAGAATGACATGGCTACTGGAACCGTGAAGTGGTTCAACTCGGAAAAGGGCTTCGGCTTCATCGAGCAGGACGGCGGCGGCGCCGACGTCTTCGCCCACTACTCCAACATCGCCACCTCGGGCTTCCGTGAGCTCCAGGAGGGCCAGAAGGTCTCCTTCGACGTCACGCAGGGCCAGAAGGGCCCGCAGGCGGAGAACATCGTCCCGGCCTGATCGCCGGACGCGTACCTCGCTGACCGGGGCCCGCACCTTCACGGTGCGGGCCCCGGTTTGTGCTGTCCGAGCAACAACCCGTTTCGTGCGCACATCCTGGGGGCGCATCACAGACGGTCGGGCCGGCACATCGCAGCAAACCCACTCGGCAGTTGCCCAGGAATCCCCCAGGAGGGCAATTCCGTATGACTCGCTCCGAACGCCAGGACCGCACCCCCCGCTCGCGACCGGCCCGAGGCCGTGGCCAGGGCACCGGCGCCCAGGCACCGTCGAACAGCCGGGGCGGCGCTCCCCGCGCCAAGGTCCAGGGCTCCAAGGCTCCGGCCCGCCGCCGCGCCACCCCGCCGCAGGGCGAGTTCGCCCTGCCGGAGACGGTGACCCCGGCACTGCCGTCCGTCGAGGCCTTCGCCGACCTGGACATGCCCGCCGCGCTGCTGAAGACCCTCGCCGCACAGGGCGTCACCGAGCCGTTCCCGATCCAGGGCGCGACCCTGCCGAACTCGCTGGCGGGCCGCGACATCCTCGGCCGCGGGCGCACCGGCTCCGGCAAGACCCTCGCCTTCGGCCTGGCGCTGCTGGCCCGTACCGCCGGCCGCCGCAGCGAGCCGCGCGCCCCGCTCGCCATGGTCCTCGTGCCCACGCGTGAGCTGGCCCAGCAGGTCACCGACGCCCTGACCCCGTACGCCACCGCGGTGAACCTGCGGATGGCCACGGTGGTCGGCGGCATGTCGATCACCAAGCAGTCCGCCACCCTGCGGCGCGGCGCCGAGGTGCTCGTCGCCACCCCGGGCCGGCTCAAGGACCTCATCGAGCGCGGCGACTGCAGGCTCGACGAGGTCTCCATCACCGTCCTCGACGAGGCCGACCAGATGGCCGACATGGGCTTCATGCCGCAGGTCGTCGCCCTGCTCAAGCAGGTCGAGGCGGGCGGGCAGCGGATGCTGTTCTCCGCGACCCTCGACAAGAACATCGACCGGCTGGTGAAGATGTTCCTCACCGACCCGGTCGTGCACTCCGTCGACCCGTCCGCCGGTGCGGTCACCACGATGGAGCACCACGTGCTCCACGTCCTGGACGAGACCGACAAGAAGGCCGTCGCCACGAAGATCGCCGCCCGCGAGGGCCGGGTGATCATGTTCGTCGACACCAAGCGCGCCGCCGACCGGTTCGCCAAGCGGCTCCTCGCCAGCGGTGTACGGGCGGCCGCCCTGCACGGCGGGCGCTCGCAGCCGCAGCGCAACCGGACGCTCGACCAGTTCAAGACCGGGGAGGTCACCGCGCTCGTCGCGACGAACGTCGCGGCCCGCGGCATCCACGTCGACGACCTCGACCTGGTCGTCAACGTGGACCCGCCGACCGACCACAAGGACTACCTCCACCGCGGCGGGCGTACGGCGCGCGCCGGGGAGTCCGGCAGCGTCGTCACGCTGGTGCTGCCCGAGGAGAAGCGCGAGATGACCCGGCTGATGCAGGACGCGGGCATCGCGCCGCGCACCACGCGGGTCACCTCCAGCGACGCGGAGCTGGGCCGGATCACGGGAGCCCGTGAGCCGTCGGGCATCGCGATCGTCATCGAGGTCCCGCAGCCGACGCCGCCGAAGCAGCGGACGCGGTCGGGCGGTGCGGCGGGTTCCGGCTCCGGCAACGGGGGCGCGGTGCGGTCCGGCAGCCGGGGGCGGGGCCGGCGCGGGACCGGCGGGACCGGTGGTGCCGGTGGCGGTGCTCAGGGCGGGGGCGCGGCGCGCTCCGGCGGGGGTGCGCGCTCCGGCGGCGCCGGCCGCTCCGGCGCGCCTGCGCGGGGGCGTCGGGCCGCGTAAGGTCCATCCCCGGCCGTCCGGCGATTCGAGGGCCGGCGCCACCTCTAGCCGTCCGGCGGTTACGGGTGGCGCCACCTCAAGCCGTCCGGCGGTTACGCAACGGGGCCACTTCAAGCCGTCCGGCGATTGAGGCCGGGGTCCGGGGCAGAGCCCCGAAAGCCCCGCCCCGGTCGCCGGGTGCGGGCCGATGCCGGCCGAGGCCTGTCCTCAAGCGCCGAAGGGCTTGAGCTCGCAGCCCCGTCGCCGGTCTCGGCCGAGAGCCGTGTCCCAAGCGCCGGACGGGCTGGATGTGGCGGCCCGGTCGTGCAGCTTCGCTGCCGATGTGGGCCAGGGCTTGTCCTCAAGCGCCGGACGGGCTTGAATTCGCGGCCCGGTCCAGGGACGCGCGAGCCGCCTCCGCCTCGGCCAGTATCCGGGCCACCAGCTCCGCCACGCTCGGCAGGTCCTCGATCAGGGCCGCCACCTGGCCCGAGGCCATGATGCCGAGGTCCGTGCGGCCGTCGACCATGGACGCCCTCAGCAGCATCGGAGTGTTCGCCGCCAGCAGCACCTGGCTCCAGCTCAGGTCCTTGCCGTGCCGCATCGCCAGGCCGTCGCGGACCATGCCCGGCCAGCTCAGGCCGGAGAGCCGGCGGAAGCCGGACGCCCGGCGCAGCGCCCGGTACAGCGAGCGCAGCCGGCCCGCACCCTCCAGTTCCGCCACCATCTCCGTACGGAGCATCCGGTGCGGCAGCCCGTCCACCGCCCGCGTCAGCGTGATGTCCTGGGCGGTCGCCGCCAGGTAGCGCGCCTTCACCGCGTCCGGGACCGTCGAGTCCGAGGTCAGCAGGAACCGGGTGCCCATCGCGACGCCCGCCGCCCCGTACGCCAGCGCCGCCACCAGGCCCCGGCCGTCGTGGAAGCCGCCCGCCGCGATCACCGGGATGTCCACCGCGTCGACGATCTGGGGCAGCAGCACCGTGGTGGCGACCTCGCCGGTGTGGCCGCCGCCCTCGCCGCCCTGCACGATCACCGCGTCCGCGCCCCACGCCGCTACCTTCTCCGCGTGCCGCCGGGCCCCCACCGACGGGACGACGACCACGCCCGCGTCCTTCAGCTCCGCGATGAGCTCCTTCGACGGGGCGAGCGCGAACGACGCCACCCGGACGCCCTCCTCGACGATGATCCGCACCCGCTCCCGGGCGTCCCCGGCGTCCGCCCGCAGGTTCACCCCGAACGGCGCGTCCGTCCGTGACTTCACCTCCCGTACGGCAGAACGCAGTCGGTCCGGTGACATGGTCGCCGACGCCAGGATGCCCAGCGCCCCGGCCCGCGCGGTCGCGGTGACCAGGCGGGGGCCGGCCACCCAGCCCATCCCCGTCTGCACGATCGGGTGCCGGACGCCGACGAGGCCGGTCAGGGCGGTGCGCATCAGGCCCTGACCTCCCGGTCCCGGGTGCGGGCAGGGTCGACGACCTCGCGGATCAGGGCGAGTTCGGTGGGGGAGGGGTCGCGGGTGTACGGGACGTCGTCCGGGATCGTGAGCGGGAACCCCGTCGCTTCCCGGACCGCCTCGACGGTGACCCCGGGGTGCACGGAGGCCAGCCGCATCGAACGGTCGGGCGTCGCGAAGTCGAAGACCCCGAGATCGCTGACGACCCGGGGAATGCGGTGGAAGCGGGTGGCCGAGGGGCCCGCCGCCCGCGCGCTGTCGTGGCCGACTCCGCAGATCATGTCGACGCGCTCGACGAAGACCCGGGGGGAGTGCCGGGGGATCCAGTAACTCACGGGGTTGTTGAGGGTGTTGACCGGTGCGCCGCGTACGCCCAGCAGCTGCCGGGAGGGCTGTTCCCAGTCGCCGATGCAGGAGATGTTCTGGTTGCCGAAGCGGTCGATCTGACTCGCGCCCATCATCACGTGCCGCCGCCCCCCGGTCACCAGGGCCAGATGCCTGCGGTAGGGGAGCCAGCCCTCCGCCTCGCCGTCCGGGCCGACGAGCGTCGCCTCGCCGTCCGTGAGCAGCAGGTCGGGGGCGAAGGTCAGCCGGGCGAGCCGCGCACCGGCGGACGGCACCGCGCCCATCGGACTGGCCAGGATCTCGCCGTCGCCGCGCCACGCCTCGGCGCAGGCGATCACGCAGTACTCGGCACGGGTGACGCTCCCGGTGACGGACGCGTTCATTTCTGCTCCTCGTGCCAGGTGCGGACCGCCTGCCGGTAGCCCTTCTCGTCGCCGTCCGGTGGCAGGAAGCGGGCCGCGAACTCCGCCCAGGCGGCCGGGTCCGCCGCCGCGGCCGCGTACGCCTTCTGGAACGGCTCGTCGCGCGGGTGGTCGGGGACGCACGAGGTGAAGTGCGCCCCGCCCGGTGTCTCCACGACCCCGGTGACGGAGTGCCGTTGGACGAGGAGGGTCTGCGGAGCGGTGGAGTTCCCGGTCAGCTCCCTTGTCTCCACCAGGCGTTCGCAGGAGACGTACGCCGCGTCCGCCGCCTCGCAGAACAGGTCGTCGAAGTACGGGTCGGGGCCCAGGTACTGGCCGTTGCCGAGCCGGTCCGCCCGGTTGAGGTGGACCAGTGCCGCGTCCATCCGCAGGGCGGGCATCGCCACGAACTCCTCGCCGTCCTCGTACGGTGAAGTCACCGTGCGCAGGTCCGGGTTGACCCGCATCACGTCCGAGCCGATACCCGCGCGCACCGGCAGGAACGGCAGCCGGTTCGCCGCCGCGTGCAGCCCCCACATGAACATCGCCTCGTCGATCTCCGTCAGCGCGAACGCCCCGCGCTGCCGGGCCGCCCGGTAGTGCGGCTCCAGCGGGATGGAGTCGAGCGTCACGAACGCCGTGACCAGGCGGGCGATCCGGCCCGCCGCGGCCAGCAGCCCCACGTCGGGGCCGCCGTAGGAGATCACCGTGAGATCGGTGACAGGTGACCGCAGCAGCGCCCTGACCAGGGCCATCGGCTTGCGGCGCGACCCCCAGCCGCCGATCCCGATCGTCATGCCGCTGCTCAGCCGGTCGACGACCTCCTCGGGCGTCATCGTCTTGTCGCGCACATGAGGGGACGTGGTCACGGTCAGGCCTCCTTGCCGAAGGTGTCGCGGACCCGGGCGGCGGTCCCGGCGAGGTTCGCCTCGAAGGTGAACCCCTGCTCGAAGCGGTAGCTGCGCTGTACGTCGACGGGGTCGATGCCGTTCAGGGCGGCCTTGGCCAGCCGCAGCAGATGGCCGTCCTTGGCGGCGATCTCGTCCGCCAACTCCAGTGCGGCATCCATCAGTTCCGTGCCCGGGACCACCCGCCAGACCGATCCGTGGGCGAGCAGTTCGGCCGCGGTGACCGTGCGGGAGGTGTAGTACAGCGTGCGCATCAGGTGCTGCGGGACCAGCCGGGCGAGATGGGTCGCGGCGCCGAGCGCGCCCCGGTCCAGCTCCGGCAGGCCGAAGACCGCGTCCTCGCTCGCGAGAATCGCGTCGGCGTTCCCGACGAGGCCGATGCCGCCGCCCAGGCAGAAGCCCCGCACCGCGGCGACGACCGGGACCTCGCACGCGTACACCGCCGCGAACGCCTCGGCGCAGCCCCGGTTGGCGCCGATCAGGGCCTCGTGCCCCGTATCGCGCTGCAACTCCTTGATGTCGACGCCCGCGTTGAAGCCGCGCCCGGCGGCGGCCAGGACGACGCAGCGCACCCCGGGATCGCGGCCCGCCGCCCGGACGGCGTCCGCCAGGTCGTACCAGCCCTGTACGGGAAGCGCGTTGACGGGGGGACGGTCCACGGTGACGACGCGGACGCCGTCCGAGGGGCAGGCGGTGGAGACACTCATCGGAGGATCGGCTACCTTTCCACCAAACATTTGTTAGGTGGACGGTAGCAGTCACGCCCCCGCCCGCCAACCAGGCCCACTTCCCAGGGGAGATGTGATGACCGCACCCACCGCACACCGTGCCGGACTCTGCGCGGACCGGGTCGTCGCCGTCACGGGCGCCGGGCGGGGGCTCGGCCGCGCCCACGCGCTGGCCTTCGCCGCCGAAGGGGCGCGGGTCGTCGTCAACGACCTCGGCGTCGGGCCGGACGGGGGCGGGGACTCCACCGGCCCGGCCCGGGAGGTCGCCGACGAGATCGTGGCGGCGGGCGGCGAGGCCGTCGTCCACGGTAGCGACATCGCCACCGCCGAGGGCGCGGCCTCCCTCGTCGCCACCGCAGTGGAGGCCTTCGGCCGCCTGGACACCCTCGTCAACAACGCCGGATTCCTGCGGGACCGGATGCTCGTCAACCTCGACGAGGACGACTGGGACGCGGTGATGCGCGTCCACCTCAGGGGCCACTTCCTGCCCCTCAAGCGCGCCGCCGCCCACTGGCGGGCCGAGGCGAAGGCGGGCCGCCCACCGGTCGCCCGGGTGATCAACACCAGCTCCGGCGCCGGACTCCTCGGCAGCGTGGGCCAGGGCAACTACGCGGCCGCCAAGGCCGGAATCGTCGCCCTGACCCTGGTCGCGGCGGCCGAGCTGGGCCGGTACGGCGTCCAGGTCAACGCCCTCGCCCCGGCCGCCCGGACCCGGATGACCGAGCGGACCTTCGCCGAGGCGATGGCGGCCCCGGGGGAGGGGGAGTTCGACGCGATGGCCCCCGCGAACGTCTCGCCCCTCGTCGTCTGGCTCGGCTCCGCCGCGAGCGACGGGGTGACGGGCCGCGTCTTCGAGGCCGAGGCGGGCCGCATCACCGTCATGGAGGGCTGGCGCCCCGGCCCCACCGACGACCGGGGCGCCCGCAGGTCCCCGGCCGAGGCGGGCGAGACGGTACGCCGGCTGCTGGCGGACGCAAAGGAGCCGGGGCGGGTCTACGGGGCGTCCTAGGGGGGCCTCGCGTCGATCGCGTACGGGGGCCGGGAAACCCGCTCGCGGGGCTGCCCGGCACCGGATGTCCGGCAACGGACACCCTCGGAGCGCACGGCGACAGGAAACGTCCGCGCATATCGGGTGGCGCGGCCCCACCGCCGACGGTGAGGATCGCCGTATGCGCACCTTCCTGGAGACCGGCCGGCTCGTCCTGCGCCCGGTCACCGCCGCCGACGCCCCCGACCTGCTCGCCCTCGACAACGACCCCGCCGTCATGCGGTACATCAACGGCGGCCGGCCCACGAGCCCCGAGGACATCCGGGACCGGACCCTGCCGAGGCTCCTCCACGACCACCCGTGCACCGGAACCCGTGGCTACTGGGCCGCGCAGCGGAAGGACACCGGGGCCTTTCTGGGCTGGTTCGAGCTCCGGCCGCTGGACGATCACGACCCCTCCGTCGCCGAGCTCGGCTACCGGCTGAACCGGGCCGCCTGGGGCCGTGGTTACGCCACCGAGGGGGCGCGGGCCCTGGTGGACAAGGGGTTCACGGACCTCGGGGTCCAGCGGGTCACCGCCAACACCATGGCGGTCAACACGGGATCCCGGCGCGTGATGGAGAAGGCGGGGCTGACCTTCCTGCGGGCCTACACCGAGGACTGGCCGGAGGCCATCGAGGGCTCCGAGCACGGCGAGGTCGCATACGTACTCACCCGTGAGGCGTGGGAGCACGGCCGATAGCCGACAGGGGCCCGGGCGGCGACTACGCCGGCTGCGCCAGCAGGGCCGCGATCTCCGCGTGTCCCATGTGCTGGTCCGTGCCCGCCGACGGCACCCCGTCCCGGAGCAGTTCCACCGCCATGGTCTCCTCGCCGTCCCTCCGGTCGTGGAGCGTCAACGTCTCGATGCCGGAGCCGTACGCCTCCTCCAGGTGCCGCCGCAACTCCCGTTCCGGATCGAGTCCGGCGATGCGCCGCGCCTCGGCCAGCGCCAGGGCGACCACGGACTCCTGCCCCGCGGCCCCCGCGCCGTGCCTGAGCAGCGCCCGTACCGTCCGCAGGGATCCGCGCCGCGCCGCCGGCACCAGCATCGCCTCCCCCTGGGGGCCCGGCAGCAGCGGGTCCGCGCCACGGGCGAGGAGCAGTTCCACCGTCGCGGCGTGTCCCAGGCCGACCGCCCACCGCAGCGCCGTGAAGCCGAACTCCTCGCGCAGGTCCGGCCGGGCCCCGGCGGACAGCAGCGCCTCCACCACCTCGGTGTGCCCGCCGCACGCCGCCCCGCACAGCGGCAGGTCGCTCGCCCCGGGGCCGCTCGCCCGGTTGGGGTCGGCCCCGGCGGCGAGCAGCAGGCGCACCGCTCCCACGCGGTCCTGGACCGACGCCAGGTAGAGCGCCGTCGTGCCCTCCTCGTCGCTCGACTCGGCCCGAGCACCCGAGCGCAGCGCCCGTACGACCGCGTTCTCGTCCTCGTACAGCGCGTCGAACAGGTGTGGTTCGTCCCTGCTCGGCTCGTTCGTCATGCTTCGATCCTACGGCGGGCCGCTGACAACCCCCGTGCTCAGGTGTCGCATTCCAGGGAGGTCCGGCACAGCCCGCAGCGCGCGGTGAAACGGCCCCGGACGGGGACCCGGACGCGCAGGTGGCAGGTGGGGCAGGGGAAGGAGACGCGCAGTCCCCGGTCGCCGGTCTCGAAGGCGTACGGAACGTTCGGGTCCGGGGCGGTGCCGGGGTGGTCCTGGGCGTACCGCCGGTCCTTGGCGTAGCGGCGGCGGCCCGCCCAGCCGGCGGCGGTCAGCGGAGGTCTGCGCAGATCCCGCAGCGCCCGCTCCCGCCCCTTGGTGTACGCGGTGTACGCCTGGGGACTGGTGAACCACGGGGAGGGGTCCTCGCCGAACGCGAACGCCCGCTTGGCCAGGACGTATCCGAACTCCTCCGGGGTGAGGTAGCCGAGCTTCTGACGGGACGTGGCGTCCTCCCGGAACGCGTCCAGCAGCAGCCAGCCCGCACCGAGGTACGCCGTCGTCGTGTCGGTCAGGATCTCGTTGGCGCGGGTCCCGGGGAACTCCAGGTCGAGCCGGTGCAGCAGTACATGGGTGACCTCGTGCGCGAGCGCCGCCCCGATGTCCCTGCGGTGGGTGCGGAAACGGTCGTTGAGCTCGATGAAGTACTCGGGGCCCGCGGTGAGTTCCACGCTCGCCGCGTGCTCCATCGCCCGGAAGCCGACGATCATCCGGGCCTCGGGCAGATGGAGGTGGTGGACCAGGGAACGCGCCACCCGCTGGGCTCCCAGGTGCAGATCGTCCTGGTCCGTGAACGCGGCGTCGACGGGCGCGAGGCTGGTGGCATAGGCGTGGACGCCGTCCGCGGAGAGCCGCCGGTAGAGCGCGGTGATGGCGGAGCGGACCGTGTCCAGATGCGGAAAGCCGTGGACGACGGGTGCGCCCGGAGGTCCGTTCGCCACGCCGGAACCCCCCATCCGTGACGGTCGACGGACCTCCACTGTATGCCGGGCCGGGGAGTGGGTCCGGAAAGGGCCCGGAAGGGCGGGGAGGGGCCGGGAAAGCCCTCCGATGATCTTGGCTGGAAAGTGCGCCTTGTGGCGGCGGTCACCCGGCACCGATAATCGGATCGTTCTTGTCGGGTACATGACCAATTCGGCTTCGGTGCTGAAGGCCGTCACCCCTGCCAGGACATGCGTGCCGGACCACGCGACCCCACAGCCGTACCGGAATCCCTGCACCACAACGCAGCACGGCAACCTCCCACAGCAACCCCCCACACGAAATCCCCCCACGAAAGAAGGCCTCCGTGAAGCTTCTGAGCGCGCTGAAAAGGTGTTCCGTCGCCATAGCCGCCGTCGCCCTCGCGACCGTCAGCCTCCAGCCCGCCGCCGCGGCCCCCCAGCCGATCGTCGGCGGAGAACGCGCCGAACAGGGCGAGTTCCCCTTCATGGTCCGGCTCTCCATGGGCTGCGGCGGTGCGCTCTACGCCCAGGACATCGTCCTCACCGCCGCCCACTGCGTGGACGGTTCGGGCAACGACACCTCGATCACCGTCACCGGCGGGGTCGCCGACCTCCGGTCGCCCGACGCCGTCAAGGTCCGGTCCACCAAGGTCCTCCAGGCCCCCGGCTACAACGGCACCGGCAAGGACTGGGCGCTGATCAAGCTCGCCCAGCCGATCGACCAGCCCACCCTGAAGATCGCCACCGACAGCACCTACGACGAGGGCACCTTCACCGTCGCGGGCTGGGGCGCCGACCGCGAGGGCGGCAGCCAGCAGCGCCACCTCCTCAAGGCCGAGGTCCCGTTCGTCTCCGACGCCGACTGCCAGTCCGCCTACGGCGGCGACCTCGTCGCCGACGAGGAGATCTGCGCCGGCCTCCTCGGCACCGGCGGCGTCGACACGTGCCAGGGCGACTCCGGCGGCCCGATGTTCCGCAAGGACGACTCCGACGAGTGGGTCCAGGTCGGCATCGTCAGCTGGGGCCAGGGCTGTGCCCGCCCGGACTACCCGGGCGTCTACGCCGAGGTCTCGCACTTCGCGGGCGACATCGTCTCCGCTGCCGACTCGCTCTGACCCCGGCCGGACCACTGGCTCCGACCCCGGCCGGACCACTGGCCCTGACCCCGGCTCGGCGGATCGCACCGCCCACGGCCGGGCGACCGGCCCGGACACCGGATCACCGCGCGTCCGGCCGGTGATCACGACTGAACCACCCCGGGGGCACCCGTTCGTACGGGCGCCCCCGGGCCCAGTTCCACGTGCGGCTCACCCGCGTCCTCCAGCTCCAGCACCCACACCTCGTTGGCGCCCGCGCGGAGCACCGGACCCGGCACGTACAGGGTCCGCTGCGGGCCCGCCGACCAGTACCGGCCCAGGCAGAAACCGTTCACCCAGACGAACCCGCGCGTCCAGCCCGGCAGTTCGAGCCCGGCATGACCGACGCCCGCCGCGCCCTCGACCGTGAACGTCCCCCGGAACAGGCCCGTCCGCCCCGCGTCCCCCGCCCCCGCGGCAGCCTCCACCGGCCCGAACGGAACCGCCGCCACCGCGCCCGCCGCCTCGAAGGCGTCCAGCCGCAGCCCACGGGCCCGTACCCCGTGCAGATACTGCCGCTCGTGCAGCACCCCGCCCGTGACGCCCTTCGGCTCGCCGAGTCGCGGCCCGTAGTTGACCCGGCCCAGCGACTCCACCCACAGCTCGACCTCCGCCGGGCCCGCCACCGGCTCTGGCAGCGTGCCGGACTCCTCGGTCAGCACACCCGCCCGCACCCCGTCCACGTACACCACCGCCCGGTCCCGCAGCCCCGAGACCCCCAGCGGATACGCCTGGCGCGGACCCGGCACCGCCACCCGGTAGCGCACAAGACCCCGGTCCACGCCCAGCTCCTCGAACGTCGGCGGCACCCCCGACTCCGTCTCCGGATCGCCCAGCGCCTCCGTGACGTCCCCGAGCCCGGCCCACCCGTCCAGCTCCACCCGCACCGGCGCGGTGAACCCCGCCGGCTCCGGCGGCAACGCGGGCAACTGCTCCTCGGCGTAACCCTCCAGGACCTTCCGGAACAGCCAGAACTTCTCCGTGGCCCGCCCGTACTCGTCGACCGGCGCGTCGTAGTCGTACGACGTCACCGTCGGCCGGAACGACTCGTCCTGCAGCGGACCTGACCGGTTCGCCCCCGCCCAGCCCCCGAAGTTCGTCCCCCCGTGCGCCATGTAGATGTTCACCGACGCCCCGCACTCCAGGATCTCCCGCAGCGCCCCGGCCGCCTGCTCCGGATCCCGCACCACCGGCTCGGCCCCCCAGTGGTCGAACCAGCCGCACCAGAACTCCATGCACATCAACGGCCCCCTCGGCTGGTGCCGGCGCAGCACCTCGAAGCCCTCCCGCGCCCCCGAACCGAAGTTCGCCGTCGCGAGGAGACCCGGCACCGAACCACCGGTCAGCATGTGGTCCTCCGGGCCGTCCGACGTGAACAGCGGAACCCTCACCCCGCACTGCCGCAACAACCCCGCCAGCCACTCCAGATACACCGCGTCGCTGCCGTAACTCCCGTACTCGTTCTCCGCCTGCACGAGGATCACCGGACCGCCCCGGGACACCTGCCGCCGCACCACCTGCGGCAACAGCTCGCGGAACCACCGCTCCACCACCGCCCGGTACGCCGCGTCCCGGGTCCGCACCCGCCGCCCGAACCGGCCCGTCACCCACACCGG
The DNA here is from genome assembly GCF_000721175.1 of Streptomyces anulatus. Lineage (GTDB taxonomy): Bacteria > Actinomycetota > Actinomycetes > Streptomycetales > Streptomycetaceae > Streptomyces > Streptomyces anulatus_C. Next base: position 737,276 of record NZ_JOEZ01000016.1, read on the forward strand.
AAGACCGCCGTTCTCCCACTCGGCACAGATGTACGGACCCGGCCGCACGATCGCCCACAGCCCCGCCCGCTCCACCGCGTCCAGGAACCGGCCGAGCGCCCCCACATCCCGGACCTCGCCCTCCCGGGGCTCGTGCAGATTCCACGGCACGTACGTCTCGACGCAGTTCAGCCCCATCGCGGCCAGCATCGCCAGCCGGTGCCCCCACTGCTCCTCGTGCACCCGGAAATAGTGCAGGGCGCCGGACAGCAGCCGTACGGGCTTCCCGTCGAACCGGAAGCAGTCGTCCCCCACGGTGAAGTCGGTCATGGTGCTCGTACGCTCCTGTGCTCGGCCGCACCCGCGGCCCTCCGGCGAATCGGTCCGACCACCTTCACCTCTGGCGCGCACCGGGTCCATGGACAAAGATCGCTGCTGATTGGACACAACGCCCAGGAAGCGGGCGCCCAGGAAGCAGGAAGGAAGAAGCGGAATGCCGACGTACCACACCTGGATGCGCTTCTTCACCCCGAGCCCGCTCCACCACCGCCTGGGCCTCGTCTGCCTCGGCGTCGGACTCCAGCACGGCGCGCTGCCCACCGTCGGACCCCGCACCCTCGACCACCACGTCGCCGTGATCGTCAACTCCGGCACCGGCTGGTTCAAGGGCCCCGACGGCCGCCGCACCCCCGTCACCGGACCCAGCCTCATCTGGCTGACCCCCGGCACCCCCCACCACTACGGCGCCGACCCCGGCACCGGCTGGGACGAGAGCTTCGTCGACTTCACCGGCCCCGCCACCACCACGTACACCGAACTCGGCTACATCGAGCCCGACCGCCCCCTCGTCCCGCTCTCCGACACCGCGGCCCCCCGCGCCGCCATCGGCCGCATCGTGCGCGCCGCCCGCCGCGGCAACCCCCTCCTGGAAGTGGAGACCGGGGCCGCCGTCCACGAACTCCTCGTCTCCCTGCGCCGCGCCCGCGCCGACACCGGCCCCGACGGTGACCCCGTGCTCCAGGCACTGGCCCGCGACGCCTACCAGCCGCTCACCGTCGCCGAGCACGCCTCCCGGCACGGCATGACCCCCGCCGAACTGCGCACCGCCGTCAGGCGCGGCGCCGGATGCAGCCCCAAGGACTACCTGCTCGGCATCCGCCTCGGCCGGGCCAAGGAACTCCTCGCCGCCACCGACCTCCCCGTCGCCGCCGTGGCCCGCCGCGTCGGCTACGACGACCCCGCCTACTTCTCCCGGCTCTTCGCCCGCCGCGTCGGCACCGCCCCCGTCCGCTTCCGCGAACAGCAGGGCCGCAGCGTGCCCGGCGGCTGGAGCGACCGGGTGCCCGACCCAGACGACCCGCCGACGATCACCACCTGACAGCGGCGGTCCAAGACCACCGGCGACCGAGGGGCGGCGTCGCGGGGCTGGGCGCGCACATCTGCCGCGTCCTCGTCAGTCACCATGGCTCCGCCATGCCTCGGTTCTCCGCCTTGCAGCTGCTGCACCCAGCCCCGCTCCTTCTCGCGACCCCCGATCGCCGGTGCGTCTAAGCTCGCTGACCATGAGCACGAGCGAAATCGACGCGTCCGTCCGGACCGAGCTGAACCGGCTGCGCGAAAGCATCGACAACATCGACGCCGCCGTCGTCCACATGCTGGCCGAGCGCTTCAAGGCCACCCAGCAGGTCGGCCGCCTCAAGGCGGACCACAAACTGCCGCCCGCCGACCCCGCCCGCGAGACCCGCCAGATCGCCCGCCTGCGGCAGCTCGCCCAGAGCGCGAACCTGGACCCGGCCTTCGCCGAGAAGCTGCTGAACTTCATCATCGCCGAGGTGATCCGTCACCACGAGCGCATCGCCGACGAAACGGGAAGCGGGGGCTACGACGGCCGAGGCGCTACGGCCTCCGATTCCTGAACGGCCCCGGAGGGCCACCAGCCGGTACTCGGTCTGCCGCGCCGACGAGATGGTGAGCGGCAGCAGCCCCAGGGGGTGTCCGCCCGCCCCCCCCGGTCCGCCCGTACGCCCAGCGAGAACCCCCCTGTGCCCGCCCCACCCCGTGCGGCAGCATGGGGCCATGTCCGTACTGACGCGCGACGAAGCGCAGACCCGAGCCCAGATCCTCGACGTGGAGCGGTACACGATCGCCCTCGACCTCACCACCGGCGAGGAGACCTTCGACTCCGCCACCGCCATCCGGTTCACCGCCCGCGCGGCCGGAGACACCTTCGTCGAGGTCAAGCCCGCCACCCTGCGCTCGGTCAGCCTCGACGGACAACCCCTTGACCCCGCCCTCCTCGACGGCAACCGCTACCCCCTCACCGGACTCGCCGCCGGCCCCCACGAACTGCACATCGACGCCGCGATGCACTACTCCCGCACCGGTGAGGGCATGCACCGCTTCACCGACCCCACCGACGGCGAGACGTACCTCTACACCCAGCTGTTCATGGAGGACGTCCAGCGCGTCTTCGCCGCCTTCGACCAGCCCGACCTCAAGTCCGTCTTCGCCATCGACGTCACCGCCCCCGAAGGCTGGACCGTCCTCGGCAACGGCGTCGCCGAACACACGGGACAGGGGCACTGGACCGTCGCCCCCACCCCGCTCATCTCCACCTACCTCGTCGCGGTCGCCGCAGGACCCTGGCACTCGGTCACCACCGAACACGCCGGACTGCCCTTCGGCATCCACTGCCGCCGCTCCCTCGCGCCCCACCTGGACGCCGACGCCGACGAGATCCTCGACATCACCCGCGCCTGCTACGACCGCTACCACGAGAAGTTCGACGAGCCCTACCCGTTCGACTCCTACGACCAGGCCTTCGTCCCCGAGTTCAACGCCGGCGCCATGGAGAACCCCGGACTCGTCACCTTCCGCGACGAGTTCGTCTACCGCTCCGCCGTCACCGACACCGAGCGCCAGACCCGCGCCATGGTCATAGCCCACGAGATGGCCCACATGTGGTTCGGCGACCTCGTCACCCTGACCTGGTGGGACGACATCTGGCTGAACGAGTCCTTCGCCGAGTACATGGGCTACCAGACCCTCACCGAAGCGACCCTCCCCCGAGCCCTCAACTCCGTTCGAGCCGGGAAGACCCCATTCCCCGACACCTGGGTCGACTTCGGCGTCGCCCGCAAGGGCTGGGGCTACGACGCCGACCAGCGCCCCTCCACCCACCCCGTCGCCCCGGACCCCGACGCCGTCCCCGACACCGCCTCGGCCCTCCTCAACTTCGACGGCATCAGCTACGCCAAGGGCGCCTCCGCCCTGCGCCAACTCGTCGCCTGGCTCGGCGAGAAGGACTTCCTGGCCGGCATCAACGCCCACTTCGCCCGCCACAAGTTCGCCAACGCCACCCTCGCCGACTTCATCGACAACCTGGCCTCCGCCACCGACCGCGACGTCCACGCCTGGGCCGAGCAGTGGCTGCGCACCACCGGCGTCGACACCCTCACCGCCGAGATCGGCACCCCCGAGCCCGCAGCCGTCCCCACCGCACCGAACGGCAACGGCAACGGGCAGTCCTGGTCCCTCGCCGTCACCCGCGACGGCTCCCGCCCCCACCGCATCACCGTCGGCGCCTACGACCACGCCCTCAACACCCAGGCCGGCCCCGGCCACCTCGCCCTCCGCGACCGCTTCGAGATCGACGTACCCGGCGACGGGCAGCCCACGGTCCGCCCCGGCCGCCGCCCCGCCCTCGTCGTCCTCAACGACGGCGACCTCACCTACGCCAAGGTCCGCCTGGACAGCGCCTCCTGGGACACCGTCCTGACCGGCCTCTCCGGCATCCCCGACGCGCTCACCCGGGCCGTCCTCTGGAACACCGCCCGCGACATGGTCCGCGACGGCGACCTGAACCCCGCCACCTACCTCGCGACCGCCCGCACCCACCTCCCGCACGAGAGCGACCTCGCCCTCGTCCAGGGCGTCCTCACCTTCGCCGCAGGGCAGATCGCCGCCCGCTACGTCGCCCCCGAGGACCGCCCGGCCGCCCTCGCCACCCTCACCGACCTCTGCCGCGACCTCATCCGGCGCACCGAGGACGGCTCGCAGCCCGGCCTGCGCCTCATCGCCGTACGTCACTTCATCGACGCCGCCACCCAGCCCGACACCCTGCGCACCTGGCTCGACGAAGGCACCGTCCACGGCGGGCCCGAGCTCGACCCGGAGCTGCGCTGGCGCATCCTCACCCGGCTCGCCGTCCTCGGCGCCACCGACGAGACGGCCATCGCCGCCGCTCTCGAAGCCGACCCCAGCGCCACCGGCCGCGAGGGTGCCGCCCGCTGCCGTGCCGCCCTGCCCACCCCCGAGGCCAAGGCCGCAGCCTGGGACGCCCTGTTCACCGACGACACCCTGTCCAACTACCTCTTCACCGCCACCGCCCAGGGCTTCTGGCAGCCCGGCCAGGAAGAGCTCCTCGCCGCGTACGTGCCCCGTTTCTACCCGGAAGCCACCGAACTCGCCGCCCGCCGGGGCCCCGCCATCGCCGAGGCCGCCGGACGCCACGCCTTCCCCGCCTACGCCGTCGACCCCGAAAGCCTCGCCACCGGCACCCGCGCCCTGGAGGACCCGGCCCTCATCCCCGCCCTGCGCCGCAAGCTCGTCGACCAGCTCGACGACCTGCGCCGGGCGCTGGCAGTACGGACGGCCACCGCCGCGAACGGCTGACCCGACGCGTACGGTCGTGGGGGCAAAGACCTTTCCCCGCCCCCACGACCGTACGGATCACGGGCCGGTACGGATCACGCCACGACCGTACGGACCACGGGCGCCGATACGGATCACGGGCCGGCACGGAGACGGATCAGCCGTCGCTTCCGCCGTTGCCGTCGTCCGGGGCGTCGCCCGTGGGATCGCCCGGAGCGCCACCCGTCGCCCGCAGGTCGGCGAGCAGATCCGCCTGGCCCGACAGCACCCCGGTCAGGATCGTCCGCGCCACCCGCAGCAGCTCCGCCACCCCCGGGTCGGCCAGCGTGTAATGGACCGCCGAGCCCTCCCGCCGGGCCGTCACCAGACCCGCGCGGCGCAGCACGGCCAGCTGCTGCGAGAGATGGGCGGCCTCGACCCCCACCTCGCTCAGCATCTCCGACACCGCGTGCTCGCGTTGACTGAGCAGTTCGAGCACCCTGATCCGCACCGGGTGCCCCAGCGTCTTGAAGAACTCCGCCTTCAATCGGTACAGCGGCGTACTCACCGGCGGGGCCCCGTTCCGCACGGCGGAAAACCGCCGCACCACACCTGACCAGAACTCTTCTCCATGGGTTCATCCTCGCGCCTTCGCACCACGAGGATGAACCCGGGGACCGCCCGGGTCAGGCCTTCTTCAGGAACTCGGCCCTCAGCACGAGCCCCTTGACCTTCTTCGTGTTGCACTCGATCTCACCGGCGCGCCCGGTGAGCCGGATGTTCTTCACCAGCGTGCCGCGCTTGAGCGTCTCCGACGTGCCCTTCACCTTCAAGTCCTTGACCGTGGTCACGGAGTCACCGTCCGCCAGCACGGTCCCGTTGCTGTCCTTCACGACGATGTCGCTCATGGCGCGTTCCTGCCCTTCTCCACCCGGTACAGCTCTTGCACCGGACAACTCTCAACGATCATGGGACCTGCCGTTCCGCCGCAGCGGGAGGGTGATCCATATGCTCTTGCCGCCCTCGTCGACATCGCCCCGCACCACCGCGCTGCCGCCCAGACCATGGGTCAGCTCCATCACGGTCGCCAGCCCCCGCCCCGGCGCTATGGCGGCGGACGCGAACAGCGCCGGCCGGTACGGATGACGGTCGTGCACACCGAACGCGAACGTGTCAGGACCGCCCGCGAACACCACCGTCACGTTCGGCGAAAGCACCGCCGCGTGCCGCACACTGTTGGCCACCAGCTCACTGACGATCAGCAGCGCGGGATCCCGGCACGGATCCTGCGACCCCACCCCCCACTCCGCCAACACCTGCTCGGCGGTCTCCCGGGCGATGCGCACGGCCGACCCCAGTGCGGGCAGCGTCAGCACATGCCGGTACGGCAAGGTGTCCGGAGGCGTGATCACCGGGCCGCCTCCTCGGCCGGAACCGCCACCGAAGCATCCCGGCCGTCACGGGCCACCCCCACCCCGGCCGTCACCGTCCCGTCATCCCGCGCCACCGCCACCCCGGCCGCCGCCAGCCGCTCGCGGGCCCCGCCGAACGCCTCGGACGCCGTGGCGTACTCACACCCCTCCCGCCGCAACAGCTCCAGCGCCCCCACCGACTCCAGCGCCCGCCGCTGACCAGGCCGGATCCCGGAGGCCAGCACCACGATGCCCCGCCCGTTCAGCCGGTGCACGGTGTCCTTCAGCGCCAGCGCACCGGTGGCATCCACCGTGGTCACCCGGCACATGCGCAGGATCACCACCCGTACGCCGGAGATCTCACCGAGCTCCAGCAGCGAACGGTGCGCCCCGGCGAAGAACAACGGCCCCTCGACCCGGTACGCCATCACCTGCCCGGCCGCCCCGGCATGCTCGATGCCGATGTCGCCACCACCGCTACCGCCGCCACTGCCGTACGTCTCCGAGCCCGGCAGGCCCGCCGCGCCGCCGTCAAACGGATCCACCCGGTCCAGCCGCGTCTCGGCCGCGACCGCGCGCAGGGCCAGCACCCCGGCCACCGCCAGCCCGATCACGACCGCCAGCACCAGATCCAGCACCAGGGTCGCCCCCGCCGTCAGCACCAGTACCACCGCATCCGACCGCGTCGCCCGCGCCATCGCCCGCAACGCCCCCACCTCGACCATCCGCACCGCCGTGGCCAGCAGCACCCCGGCCAGCGCGGCGAGCGGGATCCGCGACACCAGCGGAGCCGCCGCGAACACGATCACCGCCAGCACCACGGCGTGCGTCAGCGCCGCCAGCCGCGAACCCGCGCCCGAACGGACATTGACCGCCGTCCGCGCGATCGCCGCCGTCGCGGGCACCCCGCCGAACAACGGCGCGGCCAGATTCGCGATGCCCTGCCCGAACAACTCCCGGTCCGGATCATGCTTCTGGCCCGTCGCCATACCGTCAGCCACCGTCGCCGACAGCAGCGACTCCAACGCCGCCAGCGCCGCCACCGCGACCGCCGGAGCCAGCAGCGAACCCACCGCCGACAGATCCAGGAACCCGAGCGAAGGCGCCGGCAGCCCGGCGGGCAACGCACCGATCGGCGTCGCCCCGTCCAGGTGGAACACCTGCGCCGCCAGCGTCGCCACGACCACCGCCACCACCGAGAACGGCACCGCCGGAAACCGCCGCGCCCCCGCCGTCATCAGCCCCGCCACCCCGACGGTGATCCCGAGCGCGGTCCAGTTCGGGCTGCTCACGAACTCCTCGACCGCCCGCCACGCCACCACCAGCACCTTGTCGCCCTCCGGGGCGGCCACCCCCAGGGCGTTCGGGATCTGCTGGAGAGCGATCACGCACGCGATCCCGAACGTGAACCCCTCGACCACCGGCGCCGGGACGTACCGCATCGACCGGCCCGCCCGCAGCAGCGCCAGCACGATCAGCAGGCCCCCCGCCATCAGCCCGACCGTCAGCACCCCGCCCGGACCGTACTCCGCGACGATCGGCACCAGGACCACCGTCATCGCCCCGGTCGGGCCCGACACCTGGAGGTTCGACCCGCCGAACACCGCGGCCAGCGCCCCCGCCACCACCGCGGTCACGAGCCCCGCCTCGGCGCCCAGCCCCGACGCCACCCCGAAACCGAGCGCGAGCGGCAACGCCACGATCGCCACCGTCAGACCGGCGAGCAGATCACGGCGCGGAGCACGGGTCATGGCCTCGAAGTCGGCGCGCACGGGCAGCAGAGCCCGCACCCGCCCCCAACCCCGTGCCGCCACATCCGGGTACCCGCTCACGGCGCGGACACCTCGGCCTCCCGCAGCTCGGCGAGCAGCCCGTCCCGGTCGGACAGCATCTCCGTCAGGATCCGCCGCGCCGCCCGCATCAGCTCGGCGACATCACCGCCCGCCACCTCGTACACCACCGTGGAACCCTCCCGGGTCGCGGTGACGATGCCGGACCTGCGCAACACCGCCAACTGCTGCGAGAGCGCCGAAGGCTCCACCTCGATCGCGGCCAGCAGATCCCGCACCGGCAACGGCCCCGTCTGGAGCAGCTCCAGGACCCTGATACGCACCGGATGCCCGAGCATCCGGAAGAACTCGGCCTTGGCCTGATAAAGGGGGACCGGCATGGCGGGGCCTCTCCTCGGCAGTACGTCACCGCCGCGGGCAGGAGAGCCGAGCGGTGGCCGCGCCCCGCGTACGACGACGGAACGGCCCACCCAGCATGTAGTGAATTGCAGAATTTTGCAATTCACTCATTGAGCAACACCCGGCGAGACCACCCCACCCGCACACCCATCCAACACCCGCACACCCCTACCACCCCACCTCACCCGGCCCCCGCCACACCGGCCGCCAGTACCCCTTTCGAGTCCAGATCGTTGGGCTCTTCGGCCGCGCCACCCGAAACCCGGGACAGCCGCCATATCCACCCCCGCGCACCCCGAAGGGTCGACCGCACCCTCACCACCCCCCATCACCTCGCCGACCTCATCACCAAACCCACCCTCGACCTCCACGACCGCCCCACCATCAGCACCGCCCTCTTCCGCCCCACCGGAACCGACGACCACACCATCGCCACCGTCCGCCGGACCCTCCTCCAACGCGCCCACGCCGCACTCGGCCGCGCCCACGCCGAAGGCCGCCTCCGGCTCAAAGTGACCCTCCTCACCCCCCACACCACCCCCCACGACCCCCAAACACTCCTGGACCTCGTCACCGGCACCACCGCCGACCACATGACCGACACCCTGCCGACCCCCGCACCGGCACCACCACCGACCACCCCACCCAC
>NZ_JOEZ01000017.1 GCF_000721175.1 Streptomyces anulatus
CTTGGCGGACCCGAGAACCACTACAAGGGCTGCACCCGTATCACCAGCCGAAACGCCCAAAGTTGCGCCGCAGACCGAACCCGTAACCGAACGGCATTGCCACTAGGGCGTGTTTCGAAGGTCCCGCCTGCTCGGCGGCGTCTGGCACGCACGCTCGCCGCATTGTCGGGATCACCCCGATACATCCAGTATCGGGGCGACCCTCCGCCTTGCGATCGCACGCACCAGACGCCGCCGAGCCCGCCCTCCGGGCGGACGGCGGCAGGCGACGGCCGTGGCCGCCGCCGTGATCGGCGGACTCATCGGGTCCGTCTCCGTCGCTCCGGCCGCGACGGCCGCCCCCGGCGATCCCGGCAGGCCCGTCGCCGGCAAGGCCGACCACGCCGACAGCGCGCGCCCGCCGTCCGTGTGGCCCCGCCCGCAGAGCATGAAGGCCACCGGGCCCGCCGTGCCGCTGGGCTCCGAGGCCACGCTCGTCGCCGCACCGGACGCCGATCCGTACGCCGTCGAGCAGGCGCGCTCGCTGCTGCGCGGAGCGGGCGTCCGGACCCTGCACGAGAGCCTGCCGGGCGGTGGGCCCGTGGTCCATCTCGGCGGCACGGGAGCCGGCGGGGCGCTGCGGGCGCTGCGCGCTCCCGACCGGGCCGATCTGCCGTCGGGCGGCTACCGGATCGCGGTCGGCCAGGTCGCCGGGCGCGCCACCGTCGCCCTGGACGGGCTCGGCGGGGACGGCCTCTTCCACGCCGTCCAGACCCTGCGTCAACTGGTCGCCGACGGCTCGGTGGCCGGTGTGACGGTCCGGGACTGGCCGGGAACCGCCGTACGCGGCATGTCCGAAGGGTTCTACGGACAGCCGTGGACCCGCGAGGAGCGGCTCGCCCAGATCGCCTTCATGGGCCGCACCAAGCAGAACCGCTATCTCTACGCGGCGGGCGACGACCCCTACCGGCTGGCGCGCTGGCGCGAGCCGTACCCGGCCGGCATGCGGGCCGACTTCCGGGCGCTGGCCGAGCAGGCGCGCGCCGAGCACGTCACCCTCGGCTGGGCGGTCTCGCCCGGCCAGGCGATGTGCATGGCCTCGGACCAGGACGTCCGGGCGCTGACGAAGAAGATCGACGCCATGTGGGCGCTGGGCATCCGGGTCTTCCAGCTCCAGTTCCAGGACGTCAGCTACAGCGAGTGGCACTGCGACCTGGACGCGGAGACGTTCGGCAGCGGCCCGAAGGCGGCGGCCCGCGCCCAGGCCCGGGTCGCGGGCGCCCTCGCCCGGTACCTGGAGGAACGGCACCCGGACGCGGCCCCGCTGTCCGTGCTGCCGACGGAGTTCTACCAGGACGGGGCCACCGACTACCGCACCGCGCTGGCAGCCGAACTGGACGACCGGGTGCAGGTGGCCTGGACCGGTGTCGGGGTGGTGCCGAAGAAGATCACCGGCGGCGAACTGGCCGGGGCCCGCGCCGCGTTCCGCCACCCGCTGGTGACGATGGACAACTACCCGGTCAACGACTACGCCCAGGACCGCATCTTCCTCGGCCCGTACACCGGCCGGGACCCGGCGGTGGCGAGCGGTTCCGCGGCGCTGCTGGCCAATGCGATGGAGCAGCCGTCCGCCTCGCGGATCCCGCTGTTCACCGCCGCCGACTTCGCCTGGAACCCGAAGGGGTACCGCCCGGACGAGTCGTGGCGGGCGGCCGTCGAGGATCTGGCGGGCGGGGACGCGGGCGCCCGGGACGCGCTGCTGGCGCTGGCCGGGAACAGTGCGGGCTCGGTGCTCGGCGCGGAGGAGTCCGCCTACCTCCAGCCCCTGTTCGACGCCTTCTGGAACTCCCGCGCGGACGCCTCCCGCCGCGACCGGGCGGCGGCCGGCCTGCGCGCGGCCTTCTCCGTGATGCGCGGGGCCCCCGAGCGGCTCAAGACCCCCGCCGAGGGCCGGCTGACCGACGAGGTGCGCCCCTGGACCGAGCAGCTGGCCCGCTACGGGCGGGCCGGTGAGCTCTCGGTGGATCTGCTCCAGGCCCAGGCCGCCGGGGACGGCGCCACCGCCTGGCGCATCCAGCTGGCCCTGGAGCCGCTGCGTGAGGAGATCAAGGCGGGCCGGGCCACGGTCGGCGAGGGCGTGCTGGACCCGTTCCTGGACAGGGCGGCGAAGGTCTCCGCCGGGTGGAACGGCACCGACCGCGGCTCGGGCCGCGTCACGAAGGACGCCCACAGCTACACGGTCCGGCTGGACCGGCCCCGCCCGGTGGAGGCCGTCACGGCGCTCGCCGAGCCCGGCACCGCCCTCGCCGACGCGGTCGTCGAGGCCCATGTGCCAGGTGAGGGGTGGCGGACCCTGGGCCGGCTCTCGCCGAGCGGCTGGACCCAGACCGCCGCGAAGGGGCTGCGGGCGGACGCCGTACGGGTCACCGTGCCGGAGGCCGCCCGGACCGCCCCGCCCTCGTATCTGAGCCCCACCCTGCCGCACGCCCCCGCCGTCCTGGCGGTGTCCCCGCAGGTGCGCGCCCTGGTGCCGTGGTTCGGCGACGAACCCGCCGCCACGCTCGACCTGACGCACGGAGAGACGGACGCGGAGATCGGCGGCGAGCCCCAGCGGGTCGCGGCGCGGCTGGCCGGGCGGCGTCCGGTCGAGGTGAAGGGAAAACTCACCGCGAAGGCCCCCGAGGGCATCGAGGTGCGGGTCCCGAAGCAGACGACCGTGCCGCGCGGATCACGTACGGAGGTGCCCGTGGACATCACCGTCCCGGCGGACACCCCGGCCGGTGAGTACGAGGTTCCGCTGAACTTCGGCGGCCAGGAGTCCACGCTGACCGTGCGGGCCTTCCCGCGTACGGGCGGCCGGGATCTGGCGCGTGCGGCGAAGGCCTCGTCGTCCGGCGACGAGACCCCGGACTTCCCCGCGTCGGCGGCCTCCGACGGCGACCCGGAGACCCGGTGGTCCTCGCCGGTGGAGGACGGGGCCTGGTGGCAGACCGAGCTGCCGCAGCCGGTGCGCCTGGGCCAGGTGGTGCTGAGCTGGCAGGACGCGTACGCCTCCCGCTACCGCGTACAGGTCTCCGCCGACGGCCGCGTCTGGCGCACCGCCGCGACCGTGGCGGAGGGCCGGGGCGGGCGCGAGTCGGTCCGGATGGACGCGCGGGACACCCGGTTCATCCGGGTGCAGGGCGACGGCCGGGCGACGGAGTACGGCTACTCGCTGTGGTCGGTGGAGGCGTACGCGGTCGCGGACGACTGACCCGTACGCGCGCTGCCGACCGGGGACGACGAAGGCCCGGGGACGACGAAGGCCCGTACCTCAGGCGGACACGCCGTCGATCCGGGCCATCACGTCGTCCGCGCCGAAGGGTTGCAGGTACGGCAGCCAGCGCGGGTCGCGGTGTCCGGTCCCGATGATCCGCCAGGCCAGGCCGGTCGGCGGGGCGGGCTGGTGGCGCAGCCGCCAGCCGAGCTCGGGCAGATGGCGGTCGGCCTTGACGTGGTTGCAGCGGCGACAGGCCGCCACCACGTTGTCCCAGACGTGCTGCCCGCCGCGGCTGCGCGGGATGACGTGGTCGACGCTGGTCGCGGCGGCCCCGCAGTACATGCAGCGCCCGCCGTCCCGGGCGAACAGGGCCCGCCGGGTCAAGGGGACGGGGCCCCGGTAGGGGACCCGGACGAAGCGCTTGAGCCGGACCACACTGGGTGCGGGCACGGCACGGGTGGCACTGTGCAGGAAGGCGCCGGACTCCTCGAGGCAGATGGCCTTGTTCTCGAGGACGAGGACGAGCGCGCGGCGGAGCGGTACGACGCCGAGCGGCTCGTACGACGCGTTGAGAACCAGGACGTGCGGCACGGTGGATGCCTCCTTGTACGCCGGCGGCGCGTGGCTCGCGCCGGGACGATCCGATCTCAGTCTCTCCTCATGCCTGGTCAAAACGCCACCACGTACGGGTAACGGGCCGGGAGGATTTTTCTCACCCCTGCCTCGGCACCCCTTTCCACGGCGGCGAACAGGTGTTTCACCAGAGCGGCCGTCCGCGCTGCGCCATCGGCCACAGCGGAGGTGTTCCCGGTGAGACCCGTCTCTCCTTCCGCGACGGCAACGATCCACTCCCCCGGCTTCGTTAGTGTTGTTGACCAGCCGTCGTCCCCCTGGAGGTCCCCGTCGTGTCGCTGTCCGCCCTGTTGGCCGCAGCCCCGTCCCCCGAGCCGGGGGGCTCGCTCGACGACGCCGCCGAGCAGGCCGGGAACGCCGCGGGCTGGGTCGAGGAGAACTGGTCCACCTGGCTGAGCACCGGGCTGCGGATCCTGCTGATCGTGGCGGTCGCGATCACGCTGCGTTATCTGATCCGGCGCGCCCTGACCAATCTGATCGAGCGGATGAACCGCAGCGCCCAGGCGGTGGAGGGCACGGCGCTTGGCGGGCTGCTGGTGAACGCCGAGCGCAGACGCCAGCGCTCGGAGGCGATCGGCTCGGTACTGCGCTCGGTTGCCTCGTTCATGATCATGGGCACGGCCGCCCTGATGGTCCTGGGCGCCTTCAAGATCAATCTGGCCCCGCTGCTCGCCTCCGCCGGTGTCGCGGGTGTGGCACTCGGCTTCGGCGCCCGCAACCTGGTCACGGACTTCCTCTCCGGCGTCTTCATGATCCTGGAGGACCAGTACGGGGTCGGGGACAGCATCGACGCGGGGGTGGCCTCCGGCGAGGTCATCGAGGTGGGGCTGCGCGTAACCAAGCTGCGCGGCGAGAACGGCGCGATCTGGTACGTCCGCAACGGCGAGGTGAAGCGGATCGGCAACCTCAGCCAGGGCTGGTCCACGGCCGGGGTCGACGTCACCGTGCGCCCCACGGAGAACCTGGAGCACGTCCGCGAGGCGATCGTCACGGCCGCCGAGGCGATGACGAAGGAAGAGCCCTGGTCGGAGCGGCTGTGGGGCCCGGTGGAGGTGCTCGGCCTGGACGCGGTCCTGCTGGACTCGATGACGGTCCGGGTCACCGCGAAGACGATGCCGGGCAAGTCGGTGGGTGTGGAGCGCGAGCTGCGCTGGCGCATCAAGCAGGCGCTGGACGACGCGGGCATCCGGATGGTCGGCGCGGTCCCGCTCCAGACGGAGGGCGAGTCCACGGCGGATCCGACGGCGGCGGTGGCGGCACCGTCGGCGTATGCCTCGGCGACCTCCCCGCAGTCGCTGGCGGCGACCCCGATACCGCCGCCCGCCAACCTGAACAAGTAGGCCCCTTCACTCTCCTCGACGCCCCCGGTCGCCCCCCTGGACCCCAGGACTGCGGCCGGGGGCGTCGTCGTGTCAGGTAACGCTTTGATTGCCGGACGGGAGGCACCCATTGACGCCTCGGCGACCTGCGCCCTACCGTCCTCCCAACCGAATAGGAAACTTTCCTAACAGAGTCACGGACGTGAGTTCCTGACAGAGGGCGGTGCATCCACGATGGCGGGAACCACTCCGGGCTCACCCGGCACCCCGGGCACCCCGCGGGTGCTGCGGGCCATGAACGACCGGGCCGCCCTCGATCTGCTGCTGGAGCACGGGCCCCTCTCCCGGACCCGGATCGGGAAACTGACCGGGCTCTCCAAGCCCACCGCGTCCCAGCTCCTGGCCCGGCTGGAGGCGGCCGGTCTCGTCGTCGCCACCGGGACCAGCGAAGGGCGCCCCGGGCCCAACGCGCAGCTCTACACGGTGAACGCACGGGCCGCCCATGTGGCCGGGCTCGACGTGAACGGGCGGCGCATCGTCGCCGCCGTCGCGGACGTGACCGGGCAGACCGTCGGGGAGTTCGAGCTGGCGACCCCGGGGCGGCGCGCCGACAGCGTGGTGCGCCAGGTCGCCGACGCGCTGGACGGGGCGGTGAAGGACGCCGGGCTCACCCGCGCCGACGTGCACCGGATCGTGATCGGCACCCCGGGCGCCTTCGACCCGGGCACCGGGCGGCTGCGGTACGCCTCGCACCTGCCCGGCTGGCACTCCCCCACCCTGCTGGACGAGCTGGCCGCGTTCCTGCCGATGCCGGTGGAGTACGAGAACGACGTCAACCTGGTCGCCGTCGCCGAGCAGCGCCTCGGCGCGGCCCGCGGCCACGAGGACTTCGTCCTGCTGTGGAACGAGGAGGGCCTCGGCGCCGCCCTCGTCATCAACGGCCGGCTGCACCGCGGCTTCACCGGCGGCGCGGGCGAGGTCGGCTTCCTGCCGGTGCCCGGCACCCCGCTCGTACGCCAGGTCGTCAAGGCCAACAGCGGCGGCTTCCAGGAGCTGGCGGGCGCCCAGGCGGTGCCCCGGCTCGCGAAGGCGTTGGGCATCGACACCCCGCAGCAGCCGTACGCGAAGGCCGCCGCCGAACTGCTGGCGCGGGCGGCCGACGCGTACGAGCGGGACGAGCCGCTCACCGAGCTGCTGCGCCAGTACGCCCAGCGGCTCGCCACCGGGCTCGCCTCCGTCACCGCCGTCCTGGACCCCGGGCTGATCGTGCTCTCCGGCGGAGCGGTCGCGTCCGGCGGCGAGATCCTGCGCTCCCTGATCCAGTCCGAGCTGGCCGAGCTCGCCGCCTCCCGGCCCCGGCTGGTGGTCGGCGAGATCGACCGCACCCCCGTCCTGCGCGGCGCCCTGGAGAGGGCGCTCGCCGACACCCGCGACGAGGTGTTCGACACCTCGCGCTGAACCCGCGCCGCACCACGCCCTTCCCCCGTCCCTGCAGTCCGGTCTCTTCCCCGTCCCTGGGAGTCTCGTCATGCGCACCAGCCGTCTCACCACCACCGCCGTCGCCGTCGCCGTCGCCGCGGTATCGGTGCTCGCCACCGCGTGTACCGGCCAGTCCGAGGCCGGCGCCTCCGACGACCCGAACGCGAAGACCACGATCAACTTCTGGCACGGCTGGAGCGCGCCCGCCGAGGTGAAGGCGGTCCAGGACAACATCGACCGGTTCGAGAAGGCCCACCCGAACATCACGGTGAAGGTCTCCGGCAACATCAACGACGACAAGCTCAACCAGGCACTGCGCGCGGGTGGTTCGAACGGGCCTGACGTGGTCTCTTCCTTCACCACCGCCAACGTCGGCAAGTTCTGCTCGTCCGGCGCGTTCGCGGACCTGAAGCCGTTCATCGAGAAGTCGAAGCTCGACCTGGAGAAGACCTTCCCGCAGGTCCTCCTCGACTACACCCAGTTCGAGGGCAAGCGCTGCGCCCTGCCGCTGCTCACCGACGCGTACGGCCTCTACTACAACAAGGACGCCTTCGAGAAGGCAGGCATCACCGCGCCGCCCAGGACGATGTCCGAGCTGGCGAGCGTCGCCAAGAAGCTGACGATCGAGAAGGGCGACGGCTACGAGCAGCTCGGCTTCATGCCGACCTTCCACGGCTACGAGACGGTCGCCGACCACTACCTGTCCTCGTGGGACCACACGTACTTCGACGAGAACGGCAAGTCCAACATCGCCAAGGACCCGGCGTTCGCGGAGATGTTCACGTACCAGAAGAAGCTCGTCGAGGACCTCGGCGGCTACGACAAGCTGGAGAAGTACCGCGGCACCTTCGGTGACGAGTGGGGCGCCAAGCACCCGTTCCACACCGGTCAGGTCGCCATGCAGCTGGACGGCGAGTGGCGGCTCGGCATGGCGCAGGACGCCGGCGCCGGCTTCGAGATCGGCGTCGCGCCGATGCCCGTCGCCGACGACGAGGCCGACAGCTACGGCAAGGGCTTCCTCTCCGGCACCATCGTGGGCATCGCCCCGGCCGGCAAGAAGCAGAACGCGGCGTGGAAGCTGGTGAAGTACATGACCAGCGACACCGAGGCGGTCGTCGAATTCGCCAACGGCATCCGTAACGTGCCCTCCACCTTGGAGGCGCTGAAGTCCCCCGACCTGAAGTTCGACCCGCGGTTCCAGACCTTCCTGGACATCGCCCAGCACCCGGAGTCCAGCACCCCCGACGGGGCCGTCAACGGTTCGACGTACCAGCAGACGATCCAGGACTTCGGCTACCAGTACGAGAAGGGCGCCGTGAAGGACCTGAAGGCAGGTCTGGAGAAGACCGCCCAGCAGATCGACACCGACATCGCCAAGGCCAAGTAGCCTCCGATGACGACGCACACACTCCGCTCGAAGCGCCGCAGATCGGCCCTGCGCACGGCGGCCTTCATGTCGCCGTGGCTGATCGGGTTCTCGGTCTTCTTCGTCTACCCGATGGTCTCGACCGTCTACTTCTCCTTCACCCGGTACGACGGTTTCGGGGCGCCGGTCTTCAACGGGCTGACCAACTGGACCTACGTCTTCACCGACTACCCGATGTTCTGGCCGTCGCTGCGCAACACGCTGTGGCTCGTGCTCGTCATGGTCACCTGCCGGGTCGTCTTCGGCCTCGGCATCGGGATGCTGATCACGAAGATCAAGACGGGCACCGGCGTCTTCCGGACCCTGTTCTACCTCCCCTACCTGGCCCCGCCGGTCGCCGCGACGCTCGCCTTCGTCTTCCTGCTCAACCCCGGCACCGGCCCCGTCAACGCGATCCTCGGAGACCTTGGGCTGCCGACGCCGGGCTGGTTCAACGACGCCTCCTGGTCCAAGCCGGCGCTCACCATGCTCGCGGTCTGGGGCATCGGGGACCTGATGGTCATCTTCATGGCCTCGCTGCTGGACGTGCCGACCGAGCAGTACGAGGCGGCCGAGCTGGACGGCGCGTCCGCCTGGCAGAAGTTCCGCTTCGTGACCCTGCCGAACATCTCGCCGATCGTGCTGTTCGCCGTGGTGACGGGCGTCATCCAGGCGATGCAGTACTACACACAGCCACTCGTCGCCGGGAAGGTCGCCTCCGGGGTCATCGGTGGCTCCGGCCAGTCCTTCGAGCCCGGCTATCCCGACAAGTCGACACTGACGCTCCCGCAGCTCGTCTACAACCTGGGCTTCCAGCGCTTCGACTACGGCGCCGCCTGTGTCGTCGCCCTCGTCCTGTTCGCCCTGGCCATGGCCTTCACGGCGCTGCTGATGCGGGGCCGCGGCAACCTGATCTCGGCCGGTGACTGAGCCATGACCCAACTCATCGACAAGACCGGCGCCCCCTTCCAGGCGACCGCCCCACGCACCCCCGCCTCCCGAACCGCCCGCCGCAAGGCGCTGCTGCACTGGATCGCCGTGCACTCCCTCGGGATCGCCGCCGCGCTCTTCTTCGTACTGCCGTTCGTCTTCGTGGTGCTGACCTCGCTGATGAGCGACCAGCAGGCGCTGACCCGCGACCTCACCCCGAACACCTGGGAGTGGGGCAACTACGAGCGGGTCTTCAACACCCCCGGCTTTCTGACCTGGTGGCGCAACACCCTGCTCTACGCGGGCGTCGGCACCGTCCTCACGGTGGTGTCGTCGGTCCCGGTGGCGTACGCGCTGGCGAAGTTCCGCTTCCGGGGCCGCAAGCTGTCGCTGATGCTCGTCATCTCGATGATGATGCTGCCGCCGCAGGTCGTCATCATCCCGATGTACCTGTTCTGGGCGAAGCAGATGGACCTGTCCGGCACCCTGTGGCCGCTGATCATCCCGATGGCCTTCGGCGACGCGTTCTCCATCTTCCTGCTGCGGCAGTTCCTGCTGACCATCCCGAACGAGTACCTGGACGCCGCCAAGGTCGACGGCTGCGGTGAGTTCCGCACGCTGATGAAGGTCGTCCTGCCGATGGCCAGGCCCGGCATCGCGGCCATCGCCCTCTTCCAGTTCTTCTACGCCTGGAACGACTACTTCGGGCCACAGATCTACGCCTCCGAGAACCCGGCCGCCTGGACGCTCAGTTACGGCCTCGAATCCTTCAAGGGCGCACACCACACCGACTGGAACCTGACCATGGCCGCGACCGTTCTGGTCATGGCCCCCGTGATCGCCGTCTTCTTCTTCGCCCAGAAGGCATTCGTCGAGGGCGTCACACTGACCGGAGTGAAGGGCTGACATGAAGCTCGCAGTAGTGGGTGGCGGGTCCACCTACACCCCTGAACTGATCGACGGATTCGCCCGGCTGCGGGACACGCTGCCGATCGAGGAACTGGTGCTCGTCGATCCGGCGGCCGACCGCCTGGACCTGGTGGGAGGACTCGCCCGGCGGATCTTCGCCAGGCAGGACCACGCCGGGAAGATCACGACCACCACCGACATCGACGCGGGCGTCGCCGACGCCGACGCGGTCCTGCTCCAGCTGCGCGTCGGCGGACAGGCCGCGCGCAACCAGGACGAGACCTGGCCGCTGGAGTGCGGCTGCGTCGGCCAGGAGACCACCGGCGCCGGCGGTCTCGCCAAGGCGCTGCGCACCGTGCCGGTCGTCCTGGACATCGCCGAGCGGGTCCGCCGCGCCAACCCGGACGCCTGGATCATCGACTTCACCAACCCGGTCGGCATCGTCACCCGCGCCCTGCTCCAGGCCGGGCACAAGGCCGTCGGCCTGTGCAACGTGGCGATCGGCTTCCAGCGGAAGTTCGCCCGGATGCTGGACGTGAACCCCTCCGAGGTACACCTCGACCACGTCGGGCTCAATCACCTGACCTGGGAACTGGGCGTACGCCTGGGCGGCCCGGACGGTGAGAACGTCCTGCCCAGGCTGCTCGCCGAGCACGGCGACACCATCGCCGACGACCTCCACATGGACCGCCGGATCGTTGACCGGCTCGGGGTCGTCCCCTCCTACTACCTGCGCTACTTCTACGCCCACGACGAGGTGGTCAGGGAGCTCGGCACCAAGCCGTCCCGGGCCGCCGAGGTCGCGGCGATGGAGAAGGAGCTGCTCGCCATGTACGGCGACCCGACGCTGGACGAGAAGCCCGGGCTGCTCGCCAAGCGCGGCGGCGCGTTCTACTCGGAGGCGGCCGTGGACCTGGCGGCCTCCCTGCTGGGCAACGGCGGCTCCCCGGTCCAGGTGGTCAACACGTACAACAACGGGACCCTGCCGTTCCTCCCGGACGACGCGGTGATCGAGGTCCAGGCCCGGGTCGGGCACGACGGCGCGGCGCCGCTGGCCGTCCCGCCGCTGGACCCGCTGTACGCCGGTCTGATCGCCAACGTGACGGCGTACGAGGACCTCGCCCTGGAAGCCGCGCTGCGCGGCGGCCGGGACCGGGTCTTCAAGGCGCTGCTCGCCCACCCCCTGATCGGCCAGTACGCGTACGCCGAGGGCCTCACCGAGCGGCTGATCGCGCACAACCGGGAGCACCTCGCGTGGGCGTGAACGTGTCGGTCGTCGCCATCGACGCGGGCAACAGCAAGACCGACGTGGCACTGATCGGCGAGGACGGCACGGTGCTGTCCACGGCGCGCGGCGGTGGCTTCCAGCCGCCCGTGATCGGGGTGGAGGCCGCGATCGACGTGCTGGCCGCCGTCCTGGAGCGGGCGGCCGCGGGCCTGCCGGGCGCCGGGGGCCCGCGCGCCCGGCTCGGCTCGCCCGGCTCGCCCGTCCATGTCTCCGCGTGTCTGGCCAACGCCGATCTGCCGGTCGAGGAGGCCGAGTTGGCCGCCGCCCTGGAGGCTCGCGGGTGGGGCTCGTCGGTGGAGGTGCGCAACGACACCTTCGCGATCCTGCGCGCCGGGGTGGACGATCCCCGGGGCGTCGCGGTGGTGTGCGGGGCAGGGATCAACTGCGTGGGCATGACCCCGGACGGGCGGACCGCCCGCTTCCCCGCGATCGGGCGGATATCCGGTGACTGGGGCGGCGGTTCGGGGCTCGCGGAGGAGGCGCTGTGGTTCGCCGCGCGCGCCGAGGACGGGCGCGGTGAGCCGTCGGAGCTGGCCCACGCTCTGCCGGGCCACTTCGGGCTCGCCTCGATGTACGCGCTCATCGAGGCGTTGCACCGGGGCGGGATCCCGCTGGAGCGGCGGCACGAGCTGACGCCGGTGCTGTTCGCCACGGCCGCGGGCGGGGACCCGGTGGCCCTGGCGCTGGTGGAGCGGCTGGCCGAGGAGGTGGTGGCGATGGCGTCGGTCGCGCTGAGCAGGCTCGGTCTGCTGGAGGAGGAGGTTCCGGTGCTGCTGGGCGGCAGCGTGCTGGCCGCTCGCCATCCGCAGCTGAACGACCGGATCGCCGAACTCCTCGCGGTACGCGCCCCGAAGGCGGAGGTGCGCGTCGTGTGCGAGCCGCCCGTGCTGGGTGCGGCGCTGCTGGGCCTGGACCGTACGGGCGCGGCCCCGGAGGTCCACCGGAGGCTGCGCGCGCAGTACGTCTGAGTGCCTCCGCGGTACGCCGTACGTCAGGGAGCGTCCCTCCGTGCGATTCGCGTGGGGGGACACTCCTCGTACGGGTGAACGCCTGGCACACACGGGACGCGGGGGAACCGATCGGACCTCTGGAACGTGTACCTGATGGGGAGTCCGTTCACCGAAGGCCGTTCGCTCATGGGTGCGTATCCGGGCACGTCGCCCCCCTCGCCTTGATCGACCGCGTCCGCCCTGATCGAATGCGGGGGCAGGTGAGGGATTGATGCGGGGGGCGAAGCGGGGACCGGACGTTCCTGGTGTGGACGTCCGTCGGCGGCCATACTTCTGGCCGGGCACGCGTCCTCGGGCCGGGGCGGAGGGCCCACCGTCAGTGACCGAGGGGGAGGTCGAGTGACACACCCGCCGAGCGGCGGCTCGCAGACGTTGCGTACGCCGGACCCGGTGTCCGCGCACGCCGCCGTGCCCGCCCAGCGTCGCACCACGTGGGCCGCCCAGGCGGTGCGCCTGCGCGCCGTGGCGACGACCGAGCCCGGCCGGCTCCAGATCATCGGGGCCGTCCTGGCCCTGCTGGTCGTGGCGTTCGGGGCGGTGACCACGCTGGAGATCTCGTCACGGTCCTCCTCGGCCGACGACGTGGTCAGCCGCAGTCAGCCGCTCAGCGCCGACGCGGCGGACATCTACCGCTTCCTGGCGGACGCGGACACGACGGCGGCCAGTGGGTTCCTCGCGGGCGCCCAGGAGCCCGAGGCCGTGCAGGAGCGGTATCGGAAGGACATCGAGGAGGCGGCCCGGCTGCTGGTGAAGGCCTCGGGGAGCACCGAATCCGACAGCGCGTCCAGCCATGAGATTGCCACCCTCAACAAGCTGCTCCCGGTCTACACGGGCCTGATCGAGCGCGCCCGCGCCAACAACCGCCAGGGCCTGCCCCTGGGCGGCGCCTATCTCCGGTACGCGAACCAGAAGATGACCGGCGAGATGCTGCCGGCCGCCGAGCGGTTGTACGCGGCGGAGACGGGCCGGCTGGAGACGGACTCCGCCGACGCCCGGCAGTGGCCCCTCCTCTCGCTCGGTGCCGGGATCCTGGTGCTCGGCGCCCTGGCGTGGATGCAGCGGCGCACCTACCGCCGGACGAACCGGGTGCTGAACCACGGGCTGCTGGCGGCGACGGCCGCCGCCTCGTTGGTGGTGCTCTGGCTGGCCGTGGGGCATGCGGTGGCCCGGGCGGAGCTGCGGTCGGCGATGGTGCAGGGCCAGGCGTCCCTGGATGTGCTCAACGACGCGCGGATCAGCTCCCTGAAGGCGCGTGCCAACGAGAACCTCACCCTGGTGGCGCGTGGTGCGGTGCTGACCCCCGACGGCTCCGCCGACCAGTACGAGGCGGACTACACCACCGGGATGAAGGCGTTGGAAGCCCAGTTGGAGAAGGCCGAACGGCTCGCCGACGACACGAGCGGGGAAGCGCCGGTGGCCGAGGCGGCGGACGGCGTGGCCGAGTGGCAGGTCCGCCACCGCGAGGCCCGTGCCACGGACGACCACGGCGACTACGACGGCGCCCTGAAGCAGATCATCGGCACCGACAAGTCCACCGGGCAGTCCTTCCAGCAGGTGGACGCCGGGCTGGAGAAGGCGCTCGCCCATGAGCAGGGCGAGTTCACCGCGGCGGCGAAGGACGGGCGCGGGGCCCTGCGGGGCCTGCCGACCGGGGCCGCGGCCCTGGCGGTCCTGGGGGCCATCGCCGTGATCGTCGGGGTCAACCGCAGGCTCTCGGAGTACCGGTGAGAGGGGCAGCGATGAGCAGGCCGAAGGACCGGCCCGGGCGCGGCGGCCTGCGCGGCTGGGGCGGCGTGACGGGGATGGCGGCGGCCTGCGCGGTCACCGCCGCGCTCACGCTGCTGCCGCTGGCCCACCACAGCGGCGGGGCGGCCGGAGCGGACGCGTCGGGCGGCGGGGCGGTCACGGCCGTGCAGACGCGGGCCGAGGAGTGCACCGAGCCGGAGGCGAGCCTGCCCGCGTCGGGCGACGACGGGCCGAACATCGACACGATCAAGCAGCGCGGCAAGCTGATCGCGGGCGTCGACCAGAACAGCTTCCGCTGGGGCTACCGCAATCCGGAGAGCCGTGAGCTCGAAGGGTTCGACATCGACCTGGTGCGGGCCATCGCCAAGGACATCCTGGGCGACCCGGACGCGGTGATCTTCCGTGCGATCCCCACCAACCAGCGCATCGCCGCCCTGGAGAACGACCGGGTCGACGTCGTCGTGCGGACGATGACGATCAACTGCAGGCGGCTGGAGCAGGTCTCCTTCTCCACCGCCTACTTCCAGGCCGGGCAGCAGGTGCTCGCCCCGAAGAAGTCGGCGATCACCGGCTACGACGAGTCGCTGAAGGGCAAGCGGGTCTGCTCGGCCGAGGGCTCCACCGCGTACGAGGCGCTGGAGGAGAAGTCCTTCGGGGCGCTCTACAAGGACGACTTCGACGGCACCGAGCGCGACCCGGACCTGCTGACCGTGCCCAGCCAGCTGGACTGCCTGGTGCGGCTCCAGCTCGGCGAGGTCGACGCGGTCGTCACGGACAACGCCCTGGCGGCCGGTCAGGCGGCGCAGGACCCGGCGGTGGAGCTCAAGGGGAAGGGCCCCTTCACCACCGAGTACTACGGCGTCGCGACGAAGAAGGGCGCGAGAGATCTGGTGGCCCGGGTGAACAAGGTCCTCGTCGACTACCGCGCCGGCGGCACGAACAGCGCCTGGATGGCGTCGTACCGCGAGTGGCTGGCGGCCGGTCTTCCCGGCATCACCGCACCGCCCGCACCCAGGTACCGCGGCGACTGACCCCGTAACGCCCCTGCGCGTACGGACCGGAGCGAGCAGACTCGAAGCAGAACGAAGCAGACCGATCCCGCCGGGCCCACCGGCCCGGCGGGGAGAGCGGAGAGGTGATCATGGGCGTCGCGGGATCCTTCCCCAGCTTCGCGGGGAGGCCCCCCGGCCCGGTCATGGACCGGGAGGAGGCGGACCGTGCGCTGGCCCGGCTCGGTGCGGAGCACGAGGCCATCGAGACCTCGCTCCTCGCGCTCCAGGACCATGCCGGCCGCCGGCTCCTGGAGGGCGCCGAGCTGACCGGCGTCACCCGGGAGCGCTGGGCCACGACCGAGCAGTCGATCACCCTGCTGTGGGGCTATTTCGACGCGTACGCCGGCGCCCTGTCCGAGGCCCGGGAGATCCGTGCGCGCCGCCGTCAGCCGAACCGGGAGGACCTCACCGCGCTGACCGACCTGCTGCGCGGCGAGGCGGTCACCGTCGCCAACGCGGGTGCCGTGCCGCCGCCTTCGGCCGGGGGCCCGGCCCGGCTCTCCGAGCGGTTCTCGCTCCAGGAGCTGGTCGCCCGGATGAACGAGCTGTACGCCAGGTCCCTGGACATGGTCGTCGCCTCCGACTCCGTGTGGTCGGCGATGCCCGCCCGGATCGACCTGCTCGCGGCCGAGCTGCACCGGACGCGTTCGCTGGCGCACTCCGTGGGGGTGCGGCCCGGTGAGCATCCGGCCGG
Source organism: Streptomyces anulatus (assembly GCF_000721175.1). Lineage (GTDB taxonomy): Bacteria > Actinomycetota > Actinomycetes > Streptomycetales > Streptomycetaceae > Streptomyces > Streptomyces anulatus_C. Next base: position 15,704 of record NZ_JOEZ01000017.1, read on the forward strand.
GGACGATCTGGCGGAGATCACCGAGGAGCTGACCACGCTGCGGGTGCAGGTGATCTCCGACCCGCTGGCGTTCTGGCTGCCGGGGCCCGGCAGCGCCGCGCCCGGCGGCGGTCGCCCCGACACCTCCCGCTACGACCGGGCCGCCCGCGCCCTGGAGGATGTACGGCGGGAGATCGAGGCGGTGCTCACGGTCCGGCAGGACGCCGAGGCGCGCCTGGTGCGGCTGCGGGACGTGCTCTCGCGGGCCGACCGCACCCTGACGGAGGCCCGGGCGGCGCGCGGCGAGGTGCTGGCGAAGATCGCCGCCTCCGAGGTGCCCGCGGTCAGCGGGCCGCCGACCGCCCTCCAGGAGCGGCTGGCGGCCGCGTCCGACCACCGCAGGCACGCCCAGTGGCACCGGCTCTCACCGCTCCTGGAGTCGCTGGAGCAGGAGGCTGAGGACGAACTGCTGCGCGCCCGCGAGTCGCTGACCTCGGTGACGGCCCCGCTGGCGGTCCGCGCGGAGCTGCGCGGCCGGCTCGACGCGTACAAGGCGAAGGTGGCCCGGCACGGCCTGGCGGAGGATCCGGTGCTGATCGAGCGGTACGACGCGGCGCGCCGGATGCTGTGGAGCGCGCCGTGCGATCTGCGGGTCGCCGAGCAGGCCGTCCTGCGCTACCAGCACGCGGTCGCGGACTTGCTGACGCCGCGCCGGCCCGACGGACCGCAGGACCGGCGGGGCACGGGTACGGGCGAACACGGGGAGACACGATGAGTACGCAGTGCCAGCGTCCCGCGTGCGAGGGCAGCTACGAGGACATGGGCGGCGGTGAGCTGTACTGCGACACCTGCGGTCTGGCGCCGGTCGTCTCGCCGACGGGCATGGTCTCCTCGCCGCCCACCGGGATCGCCGGGGGCGGCCGGGCGAGCGGCCGGGACAGTTCCTCACAGCGCTCGGGCTCCCGCGCCTCCGCACGGTCCTCGTCCCGGTCGTCGACCTCGCGCCGCTCGGTGTCGGGCCGGCTGTCGCGCTCGCTGTCCGGCGGGTCCACCTCCCGTTCGGTCTCGGTGCGTTCCTCGGGCTCGACGTCGGCGACCTCCGCCCGGGGCCGGCTCGGCGTCGGCCTGGTGGAGGTCCCGGACGTTCCGAGGCCCGACCCGCGCACGGCGGTGATGGAGAACCCGGAGGTACCCGAGCGCAAGCGGTTCTGCTCCCGTTCGGACTGCGGGGCGCCGGTGGGCCGTTCGCGCGGGGCTCGGGAGGGCCGCACCGAGGGGTTCTGCACCAAATGCGGTCACCCGTACTCCTTCGTGCCGAAGCTGACCGGCGGTGACATCGTGCACGGCCAGTACGAGGTCGTGGGCTGTCTGGCGCACGGCGGGCTCGGCTGGGTGTATCTCGCGGTGGACCGGGCCGTGTCGGACCGCTGGGTGGTACTCAAGGGCCTGCTGGACACCGGCGACCAGGACGCGATGGCCGCCGCGATCTCCGAGCGCCGCTTCCTCGCCGAGATCGAGCACTCCAACATCGTGCGGATCTACAACTTCGTCGAGCACCTGGACCAGCGGACCGGTTCGCTCGACGGCTACATCGTGATGGAGTACGTCGGCGGCAAGGCGCTCAAGGAGATCGCCAACGAGCGCCGCACCCCGGCCGGGAAGCGCGACCCGCTGCCGGTCGAACAGGCCTGCGCGTACGGGATCGAGGCACTGGAGGCGCTCGGCCATCTGCACAGCCGCAACCTCCTCTACTGCGACTTCAAGGTCGACAACGCGATCCAGACCGAGGACCAGCTCAAGCTGATCGACATGGGCGCGGTGCGCCGGATGGACGACGACGAGTCGGCGATCTACGGCACGGTCGGCTACCAGGCCCCCGAGGTCGCGGAGCTCGGGCCGTCGGTCGCCTCCGACCTGTACACGGTGGCCCGGACGCTGGCGGTCCTCACGTTCGACTTCCAGGGGTACACGAACGTCTTCGTGGACTCGCTGCCGGATCCGGACAACATCGAGGTGTTCCGCACCTACGAGTCGTTCTACCGGCTGCTGGTGCGGGCCACCGACCCGGACCCGGCCCGGCGGTTCGCCTCCGCCGCGGAGATGGCCGAGCAGCTGACGGGGGTGCTGCGGGAGGTCGTGGCGCTCCAGACGGGCCGGCCGCGTCCTGCCGTGTCGACGCTGTTCGGCGCGGAACTGCGCGTGATCGACACGGAGTTGTTCGCCCGGCAGACGGACGACGTCTCGCAGCTCGGCGGCCGGGACACCGGTTCCGCACGGGGCGGGTTCCTGGGCCGCCGCAAGGGTCGTGGTGGCCCGCCGCCCGGTGTTCCGGCGCAGGGCGGCGCCTGGCAGGCCCACGGCGGTACGGCACCGGCCGCGCCGGGGGCCGTGGCGTCCGCGGTGGCCGGGGCACTGCCGGTGGGCACCCAGCCGCCCGGTCCGGCGGGAGGAGGTCATCCGGCGGGTCCGGCGGGGGCCGCTCCGCTGGCGGCGCCGCCGACCCATGTCCGGGGCTCCGCGCAGGGCGGCGCCCCGCTCGCGTACGCCCCCCCGGCGCACGTTGCGGTTCCGGCGCCCCGGGCGGCGGAGCAGACCCCCGGTGCCTCGGCCGGACCGTACGTTCCGACCGGCCCGTACGGCCCCTTCGGGGCGACCGCCGGGGGTGTCCGGCTCGCCCTGTTCGACACCCGGGCCACCTCGCTGGCGCTGCCGGTCCCCCGGGTCGACGCGATGGACCCGAACGCCGGTTTCCTCGCCGGTCTGATGGCCTCCGCCCCAACCGAGCTGATCACCGCCCTGCACACGGTGCCGGCCCCCTCGCTGGAGACCCGGCTGCGGGAGCTGCGGGCCCGGCTGGAGATGCGGGACCTGGATTCGGCAGCCCGTGCGCTGACCACCCTGGAGGGTGAACACCCGGACGACTGGCGGGTCGTCTGGTACCGGGGCGTCACCTCGCTGGTGACGGGCGACCACGAGACGGCGGCGCTCTCCTTCGACGCGGTCTACGACGCGTTCCCCGGGGAGACGGCGCCCAAGCTGGCACTCGGGATCTGCGCGGAGGTGCTGGGCCAGCTGGACAACGCCGCCGAGTACTACCGCCTGGTGTGGGCGACCGATCCGGGCTTCGTCAGCGCCGCGTTCGGCCTGGCCCGGGTGCAGATCGCCGCCGGTGAGCGGGCCGGGGCGGTGAGCACCCTGGAGTCGGTGCCGGAGGCCTCGATCCACTACACGGCGGCACGGGTCGCCGCCGTCCGGGCGCGGCTGCGCGAGCGTTCGCACCGGGAGCCGCTGCTGGTCGATCTGACGGCCGCCGGGATCCAGGTGGCGGCGCTGGCCGCCTTCGGTCTGGACCCGGTGCGCCACGAGCAGTTGTCGACCGAGGTACTGGGCAAGGCACTGGACTGGGTACTCTCCGGTGGTCCCGGTGTCCGGGGGCTGGGCGGACCGGCCGCCGGTTCGCCGGACGCACGGAAGCTGCTCGGCGCCGAACTGAACGAGCGGGGACTGCGGTTCGGGCTGGAACGCTCGTACCGGATGCTCGCCCGGCTCGCGCAGCGGGGCGACGAGAGGATCGAACTGGTGGAGCGGGCCAACCGTTTCCGCCCCCGGACGTGGGTGTGAAGATGTCACAGAGCCACCAGCAGCCCGCCCTGTCGAAGTGCCCGGGCTGCGAGGAACCGCTGGATGCGGGCGACCTGTTCTGCGGGGCGTGCGGCTACGACCTCTCGGCCGTTCCCGCGCGTCCTGACGACCGGCCGACGATGGCCATCACCGTGCCCCCGGCCGCCGGGGCGGTGCGGTGGCCCGCCGCCGCGGGGACCGGCAGTTCGGACGTGCCCGCGCCCGTGCAGCATCCGGCGGACCTGCCGGTGACGGACTCGGGGGGCAGGCCGCCGGCGGAGCCGGAGCACGGTCAGGAGCCGGTGGGCGGGCCGGAGGCCGGGCCCGTCCCGGTGCGCCACGACGACCGGGCGGAACCGGGCGGCGCGGCGGATTCGGGGGACTTCGCGCTGGCCGCGCCCGATCCCCGTACGGCGGAGCACACCGCCTCGCCCGCCACCGCTCCCGCCCACGGGGCGAAGGTCTGTGTGGCCTGCCGCTCCGGCCGGGTGGACCCCGACGGCTACTGCGAGAACTGCGGGCACGCGCAGCCCCGTGAGCGCGACCACATGGAGCAGGAGCTCGACGCGGTGGCCGCCGTCAGCGACCGGGGCCTGCGCCACCACCGTAACGAGGACTCCTTCGCGGTGTCCTCGACCGCGCTGCCGGACGGCTCGCCCGCCGTCGTCGCGATCGTCTGCGACGGCGTCTCATCGGCGAGCCGGCCCGACGAGGCGTCGGCGGCCGCCGCGAGCGCCGCCAACGAGGCGCTGCTGGAGTCCCTGCCGCGCGGTACGCATCCGCAGGCGGCGATGCACGAGGCGATCGTCGCCGCGTCCGAGGCGGTCAACGCCCTGGCGCAGGAACCGGCCGGGGCGATGGAGCACGACGCGCACCGCCACCAGAACGCCCCGGCGTGCACCCTGGTCGGCGCGGTCATGGCGGGCGGCCTGCTGGTCGTCGGCTGGGTCGGCGACAGCCGGGTCTACTGGGTGCCCGAGGACCGGGCCCAGCCGACCGCCCGGCTCACCGAGGACGACTCCTGGGCCGCGCAGATGGTGGCGGCCGGCCTGATGAACGAGGCGGAGGCGTACGCGGACGAGCGCGCCCACGCCATCACCGGCTGGCTCGGCGCCGACGCGTACGAACTGGAGCCGCACACCGCCGCGTTCAAGCCGGACCGGCCGGGCCTGGTCGTCGTGTGCACGGACGGCCTGTGGAACTACGCGGAATCCGCCGAGGAAATGGCCGCCGCCGTCCCGGCCGACGCCCACGAACGTCCGCTGCACGCCGCCCAGGTGCTCGTCGGACACGCGCTCGACGGCGGGGGCCACGACAACGTAACAGTGGCGCTCCTGCCGTTCGCCGTACGGTCGCAAGGGGCAGGATCGGCCTGCGAAACCGTTTGAGCCGATTTTCCGCCCTTGCCCCGCCCGTGTTCCCCGTCCCCGCCCTCTTCGACTGATCCCCTGTGGAGCCTCAAGGAGCCGACCAGATGGCCAACTTCTCCAAGTCGAACGTGCCGCAGTTCTCGGTCGAGGTGTACCAGAACGAGTTCCTGCCCGAGGGCGGCCGTGAGGTCAACGCGATCGTCACCGTCACCTCGACCGGCGGCGGCACCACCGGCGGCACACCGCTGGCGGGTTCGGCGCCCGCGTACGGGCCGGGGCAGGCTCCCGACGCGGCCGTGGTGCTGATGGTCGACTGCTCCGGCTCCATGGACTACCCGCCGACGAAGATGCGCAACGCGCGCGACGCGACGGCGGCGGCCATCGACACCCTGCGCGAGGGCACCCGGTTCGCGGTCGTCGCCGGGACGCATGTGGCCAAGGACGTCTATCCGGGCAACGGGCGGCTCGCGGTCGCCGACGCGCAGACGAAGGCCCAGGCCAAGGGCGCGCTGCGGAACCTGAGCGCGGGCGGGGGCACCGCGATCGGCACCTGGCTGCGGCTGGCCGACCGGCTGCTGGGCGCGGCCGACGTCGGCATCCGGCACGGCATCCTGCTGACCGACGGCCGTAACGAGCACGAGGCTCCCGAGGATCTGCGGGCGGCGCTGGACTCCTGCGCCGGCCGGTTCACCTGCGACGCCCGCGGGGTGGGCACCGACTGGGAGGTGAAGGAGGTCACCGGCATCGCCGCCGCCCTCCTCGGCACCGCCGACATCGTCGCCGACCCGGCGGGCCTGGCGGCGGACTTCACGCGGATGATGGAGAACGCCATGGGCAAGGAGGTCGCGGACGTGGCGCTGCGGCTCTGGACCCCGGTGGGGGTGGAGATCCGGTTCGTGAAGCAGGTCGCGCCGACGGTCGCGGACCTGACCGGCCGGCGCACGGAGGCGAACCCCCGGGCCGGGGACTACCCGACCGGTTCCTGGGGCGACGAGTCCCGCGACTACCACGTCTGCGTCCTGGTGCCGGAGGCCGGGATCGGCCAGGAGATGCTCGCCGCCCGGGTCTCGCTGATCCTGCCCGACCCCTCGGGCGCGGGGGCCCCGCAGACCCTGTCGCATGGGCTCGTACGGGCCGTGTGGACGGACGACATGGTGGCGTCGACCTCGATCAATCCGCAGGTCGCGCACTACACGGGTCAGGCGGAACTGGCACAAGTCATCCAGCAGGGCCTGGACGCACGCAAGTCGGGCGACTTCGACGGCGCGACGGCGAAGCTGGGCCGTGCGGTGCAGCTGGCGTCGGCGTCCGGGAACCAGGACACTGCGAAACTGCTTTCGAAGGTGGTCGACGTCGTCGATGCCGCGACCGGTACTGTGCGACTGAAGGCGAAGGTCGCGGAAGCGGACGAGATGACCCTCGAAACGCGCTCCACCAAGACCGTTCGCGTCAAGAAGTAGCCAAGAAGCAGCGCAGCCCGGTCATCGGATGACCACCGGCCGTGAACACAGAGCAGCCACACGTATTCGCTGAGCAATGACGCCGCGATCGACAGCATGACGGCCTCCGCGGCCGGAAGAGGAGAGGGGGAAGCGCCGACATGCCGACCTGCCCGAACGGACACCAGTCGGGTTCCGAGGACTGGTGCGAGGTCTGCGGACACCGCATGGCCGCCGGCGGTGCGCCCGCGGGCGCCGTGCCCCCGCCTCCTCCGCCGCCGCCCGCGCCGGGTTACGGCTACCCGCAGCAGGGTTCCGACGGTGGCCGGTCCACCATGCAGGCGGAGCTCTGCCCGCAGTGCCGTACGCCGCGTGAGGCGATGGCGCCGTACTGCGAGGAGTGCCGCTGGAACTTCCTCACCAACACGGCGACCTCGTACACCCCGCTGGCCCCGCAGCACGGCACGCCCGGCGGACCTCCGCCCGGCCTCAACCTGCCGCCCGGATTCCAGGCGCAGGCCCCGGGTGGCCAGGGCGGTCCCGGTGCGCCGGGCGGTCCCAGCGGCCAGGGCGGTCCCGGTGCGCCGGGCGGTCCGCCCGGCGCGCCCCAGGCGCGCGACGCGTTCGACTACCAGGGCTCGCGCCCCTCGCAGATGAACCGCCCCGCCGAGCCGCTCACCCCCGAGCAGAACGGACCGCACGGGAACGGAGGTCAGGGCGGGCCGCCGCCGCAGTCGTTCCAGCAGGGTGGCCCCCCGCCGCCCTCGTTCCAGCAGCAGGGACACCAGCCGCAGCAGCAGTCGGCGCCCTCGGGGCACTCGCCGTTCGAACCGCAGCAGTCAGTGCCCTCGGCGCACTCGCCGTTCGAGCCCCAGCAGGCCTCGCCCTTCGCGCCGCCGCAGCAGCAGTCGGCGCCGCCCGCGCCCCCGCATTCGTCGGGGCACACCGGCGGCGGAGACGACTGGATGCTGCCGCCGCCCTCCCAGGCCCAGCCGCCGCAGCAGTTCCAGCGACCGGGCCCCCACCAGGGACCGGCTCAGGGCCAGGGACAAGGCCAGGGACAGCCGCACGGCCAGGACCAGGGGTACGACCAGGGTCAGCCGCACGGCGGGGTCCCCGGCCAGGGCAGGCTGCAGCAGTCCACGTCCTGGACCGCCGTGATCGCCCCGGACCGCGCGTACTTCCTCGCGATGATGCAGCGCAGCGGCCCCGAGGCGACCGGGCTGAACCTGCCCGCGTACTCCCCGGAGCAGCGTCTTCCGCTCACCGGCAGCCAGATCACCATCGGGCGCCGCCGGCACAGCACCGGCGAGTCCCCCGACGTCGATCTGTCGGTGCCCCCGGAGGACCCGGGCGTCTCGCACCAGCACGCGGTGCTGGTGCAGCAGCCCGACGGCGGCTGGGCGGTCGTGGACCAGAACTCCACCAACGGCACCACGCTGAACGGCGCCGAGGACCCGATCCAGCCCTATGTCCCCGTGCCGCTCCAGGACGGTGACCAGGTGCACGTCGGGGCGTGGACGACGATCACGGTCCGCCGGGACTGAGCACGGGCGGCCGCAGGGCCCGTGCACCCGGCCGCACGCGCCGCCTCATCCGGCGGCGAGGGGCCAGGTGTACGGGCCCTGCGGGTCGTCGAGCCAGGCCCACTGGCGGCCCTGGCCGACCGTGATGCCGTACCTCTCCCGCTGCGGGCGCTCCTCGCGCTCCCAGAGGGAGAGGGCCTCGTGCGGATCGAGGGTGCCCGCGGTCAGGGTCAGGAGGAACCGGAAGAGGTCGTCCCCGGCCACCCGGCGCGGCAGTCCGCCGAGGTGCGGGAGCCCGCCGGGCTCCGGAAGCGCCCCACGCAGGGGCACGAAGTAGGCCGGGGTGTGCAGGAAGTGCCCCTCGGCGCAAGGTCCGTGCGCCGTCGCACGGACCTGGAGCGAGACCAGGCCGGTGGCGAGCGGTGCGAGGATCCGCGCCCCCGGACGGCACTGTTCCGGCCAGGTCCCCGGTACGGACGGCAGGGTGCAGGTCGCGATGATCCGGTCGTACGGGGCGCGCTGCGGGCAGCCCCGGGCCCCGTCGCCGGTGATCACCGTCGGGCGGTATCCGGCCGCGGCGAGGTGTACGCGGGCCGGCTCCGTGATCTCCGGGTCCAGGTCGACGCTGGTCACGGCGGAGTCGCCGAGCCGGTGGGCGAGCAACGCCGCGTTGTAGCCGGGGCCGGTGCCGATCTCCAGGACCGTGTTGCCGTCCCGTACGTCGAGGGCGTCGAGCATCAGGGCCATCAGGGACGGCTGGCTGGAGGACGAGACGAGTTCGCCGTCCTTGAGCCGGGTGGCCAGCGCCCTGTCCGAGTACACGCCGCGCAGCCAGCGGGAGCGCCGCTCCGGGTCGGGGTCCTCGCCCCAGAGGCGCTCGAAGCCCCGGATTCCGTGCACGTAGTAGAACGGCACGAACAGATGGCGGGGCACCTCGGCGAAGGCCGTGCGCCAGGCGGGGTCGGTGAACCCGCCCCGCGCGGCGATCTCCCGCACGAGGGCCTCCCGCGCCGCGTCGGCCTCGGCGCCGGGGACGGACGGGGAGGGGCCTTGCCGGTGTGCACCCATGTCTCCACTGTCCTGCGCCGGGGCCGCGCGGGCCAGCGGCGGCCGGAGGTGTCCGGCCCGGGAGCCCTCGACCGAGGGGTTCCCCGCCCTTGGTCCTAGGACCCGTGTCCTCGGCCGGTGCGTCTGCGACCATGGACGGGTGACTGAGATCCCGCGCGACACGCTTCAGGAGCAGACCTTCTACGAGCAGGTCGGCGGCGAGGCGACCTTCCGGCGCCTGGTCCACCGCTTCTACGAGGGCGTGGCGGGCGACGAACTGCTGCGCCCGATGTACCCGGAGGAGGATCTGGGACCGGCCGAGGAGCGCTTCGCGCTGTTCCTGATGCAGTACTGGGGCGGCCCGCGCACCTACAGCGACCGCCGGGGGCACCCGCGGCTGCGGATGCGGCACGCGCCGTTCCGGGTGGACCGGGCGGCCCATGACGCCTGGCTCGCCCATATGCGGGTCGCGCTGGACGAGCTGGGGCTCGCGCCCGAGCACGAGCGGCAGTTGTGGGACTACCTGACGTACGCCGCCGCCTCGATGGTCAACACCGCGGACTGATCACGTCCGGGCACCGATGGATCACCTGTGAGTGACAGCTGAGCGATCCGTGACCGGATAACTCCGGAATCCGACGCTCCATCTCCGCATAACGATCACGATCGCATCAAGGTGGACCCGCAAGCGGTTACCAGAACCCGGTCGCCTCTGAAAGCATCACCGGTACGCCGGGGGGCGTGCGCGTGCGGTGCTTTCCGGGGCTGGGGGATCAGGTGACGGGTTTCGTCCTTCTGCGGGTGAGGGCTCATCGCCTCCTGCTCTCCGCCGCCGTCCTCGCCGTCCTGCTGACCACATCCGTCCTGGCCGCGCTCACCGCGTTCTCCGGTTCCGTGGGCGACGCGGCCCTGCGCCACACGCTCACCCACGGGTCGGCCGCCTCCGCCGCCCTCGTCGTCTCCTCCTCGGTGGACCACGAACAGCGCGCGGAGGCCGATGACGCCGTCCGCAAGGCCTCCCGCGACGCCTTCGACGGGCTGCCCGTGACGGTGGGCAAGCTGGAGAGTTCGGGGTCGTACGCGCTGCCGCGGAGCCTCCAGGACCCGGCCGCCCGGCGCGGCGAGCCGGACCTCACCCACTTCGCCGCCCTCGACCTGGGCCGGGTGCGGATCACCGAGGGCAAGGCGCCCGCGGCCCCCGACGGCGCCGGCCCCGTCCAGGTCGCCCTGCCCGTCGTCGCCGCCGAGGCGCTGAAGCTGAAGCCGGGCGCGCGGCTCACCGTCACCGACCGGCTGCGCGACAAGAAGCAGCAGGTGCTGGTCGTCGGCGTCTTCGAGGCGGCCGACCAGTCGGATCCGTACTGGCAGCTGGACCCGCTCGGCGGGCGCGGGGTGCGCGAGCTCGCCTTCACGACGTACGGTCCCCTGCTCACCGACCCTTCGGTCCTCGCCTCCGGGTCGCTCGCCGACGGGGAGACTTCCTGGCTGGCGGCCGCCGACTTCGCCACGCTGACCACCGGCTCCATGGAGGGGCTGCGCCAGGCGTCGGCCGACGCCCCGAAGGCCCTTACCGCCGCGCCGGTGTTCGCGTCCGGCGTCACCGCGCGGACGTCGCTGCCCACCGTGCTCGACCAGCTCGACCGGGCGCTGCTGGTCTCCCGCTCCACGCTGATGATCGTCGCGGTGCAGCTGGTGCTGCTCGCCGCGTACGCCCTGCTGCTCGTGGCCCGGCTGCTGAACAGCGAGCGCGACGGCGAACGCGAACTGCTGCGGGCCCGGGGCGGTTCCCGGGGCAGGATCACCTCGTTCGCCGCGATCGAGGCGCTGTTGCTGGCCGTGCCGGCCGCGGTGGTCGCCCCGCTGCTCGCGGGGCCGCTGACCGGACTGCTGGCCGAGCGCAGTGCCCTGTCGCGGATCGGGCTGAAGGCCGGGGAGGCCTCGACCGGCACCGTGTGGCTGGTCTCGGCTGCCGTCGCGCTGGCCTGTGCCCTGGCCGTGGTGGCCCCGTCGCTGACGGCCGGGGCGAGCGGGCGCAGGTCCCGGGCCGCGTCACTGCCCGGCCCGGTGCGGGCGGGCGCGGACCTCGGGCTGCTGCTCATCGCGGCGGTGGCGTACTGGCAGCTGGACCGGCAGTCCGGCAGCGGGGCGCTCAGCGGCGACCAGTCGGGCGATCTCGGGATCGACCCCCTGCTGGTCACCGCTCCCGCACTGGCGCTGCTCGCCGGCACGGTCCTCACGCTGCGCCTGCTGCCGCCCGCCGCGAAGCTCGCCGAACGGCGTGCGGCCAAGGGCCGGGGGCTCCCCGCGGCCCTTGCGGGCTGGCAGTTCAGCCGCCGCCCGTTGCGCGGCGCGGGGCCGGTGCTGCTGCTGGTCCTGTCGGTCGCGATGGGCATGCTGGCGATCGGGCAGAGCGCCTCCTGGAACCGCTCGCAGGCCGACCAGGCCGACTTCGGCTCCGGCGCCTCGGTCCGGCTCGTGGGCGGGCACGGAAGCGGTGCGGCGGCGGCCGGCGCGTACAGCACCCTGGCGGGCGTGCGGCAGGCGGCCCCCGCCTACCGGGCGGACGTGGAGGTCTCCGGTGGGCGCATCGCCGAGGTCCTCGCCCTGGACACGGCCCACGCGGACGAGCGGATGCTGATGCGCTCCGACCTGACCGACAAGAGCCCGCGCCGGATGTTCGAGGCCATCTCCCCGGAGCGGGCCCCGCGCCCCGGGCTCGTACTCCCGAAGGACAGCACCCGGCTGAAGCTGGACCTGCGGATCACCACGGTGTCGCCGAAGCGCTCCGGGGCCTCCCCGGGCCAGGAGGACCCGGCACCGCCGGTGGTCACCGTGCTCCTGGAGGACCGCTACGGCCTCCCCTACCGGGCCCTGGCCGGTCCCGTGCCCGTGGACGGCCGCCCGGTCGCGGTTTCCGTACCGGTGTCGGCGGCGGGTGGCCTGGCCGTGACCGGCATCGAGGTGGACGGCGAAGCGCCGTACGACTACGCGCAGCAGCGCAGGGTCTCTGTGAGCGACGTACGGGTGGTCACCGGCTCCGGCACCGAACGCCCGGTACCGGCACCGGGATCTGTGCGCTGGGACGCGTCCATGACGCTCACCGAGTTCGGTGAGGACCGGCCGGGTGAACCGCCGGTCCGCAACGGGACATCGGCGCTGCCGGACTTCACGTACGACACCGGTGTGGACAGCGAGGACACCTGGGAGCTGACCAACGGCCTCCTGCGGATCACCGCCGCCCGGCCGAAGGCCACGACGGTCAGGGCGGTCGCCACGGACGCCTACCTGAAGAGCACCGACGCGAAGCTGGGCGACGAGATCGACCTCACCCTGGCCGGGAACACCATCCGGGTGACCCTGGTGGAGTCGGTGCGCCGGCTGCCGACCACCGGGGCCGCCGAACTGTCCGGCGCCGCGGACCAGGTGCCGAGCGGCGGCGCTCTGCTGCTGGACCTCAAGGCCGTCACCGAGGTCCTGGCCCACCGGCCGACGGCCACGATCGCTGCGACCGAATGGTGGCTGAGCGCCGCCCCGGGCGACGCCGCGAAGGCGGCCGCCGCCCTGCGCGCCCTGCCGGACACCGACCCGGCCCAGGTGCGGGTCCGCGCGGAGGCCGCCCGGCAACTGGTGGACGACCCGCTGGGAGCCGGACCGCAGTCCGCGCTGCGGGCCGTCGCGGTGGTCGCCGCCGCGCTGGCGGCGGTCGGCTTCGCGGTCAGCGCCTCGGGGTCCCGGCGCGAACGCTCCGCCGAGCTCGGCGTGCTGCGGGCGCTCGGTGCTCCGCGCCGCCAGCTGGCCCGGATGATCGCCGCCGAACAGGGTGTGCTGATCGCCCTCGGCCTGCTGATCGGGCTCGGCATCGGCACGGTGCTGACCCGGGCCGTCGTCCCGCTGATCGTGTTGACCGGGCAGGCGGACCAGCCGGTTCCGTCGGTGCTGGTCGAGCTGCCCGCCGGACAGGTCGCGGCGCTGCTGGCCGGGGTCGCCGCCCTGCCGCTCCTGATCGTCGCGACGATGGCGCTCCGCCGCGGGGACCCGGCGGTCACACTGCGCCACCAGGGGGACCACTGACATGCGTCACAACAATCGGGCGGCCTCCGCCCCGTGGATACGTACCCGGCTGCGTACCGCGCCCGGTGCGGCGGCGGCCCTCGCGGTGCTGGTGCTGGTGACGGCGTTCCTCGCCGCGGCGTTCCCGCGGGCCGTGGACGCGTACGAGACGAAGGGGCTGCGCCACGACATCCTGACGGCCGACGCCGGCCGCAGTGCCGTGGAGATCGCCCGCCCGCAGCCCGGTCTGGAACTGCCGCGGGAGCAGCGGGACGCCGAGGTGCGGAGCCCCGAACTGGCGCGGGTCGGCGAGGCGCTCGTGAAGGCCATGCCCGCACCGCTGCGCGCCGACACCTCGTCGGTCGCGTACGGCGTGCGCACCACGAAGCCGGCCGTCGCGGACGAGCCCTGGCTGCCGCGGCCCGACGCGATTCCGCCGCAGCTCACGTATGTGGCGCAGTCGGGTCTGAAGGACCACGCCACCCTGGCGTCGGGGGCCTGGCCGGCGACGCCGGACGAGGTGACCTCGGACTCCCGTGCGGTGCAGGGCGCGGTCACCGAGGAGACGGCGGCCGATCTGAAGGTGAAGGTCGGCGCGACGGTCACGCTGCTCACCGCGGCCCAGGAACCGATCACCGTGACGATCACCGGCATCGTGGCTCCGCGTGACCCGCGGGGCAGCTACTGGTCCGCCGATCCGCTGCTGCGCACCCCGTCCCTGGTCCCGGACCCCGGGAGCCCCTTCCCGGTGTACTACTGGACCGGCACCGTCCTGCTGGCCGAGGACGCCGGTCCTGCCCTCCTGAGCACGGCCACAGAGCCCTCCCTCTTCTGGCGGATCCCGCCCGACCCCTCCCGGCTGACCGGCCCCGACGGCGCCAGGCTGACGTCCGTCATCGCCTCCCTGGAGAGCGGCCCCGGGCTGCTGAAGGTGCGGAGGACCGCCGGGGACACCGCGACGGTCGCCACCGGGCTCGGTCACATCGTGGAGGCCAACGCGCGGATGCGTGACGCGATCGGTCCGGTGATCGCGGTCGCCGCCCTCGGCATCGGGTCCGTGGCCGCCGTCGTCCTGCTGATGACCGGCGCCCTGATCGCCGCCCGCCGCCGCGGCGAACTGGCGCTGATGCGCTCACGCGGCGGCTCGCTGCGCGGCATCGGCGGCCGGCTGTTCGCGGAGACCGCGGTGACCGTGCTGCCCGCGAGCGCGCTCGGACTGCTGCTCGCGGTGCTGGTGGTGGACGAGGGCCGATGGTGGCCGGGGGCGCTGGCCGCGACCGGCGTCGGCCTCCTGGTGTGCGTCGCCCTTCCCGTGCGGACGACGCTCCAGCACATCCGGCCCACGCTGCACGGTGCGCGCGAGGACGTGGTGAGCGCCCGCCCCTCACGCCGGCGGACCGTCGCCGAACTGACCCTGCTCGTGCTGGCGGTCGGCGCGGTGACGGCGCTGCGCCGTCGCGGTACGTCGGCCGCGGGCGGCACCGACCTGCTGGTCAGCGCCGCCCCCGTGCTGGTCGCGCTGATCGCGGCGCTGGTCCTGGTCCGGCTCTACCCGCTGCCGCTGCGGCTCGCCGCACGGCCCATGGCCCGGCTGCGCGGGGCGATCGGCTTCCTCTCGCTGGCCCGTGCCGGCCGTTCCTCGGCCGGCGGGGCGCTGCCGCTGCTCGCGCTGCTGCTGGCGCTGGCCACGGCGGCGTTCGGCGGCTCGGTGATCGCCGGCATCGGGGACGCACGGGACGAGGCGGCACTGGCGTCCGTCGGGGCGGACGCCCGGATCAGCGGCATGGCCGAACGGGCGACGCTGCCCGACGAGCTGGTCCGCACGGTGAGCGACCTGGACGGGGTACGGAGCGCGGCGCCGGTACGGGTCGAGTACAGCGTGACCATGCCGGAGGCCGTGGCCGCCGGCGGCGGTGCTCCGAGCGCGGGCCCGGACGACGCCGGTACGGGTACGGACGGCGGTGACGCGGGCACCGCGGCCCTGGTGGGCGTCGATCCCGCCTCGTACGCCCGGCTGGCCCGCACCCATGGGCTGCCTGCCTTCCCGGTCGCCCGGCTGCGGGCCACCGGCCCCTCGGCCCCGCTGCCCGAGGGCGCGAAGGCCGACTCCGGGCGCGTCCTGCCGGCCATCGCCTCACCGGCGGTGGCGGCCCGCCTGGGCAAGGAGCCGCGCACCGTCGAGACGCTGTCCGGGGACTTCGAGGTCCAGGTCGTGGGGACCACCGCGCGCGCCGCCGCGGTCTCCCCCACGGACTTCCTGATCGTGAACTCCGCCTCCCTGGAGCAGCAGGCGCCCACCACCCTGCTCCTCACCGGAGCGCCGGACCCCGGGGAGCTGCGTGCGGCGGTCGGCGAGAGCGGCAAGGAGTTCGTCGTACAGCTGCGTTCCGAGGAGCGCGCGCGGTATGTGAACACCCCGATGCAGGCGGGGGCCGAGCGGATCTACCTCGCGGCCGTCGCGGCGGGCGCCGGATACGCGCTGCTTGCCGTCCTGCTGTCGCTGCTCCAGACCGCGCCGGAACGCAGGACGCTGCTGGCGCGGCTTCGCACGATGGGGCTCACCACCGGGCAGGGCAGGCGGCTGCTGGCCTTCGAGGCGACGCCGCAGGCGCTGCTGGCGGCGGTCGGCGGCCTGTTCACCGGCTGGGCGACCATCGCCCTGCTCTCCCCCGGCGTCGATCTGGTCCCGCTGGCGCTCGCGGGCGTCGCCGGATCGGACACCGGACCCGTCGCGCTGCGCACCGACCTCTGGTCGCTGGGGTTGCCGGCCGCCGGTGTCGTGGCGCTCGCCGCGGCGGTCGCGGGCGTTCAGGCGTGGTGGGCGAGCCGCCGCGGATCGATCACCGAACTCAGGGCAGGAGACTCCCGATGACCTCGTCCACCGAGACCGCCGGTACCGCAGGGGCCGCCGAGACGACGCTGGCGGAGCTGGAGCAGCGGGCCGCGGCCCGCCGGGACCGCCCCTCCTACGGGCACGACGCGCTGATCGCCTGCGACCGGGTGGTGCGGATCTTCACCACGGACGGGGTGGAGGTGCAGGCCCTGCAGGGCCTCGACCTGCTGGTCACCGAGGGCGAGTTGATGGCCCTGGTGGGGGCGTCGGGCAGCGGCAAGTCGACGCTGATGAACATCCTGGCGGGCCTGGACGTGCCGACGGCGGGGTCGGCGAAGGTCGCGGGCTGCGACCTGCTGTCGATGGGCCCGAAGGAACGGCTGCGCTACCGCCGGGACGTGGTCGGGTTCGTCTGGCAGCAGACCGCCCGCAATCTGCTCCCGTATCTCACTGCGATCCAGAACATCACCCTGCCCATGCAGTTGCGCGGGGGTGGCGGCAAGCGCGAACGGGCGGCCCGTGCCGAGTCGTTGCTCGCCATGCTCGACATCGCCGACTGCCGCGACCGGCGGCCCCAGCAGTTGTCCGGCGGGCAGCAGCAGCGGGTGGCCATCGCGGTGGCGCTCGCCAACTCCCCGTCCGTGCTCCTCGCGGACGAGCCGACCGGCGAGCTGGACTCGGCGACCGGGGAGCAGGTCTTCGCCGCGTTCCGGCGGGCCAACGAGGAGTTGGGCACCTCGATCGTGATCGTCACCCATGACCAGGCGGTCGCGAACGAGGTGCGGCGCACGGTCGCCATCCGCGACGGCCGTACGTCCTCCGAGGTGCTGCGCCGCACGGAGGTGGACGCGGCGACGGGCCAGGAGTCGCAGGTGGCCCGGGAGTACGCGATGCTCGACCGGGCGGGACGGCTCCAGTTGCCCGCGGACTACACGCAGACGCTGGGCATGGAGCACCGGGTGCTGCTGGAGCTGGAGCGGGACCACATCGGCGTCTGGCCGGACGCTCACGGGGCGCCGGAGAACGCCCCGGAGAAGCCGGACGGGTCCTCGAAGGCCCCGAAGGAGAAGTAGGCCCGCCGGGTCCGGCGGGTCAGCCGGGCTCGACCGACAGACCGAGCCCGCCGAGCCCGCCGGCCGGGTCGCGGCGCAGCGCGATCGAGCCGAACGGCGTGCGCAGCCGCAGCCAGCCGCCTGCGGCGAGCAGCGAGACCGGGAAGTCCGGGTCGGGGCGCAGGAAGCCGAGGGACTGGGCGGCGTGCACGGCGCGCAGGGGCAGGTCCGTGGTGCCGACCGGCCGGGACCAGATCTCGCGGCCGATCCGGTCGCGTCCGGCACGGGTGCGCAGCTCTTCGGGCAGCGCCTCGTCCCGCGTACGGAACTCGGCGACGGCCGTGTCGAGAGCGGCGCGCAGGGCGTCGGGGCGGGGCAGACCTGCCTGCTCCCGCCAGGGCCCGCGGGGCGGCAGGACACCGGTCCAGGGCGGCCCGGTGACGGGGGCGGGCAGCGCACCACTCGCACCGGCGTCGGCCGTAGCGGAAACGTCGAGGGTTTCCAGCAGCTCCCCGGCCGACACCGTGACGTCGAGCGTCTCGGGGCGGGCCAGGCGGGCGGTGCGGATGGCGAGGACCTCGAAGGAGGGCGGGCGGCCGAACACCGCCAGTGCGTCGCCGCCGCCCGCCTGCAGCCGGACCGCGGCGGCCCGGTCGTAGTGGAGCAGCCGGCCGAGGAAGGCGGCGAGATCCGCCGCCTCCCTCGCGTCGTCGAACCGCAGCGACTGCACGGGCACGGTCATGCCGCGGCGGGCTCCTCTGCCAGGTACTGCTGGAGGAAGAGCTTCTCCTCGGCGGAGATCCGCCGGGGCCGCTCCGCCGCCAGGTCGTACGGCACGACGACGGTCGACGCGCGGACGTACACCTGGTCGGCGTCCTTGATCTCATAGGCGATCGTCAGGGACGCGGCGCCGATCTTCGTGACCCACGACTCGACGGTCACCGGCTCGTGCCGGTGGACCAGCGGCCGTACGTAGTCGATCTCGTGCCGGGCGACGACGGACCCGCCCGAGAACGACGGCGAGCCGTCCCCGGGCGCCAGCCGGAACATGAAGTCGATGCGCGCCTCCTCCAGGTAGCGGAGGAAGACCACGTTGTTGACGTGGCCGAAGGCGTCCATGTCCGACCAGCGCAGGGGGCAGCTGTAGAGGTGACGAGCCAAGACGATCAGCCTCGCGTGAGCTTCTTGTACGTGGCACGGTGCGGGCGCGCCGCGTCCGCGCCGAGACGCTCGACCTTGTTCTTCTCGTACGACTCGAAGTTGCCCTCGAACCAGTACCACTTGGAGTCACCCTCGTAGGCGAGGATGTGCGTGGCGACGCGGTCCAGGAACCAGCGGTCGTGGGAGATGACCACTGCGGCGCCCGGGAACTCCAGGAGGGCGTTCTCCAGCGAGGAGAGCGTCTCGACGTCCAGGTCGTTGGTGGGCTCGTCGAGGAGCAGCAGGTTGCCGCCCTCCTTGAGCGTGAGGGCCAGGTTGAGGCGGTTGCGCTCACCACCGGAGAGGACGCCGGCCGGCTTCTGCTGGTCCGGGCCCTTGAAGCCGAACGCGGAGACGTAGGCGCGCGAGGGCATCTCGACCTGGCCGACGTTGATGTAGTCCAGCTCGTCCGAGACGACGGCCCAGAGGGTCTTCTTCGGGTCGATGTTGGCGCGGGACTGGTCGACGTAGGAGATCTTGACCGTGTCGCCGACCTTGATGGCGCCGCTGTCCGGCGTCTCCAGGCCCTGGATCATCTTGAACAGCGTGGTCTTGCCGGCGCCGTTCGGACCGATGATGCCGACGATGCCGTTACGGGGCAGCGTGAACGACAGGTCGTCGATGAGGACCTTGTCGCCGAAGGCCTTCGAGAGGTGCTCGACCTCGACGACGATGGAACCGAGCCGCGGGCCCGGCGGAATCTGGATCTCCTCGAAGTCCAGCTTCCGCATCTTGTCGGCCTCGGCCGCCATCTCCTCGTACCGCGCGAGACGGGCCTTGGACTTGGTCTGGCGCCCCTTGGCGTTCGACCGCACCCACTCCAGCTCTTCCTTGAGCCGCTTCTGGCGCTTCTCGTCCTTGCGGCCCTCGACCTTGAGGCGGGTGGCCTTGCGCTCCAGGTACGTGGAGTAGTTGCCCTCGTAGGGGATCGCGCGGCCGCGGTCGAGCTCCAGGATCCACTCGGCGACGTTGTTCAGGAAGTACCGGTCGTGGGTGACGGCGACGACGGCACCCGGGTACTTCGAGAGGTGCTGCTCCAGCCAGTTCACCGACTCGGCGTCGAGGTGGTTGGTGGGCTCGTCCAGGAGGAGCAGGTCCGGGGCCTCGATGAGGAGCTTGCAGAGCGCCACGCGGCGCTTCTCGCCACCGGAGAGGTTGGTGACCGGCCAGTCGCCGGGCGGGCAGCCCAGGGCGTCCATGGCCTGCTCCAGCTGGGCGTCCAGGTCCCACGCGCCTGCGTGGTCCAGGTCCTCCTGGAGCTTGCCCATCTCCTCCATCAGCGCGTCGGAGTAGTCGGTCGCCATGAGCTCCGCGACCTCGTTGAAGCGCTTGAGCTTGCCCATGATCTCGGCGGCGCCGTCCTGGACGTTCTCCAGGACGGTCTTCGCCTCGTCCAGCTTCGGCTCCTGCATGAGGATGCCGACGCTGTACCCCGGCGACAGGAACGCGTCACCGTTGGACGGCTGCTCCAAGCCCGCCATGATCTTCAGCACCGTGGACTTACCGGCGCCGTTGGGCCCCACGACACCGATCTTGGCGCCGGGCAGGAAGTTCAAGGTGACGTCATCAAGGATCACCTTGTCGCCGTGCGCCTTGCGCGTCTTGCGCATGGTGTAGATGAACTCAGCCAAGAGAAACCGTCCGGCAGCAATAGAGGTGTGGGCAGATACACCCCATCTTGCCTGACGGCCGTCCCCGGACGGAAACCCGTCCGGGGATCGACACAGCGACGGGGTCACCGCCTGCGTCCGGGCTCTCACTCACCGTCGGCGGCCGGCTGCTTCCGGCGGAGGAGGAAGACCGCTCCGCCGCCCACGACGAGCAGCCCGATGGCGACGGCGGCGAGCATCGGGGTGGCGCTGGAGCCGCCCGTCGCGGCGAGGTCGCCCTCCAGCCCCGACGTACCGGAGCCGGTGGTGGCCGGGACGGACTGCTGGGCGCTCTGCGTGCCGACGTCGTTGCCGTCGGCGCCCTCGCCCTCCCGGTCCAGGACGCTGCCGCTGGTGGCGCAGTCCAGCACCCCGGTGAAGGTCCTGCCGAACCCGGCGGGCCCGGTGATGGTGAAGTCGTACGCCTGGTCCTCGGCGACGGGGACCGTCACCGTGCGGGTGGCCCCCGCGGCGATGGTGTGCTCGGTGCCGGCCAGCTCGAAGGTGAAGGGCTGGTCGCCCCGGTTGGCGGCCGTGACGTCCACACCGCCCGCGGCGCAGTTCTTCCGCGCGCTCAGCGCGGGGGCGGCGCCCGTTTCGGCCCAGGTGGCGCCGGCCCGGGCGGAGACCGTGGACTCGCTGGAACCGGCCAGGATCTGGGTCTGGGTGCGGCCGGCCCCGGCGAAGGCCCGGCCGACCGGCACGGAGGTGGTGGCCTGGACGGCCAGGGAGGCGGTGCCGTCCGCGGTGTCCTTCGGTACGGCGAAGTAGAGCCGGTCCCCGTCCGCCGCGGCGGTGACGGGGGCGCCCTTCTCGTCCGTGACCGCGATGCCGCTGGCCGCCGCGTCCACCGGGGGCGACACCGAGACCTGGCCCGCGTCGGTACGGACGGTCACGGGGCCGAGCAGCTCACCGGCCCGCCCGGCGACGGCGGCCGGTTCCAGGGTGAGCGAGGCCCGGGGCTCCTTCGTGTCGCGCGCGCTGCGCTGCAGCCAGTCGGCGAGCTTCTCCGCCTGCTTGTCCGACGCGGTGACGTCGGCGTCGTCCGAGTAGCGCCAGATGGCGACCTGGGTTCCGGCGGCGGCGGTCCGCTCGGTCAGCGGGCCGGTGCCGGCCGCTTCGGCGAGCGCGGCCAGGTCGTCGACCTGGGGGTAGGAGTGCTGGAGGATCCAGCGGATCTTCCCCGCGTTCCGGTTGCCGCTCAGCGAGGTCTCGGCCCAGGGCGTCTCCAGGTACTTCGCCTGGTCCTGGGTGGGGTTGTGGAGGTCGATGCAGTAGGTCTTGAGCTTGCCGCCGCCGTCCACGGTCATCTCGAACAGTCCGGCGGGCAGTTCCTGGGTCCGGTCGGGCGCACCGCGCTTCCCCGCGATGCGGAGCACGGCGCTGTCGAAGGTCTTCAGCCCGTCGAGCACCGCGGCCGCGCCGCCGTGGTGCCGGCCCGGGTCGTCGGCCGCCGCCGCCGGTCCGGCGCCGACGAGTGCGGCAGCCGCGACGAGACCGGAGAGCAGCAGCGCCGCGACCGGGCGGAGGATCCCGCGGCCGGGCGGCGCCCCCGTCGGGCCGGACGACGCGGCGGACGCTGAAAACGCAGAAAACACAGAATTCCCCTCCGGGCGAGGCCCTCGCACATGGTGCGCGTGTGGGGAATGCCTCGCCAGCAGACCCAAGTGACCCGTGAGCACTGGGAATCCTAAAGAACGGGCGAAGGACAGTCCCCCGTACTGCCCTTGCACAACCATTCCGAATCGGAATCGTTACCGCGGGATGCCGCCGCGCTTGTCACCGATCAGCCTTTTCAGGACACAGCCGCCATTGCGCCTGTCTGTTCGAACTGTTTCGGCGACTCCTCCGTGTCGCCGTCCGTCACCCGTACCGGACGCTCCGTCAGAACGGGTTCCGTTCTGGCCGCCCGGCGGAAGGCGGCCGTTCCGCGGCTCAGGTCGTGGCCGACCGCGATGGCCTCGACGTCGACGAACGTCCTTCGCTGACCGTCCTGTTCCTCCATGCGGACCTTCAACCGGCCGTGCACGACCAGGGGTTCTCCGACCGAGACGGAACCGGCCAGATTCGCGGCGAGCGTTCGCCAGGACCAGACGGTGTAGAAGCTGGTGCGGCCGTCGGTCCAGAGCTGTTTCCCGCGGTCCCAGCGCCGCGGGGTGACGGCGAAACGGAATCGCGCCATTCCGCCGGTGGCCGTCTCCCGGAACTCCACCGCCGTGGCGGCGTTTCCCACCAGTGTCACCAAGGTCTCGTTCATTTCCCGCCCCGTTTTCCCTCTCGTACCGCATCGCACCACTCATCCGCTCGTACCCCGTCGTACGGCGGTGTCGTGCGGACTCCATGGTGGGCGCCGGGCGGGAATCGCGTCGGGGCCTGTGGACTACCGGCCGGTTGTGGAGAACTCCGTCACCGTCACGTACCGCTCGCGCACTTCCCGGTAGCGCACCAGTTCGGCCGCGACCGGGTCCAGGACCCTGGCCCGGCCGCACCCGGCCGCCGCCTCGCGCAGTCGCCGCTCGGCGTCCTGCCCGTACCGCCTGGCCGGCCCCCGGATGGCCGCGGCGCAGGCCCACTCCACCAGCGGGCCGCCGACGACTCCGGCCAGCATGATGAGCGCGGGCGTGACGAGTCCGGGCTCCAGGACGCCGATGATCTGGCCGACCAGCCACAGGCCGCCGAAGATCTGGAGGAGCGTCATCGACGCCTGGGCCAGCACCGCGGCCGGCCACCACTTCGGCCGGGGCGGCTTGGCGGCCCGGCCGCCGAGCGGTGTCCCGCCGAGGCCCTGAGCGCCCGCCGTCCCGCCGCCGCCCCGCCGGGCCGTCCCGGGGGCCCCGGCCTTGACCGCCAGTTCGTCCAGCGCCTCGGGCAGCCCCTTCGCCCCGTTGAACGCCGCCTCGCGCACCGCCTGCGCCCAGGGGCCCGGCAGCCCGTCGGCGGCGTCGTCCGCGACGATCCGGACCGCGTGCTCGACCCGCTGCCGGGCCGTCAGTTCCTCCTCGGGCGGGGTGAGCGCCTGGCCCATCCGGTCGAGACTGCCGGGCAGGCCCCGGTTCTCGTACCAGCGCCAGAGCCGCAGCCACGGCGTCCCGCAGGCCCGTCCGGCGTTCCTGCGCCACTCCCGCTCGGCGGCCTGTCCGGCGGCCGCCGCGCCGACGGCCTCGGCCAGCCGGTCGGTGAACTCCTCGCGGGCCCGCTCACCGAGTCCGGGCCGGCCTTCGGCCACGTACACCGGGCGCAGCCGCGCCGCCGCCGCGTCGACGTCGGCGGAGAGGCGGCGGGCGGCGGCCGTGCGGTCCTGGACGAAGCGGCCGACCATCTCGCGGAGTTCGGGCACCCCGTCGCCGGTGAGCGCGGACAGGGACGTGACGGTGGCGCCGGGTTCGCCGTGCTCGCCGAGCGCGATGCCGTCCTCGTCGAGTAGGCGGCGCAGGTCGTCGAGGACGAGGTCGGCCGCCTCGCCGGGCAGTCGGTCGGTCTGGTTGAGGACGACGAAGGTGACCTCCGCGTGTCCGGCGAGCGGGCGCAGATAGCGCTCGTGGAGGGCGGCGTCGGCGTACTTCTCCGGGTCGACGACCCAGATCACCGCGTCGACCAGGGCCAGGACCCGGTCCACCTGGTCGCGGTGTTCGGTGGCCGCCGAGTCGTGGTCGGGCAGATCGACCAGGACGAGCCCCTGGAGCGCCTCGTCGGATGCGGCGGGACCGGGGTGGGGCCTGCGCCGCAGCCGGCCGGGGACGGCTAGCCGGTCCAGCAGGCCGGCGGCCCCGTCGGTCCAGCTGCACGCGATGGGCTGGGAGGTGGTGGGCCGGCGCAGCCCGGTGTCGGAGATCGGGGCCCCGGCGAGCGCGTTGAACAGGGTCGACTTCCCGCTGCCGGTGGCCCCCGCGACGGCGATGACCGTGTGCCGCGAGGAGAGCCGCTGCCGGGCGGCGGCCTCGTCGAGCACGCGTCCCGCCTCGGCGAGGGTGCCCCGGTCGAGCCGGGCGCGGGAGAGTCCGACGAGTTCGCGCAGGGCGTCCAGCCGGGGCGGCAGCGGCCCGCCGGAGGGGACGTACGCCTCGACCTGCGGCTCCGGGTCGTCCTCGCCGGACGTACCGGGCGCGCGTTGCCCGGCCTCGCGGGCCTCGGCCGCCGCGGCGCGCCGGGCGATGAGCCCGTCGTCCCAGCGTCCGTCCTCGCGCCGGCGTCCTGCCCCGTTCTCGGGGTCGCCCGCCTTCTCCGTGCCGTTGCCCTTGCCGTTGTCCTCGTCCGTGACGGCGGTCATCGCTGCCACCTCTCCTTCTGCAGTACGGAAAGCGCGGCGATCAGTTCGGCCTGGGGTTCGGGGGCGACGTCGAGCGCGTCGAGCGGGGCGAGGCGGCGGTCGCGTTCGCCGCCGAGGATCTGGTCGAGGTAGGCCGTCAGCAGCTCGCCGCCCTTGTCGCGGAGGCGCAGCGCGCCCTGGGCGCCGATGCGTTCGGCGAGCTGCTCCCCCGCCGCACGGGCGCGCCGTCCGCCGAGGAGGGCGGCCGCGAGCAGTGCGGCGACGCTCTCGGGGGCGGGCGCCACGCTGCGGTCGAGCTGGCGCACCTCCTCCTCGGCCAGCTCCTCCAGGACCCGCCGCCACCGGCGTACGGCGACGGCGATCCGCCCTTCGACGTCCTCGGCGGGCCCCCAGCCCCCGGCCTCCCGCCCGGCGTCCTCGAACCGGAACAGGGCCCCGGCGGGCTCGCGGCGCCACTGGGTGCGGATCTGTTCGTCGGCGGCGGAGACCGAGCACTGGAGCAGGGCCACCAGGCTGTCGACGAGGGCTTCGAGGAGTTCCTCGGGCGAGCTGTAGAGCGGGTAGCCGCGCCACCGGGTCCGCGCGTCCCCTGAGAGCACCGCCCCGCTGTGGAGGCGGCGTCCGATCCGGGCGGCCTCCTTGCCGTACGCGTCCTCGACCACCCCGGTCAGCCGTACGGAGGCGGCGTACTGGGCGGCGACTGCGGAGGCCAGTTGAGGCATCCGAACGTTGAGCGACTCGATGACGCCGGAGGCGGTGCGCCCCACCGCCTGCTGCCGGGCGGCGGGGTCCTGGGCCCGGTGGGTGAGCCAGGCGCACAGCGGGGCGACGGCCGTGGTGGGGAGCAGTCCGCTGCCGCCGCCCGCGGACTCGGGCAGTTCCGGGATGGTGAACCGGGGTACGTCCCCGAGGCCTGCCCGGGTCAGCAGTGCCGCGTACTGCCGGGACACCTCGGCGATGACCTGGTGGGGCACCCGGTCGAGGACGGTGACGAGGGCCACGTCGTACTCCTTCGCGGCACGCAGCAGATGCCAGGGCACCGCGTCGGCGTAGCGCGAGGCGGTGGTGACCATCACCCAGACGTCGGCGGCGCAGATGAGTTCGGCGGCGAGGACGCGGTTGCGGACGACGAGCGAGTCGATGTCGGGGGCGTCCAGGAGCGCGAGCCCGCGGGGCAGGCTCACCGCGGTCTCCACCCGCAGCGCGGTCTCCCCGTCCCCTCCCCGCGCGGCAAGGTCGTCCAGCCCGTCCGGGTCGGGCTCCTGACCCGGCGGCAGCCAGATCCGGGTGAGTTGCGGCAGCACCCGTACCCCGGCGAACCAGTGGTGGTCGTCCGGGTGGCAGACCAGTACCGGGGTCCGTGTGGTGGGCCGCAGCACCCCGGCCTGGCTGACCCGGCATCCCACCAGCGAGTTGACCAGGGTGGACTTCCCGGCTCCGGTGGATCCGCCGATCACGGCGAGCAGCGGCGCCTCGGGGTCCTTGAGGCGCGGCAGGAGGTAGTCGTCGAGCTGGGCGAGGAGTTCGACCCTGGTCTGCCGGGCGCGTTCGGCCCCCGGCAGGGGCAGTGGAAGACGCACGGCGGCGACACGGTCGCGCAGGGCGGAAAGTGCGTCGATGAGCTGAGGCCGTACGTCCATGGTCACCACATGCGAAGAATGCCCAATTTTGCAGCCTTTTTGAAGCGTATAGCCCTCTCTGCGCGGCGGTTCCACCCTCTGGACAGAGTCAGGACAGAGGGGACGAGTGGGGCAGGGGCATAACGAGTACACAACACCCGGCGCGAGGGGAGCGAAAACCGATGCAGGAATCGCACCTACCTGCGATTATCGGTTCGCTTCACCGAACCTCCACATCGTGCCACGCAGGTGAAGCAACCGGGTCCAGGGGATCGGAGCCCTATCCTTGTCCCGGCACGGCCACGGAACCACCGATCAGGACTCCCGGCCCCCGTAGCTCAGTGGATAGAGCAGGCGCCTTCTAAGCGCTTGGCCGCAGGTTCGAGTCCTGCCGGGGGCGCCACCGACTTCGAGTCATGGGCGATGCCTTCCCGCCCCGCGCCAGACCTGGGCGGGACAGCAAGAACCGGTCCGGGGCCCCACCTCCGTGGGGCCCCGGACCGTCTTGTCGTTCCTGGTGGCGTCAGGCCCGTGTGCCTACGGCGGTGACGAGCGTGGTGCCGAGGAAGGCCCCGGAAGCGTCGTAACTGCGAGCGGTGCCTTCGCTGGTGAAGCCGCCACAGGCCAAGGCCGCCTCCTGTTCGATCTCGATGCGCAGGACGAGCTGACCGCCCTCGTGTATCAGCTCGGTGATCTGATAGCTGAAGGTGCCCCTGCCGGTGGCGGTCCACGTCCCGGTGCCGCCCTTGTTGTTGCCGGCGGTGCCGTCCGCGTGGAACGTCGTGACCGTCTCGATCACGTTGCCGTCGTCGCCCGTCGCCTTCAGCTTCCAGGGGCCGACCGGTGACGCGTCGGCGGCGCGGACGGCGGCCGGGACCGTCGCGGCGGTGCGCTCGGTGTGCGCCGAGGCGACACCGGCCAGGGGTGCGACGACCAGCGCGACAGCGAGCGCCACCGTGCCCAGGCGCCCGGCCGTGGTCCACGCTCCGGCTCCGGTCGGCGGGGAGGCTGCTGCTGCTGCTCTGGTTCCGGTCCGGCTGGTTCTCATCATGGTCCCTTCGGTCGGTGTGCTGTCCGCGGAGTACGGAATGCCGGTTCAGCTCGTCTTCATGGCCACACCGACGACCCCGGTATTCTGCATCGGGTGGTCGGACGCGGTGTCGGCGTCGGGGCGCCATGAGGCCATGCCGGTCAGGCCGGGCTCGACGAGGGTGAAGCCTTCGAAGAACCGTCCGGTCTCGGCGGGGCCGCGGTTCTGCAACTGGGCTCCGAACCCCCGGTAGACACGCTGGAGTTCCTCACTCGTCGGGCCGCTGCCGGGATCCTGCTGGACGTAGGCGTGGGAGAGGATCAGGGCACTGCCCGGGGCGAGCGCGTCGCGCAGCTGGGCGACCTTCTCCCACGGGTCGTCCTTGTCCTCGATGAAGTGGAGTACGGCGACGAGCATCAGCGCCACCGGCCGGTCCAGGTCGATCAGCGCGCGGATCTCGGGGTCGTCGAGGATGGCCTTGGGCTTCAGGAAGTCCCCCGCGACGGCCACCGCGTCCGGGTCGCCCTCCAGGAGGGCGCGGCTGCGTGCCACGGCCACCGGGTCGTGGTCGAGGTAGGCGACCCGCGCGCCGGGAAGGACGCTCCGGGCCACGTCGTGGGTGTTGCCCTTGCCGGGTGTGGGAATGCCCGAGCCGATGTCGAGGTACTGGCTGATGCCGAGCTCCGCCGTGTACCGGACGGCGCGGCGCAGGAAGGCCCGGTTGGCGGCTATCGCTATGTCCAGGCCGGGGAGGGCGGTGAGAGCGGACTGCGCCCTTTCCCGGTCGGAGTCCAGGTTGTGCTCGCCGCCAACGTAGAAGTCGTACATACGGGCCACGCTGGGCTTCTCGGTGTCGGTGCCTTCGGGAACCCAGTCAGGGGTGTGAACCATGCGGTGCCTCCGGTGGTGGTTGTTCGGGACGGACAGGTGGAGCCGGCGGGTCACGGACCGGTGCGGCCGAGCCGCCGCCAGACCAGGACGCGGCGGTCGGTGGTGGACAGCGACGTGCCGGTGAGCGTGAGCCGGTCGCCGTCGAGCCGCAGCTGACGGCTCTGGTCGGTGCCGAGCCAGTCGCGCTCCCCGGCGACGGTGAGCCGGTGGACGATCCGGTCCGCCTCACGGCGCCAGGTGCCGGCATAGCTGAGGTAGGCCGGCGGACCGTCCGCGGGCATCATGTGGACGCCGACGTGGCCGTCGGCGCTGTAGAACAGCAGCCCTGTGGGGTTCTCCCCGAGGGGGCCCGGCAGGACGGAGCCGTCCTCGCCGACCGTGTCGAACGAGACCAGGGACCACACCCCGGCCAGTTCCGCGGCCCCTTCCTCCGGCACGGCGGCCCCCTCGGGGCCGGGGCCGGTCACGGGAACCTGGCCGGCGCCGGGCGGAAGCGGTCCGGTGCGCCGCCGAGCAGCGCGGGGCGTGACGCCTGCACGAGCTCGTGCGGAGAGCCGAGCCGTACGGCACTGACCTCGTCCAGGCGCGCGAGGTGCTCCTCGGACAGGGACAGGTCGAGCGCTTCGAGGTACCCGTCGAGCTGGGCGACGGAACGGGGGCCGATGACGGGGACATGGGCGGTGCCGGCCCGGCGGGCGCGGTCGTTGAGCCACGCCACCGCGACCTGGGCGGCCGGCGCGCCCGTCTCCTGGGACACCGCGAGGACGGTGTCGACGATCGCCGTCCGCTGACCGTCCGACTCGGTCCGTATGATGCG
This sequence comes from Streptomyces anulatus, assembly GCF_000721175.1. Classification (GTDB taxonomy): domain Bacteria; phylum Actinomycetota; class Actinomycetes; order Streptomycetales; family Streptomycetaceae; genus Streptomyces; species Streptomyces anulatus_C. Next base: position 44,094 of record NZ_JOEZ01000017.1, read on the forward strand.
TCCGTCCCAGTCGGTCAGCCGGCCGGCGGAGCTGTGGCGGTACTTCCCGGTCAGGAGTCCGCCGCCGAGCGGCCCCCACTGCGCCACTCCGAGCCCGAGGCATTCGGCCATGGGCCAGAGCTCCCGTTCGGCGGTGCGCTCGATGAGGCTGTACTCGGTCTGGATACCGGCCAGCGGGGCCCAGCCGCGCAGTTCGGCCAGGGTGGCGGCGCGGGAGACCTGCCAGGCGGCGAAGTTCGACAGCCCCGCATAGCGGATCTTGCCCGCGCTCACCAGGTCGTCGAGCGCGGCGACGATCTCGTCGATCGGTGTGACCGTGTCGGGGAAGTGCACCCAGTACAGGTCGATGTGGTCGGTGCCAAGCCGCCTCAGGCTCGCCTCCACGGACCGGATCATGTTGCTACGGGAGTTGCCCGTGGTCTGGACGCCCGCCTCGGGACCGGTCCCGTAGGAGTACTTCGACGCCAGGGCGAACCGGTCGCGCCGGGCGCCCAGGAACTCGCCCAGGAGGGTTTCGGCCTCGCCGTTGTTGTAGCAGTCGGCGGTGTCGACGAAGGTTCCGCCGGCCTCGGCATACCTGTCGAAGATCTTCCGGGCGTCGTCGCGTTCGGTGCCCCCGCCCCAGCTGGTGCCGAAGTTCACGGTGCCCAGGGCGTAGCGGGACACCCGCAGCCCGCAACGGCTGCCGAAGGTCATGTGCTCCACGGTGCTGCTCCTGTGTGCGGGGTGGTGACGGGCCGCGGCTCCGTCCGGCGGAGGAGGTCGAGCAACGGCTCCGGGTTCTCACGGAAGTGGAAGTGGCCGCCCGGCAGTTCGTGCTCCCCGGTGATCGCGCCGACGTGTCCGGCCCAGCCGTCCGTCGTGAGCCGGCCGCGTTCGGCCGCCCCGGTGATCAGCGTGGCGGGGACGGTCAGGCGCGGCCCCGGGCGGTGGGTGTAGGTCTCGAAGATCCCGATGTCCGCCCGCAGCGGCTCGACGACGATTCTGCGCAGCCGGGGGTCCGTGCGGACCTGGGCGGGCAGCGCCCCCCACCGCTGCTCGCTCTCCGCGATGAACCGGTCGTCGGGCAGGGTGTGCAGCCGCGAGCGTCCCGCGTCGACGGTGTCGGGCGAGGGGCACGACGAGAGGAAAAGCCGCTCCGGTCCCGGCAGGCCGCGCGCCTGCAGGGCTCTGGCGGTCTCGTACGCCACGAGCGCGCCGAAGCTGTGGCCGAAGAACGCGTACGGGGCCTCGAAGCGGGCCTGGTCGACCAGGTCGACGACCAGCCGTGACAGGTCGTCGTAGGCGGGTTCGGCGAGTCGGGCGCCCCGGCCGGGCAGCTGGACCCCGTGGAGTTCGAGATCGGGCAGCTGGTCCGACCAGAGCAGGTATTCGCCCGGCGAGCCCCCCGCGTGTGCGAAGACGTACAGGCGCAGCGCCGCGTCGGGGCGTTCGCGCCGGCGCGCGAGCCAGCGCGGCGGTCCTGTCCTGGGGGGCATGGTGTTCCTCTCAGTCCGATGTACGGCTCGGTCCGGTGTACGGCCGGGGCCCGTCGGTCCCCGGCCGTGATCGACACGACGCCCCCTAAGGAGCCAGCAGGTCCTCGATGACCGCCGCAAGCTCGGCGGGTTCAGGGGCCTCGAAGACCGAGAGCACGTCGACGTCCACGGGGTAGACCTCGCGGATGCGTGCGGTGAGCCTCGACGCGATCAGGGAGTCACCGCCGAGGTCGAAGAAGCTGTCCGTCGGGCCGACTTCGGCGAAGCCGAGGATGTCGGCGTACAGGCGCAGCAGCGTCGGCAGGACCTCGCCGGGTGCGGCGTCCTGCGGGACGTCGGCGGCCGGGGGCGGCTGGCCCTCCGCGGGCCGCGCCTGCGCCTTGTCGACGGGCTCCACGACGAAGCGTTCACGCTGGAAGGGGTAGGTGGGCAGCGGGAGCAGGGCACGGGGTGACCCGCCGTGCACGTGCCGCCATCGGACCGGGCGTCCGGCCGCCCAGAGCGCGCCCAGGGTGCCGAGGGCGGCGGCGAGGTCGTCGTCGGGCCCGGCCGTGTCCGGCCGGGGCTGCTCGGGCCGGGGGCCCGTGGCGGCCGGCAGGACGTGGCCCGCGGAGATGTCCAGGAGAACGCGGTGCGGATCCGCCGGCAGCGCGGACAGTACGCGTTCCAGGGCGTCCTGGTCCGGTACGAGGGCGGCGCGCGCCCAGTTGAGCGGGTCCGCCGCTTCCTGGCCGGTGAGCGCGCGGCCGAGCACCGGGGAGATCAGCGGGACCCTGGGCGCCCGTGGGCCGGCGTCGCCGAAGAGCGCGGCGTAGCCCTCCACCGTCCGGGCGTCCCGTGCCCGCGCGGCGCCGTCGGCCGGCGTGCCCGTGGCGGTGAGCCGCAGGGCTCCGGGGACCGTCAGCACCTTGGTGACCGCGGCGGCGACCGCGACGCCCTCGCCGGTGGCCAGCACGGAGGCCGGCCGGACTCCCCACCTGATCCAGGTCATGGCCATGGCGTAGTCGTGGACGAAGGCGGCCACCCGTGCGGACGCGTCGTCGTCGGGGTGCGGCGGGCCGAAGCACGCGGCGCCGGAGAGCCCCGCGGCGGCGAAGCACGCGTCCGCGGCCTCCCGGTAGGCGGGTTCGGCCTCGTACAGGCTTCTGGAGGGGCGCTTCCCGGGGGCTCCGGTGAACAGGAACACCGTGTCACCGTGCGCCTGGGTCTTCGCGGTGGGAGGCCCCGCGGCGATCCCGGTGAGCGCGCGTACCGCGTCGTCGATGTTCCCGGCCACCGCGTAGGCCCGCTGTTCGTGCTCCCGCCGGCCGGTCTGCAGGGTCCAGGCGACGTCGGCGAGGATGCCGGGGGGCTCCTCGCTCAGCCGGTCGGCGAGGCGTGCGGCCGCCTCGCCCAGCGCCTGCGGCGTACGGGCCGAGAGCACCAGGAGCTGGTGCGGGGCGGCGGGCGCCGGCGCCGGGCGGCTCGGGGCCTCCTCGAGGATGACGTGGGCGTTGGTGCCGCCGATCCCGAACGCGCTGACCGCCGCGCGCCGGGGGGTCTGCGTCGCGGGCCACGGCACGAGACCGGTGGCGACCCGGAAAGGGCTGGTCCCGAAGTCGAACAGAGGGTTGGGCTTCTCGTAGTTCAGGCTCGGCGGAATGCTGCGGTGCTGGAGCGCGAGCACCGTCTTGATGAGCCCGGCGATACCCGCGGCGGCGTCGGTGTGCCCGATGTTGGTCTTGACCGAGCCGATCCAGCAGTAGCCGCTGCGGTCGGTGTCGCGGCGGAAGGCCGCGGTGAGGGCGGCGAGTTCGATGGGGTCGCCCAGCGGAGTGGCGGTGCCGTGCGCCTCGACGTAACCGATGCTGTCGGCGTCCGTCCCCGCGAGGAGCTGTGCCTCGCGGATCACCGCGGTCTGGCCCTCGACGCTCGGCGCGGTGTAACCGACCCGGTGTGCCCCGTCGTTGTTGACCGCGCTCCCGCGCAGGACGGCAAGGATCCGGTCGCCGTCGGCCTGCGCGTCGGCGAGCCGCTTGAGGACGACGACGCCCACACCGTCACCTCCGACGGTGCCGTCCGCGTCGGCGTCGAAGGCGCGGCACTCCCCGCGGGCGGAGATGATCCCACCTGGGGTGTACTGGCTCTCCTTGTCCGGCACATGGACGGCGGCGGCGCCGGCCAGCGCGATGTCGCAGTCTCCGCCGAGCAGTCCCCGTACGGCCAGGTGCACCGCGACGAGGGAAGTGGAACAGGCCGCCTGGACGGCGACCGAGGGGCCGGTGAAGCCGAGTTTGTAGGCGACACGGGAGACCTGGTAGTCGGACGCGGTACCGAGGAGGATGTCCCAGTCGGTGACGCCGGGCAGTTCGTGGCGCCGCTCGCGCAGGATCTGTCCGTATCCGTTCTCGGTGCCGCCGCCGTAGATGCCGAAGGTGGCCGTGGAGCGCGCCGGGTCCTGCCCCGCGTCCTCCACCGCCTGCGCGGCGCACTCCAGGAACAGCCGCTGCTGGGGGCTGATGAGGCGGGCGTCCCGGGGTGAGTAGCCGAAGTAGCCGGCGTCGAAATGGCCGGGGTCCGTGAGCAGGCCGCGGGCGGGTGTGTACTGCCGGGCCTCCCCGTCCGCACGGGTGCCCGGGACGGGGACCGGGGGGAAGCGGGTGACCGAACCGACGCCCCCGGCGAGGTTCTGCCAGAAGGCCTCGGTGCTGTCCGCTCCGGGGAAGCGGCAGGCCATGCCGATGATGGCGATCGCCTGTCCATGGTCCGTGGCGGCTGCGTCCGATGTCACCATGCCTCCTCCTCGCTGTCGTACCGGCCGGGCCCGGCGGCGCGCCTGCCGCCGCGCGCCGTCTCCAGCCGGGCGAGCCGGCCGCCCAGTGCGCCGGACGCTCCTTCGGCTGTCGGTGCGTCGTCCACGCCGGCACCGCCGAGATGGCCGGCCAGCGCGCGGACGGTGGGGTGCTGGAACAGCTCGACCAGCGGCACGTCCCGTCCGGTGCGCTCGTGCAGCCGGTCGCGCACGGTGTGGAGCAGCAGCGAGTGTCCGCCCAGGTCGAAGAAGTTGTCCGACGGGCTCACCTCGGGCACCCCGAGCACGTCGCACCACAGTTCGGACACCAGACGCACCAGGTCGTCCTCGTCACGGTCCGGGGCGCTGTCCGCACGCGCATTCATGCAACCACCCGTCTTCTTTCCCTGTGTCCCTGTGAGTTGCCGTCTTGCCGAGCTCCGTCATCGTGCTCGGCGAGCCGGTTCCGGTCCCAATAACGTCATCCTCTGATCCGTAGAATGAACGGTTATGGACCTGCGTCAGCTGGAGTACTTCCTCGCGGTGGTGGAGGAGCGGAGCTTCACCAGGGCGGCGGCGCGCATGCATGTCGCACAGCCCGGTGTGAGTGCGCAGATCCGCCGGCTGGAGCGGGAGTTGGGCCAGGAACTGCTCGACCGCAGTGGTCCCGCCGTGCGACCGACCCAGGCCGGGGCCACCCTGCTGCCTCATGCCAGGGCGGCGCTGGAGGCCGTCAACGGCGGCCGGCTGGCGCTCGACGAACTCGCCGGGCTGGTCCGTGGCCGTCTGACCGTCGGCATCGTGACCTCCTTCTCCTCGGTGCGTGTGTCCGATCTGCTGGCGGACTTCCACCGGACGTACCCGGAGGTGGAGATCCGGTTGTCGGAGGCGTCGTCGGACCGGCTGGTGGCCGGTCTGCGCGACAGCCGGCTGGACGCCGCCCTGATCAGCACGGGCGCCCGGTCGCCCGCCGGGCTCCGGGCCCGGGTGATCGTGGACGAGGCGATGGTGGCCGCCGTGCTCCCCCACGACCCGCTGGCCGCGGGCGGCGAGGTGGCGCTGGCGGACCTGAGGGACCGTCCGCTGATCTGCCTGCCGCCGGGTACGGGCGCGCGCACCGGCCTGGACGAGGCCTGCGAGGCGGCCGGCTTCCGGCCCCGCGTCACGATGGAGGCCGGGGACCCGCACCGGCTGGTCGAGCTGGCCGCGCGCGGGCTGGGGGTCGCCGTACTGCCCGCCCCGTTCGCCGGCAGACACGGCGGACCGCTGCGGGGACTGGAGATCGTGGCGCCCCGCATCCGGGCCAGGGTCGCGCTCGCGTGGCCGGCGGAGCGGACGACGAGCCCCGCGGGCCAGGCGTTCATCGACCTCGCCTGCGCCGCGCTGCCGTCGCTGTGAACGCCGGCGGGCGGCGCGGCCGGGCGGTTCCCGTCAGACGCGGACCAGCGTCTTGCTGCGCATCAGGAACTCACCGAGATGACCGTCGTGCGGGAGCCCCGGCCGGTGCCAGTGCGTGGCGTGCGAGCCGATGTGCAGGTTGCTGATGGTCGGTTCCGCGACCAGGGCGTCGATGAGCGCCTCGTCCTCGGTGACCGCTGTCAGGACCAGCGTGTCGCGCAGCGGCGCGATGCCGTCGGCCCGGGTCCACGGGGCGATCCACACACAGGGGAAGGGCATCTCGGCGCCGAGCTGCGGGGCGTCGGCCGCGTCCAGCTGGTGGACCGCGGCGCGCAGCACCGCACTGCCGTCGCCGAGTTCGTCGACGAAGCCGGTGCCCCCGAGCCATGCCCTGGTCCCCCGGGCGCGTTCGAGCACATAGGTCTCCAGTGCCCGCGCGGACTTGGCCGACTGGACCGGCAGGCACGCCTTCTCGTCGGAGGGAGGCAGGCTCGGCAGGGCGGCCAGCCGCTCCGCGACCGCACCGGCCAGCGGGGCCGGGTCGCCTTCCAGGAGCACCGCGGTGGCGTTGACGCATCCGGTGCCGCCGTGCCGTACGACCGAGTCGACGATCATGTCGAGGTGCTCGCGCCAGTCGGTGCCGGCGGTCAGCAGGATCTTCGAGCGGCCCGGCCGCAGCGACAGCACGCCCGGGTCGTCGGCGTACTGCCGGATGATCTCGTCGCCCCCGTAGGCGAGGTCGGCCCCCCTCAGGATGGCGTCGGCCGCTTCGTGCCCACTGGGCAGCAGTGCCACCTGGCCGTCCCCGAACCCGGCCTCGCGCAGGGCGAGTACGAGTCGGTGCGCGGTGAACGGCTCCCGGGCCGAGGGGCGCACGGCGACCCGGTACCCGAGGGCCAGGGCTTCCGGCCAGAAGCCGTGGGTGCCGGGGTGGTTGCCGGGCACGTGTACCGCCAGGACCTCGCCCCGCCGGGTCCACAGTGCCTGCCCGGTGCGGGCCAGCGGATCACGCCAGTCGGAGACGGCGCCGTCGGGCCGTGCGAACAGGACGCTGCGGTAGGACTGGCCGACGCGTTCCGCGCAGGTGCGGGTGGCGGTGCGCACGACGTTGACGGGCAGCCCGGAGACCCGGGTGACCGCCTGCTCGTACTCCTGGGGCGAGAAGCCTCCCAGAGTGGCCGTCCGGAACAGTTCACCGGCCCTGGCCAGTGCCGCCGCCCGCTCCGGGGCGGGCAGCGGGGCCGCGCCGCGCAGCGCCTTCATCGTCCGGTTGACGAACAGGGCGGGGGCCAGGCTCATCTCCGCCAGCGGTGCACCGGTGACGTCCAGGATCTGCTGGCGGTTGTGCGTGCGGTAGGCGCCGGACGGTCCGAGGGCGTCCAGCACGGGCACCTGGGGGTTGGAGTCCTCCTGCGGCGCGGTTCCCATCAGTAGACCCCTTCGATGACGGCCTCGTCCTCGAAGCGCTCCACCGGGGCGATCCCGGCGGCCGAGTCGCCGATACGGCCGTCGGGTGCGGCCACGCGGATCGCGGTGTCGCGTTCCAGGTTGTTGGGCAGCAGCAGCGCCTTGCTGACGTGGTGCATCACCACCTGGCCCCGTCGGCCGTACGCGACGGGAGCGCCGCTGTGCGGGTCCACCACCTGGAAGGTGATGTACGGCGAGAAGGTGTCGAAGACACAGGGCTCGCCCAGGGGGGTGCCGTGCCGCTGGCCGGCGATGCCGAGGATCATCGTGCTGCCGTAGTGGCCGTACAGAACGGTGTCGGGAAAAATGTCCGTACGGTACAACTGCTCGGTGTCGGCGTCCATCTGGGTGCCGCCCCAGCGGATCGCCCGGACCTTCTCGTTGACGAGTTCGACCAGGTCCTCGCGCTGGGCGATGCGCTCCAGCAGCGGCGGGGTCACCGTCATCACGCCGATGGGCTGCGTCCGCAGGATGTGTGCGGCCTGGTCGACGACGTGCTCGGCGTAGGCGTTCGCCTGTGCTCCCCTGCCCTCGGCGATGAGCCGCTTGACCCAGCGGGGGTCGAGGTCGACCTGGAAGCCGTACCGGCCGTGGGTGACCGCGGAGCGGCGGAATATCTCCCCGACGATGTGCGGGCCCGACGGGGTGATCCCCAGCCAGTCGGCGCCGCGCGGGAATCCGTGCACGTCCAGGTTGGCGTTGCTCCAGTCGACCAGCTTGTCCAGCCAGTCGCGCGGGCAGACCACGCGCTTGGGGGCGCCGGTGGTGCCGCCGCTCTCGAAGACCCCGACGATGTCCGGGTGCTCGCCGTAGCCACGCGGTACGAGGTCCGCGGCGGGCACGTCACGCAGTTCGTTGGCGACATTGGGGAACAGCGTCAGGTCGTCGTACCCCTTGACGTCCGTGAGCGGGTCGAACTCCAGGGAAGCCGCCCGCCGGAGCCAGAACGGGCTGCCGGTCGCGGGGGTGAAGTGCCAGCGCATCGCCGCCCGGACGAGCTCGTCCGGGTCCGGCTCCGCGTCGTGGGGTAGATCCAGGGGGGAGAGCTCTGCGCGCGCCACGTTTCCTCCTTCGCTTCCGGCGGGGCCCGCGGCCCCGCCGGCCGGGCCTGAGCCGAACTGACGGCTTCGGGCAGTCCACCACCCCGACCGCGCGCCCCACATGAGTAGCCACCACTCAAACCGCCCCGGGTGAAAGGGAGTCGGCGGCCCTGAGTAGCGGCGGTTGGGGCGTGGGCGGTCCTCGTACGCTGACCGGCGGAGCACGCGCCGAGGGCGCGTGGCGGACCGGAAGAGGGAGGCATCTCAGGATGAAGGCCATGATCGCCTGGTGGGATCTGACCGATTCGGCGCATTCCGCGCTGACGCTGCGCACTTTCCTGCGTGAGGAGGCCGAGCAGCACTGGGCGGACATTCCCGGCCTGCTCCTGAAGGTGTGGGTGTCCGACCCGGAGCGGAACCGCTGGGGTGCCGTGATGATCTGGGAGTCGAAGGAGGCCGCCGAGGCGGCCGAGCTTCCGCGCAGCGCGGGTGAACTGATCGGCCTGCCACTGGACTTCCGGGAGTGGTTCGACGTGGAGGCGACCGTCGAGGGGAACCACGCGCTGCCGGGTCTGGGTGGCCTGGGGGTGGCCCTGACCGGTCCGGCGGCCGGCTGACGTCACGCACCGCAAGCCGCCCGCCGCCCCGGACGGGGTGCGGCGGGCGGCTTGCGGTGTGCCGGGGCGCGGCTGCGGGAGCGGCGTACGGCTCAGGTCATCCGGCGCGCAGGTGTGCGCGGAGCGCCAGGGTCTGCAGGGACGCGAAGACCGCGACGGGCAGGATCTGCAGCCAGGTCCAGACGAGACCGGTGGTCGTCAGGGTCAGCCAGTCCAGGGCCAGTGCGGCGAGGCTCAGCAGGATCCAGAAGGCTCCGCCACCGATGACGCCGCGCACCGCACCCGCCGGGAGAGGGCGGAGCCGGGCGACCACCGCGATGCCCACGCCTGCCAGCAGCATCGCGGCGCCGACGACCGCGACCAGGAAGGTGCCGGGACCGAACAGCTCGCCCAGCGGGGACGCGGCAGCCAGGTAGATGACACCGACCACGGCCATGCCGGCCGCGTCCATGGCGACGACGCGCCGCAGTCGGCCGCCGGTGGCGCTGTCCGCGGGCGTGCCGGCGGACGTGGCCGGCCCGCCTGTGGCGGAGGAGGATGTGGGGTTCATCGACGACTCCAGTGAGGGAGAGGTGTCCCGCCCCGGCGCTCGGGGGATATGGCGCCGGGACGGGGATCGTGGGCGTCGGCCGCCGGGGCGTGCCGGCGAAGCCATGTCGTCGTCCGCGGGGGGACGGGCTTCGTGGACGCTGCCCGGGAGGGCGGCGCGGGAGGGGCGGGCTCAGCTCCCGGCGGAGGCGCCGTCGCCCGTGGGCGGGATGTTGTAGTTCAGCCGGAAGATGTTCTCGGGGTCGTGGACCGCTTTGATCGCGCCCAGCCGCTCCAGCGCCTCGGGGGCGTAGGCGGTACGGACCTGCTCCTGGCCCGCGTTCTCGCCATGGCCCATGAAGTTCAGGCTGCTGCCCGTGGTCCAGGGTCCCAGCGCGTCGAAGAGACGGCGGAGGACCGGCCGGGTGTCCTTCTCTGTGACGCCGAAGAGCAGGGTCACCACGGACAGGATGTACTGGGCGTCCCGGTGGGCCACCGCGTTGGGGTGCACGGGCGGCGTGGCCAGCGCTCCGCCCAGGTGCCGCAGCTCCACCACACACGGCACGGTCGCCTCGGGGCCGGCGTGCTCCAGCACCGTGGCCAGCGCCTCGTCGCCGAACTCCTCGAACAGCGCGACCTCCCGAAGGAACGGCACCGCCACCGGCGGGTCGTCGTGGATGGAGGCGCTCTCCGCGTACGGCATCTCCCGCAGCACCTCGAAGAGGGCCGGGCCGGCCGTGTCGCGCAGCGGTGCGACCAGCCGCTCGCCCTCCTCCTGGCTGCCGGTGTAGGCGATCCGTACGTGGTAGACGTGCCGGCCGCGCATCGGCTCGGGCACCTCCGGGTCGTCCGGCATGGGGATGAGCGCGACCGAGGAGTTCATCTCCTGCGGCAGCCCCTCGGTCCACCGGAGGTACGCCTTGAGGACGTCGGGCGCGGCCTCGGCGTCGTAGAAGATCCCGCCGCCGTACAGCCTGGCCACCGGCACCAGGTTCATTTCCAGCCGTGTCACGATGCCGAAGTTGTCCCGGCCGCCCAGCAGCGCCCAGTAGAGGTCGGGCTCGCTGTCGGCGGTGACGTGGCGCAGACTCCCGTCCGCCGTCACGACGTCCATGCTGCGCACCTGGTCCGACGCGTATCCGAAGGACCGGACCAGAATGCCGATCCCGCCGCCCAGGACGTAGGAGACGACTCCCACGTGGGGCGCGGAGCCGTTGAGGGGAGCCAGACCGTGCGGGACCGTCTCGGGGATGACCTGCTCGAAGCGGACACCGGCCTCGACCGTCACCGTGTGCTCGGCGGGGTCCACCTCGACCCCGCTCATCCTGCCGGTCGTGATCAGCAGACCGCCGTCGGCCGGGACCGAGAAACCGTGTCCGGTAGCCTGCACCGCGACGGGCAGCCCGTGCTCGGCGGCGAAACGTACCGCCGCCTGGACGTCCTCGGCCCGGGTGGCGCCGACGATCACGTCGGGCCGGTGCTGCACCGCGAGGTTGAACCCGGCCCGCTCCTGGTCGTATCCCTCGTCACCGGGTCGCAGGACAGGGCCCTTGACCTCGGATGCGAGCGTCTCGATGTCGTTGTGCTCCACAGCAGATCTCCGTTCGCTTCATTCGGCGATCATGAGTCTGAGGCCGAAACCTGACACCTGCCGACAGGTATGCGAGAAACTCGGAGTATGAAGTTCGACCGGCTGCTGTCCACCCTGCTGATGCTGCAACAGCGCGAGCTGGTTCCGGCCTCCGAGATCGCCGAGCGCCTGGAGGTCTCGGTGCGCACCGTCTACCGTGATGTCGAGGCGCTGTCCGCGGCCGGCGTGCCGGTCTACGCCGAGCGCGGGAAGTACGGCGGGATCCGGCTCCTTCCCGGCTTCCGCACGGACTTGACCGGGCTGACCGCGGACGAGGCGCGGGCCCTGTTCGTGCTGGTCGGGGAGAGCGCGCACTCGGCACTCGGGCTCGACCGTGCCCTCGGTTCGGCGTTGCGGAAGATGATGGCGGCGCTGCCCGCCCCCCACCGGCCGGCGGCGGAGCTGAGCAGCCGCCGCATCCTGATCGACCCGGACCGGTGGCTGGCCGGCCCCCGGCCCCAGGACGACCTCGAAGCGCTGCACAGCGCGGTGCTCGCCGACCGGCGGCTGCGCATCGGCTACCGCCACAGCGGCGACACGGAGGTGAGCTTCTACGCCGTCGATCCCTACGGGCTCGTCTCCAAGGCGGGCACCTGGTACCTCGTCGCCGACCACGGGGGCGAGCCCCGGCTGTTCCGCACCGACCGGATCTCGGACGCCGTCGTCACCGCCGAGCCGGTGCGCCGCCGCGACGGGGTGGAGCTGACCCGGGTGTGGGAGGAGCTGCGGCGCCAGGTGGAGCACCGCACCTCGGGGATGCGGGTGGTGGTGCGGGTGCACAGGAAGCGGCTCGACATGGTCAGACGGATCACCGCGGCCAACTTCCGCGGCATGCCGGGGCCGACCGTGGCGGACGGCGGCGAGGGAGACCGGGACACCGGGCGCCGGGAGTCCGGCCGGCCGGACGAACACGGCGCGCCCCCGGACGACGACGAGTGGCTGACGGCCGAGCTGGACTACCCGGTGCCCGCCGCCGTCTGCCAGTTGCTCCAGTTCGGCACGGACGTCGAGGTGGTCTCCCCGCCCGAGGCCGTGCGGGAACTGTCCCTGGCCGTGGCCGGCCTCCGCGAGCTCTACGAGGAGCGCACGGTCTGACTGGCGAACGGCCGCTGCCCGAGGTGCTCGCCGAGCACCACCCGTGAGGTGACACCGAGCTTGCTGTAGACGCGGTAGAGGTGGTTCTCGATCGTTCGCACGGACACCGTCAGCCGGGCGGCGATCTCCCGGTTGGTCATCCTGGTCGCGGCCAGCGTCGCCACTTCGTGCTCACGGACGGTGAGCACGGCGCCCTCCGGGTCCGATGCGCGGTCCACCACCGCGGCCCAGCCGGGCAGCGGGGTGCCGGGACAGGCGGTGAGGTGCCGTCGGCTCCGCGCGCGTGAGTCGCGGCCCGCCCGGTGGCGTCCGGCGGCCTCCCAGGCCCGGTGTGCCTGCCCGGCGCTCTCCGCGGCCAAGGGGTACATGCCCAGCCGCGCGAAACCGGCGGCGAGGTCGTCGAGCGCGCCCGCGTCCTGACGGGCCAGTGCCCGGATGTGCCCGGCGCGCAGTGCGGCGACGGTGCCGGGAGCGAACGGACCGAGCGTGTCCAGGACGGTTTCGGCGCGGTCCGCCGGGCCCAGCCTCGCCATCAGCTGCAGTGCGGCCAGCGCCGTCGTGCGCCGCCCGGCGGCCGCCGCTCGCCGCGCCACCTCGCCGCACCTGCCCAGTGCGCCGGGGCTGTCGCCCGACCGGCCGAGGACGAGCGCCTCCTCGAAGCCGGTCCAGTCGTCGGCCAGCGGGTAGGTGACCGCGTGCCTCACGGCTTCCCGCACCTCGATCAGGGTGCGGACCGCTTCGGTCCGCTGATCCGACTCGGCCAGTGCCCCGGCGAGCTGGGCGAGGATCCAGGCCCGGGTGGTGAACCAGTCCGGGCCGTCGGGTGCCGACGCGGCGCGGCGCAGCAGCGCGACGGCTTCCGGCGCCCGGCCCGTCACCCGCAGAAGACGGGCCTGGAGCACATCGGCGCGGATCCGGCGGCGGACGTCCCGGGCCGGGTCCGCGCGGCGCAGCCGCTCCACCGCATCCCGCGCCCGTGCGAGGTCGCCCGACTCCAGCGCCGCGTGGGCGCTCACCACCCGATGGGCGTGCCGGGCGTCGTCCTGCCAGCCGTCGACGGGGCAGTGCTCCAGCATCGCGTACGCCGCCGGGGCGTCGCCGAGTTCGGTACGGGCGAAGGCGGCGAGCGGTACGCAGGCCTGGAGCGCCGGGGCGGTGTACGACTCGCGGGGAAGCGCGTCGCCCGTCCGGGCCACGTCGTCCAGCCGGTCCTGCCACAGCCGGACGGCGCTCTGCGTCCCTCGCACGGACCCACGGGGGGCCCGCAGGACCGCCCGGTCCGCGAGTGCGGCGGCCTCCTCGGTCCTGCCGAGCCCACGGGCGAGGTTGTCGACGCGGGCGGCGACCGCGTCGGGCGTCCGGTCGTCCGCGGCGGCAAGCAGCATCTCCGCCTCCGTGCAGCGTCCCTGCCCGGCCAGGGCACGGCCCAGCGGCAACGCCACGGCGCCGTCCGGGGCCCGGTCCTCCGCGGCGCTCCCGCCGGTGGCGAGCGCGGCCCGGACGAGGCGCTCGGCCGTGGCGTACTCGCGGCTCAGCAGCGCCGCGTCGGCGGCGTCGAGCAGCGGGCCGGCGGCCGGCCGGCGGCCCGCGTCGAGGCGCAGGCACACCGCCCGGAGCAGACCGGAGCCCGCGTCGGCCGGCAGCCGCGCGGCCCCGGGCGCCGGTTCCAGCTCGTCGGCGAGGCGGAGCCGCAGCCTGCGGACGGTCAGCGCCGGCAGCGCGGCGACGAGGGCGTGCCCGCTCAGCGGCTGGCCGAGCCGCAGGCGCAGCCCGTGCTCGCCGGGCTCCGCCACCACGATGCCCCGGCGGTTGAGGCGTTCCGCCGCGGGGCCCAGTTCCATGACCACCGGGAGGTCGTCCGGCACCGGGCCGGCGAGGCTCAGGACGGCGACCAGTTGTTCCTCGTCGGGGTCCAGGCTTCCCAGCAGGCGCCGAGCCGTTGTGTCCGGACGGACGGGCCGGCCGGGCGGCCCGTTCCAGTGCCACAGCCCACGGCACGGGCGGAGTGTGCCGTCGCCCACCGCCCCCTCGGTCAGCTCCGTGAGCAGCAGGGGGTTTCCGCCGGTCAGGTCCCAGAACCGGGCCGTGGTGTCGGAGGCCACCTGACCGCCCAGCCTGGCGCGCAGGGCACGGGCGGTGCCCGCCCGGTCGAACGCTCCCACCTCGACCGGACGCAGCAGTCCGTCCCGGCCCAGCGCGTCGACGGCCGCCGGAAGCGTCAGTCCGGCGGGCACCGTGGCGAGCAGCCGCACCCGGCCCTCCCGGACCGCCTCGGCCAGCGGCCCGGCGGCAGCGGCGGCGAGCTGGTGGATGTCGTCGACACCCAGCACGGCAGGGGGGTGGCCGCTCTCCCCGGGCGGGCCGGCGGCCGTGCCGCGCTTCAGGAGGCCGGGCAGCTCGTGGTGTGCCGCGACGGCCCGGTCGGCCGCTCCCGGCGGGTCCGGTGGGCACAGCCGCCGCAGCGTCTCCTGGAGGAGCCGGGTCCTGCCCGCCCCGGGCGGCCCGGTCAGCAGCACGCTCCGGCCCCGCTCGGCGAGCCCTTCGATCACCGCGAGCTCGGACTCCCGGTTCAGTACGGGCCGGCGTGCCGCGGCGTGTGCCGTCATCGTGGTCAGCTCCTCGCGGGTCCGGCGGACGCCCGGGCCCCGGGAAGGCGCTGGGGCAGGATGTTGCGGTTGCAGCGGAAGAGGTTGCCGGGGTCGTGGCGGGCCTTGAGCTCGGCCAGCCGCCGGTGGTCGGCCGGTTCCCAGAAGTCGGCGGACGGATCGGGGTCCGCGCCGTCGGCGCAGCCGCCGTACACCAGGTTGTGGAACCTGCCCAGCCGCTCCGGAGCGAGGACGTCCAGCACCTCACGGTGCGCGGCCTGGGCCTCCTGGGTGCTGGTGCCGTCCAGCGGGGTCAGGACCCGGACGAGATACCGCGCCGTGCGGTGGCCCACCGCGTCGGGGACCGCCGACGGGCGGCCGAGGGCCCCGCCCAGGTGCCGGATGTCGAGGACGCGTCTGACCGGTGCGCCGGGTCCGGTGCTCCGTGCCAGAGCGGCGGCCGCTTCGGCCCCGAGGTCCCGCACCAGGACGTTGTCGCCCAGGTAGGCGTGCGGGTGCCGGGGGTCGCGGTAGATGTCCGCGCACTCCGTGTACGGCATCTCCCCCAGAGTGTCGCGCAGCCGGGGACCGGCCGCGCGCAGGGGTGCCAGCAACTCCTGTCCGGTCCGGGCGTCGCCCGTGTACGCGACGCGCACATGGGCGACGTGCCGGCCCCGCAGCGGGGCGGGGACCGCCGTCACGTCGGGGTAGCCAATCGTGGACACGGAGGAGGTCAGCTCCTCCGGCAGCGTCCCGGTCCAGCGCAGGTAGGCGTCGAGGATGTCCGGTGTCCGGGCGGTGTCGAAGGTCAGCTCTCCCCCGTAGAGACGGCTCACCGGCACCAGGCCGGTCTCGATCGAGGTCACCACGCCGAAGTTCGCGCCGGCTCCGCGTACGGCCCAGAACAGGTCCGGGTCCTGGTCGGCGGTGACGTGCCGGTGACGGCCGTCGGCCGTGACGATGCCGACGGCGCGCACATGGTCGGCCGCGTAGCCGAACTGCCGTGCCAGCAGGCCCAGTCCGCCACCGAGGAGATATCCGACGGCGCTGACGTCCGGGGAGGAACCGTTCAGCGGGGCGAGCCCGTGGCGCGCCGCCGCGTCGACGACCGCGTGGACGCGGGTGCCGGCGGCGATCCGGGCCGTCCGGGCGGGGGCGTCCACGGTGACCCCGGTCAGGTCTCCGGTGCTGATCAGCATGCCGCCGTCCAGGGGTACCGACAGCCCGTGCCCGGTGGCCTGCACGGCGATCGGCATACCGTGGGCGGCCGCGTAGGTCACGGCCGCCACCACGTCCTCGGGTCCGGTGGCACGCACCAGGACGGAGGGGCGGTGGTGGTAGCCGGTCTGGAACCCGGCGCACCCGGCGTCGAACCCGGGGTCGCCGGGTACGAGAACCGCTCCCCGGACCTCTTCGCTCAGCCGTCGCTCCGCCGCGGAGCGGCCTGTCGCCGAGACGCCGTTCATCCGAGCGTTCCTTTCCTTCGTTCGTCCGGTCGCCGGGTGCGGTGCCACCGGCCCCGGTGGTGACCGCCGCGCCGCTCAGTCGGTGGCGGGACCGTCGCGTTCCGGGCCGAGGTGGCGTGCCCAGCTCCGGACGGTGGGGTCGACGGCGAGCGTGGCGAAGTCCACCTGCAGACCGCTGCGGCGCCAGCGGCCGCTGAGCCGCATGAGCTGTATCGACTGCAGGCCCAGTTGAGCCAGGTTGGCGTCGTCGTCTATCGTCTCCGGGGCGATGCTGAGCACGGCCCCGACGGCCTGCTTGATCTCCTCGGGGGTGAGCGCGGGAGCGTTGGTCATCATGTGCCTTCCTGCGGTAGTGACCGGGGGAGCGGAGTCAGCCGCGCTGCGGGGGCGGGGCGGTGATTTGCACGACGGCGCATCCCGCTTCCATGCCTTCGGTGGCTCCGACGAGCAGGACGTGGTCCCCCTCGGTCACCTGGCCGGTCTCCCAGAGGTGCTCCAGCCCCAGGACCAGGTCGCTGACGCTGGCGTGGCCGATGGTCCTGAGGTACTCCCAGGTCCCGAGCTTGGCCGACACCTCCAGCGGGTCCAGGATCATGGCGTGCAGCGGGTCCTCGTTGAATCCGATGTGGGCCACGCGGGTGATGCTGTCCCACCCGACGCCCGCCTCGGCGAGGGTCTGCTCGGCAGTCTCGGCGACGAGGTCACCGAACCTGGACACCGCGGTGATCATGTCGGCCGGGGTGGCGCCCGGGCGCTCTGCCCACGCCCGCAGCCGCGGTGCCACGTACATCGGGCGGTCGGGGTGACGAGCGGGCGGCAGCAGCGACTCGCCGCCCCGGTGCATCTCCTCCAGACTGGGTTCCGACCGCGAGCCGACCGCGAGCAGACGGGCGAACCCGGGGCGGGTGGACACGACGAGCGCGGCGGCGCTGTCCGCGTACATCGCGTGCTCGGAGTCCTGCCATCGGTCGACCAGGGGCGTGGAGAAGTTGTCCGCCGCGGTGATCAGGACCGCCTCGCTGCCCGGGGTGGTGGCCAGCAGGCCGACGGCCAGGCGCATCGAGGTCAGCACGGACAGGCAGCCGTGCCGGACCTCGGTCGCGACGAGCGGCCGGCTCAGCGTCCGGTTCAGCACGTAGTGCGGTGCGGACCAGCCCTCCGGCCCCTGGTGGTACGCGCCGCTGTGCAGGAGGGCGACGAAGTCCTCCGGGCGGTGGCCGGACCGCTCGACGGCCTGTGCCGCGGCTATCACCGCCATGTCCACGGCGGGGAGTTCGCTCTCCACCGCGACGGCTGTGATGCCCGACTCCTCGGCGGCGGTGCTGTCGACCCAGCCCTGCCTGACCGCTTCCTTCATGGGTACGGTGCGCGGCACGTAGGTGCCGATGCCCGCGAGATGGATGTTGTCGACCTTCACTGGTCTCCCTTTCCGCTGTGGGTTGTTCCGTGGCTCGTCCGTGAGCCGGGTCGTTCGGTGCCGGTCACAGCGGGAACGGCTCCAGTGCGCCGGATACGACCTGCTCGCGCAGTGCCCTGCGGTCGACCTTCCCGTTGGCGTTCAGCGGGAAGGTGTCCAGCAGGTGGTAGGTCAGCGGGATCATGTAGGGCGGGACCGACTCGCTCAGCCCCTTGTCCACCACGTCCATGTCGATGCCGTCGCCGGAGACGACCGCCGCGAGCACGTCGGCCCCGTCCTCCTCCCCCGGCACGGCCAGGACCACGGCCTGCGCGACGCCCTCCTGTTGGAGGAGGTGGGCCTCCACCTCGCCCGTCTCGATCCGGTGCCCGAGGATCTTCACCTGGGTGTCGAGGCGCCCGATGTAGACGAACTCCCCGTCCTCGGCAACCCTGCCGAGGTCGCCCGTGCGGTACCAGCGGCGTGTGTCGGCCCCGTGCCCGGTGGTGTGGAAGGCGCGGGCGGTCAGCTCGGGCGCGTTCCAGTAGCCCGCGAACACCTGGGGCCCGGCCAGACAGAGTTCGCCCGTTCCTCCCGCGGCCACCGGGGTGCCGTCCTCGGCGAGTACGACGGCCTCCATGCCCGGGTACGGTGCGCCGATCGGCACGATCCCGTTCACCGAACGCTCCGGCGAGGTCTGCGGGTCCCAGCGGTGCACCAGGCAGGCGACGGTCGCCTCGGTCGGCCCGTAGAGGTTCTCCAGCACCGACCCGGGCGCCGCCCGCTGCCAGGCTTCGGCAACGGGCGCGGGCAGCGCCTCGCCGCAGAACAGGCTCCAGCGCAGGGACGGCAGACTGCCGGGCTCCAGCAGACCCTTGCGTGCCTGGAGCGCGGCGACGGAGGGTACCGACAGCCAGACGGTGATGGCGTGTTCGCGCAGGAAGCCGAGGGGCGACAGGAGCTGGTGCGTGTCCATGGGCACCAGGCAGGCCCCGGCAGCCCAGGCCATGAACGGGTCGAAGATGGACAGGTCGAAGGTCTGGTCGGCGGTGTGGGTGAAGCGGTCCTGCTCCGTGAACCCGTACCGGTCCGCGTTGACCCGCAGGAACGAGGTCACGTTGGCGTGGGTGATCGGTACGCCCTTGGGGCGGCCGGTCGAGCCGGAGGTGAACAGCAGATAGGCGACATCGCCGGGGGCCGGGAAGACGGGCTCGGTGAGCGGCTCCCGGCTCTCGACGCCCTCGCGGAGTACGAGCGCCGGGGCGTCCGGGAAGCCCGCGGGCACCTCCCCTGTCTCCGGCAGCACCACGGGGGGAGCGTCCGTCATCGCCCGCAGCAGTGCCGGGAGCACCGCGAGGGAACCGTCGTCGGCCAGGATCACGTCCAGACCGGCACGCTCGGCGATGTCCTTGTTGCGGGCGGCGGGGTATTTCCTGTTGAGCGGCACCACGGTGGCTCCGGCGTACAGAGCGGCCAGGAACCCGGCGTAGGTGACGAGGCTGCGGTGCCCCAGGATCCCCACCCGTGCGGGGCGCTTCCCCGCCTCGATGAGCGCGGCGGCCCAGCGCCGGGCCACCTCGTCCACCTCCGCGTAGGTCCACGAACGTCCGTCGAGGGTCAGGGCCGGGCGGTCCGGGAAGCGCTGGGCGGAGGAGTGGAATCCGGTGTGCAGGAAGGAGGGTTCGGTGTCTTGCATGGTGTACTCGCGTTCCGCTTCTCTTGTGTCGGGTGGTGCGCGGCGCCGGTCGGGCGCGGTGGCGAGGCCCTACGGCTGCAGCCTGGCGACGCTCCAGCCGTCCGCGGCCCGTTCGTAGACCAGCCTTTCGTGCAGACGGTCGGTACCGTTCGCCCAGAACTCGACGTGGCCGGGGCGCAGCAGGTAGGCGGTGAACGACGCGGGACGGGGCAGCGGGCCCTCGGCGGCCAGGAGCGTCGCGCGGTCGCGCAGTTCCGCCACCGCGTCGGGTCCATCCAGCGGCTCACTCTGCCGGGACGCGGCCGTCATGGCATGGGTGAACACCGCGCGGGCCGCCCACAGGGCGTCCGCCTCGGTGTCGGGCAGGGACTCGACCGGGCCCGCGAGCGAGATCTGACGGCTGCTCTCCCGCCAGTACAGAAGGCCGGAGGCCCAGGGGTTGGCCGCCAGTTCCCGGCCCTTGCGGCTGTCCCGGTGCGTGACGAAGAGGAGCCCTTCGGCGGTCACCCGGCTCAGCACCACGATCCGCGACGAGGGGCGCCCCCGGTCGTCGGCGGTGGCGAGGGCCAGGGCCCTGGGCTCGCGGACCTGCAGGCGTTCGGCCTCGTCCAGCCAGGCGCTCAGCAGGCCCATCGGCTCGGCCGGCGGGGACGTGTACTCGGGGAAGGCGGTCTCCAGGGTCCCCGTGAGGGTTTCCGACCTTGCGCTGCTCATGGTGTGCTCCGTGGGGTGGACGGTGCTCCCGGTACGGGAGCGGGGCGACGGGCCGAGGCGAGGGCGGTCACAGCAGCAGCGTCCCCTCGATCACGATGACGCCGTCACCGCCCACCTCGACGGATCCGACCCGGTCACCGGAGCCCTCGGCGAGTGCGCGCATCGGCGAGGGGCGTCCCATCTCGACGCCCTGGGTGATCTCGATCCGCCGACCGTAGGGGGCACGTCCGTGCCGGGCCAGATGGATCGCGATGGGGCCGGCCGCCGAGCCGGTGGCCGCGTCCTCGACCACGCCGTAGGCGGGTGAGAACATCCGGCTGCGCCACTGGGTCCCCGATCCGGCGAAGCAGTTGGCCGCCATGTCGGGGAACCGGGCGAGCGCGCGGTGGTCGGGGGTGAGCGCGGACAGTTCCTCGACACTGCCCAGGCCGACGAGGACGTGGCGGGGGCCGTTGCGGTAGACCTCCACCGGCAGCTCGGGTCGGGTGACACCGAGCGCGGCCAGCAGTTCCTCGGCGTGCTCGTACGGCTCCCAGGCCGGTACCGGCTGCCGCATCCAGGCGGCGGTGACCACGCCCCCCTCCCGGACCAGCTCGAAGGGGATGGTGCCCATCGCGGTCTCCAGCTTCAGCTGGTCCGCCCCGGTGCGGTTGCCCAGCGCGATGGCGGTTCCCAGCAGCGGGTGCCCCGCGAACGGAAGCTCGTTGACGGGCGTGAAGATCCTGATGCGGGCGTCGCCCCCCTGCTCCGGGCGGAGGACGAAGGTCGTCTCCGACAGGTGCATCTCGCCTGCGATGCGCTGCATCTGACCGGCGGAGAGGTCGTCGCCTTCCAGGAACACGGCCACCGGGTTGCCGTGCAGCGGCTCGGTCGCGAAGGCGTCGACGACGACGTAGGGGTGCATACGATCCTCCGACTGGTTTCCGGTCATGTCCCGAGCACGTCCTTCACGGCGGTGGCGATGATGCGTGGACCGTCGAGCGTCAGCACCGATTCGGCGTGGAACTGCATGGACCTGAAGTGCGGGCCACGCAGCGCGTGCACCTCGCCGGTCCCCGCGTCGCGGCTCACCTCGACCACTCCGACGCCCTCGATCTCGATCTTGTCCTCGGCGCACCGGGCGGCGAACGTGTTGTAGAAGCCGACGCGCGCGCGACGGCCGAAGAGGTCGATCTCCTTCTGGAGTCCCTGGTGGGGGACGTCGAGGCGGCTCACCTCGAAGCCGAGCGCGAGGCTGAGGACCTGATGGCTGAGACACACCGCGACGAAGGGGCTGCCCTGGTCCAGCAGGCCGCGTACCGCCGCGGCCAGGTGCTGGATCTTGGGGTGGTCCCGGTCGCCGGGGTCCCCGGGCCCCGGGCCCATCACGACGAGGTCGTAGCCGTCGAAGGCGTACTCCTCGTCGAAGCGCCGCACCGTCACCCGTAGTCCCAGGCAGCGCAGTTGATGGGCGATCATGGCGGTGAAGGTGTCCTCGGCGTCGACGACCAGCACCTCGCGGCCGGCGAGTTCCGGCAGCGGCTCCGCCCGGTCGCCGGTGTCGCGGAGCCAGAAGTCCGCGAGCGCCTCGTTGCGCTGTTCCAGCGCGGCCCGGACACCCGGGTGGGCGGCGAAGCGCTCGTCGGCCGCGGACTCCAGGGCCGCGATCAGTCCGGCGGCCTTGGCGCGGGTCTCGGCGGCCTCCGACGCGGGGTCCGAGTGGCGGACGAGGGTCGCTCCGACTCCCACGCTGAGCCGCCCGGTGCTGTCGATGTCCGCGGTGCGGATGAGGATCGCGGAGTCCATGGCACGGCCGCCGTGCTCGTCGCGGCCGATGAGCGCGGCGATGCCGCTGTAGTAGCCGCGTCCGGCCGGCTCGTACGCGTCGATGACCCGGCAGGCGCTCTCCAGCGGCGATCCGGTGACCGTGGGCGCGAACATGGTCTCGCGCAGGATCTCCCGTACGTCGCGGGTGGTGCGGCCCTCGATGAAGTACTCGGTGTGCGCGAGGCGGGCCATCTCCTTGAGGTAGGGGCCGATCACCCGGCCACCGTCCTCGCAGATCCGGCCCATCATCTTGAGTTCCTCGTCGACGACCATGAACAGCTCGTCGGTCTCCTTGCGGTCGGCGAGGAAGTCCATGACGTCCGGAAGGCTGGGGCCGGTCCCCGGATAGCGGTAGGTGCCGCTGATGGGGTTCATCACGGCCCTGCCCGCGTCGAGGCTGAGGTGCCGCTCGGGCGAGGCTCCGACGAAGGTGCGCTCGCCGGTGTGGATGAGGAAGGTCCAGTAGGCGCCCACCTCCCGCTTCAGCAGCCGTGCGAAGAAGGACAACGCGCTGTCCGGCCCGTAGTCGGTGATGTCCGCGACGAAGGAGCGCTTGATGACGAAGTTCGCGCCGTCGCCCGCGCCTATGACGTCGTTCACGACACTGCGGACGATCTCCCGGTAGGCGTCGTCGTCGACGTCGAAGTGCTGGCCGCTCAGCACGGTGGGGACCTGCGGCATACGGTCCAGCACCTGGGCGAGGGGCAGCGTGCTCTGTTCGGTGACGCTCAGCGCGATCAGCGGGGCGCCGTCGTCGGGCACCACGTATCCGCGTTCCCTGACCTGGCGGTAGGGGATGACGGCGAGTACCTCGTGGCGGGCGCCGGTGAGCGGCTCCGCGTCCGGCGGCAGCGGGATGTCCGCGAGCGTGTCGGGTGTCGTGACCTCGCCCAGGAGTACGTCGACGACATCGGCGCCCACCGCCTCCGGCCGGTGGAGAAGGGCGAACGGGCCCGCACGGCCCGTCAGTACGCGCCCGAGCGGATCGGCGTCCCGGGCGGGCCCGGCGGCCGGGCCCCCGGTCACCCGAACACCTCTTTCGCGGTGACGACGACCGCGCACCGCTCGGCCGCGTAGGTGACGGCGAGGCGGTGGTAGTCCTCGCTGAAGTCGGCCACGGCATCGGCGACGAAGAACGGCTGGATGTCATGGGTGAACGCGTCGACGGCGCTCATCAGGACCCCGACGTGGGCGTAGACCCCGCACAGGATCAGCTGGTCGCGTCCCGACTCGCGCATCCGGTCGAGCAACGGGGTGTTGAAGAACGCGCTGTAGCGCCACTTGACCAGCGTCCAGTCGTCCTCGGCGGGTTCGAGCTCGTCGACCACCGCACGGTCGGCCGGCTCCGGGGTCATGCCCGGTCCCCAGAAGTCCGCCAGCAGGCCGCGCTGTTGCGTGGTCATTCCGCCGGGCTGCGCGGTGTAGGCCACCGGCACCCCGGCGGCGGCGCAGCGGTCGCGCAGCCCGGCGGCGTTGCCCACCAGGCGGGTACGCACGTCCTTCGGGAACGGTGCGAGGAAGTAGCGCTGCATGTCGTGGACGAGCAGGACCGCACGGTCGGGATCCGGGGTCCAGCCGGCCGTGTTCGACGGCAGGTCGCCCGCCGTCGGAAACGCGTAGGACCGGATGGGGGGAATGCCGGACATTGCTTCGCCTTTCTGTGCCTGCGTCAGGGCTCGGACCCGGCCGGGTGTCAGGAGTTCCAGGCGGAGACCACCGAGACGGCCTGGCCCGGATTGAGCCTCGGGTCGCAGAAGGTCGTGTACTTGTCGCCGACCTGGTCCAGATCGGCCTCGCAGGAGACGCACTCGGTGACGTCGTTGGGCGTGGTCTCCAGGTGCAGCCCCCCGCAGACCCCGCCGCAGGCGGTGACGACCTGCTGGAACGCCACCACTTCCCTGGTGATCGTCTCCACGTGCCGGGTCTTGTTCCCGTCCGGTGCCGCGGTGGTGTTTCCGTGCATCGGATCGCTCAGCCAGATGACCGGGTGCCCCGCGGCGCGTACCGCTTCCACCAGGGCGGGCAGCCGCTCCGTGACCAGGTCGGCGCCCATGCGTGCGATGAGGGTGAGCCGGCCGGGCTCCCGCAGCGGGTCGAGGCGTTCGCAGAGGGCGAGCAGCTCCGCCGGTTCCATCGACGGACCCACCTTGCAGGCCACCGGGTTCTCGACCTGGGCCAGCAGGGCCACGTGCGCGCCGTCCAGTTGGCGGGTGCGCTCACCGATCCAGGGCCAGTGCGTGGAGCCGAGGAACAGCCGGCCCCGCTCGTCGGTGCGCAGCATGGGAATCTCGTAGGCCAGCAGCAGTGCCTCGTGGCTGGTCCACACGAGCGGCCCGATGGGGTCCTGGCCGGCCGCGCGGCGGCGCCAGCCCAGGTACTCCAGGATGTCGCCCGCGGCCATGTAGCCGGTGAGGATGCGCAGCGGGTCCGGCCGCCTGGCCTCCAGGTCGGGTTCCACTCCGTTGACCATGTGCCCGCGGAAGGTGGGTATCTCCACACCGTTGACGGTCTCCGTGGGGCTTGAGCGGGGCTTGGCGAACTGACCCGCGATGCGCCCGACCCGTACCACCGGCTTGGGCGAGTTCATCCGCAGTGTCCCGGCCAGCACGTCGAGCAGCGCGGCCTTGCGCGACACGTCGTGCGGGGTGCACTCTCCGGGGTCCTCGGCGCAGTCGCCGGCCTGGAGGACCAGGGCCTCGCCTGAGGCCACCCGGGCCAGGGAGGCACGCAGGACGCGCAGGTCCGCCGCCTGGACGAGCGAGGGCCTGCCGGCGAGTGCCTCTCCCACCCGTTCCACCTGCGGCAAGTCGGTCCATTCGGGCTGCTGCGAGGAACCACAGCTGCGGATCTCACGCACGACTTGTTCCACAGGAGTCTCCAATGTAGCGACGGGGGAGCCGGTCAGGTGGGTATGCCTTCGCGCTTGATCTCCGGCACCGGAATTCCGAGAGCGCGAAGCTGCTCGAAAGGATTCATGAACTCTCGGTTACGCTTCACTTTCCCGTTCTCCAACTCGAAGGAATGCAGGAAGTGGTTCTCGTAGTAGCCTTCGGGATAGCCGGGGAAGCAAATCTTTCCGTGCCCGTCGCACTCCACCCAGAAGCGGTTCGGGTCCTGGGTCTCGAAGACCTGGATGTTGTACCACTCCCAGTCCGGGAAGCACTTCAGGGACCACACGGCGTGCTCGGCGAGGCGGTCACGGCCGTTGATGACGATCGGGGACCCTGTGTCGGTGGTCCAGAGACCGCCGCTGCCGTCCTCGGTGAACAGGGTGTGACGCTGAAGCCTGTCCTGCCCGACCGTCGTCATGTACCGCTCCACCGTGGCCCTGTTGACACGGCGCAGTTCAGCCTCGTCGGTAAAGCCACGGGATTCCGTCGATTCGGGCATGCCTGACCTCCAGAACAGCGGGAGAAGCAGAGAATGAGGAACACGAGCCGCGAATGCACAGGCCGATGGGCACCCGAGCACTCGGCGTCATGGCCACAAGTCTTGCCCGCATCCACGGCTCGCACAAGAAAGCGAGCCTCATTTCAGGGTCAGGCTGTGTCATGTTGCGCGTGCTCTCCGCACGGGAACGGGGACTACGTCAGATCGATGTCAATTGTTCGGTAAATCGAGCACATATGACGGGTCGCCACCCCCCGCCCCCACCAGGATTGCCAGACGTGCGGCCGCACCACTGACCGGCCCGGGCGACCGCGCCGACGGGCCTGCCGGCCGGGGCCGCCGCCCCTGTTCCGTGTCCGGACCACGGGCCGTCCGCCGTCGGACCGCAGAGGTCCCAAGAACGAAAGGCACGTGGGCCGATCATGCGTTTTCTCTTCACGACCACTCCGGGCTTCTCCCACACCGTTCCTCTCGTCCCGCTGGCCCACGCCGCCCGGCTGGCCGGCCACCAGGTGCTGTTCGCCGCCGGTGGCCCGGCACTGCGCGCCGCGGCCCATGCCGGACTCTCGGCCGTCGACGCCGCTCCGGGAACGGACGTCACCGCCCCGTACATCGCGCTCGCGTCGAGCGGTTCGGAGCCCGGGCTGTCGGTGGGCGAGGTCATGAACCGGGTCTTCGGCGCCTTCGGGGAGATCGGGGACCTGATGCTGCCCGGTCTCGTGCGCATCGCGCGGGACTGGCAGGCGGACGTCGTGCTGTATCCGCCGATGCTGCCCGCCGGGATACTCGCTGCCCGGGCGGCGGGCAGCCTGGCCGTGGTCCACGGCATCGGGCTGCGGCATCCGCTGTTCCCGCTCCCCTCGGACGTCGTGCCACCGGTCGTCGCCGAGGCGGGCGTCACCTCCCTGCCGCTCCACCCCGATGTGGAACTCAGCCTGGGACCGGAGTCGCTGGAGAAGATCAACCCGACGGCGCCGACGGGCGAGACGCTCCACCGGCTGCTCGACCTGCGCCCCAGCACGTACAACGGCGGCGGGCAGGTGCCCGCCTGGGCGCTGACGCGTCCGGAACGGCCGCGGGTCCTGGTCACCATGGGTTCGGTCCCCACGCACAACAACTCCCAGGGCGAGCTGCTGGGCAGGATCATCCGGGGCACCGAGCGGCTGGACGCCGAGATCGTGGTGACGACAGGCGGCTCCGACCTGCCGGCGCTCCTCGGTGAACTGCCCGAGCGCGTCCGCCTGGTCGAGGACTTCCTGCCGCTCAGCGCGGTGCTCCCCAGCTGCGCCGCAGCCGTCCATCACGGCGGCATGAGCACGATGTTCGCAGCCCTCACCGCGGGCGTCCCCCAGCTGATCGTCCCCACCACCAAGGGCGATGCCCGCAGCAACGGCGTGGTGCTCGAACAGCGGGGCGCCGGCACCGTCCTGGATCCCGCCGAGTGCACGGCCGACGCCGTGGGTGACGCGATAGGCGCCCTGCTGAGCGAGCCCTCCTTCCGCGCGGTGAGCCAGGACGTGTCGACGGAGCTCGCCGCCATGCCCGACCCGGGCGTCGTCGTCGACCGGTTGGCCGCGCTCGCGCGCGCCCGCGGGTAAGAAGTTCGGATCACCGCATCTCAAGGAACAGGACACCCATGCACCTCACCGTATTCGGCGCCACCGGCGGGACCGGCCGCCTCGTCGTCGAGCAGGCTCTGGAGGCGGGGCACCACGTGCGGGCCGTCGTCCGCAACCCCGCCAAGCTCGCCGTGGAGCACCCGAACCTGCGGATCATCGCGGCGGACCTCTTCGATCCGCAGACGCTGAAGCCCGCACTCGACGGCAGCGACGCGGTCGTCTCGGCGCTCGGCCCGTCGGGCCGCGAGGTGTCCGGTCAGATCTGCGCGAAGGGCGTGGAGAGCATCCTGACGGCGATGGAGGCGACGGGCGTGCGGCGCATCGCGGTCATCAGCGCCCAGCCGGTGCTGCGGTCGGGGGCCGGCGAGCCCTTCCTGTTCCGGCACACCGTGACCCCGTTCATCCGGCGGATCTACCGCAACACCTACGCGGACCTGGAGCGGATGGAGAACCTGCTCTCCGCCGGCGGGACCGAGTGGACGGTGCTGCGGCCGCCGTACCTGACCGACAAGCCCGGCACGGGCCGCTACCGCACCGCGCTGGAAGCCAACGTCGCCGGCTCCAGTCTGCCCCGCGCGGACCTCGCGGCCGCGCTGCTGGCCGTACTCGACGACCCGTCCACGGTCCGTCACGCGATCGGTGTCGGCGCGTAGGCCACGTCCGTCGGCTTCCGCCAGGATCGCGACGCCCGTCGCCGGCGTCCGGACAGTGGCCCACCTCCCAAGGAGCGCCATGCCCCGTAAGACATCCCCACCGCCCACCTCGGCGAACCCGCCGAGCGGCGGACCCCCGGGACACGAGCGCCGGTGGTGGGCGCTGGTGGTCATCGGCACCGCCCAGCTGATGGTCGTGCTGGACGCGACCATCGTGAACATCGCCCTGCCGTCCGCGCAGTCGGCCCTCGACTTCACCGACGGCGACCGGCAGTGGATCCTGACCTCCTACGCGCTGCCCTTCGGAAGTCTGCTGCTCCTGGGTGGACGGCTGGCCGACGTCTTCGGCCGCAAGCAGGCGTTCCTGGCCGGGCTGGTCGGGTTCGCGGTGGCCTCGGCGCTCGGTGGCGCCGCCACCAGCTTCGAGATGCTGATCGCCGCGCGGGCCGGTCAGGGCGTCTCCGGCGCGCTGCTGGCACCCGCCGCGCTCTCCCTGCTGACCACGACCTTCACCGATCTGAGCGAGCGGGCCAAGGCGTTCAGTGTCTTCGGCGCCATCGCCGGGGCGGGCGGGGCCGTCGGTCTGCTGCTGGGCGGTGTGCTCACCGAGTACCTCACCTGGCGCTGGTGCCTGTACGTCAACCTGTTCTTCGCCGTGGTCGCGTTCATCGGCGGGCTGGTGACACTGCCGGGTGCGGGACGCGAGGAACGGCGCCCCGGACTCGACCTCCCCGGCACGGTGCTCGTGTCCGTCGGGGTGTTCAGCCTGGTCTACGGCACCGCCAACGCCGAGACCGACGGCTGGGACGCGTTGACGGCCTGGGGCTACCTGGTCGCGGGCGCCCTTCTGCTGGTGGGCTTCGTCTGGTGGCAGACGAAGGCCTCGCGCCCGTTGCTGCCGCTGCACGTCGTGCTGGACCGCAACCGGGGCGCGTCGTTCCTGTCGATCCTCGTCATCGGCTGCGGGCTGATGGGGATCTTCCTGTTCCTGACGTACTACCTCCAGCTGAGTCTGGGGTACTCGGCGCTCAGCACCGGGCTGGCGTTCCTGCCGCTGATCGGCGCGATGGGCTGTTCCCCGGTCCTGGCCGCCGGCCTGGTGAGCCGCATCGGTCCCCGGCCGGTGATCCCCGCCGGTATGGCGGTCACCGCCGTCGGCCTCGCCTGGCTGACCACGCTGGACCTGGACAGCGGATACGTGACAGGGGTGCTTCCCGCGCTGCTCGTCGTGGGGGCCGGTCTGGGCGGGGCGATGGCCCCGGCCATCAACGTGGCCACCTACGGGGTCGCCGCCGAGGACGCCGGTGTCGCGTCCGCCACCGTCAACACGGTGCTCCAGGTGGGCGGGGCGATCAGCATCGCGGTGCTGAACACCCTGGCCACCGGGGCCGCTTCGGACCACGCGGAGGGCCGCGAGCCGACCGAGGCGTTGCTGGACGAGGCGGCCCTGCGCAGTTATGCGACGGCCTACTGGTGGTCGGCCGCCCTGTTCCTCGCCGGTGCCGCCGTCTGCTACGTGATCTACCGGCCGGGCAAGGCGGAGCTGGACCCGCAGGACGCCCAGACCGTTCCGGTCTGACACGAGGCACGAAGCACAAGGCACGAGGCCGGTCCGGGGCGGTGGGGTGCGCGGTTGGCACACCCCACCGCCCCGTCCTCGTGTCCGCGTCAGGAGGCCCGGCCGGACCGGTCCAGCTTCACCGCTCCGGAATTGACGCAGGCCAGCATCGTGCGAGCCTGGACGTTGACGTAATGCCCGTGCGCCGTCAGCGAGTTGAGCTGGCCCACGGTGAGCCACTGATAGCCGGCCGGCGGTTGCGCCGGGGCGGTGTCCTCGTCGGCCTCCACGAACACGCAGCGGGTCTCCGCGTGCTCGAACCGGCCGCCCTCCTCGGAGTGCAGCACGTCGTAGTGGACCGCGTCCCGCGGGGCGTCCCGCACCACGTCGTGGAACCGCGGCCTGACCGTGGCAGGCAGGTGCTCCCAGTTCTCCGGGGTGTACTGGACCGTAGGAGCCAGCTCGACGGTGTCCAGGTAGCCGGCCTCCACCTTCGCGTGCATCAGCAGGTGCGGGACGCCGCCGAACCGGCGGAAGAGGCACGCCGTGATGCCGGTCCCCGTCGGGGCCAGCAGCGGCTGCGACCAGCCGCCGACCTCCCGGCTGCCGGCCTCCACGGACACTCCCGTGATGCGGAAGTACCGCCCGTCGGGGCGGCAGACGCCTGTTCCGTCGCGTCCCCAGCCCTCGACGCGGGCCAGCGGGATGCGCCGCACCTCGACGTCATGACGCGACCTCTGCGTGGTGAACCAGGACAGCAGCTCCGTGTCGGAGCAGAGCGCCCCCGCCTCGGGCACGGCCAGCGGGAAGCAGGACAGAACCGTGCGGGTGTCCATGTTCACCACGTTGTCGTGCCTCAGCAGCTCGCCCAGCTGGCCGAGGGTGAGCCAGCAGAAGTCGGGGCCGGCGTCCACCTCCTCGTCCGTCTCCACGAGCATGTTGCGGTTGGACTTCCGGTAGAACCACGAACCGTGCTCCGACTGGAGCGAGTCGGCGAGCACCCGGCCCCGGCCGGGCCCGGCGAAGTGTTCCAGGTATCTGACCTTCGCGCCCCGGTGCACTCCGGTGTAGTTGCTGCGGGTCGCCTGCACCGTCGGTGAGAGCTGGAGCAGGTTGCGGTTGCCCGGTTCCATCTTCGCCTGCAGGAGGAAGTGCAGGACTCCGTCGAATTCCTTGGCGAGGATGCCGAGGATGCCGACCTCGGGCTGGCGGATGATCGGCTGCTGCCACCGCCGGAACGGGCCTTCACCGACGTCGACCGACAGCCCCTCCACGGAGAAGAACTTCCCGCTCCGGTGCACCAGATTGCCGGTGTCCGCCTCGAACGACCAGCCGTCCAGCGCGTCGAGCGGTGTCCTGCGCACGGTGAACCGGTGCGCGGCCGCCCGGGCGGCGAGCCACTCGGGGAACGCGTCCGTACGCATCAGATGACCGCTGCCCGTCACCGCGGCGGACCGCGAGAGCCGGGCCGACAGGGCCTGCTCGGCCCGGGGGCGCAGGACCGTGGAGGAGGTCACCGTGCCCCCCTCCCGGGCTCGTCCGCGAGGAAAGCGACGGTGCGGCGCAGCGCCTCGGTGAGCGGGAGGAGCGGGCTCCAGCCGGTCGTCCCCCCGAACGCCGAGGCGTCGACGGTCACGCTGCGGAAGTCGCCCGCCTCCGCGTGGGCGGGAGGCTCCACGGAGACCACCTGTACCGCCGGTTCGCCCGTGTGCCGGGCGACCAGGGCGGCCACTTCCTCGAAGACGCCGCCCAGCGGCCGGCCCACACCGGTGCCGAGCACCCAGTGCCGTCCGCGGAGCGCCTCGGCGTGGTCCACCGCCGCCGCGAAGGCCGTCGCCACGTCCTGGACGTGGAGCAGGTCGCGGCGAACCGTTCCGTCGTGCCACATCGTGATCGGTTCGCCGGACAGGGCGCGCCGCACCATCGCGGAGACCACCCCCTTGTCCGGGGCCGTGGACTCCGGTTCGTAGCCGAAGACCGTGGGCAGTCGAAGGGAGACGCCGTGGAGCACCCCCTCCGCGTCCGCGGCGAGCAGCAGCCGTTCGGCGCGGAGCTTCTGCCGGTCGTACTCACCTGCGGGCAGGTCGGGTTCGCTGCCGTCGATCACGTCCTTCCCGCACGGGCCGGCCTGCGAGACGGCGCCGGCGAACAGGACCTTCACACGGGGCCGGTCGCTCCGGGCGGCGAGGGCGGCCACGAGGTCGGCGACCAGCCCCACGTTGACCCGTTCGGCCTCCATGTCGCCGTCCTCGATGCGCCAGGTCGACGTACCGGCGATGTGCGCGACGGTGTGCACGACGATGTCGGCGCCCTTGACCGCCTCCGCCATGCGGCCGGGTTCGGTCAGGTCGGTGGTGAACACCTCGATCTCGGCGCGGGCGCCGGCCGGGACGACCGCGGGCCGCCGGGACACCGCCCTGATCCGGACGGGCCTGCGCGCCAGTTCCCGCAGTACGGCGGAGCCGACGAATCCGGTGGCTCCGAGGAGGGTGATGAGGGGGGTCTTCACGTCCACAGCCCGGCCTCCGCCTTCCTGCACTGCTCGTACTCGGGCAGGAGGCCCCTCTCGCCGGCCTCGGCCAGGGTGGGAGCCGCGAGGTCCCGCGGCGAGCAGACGGGTTCGAAACCCTCCGGCAGGGTCAGCCCCAGCTCCGGGTCCAGGGCGGAGAGCGCGCACTCGTTGTCCGGGACATAGCCGCCGGACATCACGTACACGATCACCGTGTCGTCCTGGAGGGAGGCGAAGGCGTGCCCGACGCCCACGGGTATGTGGAGGGCCCGGCAGTTGTCGCCGCTGAGCTCGGTCGTCTCCTGGACGCCGAAGGTCGGCGAGCCGACCCGCAGGTCGATGAGGTAGTCCTGTACCCGTCCGTAGGGGCAGTAGACGTACTTCGCCCGGCCGGGCGGTGTCGTCGTGTAGTGGATCCCTCGGAGCACTCCGCGGGCGGAGCGGTTGTGGCTCACGTCGCGCACCGGGAAGAGCGGCCCGCCCGTGACCTCGGTGAAGGGCTCTTCCTGGTAGGGCGATGCGAACAGGCCGCGTGCGTCCCGGTGGACCGGCGGGGTGAAGGCGTACGCGCCCTCGATGGACAGCTTCCGGGTCTCGACAGCACTCACAGGTCGCCTCCCTTGACGCCGATGAACAGTCCGTTGCCGTCGAACTCGCCGGGGACGTACTCGACCGTGAGCCCGGCCCGGACGAAGGCCGCTTCGTACTGCTCGCGGCCGTACAGCGACATGACGTGGGTGTCGGTGAAGTGCTCGGCGCCCTGGGCCGGTTCGGCGACGATGTAGTGCACCTCCATACGGCTCGCCGTGTCGCTGTCGCGGACGGTGTGCGAGACCCTGGCGACGGTCCTGTCGCCCACCGTGACGACGGCGGCGCCGACGTGGTCGGCGGTGAAGTTCTCCGGGAACCACCAGGGTTCGACGACGACGACGCCGCCCACTTCGAGGTGGTCCGCGAAACTCCGGAGCGTCGCGTCCAGTTCGTCGGTCCCGGTCAGGTTCCCCACCGCGCTGAACAGCGACACGATCGCGTCGTAGCGCCGGCCGGTGCGCAGCGCCCGCATGTCTCCGACGGCCACCGGGATGTCCGGGTACTCCCGGCGGCAGACCGCCAGCATTCCCTCGGCGAGATCGACGCCCTCGACCCGGTCGAAGTCGTCCGCGAAGTGACGCAGGTGCCCACCGGTGCCGCAGCCGACGTCGAGCAGGGCCGCCGCCTCCGGGTTCCGGGACCGGATGTGCCGGGTGACCGTGGCCGCCTCGGCCCGGTAGTCCTTCCCGCGCCCCTGGTAGATGGTGTCGTAGATGTCGCCGGCTCCATAGATGCCGGTTTTCGCTGGCATGACAGGGAGTTTCCTTACGTTGATGTGCTCGGGAAGCCCTTGGGGGCCCTCGGGTCCGGTACCGCGCCTCAGAGCTCGGCCAGCACCTCGCGCAGGGCGCCGATGGTCTTGTCCTGTATGGATTCGGGCAGCGACGGATACATCGGCAGCGAGAAGATCTCGCCCGCCAGCTTCTCGGTGACGGGCAGGGCCCCCCGGGGCGTGCCGAGGTGCGCGAAGCCGGACATCGTGTGGACCGGCCACGGATAGCTGATGTTGAGCGAGATGTCGTGGGCCTTGAGCGCCTCGATGATGTCGTCGCGCCGGGGGTGGCGCACGACGTACACGTAGTAGACGTGGGTGTTGCCCTCGTTGGTGGCCGGGAGCAGGAGGCCGCCCGGTCCGGTGAGGTCGCCGAGGCCTTCCTCGTACCGGCGGGCCACCGCGTTGCGCCCCTCGATGTAGGTGTCGAGCCGGCCGAGCTTGCGGCGCAGGATCTCCGCCTGCACCTCGTCCAGGCGCGCGTTGTGACCGGGGCTCGTCACGACGTAGTAGGTCTTCTCCATGCCGTAGTACCGCAGTCGGCGGAGGTTGCGGTCGGTCTCCTCGTTCGACGTCACCACCGCGCCGCCGTCGCCGTAGGCGCCGAGCACCTTGGTCGGGTAGAAGGAGAAGGCCGCCGCGTCGCCCGTCGAGCCGGCGACCGTGCCGTGTCTGCGGGCCCCGTGCGCCTGCGCGCAGTCCTCCAGGATCTTCAGACCGTGGCGGCGCGCGATGTCCTCCAGGGCCGTCATGTCGGCGACCTGGCCGTAGAGGTGGACCGGCAGCAGCGCCTTGGTGCGTGGGGTGACGGCTGCCTCGACCTGGTCGGTGTCGATGAGGAAGTCCTCTTCGCGGACGTCCACGAAGACCGGGGTGGCACCGGTGCTCACGATGGCGACGACGGTGGGCGCCGCGGTGTTGGAGACGGTGATGACCTCGTCGCCCGGACCCACGCCCAGGGCCTCCAGCGCGAGCTTGAGGGCGTTGGTGCCGTTGTCGACTCCGGTGCAGAAGCGCGCGCCGTGGTAGCGGGCGAACTCCTCCTCGAAGCCCCGGACGCTCTCGCCGAGCACGAGTTGGCCGGAGCCGAACACCTGCTCCACGGCGCCGAGCACGTCGTCCTTCTCCTTCTGATACTCCGCCAGGTAGTCCCAGACGCGGATGGTCACGGCTTCTCCTCGTACTCGTCGTGGTGGGTGGTGCCGGCGGTGGGCGCGCCGAACCACCGGTGCAGCGCGCTCCGTGGGCCGGCGTCGTCGGCAGCCGTCCACACGATGTAGCCGTCCGGCCGGACGAGCAGGGCCCCGGCGCCCGCCAGCGCTTCGTCGGCCGCGTCGTCGGTGACGGTCGCGGTCACCGTGACGACGCGGTCCTTCCAGCCGGAGGCCTCGGCGCGCAGCGTCTCGTCGTCGCGGAGGTCGAGCAGCACGCCCTGTCCCGGGTGGAGCAGCTCGGTGGTACGGGTGGGGCCGGCCGCGGTGCGCAGGGGGCGGGGCGGCAGCCGTCGGCCCAGCAGCGGATGGCTGCCTTCACCGACGTCGTAGCGCACGTCGAGGCCGGAGACGACTCCCGCGAGATGACGCTTGACGTCGTCGTGCTCGATGAGTTCACCGAACAGCGCGCGCATCGGGTCGGCCTCCTCGCCGCCGAGGTAGAGCATCCCCTGGGCGCGGGTGTTCATCAGCAGCCGGGCCCCGGCGGGGTGGCGTTCGTCGTGGTAGGAGTCGAGGAGTCCGGGCGGTGCCCAGCCCTGGACCGTGGCGGCCAGCTTCCAGCCCAGGTTGACGGCGTCCTGCACCCCGGTGCTCAGGCCCTGCCCGCCCGCCGGCAGGTGGATGTGGGCGGCGTCGCCCGCGAGCAGCACCCTGCCGCGCCGGTACTGGGAGGTCTGGCGGGTCGCGTCCGTGAAGGTGCTGACCCAGAGCGCGCTGCCGCCGCTGATGTCCTCACCGGTGATCCGCTGCCAGGCGTCGGCGACCTCGGCGAAGTCCGTCAGGCGGGAGCTGTCGTCGGCGGGGACGCCGTCGGGGCAGACGATGATGCGGTCCACTCCTTCGCCCAGCGGCGCCGCCATGACCATGCCGGCGGGCAGGCGTTCGCCCAGGAAGCGGGGGCGCAGGGAGCAGCCCGCCACATCGGCGAGGTACATGGTGCGGCGGGCCGGGGTGCCGGGGAAGTCGAACCCGGCGGCCGTACGCACCGCGCTGCCGCCTCCGTCACATCCCACGAGGTGGCTGCCGCGCAGCCGGCGCACTCCGGTCGGGGTGTCCGCGACGATCTCCACGCCGTCCCCGGTGTCGGTGAGGCCGGTCAGCTGCCAGCCGCGCCGGATGTCAGCGCCGAGGGCGCGCGCCCACTCCTCGAGTACGGACTCGGTCTGTGACTGCGGGATTCCCCGCGCGCCGAAGTGCCCGTCCCTGAGTACGGAGTAGTCGAAGAGCACGCCGCCGAAGTGTCCCTGCGGGCTGGTCTCCAGGCCGGGTCCGAATCCGGCGAGCAGGCCACGCTGGTCGAACACCTCCATGGCGCGGGCGGTGAACCCCAGGCCCCGGGACTGCCCGGTCGGAGCGGGCAGTTGTTCCACCACGGTGACGCGCGCGCCGCCGAGCCGCAGCTCCCCCGCGAGCATCAGGCCGGTCGGGCCGGCTCCCACGACGACGACATCGGTCGTCTCCGTGGGCCCGCCGGGGCCCTCCTTCTCTTCCTCGCTGGCCGTTCGTGACGTCGTGCCGGCGTGTTCGGCGCCCATGTACTTCTTCCTGTTCCCGGGGGGGTGTCCCCGTGCGTGTGTGCGGATCTCAGGGAGCGACGGCCGGCTGCGGCTCGTGCTCCGCGGCCCTGGCGGCCCGCCACCACTCGGGGCGGTCGCGGTACCAGGCGACGGTCCCGGCGAGACCTTCGTGGACGGACACGCGCGGCTCGTAGCCGAGCTCGTCGCGGATCTTGCGGTCGTCGAGCGCGTAGCGCAGGTCGTGTCCCGGCCGGTCGGCCACGTACCGGATCATGGACGCGTCGGCTCCGCAGAGCCGGAGGATGCGTGCCGTCAGGTCGAGGTTGGTCAACTCGTCGCCACCGCCGACGTTGTAGATCTCGCCGGCCCTGCCCCGGGTGAGGACGAGATGCACGGCCCGGCAGTGGTCGTCCACGTGCAGCCATTCGCGCCGGTTCGACCCGTCGCCGTAGACGGGCACCGGCTCGCCCCGCAGCAGGTTCGTGACGAACCGCGGGATCAGTTTCTCGGGGTGCTGGTAGGGGCCGTAGTTGTTGGAGCAGCGGGTGACCGAGACGGAGAGCCCATGGGTGCGCCAGTAGGAACGGGCGACGAGGTCGGAGCCTGCCTTGGACGCCGCGTAGGGCGAGTTGGGCAGCAGCGGCGACTCCTCGGTCCAGGTGCCGTCGGCGATCGATCCGTACACCTCGTCGGTGGACACGTGCACCACTCGCGGTACGCCCGCGCGCACGACGTTCTCCAGCAGGATCTGGGTGCCCAGGACGTTGGTGCGGGCGAACTCCGCCGCGTCGGCGATGGAGCGGTCCACGTGTGATTCGGCGGCGAAGTGCACGACCGCGTCGTGGCCGGGCAGGACGCGGGCGAGCAGCGGGGCGTCGCAGATGTCGCCGTGCACGAAGTCGAGCCGCTCGTGGTCCGCGGGCAGGTTGGCGCGGTTTCCTGCGTAGGTCAGCTTGTCGAGCACGGTGACGGAGGGTGTGTCGGTTCCGTAGGCCCCGCTCAGCAGCGAACGTACGTAGTGCGAGCCGATGAATCCGGCGCCGCCGGTCACCAGGACTCTCATGAGGCCGCCTCGGGCGGCCGGGCGGCGCCGTGGCCGCCTTCGGGTACGGATAGGGGCATGGTGTCTCCGTCCGGGGCCCGCCGGGCGCGGGCACAGGTGATGAGGGGCGGTCCGGCGGCGTCAGCCTGCTTCGGCGATCCCCATGACGTACTGGCCGTAGGGGGACCGGGAGAGGGCGAGGCCGAGCCGGTAGCAGGCGTCGCGGTCGATGTAGCCCATGCGCCAGGCGATCTCCTCGACACAGGCGATGCGCACGCCCTGGCGGTGTTCCAGGATCTGCACGTACTGCCCCGCTTCGGTCAGCGCGTCGTGGGTTCCGGTGTCCAGCCAGACGAACCCCCGGCCCAGCGGCTCGAAGCGGGCCCTGCCGCGCTCCAGGTAGTTCCGGTTGACGTCGGTGATCTCGAGCTCTCCGCGTGCGGAGGGGCGCAGGTTGCGGGCGATCTCCACCACGTCGTTGTCGTAGAAGTAGAGCCCGGTGACGGCCAGGTTGGACCGGGGACGCTCGGGCTTCTCCTCCAGGGACACCAGCCGCCCGTGCTCGTCGGTCTCCCCGACGCCGTAGCGCTCCGGGTCGCGTACCGGGTAGCCGAACAGGACGCACCCGTCGACGGTGCGCGCGCATTCGGTGAGCATGTCGCCGAAGCCCGGACCGTGGAAGATGTTGTCGCCGAGGACCAGCGCCACCGGCTCGTCCCCGATGTGGTCGGCACCGATGACGAACGCGTCGGCCAGGCCCCTGGGTTTGTCCTGTTCCGCGTAGCTCAGTCGCAGGCCGAGCGAGGAGCCGTCGCCGAGCAGCCGCTGGAAGGCGGGGATGTCGCCCGGGTCGGAGATGATCTGGATGTCGGTGATTCCCGCGAGCATGAGCACCGACAGCGGGTAGTAGATCATGGGCTTGTCGTAGACGGGCAGCAGCTGTTTCGAAACACCGAGGGTGATGGGGTGCAGCCGCGTTCCGTGGCCGCCGGCCAGGATGATCCCTTTCACTCTCCCGCCTTTCCTGTCTCCCCCGGGGGCGTCTCCTCCGGGCGGGGCTCGCCGAACCAGCGCCGCAGGGCGGCGTCCGGCCCGTCCTTTTCCGCCGGGCTCCTGCCGGCCACCGCGACCCACACGACGTGGCCGTCCGGGCGGACCAGCACCGCGTCCGCACCATGCAGGGGATGCGCCGTGTCCGGTGCCTCGATCCGGCCGGCGAGGGTCCGGACCCGGCCCGCCCAGCCCCGGGCCGCCTCGTGGGCCAAGCCCCGTGCGCCGCCGGTGAGGTCCAGCAGGAGGCCGTGCCCCGAGCGCAGCAGGGCGGCCGTGGCGACCGTGCCGCGCTCCGTCGTCAGCCGGGCAGGCGGCAGCCTGGCCCCGAGCAGCAGGTGGAGGGCGTCGCCGGGGCCACGCACGTCGTGGCGCACGTCCAGGCCGGTGATCATTCCGGCCAGGTGGGTACGCACCTGGGGCAGGGCGACCAGTTCGCCCCAGAGCTCGCGCGCGGGTTCCGCATCCGCCGCGCCCAGTTGCAGGTCCGCCTGGTTCTCGATGTGGGCGAGAGCCCGCCTGCCGACCGGACGGCGTTCGCTGTCGTACGTGTCCAGCAGACCGGGGGGCGCCCAGCCGCGGACGGTCGCGGCCAGCTTCCAGCCCAGGTTGACGGCGTCCTGCAGACCGAGGTTGAGGGCCTGGCCACCGATGGGCATCTGCCGGTGCGCGGCGTCGCCCGCGTAGAGCAGGCGGCCGTCGCGGTACGCGTCGAGCTGTCGGCAGGCATCGCCGAAGGCGTTCAGCCACAGTGGGGTGCCGCCGGAGATGTCCTCCCCGGTGACCCGCTTCCACGCGTCGGTGACCTCGGTGAACTCCGGCGGCCCCGGTCGTGGTCCGGCGGCCCGGCCGAACTCGTGGACCATCACCCGCGTGACGCCGTCACCGCGCCGGGCGGCCACGGCGAAGCCGCCCGGCAGCCGTTCGAAGCGCCGGTCCGGGATGTCGAGGCCCTCCACGTCGGCGCGCAGCAGCTCGCGGCGCGCGTCGTGACCGGGGAAGGCCGCTCCGGTCAGCCGGCGCACCGTGCTGTCCTCGCCGTCGCAGGCGACGGCATGGGCGGCGAGAAGGTCGACGGGCCCGTCCGGGCCCGCCGCCGTCACCGCGACATGGTCCTCGCCCACGGTCAGCTGCCGCACTTCGTGGCCCCGGAGCACCTCGGCGCCCAGTGAGCGGGCCCAGTTCTCCAGGACCTCCTCGGTCCTGGTCTGCGGCACCTTCCACTGCCCCGGGTACGGCCCGGGCAGGGTGAGGTCGAGCGGGATGCCGCCGTAGTGGCCCACCGGTTCGCAGGGCGGTTCGCCCAGCGGGGTCAGCAGTCCGCGGGAGTCGAGGATCTCCATGGTCCTGGCGTGCAGGGTGGAGGCCCGCGACTCGGTGACCCGTTCCCGCCTGCGCTCGACCACCGTCACCTGGGCGCCGCCGAGCCGGAGTTCACCGGCCAGCATCAGCCCGACGGGTCCGGCGCCGATCACCACGACCTCCCGGTCCGCGGACCGGGAGGGCCCCGGCATCAGGGCCGGCTCCTGGCCTCGGCGTACGACGTCGCGTGGGTGAGGGTGGCGGTGCTGTTCCTGCTGAGCGCACCGCGGACGTACGCCTCGGCCTGCTGGACGGTGGCGCCGTCGCCCAGCACCTTCGTGATGTTCGCAGTGTTGAGGACGACGGTGTGCTGCGACGTGGCGGCGACCTTTCCGTCCTCCGTCTCGCGGAACGTCCAGATGCCGGTGTGCAGGCTCATCAGAGCCGGCAGGGTCACCTGCTTGTAGGCGATCCTGTGGTGCGGGAGGCACACCCGGTACGACTTCGTGGTGTGGGTCGAACCGTCCGCCGTCCTGGTGTCCATCTCCAGGGTCTGCAGACCCGGGCTGTCCTCCGTGAGCCGGACGGACGCCACGTGCGGCAGCCGCTCCGCCCACAGGTCCGCGGCGTCGATGAAGTCGTAGACGTCCTTGGCGGAGCCGACGGTGTACACGGTGTCCTCGAAGGAGAAGGTCACCGCCTCGGCGGCGTGGGCCAGTTCGAGGTTGGTCTTCAACGCGGCCAGTTCGGAGCGCGAGTTGGTGTCCACGGCCCGGTCGATCCAGGCCAGCTGCTCCGGGTCGTCGTCGATGGCCCGGTAGGCGTGCAGGAGCCGTACGCGCGAGGTCGTCGCGGTCAGCGGTTCCACGATCCATCCACCGCTCATGGCGGCGACCGGGGGTGTGGGTATCTCCTGCCGGAAGTCGATACGCAGCGCCTCCCGGTCGAAGGTGCGGATGGACGTCCAGCTCTTGGCCTCGCCGTTGGCGGTGGCCCAGATCCGGATGCGTTCCTGGTCGACGTCCGTGTCCACCTGGTCGACGTGGAGGGTGGGCGGGAAGATCCGAGGCCAGTTCTCCACCTCGGCGAGCAGCCGGTAGACGTCCTCGGCCGGGGCGTCGACGGTGATCTCGTGCTCCACCTCACGCGGACTGTTCGTTGTCATTGCTCATCTCCTGGTGACGGTCCTGGTCGGCCGGGGTGGACCCGGCCGTGATCGGCGCGATGCCCCTAGAAGTTGCCGAGCCCTCCGCACACGTTGAGGGCCTGGGCGGTGATGGACGCGGCGGTGTCGGAGGCCAGATAGCCGACGAGGCCCGCCACCTCCTCGGAGGACGAGTAGCGTCCGAGCGGGATCTTCGCCTGGAACCTGGTCAGCACCTCGTCCTCGGTGGTGTCCCATGCCGCCGCGTATCCCTTGCGCACCCGTTCCGCCATCGGCGTCTCGACGTACCCCGGGCAGACCGCGTTGACCGTGATGCCGGTCGGCGCCAGCTCGTTGCCCAGCGACTTGGTGAAGCCGACCACCCCGTGCTTGGAGGCCGAGTAGGGGGCGCCGAGCACGACGCCCTGTTTGCCGGCCGTGGAGGCGATGTTGATGATCCGGCCCCGGCTCAGGTTCCGCATCCCCCCGGTGGTGAGCACCTCGCGGGTCATCCGGAAGACGCTGTTGAGGTTGGTGTCGATGACGTCGTCCCACAGCTCGTCGGCGATGTCCGCGGTCGGTCCGCCGCCGCTGCGGCCCGCGTTGTTCACCAGGACGTCGACGGGTCCGTAGAGGTCGACGGCCTGGCGGACGAACTCCCGTACGGCGGCGCCGTCGCGTACGTCCAGGGCGGCGCCGGCCACCTCGTGCCCCTCCATACGCAGTTGCTTGACCGTCGAGGCCACGTTCTCGGTGGTACGCGCTCCGATGAACACCTGGTGTCCGGCGACGGCCAGGGTGCGGGCCACGGCGAGGCCGATGCCGCTGGTGGCGCCGGTGACGAGTGCGGTTCGCTTCTCCTGCTGGGTCATACGTGTTCCTTCCGTGTACCGGGGGCGTTCTCAGACGGCGGGGGCGCTGAGGAGGTTGTTGA
Organism: Streptomyces anulatus; assembly: GCF_000721175.1. Lineage (GTDB taxonomy): Bacteria > Actinomycetota > Actinomycetes > Streptomycetales > Streptomycetaceae > Streptomyces > Streptomyces anulatus_C. Next base: position 85,075 of record NZ_JOEZ01000017.1, read on the forward strand.
CCGCGTCGATGAGCTCGCGCGGGGTGACCTCGGCGTGCAGCGCGTCGTCGGCCAGGGTGATGGCGTAGTCGCGCTCGATGCGGCCTCCGGTCTCCAGCAGCGCGAGCGACTCGTAGCCCAGCTGCTCGAATCCGAGGTCCAGGATCTCGGCGTCGGGGCCCATGTCCTCGTCGGCGCCCGCGACCTCTACGAGGATGCGCTTGAGGTCTTCGAGGGTGAATGCGCGGACTGTCACTTCGGTGCCTTTCGTCGTCACCCTGCGCCGCCGCAGGGTCGGTTCGGTTCGTTGGTGGTCCGGGTGCGGGAACGGTGTGCGCCAGGCCCCGGGCCGGCCGGTGTGGCTCTTCGACCGAGGGCGTGTCCGGCCTAGGGCGTGTTTCGAAAGTCCCGCCTGCTCGGCGGCGTCTGGCACGCACGCTCGCCGCGTTGTCGGGATCACCCCGATACATCCGGTATCGGGGCGACCCTCCGTCTTGCGATCGCACGCACCAGACGCCGCCGAGCCCGCCCTCCGGGCGGACGGCGCTCCTTTCGAAACACGCCCTAGAGCGCACGGACCGCCATCGCCGAGTTGAACCCGCCGTGGCCACGGGCGAGGACCATCGCCGTGCGCAGCCGTGCGGGCCGCGGCTGGGCGACCACCAGGTCGAGGCCGTAGCCGGGCGAGGGTGCCACGTTCACGGTGGGCGGGATCAGTCCCTCCTCGATGGCGAGCAGGGCCGCGCTCAGGTCCAGCGGCGCGCCTCCGGAGTACAGCCGCCCGGTCATCGACTTGGGTGCGGTGACCGGCACTCCGCGCGGTCCGAAGACCGCTCCGATCGCCTCGGCCTCGACCCGGTCGTGGTCCGGGAGGGCGGCCGCGTCGGCGAACACGACGTCCACGTCCGACGGCTCCAACCGGGCGTCCCGCAAAGCCAGTTCGATGGCTCTGCGCAGCCCGGGCGGCCGCCCGGAGCCCGGCCTGGGGTCGAAGGTCGTGCCGTACCCGGCGATCTCCCCGTAGATCTTCGCGCCGCGCCTGCGGGCCGCCGAGGCCTCCTCCAGGATGAGGATGGCCCCGCCTTCGCCGGGCACATGACCGCTCGCCTCGTCGTCGAAGGGGAGGTAGGCCCGGGCTGGCTCGGACCGGGTGCTCAGCCGGCCGCCGGCCATCTGCGCGACCCAGCCCCACGGGCAGATCGAGGCGTCGACGGCTCCGGTGACGATCAACGGGGTGCCCTTGCGGATCTGTCTGCGCGCCTGGGCGACTGCGTCCAGGCCGCCCGCCTGATCGCTGACGATGACGCCGCTGGGCCCCTTCATACCGTTGCGGATGGAGATCTGGCCGCTGTTGACCGCGTAGAACCAGGCGAAGGACTGGTACGCGCTGACGTACTGGCTGCCCTTGCTCCACAGCTTCTGCAGTTCGCCCTGGCCGAACTCGAAGCCGCCGGACGCACTCGCCGTGACGACGCCCATGTCGAACGCCGGCAGGTCCGCCGGACGCACGCCGGCGTCGGCGAGTGCCCAGTCGGCGGCGACGAGGGCGAGCCTCGTCATCCGGTCGGTCTGCGGCAGCAGCCGCCCGGGCAGCAGCTCCTCGGCCGCGAAGCCCGGTATCTCACCGGCCAGTTGGGAGGGGTACCGGGCCGGATCGAAGCGGGTGATCCGGCCGATACCGCTCTTGCCGGCCCGGGTCGCCGCCCAGAAGTCCTGGGTGCCGAGCCCGTTGGGCGCTGCCACGCCGAGGCCGGTCACCACTGCCGAGGCGGTCATGCCGCTCCCCTTTCTGGCCGGTCGGTACGCGCCAGCACCATGGCGCTCTGGAATCCGCCGAAGCCGCTGCCCACGGTGAGCACGGCGTCGGTGCGGTGCTCACGTGCGGTGAGCGGGACGTAGTCCAGGTCGCACTCCGGATCCGCGGTGTGCAGATTCGCCGTGGGCGGCACCACGTGGTGCTTCATGGCCAGGACGCTGGCGGCGATCTCGATGGATCCGATGGCGCCGAGCGAGTGGCCCACCATGGACTTGATGGAGCTGACCGGGGTGCGGTAGGCGTGGTCTCCGAGGCTCTTCTTGAACGCCGCGGTCTCGTGCCGGTCGTTCTGCTTGGTGCCCGACCCGTGTGCGTTGATGTAGTCGATGTCCTCGGCATCGAGGACGGCCTCGTCGAGCGCCGCCCTGATGGCCTCCGCCATCTCCGCGCCGTCCTGGCGCAGTCCGGTCATGTGGTGGGCGTTGCTCCGCGTGGCGTAGCCCGCGATCTCCGCGTAGACGTGGGCGCCACGTCGGCGGGCGCTCTCCCGCTCCTCCAGTACGAACACCGCACAGCCTTCGCCGAGCACGAAGCCGTTACGGCTCGCGTCGAAGGGCCGTGAGGCGCCGGCGGGGTGGTCGGTGCGTGGTGTGGTCGCCTTGATCGCGTCGAAGCAGGCCATCGTGATGGGCGAGATCGGGGCGTCCGAGGAACCCGCGACCATGATGTCGGCGGTGCCCTCGCGGATCAGCTCGACGGCATGGCCGACCGAGTCGATTCCCGAGGTGCAGCCGGTGGAGACCATGGCGGCGGCGCCCTCGGCGCCGACGGCCCACGCCACCTCCGCGACGAAGGAGCTGGGCACCAGGTAGTCGTAGATGTGCGGAACGGTGTAGGTGTGGTCGACCAGGTCGAGCCGGCCGCCGTCACTGACGACTCGGTACTCCTGGTCCAGGCTCATGGTGGCGCCGACCGCGCTGCCGAGCGTCACTCCGACGCGGTGGGGGTCGCAGCGGTCCATTTCGATGCCGCTGTCGGCCACCGCGCCGCGCGCCGCGACCACGGCGAACTGTGCGGCCCGGTCCATCCTGCGGGCCTCCTGCGGGCTCAGCCCGTGCGCTTCACCGTCGAAGTCCATCTCGGCCGCGACCTTGGACCGGAACGGAGCGGGATCGAAGAAGGTGATGCCCCGGGTCGCGGTACGGCCCTCGCTGAGCAGGCTCCAGAACTGCTCGACCCCTACGCCACCGGGTGCGAGCACCTCCATTCCGGTGATGACCACGCGCCGCCCCGTCACTGCGACGCCTCCCAGCTGTAGAAGCGGGTGGCCATCGCGTCGGCGGGCGAGCGCCAGGTCTCCGGGTCGTACGCCTCGATGTACGGCTTCAGGTCCTCGCTGATGCGCACGAAGCGCGGGTCGCTCTTCGCCTCCTCGATGCGCTCGGGGCCGTCGTCCGTGTCGAACTCCTGGAGGTGGAAGTACAGCCCCCGGTACGAGAACAGCCGGCGGCTCCTCGTTCCCATGCGGTGGGGCATCTGTGTGGCGTCGAAGTCGCCGAAGAGCCGGGCGACGTCGTCGCTCGAAGAGGGGTGCATCCGGGCAACGATCAGAGTGCTGTGCATGGTTGTCTCTCCTTGATGAGCTCACCCGGGACACCAGCAGGTCATGGCGAGTTCGATGTCCGACAGGGAAAGCGAAAGGGCGCGGAAGGGGCCGCCGCGCAGCGGCGTGGGTCCTGCGGACGGGTGCGTCCGGCGGGTAATCGGCGACGTCGGCCGCCCCGACCTCGAAAGGCTTCGGAAACAGTGCACCGGATCCTGTGCACAAGGATCTTCGGTCTCGAATCTCCGTACAAGAAACCCTCGTGCAGATCAAGGTCAAGTTGAGTCACATGCCGCGCCGAATCTGCAGATGCCTGGAGAACCGGTCAGCCATGTGTCATCGCACCGTCAAATGGAACTGATCGATTCCGCTGTCCCGTGTCGTCGGCAGGCCTTTTCCCACCGCCCGGGAACTCCGTACCGCGAAGGTTTGGGTGACATGACCGAGGGCCGCCGGAGATACCTCTCCGACGGCCCTGGGAAAGCGTCTGCGCGGGGCGTGAGCTGCAGCGGTGCGCGCGCCGGGCCGGGTGTCTCAGCCCGGCAGGGTCGCGCGCCTCCGGGAGCGGGCGGCACGGCGGCTGAAGCAGGCGTGCGCGTCCTCCTCCGCGTAGTAGGTGTGTCCCGAACGGCTGTGCCGCCTCCAGCCTCCTTCGCTGGCCAGCCGGTAGACGGTGCCGACGGGCGTGGTCCACAGCCGTGAGATGTCAGCGGCTGTCAGCCAGCGCTCCTGCTCCTTGCGGGTCTCCGCGTCGGTTTGCGAGCCGGCGGGTTGTTTCCTTCCGCGCATCGAGCGCCACAACCGTGTCCACTCGTCGCCCCGCCAGGTGTGACCGGTGTCGCGGTCACAGCGGATCTCGGCCGGCGGTTCGGTGCCGGAGCCGCGGACGAGCACACTGAGCTCCCCCGTGCAGTCGTCCCGCACGCAGTTGCCGATCCGGATGCGGCGCCCGGTGGCGGGCCGGGCCACGGCGCGGGTGCGGCGCACTTGGCGAAGCACCTCTGCCGTCGCCTCGGCCGCCGCCGGATGGGCGGCCAGCCAGTCCGCGTTGGCGAGCAGGAAGGCGGCGAGTTCGGGAGCCGTCCGGCTGGGAACCAGCAGCCCGCGCTGCTCGGCGACCAGCCCGCTCCACGAGCCGAGCAGGGACATGATCGCGGCCCGCGCGTCCGCCGCGTCGGCGTTGAACGGGAGGCCCGGCATCCCGCCGCCGGTCGTCCGTTCGCGCACTCCTCCCGCGGGCGCTCCGCCGAGCAGGCCCTCGCAGTGGTCGTACAGCCGCACCAGCTCCGCTAGCCCTGCGGACAAGAGCCTCCGGCACTCCTCACAGAGCCTCAGGCCCGCAACGGCTCTGCCGCGGGTGCGTCCGTCGGCGGCGGCCCGCCGGCACCTCTCGCTCCCACAGGGCGCGTTGCCTGCCGCGTCCCTGTCCCCCGTGCTGTGCGTCATCAGTCCATCCCCCATGCATACGTCCGGATTCATGCGTCGGGATTCTCGCGCCGGACAGCGTGTCCGGCCGAGAGGGTCAGGCCTGCCCCAGCTGGAATCCCACCCCGCGTACGGTGACGATCCAGTCGCTGGCGCCGAGTTTGGTGCGCAGGCTGCTGACGTGGGTGTCGATGGTCCTTCGCGACCAGACATCTCCCCATACCTGCTGCATGATGCGCTTGCGCGGCACGACCGTTCCGGGGTGCGACGCGAGGAGGTAGAGCAGATCGAACTCCTTGCGCGTCACCTCGACCCGCCGTCCGTCGAGGCTGACTCTGCGCGCACCGGCGTCGATGTTCAGCGCTCCGTGCATGATGACGGGAGCCGCCGGGGAACGTGGCTGCGCGCGGCGCATGACCGCGTCCATCCGGGCCATTAACTCCCTGAAGCCGTACGGCTTGACGAGGTAGTCGTCCGCTCCGGCCTGGAGGCCGAGCACCCGGTCCAGCTCCGTCCCCCTGGCCGTGACCGCGATGACCGGCAGCGATCCCGCCGAGCGCACCCGGCGGCACACCTCCAGGCCGTCGAGGTCGGGCAGTTCGAGGTCCAGGAGCACCAGGTCGACGCCTTCGAAGGCGTTCAGCGCGGCCAGTCCGGACTCCGCCCGCTCGACCTCATGACCGTGGCGCCGCAGCCTCCCCATGAGCAGCTCCGCGTCCGCCGTGTCACTCTCCACCACGAGGACCCGCCAGGTGGTGGACGGGGCCGGCGCTCCGGGTATACGGGCCCGGGTCCCGGTCTCGGCCGTATCCGGCGGACGCTTCCCCGCCGTGGGCCGATAGGAATCCGTCAGGTCTGCACGCATCACAGTCTCCCCCTTCGAAACGGTCTACTCAGCTGAGTCAGGACCCACGGGAAGCAAGGACGCGTCGGTCGCCGACGCCGACGGACCGGAGTCGTCGAACCTGACTTACACAACACGGGCCCGGCGCGAAGTATCACGCGCTGCGCGGCATGTGTCATGTGTCATGTGTCACGTGCATGTCTCCCCGTGTTACGCGGCTTCAGCATAACAAGCCGACCGGCCTGTTTCATATGGAAATCCACGCCATGAGTGCATGGTTCTGGTCATCGGTCAACCATTTCGGAGACATAATTCATCAGGTGTTACATAAATTTCGTAGCGAAAGCAACAGCACGGCGCTCCGGCTACCTCCCGGCGCGGCGTTGACCTCCTCCGTGCGCGCGCCGAAAACAGACCCGATCGCCGGTTAGCGGTGATTCGCGGAAGCGGACTGGCCAGAAGTGACCGTCGGACGGGCGGACCCAGGAGGGCCGTCCGCGTACCGGGCGTACGCGGGCGGCCCTCGGACCGGGATACTCCTCCCTCAGCCGAAGAGACCCTTGATGTGCTCGGGCGCCTCGGTCCTGCCCCACTCCAGGGTGCTGGTCATGAGTGCGGGCGTGGCCTCGAAACAGCGGTTCTCCGGCGCCCCCAGCTCGAACGGCGCGGGCAGCGCCTCGGTCTCCCTGATCCGGGCCAGGATCAACTGCGCCGCCCGCGCGGCCGGCACCTCACCGGACTCGACCTGTTCGCAGAGCTTCCTGGTGAAGGTCAGGAGCCCGCCTATGTCCTTGCCGACGGGGTCCGGGAGCCCCGGCGTGCTGGTCTTCTCCAGGTCGCGCAGTACCTGGTCGTCCCGGTTCTCCTGGTAGGCCCGGTAGGCACGTTCCAGCGTCATCGTGGGCATGATGCTCGTCGCCTTCCAGACCCGGGAGACCGCGTTCCACAGCTCGTAGTCGCGGAAGCCGACGAAGGAGCTGTAGACGAGGTCGTCGTGCACGTCGTACAGACCCTGCTGAAGGCGGTCGATGTAGGCGAACCGCTCGGTGGACCAGTCGCCGTCGCGGGATGCCTCGATCAGGCGCCAGGCCAGCGAGTTGACGACCTCGAAGGTGTTGGTCAGGCCGCGTGAGTAGAGCGCGTCGATGAACCCCGCGGCGTGCGCGGTGAGGCAGTAGCGCTCGCCGACCGTCTGCGTGGCGGAGTACTGGAGCCTTCCGGTCCCGACCCAGGGCCGTACCGCCCTGGCGCCGGTGAACTGCTCCGCGATCTGCGGGAACCGGGCCAGGAACGCGTCGAACTCCTCCTGCGGCGACCCCTCCGGCTTGGGGAAGACACGCTCGTCCAGCGTCAGTCCCACGCTGCACAGCGGACTGAGCGCTCCCTCGTGGTTGTCGAACGGGATCACCCACAGCCAGCCACCGTCGAAGACATGGTGCAGCGTGCCGTTGTGCCAGGGGCTGGGCTGCTTGTGGGCGGCCGCGGCCGCGGTGTCGTCGAAGGGCGTGACGCCGATCATGTGTGTGAACAGCGTCCGCGAGTGGTGCCGGGCCCGGGTCGGTTCCTCACGCAGACCGAACTTCTCCGCGACCGGCGAGCGGAAGCCGCTGCCGTCCACCAGGTACTCGGCCCTGAACTCCTCGCCCCGGTCCGACCGGAGCACCACTCCGTCGGCACCGGTCCCGATCTCCTGGATCCTGGTGGCGAGCCGGACGTCCGCACCGTGGCTGACGGCCACGTTGAACAGGTAGGCGTCCGTGTCCTGCCGGAACAGATGGCTTTCGGTCCGCTGCCATTCGGGGACGACCAACTGGTTGATCTGCTCCGGATCCTGGGGCTTTCCCTCCTGGTGATAGACGAAGCCGAAGTTCTGCTTGCGTCCGCTCATCGGGGAGATCTTGTCCTGGATGCCGCGGAAGCTGGCGAGCGGCGCGATCTCGGGAACCTCGTAGCGCTCGGCGATGATCCTCGTCATCGTCGAGGTGTACGGAATGGTGGACTCCCCGACCGCGAAGCGCGGGTGGACCCCGGCGTCGATCAGCAGCACCTTCACACCGTTGCGGGCCAGCACGGCCGCCAGTACCCCACCGGCCATACCGGCGCCGAGCACCGCGACGTCGTACCGCTCGCCGTCCCGCATGTCGTTCTCCGTCGTGTTCACAGTTCACCTTTCGAGGATGGACAGACCGGAAGGGGCATGACCCGATTCCGTGGTGCTGGGGGGCAGGGCCCCTAGGGGAGGGCGACGGGGTCCTTGCCGTCGGCCGTGCTCCCTCCCGTCGACGGCAGCCGGAGCTTGCGCATCTCCTCCTCCGCCGTGTGTTCGACCCGCTTCATGGACATGCGCAGCAGGGGCGGTGCCATCAGCGAGGTGAGCACCGCGACGAGGACGACGACGGAGTACATCTCGACGGTCAGCAGGCCGATCCGGACGCCGATCATGGCGATGATCACTTCGATCACCCCGCGGGCGTTCATCCCGGCGCCCAGGGCCGTCGACTCCCACCGGTTCATCCCGCTGAGCGTTCCGCCGAGGTAGGCTCCGGCGAATTTCCCCAGGACCGCGATGCCGAAGACCGCGAGGCCCCAGACCGCGACCTGCGGATCGGCGAGCGCGCCGAGGTCCATGCGCAGTCCCGCCGTGGCGAAGAAGAGGGGTGCGAGGACCGCGATCACCGTGATGTTCAGCGGATGCAGAGCCGCCGTGTCGATGTCCTTGGACGAACCGATCAGCACCCCGCACAGGAAGGCGCCGAAGACCGCCTCCAGTCCGAGCGCCTGTGCTCCGGCCGCGGACAGCATGATCAGGACGACCGCGGTCGTGACGGCCCGGCCCGGCGTCCCGGAGCGGGTGGCCGCGCGCATGGCCGCGCGTACGACGTACCGGCCGACGGTCATGGTGAGGACCAGGAGCACCGCCATGCGGGTGAGCGCGAGCGTCACCTCGCCGGTGTGCAGTCCGGTGGTGGCCATGGCCGTGATGAGCGAGACCAGGAGCCAGCCGACGGCGTCGTCGACGGTTCCCGCCACCAGGATCATCTGGCCCACGTTCCGGTGGATGAGCTTCATGTCCAGCAGCGTCCTGGCGATCACCGGGATCGCGCTGACGCACATCGCCACGCCCACGAAGAGCGCGAAGACCGTGGGGTCGGCTCCCTCCGCGCGCAGTTCCCCGGGAAGCGCGAAGCCCAGCCAGACGCCGAGGACCAGGGGCACGATCAGGCCCGCGGCGCTGACCACCGCTGCCCGTCGGCCCTGACGGCGCACCAGCTTGAGGTCCAGGTGCATACCGGTGAATCCGACGAGCAGGACGACTCCGAACTGGCCCACCGCGTCCAGCAGATGCATCTGGGCGGCATCCTGCGGGAACAGCCCCTGCTCCGCCTGCGGAACCACGCGGGCCAGCAGCGACGGCCCGAGCAGCACACCGGCGGTCAGCTCCCCCACGATGGACGGCATGCCCAGCCGCCGGGCGAGCCGCCCCAGCAGCAACGCCGCCGCGAGCAGGACGCCGATCTGGAGCAGCAGGACCGTCAGCGCGTCGTGCGGAATGGGAACGACCACGGCGGCCGTCTGTGTCATGAGGGCACTCCTTCGTCGGCTCTGGTCGTCGCGGTGGGGCTGCCGGTCGGGGCGGATGCCTTCCGGGGCCCGGGTTTCGGGGGCCCGTCAGACAGCGGCGAGGAGGGCGCCCATCGCGCCGCGGAAGAAGACCAGCGGCCGACGGTCCCGCTCCGGGACGTCCAGGTCGACCACCTCACCCACGAACACGGTGTGGTCGCCCCCCTCGAAGGTGTTGACGAGCCGGCAGGAGAGGTAGGCCAGAGCGTCGCTGAGCACGGGCACCCCGGTCGCCGAAGGGCGGTGCGGGACCTCCTGCAGCGAGGCGGTGCTCCGCCCGGCGAAGGCTCGTGCCAGCGGCTCGTGCTGGGCGGCCAGGAAGTTCACGGCGTAGGCCTGGCTGTCCTCGACCACGTCCCGCAGCCGCGACTTGTGGTGCAGGCAGAACAGCACCAGCGGCGGGTCGAGGGAGACGGACGTGAAGGAGTTGACCGTCGTACCGGCCGCCTGCTCGCCGCGCCCGCTGGTGATCACCGTCACGCCGGTCACGAAGTGGCCGCACACCGCGCGGAGCAGCTCCGTCTCGACCGGCGCGGTGGAGCTCGAACTCTGGCTGTCTGACGGCATGGCAGTCACCTGCACCTCTGGGATCGGAGAAGAGTCGAAGAAGGGTCGGAGAAGAGGGGACGCATCACGCTTCAGCGGGGGAGTCAGGTGTGGAGGCCGGAGCGAACAGGGCCGTGCCGAGGTCGGCACAGCCGGTTCCCACTCGGTTCCGTCTCGGGCAGCCGCTGATCTCGGACAGCGCTCGAGGCGTGCCCCGGGCCGCTGCCGGCCGGAAGCGCGGCGGGCGGTACATCCGGGGGCCCGGCGACAGCACGCCGGACTCTGGGCTAAAGCTTCTTCGGTACCGACGGCCGGTGCAAGCCGCGGCATGGCAGAACACGGTCAGATCTTCGCAGGCAATTGCAGACACGCGTCAAAAGGAGGATCGGTTTCGAGGTCCGGCCACGTCACCGCGGGGGAGCTGTCGGGTGCGAGACGCGTGCCGCCCAGCGCCTTTCGCGCGAGCCGTCAACACCGAGCGGCCCGCACCGTGGCCGTGCCGAGGTGCGCGGGGCACGGCTTCCGGGGCCTCGGCGCCGTGCGCATCGGGCAGGAGTTCGGACACACCCGAGCGGGAGTTCGAGATCGGCGGAACCTTCCATCCGACGGGACGTTCGGTAGGGCCCGGGAGCGGGCAAATCGACCATGTGGGCCCGAAAGCGGAATCCGCCGCAGGGCGCTCCAGACCGAGCCCCGACATCCGGCGGGCGCACGCGGCTCCGCGCCGCCGCCCGTCCCGCCGCCCACACACCGAAGCCCCCGCGTGAACTACGCACCATCAGCGAAAGGAGCGCCGCGATGGCGACGCCGCTGTCCGCCGCAAAGCTGCTCAAAGCCCTCCGCGACGAAGGTCTCCACGTCGTCGAACACCGGAGCTGGCGTACCAACAACCGGAACCACAAGGGTCCCTGGGGCCCCACGCACGGCGTGATGATCCATCACACCGTCACCTCGGGCACCACGTCCTCCGTCGAACTCTGCTACAACGGCCACTCCGCACTGCCCGGTCCGCTCTGCCACGGGGTCATCGCCAAGGACGGGACCGTCCACCTCGTGGGGAACGGGCGGGCCAACCACGCCGGTCTCGGCGACGACGACGTCCTGCGCGCCGTCATCGCGGAGAAGGCGCTGCCCCCGGACAACGAGAACAACACCGACGGCAACCGTCACTTCTACGGCTTCGAGTGCATCAACCTCGGCGACGGCAAGGATCCCTGGCCGGCGGCCCAACTGCTGGCGATCGAGCGGGCCGCAGCCGCCGTCTGCCGGGCGCACGGCTGGTCGCAGCGATCGGTGATCGGGCACCTGGAGTGGCAGCCGGGCAAGGTCGATCCGCGCGGGTTCACCATGAAGTCGATGCGAACCCGGATCGGCAAGCGGCTCGGCGGCCCCCCGGACGGCCCGTCCAAACCGCCGCCGAAACCGAGGTACGAGCCGTTCCCGGGGGCCGCGTTCTTCAGGGCCGGCCGGAACAGCGCTGTCATCACGGCGATGGGCAGGCGTCTGGTGGCGGAGGGCTGCGGCCGGTACACGGTGGGGCCCGGCCCGGCCTGGTCCGAGGCCGACCGGAAGTCGTACGCCGCCTGGCAGCGCAAGCTGGGCTACACGGGCGGCGACGCGGACGGCATCCCCGGGAAGAGGAGTTGGGACCGGCTCAAGGTGCCCAACGTGTGATGGTGGCGTCGGCCCTCTCCCCCGGGGCGAGGGAAGGGGGGGACTGATCACGCTTCGGGGTTTCCCCGACGGACCGGTGACGCTCCGGCGAGCCGCGGGTGACGCACCGGCGGCCCGCCGACGAATGACGAGGAACGGTGCGATGGCGAGCGAGATACGAAGCGTGCCGGCCGGAGAATTGAACCGGTACGTCGAGGGGATCCGCGGCGTGTACGCGCGGGCGTTCGCGGCCCCGCCCTGGCACGAGGATCCGGCGGCGGCCGACGACTATGCGGAGCGGCTCGCACGGGACGCGCTCCGGCCCGGGTTCACCGCGGCGGTGGCGACGGCAGGCGGGACGCCCGAGGGGGCGGCCGGGAAGACGGTGACCGGTTTCGCCACGGCCTGGATCACCCCGGACGTCTTTCCCGCCGACCGCAGTTACGGGCAGGTCGCGCAGGCCCTCGGTCCCGGGCGGACGCGGGCGTGGTTGTGCGGCGCGCTGCAGGTGGACGAACTGGCGGTCGCGCCGGATGCCGCCGGTGCGGGGCTGGGCGCGGCGCTGCTGCACGCGGTGACGGAGGCCGCCCCGGACGGCCGTTGCTGGCTGCTGACCTCCCTGCGGGCCGAGCCGGCGCTGCGCCTGTACGAGCGGGCCGGGTGGCAGCGGATCGACGCACCCGTGCCCGGCGCGGCCGCCCTCGTGGTGCTGCTCGGCCCCCGCCATCCCCGGCGGGCCGGGCTGTAGGGGTTCCTGGCCCCCGTGCGCCCTGGACGGGCCCTTACAGGGCGACGGCCAGCAGGACGCACGCCACCAGCGTGAACGCGGTGCGCACCTGGTGGAAGGTGTTCCAGCGGGACTCGAAGGCCACGCGGGCCGCGCTGTCGTCGCCGCCCTCGGAGGCGGCGAGGGCGTTGTTGAGCGGGATGTTGCCGACGATGGTCACCAGGTGGCTGATGACCACGCAGATCAGCGCCCCCAGGACGGCCGGCCCGGTGGTCTCCCCGTGCTCGCCGAGGCCGGTGAAGAACGCGGCGGCGGGGAGCGCGACGACGCCGAGGAACAGGACGAGGAAGACGGGCCCGGGGACCTTGTCGTTGAAGCGGCGCATGGCCGCTGTGAACTGTTCGTCCGTCAGCTCGGCCAGACCGGGCATGATCGCGATCAGGAAGGTCAGCATGAAGCCCGCGTAGAGGCCGTTGACGATCGCCGAGAACACCAGGAACAGGGAGGTCATGGCGGACATCATGACCCGGAACGACGGTTCGCAGGGCCTTTTTTCGCATGGCTGCGCGAATCCTCGGACCGGGTGACGCTGCCCGCCGTCCCTCCCGTCTCAGCCGATCTCGCCCTCGCTCGGTTCCGCCCCGTCGCCCGTTCCGGATCCGCCCTCCAGCCGGTCCGCCTGTGCGATGGCCGTGGCCAGCTTCCTGACGGCGCTGTCCTCGGTCGTCTCCGCCAGCCCGTCCGCCCGGGAGGCGAGCTCGCGGAGGCGGGGTGCGCCGGGCAGGTCGCCGCCTCGCAGATGGTCGGCGAAATAGGCTGCCACGGCGGCCACTTGGAGGCGGTAGTTCTCGCCGCCCCACAGGGAGCCCTTGACCGCCTCCGTCCGTACGGACCCGGTCTCCTCCCGGGGCTTGCGGGTCTTGGGGTCGAGCCAGCGCACGGTGGCCTCCGCCACGGTGCCGGAGGCGCCGTCGCGCAGCCGTACGGCGTACAGAGCGGTCACCGTGTGGCCGGGGCCGACCTCTCCGCCGTCGACGCTGTCGTCACGAAAGTCCTCGTCGGCGACCTTGCGGTTCTCGTAGCCGATCAGCCGGAACTGCCGCACGGTCTTCCGGTCGAACGCCACCTGGGCCTTGGCGTCGCGGGCCCGGATTTCGAGGTGGGCGGGCAGCTGGTCGACGAAGACCTTGCGGGCCTGCTCGTCGTCGCCGACGTACGTGGTGTTCCCGTCGCCCTTGTTGGTGAGCTGCTCCATGAACGCGTCGCCGTAGTCGCTGCCGACGCCGACGCCGAAGAGGGTGATGCCGTACTCGCGGCGGGCGGAGTCGATCTTCTTCAGGATCCCTTCGGCCTCGGTGTCGCCGGTGTTGGCGAGGGCGTCGGAGAGGAGCACCACCCGGTTGGTGGCGCCTTCGCGGTGGCCGTCGACCGACTTCTCGTAGCCGAGGGTGATGCCCGCCTCGACGTTGGTGGACTGCGCCGGCTGCATCTCCCGCACCGCGTCCTTTATCCGTTTCCGGTTGCCCTTCACGCGGGTCATCGGCAGCCTGGTCTCGGCCTGGTCGCTGAAGGTGACCAGGGCGATGGAGTCGTCGTCGCGCAGTTCGTCGGTGAGGATGTCCAGGGACTTCCTGACCAGGTCGAGGCGGCCGGTCTCGGCCATGGACCCCGAGATGTCGACGACGAACGTGAGGGCGGCGGGCGGCCGTTCTGCGGTGGCCGGGGCGGCCTCGGTGGCCAGGCCGACGCGCAGCAGCGACCAGCCGGAGGCTCCGGTTCCGTCGCCCCCGCCCTTCCCGGTGCCGATGCGCGCCCCGTCGACGTTCACCGAGAAGCCGGGACCTTTCGGCCGCTCGTACCCCTGGCGGAAGCTGTTGACGAACTCCTCGGGGCGTACGTCCTCGGGGGTGGGCAGCCTGCCGTCGCCGAGGGTGCGGCGCGCGTAGCCGTAGCTGGCGGTGTCCACGTCCAGGGCGAAGGTGGAGAGGTAGTCGGGCGCCGCGATGTCCGGCTCGCTCGTGTCCGCGGCATCTCCCGTCGGTGCGGCCGCCCGGCCCTTCTCGGGCTCCACCGCGTCCGGCGCGGGCTGCCCGCCGCCCGTCGACCCCTGCCCCTCGCGTGTGCCGGAGCTCAGGTCGCGCGTGCCTTCCGAGCTGCTGTCGCTGCCGCCGCAGGCGGTGAGGAGCATGGCTCCCGCCAGGAGGAGCGCCATGGCTCCCGCCCGGCCTCCCGCCCGGTCCCGCGCCCGCTTCTCGTCTCGCCGGCTGACCTGATGCATGCGTAACCCCCCATGTCGTCACGATGTCCTCGACATCTGTGAATGTGACGTACGGGACCGCCGATCGGAGTCGACGAAAGCGTTGCGGAACCATCTCGATGCGGCAACAGCGCCGGCCGAAGGGCGGGAAACCGGCGGAACATCAGGTTCAGGACACGATGTCCTTACGACTGAACCCGCGGAAGGCCAGGGCGAACAGGATCAGGGCATAGGTCACCGATACGGCCGTGCCCTTGATCATGCCGCCCCACTCCAGTTGCGGCTGGAGCGCGTCGGCCCAGGCGAACTGCCAGTGCGCGGGCAGGAAGTCGCGCCAGGAGCCGAGTGCGGTGACCGCGTCGAGCACGTTGCCGACGATGGTGAGGCCCACCGCGCCGCCGACCGCGCCGAGCGGGGCGTCCGTCTTCGTGGAGAGCCAGAACGCCAGGCCCGCGGTGACCAGTTGGGAGACGAAGATGAACGCCACGACGATCGCGAGGCGGGGCACCGTGTCCCCGGCGGCCAGTGCTCCCCCGGTGGGCAGTTTCAGCGGCCCCCACCCGTAGGCCGCCGTGCCCGCCGCCAGCGCGACGAGCGGCAGCAGCACCATCGCGGCCAGGCTGAAGCCGAGCGCGACGACGAGCTTGGACCAGAGCAGCCGTACGCGGGGCACGGGTGCGGCGAGCAGATAGCGCAGCGAGGACCAGCTCGCCTCGGAGGCGACGGTGTCCCCGCAGAACAGGGCGACCGGCACCACCAGCAGGAATCCGGCCGAGACGAACAGCGAGGTGGCGGCGAAGTTCGCGGCGGACTCGGTCGCCACGTCCATCAGGTTGATCCGGCCGCCGCCCCGGCCCCCGCCGCCTCCGCCGTCCTCGCCGTCCGGCGTGCCGCCGATCGCGAAGGCGATGATCAGGATGAAGGGGAGGGCGGCGAGCACCCCGCCCATGAGCAGGGTGCGGCGGCGGCGCAGTTGCCGCATGGCCTCGACGCGGAGGGGAAGCGTGCGCCGGGCACGGTAGCCGGCGGCCTCGGGGTGCTCGGTGTCGTCCCGTACCTCGGGGGGCTGGGTGGGGGCGCTCATGCTGCTCCTCCGGAGATCAGGGTGAGGAAGGCGTCCTCCAGGCGGCGGTGCGGTCCGACGCCGGTGACCGGGACGTCGAGCCGGACGAGGTCGGCGACGAGCCGCGAGGTGGTGGCCCCGTCGAGGCGGACGAGGAGACCGAGGCCGTCGTCGGTGCGGACGGCGGAGCCGATGCCCGGCAGGGCCGCGACCTTCTCGGCCAACGGCTCGGACACCTCCTCCGCCGTGCTCACCAGGATCATGTCGCCGGATCCGGTGATCTCGGCGACCGGTCCGGCCTGGACGAGCCGGCCCCGGTCCATGACGACCAGGTGCGTGCAGGACTGCTCGACCTCGGAGAGGAGGTGGCTGGAGACGATGACGGTCCGGCCGCCGGCCGCGTAGCGGATCATCACGTCCCGCATCTCGCGGATCTGCGGCGGGTCGAGCCCGTTGGTCGGCTCGTCGAGGATGAGGAGGTCCGGCATGCCGAGCATGGCCTGGGCGATGGCGAGCCGCTGCCGCATGCCCTGGGAGTACGTCCGTACGGCACGGGCCAGCGCGTCGCCGAGCCCGGCGATCTCCAGGGCCTCCTCGATGTGCGCGTCCTCGGCGGGACGGCCGGTGGCCTGCCAGTACAGGTCGAGGTTGGCGCGCCCGGAGAGATGCGGCAGGAAGCCCGCCCCCTCCACGAACGCCCCGACCCGGGACAGCACCGGGGCCCCCGGCCGGATGGCCTGCCCGAAGACGCGGATCTCGCCCTCGTCGGGGGTGATGAGCCCCATGAGCATGCGCAGGGTGGTCGTCTTGCCCGCGCCGTTGGGCCCGAGGAGTCCGAGGACCTGGCCCTTCTCGACGCGGAAGGACAGCTCGCGCACGGCGTACCGGTCCACGGACTTCGCGTACTTCTTCGACAGCCCGGTGATCTGGAGGGGCACGTCGGTGAGCGCGGGGTCGGGCGCGGGCGTCGCGGTCCGGCGGCGGGCCGTGAGCAGCAGGGCGGCCGCGATGACGAGGGCGGCTGCCGGGAGGCCCCAGGTCCACCACGGGAGGGCGGCGGCCGCGGTCGTCACGGCGGGTGCGGTGGGGATGGTCAGCGGTCCGTCGGCGGTGACGGTGTACGTGGCGGGCTCGGCCGGGGACGCGTAACCGAGGTCCGTCGCGGAGAACACGAGGCGCAGCCGGTGTCCGGCGTCGAACTCGTGGTCCACGGCGGGCAGCGCCAGCTCGACCGGCCTGCCCTGCTGGTCGGGGGTGATCCGGTAGGGGGCGACGAGCTGGTGGGGCAGCACCTGCTGCCTGCCGTCCGGCGACACGTCGTACACCTTGCCGAAGAGCACCGCGTCCCGGTCGCCGCCCGCCGTCACGTTCACCTTCACGGTGGGGGTGCCGGTGACGCGTACGGAGGTGTCCAGCGGGGCGGACTCGAAGCGGGCGAACTGTCCCAGGAAGTCGAGCGAGAGCCCGACGCCGAGGGAGGAGAGCTGGGCGAGTCCGCCGCCGACGCCGGGCACGGCGGAGATGGCGGGCGGTGCGGCGCCGGCCGGGTTGCGGAAGGTTTTCGTCCCGCCGCCGAGCGCGATGTCCCGGCCGCCGCCGCGCAGCCCCGGGTAGGTGTCGCTGGAGGCCCCGCGCAGGAGGGCGGCGCCGTCGGTGGAGTCGACGCCTCCGGTCCGGGTGACGCGGAAGGCGGGCCCGGTGCCGGTGCCGGTGTCCTCCTTGAGATACCGGTCGAACCAGGAGCCGACGCGCCCCTCGACCCGGCTCGTCTCGCTGTCGCCTCCGTCGTGTCCGCCGGAGATCCAGTCGACGGAGACGGGTGCGCCGTTGGCGCTGATCGCCTTCTGCATGGCGTCGGCCTGGCCGAGCGGGAAGAGGGAGTCGGACTGCCCCTGGAGGAGGAGCGAGGGGACCTTGATGCGGTCGGCGACGGCGGACGGCGACCGCTCGGTGAGGAGTTTCACCGCTTCGGCGTCGGGCTTCCCGCTGACGGCGACCCGTTCGTACATCTCGCAGAGCCGCTTCTCGAACTTCTCGCAGCCGCCGCCGGTGGTGACGAAGATCCCGGCCCAGAGCTTCTTGAAGACCCCGTCGGGGAAGAGGGCGTCGGCGAGGTTCCAGTAGGTGATCACGGGTGCGATGGCGTCGACCCGCTCGTCGTGCCCGGCGGCGAGCAAGGAGACGGCCCCGCCGTAGGAGGCCCCGGTGAGGCCGACCCGGGGGTCGCCCTTCCCGTCGAGCTCCACCTCGGGCCGCTTGGCCAGCCAGTCGATGAGCCGGGAGACGTCCCTGACCTCGTGGTCCGGGTCGTTGAGGGTGATCTCCCCGCCGGACTTGCCGAAGCCGCGCGCCGACCAGGTCAGGACGGCGTATCCGTCGGCGGCCAGCTTCTGGGCCTGGGCCCGTACGTCGTTCTTGCTGCCGCCGAAACCGTGCCCGATGAGCACGGCGGGCCGCTTACCGGAACCTCCCGCGTGGAAGTACGAGGTGTCGATCGGCACCCCGTCCATGCGCAGCGTCCGGTCCTCGCGCTGCACGGCAGGCGAGCCGTCGTCGGCGACGGCGGTCCAGGTGCCGCCGCCCACGAGCACGGCGAGCACGGCCACGGCCGCGGCCCACCGGGCACGGGTACGGGGCAGCAGGCGCCACCGTCGAGCAGTAGGGGTCTCCATCCCTCGACCCTAAACGGAGGACGCAAGCCGGTTGAGTGCCGTCAGGGGGAGGTGGGCGGCCTCCCTGAGAGGTACGGTCCGCCCCCGCCGTACTCCGGACGCGGTACAGAATGCGTTCAGAACCCCTTGCCTCGGGAGGCCATTGTGGACATTCGCCGCGCCACGACCGTCACGGAACTCCTGGCCGCCGGCCATCTCTACGACGCACCGCCCCGCGAGGTGTGGGCCGCCCGCTTCCTCGCCGCGGACGGTCACGTGCTGCTGATCGCGTACGTGGACGGCGTCCCGGCGGGCTTCGTCTCCGGCATCGAGATGCTGCACCCGGACAAGGGTACGGAGATGTGCCTGTACGAACTCGGCGTCGACGCCCCGTTCCGCCGCCGGGGCATCGGCAGGGCCCTGACGCTCGCGCTCGTGGACATCGCCCGGGAGCGGGGGTGCTACGGCCTGTGGGTCGGCGTGGAGCACGACAACGAGGCGGCGCTCGCGACGTACCGGTCGGCGGGGGCGGGGGACGACGGCGGGGCCAGGATGCTGGTGTGGGAGTTCGGGGACGGCGCGACGGCGGCGGGGCACTGACGCCCGCCGGGCGCTGCCGCCCCTCGGGCCGACATGCCGCTCGTGGCTCCCGTGGCTCCCGTGGCGCTCGTGCCACCCGGCGGAACTATTTTCGGGAGCCGCGCGAGAAGATCGCATAGAGGAGAAATCCCACCGGCAGGTGAACTTTCAGCGTCACCCCCGGAGAGAGAATCACCGATAACTCGATCAGCTCGAACATTTTCGGACCTCCTTCTCGGAATTCGCCGACTCGAGCCCTGCTTCTCGGGCCTTATGTCGCCGGACAGTTCCCGCTCCCCTCATGAGAGCGCGGGACGCGGTGCGCCACAGGGCCCACAAGGGGGGCTCACGCATCGCGGACCCTGCTCACGGCGGCCTGTCGCCGGTACTCTGCGAGAGAAGGAGGGGGCGGTATGACAGGAACCCGAATACCGGAGCGTCAGAGGAATTCACTTCTCGAAGAGATCGTGGCCATGTCGGGCATGAGCCACAAAAGACTTGCTCACCGGGTGAACGAACTCGGCGCCCGCGAAGGGCAGGCGGGCCGGTACACCCACACGTCCGTGGCCAACTGGTGCCGCCGCGGCATGATCCCGAAGGAACCGACCCCGCGGCTCATCTGCGCTTCCTTATCGGAGGCCCTGGGCAGACCGGTGTCTCTCGCAGAGATCGGGATGCAGGGCGCGGAGCGCGACGTGAGTCTGCTGGGTCTGGAGTTCGCCCGGCGTCAGGACGACGCCGTGACCGAAGCAGCAGCCTATTGGAGCGCAGTGAACCGCCGTCAGTTCCTCACCCGTCAGACCTTCGCCGTCTCGGCGTTCGCCACCCCGTTCAGCCGCTGGCTCATCGACCCGGCGGAACCGACCCGGGCGCGCGAGACCGGACCGTCGGTCGACCGGTTCCACATCGCGGAGCTCAGGGAGGCCGCTGACAACGCGCGTCTGTGGGACTCGCGCTTCGGCGGGGCGAACCGGAAGTCGGCGTCCCTCACGGAGTACCTGTACGAACGGGTCGCACCGCTGCTGCACGGCAGCTACTCGGAGGCCGTGGGGCGTGACCTGTTCCGGGTCACGGCGGAGATGGCGCGGCTGGCGGGCTGGACGGCGTTCGACGCGGGCCGGCACGGCATCGCCCAGCGTCACTTCATCCAGGCGCTGCGGCTGGCGCGGGCCGGCGGCGACGCCGACCTCGGCTCGTACATCCTCTCCACCATGGCGATGCAGTCGCTGATGCGCGGCTTCACGTCCGAGGCGATCGACATGGCGCAGGGCGCGTACCGGCGCGGGCAGACCCTCGATCCGCGCGTGGCGGGCTTCGCGAAGCTGATCGAGGCGCGGTCGCACGCGCGCGCGGGCGACGAGCGGTCGACGAGCGCGTGCATCGCGCAGTCGGAGCGGCTGGCCGAACGCGGAACGGACGCGGAGGGGCCGGCCTGGATCGGGTTCTTCACCCAGCACCGCATCATCACGGACGCTGCCGAGGCCTTCCGCGACCTCGGCAACCACCGGGCGACGTTCGCCTGGAACGCCGCCGGCCCCATGCCGTCGGACGCCTTCGTCCGCTCCCGGAGCGTACGGCTCTCGGTCCTGGCCTCCGCGCACGCCCAGAACGGCGACCTCGCCCAGAGCCTGCACCTGGGCCGCGAGTCCCTGAACCTCTTCACCCGGCTGGGAAGTCTGCGGGGTATGGAGTATCTGCGCGTCTACGGGCGGTCGTTGGAGCCGTGGCGCGGGGATCCGCAGGTGGTCACGTACCTCGCCGACGTACGCAAGGCGACGCGGACGCTGGCGGCGGTGGCCTGAGGGCCTCTCAGGCGGCGGGCACCGGCCGGGGCGCGGTGAGGTCGAGCGGTGTCTCCACCGGCAGCAGGGCGGCGGCCCGCTCCCGCTCCCCCGCCCGGACCGCCGTGTGCACCTCGCGCGCGAGCGGGGTGACGTCGCGTACGGACACCGTCCACTCGTCCGCGTACAGCCGGGCGGCCTCGCCGCTGAGCCCGAGCTGGAGGGAGCGGTACGGGAGCGCGTTCAGGCCGAGGTCGCGTTCGGGGTCCCACTGGACCCGGGCGGGGGCGGCGCGCAGGCTGCGCTTCCAGGCCGTCCGGTCCGGGTGCACACCGCGTACGTAATGGGAGAGTTCGGCGTGCGCGAGGGCCCACTCCAGGCCGCTGCGGTCGATCTCGACGGCGAGGACGACCTCCTGGCCCTCCTTCGTGCCCCAGCCGCAGCGGTACATCATCCACAGGAAGCTGGGCTTGATCCAGGTCATCCGGTCCCGCTTCCATGCCTCGGGGAACCGCCCGTCACGTGCGGCGGGCAGCCCGATGGCGGGCCGGTACGCCTGGTAGACGGTGACGGTGGTGGCGGTGTGGAGCGCGCGGATCTCGTGACGGGGCGGGTGTGGCTGGGCGTTCATGCGTCCCAGGATGCGGGAGGCGTACGCGGGCGGGCACCTGGTTTTCGGCGGTGCGCGCACACGCCGGACCCCCGCCCGCGGCGTACGCGGACGGGGGTCAGGCCGAGCCGGATCCGGCTCAGTGGTTGCGCGGGAAGCCCAGGTCGACGCCTGCCGGGGCGTCGGCCGGGTCGGGCCAGCGGGTGGTGACGACCTTCCCGCGGGTGTAGAAGTGCACACCGTCGTTGCCGTAGACGTGGTGGTCGCCGAAGAGCGAGTCCTTCCAGCCCCCGAAGGAGTGGTAGCCCACCGGGACCGGGATCGGGACGTTGACGCCGACCATGCCGGCCTCGACCTCCAGCTGGAAGCGGCGGGCCGCGCCGCCGTCGCGGGTGAAGATCGCGGTGCCGTTGCCGAACGGCGATGCGTTCATGAGGGCGACGCCGTCCTCGTACGTCTCCACGCGGAGCACGCACAGCACCGGGCCGAAGATCTCGTCCTTGTAGGCGTCGGAGTCGGTGGAGACCTTGTCCAGGAGGGACAGGCCGATCCAGTGCCCGTCCTCGAAGCCCACTACCGTGTGGCCCGTGCCGTCGAGGACGACCTCCGCGCCCTGGGCCGCGGCGCCCGTGACGTACGAGGCGACCTTGTCGCGATGGGCGGCGGTGATCAGGGGGCCCATCTCGGAGGCGGGGTCGTTGCCGGGGCCGATCGTGATCTTCTCGGCCCGCTCGCGGATCTTGGCGACCAGCTCGTCGCCGATCGCGCCGACCGCGACGACCGCCGAGATCGCCATGCAGCGCTCACCGGCCGAGCCGTACGCCGCCGAGACCGCCGCGTCGGCGGCCGCGTCCAGGTCGGCGTCCGGGAGGACGAGCATGTGGTTCTTCGCGCCGCCGAGGGCCTGGACGCGCTTGCCGTTGGCGGAGGCCGTGGCGTGGATGTAGCGGGCGATGGGGGTGGAGCCGACGAAGGAGACGGCAGCCACGTCGGGGTGGTTGAGCAGGCCGTCGACCGCGACCTTGTCGCCGTGCAGGACGTTGAGGACGCCGTCCGGAAGACCGGCCTCCGAGGCCAGCTCGGCCAGCAGGTTGGCGGCCGATGGGTCCTTCTCGCTGGGCTTCAGCACGAACGTGTTGCCGCAGGCGATGGCCAGCGGGAACATCCACATCGGCACCATGGCCGGGAAGTTGAACGGGGTGATGCCAGCGACGACGCCGAGCGACTGGCGGATCGAGGAGACGTCGACCCGGTTGGAGACCTGGGTGGACAGCTCGCCCTTGAGCTGGGTGGTGATCCCGCACGCCAGCTCGACGATCTCCAGACCGCGGGCGACCTCACCCAGCGCGTCCGAGTGCACCTTGCCGTGCTCGGCGGTGATCAGCGCGGCGATGTCGTCGCGGTGGGCGTCGAGCAGCGCGCGGTAGCGGAAGAGGACCGTGGTGCGCTGGGCGAGCGAGGAGGTGCCCCACGTCGCGTAAGCGGCCTTCGCCGCCGCCACGGCAGCGTCGACCTCCTCCACGGAGGCGAGCGCCACCTGGGTGGTGACCGCGCCGGTGGCCGGGTCCGTGACGGGACCGTACTGGCCCGACGTGCCCTCCACCGTCTTGCCGCCGATCCAGTGGTTGACGGTCTTCGTCATGACGTACTCCTTCAGGCTTCAGGCAGGCTTCGAGCAGGCTCGGGCAGGGCTTACAGGTGGCGACGTCGGGCGGCGGCCTGCCGGTCGTACTCCTCCCGGGCCTCTACCGCCGCCGGTCGGCTCGCGGTTTCGGCTACCGGAACATCCCACCACGCCTGTGCCGGAGGGGGGCCCGACACTGTGTCGGGCGTTTCGGTCTCGACGTAGACACAAGTGGGGCCTTCCGCGTCGCGGGCCTCGGAGAGGGCTTTGCGCAGGTCGTCGACGGTGGTGGCGCGCAGGACCCGCATGCCGAGGGAGGCCGCGTTGGCGGCCAGGTCGACCGGGAGCGGCGGGCCGGTGAAGCCGCCGTCGGCGTCCCGGTGGCGGTAGGCCGTGCCGAAGCGTTCGCCGCCGACCGACTCGGAGAGGGCGCCGATGGAGGCGTACCCGTGGTTCTGGAGGATCAGCAGTTTCAGCGGCAGGTTCTCCTGGACGGCGGTGACGATCTCGGTGGGGTTCATCAGGTAGGTGCCGTCGCCGACGAGCGCCCAGACGGGGCGGCGCGGCTCGTCGGGCCGGTGCGGCGTGCGGGCTTCGGTGGCGAGCAGGACGCCGATCGCGGCCGGGATCTCGTAGCCCATGCAGGAGTAGCCGTACTCGACGTGGTACTGGTCGCGGGAGCGGGCGCGCCAGAGCTTGTGCAGGTCGCCGGGGAGGGAGCCGGCGGCGTTGATGAGGATGTCGTCCCCGGTGACCAGGGCGTCCAGGAGGCCGAGGACCTGGGTCTGGGTGGGGCGCGCGGTGGGGTCGGGGGTGGCGAAGGACGCCTCGATCCGTTCCTCCCACGCCTCCTTCGCGCCGGTGTACTCCGTCTCGTACGCCGGGTCGACCCGGTAGCCGCGTCCGGCGAGCGCCGCCGTCAGCGCCTCCAGTCCCGCGCGGGCGTCGGCGACCAGAGGGAGGGCGGCCAGCTTGTGGGCGTCGAAGGCGGTGATGTTGAGGTGGAGGAAGCGGACGGCAGGATCGGCGAAGAGCGTGCCGGAGGCGGTGGTGAAGTCGCAGAAGCGGGTGCCGATGCCGATCACCAGGTCGGCGGTGCGGGCCAGCTCGTCGGCGGTGGCGGTGCCGGTGTGGCCGATGCCGCCGACGTCGGCCGGGTGGTCGTGGCGGAGCGCGCCCTTGCCCGCCTGGGTGGAGGCGACCGGGATGCGGGTCGCGGCGGTGAACGCGGCGAGCGTCTCCTCGGCGGCGCTGTGCCGGACCCCGCCGCCCGCGACGATCAGCGGGCGGCGGGCGGAGCGCACCGCCCTTACCGCCGCTTCCAGTTCGAACGCGTCGGGGGCGGGCCTGCGGACGTGCCAGTCGCGCTCGGCGAAGAACTCCTCCGGCCAGTCGTACGCCTCCGCCTGCACGTCCTGCGGCAGCGCGAGCGTGACGGCCCCGGTCTCGGCCGGGTCGGCCAGGACCCGCATCGCCTGGAGGGCCGCCGGAATCAGCGCCTCCGGCCGGGTGATCCGGTCGAAGTAGCGCGAGACCGGGCGCAGGCAGTCGTTGACCGAGACATCGCCCGCGTACGGCACTTCGAGCTGCTGGAGCACGGGGTCGGCGGGCCGGGTCGCGAAGGTGTCGCCGGGCAGGAGGAGGACGGGCAGGCGGTTGATCGTGGCGAGGGCGGCCCCGGTGACGAGGTTGGTGGCGCCCGGACCGATGGACGTGGTCACCGCGTGCGCCGAGAGCCGCCCCGACTGACGCGCGTACCCGACGGCCGCGTGCACCATGGCCTGTTCGTTGCGGCCCTGGAGGTACGGCATACGGTGCCCGGCTCCGTTGCCGTGCCCGGTCCCGGTTCCCGTTCCGCCTCCGCCCGCCTCCACGAGCGCCTGGCCGATGCCGGCGACGTTGCCGTGGCCGAAGATGCCCCAGGTGGCGCTGATGAGCCGCTGCCGTCGGCCGTCACGCTCGGTGTACTGCCGGGCCAGGAAGGCGACCAGGGCCTGAGCGGTGGTCAGACGGCGCGTGGGACGGAGGGGGTCCGCAGGACTCTTCGGGCTCGCGGGACTCGTCGGGCTCAAGGCGTTACCTCCGGGCCGGGCGACGGATGCGCCGTGTACAGCGGGAGTCTGGCGTCGATCTGCTCGTCCCGCCAGGTGTCGCGGATCCACCGGTGGTCGGGATGGTCGCGGATCAGCCAGGCGCGCTCCTCCCCCGGCCCGGCCATCACGTTCAGGTAGTAGAGCGTGCGGCCGGGCGGGGCGATGGACGGGCCGTGCCAGCCGTCGGGGATGAGGACGGCGTCACCGCTGCGCACTTCGGCGAGGACGTCCGTACCGCCGTCGCGCGACGGGGACACCCGGTGGTAGCCGAGCCCGCCGTCCGCCACCTCGAAGTAGTAGATCTCCTCCAGTTCGCACTCCTCGCCCGGCACGTGCTCGTCGTGCTTGTGCGGCGGGTACGACGACCAGTTGCCGCCGGGGGTGAGGACCTCGACGGCGATCAGCCGGTCGCAGTCGAAGGTGTCGGCTGCGGCGAAGTTGTTCACCTGGCGTGAGCAGGTCCCGGAGCCGCGCAGTTCGACGGGTACCTCCGGCGCGGGGCCGTAGCGAGCGGGGAGTCGTCGCTCGCACTTCGCTCCTGCCAGGGCGAAGCGGCCTCCTGCGCCGGAGGCGATCTGTGCATGGGCGTCGCGCGGCACGTAGGCGAAGTCGGTGACCCCGCTGAACACGCTTTCCCGGCCCAGCAGTTCAAAGGTCTCACCTGCCGTACGCACCGTACAGGCACCGGCCAACGGCAGGACGATCCATTCGCTACCGCCGGTGACGAGCGTGTGAACACCACCCGGCTCCAGCTCCAGCACCCGCAGGGACGAACGGTCCCAGCCGGCCCGACCGGGATCGATGTCGACGGCGTACGCCCCGCGCGCGGCGCTACCGGCCGGCAGGTGGTACCGGTCCTGGTTCCGGTGCTGTCCTCGGTTCCCCCGGTGGGGGTGATGCGTCGTCATGGCCCCTCCCTGCCCGTCCGGAGCAGCGATACGGCGGTGTCGACGGCGCACGTCACGTCGCCGTCGACCGGGTAGAGCAGTGAGCGTCCCACGACCAGCCCCCGCACGGTGGGCAGCCGCAGCGCGTCGCGCCATTTCCCGTACGCGGCGTCCTGGTCGTCGCCGACCTCGCCGCCGAGCAGGACGGCGGGCAGCGTGGACGCCTCCATCACCCGGCCCATGGCGTCGGGGTCATCGGTGACGGGGACCTTGAGCCAGGTGTACGCCGACGTTCCGGCGAGGCCCGACGCGATGGCGATGGAGGTGGCCACGGCGGCGGCGCCGAGATCGTTGCGGAGGCGGCCGTCGACGCGGCGGCAGAGGAACGGCTCGACGAAGACGGGCAGCCGGTGCGCGGCCATCGCGTCGATGGTCCGGGCGGCGGTGTGCAGGGTGTCGAGCGAACCGGGGTCGTCGTGGTCGATACGGAGCAGCAGCTTCCCCGCGTCGAACCCGTGGCGGACCAGGTCCTCGGGGCGGTGGCCGGTGAACCGGTCGTCGAGCTCGAACGCGGCGCCGGCCAGCCCGCCGCGGTTCATCGAGCCCATCACGACCTTGTCCTCCAGGGCGCCGAGCAGGAGGAGGTCGTCCAGGACGTCGGCGGAGGCGAGCACGCCGTCGACCCCGGGGCGGGAGAGGGCGAGGCAGAGCCGCTCCAGAAGCTCGAAGCGGTTGGCCATGGCGAGGGACCGGTCGCCGACGGCGAGCGCGCCGCGCGCGGGATGGTCGGCCGCGATGATCATCAAGCGGTCGCCGGTGGTACGGATCAGCCGTCGCCGCTTCCGGCGTACGGCGGCCTCGGCGACGGCTTCGGGGCGTTCGGCGCGCAGCCGCACGAGTTCGGAGAGGGCGGGCGCGAGAGGCGTCATGAGCCCGCCCCGGCGCGGGGGCCCGCGGGTGCGCCGAGGTCCGCCGTGACGGCTCCGGCCGCGAGGGCCCCCTCGACCTCCTCCGGGAACGGCATCGCGGACGAGCAGGCGAGCCGGGAGGCGACGATAGCGCCGGCCGCGTTCGCGTACCGCACGAGACGGTCGAGGGGCCACCCGGCGAGCAGTCCGTGGCAGAGTGCGCCCCCGAACGCGTCGCCCGCGCCGAGGCCGTTGACCACCTCCACCGGCAGCGGCGGGCAGTCGGCGGTGGCGCCGTCGCGGTGGACGGCGAGCACGCCCTTCGGCCCCTGCTTGACGACGGCGAGCTCCACCCCGGCCGCGAGCAGGGCGCGGGCGGCGGCGTACGGTTCGCGTTCGCCGGTCGCGATCGCGCACTCGTCGACGTTGCCGACGGCGACCGTGACATGGGCCAGCGCCTCGCGGTACCGCGCGGGCGCCTCGGTACTGTCGTCGCCCCCGTCCCAGAACACGGGCCGCCAGTCGAGGTCGAAGACGGTCGCCGTGCGGGGCGTACCCGCCGGACGGCCGGCCCGCGCCGCGAGGGCGGCCAGCGTGGCGGAACGGCTCGGTTCGGCGCTGAGTCCGGTACCCGTCATCCAGAAGATCCTGGCGTCGCGCACCGCGTCCAGGTCGAGTTCCGCCGGGTGGATCTCCAGGTCGGGGGCCTTGGGCTGCCGGTAGAAGTAGAGCGGGAAGTCGTCCGGCGGGAAGATCTCGCAGAAGGTGACCGGGGTCGGATACTCCGCCACGGCCGTCGCCCAGCGGGCGTCCACGCCGAACCGTTCCAGTTCCTGGTGGAGATACGCACCGAAGGCGTCCTGTCCGGTCCGGGTGATCACCGCCGCCCGCCGCCCCAGCCGGGCCGCCGCCACCGCGACGTTCGTCGGGGAGCCGCCGAGGAACTTGCCGAACGTCTCGACCCGGGCGAGCGGAACCCCGACCTCCAGCGGGTAGAGGTCCACCCCGATCCGCCCCATGGTGATCACGTCGTACGACTCAGGCATACGCATCCCTTCGACCCCCGGTGGCCCGCTGATCCCAGGTCTAGTCTCCGCCCGGGAACCCTGTCAACATTTTGTCCGGACATTCGGACGAACTCTTGACACTCGTCCGTACCGGCCGCGACGCTGGGCGATATGACCCCCTCCGCACCCTCTTCGGCGCGCATCCGTATCGGCTCGGCCCCCGACTCCTGGGGGGTGTGGTTCCCCGACGACCCGCAGCAGGTGCCCTGGCAGCGCTTCCTCGACGAGGTCGCCGAGGCCGGGTACGCGTGGATCGAGCTCGGTCCGTACGGCTATCTGCCCACCGACCCGGCCCGGCTGGCGGACGAGACCCGCAGCCGGGGGCTCACGGTCTCCGCCGGGACCGTTTTCACCGGATTGCACCACGGTCCGGACGTCTGGGACCGGACCTGGGCGCATGTCGCGGACATCGCCGCACTGACCCGGGCCATGGGCGCCGAACACCTGGTCGTCATCCCCTCGTTCTGGCGGGACGACAAGACGGGCGAGGTCGTGGAGGACCGAACGCTCACGCCCGCTCAGTGGCGGGACCTGACGACCCAGACGGAGCGGCTCGGCCGGGAGGTCCGGGAGCGGTTCGGGCTGCGGATCGTCGTCCATCCGCACGCCGACACCCACATCGACACCGAGGAGCACGTCAACCGCTTCCTCGACGCAACCGATCCGGACCTGGTGTCGCTCTGCCTGGACACCGGGCACTACGCCTACTGCGGCGGCGACAGCGTCAAGCTCATCGAGACGTACGGGGAGCGCATCGGCTACCTCCACCTCAAGCAGGTCGACCCCGAGATCCTGGCTGCGGTGGTGGCGGACGAGGTCCCGTTCGGCCCTGCGGTGGCCCGGGGCGTGATGTGCGAGCCGCCCGGCGGAGTCCCCGCCCTGGAACCGGTCCTGGACGCGGCGCGCGCCCTGGACGTCGACCTGTTCGCGATCGTGGAGCAGGACATGTACCCGTGCGCCCCGGACAAGCCGCTTCCGATCGCGCGCCGCACCCGGGAGTTCCTCCGCTCCTGCGGACGACCCTAAGGGCTGTCCCGCGATTCCCGGTGGATCAGCGCGCGGCGTCAGATGCGGTGCATCGCAAGGCGGAGGGGCATCCGCATACTGGATGTATGTGGA